>NZ_BPQS01000008.1 GCF_022179385.1 Methylobacterium longum | reverse complement strand
CAGGTACAACCAGCCCTCCCCCGTCCAGATGTAGGAGATGTCGCTCCCCCACTTCCGATCCGGCCCAGCCGCCGTGAAGTCCTGGTCGAGGTGGTTGGGCGCGACTGGAAAGGCGTGACCGCTGTCCGTGGTGCGCCGGAAGCGCCGCGGCTGGCGGGCTTTGAGCCCGTTCTCCCGCATCAGCCGGGCCACGCGTCGCCGGCCGGCCGCCAAACCCTGCTCGCGCAGCTCGTGAGTCATGCGCGGGCTGCCATACGTCTCGTGCGAGAGCGTGAAGGCGGAGCGGACGTGGGCAAGCAGCACGAGATCCTCGCGCTGCCGCGTCGAGGCCGGGCGGTCCTTCCAGGCGAAATAGCCGCTCGGACTGAGGTTGAGGACCTTGCACAGGCGCGCGACCGGGAAGTCCTTCTTCGCCGCGTCGATGAGGCGGAACCTCATCGACTTCCCTCCTTGGCGAAAAAAGCCGTGGCCCGCTTCAGGATCTCCCGCTCCTGGCGCAGCACCTCGTTCTCGCGCCGCAGGCGCTTGAGCTCGGCGGCCATGTCCTCCTGCCGATCGGCCGGCGGATGGTCCATCTCACGGTCACGCCGGCCGTCGATCCAGTTGCGCAGCGTCGAGAGCCCCACGCCGAGATCGGCGGCTACCTCGCGGCGGGACCGCCCACTCGTCTGCGCTAGCCGAACCGCCTCAGCACGAAACTCGGGGGTAAAGGTCTGCTTCCGGTCTGCCATCGGAACCCTCCTCCTTCAGGAAAAGAGCTCTCCACTTTCTCGAGGCAAGTCCAACGTGCTCTGGTCTTTCGCCCAGTTCGAGCGCGAGGTCACCGGCGAGCGCATCCGCGACACGATCGCCGCGAGCAAGCGCAAGGGTATGTGGATGGCTGGCTTGCCGCCGCTCGGCTACGACATGGCCGAGCGCAAGCTCGTCGTGAACGAGGCCGAGGCCGAGACGGTGCGGCTGATCTTCCGCCGCTACTGGGGCCTGCGCTCGGTGCGGCTTCTAGCGGCCGAGCTGGCTCAGGCCGGCATCCACAGCAAGGCGCGACGCGCGGCCGATGGCGGCGCCTTCGGCGGCCAGCCGCTCGGGCGGGGCGCGCTGTACGCGATGCTGGCCAACCGGCTCTACCGCGGCGAGGTGGTGCACAAGGGCGAAGCCTACCCCGGCGAGCACGCGGCGATCGTCGATGCGGAGCTGTTTGCCGAGGCGCAGGCGATCCTGGCGCAGAACCGGATCGAGCGCGACGAGGGCGTTCGCTCGGAGGCGCCGAGCCTGTTGGCCGGGCTGGTCTACGACGCCGCTGGCGAGCGGCTGACGCCGACCCACACCAACAAGCGCGGGGTGCGCTACCGCTACTATGTCTCGCGGCGCCTGATCACCGGCGCGGCCGGCGCTGATAGGAACGAGCCACACGATGTGAGCGAGGCGGATGTGACGACCGCGGCCGCCGGTGACGGGCCAAAGATCGCTGGTCAGCGCATTCCGGCGGCCAAGCTCGAGGCGGTGGTGACGGACCGCCTGCGTGCGCTGCTCGTGGATGCGAACGCGCTGCAGGATCTCGCGCGCGAACAGTCGGCCCCCGAGCAGCACGCGATGGTGGTAGCAGCCGCGCGGCTGGCGGCGCAGTGGCCGGAGCTGCCGCAGTCGCAGCAGCGGCAGCTCCTGCAGACCGTCGTCACCCGCATCGACGTGCACACCGGGCGGATTGAGATCGCGATCGACGGCGCTGCGCTGCTGCATCGACTCGGCGTGGCCAAGCGGGAGGAGACAGAGGGCTCGACCGCAGCTGAGTTGCCGCTGCGGCTGGCGGTAGCGGTGGAGTTGAAGCGTGTCGGTATGGAGATGCGCTTGATGCTGCCGGGCGAGGCGGCGGGCCCTGATCCAGACGCGAGCCTGGGTCGGCTGCTCGGCCGGGCGCATCGCATCCGCGAGCGGCTGACGGGCGACACGCCGATGTTGATTGACGAGGTGGCGCGGGCCGAGGGTCTGACGCGCCCCTATACCGCGCGACTGCTGCGGCTCAGCTACCTGGCGCCCGACATTACGGCCCGATTGATCGCGGGCGATCACCCCCTCGAGTTGAACGCGGCTCAGCTGATGCGAGACACCCGCCTGCCGCTGGACTGGGTCGAGCAGCGAGCGGGCTTGGCTATGGCCTGAGCCGCCGCCTCGAACGACTCGCTCGAACAGTCCGCCCCCCTGACATCATCGGCTCATGCGATCGAGAGGGACGAGGCTGTGTGCGGGCGCGGAGACTGCCGACGGTTGATCTGCCTGGGGCGCAGGCTGAGACGGTGGTACTGGCGCCAGGCTGAAGCGAGACGGCGACGCGAGAAGGGCCCGCAAATCCGCCCGAGTGCGTCTCAGCCGCTCAGCTCGGATATGCGGCCTGCGCAAAGTGCCGCCAGGAGCGAAGAAATTAAGCTCTTGGCGAAACGCCAGCTCAATAACTGGCTGGAATGGGAAATCTGGCGGAGACGGAGGGATTCGAACCCTCGATACCCATTTCTGGGTATGCTCATTTAGCAAACGAGTGCCTTCAGCCGCTCGGCCACGTCTCCGGCGCTCTGGCTCTAGAAGGTCGGATCGGGCGGGTCAACCCGATCCCGGTGGGTGGCGGCGAGGCGGCGGCGCTCGACGTGCTTGGCGACGCGCAGGTGGCGCGAGATCGCGTAGTTCATTGCGGTCAGGAAGCCGTAGGTGCCGCGCACGGCATGGCGCCGGCCGAGATAGGCCTTGAGGAAGTTGCCCGGCAGCTCGACGAAGACCCGCCACGTCGGAATCACGACGCCCCGCGCCTCCAGATCGTCCGCCTGCTGGTCGGAGTAGCGGTTGAGCTTGTCGAGCTGGTCGCCCAGCGAGCGCACGGAGAAATGGTGGATCACGCCCCGAAGCCGCCCGGGCCGCACCCCCGCCTCCAGGACGACCCGGTCGTGGACCGGCGAGGCGGCGTAGCGGCCCCGGTCCTTCCGGTAGAGCCGCACCGGGGTCAGCCGGTAGGCGAGCGGGTGCGGGTGCGCCTCGCCGGGGAAGATCTCGGCGATCCCGATCCGCCACGCCGGTTGGCGCGGCTCGCCCGATGCGAACAGGCCGCGGATCTCGCGGGCAAGCGCGTCCGGCACCACCTCGTCGGCGTCGAGGTTCAGGAGCCAGACATGCCGGCACTGCTCCTCGGCGAAGCGCTTCTGCGGGCCGTAGCCCGGCCAGGGATTGTGGATCACCCGCGCGCCGAGCGACGCGGCGAGCGCCTGCGTGCCGTCCGTGGAGCCCGAATCGACCACCACGAGGTCGTCGGTCAGGTCGCGCACCGCCCGGATGGTCGCGCCGATCCGGTCCACTTCGTCGTGCGCGATGAGGAAGATGGAGAGCGGCAGGCGGCCAGCCCGGTGATTCCCCGAAGGCGAGCCGGTCGCGACGCCGCCGGTCACGCGAGCCAGTCCGGCACGCGGTCGAGGGCCACGAGGGTCTCGACCTCGACGCGGGGGCGCACGATCGCGGCGCGGTCCTCCCGCACCAGCACCTCCGGCACCAGCGGCCGGGTGTTGTAGGTGCAGGACTGGACCGCCCCGTAGGCGCCCGCGCTCATGACGGCGATCAGGTCGCCGGCCTTCACGGCGGGCATCTCGCGGTTAAGGGCGAGATAGTCGCCGCTCTCGCAGACCGGGCCGACCACGTCGACGACGTGTTGCGCGGTGTCGGGGTCCGGCTCGATGACGGGACGCAGGCCGTGATAGGCCTCGTACAGGGTCGGGCGGATCAGGTCGTTCATCGCCGCGTCGACGATCACGAAGGTGCGCCCCGCGCTGTGCTTCACGTAGAGCACGCGGGTCACCAGGATCCCGGCATTGCCGGCGATCATCCGGCCGATCTCGAAGACCGGACGCAGGCCCAGGGGTGCGAAGTGGGGCCGCAGGGTCGCGGCGAGCGCCGCCGGGTCGGGGGGCGGGGCGTTGTCGTCGCGGTAGGGGATTCCGAGGCCGCCGCCGAAATCGATGTGGCGGAGCGGATGGCCCGCCGCCATCAGCTTCCGGGCGAGGTCGGCGAGCAGCCGCGCGGCGTCGGCGAAGGGAGCGAGATCCGTGATCTGGCTGCCGATATGCATGTCGACGCCGTGCACGGCGAGGCCCGGCAGGGCGGCCGCCGCCGCGTAGACCGCCGGCGCCCGGTTGATCGGGATGCCGAACTTGTTCTCGTACTTGCCGGTGGAGATCTTGGCGTGCGTGCCGGCGTCCACGTCGGGGTTCACCCGGATCGAGACCGGCGCCTTGAGGCCCAGGCTGATGGCCGTCTCGGACAGGGCCGTGAGTTCCGGCTCGCTCTCGACATTGAAGCAGAAGATGCCGGCCTTCAGCGCCGCCTCCATCTCGGCGCCGGTCTTTCCCACGCCCGAGAAGACGATCTTGGCGGGATCGACCCCGGCCGCCAACGCCCGGTGCAGCTCGCCCCCCGAGACGATGTCCATGCCGGCGCCCCGGGCCGCGAGGGTTCGCAGGACGGCCTGGTTCGAATTCGCCTTCATCGCGAAGCAGACCAGCGCGTCGTCGCCCGCGAACGCCTCGGCGAACACGCGGTAGTGCCGCTCCAAGGTGGCGGTGCTGTAGCAGTAGAACGGCGTGCCGACCTCCGCGGCGAGGCCGGTCAGGTCGACGTCCTCGGCGTGCAGGCGCCCGTCGCGGTACTGGAAGTGATGCATCTCGGCCGTGTCTCGTCTCGCGCCCGGGCGCGGGCTGCTGTCCCTGGAATGCCGGACCCCGCGCCGAAGGGGGCGCTCCGCGGTCCGGGTTCAACGGGCGGGCGCGGCGCCTCGCGGGCCTGCGGCGCCGGGCGGCCCTTCGTCCTGCCCTCTACAGCAGCGGGTCCAGAAGGAAAGGCTCCTTCGGGACGCGGTAGCCGCGTCGGGCGCCGCGGCTGGTCTCCACCGGCGCATCGGTGCCGCCCGGCGGCACCGCCGCCGCCGAGAGCTCGTCGCCCGCGCGGACCGCGGCGGCCTCCGGCTCGGATGCGCCGCCGCCCAGGCCGCCTGAGACCGGCAGCGTCCTGCGGCCGCTCACCGTGCCGGAACCCGCCTGCGCAGCGACGGGTCCGACGGGGACCGACGCCTGGGGCGGCTCCAGCGCGCCGCGTCGCCCGCAAGCGGAGACCGCGAGGGCGACGAGGCCGGACGCGGCCAGGAGTTTCAGGGCAGGGGTCGACAGCATCGCACGAGGGTCCGGCGGGCACGGCGCCGGCCCGCGAGGGCCGGTGGAAGCGCTACCTTAGCGGTTGCCGCGCCCCGGCGCGAGCGCGTGCCCGCCACAGGACGGGCGCGGTCCTCAGCCCCGGCGTTCCCTGCCGCCCTGGGAGCCCTGCCGACCCTTGCTCGGGGCGTTCTGGTCCTGCTCGGCCTCGTAGGCATCGATCGCCCGGCGGCAATTCTCGCTGAGCTTCTTCCAGTTTTTCTGGAAGCACGCATCGGTCGCGGGGTCGTCGGGAGCCAGATTGCCGCAGTAAGTCAGGTAATCGCCGGTGCAGTACTTCTTCAGGGTCTCGTTACCCCGCTTCGACTGCTGGGCCGCTGCCGGCAGAGTCAGGGCGAAGGCCGCCGCGATGGCGAGGACGATCGGCTTCAGGCGCATGGGTATCCGTACCATCTTGGAAGTTGAAACGTGCGGGACGAGTCGGCGCTGCGATGATGCCTTTGCATGGTCGAAACAAGGCAGTCGGCGCGGACTTCCGGACCGGGCCGCCCGGCGACGGCCCGATTCCAACCCGGAATGACGTCACACCCGTTCGGATTGCGCAACCGGATAGGTAGCCCGCGGCATCCGGCCGGGATTCGTGAGGGCGTCGGCGACCTCCGCGATTCGCCGGCGCAGATCCGCGTTCTCCCGCTCGATGCCCGCCTGTCCGTCCGCGCCGCGGTCCACGGCCTTGTCGGCCTGCCGGTCCGCCAGCGTCAGGGCCAGCGCCTCCTCGGCCGCCCGCAGGCTGGCCCGCAGGGCGTCGCGCTCGGCCGCCACGGCCGCGGCATCGAGGTCGGCCGTCGGCGGCGGCCCCCGCCGCATCGCCAGAAGGCTGTCGATCAGGTCGGCATGCGCCTCTTCGAGGGCCTGCAGCGTGGCGAAGCTCGCCGTGCCATCCTCGCGGGCGAGGGCGAGTTCGGTCTCAAGCTCCCGGGTCTTGGCTTGCGCCACGGCGATCTCGGCCTCGCGGGCCGCGAGGTCGCGGGCGAGGGCGGCGGCCCGCACCGTCCCGGCCCCGAGCGCTGCCATGTCGGCCTGCCGCTTGGCTTCCACCGTCTCCACTCGGCGCTCCAGACGGCGCTGCTGGACGGCGAACTGCGCGCGCAGGAAGTCGCGCTCGGCGGCGATCTCGGCCGGCGACAGGGGCAGGCGTGCCTCCGCCCGCCGCCGCTCCAGGCGCGCGGCGCGCGCGTTGACGGCCGGCAGCAGCAGCAGGCCGCACAGGCTCGCCGCCAGGAAGCCCAGCACGAAGATCATCACGGTTTCGATCACGAGGGAGCAGCCCGTGCATGCAGCCGGAAGACCCGGACGGCGTCCATTCTAGCCCAGGTCGGCCGCCAGGGTGAAATCAGATCCCGTAGATCAATCAGAAGGGGTTCCAGGTCGGCTCCCGGGTGAACTTGAGATAGCCGACATTGATGCCCAGCCGCGCGCCGACGCCGCTGCGGATCGGCACCACGATGATCCGGTCGTTCACCACCGCGGTCATGCCGAACCCGCCCACGAGGTAGGCCGAGCCGTCGACGCCCGCGAAGCGCCGATACAGCTCGCGCACGTTCGGCAGGTTGTAGACGAGCATCATGGTGCGCGCCCCGTCGCCGCCCACGTCGAAGCCGACCGACGGACCCTGCCAGTAGATGCGCTTCTGGCCGGCGTTGCGGGTGTACAGCGTACCCTCGCCGTAGCGGACGCCGGCCACCACCGCGCCGCCGCCCTCCTGGCCGAGGATGTAGCCGTTCGGCTCGCCCCAGCGCCGGCCCGCCTCCTCGACGGTGAGCGCGAGGCCGCGCGACACCGAGCCGAAGAACCTGTGGCCCGACTCGACGATCTCGCCGGGTCGGAAGGTCTCGGGGGTGTCGAGATCCTCGCCGCGCGCCAGGGCGGTGCCCGCGGCGCCGAGGCCCGCGAGGGGCGCGCCGAGCGCCAGGGCGAGGCCCGCGCGCAGCAGGTGGCGGCGGTCGGTGCCGCGATCGTCTGGTGCCGTCATCGTTGTCTCCTCGCCCGGTTCGATTAACGGTTCGCGCGATGGACCTGTGCCGCTCTCGTCCCCTCGGCCGGCCGCGACCGCGCCCGCGGCCCGGAGCGGCCTGGGCGCTGTCGTCCATCCGGGCCTTTGTCCAGCGTGGCCCGGGCGGATGAGTGGGACCAGCTTCCGAGGGAATCCGCAAGATGTGGTTAACGCGTCCCGACCCCGCACCCGATCTGCCGCGCCGGCTCGGGTCGGCGCGCGCCCTCGCCGTCGCCGTAGCCGTAGCCGCTACCCTCGCCGCTGCGTTCGGGATGATCCTGCCGGCGCATGCGGAGCCGGCCGGGACGCCGATCGCGCTGCTCACGCTCAACGGCTTCGATCCGGTCAGCTACTTCCTGGAGCGCGGACCGGCGGCCGGCTCCGCGCGGTTCGAGCTGTCCTGGGGCGGGCGGGTCTGGCGCTTCGCCAACGGCGCCAACCGCGAGGCCTTCCGCGACGATCCCCGGACCTACGCGCCGCGGCTCGGCGGCTACGACGCGGCCGGAATCCTGGAGGGGCGTCTGGTGGATTCCAATCCGCTGATCTTCGCGGTGATCGACGAGCGCCTCTACCTGTTCCGGGACGCCGGGCGTCGAGCCCGCTTCCTTGCCGACCCCGGTCTCGCCGGGCAGGCGGAGGCGGCCTGGCCCGGCCTGCGCGGGCTGCAGGACATCCCCTTCACGGATGCGCCGCGCTGACCTGCGACTCCGCAGGCGCATCCCTGCCGCGGGCAGGAAGGGCGAGGCGGGCTGCCAGGGCCGGATCGCCGAGGGCCGCGAAGGGCCCGTTGCGATGGTCGATCCCGCCCTGCCCGTAGCGGATCGGGCCGCCGCCCGGCACGACCACGCAGCCCCCGGCCGCCGACACGACGTGATCGCCGGCCGCCGTGTCCCATTCCATGGTCGGGCCGCAGCGCACGTAGATGTCCGCCTCGCCGGCGGCGATCAGGCCGAACTTGAGGGCGGAGCCGACCTGTCGCGTCTCGCGGATGGGCAGGGTGGCGAGGCAGGTGGCAGTCTCGGCATCGCCGTGCCGCCGGCTGCCGAGGGCGACGAGACCGGTCTCCGGAACGGCGCGCGCCCGCACGGGGCGCCCGGTGCCGGGACGCCCCGCAACCACCGGGGCCTCGACCGTCGTCGCGCCGGCCCACCAGACCCGGTCGAGCCCGGGAGCCGCGAGGGCTGCCGCCACGGGGCGCGCGCCCGCCACCAGGGCTATGTTGACCGAGTAGTCCGGCGTCCCGGCCAGGAAGTCGCGGGTGCCGTCCAGGGGGTCGACCAGGAAGAAGAGGTCCGCCGGACGCGTCGTGACGGACTGGGCGCGCTCCTCGGCAACCACGGCGATCCCGGGATACCGTGCTGCCAGGGCGGCGACGATCAGGTCCTCGGCCTCGACGTCGGCGGCACTCGACGGGGATCCGTCCGCCTTCAGGGCGTGAGGGCAGGGGCCTCGGTGGTAGCGGCGCAGCACCTCGCCGGCCGTGCAGGCGATCTCGGCCAGCACCGCGGCGATCCGCTCGCGCTCAGGCCCCGAGATCGTCGCCGCGCCCGTCATGGTTCCTCCCGAGATCGCTCTGAATGCCCGACGAAGCGCAGCATGTCGACGGTTTTCGATGCGGACCGAGGGTCGGACACGGGTTGACGGGATCCTGGCGTGCGCAGCGCGTAGGTATCCGTTCTTCCGGACTGCGCCGCAGGGCTCGTCATCGGGAGGCGGGACCTTTTCTCGTGATCCATGGCGCTGCGGCGTGCGTCCGCCGCCCGGTCTCCGTCAGGCTTCGGGGCGGAACGCCGGCTTTTCGCAAGTGCGAATGCTATAGAATCGCCAAATTTGACCGCATACGTTCGCGAGACCGCTTGTTTTGATCATGCACATGAACTGAAGATACCATGACCAGCACGATGCAGCAGGATCAGCTCGAGACCGTGAGCGCGCTGGCGGCGACCCTGGCCGACCGGATGCTGATGGAGCGCCTGACCCGCGGAACCCTCCCGCTGGCGAATGCCAGCCGGCTCTGGACCGCCTCGCTCCTGCTCGAGGAACACCAGCGCCCGATTCCCCGCATCGTGGCCGACGTCCTGGACGAGGTCCGGCACTCCGAGCCGGCGGAGGAAGCCCCCGGCCGGACGGACGAAGCTCCCGGGCAGGCGGAGGGAACCCCCGAGCCGGCCGCGGAAGCCCGCCCGGCCGCGGCACGCAGGCACGAGGCCGGGCCGCGCAAGGGCCGGCTCGTCCGGATCCTGCGTCCCTTCCAGCGTGCGGCAGGGGCCTGACGCCCGCCTCGCCGGCGGCTTGGCCTTGCCGGCGACTTGGCCTTGCCGGCGGCTTGGCCTTGCCGGCGACTTGGCCTTACGGGCGGCGAGGCCTTGCGGCCGCGGAGGCTTTGCCGCGTGGATCCGGTGTTTCCCCCGCGCCCGAGGAACGCTAAGACCGTCGCCGATCGCGGCGGCGGGTCCCGTCCCGCGGCCGGGCTTCCGGGACACGTGTGATGAGCATCCCTGAACGGCGCGTCCGAACCCTGTTCGACGAGGCGGTGATCGCCAAGCGCAACGACGAGTTGGCCCAGGAGATCCTGGCCGCCCGGCCGGACAACCTCTTGGTCGTGGCGGTGCTCAAGGGCAGCTTCATGTTCGCGGCCGACCTGCTCCGGGCCCTGCACCGGGTCGGTCTCTCGCCGCAGGTCGAGTTCGTACATCTGTCGAGCTACCGCACCGGGACGGTCTCCACCGGGCAGGTGGAGATCCTGCGCGACGTGCAGAGCGAGGTGCGCGGCCGGGACGTCCTGCTCGTGGACGACATCCTGGAATCCGGCCGGACCGTCGTCTTCGCCAAGGACCTGCTGATGGCGCGCGGCGCGCGGCGGGTGCTGACCGCCGTGCTTCTCGAGAAGCCGGGCAAGCGCGCGGTGACGATCGACGCGGACTTCGTCGGCTTCACCTGCCCCGACGTGTTCGTGGTCGGCTACGGGATGGATGCGGCCCACGCCTTTCGCCAATTGCCCTTCGTGGGCGTCGTCGATTACGGCAGCGGCGACCCCGACCTGTTCGATCCGTGACCCGAATGCCCCGCGGCGCGGCATTTTCGCCCCTCATCCCCTGGAGGTGGCGGTTTCGCGGTGTGACATCTTGACAGGCGGCGGATCCGTCGGTGTCAGTCGTTCACCATGAGCCCGAAGCCGTGACGGCGGGACGCTCGCAGGATCGAGGACGTTTACGGGACCCCATGGCGCGCATCCTCCTGGTGGATGACGAAGAAACCGTCCGGGGCTTCCTCAAGCGGGGTCTCGAGATCGACGGCCACGCGGTCGTCACCGCCAACGATGGCAGCGACGGGCTCGACCGCCTCAACGAGGCGGGCGGCGGCTTCGACCTCATGCTCACCGACATCCGCATGCCGCTCATGGACGGCATCGCGCTGGCGCTCGCCGCCAAGCGCGATTTTCCGGACCTCACCATCCTGCTGATGACCGGCTTCGCCGACCAGCGTGAACGGGCCCGCGGGCTCGACGCCATCGTCACCGACGTGCTGACGAAGCCGTTCTCCTTGGCGGATCTGCGCGCCACGGTGAGGCGGGCGCTCGCCGCCTGAGGTTCGCGCCGCGATCGGGAACGTGCGGGCCGAACCCGGCCGACGCTCCGTGATCCTGGCGGCGGCCCCCTCGACGACGCACCGGTTCCGGACCGCCTCGCGCCCTCCGTGGCCTATTCCGGCACAACCGTAAGTCAGAATGCGTCACGGCCGGCTAATCTCATCCCGGCATCGTGGCAGGAGACCGCGTCGCGTATCGGCCTGCGGGTGGCGAGATCCGAGCCCTTCCGGGGCCGTGAGCCGGTCGGGACGGGGATGAGCGCTTCAGGAGGCATCCGATGACCGAACCGGATAAATCGAACCTGTCCGACGAGGATCTGGACCGGCTGGCGCGGGAGTTGTTTGCCGAGGTTCGGGGGGAGCACCCCGAGGCGCAGGCCGAGCGGGCCCTCAAGAGCGCCGGTGAGGTCGCCGGAGAGGTGATCCCCGGTCTGCCCGATTGGCTGCTCGACGCCGGCGACGATGACGGCTGAGTGGTCCGGCCGGCTAAGCCCGGCCGAAGTGCCGGACCATGAGGTGCTCTTCCCTGGGCAGCTTGGTCCCGGCCGGATAGGACCGGGACGAGCGCCCCGCCAGCAGCGCCACGGCGACCAGCCCGGCCGACCCGACGAGGGCCACGGTCGCACACCACCAGAACGCGGCATCAAGCATGGCGGGTCACGGCACTCCGGTTTCCCGCCGATGCTGCGGGCGTAGGGTAAAGGCATCGTTAAGCCGGCTTCCCCGCATAGCCGGCCCTAGCGGGGTGAGACGGGCCGCAGTCACCCCGCCTGCGCCGGCCGGGGGGGCGTCCCACGCGCTGGCCAGCGCGCGACCGGGCGGCGGCCGACAGGCTTCCGGAGCCCTGACGGATCGGGTGACCCCTCCGCGATCCCGATCCGCGGCTGGCCCCGCGCCACGGCCGAGGGGACCGATGGGCGCACCCGGTCGGCTCAGCGGCCGGCCCCCGCGCCGGCCTTGGTGGCGGCTCGTCGGGCCAGGGCCGCCTTCAGGCGGGCGGGATCGATCCGGGACACGCGCACGACCGGCTTGTCGCCGTATCCGAAGCTGGCGAAGTAGAAGCGCCCCGCGGCATCCCAGGCGTCGTATCCGGTGTGGACGTGGCTGTGCGCCAGGGCCGGATCGAGATCGGCCATGGCACAGAGCCGCCGTGTCTGCCCGCTGGCGAAGTCGAATTCGTAGAGCGCCGTGTCGTCGCTGGGCCGCGGGGACGTGCTGGTGGCGACGTAAGCCCTGGTGCGGTCGGGCGCCACGGCGAAGAGCCAGAACTCCACGCCGTTCCAGCCGGCCGCCTTACCGGTCTCCACCTGACCGAGATACGTCCAGGTGTGCGCGTCCTGATCGAAGCGATAGACATGGCCGCGGTCGTCCCCGAACACGCAGTGCCGGCCCCCGTCGAAACACTGGCCGGTCTCGAGGGCCATGCCGTCCTTCAGCACCCAGCCCGGTTCCTCGCCGAAGCCGGTCTGCGGGTCATAGAAGTGCACGTGGTCGTGCGCCGCGGGCGCGTCCCAGTTGCTGGCCGTGAAATAGAGCCGCCCGCGCGCGTCCACCCACATCACGCGCCCCGTGTAGACGTAGGGCTGCCCGTAGGAGGCCGGACGGCCGAGATCCTGGGTGCGACCGGTCGCGACGTCGTAGCGGTAGATCGCACCGGTGGGCACGCCCGCGCCGTAGATGACGTTGCGGACCGGGTCGGAGGCGAGGGTCACGAGATTGCCGTGCGGCACGGCGCTCCCGCCCGGCTCGGCGGCACTCAGATCCGTGAAGCGGTCGTGGGCCGGGTCGTAGGCATACCAATGGAAGCCGCGGCGGGCGAGGTACCCCTCGTCCAGGTCCGAGCGATCCATGGTGGCGACGTAGACCTTGCCGTGGTGCCAGAGGGGCCGGGTGTGGAATTTCTGCGCCGTCTCGCCGGGCAGCCAATTGTGGGCGGCCTCGGAGGCCGAGCGCGCATCCCCAGCGAGGCGCAGCGTGCCTGTCCGCGCCTCGATGCGGTAGAGGGCCGCGTTGGTCCGATGATCCATGCCGCCGACGTAGATGTCGCCGTCGGGCGTGGAGCCGGTGGCGTGCCAGCTCTGGGTCGGGTGCAGACCGTTCGGCGTATCGGGCAGCCGCCAGATCCACGTCCCGTCCAGCGCTCCCGCACGACCCGTCTCGCCCGTCGCGGATCGCGGATCCTGCGGGTCGACGGCTTCACCGACGGCCGGCAGGGCGCAGCAGACGAGCACCAGGCCGAGGCGAACGAGCTGACGCATCATGGTCTCCGCTCCCGAGGAGGGCGGCGCATCGTGCCGGCCGCGCCGCTCCAGGTCCGGCAGCCCAACATCCGCCGGGACGGGCCCGTTCCGGGCGGGGCCTCGGCATCGCGGATCCCGGTCCCGCCGCGACGCCGCCACGGCCGCCTCCGGGCCGGTCACCGGATGCAGGATCATCAGCGGAACGCCGGTGGCGGCGCCATTGCCCGGGCGCAGCGGCGAAGCGGGCCGCTCCGGTGCCAACCCGCGTCCGTCCCGTCACGGGAAGCGCCGGCCTCTGACCGGCCGAGCCTAGGCCGTCGACCCGGGGTCGACGCGTCCTCCGGGCGTGGGCCCGATCCCCGGTCGCGATCTGCAGGGGAGCCGGCCTGGGGCGCTCCCTCCACGAGGCATCCCGACCGGCAGGGCGCGGACCGGGCCGGATCTTGCGCCTTGACGAAGCGCCCCCAAACGTAGTCAAAAGCTCCTCGAAGCGCCGAAACCGCCAATTTCTTCAATGGTTTCAGAGCGCCTGCCGGTGTAGCACAGCGGTAGTGCAGCGGTTTTGTAAACCGAAGGTCGGGAGTTCGATCCTCTCCACCGGCACCAGAAATTACAGTGACTTAGGTCTGTTTTTATCAGCTCCATGGGATGCTCCTTATTATTGGGGTAACAGCCGGGGTAACCGCGGAGGCATTCCGCGTGGGCTCAAGGCATCCGCACCGGATGCGCGACCGGCGTGCGTATGGCAGCGTCTCGCCAGAGCTGATCTTCATCACTGGCGAGAGGGGCCTCATGCTCGAGCTGACACCCCAACGCATTCGCTACCTGCAGTTCACTGGGGGCGCGGTGTTCGTCCTGTTCATCTGCTTCATGGGTTGGCAGCTTGCCCTGATTTCCTGATCAGCCCCAGCCTTGGAGCCGCTCCTCAGATGCGGGGAGCGACGTTCGTGAGGGGCGCAAACCATTCGCTAAGCCCGGCTGGTTACCACCCGCCCCGCTGGCGGGTTGGGACGGTCCCGCTGGCCTTCCACGCTCGCCCACCGTTCGCCCCTCAGCGACAAGGGCGGGCGTGGATGCATGCTTCTTGCTTCGGCTTGGCGTCGGGTCTCCTCTCGACCTCCACGCCCGTCCTCCAATGCCGTCCCAACGTTCATCAGGGGGCGGGCGTGGATGCCCTCGAAGGAATGAGTCCCTTGAGCCTCAAATCGCGGCCTAAACCACTCGGATGATTGGCTTTAGGGCCGAGTCCCTTCACGGTCGACTCAGATGGGTCAGGCTTCTCCCTCGCTTGAGGGCTGGGCTCCATAGGCGACATCCCGCAGCACCGACAGGGCCAGCGCGTAGGTTGGGCAGCCCTGCGCGGCGATGTCCCCGTCCATATCCTCGATGGTCGCGAACCAGCTCGCGACCAAGGCCGCCTTGAGCTGAACGCCGCGGGGCGTCCTGCCCCGCACCTTCACCAGCGCGGCACAGGCCGCCTCACGCTCAGCCTGAGCGGCTGCAACCGCCCGTTCGGCCGCGAATGATCCGGATGCCTCCTTGCGGCCATTGCGTTCCGCTGTCAGCCAGTCCCAGGCGGCGACGATCTCGTCGGCTCGCGCCTGTGCCTCCGGCCAGTGGTGGTGCTCCACGATGCGGTCGATCCCGATCTTGTAGCGGCTGCGCCGGCACTCCTCCTCGGTCGGATCGCGATACACCTCCCGCATCCGCGGCCGGCTCCGAAGCCACTCGGCGTTCCCTTGTGCGTACCAGCGCCGCCCGTCCTTGGTCTGCATGTGCCCGTCGCCGAGGCGGAGATCGGCGTCGGTGGCCCGCTGATAGAGAGCGCCAGGGATCGCGACCTCGCCCAGATCCCGGCACCGCTGGTAGGCGTCGTACATCTCGTCTTCCGCCTCCTCGAAGGCGGTTGTGACGGCTTCGTAGCGCGCGATAGCGGTAACCATCTCCGCATCGCCATCAGCATCGGAGGCCATGGCTGACACGCTGGTGAGGGCCACGCTGCCACCGACGAGGGGAAGCGTGGACAGGCCGCACAGGAAGCGGCGGCGGTTCGCAGGAGCGCTCATGCCGCTGCTCCTACGTTGCTGCCGTCCATGGCGTCGAGGAGGTCGATCAGGCTGCCGATCAGTTCCTCGACCTCAGGGCGAGAGAGCTTGCGGATGTCGCCAGCGTGCAGATGCCAAGTTGGCGCCCGCATCGCGCGGATGGCCTGTGTGACCGGTCCTAACTGTGCTGAAGGCAAGCGCGGGCGTTCACCGCCGCCGACGGGCGGTGTAGGGTGGTGGATAGCCATGAACAGCATCCTGAGTGCGGTTGGTGGTTAGGTCCGGTGCGGGAGCTTCCACCTTCCCGCCGGACCGAACTCGTGTTATCACCAGAGTCTGACCGGGTCAACTCGTGATAACATGAACGTGCCGCGCAAACCTCGCCCGAAGCAGACCGGCACGTTCATTGGGGTTCGGGTGCAGCCTGAACATCTGCAGCCGTTGGACGCTTGGATTGCTGAGCACCCGGAGCCAAGGCCATCACGTC
Organism: Methylobacterium longum; assembly: GCF_022179385.1. Lineage (GTDB taxonomy): Bacteria > Pseudomonadota > Alphaproteobacteria > Rhizobiales > Beijerinckiaceae > Methylobacterium > Methylobacterium longum. Next base: position 215,073 of record NZ_BPQS01000008.1, on the reverse strand, counting down.
CTGAGGCGATCCGCGAAGCCCTCACCGAGCACCTGAAGGCGAAGGGCTATCTTAAGTGAGTTCAAGACATATGCTCATTCGGCTATGAGCAAATACCTTATCAATTGCGATGAGCTTGCTTCCACTTTCCCCGGTAATAATCTGAGTATTTCGCTCCGCCTACACCCAAGCCGCCCTCAAAAACAAATATTTTAAGCAGCTGATTGCGTTTCCTAAGGCTGCAGTGATAAGTTTTTCCTCGTCGAAGCCTTTGCCGGCCATCTTGGTGACGCCAGCATTGTAGGCACTTTTGTATTGATCATACCGCGGAGGCGCATTCTTGTCCGTCAAAGGTTTGATGCTGTTGAGGTAGCCTCCGACATCGAGCCTTACGAAAAACTGCATTTGAAATGCAGTGGCTATAAATTCCTCGTTGACGTTGGCTTTGATAAATTCATCGCTATCTGAATTTGATACGTCAACAGATTTTCCGAGTTTCTGCTGTCGCACATGCGTCATTTCATGAACAAAATATGATGCCAGCTTCGCGTTGCTCATCGTATTGTCGAGAGTTACATTGCCAGTTGCAGCATCATACGAAGCTGGCAGCGAATTAGCTTCGAAACTGTAAGTTACATTGAATTTATCACGAGTTGATAGGGCTTCTCTGCCCTCCGGTGTCAGTTTGCATAGCGCTTCGATATCGCTAAAAGCCATCTGCAAGCCCCGAGTTCTGAGTCGCAATACAGTAAAGCATATTTTTTCTGAGCATAAAATCAACAGCGTGGCTTGGCCAAATAGGTGCAAGCTGCGAATGCTGGCGCGGGGCGGAGATACGTTGTCCTGATTTGCCCCTCATTGGCAGGCGCTGAACTGTCGCCGGGGAGTGGGGCCGTACATCGCGGCGCGCCGTGTGGGACGAGCAGTTGTTGCGCTGACCGGGCCGTGACGGCTATTCGGAAAGGCGGGGCCTGTAGCTCAATGGTTAGAGCCGACCGCTCATAACGGTCTGGTTGCAGGTTCGAGTCCTGCCGGGCCCGCCATGGGCCTCGCGTTCGCGGCCCACCGGCGAAGGCGCTGGCGTCGGGACAATCCTGAGGAGAGGATCACGGTTCTGCGAATGAGACTTGTCGGTACCGTTCGAATGTGCGCCGATGACGAACCTCTTCAAGAACCATTTGCCAATGAACACGCCCCGAAAGAAGCCACCAATTAGGTTCGGACAGCTGGGACAAAAGATCCGCGAAACACCACCGGGGCGCTATAGCCAAGGACTGCATCTCGAACATTTTGTGTTGGAGATCGGACGCATTGTGACGACGTTTCCGATCCTGGAACAAGGTATGATAGCAGTACTTGAAGACTTGCTTGGAGGAAGTGCGCCCGCGCGTCAAATTTTCTTTAGTATAGTTAATCAACAAGCGCGCGTCAAAGTCATGCGGTCCTTGCTAGAACAGTCGAGCATCAATGAAGATAAAAGTATGTGGTACGACCGAATATTAGATGAATTTTCAGGAATAAGTGGTAGTCGGAACGATTATGCCCATGGTCTTTGGTGGACGCTCGACGGCAAGCGTGCGTTCATCAGCACAGACGAAAGCAAATCGACCGCAATGTTTCAGTGGCGAGAAGTGACGCTGAATGAAATTCAGAACGTGTTTGCGAGAATGGTAAGCTTGAACGCTGCCCTTCAGAAATTTCAGCTTAATCGGACTGATCGGATTTATCGACGAAGCGCAGCAGAAGAACGACCAAATTGGTCCGCAATCAAAGATGAACCAATCTGAGGTGCCGGCACGGTGAGTCGCCGGCACCAGCGTAAGCTACGCGGCCTGCCGAACGCCCTCGAAGATCGGTTTCAAGGCACGCGCGGCTCGGCCACAGGACGTCGCGGCTCGCCGGCCGGCGTCGTAGCCGTCGCCGTACCGCTCCACGAAGGCCCAGACTTACGGTCCGTCGATGCCAAGGCAGGCAGTCCGTGCAGTTCCAGAGTAGGCCGCAAAGCAATCGCTCGCCTCGACGCCGGACCGTTGCGCGCTATTCTCTCGAAACACGCCTTCCCTTTATCTGGTGCGGCACGGCTTCCTTACGCCCAAACCGTGCTAGCTGGAAAGAGGAATAAGCATTGCACTTTGCAAGATGTCGCTCGATCTGCTCTGCGCGTATGGCGAACACCCTAAGGCTTTACTTCGTTAACATCTACAGGCGTCCGTCTTCTAAACGTCGCCTTGCCGCATTTCTGTTGTTTATCACGCCTGCTGTCCCAAGCGCAGAAGAACTTAACCTCTCAAAATTGCACGCCGATTGCATGTCACGTGCTGAAGGCAATCGTGCAGCAATCTACGATTGTTATTCCGTGGAGTTTCCAATCCAAGACACTCGCCTCAACACTGTTTACAAAAAACTGTACGCTGAACTCGATCAAGATCAAAAATCTGCTCTGCGCGAGGCTCAACGTGATTGGATTAAATCACGAGACAGCACATGCGGTCTAACGGTGAGACTTTACCATAATTCATGGGCAAGATTTATATCTGAGCCTTGGTGCAGAACAGAGGAAACGGCGCGGCGAGCGGATTTTCTAAAAACAATTACACACGGTGACAACGACGCAGGCGTAAGCGGTAGCAAGGGCACTACTCCATTGCCTACGCAAACTGAGATGGCCAAGCCGCCACAGAACAACCTAACTCAGGACCCGGCCGTCACACCAAATGATAATCTGCCGTCAAAACAGCTTGGAGCCAGAAATAATCAGGACGCCGTTTCAAAAGAAACGGATTTATCTGCCTTGTGCAGCCAATACGATGGAACAATTGCTCAAGGCAAAATGCTCGATATAGCGAGCGGTCGTTCGGGTTACGATCAAAATGCGCCGAATTCTCCGACCATCACTATACCAGAATGCGGGAAAATTGTTTATTTTTATGATAAGATAATCAGTGACTCCAATTATTTGAAACTGCCCGCGCTGCAAACTGAGAGTAGAGACTTGTTTGGTAAGAGTGTTGATGAGTTTACATCAACAGATGTCGCTAAGATTTCTGATGCCCTGCGTCCCTGCCTATCCCAGGGCATCTCACCGCGAAGGCCGCAAACCTTGGCGTTCCAAACGAAGCTGCAGATAGGTATTCACGCGAAGGAATTGGCTCGATTTGCGCAGCAAAGGCAACTCTGTCCAGAATGGCAAAAACAGCAGGACGTTAAGAAGAAAGAAAGATTTGTATCTGATCTGCGCGGAACGCTTTTGAACAACAAAAATTGCGCGTCAGTTGCAAATTCTATACGGGACGCCACCGACAAACTCGTTGGTTATCCACAGCTTGATCAACAAATTGAGCTTGCCCAGATGCAGTTAGCGCTTGGAGAAAAAGGTAATTACTGTAAAATTGTATCTGAGATCGCGACGCCTTATCTTAGGCTCCGACATATAGTGGCGTTATGCGATGCGGAAATGGCGTACTCCCTTAATGCCTCGTTTGGATCTTTAATGGATGAGGCGCGACAAAATGGCTGCCGTTAATTTCTATATCGACGCGGAGATGAGGGCGGTCTAATTTGCCTTCGCCATCTGCCGCCCGCGGTTCTGCACGATGTCGCGGAAGAGGTTGCCGGTAGCGGAGGCTCAGCCGCTGCGTGCCTCCGCCGACCTAAGCCGTCCGCACCGCCACAAGCATCGTTCGTCCCTGCTGGTGATAGTAGCCGCTCTCCATCGACGTCCGGATGTCATTACCGAGCATGTCGTACTGCTCGTAGATCATGTCGAAGCCACACCCCTTGAGCGCTTGGATCAGCGCAGGCTTCGTCGGCCAGAACGATCGCTTGTTGCTCCACGACGTCCACTTGTGCTCTTCAAGCTTCGCGGTATCGTCCAGATCGTGTTCGTGAAGCCAACGGCCGGGTAGCCCCTCATTCTCCGACATGGGCGAGAGGTTGAACATGGTCTCATCCTGATCCGTCGCGAAGTGCGTGTGCAGGATGATCACGTCCCGTACGAACCGGGACATGAGCTCGATGAACGCCGCCGGCTTGTCGAGGTGGTAGAGCAGGCCGCAGCAGAACGCGGCGTCAAACGTGCCGTGTGCCGGTAAATTCCAGACGTCGTCGTGGATGAAATCAAGGCCATTCGTGCCTGCGCGCTCCCTGACCTGAAGGCAGTTCTCGTAATTGGAGCGGCGCACCTCGACGCCTGTCGCTCGCATCCCCGCCCGCGCGAACTCGACCGTGTAGCCACCCTCCAAGCAGCCAAGGTCCACAATCGTGCGCCCGGTCAGACGACCTCCGTAGAACAGGCGGAGCGATCGGAGGGCCGCCTGGGTCCAGGGACTATCTGCGATAAGCCAGCCTGCCTCGGGCAGCGTCTCCGAGCCGTCCGCCAACCGGATATTGTGCGCGGTGAAACCCATCAATCCTCCCAAACGCCAGCCCGCCCATCGGAGTCGTGGCGCAGCGAGTAGCAGTAGCCTTCTTGGCTCTGAACGGGAACGATCACGCTCGCCATTCGCTCGACGGTGTCCTTTCGTCGGCTCGAATTAGGCTGAATGAAAAAGCCCCGCGTGGCGGTGCCGGCGGGGCTGAAGGTCATTGCACTCGGGATACCGGGTCGACGCGCGAGTGGGCCGGCGGTTCCGCAAGCCTCAAACCGCCTTCGCCATCTGCCGCCCGTGGTTCTGCACCACGTCGCGGAAGAGGTTGCTGGACGCTTCGGCTCGGCTATCCTGCCGGGATGCGCACATTTCTCGCCGCCCTTGCTCTCGTCGTCGCTGCCGGTGGAGCGCAGGCTCAGCAGCAGCTTCCGACCGTTCCCGAGCTGTTGACCGCCGAGTTGAAGGCATCGCAAGCCTGTGAGGCCGCCGGGGATCCGGCTGCTACCCATGAGCAGTGCAGGCTCCAAGATCGGCTCAGCGGCCGCTTGGCCCAGGTCGGCTATTGCTGGGGCCGTAAGGGTCAGACTGAGGAGAAGAAGGAGTGGCACGCCTGCCAGCCGGACTCGATCTTCGAGGACGACATCGGGGCAGTTACGCGCTGATGCACAAGCTCGCGCCCACCAGCCTCTACCGGCTCCGCACACTCGCTCAGACCGGGGGGCGCTTCTATAAGCCGAGTGACTACACGCGCCGCTTGGAGGCGCTCGGCCTGATCACCGCCACCGGACAGACCGACCCGAAGGCTAGGAGCGCCGAGTACAGGATCACCGCTGCCGGACAAGCCGAACTGGAGCGTCGCTATGGTTCTTCGTGGGCCGAGCCGGAGGTAGAAACGAGGCTTCTTGCGGGTTGGCGTGCATAGAAAAGCCCGCACCGGCGAACCGGGTGGGCTAAGGTTGTCGCAAATCAGATCGGTAGTCCGAGGACACGAAACACCGTTGCAAGCTCGGCCACAATGGCACCGTCCGACGCGCGGCAAAAAGCCCGCCGCGGCTTGAACCGGGCGGGCTGAAGGTAGGTTTGTCGGATCGGGAGATACGACGAGAGAGATCGTATCCCAGCTCACGCCCATGTCATGTCACGAAGGTGCGAGGCCGATCGCTCACGCGTGGCTGTTGTTGGCCGCCATCGCGCAGGCGCGGAGATGCTTGCTGGATTAGAAAACAGGCGTAAGCTGCATGCTGTAGCTCGAAGAGGGCCTAGCCATGCTGAGGTCATTTGAAGAACGCGAGCGTGCGGCCGAGCTTATTTATATACATGGCGAGGAGATGCGGTTTACAAACCACATCGCCGGCATCCGAGCGGTCGCTGACTTAGCCATACGCATGCTGGGTCTGGATGGAATGACATCGGAAGCCTATGCGCAGGCGCTGATCGCCGCCAGGATTGAGGGACTAAAGCCCACTGCGTTGCTGGAGCGAGTCCAAGCAGATCTAGCTGCCAACGGTGTAGAGGTGCCGCTCGCGGATCTAGAGGCTGAGATGGTCCAGACCTCGGCACAGCACAGCGTCGTGGGCGGCCGAATGAGCAATTTCGCGGCTGCCCATAGTTCGTCTCTACCGTAGAAGCACAGCGAGCTAATCCGCCTTCGCCATCTGCCGCCCGTCTTCCTCTGGCAGATTTTGAGGCGCATCCTGTCCACGAGGCGAGTCATGGCTCTGGCAGTCTGGAGCGCCTCGTCATTCGTTAGAGGCTCTCGGCCGGTCGGGGTCACCGCCATGCGCTCGCAGATCTTCGTTTGGCTGAGCCGTCGGGTGAGTAGGCCCGAACCTGTCCGCCCTGCTCGCATCTTGGAAGCCGTAGCAGCCCTACGTGCATGCGGGCGCATGGTGACCCCGGTTGGGGACCGTGACGGCTTTCAGCACTGGCGGATGGGCGATTTCACAATGGCGGACGCTGACGTGGTCAAATATGCCGAAAGCAGGGGTTTGATCAGCGACCGCTAGGTGAACCGTCCACTGCACAAAGTCACGTCCGTTCGGCCGGGGCCATCGTCCGCCCTCGGCTCAGAACGACGTCCTTGAACAGGTTGCCGGAGGCTGAGGTGCGGACGTTCGTGTCCGGGCCCGGCCGCTGCACGACGACGCTGACGCTGCCGTTTGCCTCGACCTTCTGCCCGCCGACGACCCCAGCTCTTCCAGCGGAGGTATCGAGTCGCCCCTCGCCCTTCTGCATCGCCCCGAAAGCCTTCCTGGCCTTCTCCCGACCGGCCCAGCCCTCGCCGTCAGCTTGGGCTACGTTGGGGTGAGGCAGACCAGCTAGTGGTCGAAATCCGACGCTTGGTACCCAACGGCAGAGTCCGCAACGGGTGGCAACCGGACCTCGACCTTCCGCCCTGAAGGGGACGTTCCGCCTCCGACCGAGAGTGTGTGAAAACGCAGAAGCGGTAGAAGGATCTTCCGCAGAGCAGCCTGTGCAGCGCCGAAACGGGTACCCTGAAGACGCCGGAGCGGCAATCCGACAGACGTGCATGTCTGCCGCGTAGAGAATTGTTCTACGATTTCGCAGGGCGCCGACGTTTTCACACAGCGTGGACCCAACCCAGTCGTACTGGCCGCCACCAACCTCTTCGCGCGACAGGCCTGAGCTCAGAACCTAGGGGCATGCAGAGCTTAACCGAACGCCGTTCGCCCGCTTTGAACCTTCGACTGCCGAAAGTCGAGGTAATCGAAAGCTAGTTACATAAACACCAGAATTGGCTGTCGCTTCCTGTTTCTAGGCGGCCCGCTCATTGCGTCGATTAGCGCAGGGATTAAAACGAGCATCAACAAATGCGGCCCTCAAAACGGCCGTGGCTAGGTTCTGGAGGGACGCCGTGGCTACGTTCTCGGAACGCGATCGATCCAAGTCCAAGGTGGCGACGGTGCTTCGCGTCACCAGCGGCAACTTTCTGGAGATGTTCGACTTTTTCCTCTTCGGTTTCTACGCCTCCTATATCTCCAAGGCTTTCTTCCCAGTCGCCAACGAATACGCTTCGCTGATGCTAACGTTCGTTACGTTCGGCGCGGGCTTCCTAATGCGGCCCCTTGGGGCGGTGATCCTCGGCGCCTACGTGGACCGCATCGGACGGCGCAAGGGCTTGATCGTCACGCTGATGATTATGGCCCTTGGAACGGTCCTCATCGCCTTCGTGCCGAGCTACGCGACGATAGGGCTGTTCGCACCCTTCCTAGTGCTCATCGGTCGCCTTCTGCAGGGGTTCTCGGCCGGCGTCGAACTCGGCGGCGTCTCGGTCTACCTCGCCGAAATGTCCACCCCCGGCAACAAGGGCTTCTACGTATCGTGGCAGTCCGGCAGCCAGCAGGTCGCGGTGATGTTCGCCGCGATCATAGGCTACTTCCTTAACCATGCGCTCGTCCCCGCGGAGATGAACGACTGGGGCTGGCGCATCCCGTTCTTCATCGGCTGCGCGATTGTCCCGTTCCTCTTCTACATCCGCCGCTCGCTGGAGGAGACGGAGGAATTCCTTCAGCGCAAGGTACGGCCGAGCACGCAGCAGATCTTCAGCTCGCTTGTTCAGAATTGGAGGATCGTCGGCCTCGGCATGCTGCTCGTCGCCATGACGACCGTGTCCTTCTATACGATCACGGTTTACACGCCGACGTTCGGCAAGAACGTCCTCAAGCTCTCCGACACGGACAGCTTGCTTGTGACTTTCTGCACGGCCCTATCGAACCTGTTCTGGCTGCCCGTCATGGGGGCGCTGTCGGACAGGGTCGGTCGCAAGCCGCTTCTGCTGATCTTCTCGGCGCTGACCTTGCTGACGGCTTACCCTGCGCTGTCATGGCTGGTCGCAAATGCGTCCTTCGCGAACATGTTGATCGTCTTGCTTTGGCTGTCGTTCCTGTACGGCAGCTACAACGGCGCGATGGTTGTCGCTCTCACCGAGATTATCCCCACAACTGTGCGCACGGCAGGGTTCTCGCTCGCCTATTCGCTGGCGACGGCCTTCTTCGGAGGGTTCACGCCCCTGATCTCCACATGGCTGATCGAGGAGACCGGCAACCAAGCGGCGCCGGGATACTGGATGGCGTTCGGGGGGCTTTGCGGCCTTGTAGCGACGATCGTCATTTACAGAGGCGTCGCTGTCAGAGACCGGCTGTCGAACCTCGAAACTACCGCCGCCCTGCGCTGAACCGTCCGACAGTCATCACAATCGTCTGCCAGCCATCGTGCTTGCGACGGTCCGAGGGCGCTTGGCGTTTAACTACCGCGAAGCAGACATCGTGAGGGTCTGCAACGGATCGCAGGCGGCCCTCCGCTGCGGGTAGCAAGCGTCGAATTTGGACGACTAGGCGACCTGCTGCCTCTGTAGCGCCGAGCAACCGGCCCGCATTCCCAACCAGCATCGAGCAGCCGGATGCGTAGAGCTTTGAGGGGGCCGAAAAATTCGTCGATAACCTCCGCAGAAAGTCGAAGAGTCTCGTCAGCCATTCGCAGTCACCTTCTGCCACGTGCTGCCGTTCCAGCGCAGCGGCACGCCGAGCAGGGTCCGGATCTCGCCGATGCGCAGCGGGTCGTTGGATGGGATGGGCTGAGGAGCCGGCTGGATGGTCATGCCGAAGCCTCAGCAGGCGACCGCCAGTAGGGAGTGCCGGTGAACCACGCATCAAGCGCATCGAGGTCGAGCCGGGCGCCAGCGGCTTTGGCGAGCGCGGCCCAGTCCGCCTCCACGAAGTCGACGCACAGGCTCTCCAGCGTGCCGTAGCCATTGGCCGTGTCCGGATAGCCGTGCTGCGCTAGGAACCGGGCTGCGATGCAATCTGCCTCAACGGCAACAGCCTGATCAAGGCCATAGGCAACCTCCAGCGGCGCGCCGAACTCCACCGCCATACGGGCGGCATACGGGCCGATCGCACGGATGACCTCGGCCAAGCCGGCGTGCGCGAGCGCCAGCGAATCCTGAGCAGCGGGTGCATCCAGATTTGAAGCGACCGTCGCCGGGGCCTTGTGAGCGCTCGGGCCCTTCGCCTTGCCGCCGCGGTAGGTTTCCGCCCGGGCGCCGAGCAACTGCTCCGACGCCTCGACGCTCACCAGCCCATCGACCGTCAGCACTAAGCTGCCCTTGGTTTCCCAGCGGCCGACCGTCGAACGGTTCACACCGTGACGGCGGGCGAAGGCCGCTCTGGTCTCGGTCGTTGCCATGTTGCGTGCTGCTCTTTGCGCTGGCCGTTGCGTGTTGCTGGGTTTTCGGGGTCGGCGCCTGGATATTGTATTCACTCGCGCGGACCCTCGGCCTCTACCCCCCTCGGGAAGAACCTAGGAACTCGCATCGGAACACCCTCCGCAGGGAGATCCCCGTTGGGTCCCACCTGCCCTCTGAAAGCTTTCGTTAACCGTGACGGCGCACTCTTGAGACTTGGCAGAGGTCAGCAGTCCGGCGCTGGCGCAGAAGTTGCAATTCTCGGCAAAGGAGAGGTGCGATGGATCAGCAATACGGCGACGACCACGAAGATCGTCAGCAGATGGAGTGAGCTGGCGCACAGCGCAGCTTCGATGATCTCGCCACATTGGACGGGAAAGGAGAACGCCATGATCAGCATGTCTGCCCGTCTCGCCATCGCCACGCCTGCCGCTCTCGGCATGCTCCTGACGGCTGTGCTGATGGTGCATAGCGTCTCGCTCGCGACCCACTGAACAGATCGGGTGGTTGGCTCGGGCTGGATGAGGAGACCGCAGCGGGGTGACCCCTCCGCCGCGATCTCCCGGGATCCCTGCTTGGTCAGGGGGTGCAGTCGTGCCGGCCTTTGGATCCCCGGTCCCATGGCCATGGTCGTTCGGGGACAGGCTGGCTTCCGGTTTCGGAAGGACTGCGTCTTCCTCAATGGCGCGAGCAGGAGGCCCGTAAGGGCTTGGACCCGCGCAATCCGGATTAAGCGACGCGCTTCCAGCGGGAGCCGTCCGCCGCATAGCGCTCGCCGCCGACTGCGAAGGTCGACCCGGGCACGTGCAGGTCGCGTCGGGTCTGCTCGACGGCAGAACGGGTCTGAGTGGCCGTGGCCTCGGCCTCGCGGCTCTGAGCCAGATACGCAGCGATGCGTTCGGCCGAACTCAGCTTGCGCTCAGGAGCGGACGGCTCAGGCTTCCGGAGAGCACGACGGGCCCAGGCGCGGCCTTCCTCGATCTCAGTGCGGTTCATGGATGATCCTCCCGTGGATCGGGGCGACCTCGCCCCAGATGTAGCCGGCGTCGGTGCCGAGGGCGGGCAGCTTCACGCGGCTGGCAATCGAGCTGTGCGGCTGGTCCGATCTGCCGTTCCAACTGCAGCGCGGCTCACCCGGCGGGACCGGATCGGCGCCCTCGGGCAAGGCGAAGTTGGCGGCCTCGATCAGCGCGGCGCGCTCGCGGATCCGCTCAAGCAACGGCACGAGGCGCTGCGCCTCGGTGATGTACTCGGCCGCCAGCTTCTCGACCTCGGCGCTGGCCTTCACGGCCCTGCGGTGAAGGTCCTTGCGGCGCTTCTGCTCGGCTTCGTGCGCCGCCTTGGCCTCAGTCTCGGCAGCCAGCGCGGCGGCGTGCTGGGTGTTGGCCTGCAGCGTCCGGATCCGCGCCAGCTCGATGCGCGCGTCGAGGGCGGCAACCTCCTCGGGCGAGCCGATCAGGAGCATGTCGGGGCGGCTCGCTAAAAGGGCGTCGCACTCAAATCGGGCGCGCTCACCGTCAGCGAAAATCTGCGCTGAGCTCCGAGGACCTATCTGGGGTACCGGCTGCAAGTCAGCACGGCTGCGGCCGATGCTGGCGACCGGAGCGAGGTGGCGGTCGTGGCGGACGTTGGCGGTCGGGAGCTGACGCATGCTGGTCGCCCTCACGCTGCCTGACGGAGCGCGGGAGCGGCCGGCGGTGTGCGGGGGCCGTCGCCGCCGTCGAGGGCCGGCAAGGCTACACCGTCACCGGCAAGGCGCTCGCGGAGCGCGCGGCGCATCCACTCGGCAGACGAGGTGCGGGCCTGACGGGCGGCGCGAGCAACGGCATGGTTCAGGCCGGGCTCAGCCCTGAAGCAAACGGGCTCGGAGAACTCGATACGGTCGGCAGACATCCCGGGCGCACTCCATGTGCAAGTGATGACCCAAGATATGTTACGATATGAAAGCTAAATGCAAGCGGACGACTAGCGTTACTTGATCGTCCGCAGCCGTTCGCTGTTATGCTTGGTTGTTCGCTGTTGTGTTTTGTTATGGTCGCGCTGAGTTGTTCTGTCGCACCGGCCTGTGCTTATGCCCTGCCGCAGGCGCTTGCTCGGCCTGTTCTGGGTTTCCCCACCTTGAAAGGTGTGGTGTGGAGAGGTGTGGAGGTGAGGGCTTGAGCCACCCATTCCCCACTCCTCACCTTCCCCACCCCCTTATAGGGGTGGGGAGGTGTGGTGGGGGTGGTGGCAGGCACTTTTGGGGCGTTTGAAGGTGGGGAAGAAAATCATTCTGTCGCGGGGGTTCCGACCTCGATGAAGGGCCGGTCATTGCCCTTGGCGTCCTTGCCCGTGACTGACTCGAACATGCCGTTCGCGATCCAGACCTTGAGCGCCCGCTTGATCTTCTCTTTGTCGGCCTTCTCTTGCGGGTCGAGCTTGAGCACCCGGCCGATTGGTATGCCGACCCAGTCTTTGGCCTGGGAGTTCTCCCGCCAAGGGCCGGTGGCGCGCACTTCAGTCTGAGCAGCGATTAGGTCTGCAGTAGTGATGTCGGCGAGCTGGTCGGGCCATTCCCAAGGCTCCACCACCGCTACTTGGTCCCCGTAGTCGAGGATGCCGGGAGGCCCGTTGCCGAGCGAGACGGGCGTCAAGTGGAACCACTCGGACCGATCCGGCGGCGGAGCCAAGTTGCTCTTGCCGTTATCCACCCGGAAGTAGCCCCGATGGGACTCCAGGCCGGCGCGTTCGGCCTCGTCCTTCGTCATAGGGTTGAGCACCCGGGCGCTGCGGGCTGCAGCGAGTAGGGCGACGGCCCCGCGGCCGTCTTCGACCGTGTACTCGCCCGCCGGTCCCATCCCTTTGCGGACGTGGTGGACCAGTTCAATCGCGGCATCACCCGCGTCCGCGATGCGGTTCCAGGTCTTTGCCACGAGGTCGATCTCGTCGTTCGAGTTCTCCGCAAGCCCATGGCTACTCACGAACGGATCGATCACGAGCACGTCGATCTCGTGTTCCCGGATCTGCTCTATCAATTTGTCCACCAGTGGCTCGGCGACCTTGGCGCCCTCTTTCGTTCGGCTCGCGATGACGATGCTGCTAGTCCGGCCGGAGTCGAGGAACAGGTAGCCCTCAAGCTCGCGCCCATCGATGCCATAGTGGATGCAGATCGCAGCGACGCGGCGCTCGATCTCTTCAAGGGGATCTTCTCCGTTCCAGTACCAGACGCGCAGGCGCTTCGGCACGGCCACACCGAGCAAGGCCCTGCCGGCGGCCATGGCGATAGACTCGACCAACTTGAAGCTGCTCTTGCCGACGGCGCCCGGCGCGGCGGTCGTGCTCAGGAACTTGCGGATCAGGTGCTTGCCGTACACCCACTGCCTCACCGGGATCGTGGCCGGGTCGCGGTAGACGTAGGGCGTAGCGCAGATGGGCGAGCGGTCCGCCCCAGACTTGGCCCGCGACCGAGGCGGGTCGGTATCCGCCGCGGGTTCCTCATCCTCGTGAGGATCGTAGGAGTAGCGCGGGCGCTCAGGACCCATCGCATCCTCCATGTCCTTCAGGTCGTCGAATGGATCGCGCTTATCCATCACGGCCTCACAATCCGAGCGCCGCATCGGCGCCCTCACGTTCGGCCTTGGAAGCTTGCCGGGCCTTCAGATCGGCAGCGTTCTTGTCCTCCAGCATCTTGAGGATCGTCACGCCTTGCTTGAGCGCCGCGATGGCGCACCGGGTCGAGTAGGTCAGGCCGGCGTCGTCCCTGGCCCCGGCGTAGTCCACGCCCATGCTGGCGTAGAACTGCACCTGCGCGAGGCATTCGGCCACGAAGTCGCGCAGCGGCTCGGCGGTGCCGTAGTAGTGGGTCTGCTCGGTCATCGCCGCCCTCCAAGCGCGTGGGGGTCGGCTCGCCAGAGCGAGCCGGAGGCCGGGCGGCGGGTCACGTCCTGACGCTGCAGCCGCAGGTAAGCGAAGCGCGACGACACCTCGTCGAAGTCGACCTCGCCTGCGTCGATGGCGAAGCCTACGACGCGTTGCAGGCCGCCGCGCCCGACGCGGTGAACGCCCACGAAGGCGCGAGCGCCCGGTGGGGGCGGCACCATGTTGAGCTTCGCCCGCGCCTCCTCGATCTCACAGGGGGCGGCAAGACGGAGCCGGTAATCCTGGCTCGGTCGACGCGCAAAGAAGCGCAGATCCGCGCCGATGACCGCGAAGATGTCAGGCTGAGCCGACGGGGTGCAGGGTGCGCCCATCACACACCCTCCCGAACGAGAGCGCGCGCCTCAGCGGGGCCGGTCACGAAGCCGAGGAATGAACCGCGGCTATCGAAAACAAAGAGCCTGCCGTTGGCGGGATGCCGGTGGGGTGCTATATCGGACAGGTCACTCTGGCGAGAGACACTATCGGAGGGACGTGAGCGCCTAGCCGCGCCGCGTCCCTCAACTGTTTTCAGGGCCATGGTGCTACGCGGCCTCCTTCTTCGAGGCCTGCCGGACTTCGAAGGCCTGCAGGTCGGCTAGCCGCCAGTAGCGGCGCCCGTTGATGCGGAGGGGCTGGGGGAAACCAAGACCGGTGTCTTTCAGCCAACGGAAGATCGTCATGTCGCTGACCTGATAGCGGGCCAGGACTTGAGCCGCTGGCAACATGTCTTCGGGAGATCGTTGGGTGCGTGAGTTCATCGCGCCGCTCCTTTGAGGAACACGCTTGCTATAGATGCCGAATGTTAGAGGTTGTCGCCGGGCAAACCGGGGAAACCCGGGCAAACTACCCTTTTGGCAAGGCTTGATCGAATGCGGCCAGAGCCGCCGCCACGAATTTCTCTACGTCTCGTTCGTCGGGAGTTTTACCAAGCTGACTCTGAAACCAATTGAGCATAAACAGCTTCAGCTTTGAGCTTTCCTGAATTCCTGCTCCGTACATATGGCCGGCCAGCGCACCTCCAGCCGCCGCCCATTCGTATTTCCCAGGCCGGCCACCTTTGTTCTTCGCTTCAGGATTGGAAGCGGGAACATCTATCGCGGCACGCTCATACAGATCAGGCCATAGTGCCGATACATCCTGACATCTAAGTCGGACCCGATGAAAATCGCCCAGATAAAAATGTGTCTGCCCCTTTGGGCCAATCAATGATCGTTCGATTTTGTGCTCAATCCTGCTTTCACTCCAAATCACGTGACGCTCGTCTCTCAAACTCCCCACCTCCAAAATTCTCTCGGGATAGGGGCGACCGTTCATGTAGTAGTCGCCGGTCATTTCGATACGACCGGATCGCAGCGCCTCAAGTAGAAGAACCTCTGCTGTTGTTTGGCTTCCAAGCAATTCGCAGAGTTTGACGTGAACTTGGCTCAGGCTGATATAATACTCTTGAGCCATCATCGTGTGTGGGCTCCGCTGATGATCGCCTCAACGTGCGCCGCCCATGCCTCCAGCGCCGCCCGCTTCTCGTCGGCGAAATGATGTCGCTGATAGACTCCAGCCACACCACCGAACGATCCGGACGTGTGGTTCAGGACCTTCTCCACTACTGGGAGACCGACCCCAAGCCGCGCCATGCCCGAAGCCGCCGTGCGGCGCAGGTCGTGCAACACCCACGGTGGGGCATCCGGCACGGCCGCATCAAGTCGCTTCTTGATCTTGCTGAAGCCGGAGACCGGCGTCTCGCCCGTGGTGGTGAACACCAAGCCGCGGGTGCCGGCGATGCGCCGAACACCGGCTAGCACCGTCACAGCAGAGTCGGAGAGCGGCACGTCGTGCGCAATCCCGTTCTTTGCTCGCTCCTTCGGGATCGTCCACATTCGCGCATCGAGGTCGACCTCGCGCCACGTCATCTGGCCGACCTCGTCGCGGCGTTGTGCCGTGAGTGCCAGCAGCTTGATCAGTGCGCCGAACGGTTCGTTGAGCCGGTCGCAGGCTTGCAGGATGGTCCGCAACTCGTCGTCGGATAGGACGCGGTCCCGGCTCTTCTCGGCCGTTGGTGCCCTCACATCGGCGCAGGGATTGGTGACGATCACGCCGCGCTCGACCAGCCAGCCGAACATCCGCCGGACCACCGCGAGGGTACGGTTGGCGGACACAGGCGCGCCGCGGTCGACGATAACATCCATCAGTTCGACGACATCGCGCCGGGCGATCTCCTGAACGCGGCGGGTGCGCCAGAGCGGCAGGACATGTGTAGCGAGCAACCGCTCGCTCTCCCGCCACGTCTGCGCCTTCGTGTTGGCCTTAGCATAGCGCTCGATGAAGAGCGCCGCTGCTGCGTCGAAGCGATCACGAGCAGGCCCGGCTAGTTCACCAGCCACGCGCCGCGATTCGGCCTTGTCAGCTGCGGGATCACGGCCGGACGCGACTGCAACTAGGGTGCGCCGGGCGATCTCACGGGCGTTCGCGAGGTCGATTGCTGGATAGCGGCCGAGGGTGTGCTTCCGGGTCCGGCCGCCGCTCCGGTAGCGAACGGCCCAAGATTTCACACCCGACGACTGGCAGACGAGATAGAGGCCAGGGATCAGCCCGTCCGGGATCTCGGCCCGGGCCGGTCCGCCCTTCAACGCCTCGATCCCTCTGACCGTGAGGGCCTTGGGCATGGCCTCGCTCCGAAACCGCTGGCCTTCTGCGGGTATCACCGGGGTAACACCGAAGGCACGTTTGGGCCTGTTAGGCTCAGTGATTAACACTAGCCAACACTCCCAAAAATACAAGCTTGCGCAATGGCTTGCGGAGCCCGACCGTTGTGAGGCTGTGTTAGGCCGTGAGACGCCGTTTCGTCAGTTTTGTAAACCGAAGGTCGGGAGTTCGATCCTCTCCACCGGCACCAGAATGTCGCCGAGTCATGACAGGTGGGCGCACCCAGGTCCGAGGGCGAGAGCCGCGACTTCGTGCAGGGAACTCACAACCAGCGCTTGGTCCTACCGCTTGATCCTACGGCCCTTACCCGTTGCACGGGTATCGGAGCCGGCCGTGGTCGCCGCCCGCGGCCGGTAAAGCCGGACTGGGCCGAAGCCCCGGTTACCCGTTACCGAATGCCCGCCCTCTTCCGCATCCCTCGGGACGGATCCGTCGCCGCCGCTCGGGACAACCTCGCGGACGCAAGTCTCCCGCATGTCCCCAGCCGCGCGCGCCCTTCACGACCCTCGCACACGCCACCCTGCGCGATGGCTGTCCGAGCCGAGCAACGCGCCGAGACGTCGCGACGACACCCCGCACCGACCGCCAAGATCGCGCGCGACCTCTCTCTAGGCCGGCTCAGCCGTATCGAACTCTCATCGTCGGTTCCGGCTCCGACTCGGTCACATCGTAACACCACGCCTCGCCGTCGGGTCTGAAGCCGAGGGACGCGTAATGATCCCGCACGAGTTCGTTGCGGCCGGTGGGGATGAAGTAACCTGTCAGACGCGCGATGCCGCACGCGCGCGCGCGCGCGATGAGTTCCCGCAGGACCATGCGCTCCACGCCACGTCCCAGCACGCGACAACTCATCAGCCACGTGTCGATAGTCCAGACCGCGCGGTCGGCCCGACGGCAGATGACCACGCTGATCATCCCATTGTCGCCGAAAACGTCCGACAAGCGAATCTGCAGCGCAAGTACGTCGGAATCGCGTTCCAGCTGGGCGATCTCGGCCGGGGTGTAGCGCTTCGTGGTCAAATTGAACTGATTGGACTTGTTGATCAGCTGCGCGATCCGATCGCGGCCATAGGCATCGAAGGGTGAAAACGTGATCTCCATGTCCAACGATGCGAGGTACTCATCGAGACCGCCGAGCTCCTTCTGGAGGGCGACCCGCTTGGCATTGCGCTCGTAATAATCGGCACGCTGCCGATCCTCGGGCGAAAAAACAGTACTCTCGAAATATCCCGCGGCGGCCAGCGTGCGCGCATAGTAAGCCGGATCCGCCGGCAGTTCCGGCACGGCGACGTCGGGCAGCATCTGCCGAACGATCCCTCGCTCGGCCGGGTTATCGTCAAGGAACACGAAG
Organism: Methylobacterium longum; assembly: GCF_022179385.1. Lineage (GTDB taxonomy): Bacteria > Pseudomonadota > Alphaproteobacteria > Rhizobiales > Beijerinckiaceae > Methylobacterium > Methylobacterium longum. The sequence continues at coordinate 197,576 of NZ_BPQS01000008.1, read as the reverse complement.
GCATCGAGACCGAGCGACAGCTCTTCGCTGATCGCCTTGATGTTCGAGGCCTTGTCCTTCCAGTTCGCTTGGAACACGGCGATGTGATTTTCGCGCAGGAGCATGTCGGGATGCTCGCGGAAGACCCGCCTCGCCACCGCGTCGTCGTTCTTCGACGAGACAGCCAGGACGACGCCCCGCTCCCGCAACTCCAAGGCAAAGCGCTGGACCGATCGGAAGGCTTCACCGACCGCATCTCCCTCCGCGATCGCGATGTTCTCCATCCCGACGTCGCCGACCACGCCGCCCCAGACCGTGTTATCGAGATCCAGCACCAAGCAGCGTCGGGATTTGCCTTTGATCGCGCCGACGAGTCTCGCAACCTGGTCCGCGTAAACGGGGACGTACGCGTCCGCAAACGGCAACTTCGCCAAGTTCCACTGAGCGGGAGAATGCCAGCGGCCCAAGCCGACGGTTTCGGCCAGGGCCGCGCAGTCGAGCAGGACATCCGGCGATCCGGTCAGGCCCGCGATGAGGCGTTCGTTGAAGGCATCCACCAGATAGCGCGACGTGGTGGAGGTCCGCCGATCGGCGTTGCCGAACAGCGTCTCCGGAAAGGCCGCGAGTGTCTGAACGATGCATGTGGTGCCACTCCCGGCATGGAGAGCGCTCCGGAGGCCATCCAGGACGGCGACGGCCCCGTCGACGACGGTGCGCGCCTCTTCCCGATCCATCGCAGGTCCGTGCAACGGCAAGGCCCGGGCATCCAAGGCCAGAAGTACGGCGTCGCATCGTGCCCTGTGGATCAGGGACGCCGGATCATAGGCCTGCTGCGCGAAGGTACCGAACGGCACGGTCACGCATTCCATCGCGAAGCCATGGCGCAGGGAGCTTGCAACGATCGCCGGGGCGATCGCGTCCAACGTACCGTTGCCGAGCAAGCCCAAGCGGAAGGGTGCCAGTTGGGGCAACCGGTCCGACGGAGACGTCACGCGTTCGAACGCTGAGGCGAGGCGGTTGAGTTGCGGCGTGCTCAGCGCGTAGCTCGCGAGCGCCCGGAGCTCGCGCCCAGGATCGTCATTCTGCGCGACCAAGCGACAGCGCTCTCTGAAGTCCGGTGGTGCCGCCGGAAGCCACGCGAGGTCCTCATAGAGCGTGTCGATCATCGAAGTTCCGATCACTGACCCTGGCATAGGGCAGACCGACTAGGATTTCGATTTATCTACAATGAACGCGACAAGATCGCCAACATTATGGAATGATTGAATTTGTCCGGCAGAAAAATGTAACTTAAAAACTTGTCCGGTTCTCAACATAATTTGTATATTAGTCAAGCTATCCCAGCCGTCTATGTCCTTGGCAGTTGTGTCCCGCGTCAAGACTATGTTGTCATTATCAAGAACATCAGAGAAAATGTCGGTGAGGGCGCTATAGACCGAACTTTCCGTCAACATAAATATCTCCCGAGTTGCTGCGGCCGGATGATGCTGCCAGTGTCAGCGTTCACTCACGCCACGTGACGATGCTATGTGGACTCTGCTTGGGCCAACTGATCAACGGTGTAGGAGGTAAGGCGTTGCTGACAAGGTAAGAGATTTAATTAGTGAAGGTTGCTGCCGTCTGGTATCGATTGGGGTGTGGCCATGCCGCAAGACGCCTAAACACGCTTCAATTAAAAATTGAAGTAGATAAACTCCGCGGGCGCCGATGAGAACGCCTGCGCCAATGCGAAAAAACCGATCACCCCAACGATGACGGCAAAACTTGGCGATGGGCGCCAGCTCGTTGCAGATAGCAACAGATTGTGGCGTTCAAACCAAGCAGATCGTCGAACACTTCCGATTCCAGTGGGGAAAAGCCGTAGCCAATCCTGCGTATTCGGGCAGAGCCAGACGATCGCCAGCAGGCCTGCCAGAAGCATCGTTTGCCGCTTTGTGAAAAGGTACGAGTCTTCGTAAAGGACTCCGCTCTGACCGAACATCTGTTTCACTAAATGTACGGCGTCTGCCACGTTGTGAGAGCGGAAGAATACGAGGGCGATGACGACACAGGTCGTGGTCAACAAGATTGAAGGCACGGCGAATGCGCGGCCTGTCGGTGCCCCATCGCGTTTCGAGCGCGGGGCGACGGCGCGCCATCCGTGGTTTATTGCCAGGTAGATGCCATGTATCAATCCAAATGCTGCGAACTGCCAGCCGGCACCGTGCCAGATTCCAATAATGAGCATCGCCGTCATCGTGGGAGCCGCCACTAGAACGGCAAAGGTCTCCCCGTCCATCCGGCCCCGTTTCGGCATCGACTTGCCCTGGGCTAGGCGGCGTCGGGTCAGACGCAGTACGATGGGGTTATAGATATAAGCCGTCACGAAACGCGTTAACGTGATGTGCCATCGCGACCAGTACTCAATGATGCTGGACGCCTTCAGCGGGGAATCGAAGTTGAATGGAAGTCGGATGCCGAACAGCAGGCCAAGGCCTATAGCCATGTCCGAATATCCGGAGAAATCGAAATAGATTTGCAGCGTGTAGGAGAGTGCGCCAGCCCAGGATTGTGTGACCGTGAGGATCTGGCCCTGCGCGGCGGCATCAAAAATTTGGTTGGCATAGATGGCGATATTGTCTGCCAGAATGACTTTCTTGAAGAGCCCGATCAGGAACATGGTCAGACCGACCGATATCATGGTGCGCTGCGGTCGGAACGTCGCCGGTTCCTGGAATTGCGGGATCAACTCCTTGTGGTGCGTGATCGGGCCGGCAATGAGATGCGGGAAGAACGTGATGAACGCAAAGTAGTTGGGCGCACTCGTGTCGTCGGTCAGCCCGTCGTAGGTATCGCAGAGATACGCGATTTGCTGGAATGTGTAGAATGATATCGCCAGAGGCAGGACGATGTTGAGGTGCGGAAGGTCCCAGCCGAAGAGCTGGGCGACCGACGCCGCAGTGAATTCTGAATACTTGAAATAGAACAAGGCGCCGAGATTGAGCGCGATGCCGATGATCAGCAGCGCCTTCGAGGGGCGACGCGCCAGACGTCGACCGACGGTGAAGTTCACAGCGATCGATATCAGCAGCAAGGGGACGTTGTAGATGTCCCAGGCGGCGTAGAAGACCAAGGAGACGAGACCGAGCCACAGAATGGCCGATCGTCTCAAATCCAATCGGCCGAGCACGAAGAAGCCGATCAGGGCCACCGGCAGAAAGCCGAGAATGAACGCCGCGGAATTAAACAGCATGTCCGGATCTCACGAATCGCTGGAGCCGAATTGCGTCGCCTTGATGAGTTGCTGCGTGAAGGCCGGGACCGCACTCCAGCGCAGATGATAGGCATCTGTGTACGCCTTGGGGTCGATTTTCGCCTCGGCCCAGCCATCCCAGAACTGCGTTCCCGTGCCGTCCAAGGCGGTGCGCACCGTGTCGGTGAATCTCTTCTGGACGACGGCATCCTGGTCGTATTTCTCCGACCAAGTTGAAGGCAATGGCATTGTCACAACCGTGAGGCGCAGCTTCTTGGTCTTCGCGGCATTGGCTAGGGACCTCAGGGCATCGACGCACGCATTATCGATGGGGGGCGCCGTTCCATAGAACAGGCCGCGCTCCTGCGACGTATTGAGAGGGCCATCGGCATAGGCCGTGAACACGAGCGGATCCAGCTCGATCAAATTCTGCTTCCGTTCCTTCAGTTGCATGGCATTGCGGAGGAGCGAGATCGGAGAAAAATATTTGAAATAGAATTGTATATCGTTGGCCTTCGACAAATAGGAGGCGACATCATTCTCATTGAACAAGATCGTCTTGTTCTGCCGGCAAGCGGCCATGTCCTCGACATCGAGGACCAGTAACAGATCGGATACGGTCGGGTACCGCTTTATGAGGAAATCCGACACGAACGCGATTTGATTCATGTGTAAGCTGCAGAAGCCACCGTTGAGCGGCCGAGATTGCGGATGTCTGTCGACAATGGTGCTCGAGTCGATGTTCCTCCAACTGATGGATGAACCGATGACGAGATGGGTCGGATCCACGGGACTGTTTTGTCTGAGGAATTCAATCTTCCCGTCAATACAAAGGTTATTTGTGAATGCCGGCGGGGGTTTCCGATCGAGCGCCTGTAAAATAATAATCAGTATGACATATGCGAAAAAGCAGGATACGATGGTAGCAATCGTAAGTCCTACGTACGATTTCAAGCCTTCTCGGTCTGCGATTTGAGATTGTAACGCGGCATCGGGCGGGCCCATTTCACTCTTCCACTCTGCGACGCTGACGTCCGTATCCGGCTCCGCATCCCACAGACTCTCCGTGTCTGTGGACATCAAGATCTGCTTGTGCTGAATTACAACTATGAGCGATCATATATCTGATTGCTATCGCTGATCAATACTGAACAAGGGTAGGTTTTCCGTTCGGGCGCCGTCGACACGCTCCCGTGGTCTGGCTATCCGGCGGCACAGTTCGCCAGTAAAATTTCGCCGCTTGGCTTAAGGTCGGATAGATCGGCGATGTCGGTATGTCTTGCGACCAATAAGAGACCGCCGATGTCTCAGTATGATCTGGGAATATGAGATCGAGTTTCAATCTTAAGCGATCGGTCGTCGGGCGCGTGAGAAATTATAGTTCATCGGCACTCCGACAAGTCGACCGGCATTGGCTCGGCGCGCATCGCGTCGGCGCAGGCGGCGATGATCGGCGCGGGTCGGCCTGACCGTGGCAGCCGCAAGCCAAGATCCGGGTGGGATGTCCGATCGGCGGTCTTGCGGCGGCCGAGATGCGCGTCCCGCCCGGTGGCGCCCAGGAGGCGGCCGCGGGGCGATGCAGCCCAGATGACGTCGGTCGCTCGCGTCCCGGGCTGGTTCGGCCACGTCGAACAATCCCTGTCGCGGCCCAAGGCACGAGCCCGGCGGGCGGCCCTGCGCCGGCCTGAACTCGGAAGGCTACGCGATACGCCTTGGCGGTGATCTCTCGTCGGCTCTGACAGCCCGAGCGCGCCCGCGCTGATCGCGCTCAGCCGTCGTTCAGGGAAGCGCGGCCATCGTCCGCACGGTCAAGCTCATACCAGGTATTTCTGAATTGTAACTCGTTTAACGTGCGTTAATTTATAGTCAAGCTCATATCTTCGTATATTAAAATTGCATGAATGCGTAATTCAGAACCGATTAAATCCACCCCGCATACCAGGGCCGCCAGAAGGCGATGAGGCGCGGTCACACCGTCACCGGCAGCGGGATCGGTGCAGCGGCCCGCCATGCCCTCAGGGGCCACATCGCGCACGGGACGGGGCGCGACGATGACCGGGAACGAGGACGAGCCGGCGACCATGACCCCCGCCGTCGCGGCGCAGGCGACCGGGCCGGCCAGGGCGCTCCGACCTCGACCAGGGGGCCGTCGACGTGCGCCGGGCCGAACGATCGACGGCGCGGCGCGGGACCGTATCGGGCGGGGCCTGCGCCTCCACTACGCCGAGGTTCTGGCGCTGCCGATCCCGGATCAGTTCCGGAGGCTCCTCGACGACCTCGCGACCCGCTCGGACACGGAGGTCCAGCCATGACCCTGATGCTGCACGCCGCTCCCACGGGGAGCGGATCGGAACCCGCCCCGATGAACGCGCCCGTGGATGTGCCCTCGGGCGCGGACGCCGAGATGCGCGACCTGCTGCTGGCGGCGATCCCGGCGCTGCGGGCCTTCGCGTTCTCGCTGACCTACGATCTCGACCGCTCGGACGACCTCGTGCAGGACACGCTGGTGCGCGCCTGGATCAACGCCGCGAGCTTCCGCCGGGGAAGCAACCTCACCGCCTGGCTGTTCACCATCCTGCGCAACCTGTTCTACTCGGAGCAGCGCAAGCGCAAGCGCGAGGTGGAGGATGCCGACGGCGTGCATGCCGGCCGGTTGACCACTCTGCCGGAGCAGGAGGTCCGGATGGAGATGGCGCAGTTCCAGAGCGCGCTGAACCGCCTGCCGGCCGCGCAGCGCGAGGCGCTGGTCCTGGTCGGCGCCCAGAGCTTCACCTACGAGGAAGCCGCCGCGATCTGCGGAGTCGCCGTCGGCACAATCAAGAGCCGGGTGAGCCGTGCACGCCTGCGCCTCATCGAGGTTCTGGGCATGAACGGGACCGACGATATCGGCCCCGACGCGCAGACCAGGGCGGCCCTCGACGGGACCTGAGGCCCGCACGTGCCGGCGCCGCTCACTTGATGAGCTTGACGACCTCGCGGAAGCGGGGATGCCGGGCGGTGCCGAGCCACTCGAACACCACCATCTCGGTGGTCACGATCTCGGCGCCGTGGGCCGCCATCCGGCCGAGCGCGGCCTCGCGGTTCTCGGCCCGGCGCGAGCCGACCGCGTCGCCGACCACGTAGACCCGGCAGCCGGCTTCCAGAAGCCCGACCACCGTCTGCAGCACGCAGATATGCGCCTCGCAACCGGTCACCACGAGGTCGCGGCCCCGGGGCAGCCGGTCGAGGAAGCCCGGCGCCCGCGCGGCCCCGAAGCTCATCTTCGGGAACGCCCTTCCGGGCTCCGGAGCGAGTTCCGGCACGGTGGTGCCGAGACCGCCGGCGTTCTGCTCGGTGACCAGGACCGGCACGTCGAGGAGCCGCGCTGCCGCGGTCAGGCGGCCGGTATTGGCGAGCACGTCCGCGCTCGCGGCGATGGCCGGCATCAGGCGGATTTGGAGATCGATGACGAGGAGGAGGGTGCGGGTCGGATCGATCAGCGGCATCGGCGTCAGTAAGTGTCGAACAGGCGCGCCACCGCCTCCCGGTCGTGCGTCACCGTCAGCGCCAGTGCGAGCAGGATCCGGGCCTTCTGCGGGGTCAGGTTGTCGGCGCTGAGGATTCCGCGGCTGCGCAGGCGGGTCGTGAGAGGCACGACGCCGCTGCCGGCCCGGGTCGACATCACCACCAGGAGCCCGGCCGCGGCCGCCGCCTCCAGGGCCTCGGCCTCGGCGGGCGGGGTCATGCCGGGGGCGAGGCCCGCCGAGACGAGGCCGCGGGCGCCCGCGGCCTGGAACGCCCGCACGGCCGTGCCGTCGGCATCGGCGTAGCCATAAGAGATGTCGACCCGCGGCAGGGCGGGGAGTGCGCGGATGTCGAAGGGCGTACCCGGCGCGGTCGCGCGCTCCGAGCGGCGGTAGTAGCGCACGCTGTCGCCGTCGACGTGACCGAGGACGCCGAAATCCGGCGTCCGGAAGGTCTGGAGCCTGGCCACGGAGGTCTTGGTCACCTCCCGGGCCGCCTGGATCTCGTCGTTGAGCACCACGAGGACGCCCCGACCCCGCGACGATGGCGCCGCCGCGGCGCGTACCGCCGCCACGAGGTTGAGCTTGGCATCGGTGGAGAGCGCGCTCAACGGCCGCTGCGAGCCGACCAGCACGACGGCCTCGTCCACCGTCAGGGTGAGGCTCAGCGCGTAGGCGGTCTCCTCCAGGGTGGCGGTACCGTGGCCGATGACGATCCCGGCGAGGTCCGGATGCTCGGCCGCCAGGCGCTCGCACAGGAGCACGAGGTCGCGCCACTCGGAAAAGCCGATCGCCGGGCTCGGCACCGCCCGGAAGGGAACCGGCACCATGGTCGCCACCGTCGCCAGCTCCGGGACCACCTCCAGGATGCCGCCGGCTTCGAGGCGCCGATCGGTGGCCGTGTAGTCGAGGATGTCGAGGGCGTCGCGCCCGAGGGACGAGATCGTCCCGCCCGTTCCGATGAACGCAACCTTGGGCAACCCGGTCCCGGTGCCCGCCGCCGATCCTGCCGCCGATCCTGCCGCCATGCCCTGCCTCCCGGCCGTGCCCGGCCGCGCGAATGCGATGGCGCTGTGATGCCGTGTCGGGCCGGCAGGGTCGACCCCGCGGGACGCAGGTGGGCGATGCGTCCGGCTTCAAACGAGGCTTCGACCGGGCGTCGGATCAGACGCCCGCAGCCACGCGCAGCGGCGGTACCATCTCGGCGGGGCGCGCCGCCGCGGGACGGGCGTGGCCGTAGAGGCCGCGATGCTTCGGATGCGGGTTGAGCCGATCGGTCAGGCCGATCACCGTCTCGGCCGCCCCGAGCAGGAGCGCGCCCTCCGGCGTGAGCTGGGCGGCGAGCCGCGCCAGCACGTCCGACTTCGTGGGGGCGTCGAAATAGATCAGCACGTTGCGGCAGTAGATCACGTCGAACTGGCCGAGCGAGGCGAAGCTGTGCAGCAGGTTCAGCTGGCGGTAATCCACCATGGCGCGGAGGCTCGGGGCGATCTGCCACTGCTCGCCGACCTGGGTGAAGTACTTGATCAGCCACTGCACCGGGAGGCCGCGCTGGACCTCGAAATGGCTGTAGAGCCCGAGCTTCGCCTTCTCGATCACCTCGGTGGACAGGTCGGTGGCCACGATCTCCACCTGCCAGCCGGCGAGCCGGGGACCCGCCTCCTGAAGCAGCATGGCGAGTGAGTACGGCTCCTGCCCGGTGGAGGCCGCCGCGCACCAGATCCGCAGCCGGCGCCGGCCGGCGTTGCGCGCCAGCGCCTCCGGCAGGAGCGTGTCGCGGAACAGGTCGAAGGGGATCCGGTCGCGGAAGAAGAAGGTCTCGTTCGTGGTCATCGCCTCGACCACGGCCCGCTCGATCGCCCCGTTCTGGGCGAGCTTCAGGCTCCCGATCAGGTCCCCGAGGCTTGCGATCCCGAAGCGCCGGCAGACCGGCGTCAGCCGGCTCTCGGCCAGGTAGCGCTTCTCGGCCGTCAGCGCGAGGCCGGAGCGCTGCTTCAGGAAGTTGCGCAGGTATTCGAATTCGAGCTCGGTCATACCGGCTGCCCCGTGATTAGGGCGCGCACCGCCGACGCCAGTTCGGGGAGCGGCAGCACGGCCTCGGCGAGGCCGGCCCGCGCGACGCTGCCCGGCATGCCCCAGACGGTGCTGGTCGCCTCGTCCTGCGCCAGGACCGGCCCCCCGGCGTCGGTGAGCGCCCGGGCGCCGTTGGTGCCGTCCGAGCCCATGCCGGTGAGGATCACGGTCGCGGTGGCGGCCCCGAACACGACGGCGGCGTCCTTGAACAGCACGTCGACCGCCGGGCGGCAGAAATTCACCGGTGGTCCGTCCGTGAGCTTGATGATGGGGCCGCCCGGTCCGGCGGCGAGACCCATGTGGCGCCCGCCTGGCGCCACGTAGATGCGGCCCGGCTCGACCCGTTCCTCCGCCTTGCCCTCGGCCGCCTGAAGGCCGGTGCGGGTAGACAGGTGCTCGGCGAACACCGCCGTGAAGATCGGCGGCATGTGCTGGACGATCAGGACCGGCAGGCGGCGCAGGGCGGCCGCCCCGATCTTCTCCAGCATCTCGCCCACCGCTCGCGGGCCGCCCGTGGACGAGCCGATCAGCAGCGCGCGGGGCTGGATCCGGTTGCGAACCTTCGGACGCAGGGTGAAGGGCGTCGCGGGCCGCGGCGCGGCCGGCGCCAGATGGGCCGCCGACGCGGGGACGGGGGCGGCGGGCGTCCCGGCCGGGGCGGGGCGCCGGCTCCGGGCGCGGGCCGAGCCGAAGACGCGGACGCGCTCGATCAGGTCGGCCCGGAACGTATCCGAGGTGGTGACGCCCCGGCTGCTCTCGGGCTTGGCGATGTAGTCCACCGCCCCGAGGGCTAGGCATTTCAGCGAGATGTCGGCGTTGCGGGTCGTCAGGGTCGACATCATCACGACCTGGACGCTCGGGCTCATGGCGAGCATGCGCGGGAGCGCCGTCGTGCCGTCGAGCTCGGGCATCTCGATGTCCAGCAGGACCACGTCCGGGTCGTGCTTGGCCATCATCTCCAGGGCGATCCGGCCGTTCGAGGCCGTGCCGACCAGTTCGAAGCCGGCCTCGCCGATCCAGCGGGCGACGAGGCCGCGCACCACGGCGGAATCGTCGGCGACCAGCACCCGGATCGCGGCGGCGGACGCGGTCGTGCTCTGGGCAGGCGTGGTGCGCAGCGGGGCGACCGCGGGACTCAGGGCCATGGGGGTTGCCTCGGGAACAGGTCGCGGGTGTAGGGGGCGAGGTCGGAACGTGAGGTCAGGCCGCGTCGGCGACGAGGCCGACCTGCTCGAGCTTGGCCGTCAGGATGTCGCGGTCGAACGGTTTCATGATGTACTCGTCCGCCCCCGCCCGGAGTGCCCGGGCGATGGCACCGATATCGTTCTCGGTGGTGCAGAACAGGACCTTCGGCGCGTCGCCCCCCTCGCTGCGGCGCAGCGCCTGAAGGAAGGCGAAACCGTCCATGTTCGGCATGTTCCAGTCGAGCAGGATCGCGTCGGGCATGCTGACCGCGCAGGCTTCGAGGGCGGCGCTGCCGTCCTCGGCTTCGCTGACGTTCATCCCAAGATCCTCGATGATCCGCCGGGCGACCTTCCGGATCACCGCGGAATCGTCCACCACGAGGCAGGTCGTCTGATGCGGCGCCTTCATCGCCCCCTCCCTCAAGCCGCCTTGGCGCCGGCCGTCGTGAAGCCGAGGAGCGCGTCCACGTCGAGGATCACCAGCAGCCGCCCGTCGAGGCGGTGGACGCAGATGGCTAGGTCGCGGAAGCGCGGATCGAGGTTGATCGGCACCGCCTCGCGGCTGTCGGCGCCGAGCTTGAGCACCTCGCCGACGCCGTCGACCACGAGCGCGAAGGTCTCGCCGGCCTGCTCCAGGCCGATCGCCATCTTCGGGCTGGCCTTGGTGCCGTCCGCCTCGGCCTCGGCGTCGGGCAGGCCCAGGCGCCGGCGCAGGCTCATCGCCGTCACCACGCGGCCGCGCAGGTTCAGGAGGCCGACGATCTCGGCGGGCGCCAGGGGCACCGGCGTCACGCCCGAGGGCACGAACACGTCGTGGACCCGCTCGATCGCCAGCCCGAACAGGGTGTCGCCGACATAGACCGTGACGAAGTCGTTGGTGGCCCCGGTCTCGGTGGCGTTGGCGTTGGCAGCCTGCATCGGAACTCTCCGGCTTCGATCGTCGGTGTCGGCCGTCGGTGTCGACCGTCTTGGGGGCGGCGGCGGTCGGTTCAGGCGGCCTTCGAGACCGTCGCGGCGCCGATCTCGGCCAGGGCCGCGATCAGGCCGCTGCGGTCAAACTTCGCCACGAGGTCGGTGATGGCGAGCGCGCGGGCCCGCTCGACCGCGTCGGCGCCGATCGTCCCGGTGAGGCCGATCACCGGGAGGCCGGCGAGCCTCGGCTCCGCCCGGCGCAGGGCGGCGACGAGGTCGAAGCCGCTGCGGCCCGGCATCTCCAGGTCGGTGACCACCACCTCGATCTTCGGATCGGACTGGAGGGTCGCCAGCGCCGCGTCGGCGCTCGCCGCCGTGACCACCTGGTAGCCCGCCGCCTTCAGCACCGGGCTCAGCATGTCGCGGAAGAAGGCCGAATCGTCGACGAGCAGGACGGTGGAGATCTGCTCGGGCCGCTTCAGGCCGCGCGCCCAGTCGTCGTAGGCCAGCGGCAGGAAATGGGCGATGTTGATGATGTCGGTCGCCCGGCCCCGCAGCACCGCCGAGCCGATCAGGTCCGAACGGTCGGCCGCGATCTCGATGTCGAGGCGCTCCTCGACGATGTCGACGATCTCGTCGACCACGAGGCCCATGGCGCGCTCGCCGTCGGAGAACACCACCAGGGCCTGGGTTCCCTCCGCCTTGATGGTGATCCCCGCATCGGCCGGGACCAGGGGCATCAGGCGCCCGCGGTACTGGATGAGCGCGCGGCCGCCGAGCCACTCGACCTTGGCGCACTCGATCTCCTCGAGGCGGGTGACCAGCGACAGCGGCACCGCCTTGAAGCTGCCCTGGCCGCCCTTGAACACCAGCAGCGTGGTCTTGGTGTCCGTCACCTCCGCGGTCTCGTCGGTGTCGGCGTCGATGTGGCCGCCGCTGCCCTGGACGCCCTGCGCCACCTGACGGGCGACGCCGTTGGGATCGACGATCAGCACCACCGCGCCGTCGCCCAGGATTGTATTGCCGGCAAACATCGGGATGTGCCGCAGCTTCACCGACATCGGCTTCACGACGATCTCCTCCGTGTGGAAGACCTCGTCGACGAGGATGCCGAAGCGCTCCCGCCCGACCTGCGCGACCACCACGAAGCCCGCCTGCTCCGCCTCCGCGCCAGCGGCCGACTGCCCGAGCAGGCCGGTCAGCGACACGATCGGCAGCAGCCGCTCGCGCAGGCGCAGCACCGGCGCCCCGTTGATGTGCTCGACCCTCTGCGCCCCGGCATCGACCCGGACCAGTTCCAGCACGGCCACCTGCGGCAGCGCGAAGCGGTGCTCGCCGGCCCGCACGATCAGGGCGGCCACGATCGCCAGCGTCAGCGGGATCTTGATGGTGAAGGTGGTGCCGCGGCCCGCCGTGGTGGCGATGTCGATCAGGCCGCCGATGGTCTCGATGTTGGTCTTGACCACGTCCATGCCGACGCCGCGGCCCGAGACCGAGGTCACCGCCGCCGCCGTCGAGAACCCGGCGTGGAAGATGAACTTGGCGACCTGCGCGTCGGTCATTCGGTCGAGGTCGGCCTGGGCGACCAGCCCGCGCTCCACCGCCTTCCGGCGGATCGCCGCGAGGTTGAGGCCCTTGCCGTCGTCGGCGATCTCGATCGTGATCGTGCCGCCCTCATGGTAGGCGGCGAGCCGGATCGTGCCGCGGGCGGGCTTGCCCGCCGCCACGCGCTCGGCGGTCGATTCCAGGCCGTGATCGGCCGAGTTGCGGACCATGTGGGTCAGCGGGTCCTTGATGACCTCGAGGACCTGCCGGTCCAACTCGGTCTCGGCGCCGACCATCACCAGCTCGATCTGCTTGCCGAGTTCGGCCGAGAGGTCGCGCACCACGCGCGGCAGCTTCTGCCACGCGTTGCCGATCGGCTGCATGCGCGTCTTCATGACGCCTTCCTGCAGCTCGGCCGTGACGTGCGACAGGCGTTGCAGCGGGACCTTGTAGCTCGAATCTTCGTGGCGGCGGGCGATCTCGAGGAGCTGGTTGCGGGTCAGCACCAGCTCCGAGACCATCGTCATCAGGTGCTCGAGCGTGTCGACGTTCACCCGGATCGTCTGATTCTTGGCGGCGGCCGTCGTCTCACCCTCGACGCCCTCGGCCTTCTCGGCGCGGGCCGGCTCGGCCTTCTCGGTCTTCTCAGCCTCCACCGGCTCGACCCGCGCGGGCTCGGCCTTCGGGGCCTCGCGCGCGGCCGGCGGCGCGAGGACATCGGATTCGTCCGGTCCCGGCGCCGACAGGAACGCGGCCTCCAAATCCTCCAGGGACACTTCGCCGGGCTTCAACTCGCGGACGACCGGGGGCGGCAGCACCGGCTCGGGCGGCGGCAGCGAGGCTGCCTGCTCCTGTTCCGCCGGCCCCTCGGCCATGCGCTCCAGGGCGGAGATCAGGTCGTCATCCGATCCCGTGGGCTCCGTGCCGGTGGCCTCCAGATCGGCCAGGATCGCCTTGAGCCGGTCCAGCGTCAGGAGAATCAGCGTGACCGAGGCCGACGTGGCGGGCAGCCCGTCGCGGAAACGGCCCATCAAGGTTTCGGCGGCGTGCGCCAAGGCTTCGAGGCGCGGAAGACCGAGGAATCCGCAAGTTCCCTTGATCGTATGCACCAGGCGGAAGATGTTCCGCAGGATCGTCTCGTTATTCGGATCCTGCTCGAACCGAACAAGTTCTGCGTCAACCGTGTCGAGATGCTCCCCGCTCTCGGTCAGAAACTCGCGAAGCAGGTCGTCCATCGGCGGTACTCATCACGCAGAGAAGGTCTCGCGCAACGTACTTACTCGCGCGGGGTTAGGGAAGCGTTTCCGTCCCGCCCCCGCGGCAGAGTTTTTCAGAACTTCACGCCAGCGCCGTGCCGGAAGCCTCTCCATCCGCGGAATCAGGTGTTGCGATCACTGCGGGGGCGCCGTGGATCGTCACTTCATCATCCTGGATGGAGAACCGAACATCCATCGCGGCGGCCCGCGCGACGAGGCCGGCGTAGAACGGCAGGATCCCGTGGGCATCGACGGTGCCGCTCTCGGGCCGGCCAGCCATCAGCTCCTCAACGTGGGGCGGGATGCGGGCGTGCGAGCCCTTGGCCTTGAACACGAAGGTGGGCGCCTCGGCCTCGCCCGAGACGACGACGTCGATCACGCCGCCCCGCGGGATCGCCGAGGTGGCGATCATCACGAGGTTCAGGAGCAGCTTGACCTTGTTCTTGGGGAACAGGGCCTGCGGCGCGCTCCAGGTCAGCTTGGTCTTCTCGTCGGAGAACATGCCCTTGGCGACGCCCTCGGCGTCGGCGAGGTCGATCGAGGCGCCGGCCGATCCCGCCGCCCCGAAGGCGATCCGGGCGAATTTCAGCCGCGCCGAGGCCTGCCGGGCGCTCTTGCCGATCAGTTCCAGCGCGAAGGTCCGCATCGATTCGTCCTGGTCGTCCTCCAGCACCTCGAGCCCGTTCACGATCGCGCCGACGGGGCTGATCACGTCGTGGCAGACGCGGGAGCAGAGCAGGGCGGCGAGGTCGAGGCCGTCGAGGTTCAGGGTCGGCGAGGTCGGGGAGGACATGGTGCGCTCCGGGCGGGCGGATCTGGATGGGGACGGGTGCGGGCGGGATTCCGGCTGGGGCCGCCGGTTCCCGGCTGCCCGATCCGGCGATGACGTCGCCCGGAGGGGTCCGCGCGGCCTGCAGGTCAGACCGGGGCGACGCCCGGTCCGCACGGATAAACGCCACGTTCGGCTTTGAAAAGCGTTACCGGAACCGAGGGAGGGCCCGGGACGGGGCCGCTCCAGGCGCGGTTGGCCGCCGTCGGTACGGGTTCGGACCGGATCGGGCGGGACCGTGTCGGGCGCCCGCACCCGTCGGCCAGGGAGGCTGCGGTGTCCAGCTCGGCGGCGATGGCGGCGATGACGGCGCGGGTCGGCGTGACCGCGCGCCTCGGGCTGAGACGGTCTCGCGGCGTTGGTCCGGCGGCACGATCATGCTCCACCGAGGTTTCCCCTGTCGACTGACGCGGAGGTCCGCCCCATGCTGCCCGACCCGACCCTGCGCGAACGCCTGTCCCCCCGCCTGAGGCTCGCCGACCCGGAGGCCGCGCGGGCCCGGCTCGCCGAGATCGAGGCGGGCTTCCCGGCGGGCTTCCTGACGCCCGCCTGCCGCGACCTGCTGCTCGGCCTCGCCGACCATTCGCCGTTCCTCTGGCAAGCGGTCACGCGCGCGCCGGACCGCCTCGTCGCCCTGCTGGAGCAGCCGCCGGACGCGGCCAGCCGGGACATCATCGCGCGGCAGCGCGCGGTCGGCGCGTCCTGCGGAGCCAACCCCGACCTCGCCGAGGTGGGCCGCCGGCTGCGGAGCAACCGGGAGGCGCACGCGCTGCTGGTCGCCCTGGCCGATCTCGGCGGCTGCTGGGACCTCGACGCGGTGACCCGGGCCCTGTCCGCCTTCGCCGACGCCTCGGTGAGCGCGGCGACCGAGGCGCTGCTCCGGCAGGGGATGGCGTCCGGGCGCTTCAGGGCGGCGGATCCGGACAGGCCGCAGGACGGGTCCGGCCTGATCGTCCTGGGCCTCGGCAAGCTCGGCGGCTGCGAACTGAACTATTCCAGCGACATCGATCTCGTGGTCTTCTACGAGGCCGCCCCCGCCGCGGCCGCGACGGGCGGGGACCCGAAGGCGTTCTTCGTCAAGCTCGCGCAGGGTCTGGTGAAGCTCCTGGCCGACCGGACCGCCGACGGCTACGTCCACCGCATCGACTACCGGCTGCGGCCGGACCCGGGCTCGACCGCGGTGGCGCTCTCCACCGACTTCGCCTTCGACTACTACCAGACGCTGGGCCAGAACTGGGAGCGCGCCGCCTTCATCAAGGCCCGGCCCATCGCCGGCGACACCCCGGCCGGGGAGGCCTTCCTCGCCGAACTCGCGCCGTTCATCTGGCGGCGGCACTTCGACTTCCCGGCCATCGCCGAGATCCACGCCCTGAAGCGGCAGATCCACATGGTCCGCGGCCATGAGACCATCGCGGTGGCCGGCCACGACATCAAGATCGGCCGCGGCGGGATCCGGGAGATCGAGTTCTTCGTGCAGACGCAGCAGCTCGTCTTCGGCGGCCGCAAGCCCGCCCTGCGGGGGCGGCGCACCGTCGCGATGCTGGCCGGCCTCGTCGCGGAGGGCTGGATCGACGGGCGGGCCCGGGACGAGCTGTCCGCGGCCTACGCCTTCCTGCGCACCCTCGAGCACCGGGTCCAGATGGTCCGGGACGAGCAGACCCAGCGCCTGCCCACCGGGACCGAGGCGCTGACCGCGCTGGCCCTGTTCTCCGGGTTTCCCGACCTGGCGGCCTTCGAGGCGGCGCTGCTGCACCATGCCGGGCGGGTGCAGGCGCACTACGCCCTGCTGTTCGAATCGGCGGAGGCGGAGGACGACACCCTCGTCTTCGGCGAGACCGAGCCCGAGCCCGCCACCCTGGCGCGCCTCGGCGCCTTCGGGTTCCGGGACCCGGCGCTGGCCTGGGAGACCGTGCAGGGCTGGCATCTCGGGCGCCGCCCGGCCCTGCGGACCGGCCGCGCCCGCGAGATCCTCGCCGAGATGCTCCCGGCGCTGCTGCGGGCGCTCGGCGGCACCGCCGACCCGGACGGGGCGCTGCTGGCCCTCGACCGGGCCTTCGCGCGGATGCCCGCCCTGGCCGAACTCCTGGCGATCCTGCGCTCGCACGAGCGCCTGCGCCTGCTCTTCGCCGACATCCTGGGCACCGCGCCGCGCCTCGCCGACACCGTCGGCCTCAGCCCGCACGTCCTCGACACGGTCCTCGACGCGGATTTCGTCACGCCGACCACGGATCCGGCCGCGGTCCGCGCCCAGTACCGGGCGCTGGTGGGCGAGCCGGCAAGCCATGAGGAGTTCCTCGACCGCTGCCGGGACGCCACGCGGCAGATGACCTTCGTCACGGGCGCGCGTCTCCTGTCGGGCATCCTCACGCCGCGGCAGGCCGGCGAGGCCTACACGGCGATCGCGGAGGCGACGGTGGCGTCGAGCCTGGAGGCGGAGGAGCGCCGGTTCGCCCAGGACCACGGCGCCGTGCCGAAGGGGCGGTGCTGCATCCTGGCGCTGGGCCGCCTCGGATCCCGGCAGCTCAGCGCCGAATCCGACCTCGACCTCGTGTTCCTCTACGATTTCGATCCCGAGAACCGCACCAGCGACGGCCGCCGGCCCCTCGACGCCGTGGTGGCCTATAACCGGCTGGCGCAGCGCCTGTTCGCGGCGCTCACCACCGCCACGCGGCGCGGGCGGCTCTACGCGGTCGACCTGCGGCTGCGGCCCCACGGCAGCCACAGCCCGCCCGCCGTGCAGCTCAGCGGCTTTTGCGCCTATCACCGGGACGAGGCGGAACTCTGGGAGCACATGGCGCTCGCCCGAGCCCGGATCGTGGCCGGCGACGCGACCCTGGGGGATGCCGTCACGGCGGAGATCGCCGGGATCCTCGGGCGACGCCGCGAACCGGCCGCGGTCTGCGCCGAGGCGGGCGCGATGCGGGCCCTGGTCGCCCGCGAGCGCGGCCATGGCGGCCCCGCCGACCTGAAGCTCGCGCCGGGCGCGCTGTTCGACCTCGACTTCCTGGCCCAGGCGATCGTGCTGAGCCACGCCCATGCCTGGCCCGCCTTCATCGGCCTGGGCGCGGACGCGGTCTTCCGCGAAGCCGGAGCGCGCAACCTGCTGCCCGTGGGGGCCGCGGAGTCGCTGTCCGAGATCTACGGGTTCCTCGACGCGGTCTATCAGTGGCAGCGGCTCGTGATGGCGGATCCGGCGGCGCCCTCCGACACCGCGGCCCGGCAGATCGCCAAGGCCGTGGGCCTGCCGGACGCCCGCAGCCTCGCGGCGGAGCTGCGCCGCCACCGGCGCCGGAGCCAGGCCCTGCTGGCGCGGATCCGGCGGCGCGTGGCCGACACGTCATTTCAAGGCGCAACCTGAGGCGTCACCCGCCCGAGCGAGCCGGCCCCGATCCGCGGCGCGTCCCGGTGCGAGCCTGCGGGGCGGGCCCGGGCGTCCTTGGGACGGGATCGGCGAAGCGAGGCCGCCACGGCAGCCGTGAGCCAGTGCGGGGCGCCGGACAAGCGAAGAGGGGCCGGCGATCCGCCAACCCCTCGCGCTGTCCGGCTGAATGGATGGTACCACCGCCCCGGCTCGAACGGGGGACCCCCAGATCCACAATCTGGTGCTCTAACCAACTGAGCTACGGCGGCACTGGCGGGCGGTGTATCGTGGGCTGCGGCGGTTTTCAAGGCGAACTGTGCGACGCGATGCGGAGCCGGTGGACGCAGCGGCCGATCAACCCCCGGGAGCCTCCGGCGAAGCGCCCCCTGGCCGGGTGTCCTGTGGCCGGGCGACCTGTGAGATGCTCTAAGTACGGGGCGGGGCCGCGGCGCCGACGGTCGGTTCGCCGGCCGGGATGGACCGGGGACTGGGGAACGGACCGTGAGCGCGCGACAGCCAGCGGCGGCCGCGGGCGGGGGGCAGACCTCCGCCGGCAGGGCAGCGGACGCGGCGGGCCGGACAGCCCCCCGGCCGGGGGGGCGCACCCGCCGGCGCTGGACGGGAGCCGGGATCGTCCAGGCCCCGGGCCGCCTGCGCAGCCTCGTCCGCCGGAGCGAGGGCGGCCTCGTGGCGCTCGCCACCCTGGTGGGCAGCGTCGCCGGGGTGGCAGTCTCCGCCATGAGCTGGGTGACCCAAAGCCTGCGGGAGCTGCTCTTCCTCCTGCCCTCGGGCCTGCGGCTGAGCGCGGCCGACACCGTGACGCCGGCCCTCCTGCTGGTCGGCCCCTGCCTCGGCGGGGCGCTGCTCGGTGCGCTGATCGTCGGGATGCAGTACGTCCGCGGACCGCGCAAGCGCCCGGCCATCGACCCGATCGAGGCGAACGCCCTGCACGGCGGCCGGATGTCCCTGCGCGACAGCGTCTACCTCGCCGCCCAGAACGTGATCTCGAACGGCTGCGGCGCCTCGGTGGGGCTGGAGGCCGGCTACACGCAGATCGCCTCCGGCCTGGCCTCGCGCCTGGGGATCGCCTTCGAGGTGCGCCGGAGCGACCTGCGGACGCTGGTCGGGTGCGGCGCGGCCGGGGCCATCGCGGCGGGATTCGGCGCACCGCTGGCCGGCGCGTTCTATGCCTTCGAGCTGATCATCGGCACCTATTCGATCGCGACGCTGACCCCCGTGGTCGTGGCGGCGCTCTGCGGTAACCTCGTCTCCCGGTCGCTGATCGAGGCGCAGCCGCTGGTCGATCTCGGCGACATGCAGGCGGTTACGACCTCGCACGTCACCAGCATGGAGATCCTGCCGAGCCTCGCCCTCGGCCTGATCTGCGCGGCCCTCGGCATCCTGATCATGCGGGGGGTGACCCTGGTGGAGCGGCTGGTCCAGGCCTCCGGGATACCGCGGGCGGCCGCCCCGGCCTTCGGGGGGCTGTGCGTCGGCGCCCTGGCCCTCGTGGCGACCCCGCAGGTGCTCTCGGGCGGCCACGGCGCCCTGCACATGCACTTCGCCGCCGAGGGTCAGGGCCACGGGATCGCCGCGCTCGCCGGGCTGTTCGCCGCCAAGGCGACGGCTTCGGCGATCTCGATCGGCTCCGGCTTCCGGGGCGGCCTGTTCTTCGCCTCGCTCTTCCTCGGCGCCATCGCGGGCAAGCTGTTCGCCGCCCTGGCGCCGATGCTGGTGCCGCCGCTGGCGGGATTCGGCCTCACGCCGCTCGCCTACGCGGTGATCGGGATGAGCGCGCTGGCCGTGGCGATCATCGGCGGCCCGCTGACCATGACGTTCCTGGCGCTGGAGGTCACCGGCAGCCTGCCGATCACCGGGGTGGTGCTGGCGGCGGTGATCGCGTCGTCGCTCACCGTGCGGAAGACCTTCGGCTACTCCTTCGCCACATGGCGCTTCCACCTGCGCGGCGAGAGCATCCGCAGCCCCCACGATGTCGGCTGGATCCGCTCGCTGACGGTCGGCCGGCTGATGCGGCGCGATCCCGAAACCGTGGCCCTGGACACGCCGCTGCCCACCTTCCTGCGCGCCCATGCCCTCGGATCGCCCTCGCGGGTGATCGCCGTGGACGGGCGCGGGCGCTACGCGGGGATCGTGAACGTGCCCGAGACGCACGCGGCCGCCCGGGAGGCCGCGACCGCGGCGCAGCCGGTGCTGGCCGATCTCCTACTCCACACGAACACCTTCCTCACGCCCGGCATGAACGCCAAGGACGCCGCCGCCGCCTTCGACCGCGCCGAGAGCGAGGCGCTGGCCGTGGTTGACGGGCCCGAGACCCGCAAGGTGCTGGGCCTGCTCACCGAGAGCCACACCCTCAAGCGCTACAGCGAGGAACTCGACCGTCAGCGCCGGGCCATGGCGGGCGAAACCGACTGATTGTCAGGGCCGGGTGTTGACCGGATACCCGGCGGCAAC
This sequence comes from Methylobacterium longum, assembly GCF_022179385.1. Lineage (GTDB taxonomy): Bacteria > Pseudomonadota > Alphaproteobacteria > Rhizobiales > Beijerinckiaceae > Methylobacterium > Methylobacterium longum. Next base: position 177,230 of record NZ_BPQS01000008.1, on the reverse strand, counting down.
AACCCTGACCCAGACGACGGGACGTCGACGACCCGACACACGTGAGAGGATCTATGGCCGATCAGACCAGCAGCCAGCAGCGCCGCTACCGCATCGCGGTGATCCCGGGTGACGGCATCGGCAAGGAGGTGGTGCCCGAGGGCGTGCGCGTGCTCGAGCAGGCGGCCAAGCGGCACGGCTTCGCGCTCCAGCTCGACTGGTTCGATTTCGCGAGCTGCGACTACTACGAGCAGCACGGCCGGATGATGCCGGAGGACTGGAAGGCGCAGATCGAGACCCACGACGCGATCTATTTCGGCGCCGTCGGCATGCCGGAGCGCGTGCCGGACCACGTCTCCCTGTGGGGCTCGCTGATCCTGTTCCGGCGGGAGTTCGACCAGTACGCCAACCTGCGCCCGGTGCGGCTGATGCCGGGGGTGAAGTGCCCGCTCGCCGACCGGAAGCCCGGCGACATCGACTTCTGGGTCGTCCGGGAGAACACCGAGGGCGAGTACTCGAACGCGGGCGGCCGGATGTTTGTCGGCACCGACCGGGAATTCGCCCTGCAGGAGACGATCATGACCCGCCACGGGGTCGACCGGATCCTCAAGTTCGCCTTCGAACTGGCCCAGAAGCGCCCGAAGAAGCACCTGACCTCGGCAACGAAGTCGAACGGCATCTCGATCACCATGCCGTACTGGGACGAGCGGGTGCGGGAGGTGGCCAAGACCTATCCGGACGTGTCCTGGGACCAGTACCACATCGACATCCTGACGGCGCACTTCGTCCTGAACCCGGATCGGTTCGACGTGGTGGTGGCCTCCAACCTGTTCGGCGACATCCTGTCGGACCTGGGGCCCGCCTGCACGGGCACGATCGGCATCGCGCCGTCCGGCAACATCAACCCGGAGCGGGTGCATCCCTCCGTCTTCGAGCCGGTCCACGGCTCGGCGCCGGACATCGCCGGGCAGGGGATCGCCAATCCGATCGGCCAGATCTGGTCGGGGGCGATGATGCTGGAGCATCTCGGGGAGCACGCGGCCGCCGCCGAGATCGTCGGCGGGATCGAGCGGGTGCTGTCCGAGCGGACGCTGCGCACCCGCGACCTCGGCGGGAATGCCGATACGCAGGCCTGCGGCAAGGCGGTGGAGCAGGCGCTGGGGTAGGGGATCGGGGCGGGATGCGGGCGCGCGACCCGCCCGGCCGGATCCGCGCCGGACGGGTGGCGCGCCGCGCCGCCGCCTCAGCTGACCTGCCTTAGCTGACCTGCCGCAGGTGCCCGCCGCGCGCACCGGGCGCCGCCTGCATGGCGCGCATGAAGGCGGCGATGCGGGGCGCGATCACCGCCCGGTAGCGCGAGCCGTTGAACACGCCGTAATGGCCGACGCCGGCCTGGAGGTGGTAGGCCTTGCGCGCCTCCGGCAGGTTGGGCGTCAGGTCGAGGGCCGCCTTGGTCTGGCCGACGCCGGAGATGTCGTCGTTCTCGCCTTCGACCGCGAGGATCGCGCAGCGACGGATCGCCCCGAGCTCGACCGGCGTGCCCCGGTGCCGCATCCGGCCCTGCGGCAGGGCGTGGTCGACGAACACGGTCTGCACGGTCTGGAGGTAATACTCTGCCGTGAGGTCCATCACGGCGAGGTACTCGTCGTAGAAATCCCGGTGCTTCTCGGCGGAGTCGCCGTCGCCCCTCACCAAGTGGTCGAACATGTCGGAATGGGCGGTGACGTGGCGGTCGAGGTTCATCGCCATGAAGCCCGAGAGCTGCAGGAAGCCCGGATAGACCCGCCGCCACGCCCCCGGGTAGATCGGCGGCACGAGGCTGATCGTGTTCTTCTCGAACCAGGCCTGCCCGCGCTCCTGCGCGAGGCAGTTCACGGCCGTGGGCGAGCGGCGCGTGTCGATCGGCCCGCCCATCAGGGTCATCGAGGTCGGCACCGCGGGCTCGGCGGCGGCCTCCATCAGCGCCACCGCGGCGAGCACCGGCACCGCCGGCTGGCACACGGCCATGACGTGCAGGTCCGGCCCGAGGACCGCGAAGATCTCCTGGAGATAATCGATGTAGTCGTCGAGGTCGAAGCGGCCGGCGAGCAGCGGCACCATCCGGGCGTCGGTCCAGTCGGTGATGAACACCCGGTGGTTCGGCAGCATCGCCTCGACGGTGCCGCGCAGCAGCGTCGCGTAGTGCCCCGACATCGGTGCGACGATCAGCAGTTTCGGCTGCGCCTCCGCGGGCGGCGTCGGGAAGGCGCGGTCGAAGGCGATCAGGCGGCAGAACGGCCGCTCCCAGACCACCCGCTCCGTGACGGGGACCGGGATGCCGTCGCTCACCGTCTCGGTGAAGCCGAAGGCGGGCTTGCCGTACTGGCGGGTGACGCGCTCGAACATCTCGCAGCCGGCGCTGACCGCGCGGGCGTAGGGTCCGTAGGCCAGGGGGTTGCCGGGCAGCTGCAGCCCGTAGCGGGTGAGGTCCGCGGCGACCCGGGCCGGCGCCATCAGGGCGCGGGCGCCCTCGTACATCGAGTAGGCCAGCAGCATCGTCACCTCGCGGTCTCACGTCCGGCCGCCGGCGCCCAGCCCATCGGCCCATACCTCCCGCGACACGAATCGAGAGGATAATGCCCCACCCTGAACGAGGGTGGAACATCCCGCACCCGCGGCGACTTGCCTGGGACACGTTCCTGTGACGACGTGAGCCAGCGACGCCGCGTCCGGGTCGGCTTGCCGGGATCCCCGCGCCTGCGTCATGCGGTGCTGATCCGCGATGAGGCCGGGCCGGCACGGTCCGTCCAGCGACGCACCGAAGCAGCGCATGCCCGACACCGACCTCAGCGGCCTCGGCCGCGACGCGCGACACCTGCGGCTCGACACCTTCGTCCGCCTGCGTTGGCTCGCCATCACCGGCCAGAGCGCCGCCGTCGTCGGCGCGCAGTTCGGCCTGGGGCTGCCCCTGCCGTTCGGCTGGTGCTTCCTGGTGATCGCCACCTCGTCCTGGCTGAACCTCGCCCTGCGGATCCGTTTCCCGGCGAGCTACCGGCTCAGCGACGATTCCGCGGCGCTGCTGCTCGCCTTCGACATCGTCCAGCTCGCCGCCCTCCTGTTCCTCACGGGCGGCCTGCAGAACCCGTTCTCGCTGCTGTTCCTCGCCCCCGTCCTGATCTCCGCCACGGCGCTGCCGCCGGAGCGGACGCTGGCGCTGGGCCTCCTGGCGGTGGGGCTCGCCACCCTGCTGGCCCTGGTCCACCGGCCGCTCCCCTGGTTCGCGGACGGGCGGATCGAGCTGCCGTTCCTGTACGTCTCGGGGGTCTGGACCGCGATCCTGCTCGGCACCGCCTTCACGGGCGTCTACGCGTGGCGGGTGGCGGAGGAGACCCGGCTCCTCGCCCAGGCCCTCGCGGCGACCGAGCTGGTGCTCGCCCGCGAGCAGCACCTCTCGCAGCTCGACGGGCTGGCGGCCGCGGCGGCCCATGAGCTGGGCACGCCGCTCGGCACCATCATGGTGGTGACCAAGGAACTGATCCGGCAACTCGGGCCCACGGCCTCGCCCGCCGTGGCGGAGGACCTCGACCTCCTGCGCGAGCAGGTCGACCGCTGCCGCGGCATCCTGGGCAAGCTCACCTCCCTCGACGGGGACGGGGCGGGCTTCCTGGAGACCGTCACGTTCAGCCACTTGGTGGAGGAGCTGGTGGCCCCGCAGCGGGGGCTCGGCGCGGTCCTGGACGTCGCCAGCACGGGCGATGGGCCGGAGCCGGCCTGCCGCCGCAACCCCGGCGTGATGTTCGGGCTCGCCAACATCCTCGACAACGCCGTCGACTTCGCCGAGGCCAGGGTCTCCGTGGAGGGGCACTGGGGCCCGGAGCGGGTCTGGATCGAGATCCGGGACGACGGCCCCGGCTTCTCCAGCGAGGTGCTGTTGCGCGCGGGCGAGCCCTACGTGACGACCCGCAGCCACGACCGGCAGCAATCCGGCGGGACCGTGGGCGCCGGGCTCGGCCTCGGGTTGTTCATCGCCAAAACGCTGATCGAGCGCTCGGGCGCCCAGCTGACCCTGATGAACGTCTCGGCCCCCGACGCCCACGGCGCGGTCGTGCGGATCTCGTGGGCCCGCCACATCTTCGAGCGGGGGGCGGTGCCGCGACATTCTCCGGAACTCAATATACGCACCCCCCTGCCACCGCGCGATGCGGTACCTATATAGGGGACAGACCAAGAACCCGACGACGAAAACCTGAAAGGAGTGCCGGATGCTCACGCAGCCCGGGACCTCGGCGGCGACCGACGCTGCCGTGATCAACGATGCCGATCCGCTGGCGGCTTTCTCCGACCGGAGCCTGCTGATCGTCGACGACGACAAGCCCTTCTCGACGCGTCTCGCGCGCGCGATGGAGAGCCGAGGCTACCACGTGCAGGTCGCCGACAGCGTGGCCGATGGCGTCTCCGCCGTCGAGGCGCGGGCGCCGGCCTTCGCGGTGATCGACATGCGCCTCGGCGACGGCAACGGCCTCGACGTGATCGCCCGCCTGAAGGAGCGCCGGCCCGAGGCCCGGGGCGTGATCCTGACCGGCTACGGCAACATCGCGACGGCCGTCACCGCGGTGAAGCTCGGCGCCTTCGACTACCTCGCCAAGCCCGCCGACGCCGACGAGATCCACGGCACCCTCATGGCGCAGCCCGGCGAGCGCGCCGACCCGCCGGAGAACCCGATGTCGGCGGACCGGGTCCGCTGGGAGCACATCCAACGGGTCTACGAATTGTGCAGCCGCAACGTCAGCGAGACCGCCCGGCGCCTGAACATGCACCGGCGGACGCTGCAGCGGATCCTGGCCAAGCGCGCACCGCGCTGAGGCGGGCCGGCACAATCGGTTGCGCAGGCCGGCCTTCGTGGGCTAGCTGCACGGGTCTCGGGCGGTAATCGCCCGGGACCCGAACGTTTTTGAGGGCGCAGATCGTGAACGGGCGCAACGCCATCACCATCGTGAGCATGATGGTCCTCGTCGGCACAGAGGTGTTCGCCGTGGCCATCGCGGCCGGGTGGGCCCTGGCGGGCCTGTTCGATCTCGGAGACCGGTTGGGCCACGTTCTGATGTGCGTGTTCAGCCTGTTCGCGGCCTGGATCATGCTCCAGCTGTGGCGCCGGGCGACCAGCATCGAGCCGTTGCGGACCGCCCCGACCGCGCCCCGCCGGTAGGCGAACCGCGCGCGGACCCGTCCTGTCATCGCCTTGCTGGCGAGCCGGGAACGTCCCTGCTAGAACCGCTCCGCGGCCGGCTGCGTAACGACGCCGCAGGTCGCGCCCCGTTCCAGGCCCCGTGTGAGACCCGAAGCCCCATGAAAGCCCGTATCATCGTCACCCTGAAGACCGGCGTTCTGGACCCGCAGGGCAAGGCGATCGAGGCCGCCCTCAAGTCGCTGGCCATCGAGGGGATCGACGGCGTGCGGCAGGGCAAGGTCTTCGACATCGAGGTGTCGGCGACAGACGGCGCGGCCGCCGAGGCGACCCTGCGCACGGCCTGCGAGAAGCTGCTGGCGAACACGGTGGTCGAGAACTACGCGATCGAGATCCTCTGATGCGCGCCGCGGTCATCGTCTTCCCGGGTTCGAACCGCGAGACGGACGTGGTCCGGGCGCTGCGGCGGTCGGGCGCGCAGGTGGATCTGGTCTGGCACGCGGACCACGAACTCCCGGTCGGAACCGACCTCGCCGTCCTGCCGGGCGGCTTCTCGTACGGCGACTACCTGCGCTGCGGCGCCATCGCCGGGCGCGCGGCCGCGATGGATGCGGTGCGCGCCCATGCGGGCCGCGGCGGACTCGTGCTCGGCATCTGCAACGGCTTCCAGATCCTGTGCGAATCCGGCCTGCTGCCCGGCGTGCTGATGCGCAACATCAACCGGCGCTTCATCTGCCACCGGCAGACGCTCCGGGTCGAGCGCACCGACACGCGCTTCACCAGCGCGTACCAGCAGGGTCAGGTGATCGACGTCTGCGTCGCCCACGGGGAGGGCAACTACTTCGTCGATCCCGAGACCCTGGCGCGGGTCGAGGGCGAGGGCCGGGTCGCGTTCCGATACTGCGACGCGGACGGAAACGTCACCGTGGAGGCCAATCGCAACGGCTCGCTCAACGCGATCGCCGGGGTTCTGTCGGAGCGCCGCAACGTCCTCGGGATGATGCCGCATCCGGAGAACTTTGTCGAAGGCCTGATCGGCGGGACCGACGGCCGCGGCCTGTTCGACAGCTTGGCGGCCTAGGCGCCGACGGCGGAGTTTTATCTTAACCGGCGATTAGGGTTTTCAATTTATAAAGGGGGCATCCAGAGATCTGGATGTCGAGCGGTATCTTCTGTCCGCTCTGTTTGATGCCTCCCTGAAGACTTCTCGAAGCCGCTCCCACCGGGGCGGCTTTTTTCTGTGCGCCGGGCGGTTCCCGCGGCGTCCCGCGCGAGCCTCAATCGGCGCCCGCGGGATGACGCACACGTGTCGACCGGCCGGTGGAACGTCCGCGAACCGTCGCGCGCCCCGCTCGGAGCCTGAGACGAGACCGGCGGGTGTAGCCACCCGCCGGCGATCCCCTCAGTACAAGCCGCCGGCCTGCGCGGCCCGGTCGGCATCCGGCGGCACCGCCGCGGCGGCGGGCGCCGCGCTCTGGCCGCCCGAAGACGCCACGTAGGAATCCGGCGGCGCGGTGCCGGGCTTGAACGCCTCGAGGATCGTCCCGGCGCCCTCGCCGGAGCCGGCCCGGGTGCCGCTGCCGAGGTTGACGCGAATCAGCTTGATGCCCGGGGGCACGCGGAACGGCGTCGGCGGCTTGTCCTTCAGGGCCGTCTTCAGGAACTCCAGGGCGATCGGTGCCGCCAGCCCGCCGCCGGTGGCGCGGTCGCCGAGGGAGCGCGGCTTGTCGAAGCCGAGGTAAATCCCGACCGCGAGATCCGGCGAGAAGCCCACGAACCACGCGTCCTTGGCGTCGTTCGTCGTGCCCGTCTTGCCGGCGAGCGGCTTGCCGATCTGCTTCAGGATGGTGGCGGTGCCGCGCTGGACCACGCCCTCCATGATCGAGACCATCTGGTAGGCGGTGAGCGGGTCGAGCACCTGCTCGGAATCGTCCACCAGCTTGGGCTCGTCCTGACCGGACCACTTCTCGGCGTCGCAGCCGATGCACTTCCGGTTGTCGTGCCGATAGATCGTCTCGCCGACGCGATCCTGGATCCGGTCGATCAGGGTCGGGCGGATGCGCCGGCCGCCATTGGCCAGCATCGAGTAGGCCGTGACCATGCGCATCACCGTGGTCTCGCCCGCGCCCAGCGACATCGGCAGAACCGGCAGCATGTCGTCGTAGACGCCGAAGCGGCGGGCGTACTCGGCGATGAGCGGCATGCCGACATCCTTGGCGAGCCGGACCGTCATCAGGTTCTTCGAGTGCTCGATGCCGTAGCGCAGGGTGTGGGGGCCGCCGGACTTGCCGTCGTAGTTCGAGGGCGTCCAGGCCTCCTGGCCGGGGCCGGCCTCGATGGTGATCGGCGAATCCTGCACGATCGAGGCGGGGGTGTAGCCGTTGTCCAGCGCCGCCGAGTAGACGATCGGCTTGAACGAGGAGCCCGGCTGGCGCATCGCCTGGGTGGCACGGTTGAACTCGGATTCGTCGTACGAGAAGCCGCCGACCATGGCGTGGACGCGGCCCGTGTTCGGGTCCATGGCCACGATGGCGCCGGAGACCTCGGGCTTCTGGCGCAGGCGGAACTGGCCGCGGCCGCCTTCCATCGCCTCGACATAGACCATGTCGCCGGGCTGGAGGTTGGCGCGGCCGGCCCAGCGCATGCCGTCGGGGGTGATCACGCCTGTCTCACGGTCCTTGCCGACCTGACCGGACGCCTCGCGCCGCGGCTGGAGGCCGACCTGCACGCCGCCGCCGCCGTTGCCCAGCACCACGGCGAGCCGCCAGGGTGCCACGTCGCCGAGCGCCGGCACCTCGGCCGCCGCCATGCCCCAGTCGCGTCCGGTCAGGTCGACCTTGCTGACGGGACCGCGCCAGCCATGGGCCTGGTCGTAGCGCACGAGGCCGTCGACCAGCGCCTTCCGGGCCCACCCCTGCATCTTCGGATCGAGGGTGGCGCGCACCGAGAGGCCGCCCTCGTAGAGCTTCTTCTCGCCGTAGCGCTCGGAGATCTCGCGGCGGACCTCCTCGGTGAAGTAGTTGGCGTTGGCGGCGTTCGGGAAGGCGACCCGCGGGTTGACGCCGAGCGGCATCTTCTTGGCGGCGTCCGCCTCCTCCCGGGTGATGTAGTTGTTCTCCGCCATCAGGCGGATGATCTCGTTGCGGCGGTCGAGCGCCGCCTGGGTCTTGCGGTAAGGGTGGTAGTTGTTCGGCCCCTTCGGCAGGGCGGCGAGGTAGGCCGCCTCGTTGATGGTCAGCTCGTGGACCGACTTCCCGAAGTAGTCGAGCGCCGCGGCCGCCACGCCGTGCAGGTTGCGGCCCGGGACGATCGTGCCCAGGAAAATCTCGTTGAGGTAGAGCTCGAGGATCTTGTCCTTCGAGTAGGCCGCCTCGATGCGGAGCGCCAGCAGCGCCTCCTTGATCTTGCGGTCGTAGGTCTGCTCGGAGGACAGCAGGAAGTTCTTGGCGACCTGCTGGGTGATGGTCGAGGCGCCCTGCCGCTTGCCCGACTTGGCGTTGGTCAGGAAGGCGCGCACGATCCCCTCGGGGTCGATGCCGCCGTGCTTGTAGAAGTTCTTGTCCTCGGCCGACAGGAAGGCCGCCACCACGATCTTGGGCATCGCCTGGATCGGCAGGTAGAGGCGGCGCTCGCGGGCGTATTCGGCGAGCAGCGAGCCGTCCGAGGCGTGGACGCGGGTCATCACCGGCGGCTCGTAATTGGCGAGCGCGGCGTGGTCCGGCAGGTCCTGGCTGTACTTCCAGTAGAAGTAACCGCCGGCCGCCGCTCCGATCACGAACAGCACCGCGGCGGCGCTGAACAGGATCCCGAAGAAACGAAGGATCAGACGCATCCGGTGTTCCGCTCGTCGCTGGCCCGGCCGCATGCCGGAATCGGCCCATCCGGCGCGTTGCGTCCGCTCTCGATGCGGTCGGCCTCCGGATGCTCCCGTCAGGCCCCCTCGGATTGCCGGTTCAGCGGCGGTGCGACGGGGCGTTCGGACGCCCCGTATCGACACTTACTCTATGGTAAAACTGGGGCGATGGCGGCCGAACGGCGCGTGGTGGCCGGTCGGCTTAGCGTGGCGCGATTGGTGAAGAACAGGTCGATCGCCTTGGCCATGGAGCCGGTGACGCCGGCCCGCCAGTCCGGCGATTGCAGCATCTCCAAGTCGCGCTTGCTGGAGAGATAGCCCAATTCCACCAGCACGCTGGGCACGTCGGGGGAGCGCAGCACCACGAAGCGCGCCTCGCGGTGGGGCTTGGAGCTCATCTCGATGACGGGCGCGAGCTGACCCATCAGGGTGCGGGCGAAGCCCGACGAGAAGCCCCGGGTCTCCCGCAGGGTCAGCTCCTGCAGGATGTCGGCGATGTCGGGCGGGGCCTCGGCGGCGTCCACCCCCGCGGCGGCGTCGGCCCGGTTCTCGCGCTCGGCGAGCTTGGCGGATTCGGCGTCCGTGGCCTTCTCGGAATTGGTGTAGATCGTCGCGCCGCGCACCTGGGGGGCCGCCGAGATGGAATCCGCGTGGATCGACACGAACAGGTCGGCCTTGGCCCCGCGGGCGAGGCGCACCCGCTCGGCGAGCGGCACGAACACGTCGCGGTCGCGGGTCATCCGAACCCGGTAGCGGCCGCCCGCCTCCAGCCTCTCGACCAGCGCCTGGGCGAAGCCGAACACGATGTCCTTCTCGAATACGCCGCCCACCGCGATGGCGCCGGGATCGGTGCCGCCGTGGCCGGCATCGACCATGATCAGCGGGCGCTGGTCGGCGGGTTCGGGGGCGGCGCTCCGGGCCTGGGCGGGGGCGGGGTCCGCCGCCGCGGCCGCCTTGCGGAACGCCTCGCGGTCGACGCGCTGCAGGGGAATCGTGAGCAGGACGGCCCCGTCCCGTTGCCGGGTCGCGGTCTCGATCCGGCCGACGGTCGCCGGGCCAGCGAGGTCGATTACGATGCGGGAGCGGCCCGGGGCGAACAGGCCGTAGCGGAAGGATTGCACGAGGCCCTCGCGGCGGCCTCCGGTGCCGGATTCGAGCTGGAAGTTCACTTCCGGCAGGTCGATCACCGCCCGGTCCGGCCGCTCCATCACGAAGCCGCGGGCCTCGACGGCGCGGGACAGGGTCAGGGTCAGGCGCGTCGTGCCCGCCTGGCTCGCGAGATCGGCCCCGATGGCGATGGCGGGCTTATCGCCGTTCTGCGCGACGACCGGTGCCCCCGCCAGCGCGGCAGACAGCGCGACGGCGAGGCCCAGACAGGCGGAACGGATCAGGCGCGTGCAACTCGGCATCGGTCCGGTATCGTCTCCCGTGCCCTCCGTGCAGGCATGGGACCGGCTTGGTTAACGGTCGGTTGCCGGGGCCGGTTCGATCCGGGAGCCTTGCCCGCGGGATGCGACAAATCTGGGGCCGCGTCAGCGGAACGCGACGATGCGGCTCGCCTTGCCGATCACCGTGACCCAGCAGGTCAGGGAGGCGTCGGCGGCGCGCTGGGCCTCGCCGACCTGCAGGCGGATGATCTCGGCGGGCGAGCGGGCACCCGAGAGGGCGCGCAGATGCGCCATGGCGGCCTCGCCCTCGCCGCGCATGTAGCGGGCGACCGTCGAGCCGATCTCGACGACGTCGAAGCGCTCCGCCGCGATGGCGACCCCGCCCGTCGCTTCGGCGTGGACATTCCCGTTGGCCGCCGCCCGCAGCACGTCCGGGATCTCCGGAGCGACCGCGGCCTCGGCGGCCGCCGGAGCAGGCTCGGATGCGGGCTCGGGTTCGGCCGCCGGAGCGGCCTCGGCGGCCGCCTCATGGTCCGGTTCGGGTGTGTCGGTGTCCTCGGTGACCCGAGCCAGCGCCTGCTCCAGGGTCGCGGGGGAGACCTCGGGTGCGATCTCGGGCGGCAGCGCGGTCGACGTTCCGGCCGTCGGTTCGGCGATCGGTCCGGCCGTCGGTGCGGCCATGGCCTCGACCGCTGCGGGCGGCTCCGCCGCCTTCTCCGTCACCAGGGGCGTATCAGTGACGACGGGGGACTTCGGCTCCCAGGCGGAGCGCGGCCCTCTCGGTCGACGCGGCTTTCCCATGGCGCGATGTCCTCCTGCCCGCTGTGGCCCATCCGGACGGGGGCGGCGGCCGGACGGTAGGGGCGGCCAGCCCGCTCGCCCTGTCGGGGCCGGACCTGTGACGCTCGAGCGTCGAATGTCGGGATCCGGCCGGCGCACGACGTCCGCCCGGATCCTGGAGCGCGACCCCGGACCTGGCGGTCGGGGTCGCGCGGACGGCCTTAGCGGGCCACGTTCTGCGCGAGGGCGCCGTAATCCTTGGCCTGAGCCTGGAGTGCGGCGAACTGGCTGCGGACGAACTCGGACTGGAGCTCGAACGCCTCGCGGAGGTCCTTCGTGCGCACGAGCTTCTGCGCGAAGTCGAAGGTCGCGTTGGCGTTGGTCTGCGCGTGCTCGAACCCCTTGGCGACCGCGGCGCTGAAGGTCGACTGGAAGGTCTGGCCCGACGTCTGGGCCTGCTCGGTGGCCTTGACGGCATTGGCCATCAGGGTGCCGACGGCGTTCCGCGCCTGGTCGACGCTCTTCTCAGCGAAGTCGCGCATCTCGGTCGGGATCTCGAAATTCGGGGTCTGCATCGATGTCTCCAGCGTCATTCTTGGAGCGGGACGCCGTATGCGTCCGCGGTGACGCGCCTCTATATGTTGCAGTGCAACAAGAAGTCAAGTGCATGTTTTGCGGCTCCGCTCGAACCGCCGAGGCCCGATAAAATGCCGATGCCAAGCTTCCGTGCAGTCATCGCGGCGTCCGCTCGCCGTCTGACTGCGGGCGAGCAAGCTCTGCCGGTCGTCGGCGACGGCTCGATTGGCATTCCGAGCGGACGCCGGGTTTACAAATTTATTTCCTCCTGTCCAGAGGTGGCGGAAGGATATTGTATTCTGTTCGGCGGCCGTCAGGCCGGCTCGATCTCGGGATGGACCGCGCCCGGCGCATCCCCCGGATGCTGCGGCGCACCAAGAGCGATCCGGGCCAGCCGCTCGTACAGGGATCGCAGGGCCGCGGCGTGCGCGCCGATCGTCATTGGCTCCGCGCGGAAGCGGCGGCGGGCTTCCGCCCCGAGGATGCGGGCACAGGCGTCCTCCCGCAGGGCCGTGAAGGCCTCGGCCAGCGGTGCGACGGCGGGGGCGACCACGAAGCCGGTCTGCCCATGCCGGACCTTCTCGGCGGCGCCGGACCGGTCAGAGGCGACCACCGGGATCCCGGCCGCCAGCGCCTCGTAGACGGTGAGCGGACCGGTCTCGTACCAGCGCGAGGGCGCGGCCAGCGCCCGGGCACGGCTGCGCAGCATCGCCCAGACCGCCTCCGGCGCCTGCCAGCCGACCACCGCCACGCCGGGCCGGGCGCGCAGCTCGGCGTCCAGCGGGCCGGCGCCGATGAACAGGGCCGGGAGACCGGCGGCCCGGGCGGCGTCGGCCACGAGGTCTGCCCCCTTCTCCCGGGTCAGGCGCCCGACATACGCGATCGCGTCGCCGCTGGCGGGCGTCGCCGGTGGCCCCTCCGCGACCCGGACCGGATTGTCGATGCGGTGATGGGTGACGGCATAGCCGCCGAGCAGGTCGCCCAGGAGCCGGCGGCTCGCGTCGCAGACGTGGACGACGTGGAGCGGGTGGCCGCGCAGCGCGTGCCGCAGCGTCGCCGCGCGGGCGACGCGCACGAGCTTGTGGGCGCGGCTGCGCGGGTCGCAGGGCGCCGTGAGGCAGGCCGAGGACAGCGGCGCGAGCCCGCAGGGCTCGGCCCGGTCGAAGCGGTAGTAGACGCCGTTCGGGCAGGCCAGGGCGTAATCGTGCAGGGTGACGACCAGCGGCGCCCCCGCCTTCGACAGGACCGGGAAGACCGCCGGCGACAGGGCTCGGGTCCACTGGTGCAGGTGGATGATGTCCGGCCGCGCCGGCAGCGCGGCGAGGGATGCGGCGAGCCGGCGCGCCGCGGCCGCGTGCCAGATGCCGGCTGCCGCCGCCCGGACGCCGCCCAGCGACCAGATGTCGGGCAGATCGAGCCCGATCCGCCGGATGCCGGCATGGTCGAGCATCGGGTCGGCGGGCCCGGGGATGGCCTGGATGTAGGTCACCGCGACGCCGGCCTCGGCGAGGCCGCGGGCCGATTCGAGCGCCACCTTCTCGGCCCCGCCGCTGGCGGCCGCGAACTCGGCCAGGATGACGACGTGCATGCGGCTTTCCCCGGCGCTCGACGGCGGAAGCATGGGGGATACCGGTTTACGGGGGATCAACCGCCGGCTGTTACTGACTTCGGTCCCGGATCACAGCGGCGGAACCCCTGACGTGCACGTCGTCCTCGTCGCAGACCACGCCGCGATCAACGGCGGCCAGGCCAAGGTCGCCATCGAATCCGCCCTGGGCCTCGCCGCCCGCGGAGCCCGGGTCAGCCTGTTCGCGGCGGTGGGCCCGGTGGATCCGCGGTTGGAAGCCGCCGGCATCCGTGTGGTCTGCCTGGATCAGGACGACGTGACCACGGCGCGCAGCAAGCTGGCCTTCGCCGCCCAGGCGATCTGGAACGGGACGGCGCGCCGGACGCTGGCGCGGGAACTCGCCGCCTGCGATCCGCGGGACACGCTGGTCCACGTCCACGCCTTCGCCAAGGCGCTCTCACCCTCGATCGGCCCGGCGCTCCGGGATGCGGGCCTGCCCTGCCTCTACACGATGCACGAGTTCTTCCTGGTCTGCCCGACCGGCGGCTTCTACGCCTATCCGGAGCAGCGGATCTGCCACCGGCGGCCGATGTCGACCGCCTGCATCGTGGCGAACTGCGACGCGCGCAGCTACCCGCGCAAGGTCGCCCGGATGATCCGCCATGCCGGGCTCGTCCAGGTGGCCCGGCTACCGGAGCTGTTCTCCCACGTCATCACGATCAGCGACCTGCAGGAGGGCGTCGTGCGGCCCCTGATGCCGCCCGGCACCGTGTTCCACCGGGTCGACAATCCGATCGCCGTGGCGGAAGCCCCGGTGCACGACGGGGCGCCGGGCGACTTCCTGTTCGTCGGCCGGATCTCCACCGAGAAGGGCGCGCCGATCTTCGCCGAGGCGGCCCGGCGGGCCGGCGTGCGGGCGGCGTTCGTGGGCGACGGCCCCCAGCGGGACGATCTCGCGGCGCGGTATCCCGAAGCCGCGATGTGCGGCTGGCGCGACGCCGCGGGCGTGCAGGCGCTGATGCGGCAGGCCCGGGCCCTGGTCTTCCCGAGCGTCTGGTACGAGGGCCAGCCGCTCACCGTCTACGAGGCGCTGGCCTGCGGCACGCCGGTGATCGTCAGCGACGCCTGCGCCGGCCGGGAGGCGGTGATCGACGGGGAGACCGGCTTCTGGTTCCGCTCGGGCGATCCGGACGCGCTCGCCGCGCATCTGCGCCGCCTGTCGGACGACGGGCTCGCCACGCGGATGGGCCGGGCGGCCCATGACCGCTACTGGACGGCGCCGCTGAGCCTCGACGCCCATCTCGATCGCCTCGAAGGAGTCTACGAGACCGTGATGCGGGCGGCATCCGCCCGTGGGCACGCGGGTGCGGCGGCGGAGCAGGCGCTCGCCACCGTGTGACGGCCGCCCCGGTTCATCCGTCTCCGCCAGCGGAGCCGATCTTTCCAGCAGGCGACAGATCCCTCGCGGGCATCAAGTCCCTTGGCGCGGCACCGCCCCGGGCGACTGCGCCGCGCCGGTCGTGACGGAGCGGCCCGATCGGCCCGGAAAGATCGGAAACACCCGCCGTCCTTCGCGTTGATGCGCACCGGCACCCTTGCGTGCCCCCGTCACGGACGAGCGACCGACATGGCCGAGGACCAGAAGAAGAACGAGACCCAGCCGGGTTTCCAGCAGGACAGCGCCAAGCCGGGCGATGCGAAGAATCCCGACAACAAGCAGGAGAAGCTCAGCGAGCGCCTGGACGACGCCCTGGAGGAAACCTTCCCGTCGAGCGATCCGGTCTCGGTGAAAATCACGAAGTAGCGTTCGGGGCAGGAGACGCCGGGCGTGCAGCCGCGCTCCGGTGGCTGTTCGGCGCGTCGGGATGGGGCTGTCACCGCCCCCTGTGGGGGAGGGGGCCCGATGGGCGCCCGTCGCGTCAGCAGAGGTCGGGACACGGGCATCCCGCCTCCCGACAGGGCGCGGCGACCTTCACGCAGCGCCGAGCTTCGTCCTGGTCCGTTGTACCCCTCCCTCCCCGCGGAGGGGCGGGAGGGGTGCGAGGGGCGCGATTCCCGGCGCCCCGATCCCTTGACGGATCCCCGTCGTCAGGCGGCTTCGAGCAGGCGGCGGGCGATGACCTGCGCCTGGATCTCGGCCGCACCCTCGAAGATCGAGAGGATGCGGGCGTCGCACAGGATCCGGCTCACCGGATATTCCAGCGCGAAGCCGTTGCCGCCGTGGATTTGCAGGGCGTTGTCGGCCGCCGCCCAGGCCACGCGGGCGCCGAGCAGTTTGGCCATCCCGGCCTCCAGGTCGCAGCGCTTGCCCTCATCCTTCTCGCGGGCCGAGAAGTAGGTGAGCTGGCGGGCGATGTTGATCTCGACCGCCATCATGGCGAGCTTGTCGGCGACCCGCGGGAAGCTGAACAGAGGCTTGCCGAACTGGACCCGCTCCTCGGCGTAGCGCAGGCCCACGTCGAGGGCGGACTGGGCGACACCGATGGCCCGGGCCGCGGTCTGGATGCGGGCCGATTCGAAGGTCTGCATCAGCTGGGCGAAGCCCTTGCCCTCGACCTCGCCGAGTAGGTTGCCGGCCGGCACCGCGAAGCCCTCGAAGGCCAGCTCGTATTCCTTCATGCCGCGGTAGCCGAGCACCTCGATCTCGCCGCCCGACAGGCCCTCGACCGGGAACGGCTCTTCGTCCGTGCCGCGGGGCTTCTCGGCGATCAGCATGGAGAGGCCCTTGTGGCCCTTCTCCTCCGGCTTGGTGCGGACCAGGACCGTCATGATGTCGGCGCGGACCGGGTGGGTGATCCAGGTCTTGTTGCCGGTGATCTTCCAGACGTCGCCCTCCTTGGTGGCGCGGGTGCGCAGGCTGGCGAGGTCGGAGCCGGTGTTCGGCTCGGTGAACACGGCGGTCGGCAGGATGTCGCCCGAGGCGATCTTCGGCAGGAAGCGCTGCTTCTGCTCCTCGGTGCCGCCGCACAGGATCAGCTCCGCGGCGATCTCCGAGCGGGTGCCCAGCGAGCCGACGCCGATATAGGCGCGGGACAGCTCCTCCGAGACCACGCACATGGCGGTCTTCGGCAGGCCCATGCCGCCGTACTCCTCGGGGATCGTCAGGCCGAAGACGCCGAGCTCGGCCATCTTGGTGACGATCTCCATCGGGATGTAGGCGTTCTGCAGGTGCCACGCGTGCGCCTGATCGACCACCTCGGCCTTGCCGAAGCGGCGCATCTCGGAGCGGATCGCCTCCATGTCCTCGTCGAGGCCGGAGGCGCCGACCGTCGCGGCGCCGCCGCCGTCGCGCATCTGCGCCACCAGGGCGGCGCGGTTCTCGACGGTGTTGCCCTCGGCGATCAGGGTCTCCACCGCGTCGGTGCGGTAGGCGGCCACCTCCTTGGCGCTGAGGCCGAGGGAGCCGGTGGGGCGAACCATCTCGCCCTGGCTCATCGGGATGCCGGAGAAGAGCTGGTCGAGATACTCGCCGGCGCCGATCCGGACGAGGAGCGCCTCGGTCTCGCCGAACCGGCCCTCGCCCCGGAGACGCTCGGCATAGCCGCCGAGTTCGTTCACGGCCTCCGCGTAGGTCGCGAGCCACGCGAGGCCGTGGGCGGCGTGCTGCTGCGCCTCGAGCTTGGCCGCATCGATCCGCCCGTCCGTGCCCAGGATCCGCGTCCGCACCCGGCGGGTGGCTTCCGCGACGAGGGCCTTGGCGCTTTCGCCGGCGGACTTGGTCAGGGAGACGAGATCCTGCGGCTCGGACTGGATGGCGGGGGATGCGGACATGGTTCTGACTCGCGTGGCGTCATATTGGATCGTGTCTTCTAACCTGTCCCGGCCCGAGGCCGAAGCAGATTTCATTTGGTCCGCCTTGAACTCAAGTTGAAGACGGCGGCCCTGCCCGCGGCGCGCGTGCCTTCACAGTCGAGGGCGGCGCGTCACGGGGGCGCGTGCCGCACCGGAGACTGAAAAGCCGCGGTCCTGTTCGTGCGGAAGCCGTCCGGCTCAGCGCTTCTGCTCGCAGCGGGTCTTGACGTAAGCGCCGTCCTCGCCCTTGAACCCGGCATTGGCCGCCAGCACCGGTCCCTGGACGAGGCATTCCTGCAGGGTGTGCGCCGGGCCGGTGATCACGTCGATGGCGGTGTCGCGCGAGCAATCCGGAGCCTGGACGGAGGCGGCACAGATCAGGGCGATGACGACGATCGAGTTCATGGTGCCTCCCAGGGGCCCGGCTTCCAGGACGGCGGGCGGCGCTTACCGAAAGATGGACTGCCGGAACTGGTTCCATCGGTGCGACGGCGACCGGTCGGGCGGGCGCGGCGACGCGACGGCGGCGCGGCGCGACCGATGTCACACCAGCGCGGCGAGGTCCGCGCCGGCCTCGATCACCTCCGGCCTCGGCACCCGGTTCTCGCCCAGCAGGTGCAGGAACGCCGTGAAGGCCGGGTTGCGCCCGATGCTGCAGGCGGCCACCGCCCGATCCGCGCGGACGTAGTAGGCGATGAAGTCCAGCGCGGCGGGATCGCCCTGCAGGATGATCCGGTCGAAGCCCGGCGCGTAGCCGCCGTAATCCAGGCGCTTGTCGCCCTGGTTGCTCCAGAAGAACGGCGTGCCGGAGAATGCGTCCGTCGCGCCCAGCATCGCCCGGGCCGCGTGGGTCCCGTGCTGCTGCGCCAGGCGCCAGTGCTCGATCCGGGCGGTGAGCCCGCTGCCGCGCTCGGGGAAGGCCGCGATGTCGCCCGCGACCCAGACGCCCTCGGCGAGCTTCAGGTCGCCCCCCACCGGGAGGCCGCCGTTCTCGTCCGGCTCCACGCCGGCGACGAGCGCGGTCTCCGGCGCGGCGCCGGCGCCGATCAGCACGATGTCGGCCGGCAGCCGCGCCCCGGCCCCGGTCTCCACCGCGGCAACCCGCCCGTCGCCGACGATCCGCGCGACGGTCCCGGTCACGAAGGTCACGCCGTTGCCGGCATGGTAGCGCTTCAGCGCCGCGCCGACGGCCTCGCCGAAGCGCTTGGCGAAGGGCACCGCCTCGCGCGACAGGACCGTCACCGACAGGCCGCGCTTGGTCAGGAAGGCCGCGGCCTCCAGGCCGATGAAGCCCGCCCCGACCACCACAGCGCGCCGGGCCTGCGCCGCCGCGTCGCTGAGCCGCACCGCGTCGTCGAGGCTGCGCAGGGTCATGACCCCCTCGTGATCCCGACCGGCGAAGTCCGGGGCCACCGCGCGGCTGCCCGTGGCGATCAGCAGGGCGTCGCCGGTGAGCACCCGCCCGTCCGCCAGGGTGACGCTCCGGGTCGCCGGATCGATCCGGGTCGCCTCGGCCGCGATCCCCTCGACCCGGTGCGCGGCGCAGAAATCCGGCTCCAGCAGGGTCTCCTCCGCGGGCGTCGGCTTGGCCAGGAACTGCTTGGACAGCTTGGTCCGGTCGTAGGGCGGGCGGGCCTCGCGGCCGACCATGGTGATCGCCCCCGGGAAGCCCTCGCGCCGGAGCGTGGTGACGCAGGCGACCGCCGCCGCGCCGGTGCCGACGATCAGGACCGTCTTGACCGGCGTCTCGGCACGCTTGACCGGGGCGGGCTCGGGGTTCAGCAGCGCCACCGCCTCGCCGCCCTCGATCCGGACGGGATAGCGGGTGAGCGCCTCGAGCGCCGGCGGCTCCTCCAGGCTGCCGTCGGCGAGGGAGAACGCCGCCTTGTGCCAGGGGCAGTAGAGCCGGCCGCCGCAGATCTCGCCCTTGGCCAGCGGCGCCCCGAGATGCGGGCACTTGGCCTGGAAAGCGCGGACGCCGTCCGCGTCGCGCACGAACAGGACCGCGTCGTCGCCGGCCTTGCCCTCGGCCTTGCCGCCGAGGGGGATCGCGTCGAGGGCGAGGCGGATCTCGCGGGGCCTGTCCTGATCCATCCTCGCCTCGCGCGGTGCCGGTCCGGGCTCTCGTGACCCGCGCACCAAACCGCGAGGCCGCGAAGGGTTTCCGGGCCTTCGGTCGCAGGGCCGGCCGCTCGCCGCCGCTCATCCCCGGCTGGCCACCGCGACACCCAGGGTGGCGAGGGCCATCCCGGCGCCCTGCAGGGGCGTCAGCACCTCGCCGAACAGCAGGAAGCCGAGGAGGGCGGCAACCGGCGGAACCAGGAAGAACAGGGCGGCGACGCCCGCCACCGCGCCGCGCCGGATCAGCGCCAGCAGCAGCAGGATCCCCGCCACCGAATTGACCAGCACCGCCCAGGCGAGGCCGAGCCACAGGGCCGGCGCCGGGTCGATCGCCGCGCTGCCGAAGACGAGCGCCAGGGGGATTGCGCAGGCCATGCCGCCGACGAACTGGAGCGTCGCCCCGGCCAGCAGGTCGACCCGGCCGCCGGTGCGCTTCTGCCAGAGGGTGCCGAAGGTCAGGGCCAGGACCGCCACGAAGCTCACCGCGAGCGCCTGAGGCGGGATCCCCGACGGGTCCGTGGCGCCGAGCTTCGGGGCCAGCACGAGGCCGGCGCCGGCGAAGCCCATCAGGATGCCGAGCGCCCGGCGGCCGCTGACGCGCTCGCCCAGCAGCGGTTGCGCCAGGAGGGCGGTGAGCAGCGGCTGCAGGCTGCCGACGAGGGCCGCGATGCCGGCCGGGAGACCGTGGCTCACCGCCCAGAAGGTGCTCGACAGGTAGACGCCCTGCATCAGGAAGCCGGCGATGACCGGATCGCGCCAGCCGGCCCGGTCGGCGGGCCACCGGACGCGGGACGCGGCCGCGATCCCGGCCAGGACCAGGGCGACGGCGGTGAAGCGGACCGCCGTGAACGCGAAGGGGTCGGCATGCGGCACCACGGCCCGCGCCGAGATGAAGCCGGTCGCCCAGATCGGGACGAACAGGGCCGGGAGGGCGCTGGCCGTGAGCGTCGAGGAGCGTGCGGGGTTCGGCATGGCGGGATCTAAGGGGCATCGGGCCGGTGAGTCGCAACGCCGATTCAGCCCTTCGGCGCCCGCGCTCCCCGCGCGCGCGGTCGGCGTGGCGCGCGTGCGTCACCGGCGGGCGTTCGGGACCGGATCGGGCCGGCGGCGTTGACGGGCGGGGCCCGGCACCGTTCATCGGCGGGCCGCTCCGCCCGGGGATCGTGTGCTTGAGGATCGTTGAACGCCCGTGAATCCCATCCGCAGTGGATCCCAGGTCGCGGGCCTCGCCGCGCAGCGCTTCGTCTCCCACGACGGCTGGGCGATCGCGAGCCACATCGCGCTCTCGACCCTGACATCGCTGTTCCCGTTCCTGATCCTCCTCGCGGCGCTCGCCGGCCTGTTCGGCACGCAGTCGCTCGCCGACGAGGCCGGGGTGCTGATCTTCGACGCGTGGCCGCGGGAGATCGCCAAGCCGATCGTCGGCGAGGTGCACCGGGTTCTCACCGAGCAGCGCAGCGGCGTGCTGACCCTGGGCGCGCTGTTCGCCCTGTACTTCTCGTCCTCGGGAGTCGAGAGCCTGCGGGTCGGGCTGAACCGGGCCTACGGCCTGCGGGAGAGCCGGCCGTGGTGGCTGACCCGGCTCGAATCGATCGGCTACGTGATCTGCGGCGCCTTCGCGATGCTGGCCTTCGCACTGCTCGTGGTGCTGGGACCGCTGATCTGGCGCAACGTCGTCCTGGTGGCGCCGGGGCTGGAGCCCCTCGGCCTCGCGGTGGCGATCGGCCGGATCGGCGTCACCGCCCTGCTGCTCGCCGTGATCCTGGTGATCGCCCACAAGTTCGTCGCGACCGGGCGCCGCTCGATCCTGTCGGTGCTGCCGGGGATCGCGGTGACGCTGGTCCTGTGGTTCTTCGCGGGCCTCGGCTTCGGCTACTACCTCGACCGGTTCTCGAACGCCTACGCGTCGACCTACGGGGGTCTGGCGACCGCGATGGTGTTCCTGGTGTTCCTCTACTGGCTCGCCGCCATGTTCCTGTTCGGCGGCGAGATCAACGGGACGGTGATCGCCGCCCGCCGCAGCCGCCTGCAGGCGAAGATGCTGGCCCGCCGGGCCGAGATGGAGGGACGATGGACGACATCGAGCACCTGAGGGTGCGGGCGAACGGCGCGGACCTGCACGTGGCGCGCTGCGGCGCGGGGCCGCCGCTGCTGCTGCTCCACGGATGGCCGGAATTCTGGCTGACCTGGGAGCCGGTCATGACGCGGCTGGCGGCCCGCCACACGGTGATCGCCCCGGATCTGCGCGGCTTCGGCGACAGCGACAAGCCGGACGACGCCTTCGGGGCGGCGGATCACGCCGCCGACATGGCGGCCCTGCTGGAGGCCCTCGGGATCGACCGCGCGGGCATCGTCGGCCACGATGTCGGCGGTGCGGTGATCCAGGCCCTCGCGCGGTCCCATCCGGAGCGCTGCGCCGGCCTGTTCCTGTTCGACTTCGTCTATCCGGGGATCGGCGCCCGCCTCGGGGCGCCGGACCGGCTCACCGAGATCTGGTACCAATCCTTCAACCAGATGGATCTGGCGATGACGCTGGCCGGCGCCGGCCGGGCGAGCTGCGCCGCCTATATCGGCCACTTCCTGCGGCACTGGTCGCACCGGAAGGACGCGTTCGATCCCGTGCTGGACGCCTTCGTGGACACCTTCCTGAAACCCGGAAACCTCGCGGGCGGCTTCGCCTATTACCGGGCGGCCCATGCCGGCCGGGTGGCCATGCTCAAGGGCGAAGCTCCACCCCTGCCGCCGATCGGCGTGCCGACCTGCGTGCGCTGGGCCGAGCACGATCCGATCTTCCCCTCCGCCTGGACGGACCGCCTGGGCGAGACCTTCTCGGATCTCGATCTGGCGCTGTTCCCGGGGGTGGGGCATTTCCCCCACCGGGAGGATCCCCACCGGGCCGCGGAGGAGATCGCGGGGTTCTTCGCGCGGATCGGGTGGGTGTGAGCCGTCGCGTCCCGGGGGGGGCGCGGCGGGCTCCCTTTCCCGTCCGGAGAGGGGACCCCGCACCGTCGTGAAGCGCAGCGCGCTCCGCGGCGACGCGTCCTCACGCCGCCAGCGCCAGCCCGTCGTCCTCGTCGGCCTGGGCGGCCATGAACTGGGCCCGGGCGAGGTCCGCGAAGCGGCCGTCCTGCGCGACCAGCTCGTCGAAGGTGCCGGCCTCGACGATCCGGCCCTCGTGGAACACCAGGATGCGGTCGGCGTCGCGGATCGTCGCCAGGCGGTGGGCGATCACGAAGGTGGTGCGCCCCTCCATCACGGTTTCCAGCGCGCCCTGGAGCTTGCGCTCGGTGGCCGCGTCCAGCGCCGAGGTCGCCTCGTCGAGGATCAGGATCGGCGGGTTCTTCAGGAGCGCCCGGGCGATCGAGAGCCGCTGGCGCTCACCGCCGGACAGCGAGCGGCCGCGCTCGCCGATCACCGTGTCGAGTCCGTCGGCCTGGCGCGCCATGAAGGCGCTGGCCTGGGCCCGCTCCAGGGCGTCGAGCATCTCGGCATCCGTGGCGTCGGGGCAGCCGACCTGCAGGTTCTCGCGGATCGAGCGGGCGAACAGCATCGGCTCCTGGAACACCACGCCGATGTTGTGGCGCAGGGAGGCGAGGCCGACGTCGCGGATATCCATCCCGTCGATGCGGATCGCGCCGGCGGCCGGGTCGAAGCTGCGGTGCAGGAGGCCGAGCGTCGTCGACTTGCCCGAGCCGGTGGTGCCGACCAGGGCGATCGTCTCGCCGGGACGGGCCGAGAACGAGACGCCGTCCAGCGCCTGGCGCCGTCCGTCGTACGAGAAGGCGACGTCCTCGAAGGTGACCTTGCCCTCGAACCGCGCCACCTGCCGGGCGTGCGGCCGGTCGGCCACCGCCGGAACGGTGTCGTAGATCTCGAAGAACTCGGCGATCTTCGGCGCCTGCTGGAACAGGCCGTTCACGAAGCCGACCACGTGGTCGAGCCGGGCCACGAAGGCGGTGGCGAGGCTCATGAAGGCCACGACCTCGCCCACCGTGGTGCTGCCGGCCTGGTAGAGCCAGATGCCGGTGACGAAGATCGCCGTCATCGTGATGGTCGCCGAGGCGCGGGTCGCCACGTTGGCCAGCGCCCACCAGGACAGGACCGGGATCTGCGCGGCGAGCAGGTTGGTGATGATGCCGCGCATCGCCTCCTTCTCGGCCTTGGCGCGGGTGAACGACTGGATCACCGCGACGTTGCCGAGCGCGTCGGACGCGTGGGCGGCCAGGCCGGAATTGAATTCCTCGACCTGCCCCTGGAGCGCCTCGGTCCGGCGCATCACGAAGGTGGTGAGCGCCGTGAAGGCCAGCACCAGCACCACCAGGATCGAGCCGAGCTGCCAGTTGATGAGCAGGGTCATCGGCAGGAGCACGCCCAGCGACACCAGGGCGACGAGGTGGTCGCGGAAGAAGCCGAGCCACAGCCACGCCATGCCGTTGGTGCCCTCCAGCATCGCCTTCAGGACGCGGCCGGAATGGTTGGCCGAGTGGAAGGCGAGCGGCAGGTCGAGGACGTGCTCGAAGTAGCTCGCCATCGACGACAGGCGGTTGCGGTGGGCGAGCCGGTCGGCGTGGAGCGCGATGAACACGCCCGCCGCGATGGTGAAGAAGCCGAACGCCACCCAGGCGGCGAGCAGGGGCAGCATGGTGCCCATGGCGTCACCGCCGCGCTTGAGATGGGTCAGCTGGTCGATGATCCGGCCCATCAGCAGGGGCTCGGCGAAGGCCGCGACCGCCAGAACGACGTTGGTTGCGGCCAAGCCTATGGCCAGCCGCCGCTCCGCCTTCAGGAAACCCAGGACCCGCCCGTACAGACGAACCATCGTACCGCTCCGCCACCCCTGGCGCGGCCCGTGTGACCCGGGTCTCGCGCCTTGTTCGAAGGGCACGCGACCGGCTTCGGCGCCGGGTCAAACCCTTCATGGGGAAGGGCTATGCCAGTTCCCGCCTGAACGCGCGATGACGGAGCGATACAGGTTCGAAACAATCGCCTTTACGGTTCGTTCAGCGAAACGCCCTAGGGTGGCGCGCCGGCCGCGCGTCACGGTCGCGCGCGCGGTCCCGCCGTGTCCGGGAAAACCCGCCGGGTCATCGTCCTATGGGTCCCGCGGCCGGTGTCGGGCTGGTCGGCGGCGACCGCGCCCCGGCCTGGGGCAGGATCGGCACGATCCTCGGCACGGTGACGATGTCCGCCGACAGGTCCGATCCCGCGAAGCCCGGCCCCGCCATGGCGACCGCGCGCCTGGCCCCGCTCTACGGGGCGCTCATCGCCAACCTCGTGCGCCTGCCGATCGCCGACAAGCTGCAGGTGAAGCTGGAGGCGGCGGACGTCGCCCGCCCGCGCATCATCGACGGCATCCTGACGATCCGCGACCCGAGGAGTCCGACTCGATCGGCGAAATGCGCGTCGCCTACCTGCCCCGCGACCGGCGCGAAGGGGCTGCCGTAGGAGGCGGCGCTACCTGGCGGTGAGGAGCGCCCAGTAAACCTTGTACTTGGAGCCCGGCGCGTAGGCGGTGGCGATGCCCATCTTGGTCGCCCGCGGCGCCAGCATGGTGGCGTCGTGCGGCGCGCTCTCGCGCCAGCCTGAGAACGCCTCGGCCAGGGTGTGGTAGCCCGCCGACAGGTTGGCGTTCACGTCCGCGTAGCCGAGCCGCTCCACCGCGCCCTTGACGGTCTGGGCCCGGCTCGGCCGGTCGGCCAGCGCCATGGCGGCGGCCTCGGTCTCGGCCAGCCGCTGCAGCTCGGGATCGACCGTCAGCGGCGGCGCGCCGCGGTTGCGGCGATAGGACGAGATCATGTCGCGGGCCGCCTCCACGTCGATGTGGGCGGTGTTGCTGGCCAGCGGCAGGTAGATGCTCGGCAACGCGGCGCTGCTGGGCGCCTGGGCGGCGCAGCCGCCGAGCCCCGCCGCCGCCATCAGCGCGGCCGGGACGAGCGTCCGGACCCTGATCCGGCCGGGCCCGCGCCCCGCATGTCGACCGTCCCGATCGCGTCTCGTCACGACTTACCCATCCCTGCGACGGCCCTGCCGCCCCGTCGGCATATAGGCGCTGCCGGGCGGCCGCGCATCGGTCCGTTAGGGCTTCCTCAAAGGCCTTCCGTCTAAATCTGTACGCTGATGACGACCGAGTGCGCCCTGACCCCGGTGGAAACGCCCCGCGACCGACCGGTCGGCGGCCTTGCCGACCTGTCGGCCGCCGTCGAGGCGGCTCCCGAAGCCGTCGCGGATCACGCCCTGCAGCGGGTGGTCCTCCACCAGCAGGCCGGCCTCCTGGTGCAGCAGGAGCGCGCCCTGGCGGCCGCCGGCATGGGCCTGTGGTCCTGCTGCCTGCGCGCGGGCGCCCTCGACTGGTCCGGGGGCGTACACGACCTGTTCGGCATCCCGCGGGGCACGACGCTGCACCGACCCCGGGTCCTGGAACTCTACGAGCCGGCCTCGCGGCGCCTGCTGGAGACGATCCGGCACCGGGCGATCGCCCGGAGCGGCGCCTTCGTGCTCGACGCCGAAATCCATGCCGGAGGCCGGCCGCGCTGGATCCGGATCCGCGCCGCGGTCGAAACCGCGGACGGGCGCCCCACCCGCCTCTTCGGAACCAAGCAGGACATCACCGAGGAGATCGCCCGGCTGGCCGAGCTGAGCCGGCGCGCCGAGCGGGACCCGCTCACCGGTCTGGCGAACCGCCGCGGCTTCGAGGCACAGTTCGAGGCGCGATTCGACGCGAGGGCGCCCGGCTCCGGCCCGGATCCCTTCGGCGCCCTGCTGCTGATCGACCTCGACGGGTTCAAGCCGGTCAACGACCGCCACGGCCACGCGGCCGGCGACCTGTGCCTCCGGCGCTCGGCCGCGCGGCTGGCCGCCGTCTGCCGGGACGCGGCGCTCGTCGCCCGCATCGGCGGCGACGAGTTCGCCGTGCTCCTGCGGGCGCCGGTCGACCCGCCCGCGCTGGTGGAGCGCGGCCGCCGCATCGTCGCCGCCCTGAGCCGGCCGATCCCGTATCGCGGCGACGGGCTGCGGATCGGCGCCTCCGTGGGGATCGCCGTGGGGACCACCCCGGGCGGCCGCGCCCGGCTGTTCGGCCGGGCGGACGCGGCGCTCTACGCCGCCAAGGATGCGGGCGGGAACACCGTCCGGATCGTTCTCGGCGGCGGCCGGTCAGGCGCCGGCGCTGCGGAGGCCGCGGTCGCGCTGGGGCCGGGCTGATTCGCCGCCCTCGGGAGCCGGGGCCGGCTGGATGAAGCGGCTGGCGATCTCGCCCATGGCACTCTGCATCGTGTCGAGGCCCTGCACGGTGACGATGCTGGAGCCGGGCCCGAGGGGCGGGATGAACCCCGCCCCCGAGAGGGTCGCGAACACGGAGAAGTTCAGGTCGGTCACCACCTTCTGGCCGAGGCTCACGTCGACGATCCAGACGAGCAGCTCGAATTCCAGGAACGGGTCGCCGATCTTCTTGAACACGACCCGGGGCGGGGGCTCCTTCAGGATGTCGGAATGATTCTGCGCGCAGGCCGTGATCATCTCGGCGGCGCGCACCGGGTCTTGGTTGCGCAGGACGCTGACCGTGATGCTGACGCGCCCGGTTCGGTCGCCCCGCACCCGGTTCTTCACCACCCCGGAGATCAGGTTCGAGTTCGGCACGATCACGGCCGAGCGGTCGAAGGTCTGGATCTCGGTGGAGCGGACCGAGATCCGCTTCACGATGCCCTCGGAATCGCCGATCACCACCTGGTCGCCGACCCGGATCGGCCGCTCCCACAGGAGCAGCAGGCCGGAGACGAAGTTGTTGACGATCGATTGCAGACCGAAACCGATACCCACCGACAGGGCGCCGGCCACGATGGTGAGCTTCTCCAGGCTCAGGCCGAGATACGAGAAGGCCAGCGCCAGCGCGATCAGGAAGCCGCAATAGCCCGCCACCGTGGTGATGGAGTTGCGCAGGCCCGCGTCGAGGTCGGTGGCCGGCAGGTAGGTGTTCTCCAGCCAGCGCTGCACCCCGCGGGTGATGAACACCCCGAGCACCAGGATGCCGATACCCAGCGCGATGCTCGAGAGCGAGATCGTGACGTCGCCGACCTTGAAGCCGAAGAAGGCCTGCCGGACCGACGAGACGATGTCGGTGGAGTCGAGGCCCCAGGGCGCCAGCACGAGGACCGCGGCCGCGAGGAACAGGACGAGCCGGGTCGCGCCGGTCGCGAGCACCGAGATCTGGTTGAGCGAGCGCTTGCGCAGGCCGGTATTGGCCTGGAGCGTCGTGGCGAGCCGGGTCTCGTCGCTGAGCGCGCGGCCGACGAAGATGTCGACGCTCTGGACCAGCAGGTAGAGCAGCACGAGGACGCTGGCGTCCCAGATCAGCTGGTCGATCAGGAAGGCCGCGAAGGCCACGTAACCCACCAGCGCGCCGAGCCCGATCAGCGCCACCGCGGCCCAGCCGAGCAGCCGCGCCGGCCCGCCGACGCCCGTGGTGGTCTTGGTCGGCACGTAGGGGCCGAAGCAGGCCTCCTCTTCCTGCTCGGTGTCGGCGAACCGGTGGAGGCCAACCGCCAGGATCAGGGCGGTCGCCACCGCGCCGAGGCCCCGCGTGGCGATGGAGATCGGCAGGGCCGCCGAGATCCCGGAATTCAGGGCCTCCACGGACTTCACCACGGTGATCACCGTGGCGATGCCGACCGCGAGCCGGGTCAGGCGCGTGGCCGCCGCGTCGCTCACGGGCGCGGGACGCCAAGCGGGCTTCTCGGTGCTGAGCAGCCCGTCGCACAGGGCCTCCACGAAGGCGATGAAGGCGAGTCCGCCGAGGATCGCGGCGGCCACGGGCAGGAGCCGGGACGGCAGGAGGTTGGTGGCGTCCAGCGCGTAGTAGACCGCGTAGGACCCGGCCACCGCCGGGACGGTGCCGAGCAGGATCACCCGCCAGGCGGCGAGCATCATGGCCCGCCGCGACGGATCGGTCTTGGCGGCGTCCCGGCGGGCGCCCCGGGGGGCGATGTTGCGGCGGCCGAAATACAGCGCGATCGAGATCCCGAAGGCGAGGCCCAGGATCAGCAGGTTGCCGATGCTGCCGTTGCGGGAGAACAGCAGGCCGATATCCGACACGGCGCTCTGCAGGGCGCGCGTATCCCGGGGCACGTCGCCCATAACCTTGGTCCAGAGGCCCGGGCCGACCAGGGGCTGGGAACGCTGGAACAGGTCGCGGGTGAAGGATTCGCGGCGCCGGTTCGAGACCCGGTCGACGATCTGGTCGCCCTGGACCACCAGGGAGCGGGCGAGGCGCTGGGTCTCGTCGATGCGGGTGACGGCGGCCTCGCGCTCCACGCGTTGCTCGGCGACGTCGGCGCTCTCCTGCGTGTCCTTCGGCTTCGGACCGAGCTGGGTGAGCCGCTCGCGCGCGGCCTCCAGGGGCGCGTCGAGCCGGGTGACCAGGCTGCGGATCTCGTCGGTCTCCGTGACGGCGCTGTCGCGGATGGCCGTGAGGTCGGCCACCGTCAGGTCCGTATGCCCCAGCTGCTTCTCGCGGGCGTCGAGCTCGGCCTTGGCGGCCTCGAGCTTGGCCCGGACCGCCTTGAACTGCTCGGGGACCTCGGCTTGCGCCGGGGCGGGCTTGGCGTTCGCGGGCTTGGCCTCTGCGGGCTTGGCCTCTGCGGGCTTGGCCTCGGCAGACTTGGCCTCGGCAGACTTGGCCTCGGCAGACTTGGCCTCGGCAGACTTGGCCTCGACAGACTTGGCGTCGACAGACTTGGCGTCAGCCGGCTTCGTGTCCGCGGGCCTCCCGGTGGGCGCCTGGACGTCAGACTGGTCGTGAGACTGGGCCGGAGACTGGGTTTGCGCCTGAGGCTGTGCCTGGGCAAGGGCCGGCACGGGCGCGGCCGCCGGGGCTCCGAGCACGAGGGCCGCGAGAACCGGCAGGATCAGCGACGGGCGCGGGCAGATCCGCGCTGGCGGACGGGTCATGGGCAACCTCTCGTCGGGTGCGCCGGACGCGCGGTCGCAGGCCGGCATCGGCGAATCGGCGGCGATAGGGGACCGGGGCGGGCCTCCTGGCGGCCGGGTGCTCTGGGCGAGCTTTGGGGCGAAACAGTGCTCCTGCCGACGCTTCCGCGGATTCGGGATCGGCGGCCGGCCTGTGGGTGCGTCCCTGGAGCCCGGCGGGAATAGCTTCACAAGGGTGTCACGCTAGGATTAGATGAACACCTGATGGACAGGGCCTTTTCGTCATTACGCGAAAGGGCACGGCCGGTCACAGTGCCGGCCCGGCCCGGCCGCGTTCCGGATACGACTGCCCCGACCGGCGCCCCCGCGCGCCGGCCCGCCGCCCTGTTGCTCCCGTCGTCTCTCCCGCCAAGCCAGCGCTCCGCGCACCTCTCCGTCCTGCCCCGGCCCTCGGCCGGTCCGGGCGGGCCGGTGACGCGCGGGCGTGGTCCCGCGCGTTATCCGCGTCAGAGTCAGTCCGAAGAGTCGCGCCGATGATGGATCTCCAAACCCTCGTCCTCAACGCGGATTACCGGCCGCTCTCGTACAATCCGCTCTCCCTCTGGTCTTGGAAGGACGCGTTCACGGCCCTGTTCCTCGACCGCGTGACCCTGGTGGCGAGCTACGACGTCGAGGCGCGCTCCCCGTCCCGCTCGCTCCGGGTGCCGAGCGTGGTGGCGCTGAAGAACTACGTGGCGCTGGCCCGCAGCCCAGCCTTCACCCGCTACAACATCTACCTGCGCGACGGCTTCAGCTGCCAGTATTGCGGCCTGCGCCTGCCCTCGGGCGGCCTGACCTTCGACCACGTGGTGCCGCGCTCCCGGGGCGGGCTGTCGAGCTGGGAGAACGTCGTGGCGGCCTGCTCGCCCTGCAACCTGCGCAAGGCCAACCGCACCCCCGACGAGGCCGACATGCCGCTGATGAACGCGCCCCGGCGGCCGACGCGCTACGAGCTGCACCACCGGCAGCCCGAGTTCGACCACCGCCAGTACCACCACACCTGGCTCGACTACCTGTACTGGGACAGCGAGCTGGAGAGCTGAGGACGCGCCCTCACCACGCCGGGCCCCGCCGTGGCGGCTCGTTGTACATCGGGACGTTGTGGTTGCGCGGCAGGTAGTCCCGGATGAGCACCGGCGGCGGGACGGCCGGAACGGGGCGCACGTGGATCCGGTGCCGGACGATGCGCGGCCGGTGCCGGGCCGCGGATGGCTCCGGCGCCAGGACGAGCCCGGCGAGCAGGAGAGGTGCGGCAAGCCGGAGGAAGCGGTGGATTTGCATGGTCAGGCTCCGCCGACGCGCGGCACGGACGCAGCCGCCGTCCGGGGCGTCGCCGGCCCGGCCCGAGGCGGTGCGCTTCAACGAAGGGACGCGACCCGCGATCGTCGACCGCGGGCCCGGTCTCAGAACTTGACGGCGGCGCCGGCGCGGACGGTGTTCAGGTTGACCTTGTGGCCGTCGAAATCGTTGAACAGGACGTACTGGTACTCGGCGCGGAGCAGGATGTTGGGCGTGATCGCGTATTCGATGCCGGCCCCTCCCGCCACGCCGGCGACGACCTTGGTCTTCGACTGCGTCTGGAGCGCGGTGAAGGCCGTTCCGCTGTAGGGCGCGCCCGGGTTGAAGCTCGCGTAGCCGAAATTGTTGACGTAGGTCGGCGTGCCGGACAGGTTCGCGTTGTAGGCGGTCAGGTTGAACCCGTAATTCTGGTAGCTCGTCGCATCGGCGATGCGTGCCCGTCCGATCGCCACGCCGCCGGTCACGTAAGGCAGGAAATTGCCCAGGGCGTAGCCGACCCGCGCACGCACGCTGCCGTAGTCGTTGACCCGCGTGGCCGTGGATCCGTACAGGTTCACGACTTCGTACATGCCCGCGGCCGAGATCTGGCTGCGCGCGAGTCCGTCGTTCGACACGCCCATCCGGCCGAAATGGGTGTAGTCGGCCTCGATGCCGAAAACGAAATCGTCGAACTGGACATTGTAGCCC
The DNA here is from genome assembly GCF_022179385.1 of Methylobacterium longum. Lineage (GTDB taxonomy): Bacteria > Pseudomonadota > Alphaproteobacteria > Rhizobiales > Beijerinckiaceae > Methylobacterium > Methylobacterium longum. The sequence goes on along the minus strand of NZ_BPQS01000008.1, from coordinate 146,064 downwards.
GCGAAGGCGCCGAAGCTCATGTCGCCGACGCGCCGCGATGGCGGGCTGAGCAGGGTCGAGGCGCTGAAGTCGGACTCGCCCGTCGTGTTGTGCGAATCCCGGTAGATCAGCGGCTGCAGCGCGCCCTTGCTGCCCAGGGCCGCTGAGGTGTAGCCGCCATGGCCGCCGACATACACGCCGCTCCAGTCGATCACCGGCGCCGGGATCGGGTCGTAATCGGCGCCGCGCAGGTAATCGTAGTCCAGATCGGCGGACCGGGCCGTGTTCACGCCGAAGAGGCCGAGAACTGCCAGGAACGGAAGGGTGACGGTACGCATCGGGATCGTCCTGGCAGTACGGAGCGGACGGCGGATCAAGCCTCAGTACCGGGATAGACCAGTAACCTTAATCGTCCGTTGCTAGGGCGTGTTTTCTTCTTTCCAGCGAGATCATTCGGGCTTCCGTTCGCGTAGACCGGAAGGAAGACGGGTGTTGTCCGACGGGCCGAGCCGCCCCCGAGACCGGGTGGCAAAACGCGAAACGGCGCGGAGAGACTCCGCGCCGTCAGGCCCTGGCGGTGAAGCCGGGCGGGGTGTTCGATCAGTACTTGCGCACCAGCGGGCCGGGGATCGGCTCCGGCATCAGCGGCGGCAGCGGGGCCGCGATCACGCCGCCGAGGTAGTAGCGCAGGCCGATCTTGACGTCGTGGGCCTCGATGTCCTTCACCTTCATCGCCTGCAGGGTGCCGGTGCAGCACGGCACGTAGCCCGTGCCGGTCTCGGCCTTGCCGAGGTTCAGGTAGCGGTAGGCCAGCTCGATCTTGAACGCGTCGGTCACGTTGTAGGCGAGACCGGCATGGAGTGCCCAGGCGAAGCTGCCGCTCGTCTTGTCCTTGTAGAACTTGGTGCCGCTGTTGGTGTTGTAGACCGCGTTGCCGTTGGCGTCGTAGACGGGCGCGTAGTTGTAGGAGGGCGGTCCGCACTCGCAGCCGTAGACCGGATGGCCGTAATCGTAGGCGTAGGACGGGCTGGTGAACTGCTGGTTCGTCGAGTACGACGAGACATGGTTGAAGGCGTAGCCAACGCCGCCGCCGATGAACGGCGTGATGCCGTACCACGTGCCGAGATCGAAGTAGGCGTTGGCCAGCACCACCGCGGAGTCGAAGTGGCCGCTCGACTTGTTGACCCCGTACGAGCCGAGACCGTCGTCGAAGTCGGGGCCGCGATAGTACTCGCTGCCGCGAAGCCCGGTGGAGTAGCGGTACTCGCCGGTGATGTCGCCGCGCAGGAACGGGGTGAACTGGTAGCCGACGCCGACGCCCGCGAACCCGCCGCCGCCGATCACGTTCCCGAAGGAGCGGTTGGCGTCGGAATAGCCGGTGTAATCGTAGGCCTCGCTGTACTTCGGACGGGTGTAGACGCTCGCGCCCACGTCGCCGCGCAGGTACCAGCCGCCGCCCACCTCGATCGGCGGGGGCGGGGGCGGGGGCGGCGGCAGCAGATCCGCAGCGACGGCGAGGCAGGGCGCGCCGACGCTCGCCGCGAGCGTCAGGCTACGCACCAAAGCGTTCAGCTTGGAGCGGGCCATGAGATTTCCTTCTGAACTCGTGAGCCGGACACGCAGCGTGGGCTCGGGGGTACATGGTGAAGGATGTATGGAAGGTCTTAAATCTGGCTTAACGTTAAATCTTATGCTTGCGCGTTTTCCGCATGCCCATCGAAACTGCGGATCAGCAAGTATTTGTTTATTTTCGTGGGAACGTGCTGCCACCTTCCCGTGCGTCAACTCTCGCGACGAGGATGCGGGCGTGAGTACTCTGTTCTCCCCCGGGCCGGCTGCCGGGCCTCGCCCGCGCCTCCGGTCCGGGCGCCGGGCCTGAGCGTCCCGTGCTCCCCGAGGACGTGCGCATCCTGGCGCTGATGCTGCCCGGGACGGTGGCGGGGGCCCACAGCGGCAACCCGGATTTCCGCGTCGGCGGCCGTGTGCTGGCGACCCTGTGGGTCGAAGAGGCGCGGGTGGTGCTGCGCCTCGCGCCCGCCGATCAGGCGGCCCTGTGCGCGGCCGAGCCGGACCTGTTCACGCCCCTCGACGGGGCCTGGGGCCGGCGCGGCTGGACCAATCTGGACCTCGACCTGTGCGCGGAGGAGACGCTGCGGGATGCGCTGCTGGCGGCTTGGGGGATGACGGCGCCGCCGGAGCTGCGCGCGGCCTACGTCGACATGGCCTGAGCCTGCCCGCCGCGAACCCGCCAGAGGGCTACGGGCAGCGGTTGCGGCGCGGCCGGTCGGGATCCGGGGCCTGCGCAGACCTGCCGGCGCCATCTTTTGCCCGACCGCATCCCGCACCAGCGGGACGCGGCGCCGGACGCGCCCTGGGACGTGGCCCGGGGATACGCGCGGCATCCGTCCGGATCAGGTTCCGCCGACGCTCGCCGGTCCCGCACCGCCGGCCCTGTGGCGGCTCCTCCTCAGGCCGCGGCCCGGGTCACGGCGTCGACCACCTCGTCGACCACCGCGGTGACGAGGCCGCGGTCGTCGCCCTCGGCCATCACGCGGATCACCGGCTCGGTGCCGGACGGGCGGATCACCAGGCGGCCGCCATCGCCCAGACGCTGGCGGGCGTGCTCGATCGCGCTGACGACGCTGTCCTGACGGAGCGGCTCGCCGGCTCTGTAGCGCACGTTCTTGAGGATCTGCGGCAGCGGGTCGAAGCAGTGGCAGACCTCGCTCACCGGTCGGCTCTGGCGCTGCACCACGCTCAGGAGCTGGAGCGCCGCCACGAGGCCGTCGCCCGTGGTGGTGTAGTCCGACATGATGATGTGGCCGGACTGCTCGCCGCCCAGGTTGTAGCCGTGCTCGCGCATATGTTCGAGGACGTAGCGGTCGCCCACCGCGGTGCGGGCGAGCGTCAGGCCCAGGCTGCCGAGGTAGCGCTCCAGGCCGAGGTTCGACATGATGGTAGCCACCACGCCCGGCTGGGTGAGGCGCTCGTCCTCCTTCCAGGACCGGGCGACGACGGCCATGAGCTGGTCGCCGTCGACCACGTGGCCCTTCTCGTCGACGATCAGCACCCGGTCGGCGTCGCCGTCCAGCGCGATGCCGATATCGGCCCGGCGCTCGCGGACCATGTCGACCAGGGCGGCCGGGGCGGTGGAGCCGACGTCGCGGTTGATGTTGAACCCGTCCGGCTCGGTGCCGATGGCGATCACGTCGGCGCCGAGTTCCCACAGGGTCTCGGGGGCGACCTTGTAGGCGGCGCCGTTGGCGCAGTCGACCACGACCCGCAGGCCCTCCAGGGTGACCTGCCGGGGCAGGGTGCGCTTGGCGAACTCGATGTAGCGGGCATGCACGCTCTCGATGCGCTTGGCCCGGCCGAGATCGTTCGAACCGGAGAGGCGCTTGTGCATGTCGGCGTCGATCAGCGCCTCGATCTGGTGCTCGATCGTGTCGTTGAGCTTGAAGCCGTCGGGCCCGAACAGCTTGATGCCGTTGTCCTCGAACGGGTTGTGCGAGGCCGAGATCATCACGCCGAGATCGGCCCGCATCGAGCGGGTCAGCATCGCCACGGCGGGCGTCGGCACGGGCCCCAGCAGCAGCACGTCCATGCCCACCGAGGTGAAGCCCGCCACCAGCGCGGTCTCGATCATGTAGCCGGACAGGCGCGTGTCCTTGCCGATCACCACCCGGTGGCGATGGTCGCCGCGCTGGAACACGAGGCCGGCGGCCTGACCGACCTTGAGGGCGAGTTCGGGCGTGATCACCCCGTTGGCCCGGCCCCGGATGCCGTCGGTTCCGAAATACTTGCGCGCCATGACGTCTCCGATGCCGGGCCGCGGACCCGACACAGCCTAGCAGATTACCGAACCCGACGGAGGCTCATCGGCCGCCAGGGTGAATCGGGGTGCTCCGCGACAAAGGCGGTCGAAATGGGGCGCCCGGCAGAGGCGCGCGCCAGAAGCCGCGGCACCGAGGCCGAGATCAGCGCGAGGCCCGAGACGGTCAGGAGGCCGAGCACCAGGCGGCGGAACGCCGCCTCGCTGATGCCCAGATAGATCCGCGTGCCCAGCAGCGTCGGGATCAGCATCGCCGGCAGCACCACGGCCAGCATCGGCAGCGTGGCGCGGGTGACGAGGCCCGAGGCGAGATAGGTCGCCATCGTCACGCCGAGCATCGCGAGGTTGAAGTTCTGGATCACCGACCGCTGCACGTCGCGCTCGTAGCGGCGCAGGGTGCACCAGAGCGTCGGCAGCACCCCGGTGAAGCCGCCGAGCCCGCCCATCAGGCCACCGCCGAGGCCCACGGCCGCGTCCGCCAGCCGACCGCCGGCCGTGATCCGCGGCAGGTTTTTCGCCACCAGCATGACCGGACACCAGACCACCAGCAGGGCGCCGAGGAGCGCCTTGAACCAATCGGCGTCGAGCCGGGGCAGCAGGAGGATCCCGAGGGGAATGCCCGCGAGACCGCCGAGCACGAAGGGCGCGAGGCGCTTGGGCTCGAAGCCGCGCCGGACTGAGAGGACGGCGATGATCTGGCCCGTGAAGGCCCCGGAGACGGCCAGCACCGCGGCGAGCTGCGGATCGATCACCCAGGCCCAGAACGACAGGGCCGTGAGCCCGAAGGCGAAGCCCGACAGCCCCTGCACGAAGCCGGCCGCCACTGCGCCGAGGGCGACGACGAGATAGGTCGAGACCGGCATCGGGGTTTTAGGCTGCGCTGCGTGGAGGAGGAGTCTGTGTTTCCGATTCGCCGGATGACGCGGAGTCGACCGGCTCAGCGGACAGCATCGATTGCCGACAGGAGACCCGGTTTGTCACCGGAGACGCGACGTCCATTCCCGGGGAGGGGGAGGAAAGGCCGCGTCCAGCCCAGCAAACATCGTCGAAGCCCACCCGAGGGATCGACCACGAAAAAGGGCGCCTCGCGGCGCCCCTTCCGATCATCGTCCTGTCCCGTGCGTCAGGCCTGCGGCTGCGGCTCCAGCCCGCCGTCGCTCTCCTTCGGCCGGCCGCGGCCCGCCGAGGGAACCGAGGAGCCCCGGGCCGGGGTTGGCGGCACGTCGCCACCGTCGCGGATCGGGGGCTGGCCGCGGAGCAGGTTGCGGATCTCCTCGCCCGAGAGGGTCTCGTATTCGAGGAGCCCCTGCGCGAGGGCCTCCAGGTCGTCCTTGTGCTCGGCGAGGATGCGGCGCGCCTCCTCCAGGCCGGTCTCCACGAGGCGGCGGACCTCGGCGTCGATCTTCTGAGCGGTCGACTCCGAGACCGATTGCTGCCGGCCCATCGACATGCCGAGGAAGACCTCGTCGTTGTTGTCGCCGTACGCGACGGTGCCGAGTTCGGGCGAGAAGCCCCAGCGGGTCACCATCATCTTGGCCAGCCGGGTCGCCTGCTCGATGTCCGACTGGGCACCCGAGGTCACTTTGTCCCGGCCGAAGGTCATCTCCTCGGCGATGCGGCCGCCCATCATGATCGCCAGCCGCGAGGTCATCTGCTCGAAGCTCATGGAAAGCTTGTCGCGCTCGGGCAGCTGCATGACCATGCCGAGCGCCCGGCCGCGCGGGATGATGGTCGCCTTGTGCACCGGGTCTGTGGCCGGGACGTTGAAGGCCACGATGGCGTGGCCGCCCTCGTGATAGGCGGTGAGCCGCTTCTCGTCCTCGGTCATCACCAGGGTGCGCCGCTCGGCGCCCATCATGACCTTGTCCTTGGCGTCCTCGAACTCGTGCATCGTCACGATGCGCTTGCCGCGGCGGGCCGCCAGCAGGGCCGACTCGTTGACGAGGTTCATCAGGTCGGCGCCCGAGAAGCCGGGGGTGCCGCGGGCGATCACCTTGAGGTCGACATCGGGAGCCAGCGGAACCTTGCGGACATGGACCCGCAGGATGCGCTCGCGGCCGGTGACGTCCGGGTTCGGCACCATGATCTGACGGTCGAACCGGCCCGGGCGCAGCAGCGCCGGGTCGAGCACGTCGGGGCGGTTGGTCGCCGCGATGATGATGACGCCCTCGTTGGCCTCGAACCCGTCCATCTCCACGAGGAGCTGGTTCAGGGTCTGCTCACGCTCGTCGTTGCCACCACCGAGGCCGGCGCCGCGATGGCGGCCGACCGCGTCGATCTCGTCGATGAAGATGATGCAGGGCGCGTTCTTCTTGGCCTGCTCGAACATGTCGCGCACGCGGCTGGCGCCGACGCCCACGAACATCTCGACGAAGTCGGAGCCCGAGATGGTGAAGAACGGCACGTTGGCCTCGCCCGCGACCGCCCGGGCGATCAGGGTCTTACCGGTGCCGGGCGGGCCGACGAGCAGCACGCCGCGCGGGATCCGGCCGCCGAGCCGCTGGAACTTCTGGGGGTCGCGGAGGAACTCGACGATCTCCTGGAGATCTTCCTTGGCCTCCTCGACGCCGGCAACGTCGTCGAAGCTGACGCGGCCGTGGGCCTCGTTCAGGAGCTTCGCCTTCGACTTGCCGAAGCCCATGGCGCGACCGGCGCCCGACTGCATCTGGCGGCTGAGGAAGATCCAGGCGCCGATGAAGACGAGGATCGGCAACCAGCTCACGAGCAGCTGGATGAACCAGGGGGTGTTGTCCGACGGCGGACGGGCGGTGATCTGCACGCCCTTGCCCTGGAGCTTGGAGACCAAGCTCGGATCATTGGGCGCGTAGCTCGTGAAGTTGCCGCCGCCGACATAGGTGCCGGACACGTCCTGACCGGAGATCACCACCGACTGGATCTTGCCGGCATCGGCGTCGTTCAGAACCTGGCTGTAGGCGATCTCGCTTCCGCCGCCCCGGTGCCCGGGGTTCTGGAACAGGGTGACGAGGGCCAGCACCAGCAGGAAGATGACGACCCACAAGGCAAAGTTGCGAAAATTCGGGTTCATCGATCAATCCCTGGCGTGTGCGACCTCCTGATGGACGCGTCGAACGGTTCGGCCGGTCCGTCTGTGCACACATCGCCAATGTAAGCGGGGGGCCCTTCCTTGCCAAGTAATCGGGGATCCCCTGCGGCGAGGGCTACACCTGCCGGATGCCGCCGCGGGGGCGCGGGGGCGAAACTCACGGTGGCTGAGGCGTCGGACGCGATCAGGAGGCCGGCCAGCGTGCGCCGGATCGCCGCCCGCCGCCGCAGCGCCGGAAGCAGTGATTCGAGCACCAGCGCCTCAAGGCGTTCGAGCCGGCGCGGCGCGGCGCCGGCCCGCGACAGGGCGAGGTCGACGCAGCGCAGGGCCACGGCCTCGGGCAGCGTCGTGAGGCCGGCGCCATCGAGGCGCACCACCGCGCCTCTTCCCACCGCCGGGAGCAGGACCGCGGCCAGGGCCTCCTCGGCGGCGCGCGTGAGGGCGGCCTCGTCGCGGGCCGCGCGCTCGGCGAGCCGGGCGAGCCGCGCGGCGGTCAGGCCCTCTCGCTCCAGGATCGGCCACGCCGCGCGCAGGCGCCCGCGGGCGAAGCGCGGGTCGGCGTTGCTGGGGTCGCGCAACGTGGCGATGCCGCGGGCCGCACACCATTCCACCAGGTTCGCCTTCGGCAGTTGCAGGAACGGTCGCCCCAGCCTGATCCCGGGGGCGAGAACCCGCTCGGCGCGCATGCCGGCGAGCCCCGCGGTGCCGCTCCCGGCCGAGAGACGCATCAGAACGGTCTCGGCCTGATCGTCCCGTGTGTGTCCGGTGAGCACGAGGCCGGCGCCGATCGCTTCGGCGTGCGCGGCCAGCAGCGCGTAGCGGGCCGTGCGGGCGGCGTCCTGCAGGCCGCCGCCGGGCTTCTCTCCGGCCCAGGAGAGAACCGCGTGCGGCAGGCCGAGGCGCGCGGCCGTGCGCCCGACTCCTTCGGCCTCGGCGCGGGAGCCGGAGCGCAGGCCGTGATCCACGGTGGCGACACGCAGGGACGCGCCGGGACATGCCGCGAGCGCCGCCGCGTGCATCAGGGCGCTCGAATCGGGGCCGCCCGAGACGGCCAGGAGAACGCGCTGCCCGTCGCGGGCGGATCGGTCGAGCCAGGGGCCGAGGGCGCCGAGGACCGGGTCGCCCGATCCGCTCAAGCGGCGCAGCGGGCGCGCTTCTGCTCGCGCACGACGCCCTGGCGGACGCCGGTCCCGGCATTCGGGAACTTCCGGTCCAGCTCGGCCAGCGTCGCGCAGGCCTGCTCGCGGGCGCCGAGGGCGTTGAGCGTGACGCCGAGCTTCAGCATGGCGTCGGGGGCCTGGGCCGAGCGGGCGTAATCGGTGGAGACCTTCAAGAACTGCTCGGCCGCCTCGCGGTTGCGGCCACGGGCGAGGTAGCTCTCGCCCAGCCAGTAGGTCGCGCCGGCGACCCGGTTGTCGCGGGGATGCGACTGGATGAACTGGCGCAAGCCCATCTCGGCCTGCTCGTACTGCTTGGCGCGGAACAGCTCCACCGCCGCGTCGTAATCCAGTGCCGGATCGCCGCTCCGTGTGGCGGCGACGCTCTCGGCGGGGCGCGCCGCCGGGATCGCACCGGTCCGCACCGGCGGGCGCAGGTCCACCGGCTCGTCGTAGCCGGGGGCGCCGGCATCCGCGTCCTCATCGTCCATCGCGCCGTTGGCAGTGCCGTTGATCGCGCCTTGGGGCAGGCGCTGCGGCCGGGGCGCGGCTTCGGCGGCCTCCCGGGGCGGCAGGGATGCGGAGGGCTGGGTGCTGCCGAGCTGCATCGGCGCACCGGGGGCGCCGGGCGCCTGCGACGGGTCGAAGGCGTCGCCGCGCTTGCCCGGACGCCCGGAGCCCGGATTGACGCCGTTGACGTTGCCCGACGGGGCTGAGGACGGCGCGGCCGACGGCGCGGACTTGCCCCCGCCCTTGCCCTCGTTCAGCCGGAACTCGACGTCCTCCTGGAACTTGCGCAGCTGCTCCTTGAGCTGGCGGTTCTCGTACTGGAGGGTCTCGATCTGCCCGGCCATGATCCGGGACTGGTTCTCGATGCGACCGAGACGCACCACCAGTTCGGAGGCGTCCTGCGCGGCGGCGGGGTGGCCGAGGAGCGCGGCGCCGAGAGCGGTGGCGAGCGCGAGGCGGGTGCGAAGGCGGGCGGGCATGATGCGGCTGCGATCCGGTGTCGGCGCGACGGCCTATCAGATGCGCCGCACCGCGGCAAAACTGCGGCGAGGTCGAAGCTTGGCAACGCGGTCGTAATTAGAGGTTACCGTCTTCCGGCGCTTCGAAGATCGTCACGGCTCGGCACCGCGCGACGATCGCGCTGCGGCCCGCCTGCGCGGATCCAATCCGATCTCAAGAATTTGTAACGTGGAGGAGCGGTCGAAACCGGCGCGCCCTGCGACAGCGAGCGAACGGCCGCCGGCTGCATGAGGCTGAGCGATTGCCGCCTCAACGTCCGTGCCGTCAAAGAGACGGAGTGTGTTCCGACATGGGCGGAGCGACGGTGTGAGCGGCCGTCGTCATCCGTTCCCAGGAAGTCTTCTCGCGGCAGGCTTCACACCTTTCGGCGCCCACGGTCCGGGTTGGACCTCACCACCTTTGGATCGAGCGGGGTCGGCTCCAGAGTCTCGCGCCGCCCTCACGGGCAGCACGCCGGTGAAGCCGCATGACGGCCGCCCCGATGCGAGCGGCCTTGGAAAGCCGGCCCGCCGGAGCCGGTCGCGGGGACATCATCACGATCCAGCGCCCCATCCTGCCAATCCGCAAGATAATGCATTTATTTTGCCGGTTCTTCTATTGCGCAATGCAGCATTCGTGTGCTGCGTCGCAAACACATCGAAACTCGGCGTTTGCGCTCCCCGGCGAAGTTTGGCAATCAAGGTATTGTTCTGGGAAGGAAAGCCCCGGATCCGGGCACCACGTCCCATGGCTGTCCTCCGACGGTCAAGCTCGGAAAGTACAAGCCCACGCCAGGCACGATAATAACAAGGACGGTCGAATGATTCCCTTGATTCTGATCATCGTGGGCGGGCTCTGCGCCGTCGCCTACGGCATCGTCACGATCCTCGACTTGATGCGGCGCGACGCCGGAACCCAGCGGATGCAGGAGATCGCCGCCGCCATCGCGGAGGGCGCGCAGGCCTATCTCCGGCGGCAATACGCGACCATCGGCGTCGTCGGCGTGGTTCTGTTCGTGCTGCTCGCCGTGTTCCTCGGGATCAAGGTCGCCATCGGCTTCCTGATCGGCGCGGTGCTGTCGGGCGCGGCGGGCTTCATCGGCATGAACGTCTCGGTCCGGGCCAACGTGCGCACCGCGCAGGCCGCCTCGACCTCGCTGGGCGGGGGCCTCGACATGGCCTTCAAGTCCGGCGCGGTGACCGGCATGCTGGTCGCCGGCCTCGCGCTGCTCGGTGTCGCCCTCTACTACCTGTACCTCACCCGCGGCGCCCATCTCGACCCGTCGAGCCGCGAGGTGATCGACGCCCTGGTGGCGCTGGGCTTCGGCGCGTCGCTGATCTCGATCTTCGCGCGGCTGGGCGGCGGCATCTTCACCAAGGGGGCGGATGTCGGCGGCGACCTCGTCGGCAAGGTCGAGGCCGGCATTCCCGAGGACGATCCGCGCAATCCCGCCACCATCGCCGACAACGTCGGCGACAACGTCGGCGACTGCGCCGGCATGGCGGCCGACCTGTTCGAGACCTACGCGGTCACGATCGTGGCCACCATGGTGCTGGCGGCGATCTTCTTCTCCGGCCCGACCGGCAGCGGCCGCGACGTGCTGGAACCGATGATGCTCTACCCGCTGGCCATCGGCGCGGCCTGCATCGTCACGTCGATCGCCGGCACCTTCGCGGTGCGGCTCGGGGCGAACCAGTCGATCATGGGCGCGCTCTACAAGGGCCTGATCGTGGCGGGCGTGCTCTCGGTCGCCGCCATCGCGGCCGTCAACATGGCGCTGCTGGGCGGCTTCGCGACGTCCTTCACCACCTCGACGGGCGTCACCTTCACCTCGGCGGGCCTGTTCGGCTGCGCGGTGATCGGTCTCGCCATCACGGCGCTGATCGTGGTGATCACCGAGTACTACACCGGCACCAACTTCCGCCCGGTGAAGTCGATCGCCGACGCCTCCGTCACCGGCCACGGCACCAACGTCATCCAGGGGCTGGCGATCTCCCTCGAATCGACCGCCCTGCCGGCCATCGTGATCGTGGCCGGCATCATCAGCACCTACGCGCTGGCCGGCCTGTTCGGCATCGCCATCGCGGTGACCGCCATGCTGGCCCTGGCCGGCTTCATCGTGGCGCTCGACGCCTTCGGGCCGGTCACCGACAATGCCGGCGGCATCGCCGAGATGGCGGGCCTGCCCGCCGAGGTGCGCAAGTCGACCGACGCCCTCGACGCGGTCGGCAACACCACCAAGGCGGTGACCAAGGGTTACGCGATCGGCTCGGCGGGCCTCGGCGCGCTGGTGCTGTTCGCCGCCTACACGTCGGACCTGAACTACTTCATCGCCAACGCGAGCCCGACGCAGTACCGCTTCTTCCAGGGCGTCAGCGTCGATTTCTCCCTGTCGAACCCGTACGTGGTCGTGGGCCTGCTGCTCGGCGGCCTGATCCCGTTCCTGTTCGCCGGCATCGCCATGACGGCGGTGGGGCGCGCGGCGGGCGCGGTGGTGGAGGAGGTTCGCCGCCAGTTCCGGGAGAAGCCCGGGATCATGCAGGGCACGGACCGGCCGGATTACGGCCGGGCGGTCGACATGCTGACCCGCGCGGCGATCAAGGAGATGATCGTGCCGTCGCTGCTGCCGGTGCTGTCGCCGATCGTGCTGTTCTTCGTGATCCAGCTCATCGCCGGCAAGAGCCAGGCCTTCGCCACGGTGGGCGCGAGCCTGCTGGGCGTGATCCTCACCGGCCTCTACGTGGCGATCTCGATGACCTCGGGCGGCGGCGCCTGGGACAACGCCAAGAAGTACATCGAGGACGGGCACCACGGCGGCAAGGGCTCGGACGCCCACAAGGCGGCGGTGACCGGCGACACGGTCGGCGACCCCTACAAGGACACCGCCGGCCCGGCGGTGAACCCGGCGATCAAGATCACCAACATCATCGCCCTCCTGCTGCTGGCGGTCTTGGCACACAGCTGAAGGCCGCAGCAGGCGGGAAATGCAGGAAGGGCCAGGTTCGGACCGAGCTTGGCCCTTCGCCTTTCGGCATGTGCGCCCTCGCACGCCGCTGTCGCCCGGGGCGCGGCGCACCTTGGCATCGCCGCGCCGCAGCGCCACCTCGGCGCCGGAATAAAACCGGACGCGGCGCTGCCGCACCTGCACGAGGTCACCCATGCCATCCCTGCTCGACCCGATCCGCATCGGCGCCATCGAGGCGAAGAACCGGATCTTCATGGCTCCGCTCACTCGCGGCCGCGGCACCCGCGAGCACGTGCCGACCCCGATCATGGCCGAGTATTACGCCCAGCGCGCTGGCGCCGGCCTGATCCTCACCGAGGCCACCGGCATCAGCCAGGAGGGGCTCGGCTGGCCCTTCGCGCCGGGCATCTGGTCGGACGCCCAGGTCGACGCGTGGCGGCCGATCGTGAAGGCGGTCCACGACAAGGGCGGCAAGATCGTCTGCCAGATCTGGCACATGGGCCGGATGGTCCATCCGGACTTCCTCGGCGGCGCCAAGCCGGTCTCGGCTTCAGCCACCACGGCCCCCGACCACGCCCACACCTATGCCGGCAAGAAGCCCTACGGTGAGGCCCGCCCCCTGGAGGTCGCCGAGATTCCGCGGCTGCTCGCCGATTACGAGCGCGCCACCGCCAACGCCCTGGCGGCCGGCTTCGACGGGGTGCAGATCCACGCGGCGAACGGCTACCTGATCGACGAGTTCCTGCGCGACGGCACCAACCACCGCACCGACCAGTACGGCGGCGCCATCGAGAATCGCGTGCGGCTGCTGCGCGAGGTGTCCGAGGTGGTGGCGAAGGTCGCCGGCCCCGAGCGCACCGGCGTGCGCCTGTCGCCGAACGGCGCGATCCAGGGCTGCAACGACTCGAACCCCGAGCCGCTGTTCGTGGCCGCCGCCCAGGCGCTCGCCGATCTCGGTATCGCGTTCCTGGAGATGCGCGAGCCGGGTCCGGAGGGCACCTTCGGCAAGGCCGACCATCCGCCGATCGCCCCGGCGATGCGGCGCGTGTTCCGCAACCCGATCATCCTGAACGCCGATTACGACGGGATCAGCGGCCAGAAGGTGCTGGATGCCGGCGAGGCCGACGCCATCGCGTTCGGGCGGACCTTCATCGCCAATCCGGACCTCGTCGAGCGGATCGCCAAGGGCGCGCCGCTCAACAAGGACGACGCCGCCACCTGGTACAGCCAGGGACCGGAGGGCTACCTCGACTACCCGACCCTCGGCCAAGCCCGCGCCGCCTAGGCGCGGGATCTCGGTCGGCCGCCCCGCGTGGGGAAGCGCGGCGGTCGACCGGGACCTAGGCAGGAGGACGCAAGGAACCTATGTGACAGCCGGATCATGACAGTGCCGGCACCTCACGCGCTCGCGGCCTCCGAACCGACCGCAGGGCCCTGGAGCACTGCGGACCGGATCGCCGAACTGCATGATCTCGCGATCCTCGATACGGAGCCGGAGCCGCTCTACGACGATCTCGTCCGGGTCGCCGCCCATGTCTGCCGCGCGCCCGTGGCCCTCGTCAGCCTGGTGGATGCCCAGCGGCAATGGTTCAAGTCGGAGGTGGGTCTCGGCAAGCGGGAACTGCCGATCGACTGCTCCGTCTGCGCGCATACGATCGAGGCGGGCGATCTGCTGATTATCCCCGACCTGACCGCCGATCCGCGGACCATCGAGAACCCGCTGGTCACCGGGACGCCGGCCTTCCGGTTCTACGCCGGCGCGGTGATCCGCGGCGCGCAGGGCATCCCCCTGGGTGCCCTCTGCGTGCTCGACCGGTCCCCGCGGCCGGACGGCCTCGACTCCGAGCAGAGAGCCACGCTCACGGCGCTGGCGCGCCAGATCTCGAACCTGCTGGACCAGCGCCGGACCCTTGCCCAGGTCGCGGCCCGCGAGGCGGAGCTCGCCGCCAGCGAGCGCCGCTTCCGCGTCATGACCGCGGCGATGCCCCAGATGGTCTGGACCACGCAGCCGGACGGGTTCCACGATTACTACAATGACCGCTGGTACGAGTTCACCCGCGTGCCCTACGGCTCCACCGACGGCGCGGGCTGGAACGACGTGTTCCATCCCGACGATCAGGAGCGGGCCTGGACACGCTGGCGCCATTCGCTGGCCACGGGCGAGCCGTACGAGATCGAGTACCGCCTGCGCCACCACGGCGGTGCCTATCGCTGGACGCTCGGCCGCGCCATGCCGATCCGCGACGCCGGCGGGCGGATCGAGCGCTGGTTCGGGACCTGTACCGACATCGACGACCTGAAGCGGGCCGAGGCCGAGGCGCGCAAGCTCGCCGCCATCGTCGAGGCTTCCAAGGACTTCATCGGCCTGTTCACGCTGGACGGCGCGATCACCCACCTCAACGAGGCGGCCCTGGCGCTGGTCGGCCTGCCCGACCTCCCAGCCGGGCGCCGCCACCGGATGCCGGATCTCTTCACCGACGAGAGCCGCCGGGTGCTGGCCGACACCGCGATGCCGGCGGTGCGCCGGGACGGGTACTGGGAGGGCGAGCTGGCCCTGCGCCCGTTCGGCACGGCCGAGCCGGTGGCGGTCCTCTACAACATCTTCCCGGTCCGCGATGCCACCGGGGCCGAGATCGGCTACGCCACCGTCACCCGGGACCTGCGCGAGGCGAAGCGCGCCGAGGAGGCCCGCGACCTGCTGATCCGCGAGCTGTCCCACCGGATCAAGAACATCTTCGCGGTGGTCGGTGGCCTCGCCGCGCTCACCGCGCGCAGCGATCCGGCCGCCAAGCCGTTCGCGGCTGCCTTCCGCGACCGGCTCGGGGCGCTGGCCCAGGCGCACGAATACGTCCGCCCGCACTCGCCCGACAGTGCACCGGCGGTGGCGGGCCAGACCGTGCTCGGGCTCATGCGCCTAATCATGGCAGCCTATGAGGAAGGCGGCCGCTCCCGCGTCGCCATCGCCGGGGACGACGCCGAGATCGGCGAGCGCACCGCGACGGCGCTGGCGCTGATCATGCACGAGCAGGCCACCAACGCGATGAAGTACGGTGGCCTGTCCACCAAGGAGGGCGGCGTCTCCCTGAGCGGTCGCCGGGACGCGGACCGCTACACGCTGACATGGCGGGAGACCGGCGGACCGCCCGTCACCGGTGCGCCTTCGCGGAAGGGCTTCGAGACGGTCCTGGCCGAGCGCAGCGTCGCCGGCCAGCTCGACGGCGCGCTGGAGCGCGACTGGGCGCCCGGCGGCCTGCTGATGCGGCTCAGCGTCCCGATCGGGAACCTGCGGACCTGAGCGGACTGGCGGATGTGCGCGTCGCGATCCGATGCCCGCCGCAGGGGACGGCGCGCCGGAAACGGCCGCGGGTCTCCCGCCCCCGGCGGGGTCGGGGCTCCGGAGGGTGGGGAATTCCAATCTCCGGCGGGGGGCAAGGCTCGGCGTCCTTTCCCGGAACGGGTCGGTCCATCGGCCGGTCCAGGGTCCTGCAGCGCCCCGAACGACCCGGCCGGCGGGTGGAAGGCGCCCGCTGCAGAGGCATCACCGGTGATGCGAGGCACGGATCGTGGGCGGGGCGGATACGGCGTGAGCCCGAGGAACGCTTCCCAGACCCCCGCCCGCCTCGCGGACGGCGAGGCGAACCGGGGCGGCGCGACATGGGTGGCGTGGCGCCCAGTTCCGCGCGCAGGGACGGATGGACACCGGGATGAACCGCAGACCCGATGCCGGCCCGCCGCGCCTCGTTGTCCTCGATTTCGACGGGACGCTCGCCGACAGCTTTGATTGGTTCTGCTCGGTCCTGAACGGGGTCGCGGACCGCTACCGCTTCCGCCGGGTCGAGGCCGGCGAGGTCGACGCGTTGCGCCTGCAGGGTGCCCGGGCGATCGTGGCCCATCTCGGCATTCCGCGCTGGAAGCTGCCGCTCATCGCACGGCACATGCATCGGCTGGCCGCGCGCGATGCTGCGCAGATGACCCTGTTCCCCGGCGTGCCCGACATGCTGGCCGGGATCGCGGCCGCGGGCGTGCCCCTGGCGATCCTCTCGTCGAACCGCGCCGACACGGTCCGCCGGGTCCTTGGACCGGACAACGCGGCGCGCATCGAGGCCTATGCCTGCGGGGCCTCGATCTTCGGGAAGGCACGTCGGCTGCAAGCGCTTCTCGCCCGCAGCGGCGTCCCGCCGGATCGGGCGCTCTGCGTCGGCGACGAGATCCGTGACCTGGAGGCTGCGCGCACGCTCGGCTGCCCGTTCGGGGCCGTGACCTGGGGCTATACGGATCCCCGGGCGCTGGCCGCGCAGGCGCCCGACTACCTGTTCGCCGAGCCCGCGGAGATCGCCCGCGCGGCCGCGGGCGCCTCAGATCACTGGCCGCGATTCGCGCCGGGGATCACGCTGGTGCCTTTGCCGCTGCCGAACGGCTCGTAGCGGGTCAGGCCGCGGAACAGCTGGCTGAGGAAGGCGCGGTCGGCGCCGCTCGTCGGCGTGGTGCGCTCGATGAAATCGAAGATCCGCCCGTCCTGCAGGCCGTAGAGGGCCACGCGCTCCACCTTGAAGCCGGCGGTGAAGTAGATCGCCGTGACCTTCTGGTCCTCCACCTGCTCGCCCAGGAACATGATCGTCCGGCGGGTGTTCTGCGAAATGTAGTACCAGGACTTGTTGCCCACGGTGGACACCGTCGACGGCGTGCCGAGGATCTGGAGCACCTGCTCGGGGCTCATGCCGGGCTTGATCGTGGCGAGCGCCGCCTGATCGACCTGATAGCCGTGGCGCAGTTCCTCGCCGATGCAGCCGGACAGGCCGGCTCCCGCGAGGCCGATCAGAGCGAGGCGCGCGAAGGACTGGACGAAACGGCGCCGCATCGGGCCCCCAGAGAGCGTGTTGACGGACGGGACGCAACCGTCGCCGTCGGCACGGGACTCCGACAGCGCTTGCGCCCTGGGCATGGGTTGCCGTACCGCGGGGATATGGCTTTGACAAGGCAAGCTTGGCCACAGGTGGCCGCCATCCGCACAGGGGCCGGAGCGTCGTGGGCGGCCGTCCCGACCCGCGCGGGGCGCCCATGATCGCCGGTCTGTTCCGGCGGGCGAACGCGCGCCGTCGCGCCGTCGAGGAGTTGCACGTGGCCCTGAGCATGGCCGCGCGCCGCCCGGGCCTGTACACGCGCCTCGGCGTGCCCGACACCGTGGAGGGCCGGTTCGAATCCCTGTGCCTCCACACCATCCTGGTCCTGCGCCGGCTGAACCGCCTGCCGGCACCGGCCGCCGAGGTCGCGCAGGATCTCGTGAATTCCGTCTTCACCCAGCTCGACGCGTCCCTGCGCGAGCTGGGCGTCGGCGACATGGGCGTGTCCAAGCGCATGAAGAAACTCGGCGCCGCCTTCTACGGCCGCGCCGAGGGCTACGACGCGGCGCTCAATGCGGGCGACACGGCGGCCCTGCGCGCGGTCCTGTCCCGGAACGTTCTGGGCGGCGAGGGGGACGGGGCGGGTCTCGCCGCCTACGTGCGGGCCGCCGACGCGGCGCTGGCGGGAGCCGATCTCGACGGGCTGCTCGGGGGCGGACCGCCCTTCCCGGAGCCGGACGGCTTCGCGCCCGCATCGGCCCGGGCCGCAGACGCAACGGCCAGAGACGCAACGGGAGGCATGGCATGACACGGGACGGCAGCCAGGCGAGCGGTCCGCTCGCGCGCTGGGTCAACGTCGAGCGCCTGCCCCAGGGGCGCGGCGCCGTGACCGTGGAGGCGAGCCCGGCCGAATGCGCGGCGCTCGCCGCCGATTTCGGCATCCCCGGCATCCGCGACCTCGTGGGCCGGTTCGCCATCGCGGGCTCCACCAGCCGGCTCACGGTCACCGGCACCGTCGAGGCGCAGGTGACCCAGGTCTGCACCGTGAGCCTCGAACCATTCGAGACGCCGGTCCGTGAGCCCGTCGAGGTGGTGTTCACCGACACCGACCGGCTGGCCGGCACCGATGCCGAGGAGGCCGACATCCCCGATCCCCTCGTCGGCGGGCGCATCGATTTCGGCGCGCTCACCGCCGAGTTCCTGGCCCTCGGCCTGGATCCTTATCCCCGCAAGCCCGGCATCGCCTTCGAGCCGGTCGTGGCGGGGGAGGATGCGGGGCCGTTCGATCAGCTGCGCCGGCTCCGTGACGGAGAAGCGTAGAGCCGGCACCCCCGCGGTGTCGCGCGGATCGGAGGGTGGCGCGCCAATGCGTTCGGGCGTCGTCCCCGTCCCCGGCGCGCGGAGCACGCGCGGAATGCGATCCGGGAGATCCGGCGCACGCGGTCGCGAAGCGCCCCTCCGGGCGCCGCCGGGCGGCCGACGGAACCAGCCGGCACCCGATTTCATTTGCCCGCCGGGCCGGTATCGCTATGGTCCGCCGCGCCTGACGGGCCCCGTCCCGCCCGATCCCCCCTCGCCGAGCCCCGCGACCCGCTAGAGACATGTCCCAACGCGTGTGCATCTCGCTCGACGCCATGGGCGGCGACCACGGGCCTTCCACGGTCGTCCCCGGCGCCGCTCTGGCCCGCGAGCGCCATCCCGGCACCACCTTCCTGATGTTCGGCGACGAGGCGGTGATCGCGCCGCTGGTCGCCAAGGAGCCCCGGCTCAAGGACTGCGTCGAGATCCGCCACACCGCCGTGGCCGTGGCGATGGACGACAAGCCCAGTCAGGCGGTCCGCCAGGGCCGGGGCAAGTCGTCCATGTGGCAGGCGATCCAGGCGGTCCGCGACGGGCAGGCCGATGCCTGCGTGTCGGCCGGCAACACCGGCGCCCTGATGGCGATGTCGAAGATCTGCCTGAAGACCATGTCGGGCATCGAGCGCCCGGCCATCGCCTGCCTGTGGCCGACCGTGCGCGGCGAGAGCATCGTGCTCGACGTCGGCGCCACCATCGGCACGGATGCCGAGCACCTCGTCGAGATGGCCGTGATGGGCTCGGCCATGGCCCGCATCGTGTTCGACCTCGAGCGGCCGACGGTGGGCCTCCTCAACGTCGGCACCGAGGAGATGAAGGGCAACGAGGCGGTCAAGGAGGCCGCCCGAATCCTGCGCGAGATGGACAGCCCGGGCCTGAGCTACCACGGCTTCGTGGAGGGCACGGATCTCGGGCGCGGGACGGTCGACGTGGTGGTAACCGAGGGGTTCACCGGCAACATCGCCCTCAAGACCGCCGAGGGCACCGCCAAGCAGATCGCCACCTATCTCCGGTCCGCCATGACCCGGACGCTGGCGGCCAAGATCGGCGCGCTGTTCGCCCGGCAGGCCTTCCGGGCGCTCAGGGACAAGATGAACCCGAGCCGGGCCAACGGCGGCGTCTTCCTCGGCCTGGAAGGCATCGTCATCAAGAGCCACGGCTCGGAGAACGCGCAGGGCTTCGCGGCCGCGGTCGATCTGGCGCACGACATGGCCCGCCACGACATGATCCGCACGATCCGCGAGATGCTCGACCAGACGGCGGCCCTGGCGCCGGCCTGAACGACCCGGGAGAGGCCGTCACCGAACGGCATGGAAATCGGGCGGTCGCGGCTTCACAGCGGAGACTTGTGAATTCGGGGCCGTTCGGGAAGGACACAGATGGCGACTCTCCGCACAGACCCCGAACAGAGCCGGCGCGCTCCGAACCTGCGCTCGGTGGTGGTTGGGACCGGCTCGAGCCTGCCCGAGCGGGTGGTGACGAACGCCGCTCTGGCCGAGCAGATGGACACCTCCGACGAGTGGATCGTCCAGCGTACCGGCATCCGGCAGCGCCACATCGCGGCGGCCGACGAAACGACGTCGGTGCTCGGCATGCGCGCCGCGCAGTCTGCCCTGGATGATGCAGGCCTGACTGCAGACGACATCGACCTCGTGATCTGCGCGACCTCGACCCCGGACCACACGTTTCCGGCCACTGCGACCCAGATCCAGGCGGCGCTGGGCATCCACCAGGGTGCGGCCTTCGACCTCCAGGCGGTCTGCGCCGGCTTCGTCTTCGCGGTCACGACCGCCGACAAGTTCCTGACCACCGGGGCGGCCCGCCGGGCGCTGATCGTCGGCGCCGAGACCTTCTCGCGGCTCGTCGACTGGGAGGACCGCACCACCTGCGTCCTCTTCGGCGACGGGGCCGGCGCCATCGTGCTGGAGGCGCAGGCGGCGGAGGAGGGCCGGGGCGTCCTCAGCACCAGCCTGCGCTCGGATGGCCGCCATCGGGAGAAGCTCTACGTCGATGGCGGCCCGGGTTCCACCGGCACCACCGGGCACCTGCGCATGGAGGGCCGCGACGTGTTCCGGTTCGCCGTCGGGCAGGTCACCGACGTGATCGTTGACGCCTTCGCGCAGGCGGGCATGACTGCGGAGGACCTCGACTGGTTCGTTCCCCATCAGGCCAATCGCCGGATCATCGAGGCCTCGGCCGACAAGATCGGGATCGCCCGCGACAAGATCGTCCTGACGGTGGATCGCCATGGCAACACCTCGGCGGCCTCGATCCCCCTGGCCCTCGACGTCGCGCGGCGGGACGGCCGCATCAAGCCCGGCGACCTCGTGATGATCGAGGCGATCGGCGGTGGCTTCAGCTGGGGAGCGGCGCTGATCCGCTGGTGAGGGCCGAAACGATTCCTCGCACGCACGCGGTTGACCGGGGGCGGAGCGCCGATTAGCGTGCCGGATCATAGAGATACGTCTTCAGCGTTTGGTGCGGCCGTGATCGCCGCGCCCGAGGTCATGAAGAGAATGATGCGGGCGAGGGGGCACGGCATGGCAGGCAAGACGGTGACGCGCGCCGACTTGAGCGAGGCCGTCTACCATCAGGTGGGCCTGTCGCGGACCGAGTCGGCGGCCCTCGTCGAGACCGTGCTGTCGGAGATCTGCACCTGCCTAGCCGGCGGCGAGACCGTGAAGCTGTCCTCGTTCGGCTCCTTCGTGGTGCGCAGCAAGGGCAAGCGCGTCGGCCGCAATCCCAAGACCGGAGTCGAGGTCGCAATTGAACCGCGCCAGGTTATGGTGTTCAAGCCCTCGAACGTGCTCAAGGCCAAGATCAACGGCCTCAACGGTGCGGGTGCCCACGAAGACGACGACTGAGCCGCTCCGGCGTCGGTGCCGAACGGAACCGGCCCGGGATCACCGGTTAGGCTTGAGTGCGGCTCCGCAACCCGGCAAGATCGTGCCGTCCCGCGCTGATCCGTAAGACCGCCATGCCGCCAGCCCTCCGCGCCGCCGAACAGGCCGACGAACAGAGCCCCGGGCCCGGCGAGAAGAGCCCCCACGCGTTCCGCACGATCAGCGAGGTCGCCGAGGAACTCGACGTGCCCCAGCACGTGCTGCGGTTCTGGGAAACCCGGTTCGGCCAGATCCGCCCGGTCAAGCGGGCCGGGGGGCGCCGCTACTACAGGCCCCAGGACGTCGAACTCGTCGCCGGCATCCGTCACCTCCTGCACGTGCGCCGCTACACCATCGCCGGGGCGCAGCGGGTGCTCAAGGAGAACGGTGTCCGCTTCGTCCAGTCCGTCGGGCGCGGCGAGGCGGTGGCGGCCGAACCCCTGTCCCCGGAGGTCGAGGCGGAGGCAGGGGCCAGGAGCGGCGCGCTGGGCGGCCCTGATCGGGCGGCGCTGGCGGAGGCCCTGGAGGAACTGCAAGCCTGCCGCGCCCTGATCGACGGACTGCACCGGGCGCCCGCGAAGGACATCTGAGGCCCGGTCCGGCGGACGCCTCGCCGCACCCTTCGCGCTGAGAGCGAACTTTTTGGCAACAACTCGCGTTGTCGCCCGCATGTCCGTGCCCAAATCCAAGCTGTCGCCCAGCCAGGAACTGATGGCCCGCCTCATGCGGATCGTCCGCACCTGCCCGGAAGCGGCCTCCGAAGTCCTGGAACTGATGTTCCTCGTCAGCCAGATCGAGGCATCGACCGGCGTCGACCGGGAGTATCGCGACGCCAAGCGCGTGATCAGCCGGCTGCGCAATCCCCTCTGGGAGATGGGTCCCACCGACCGGGCGAAGCTGCTCGCCGCCGCCGAGACGATCCGCCGGGTCTGCCGCCTCGCCGAGGACGAGATTCCCCCCATGCCGACCGCCGATGCCGGGGAGAGGGCGCGGGTCGAGGCGCGGCTTGCCGCGGCGCTGGCGGGCGAGTTCGATGCCGCGCAGATCGCGCGCGTCACCGGCATCGTCGCGGCCGCGCTGCAGACCTGACTGCATCCTGGGCCCTCGACGGCGGTCGGCGGCATTCCCACATGCACGTCACCGATGAACGGGGCATCCGGACGGAAGTCCGGACATAGGTCCCGGCCCGGCCCTGGAGAGACGCTGACATGATCGCCCATCGTCCACTCGCCGCGCTGCTCGTGGGGAGCCTGGCGCTCGCCGGGCCGGCTTTGGCCCAGTCGCCGTCCAGCCGGACCAAGACGGTCGCGCCCGGCAAGACCGTGCGCCTCGAGATCGCGCCGAACCTGAAGAAGGATTGCTCTCCGGGGCCGATGCCCGAGTTCAAGGTCTCCGGTTCGCCGAAGAACGGCTCGGTCATCACCAAGGTCGGCAAGCTGAAGACGCCCGCGAGCTACCGATGCCCCAACAAGGAGGCGGCGGTGCAGGCCTTGTTCTACCAGCCCAACAGCGGCTTCACCGGCACCGATGAAGTGACGTTCGAGGTCAAGAGCTCCGACGGGCAAGTCCAGACGCAGACCGTCAAGATCACGGTCGGGGCCGCGGCCGGCAAATCGGGAGATGATGCCAAGAAAGAGGGCACCGATTTGTGAATCGAGGCGGCGAGGCAGGCCCGTCACCCCGTTTTGAACGTCCCGGAGGGGCGCGGAGTCTCCTCCGCGCCGCCCCCGATCGCGGGAGTGTTGCACGCAATCGACATGCCGGGCGACACGCTCACCGCACTGCGACAAAAGCGGGCCTGTCGGTTGCATCCAAGCCGAGACAGGATGAAGCTGTCACGGTCTGAGAGGGTTATCGAATGCCCATGCATGCGACGAACGACCTTTTCCAGAGCTTCGCCCGCGGGTACGAAGCCCGCCGCGACACGGAGATGACGCTCTCCGAGTATCTCGAGGCCTGCCGCGACGAGCCCCTGATGTACGCCTCGGCCGCCGAGCGCATCCTCGCGGCGATCGGCGAGCCCGAATTCGTGGACACCGCCAAGGATTCGCGCCTCGGCCGGATCTTCATGAACCGGACGATCCGGACGTACCCGGCCTTCCGCGAATTCTACGGGATGGAGGAGACGATCGAGCGGATCGTCTCGTTCTTCCGCCACGCCGCGCAAGGGCTGGAGGAGCGCAAGCAGATCCTCTACCTCCTCGGACCGGTGGGCGGCGGTAAGTCGTCGCTGGCCGAGCGGCTGAAGCTCCTGATGGAGGTTCACCCCGTCTACGTACTCAAGGCTGGGGACGAAGTGTCGCCGGTCTTCGAGAGCCCGCTGGGCCTGTTCGACCCCGAGACGATGGGCGAGGAGATCCAGAGGCGCTACGGCGTCCCGCGCCGGCGGCTGACCGGCCTGATGAGCCCCTGGGCGCTGAAGCGCCTCGACGAGTTCAACGGCGACATCTCGCGCTTCAAGGTGATCAAGGTCCGGCCCTCGCGCCTGCGCCAGATCGCCATCGCCAAGACCGAGCCGGGCGACGAGAACAACCAGGACATCTCCTCGCTGGTCGGCAAGGTCGACATCCGCCGGCTGGAGACCCTGTCGCAGGCCGATCCCGACGCCTACTCGTACTCGGGCGGCCTGAACCGGGCGAACCAGGGCATCCTCGAGTTCGTCGAGATGTTCAAGGCGCCGATCAAGATGCTGCACCCGCTGCTCACCGCGACGCAGGAGGGCAACTACGTCGGCACCGAGAATATCGGCGCGATCCCGTTCACCGGCGTGATCCTGGCCCACTCGAACGAGGCCGAGTGGCAGACCTTCAAGACCAACAAGAACAACGAGGCCTTCATCGACCGGATCTACGTGATCAAGGTCCCGTACTGCCTGCGCGTCGCCGAGGAGCAGCGCATCTACGAGAAGTTGATCTCCGGCTCGGAGTTGTCGGACGCGGCCTGCGCGCCCGGCACGCTGGAGATGCTGGCGCGCTTCTCGGTCCTGTCGCGCCTGCGCGAGCACGCCAATTCCAACGGCTTCTCGAAGATGCGGGTCTACGACGGCGAGTCCCTGCGGGAGGTCGATCCCCGCGCCCGCTCGATGCAGGAGTACAAGGACACGGCCGGCGTCGACGAGGGCATGGACGGGATCTCGACCCGCTTCGCCTTCAAGGTGCTCGCCGCGACCTTCAACCACGACACCACCGAGGTCTCGGCCGACCCCGTTCACCTGATGTACGTGCTGGAGCAGGCGCTCAAGCGCGAGCAGCTCCCGCCGGAGACCGAGAAGAAGTACCTGGAATTCATCAAGACCGAGCTGGCCCCGCGCTACGCGGAGTTCATCGGTCACGAGATCCAGAAGGCCTATCTCGAATCGTACCACGATTACGGGCAGAACCTGTTCGACCGGTACATCGACTACGCCGACGCCTGGATCGAGGACCAGGACTTCAAGGACGCCGAAACCGGCCAGCTCATGAACCGCGAGCTCCTGAACCAGGAGCTGACGAAGATCGAGAAGCCGGCCGGGATCGCCAACCCGAAGGACTTCCGCAACGAGGTGGTGAAGTTCGCCCTGCGCTCCCGGGCGCAGCACGGCGGCCGCAACCCCAGCTGGACCAGCTACGAGAAGCTCCGGGAGGTGATCGAGCGGCGGATGTTCTCCCAGGTGGAGGAACTGCTGCCGGTGATCTCCTTCGGCTCCAAGAAGGACGGCGACACCGAGAAGAAGCACGGCGAGTTCGTCGAGCGCATGGTCGCGCGCGGCTACACCGAGCGGCAGGTCCGCCGCCTGGTGGAATGGTACATGCGGGTGAAGCAGGCCGGCTGAGGCGCGGGGCGTCCGGCCGGGTCCAATCCGGCCGGGCCAGGATCCAGACCCCGCGGTCCAACCCTCCGCCGCCACAGTTTCGGACGACCGGCCGGTGAAGATCCGGGACCCGGCCGCGGACGCGGGATCCATTCCCCCGGCCGCAGCATGGTACGAGAAGGGTCGGGACCCGGCCGGCACACGCGGACGAGGGTTTTCGCAGCGGATGCACATCGTCGACCGACGTTTGAACCCGGGCGGCAAGAGCCTCCCCAACCGCCAGCGCTTCCTGCGCCGCGTGAAGGACGTGGCCCAGCGCGCCGTGCGGGAATCCGCCCGCGAGAAGGACATCAAGGATCTCGGCAAGGACGGCCGGGTCAGCGTGCCGGTGGACGGCGTGCGCGAGCCGCGCTTCTCCCGCCAGCCCGGCACGGGCCTGCAGGACCATATCCTGCCCGGCAACAAGACCTACGTGGAGGGCGACACGATCGAGCGCCCGCCGGGCGGTGGCGGCGGGCGCGGCTCCGGCGAGGGCGGGGAGGGCGGCGAGAACAGCGAGGACGCGTTCCGCTTCGTGCTGACCCGCGAGGAGTTCCTGGAGTTGTTCCTGGAGGATCTGGAACTGCCGGACCTCGCCAAGCGCCGCCTCGCCATCGTCGAGACCGAGGGCCTGCGCCGGGCCGGCTACACGGTCACGGGCTCGCCCGCCAACCTCGCGCTCACCCGGACCCTGCGCAACTCGATGTCGCGGCGCATCGCCCTCAAGCGCCCGAAGCCCGAGGAGGTCGCGGCCCTGGCGTCGCGGCTCGACGCCCTGCCGGAGGGCGATCCGGAGCGGCCGGACCTCGAGCAGGCGCTCCTCAAGCTGCGGGAGCGCGCCAAGCGCATCCCCTACGTCGACCCGATCGACCTGCGCTTCCGCCGCTTCGAGCCCTATCCGCGGCCGATCGCGCAGGCGGTGATGTTCTGCCTGATGGACGTGTCCGGCTCGATGACCGAGCACATGAAGGACCTCGCCAAGCGGTTCTACATCCTGCTGCACATCTTCCTGACGCGCCGCTACCGCCACGTGGAGATCGTGTTCATCCGGCACACCGACCGGGCCACCGAGGTCGACGAGGAGACGTTCTTCGGCTCCCGCGAGACCGGCGGCACCCTGGTCTCCTCGGCGCTGGTGGAGATGAAGCGCGTCATCGCCGAGCGCTACGATCCCAACGACTGGAACATCTACGCGGCCCAGGCCTCCGACGGCGACAACGTCTCCTCCGACGGGCCGACCTCGACGGAACTGCTGCGGTCGCACATCCTGCCGGCCTGCCAGCACTTCGCCTACCTCGAAGTGGGGGACGAGAACGGCCCCCGGGCCGGCTTCGTGGAGCACCGCACCACCCTGTGGCGGACCTACGAGGCGATCGCCAAGGCCGGCGGCCCGATCGCCATGCGCAAGGTCAACCACCGGCGGGAGATCTACCCGGTCTTCCGCGAGCTGTTCGGCCGCAAGGATGCGCGGGCGGAGGCGGAGGCGTGAGGGTGGCAGGACGCGGGCATCTCGTCCCCTCCCGCTGCGGGGGCGCACGGCCTCCGCAGGCGGGCGGGCGGTGGGAGCGCCGGTGCGCGACGGGGCTTCGGCCTTCCTGCGGGTCGCGCCGCCTTCTGAACCCGGGTTCCGCTCTCCCGCCCCCTGCTGAGGCGGGGTTCGCTCGCCCCCGCGGAGGGGAGAGGCGCGGAGCCGGCCGGATCCATACACTCGATCGGGAGGCCGCATGACGCTCGTCAAGGCACGCACGCCCCAGATCATCTCCGGTGGCCAGAAACCCCTGTTCACGGGCAACGACTGGGATTTCGACACCATCCGCCGCATCCACGACGCCTGCGAGGCGGTCGCGGGTCCTCAGCTCGGCCTGTCCTGGTACCCCAACCAGATCGAGATCATCACGGCCGAGCAGATGCTCGACGCCTACGCGTCGATCGGCATGCCGCTGTTCTACAAGCACTGGTCCTTCGGCAAGCACTTCGCCCAGCACGAGGCCGGCTACCGCCGCGGCCTGATGGGGCTCGCCTACGAGATCGTCATCAACTCCGACCCGTGCATCTCCTACGTGATGGAGGAGAACACGGCGACCATGCAGACGCTGGTCATCGCGCACGCCGCCTTCGGCCACAACCACTTCTTCAAGAACAACTACCTGTTCCGGCAATGGACCGACGCGGAGGGGATCCTCGACTACCTCGACTTCGCCAAGAGCTTCATCGGCCGCTGCGAGGAGCGCTACGGCCATCAGGCGGTGGAGCAGGTGCTCGACGCCGCCCACGCCCTGATGAGCCAGGGCGTCCACCGCTACCCGCGCAAGAAGCGGCCGGACCTCGCCTCCGAGCAGCGGCGCGAGCGCGAGCGGATCGAGCACGGCGAGCAGATCTACAACGATCTCTGGCGGACCCTGCCGCAGAAGATCGGCACGGTGCGGCCGGACCTCGCGGCGGAGCGGCGCAAGGCGCTGCTCGAACTGCCGCAGGAGAACATCCTGTACTTCCTCGAGAAGGTCGCGCCGCGCCTGCGGCCGTGGCAGCGGGAGATCCTCCGCATCGTCCGGCTGGTGGCGCAGTATTTCTACCCGCAGCGCCAGACCAAGGTGATGAACGAGGGTTGCGCCACCTATTGCCACTACCGGATCATGAACGCCCTGTCGGAATCCGGGCAGATCACCGAGGCGGCCTACCTGGAATTCCTGCAGTCGCACACCAACGTCATCCGCCAGCCGAACTACGATGACCGCTCCTACGGCGGCCACAACCCCTACGCGATCGGCTTCGCCATGATGCAGGACATCGCCCGCATCGTGGAGCAGCCGACCGCCGAGGACCGCGACTGGTTCCCGGACATCGCGGGAACCGGCGACGCCATGGCGGTCCTGCGCGACTGCTGGGAGAATTACCGCGACGAGAGCTTCATCCAGCAATTCCTGTCGCCCAAGCTGATGCGCGACCTGCGCCTGTTCCACGTGGTGGACGATCCCGACGAGCCGGAGCTGCGGGTCGAGGCGATCCACGACGAGCGCGGCTACCGCAAGATGCGCCGCTCCTTCGCGCGCCAGTACGACGTGGCGTGGCTCGATCCCGACATCGAGGTGGTGGACGTGGACCTGGAGGGCGACCGCCGCCTGATCCTGCACCACAAGGCGATCAACAAGATCACCCTGCAGAAGGACGACGCCAAGCGGGTCCTGCAGCACCTCGCCGACCTCTGGGGCTACGACGTGGTGCTCAAGGAGATCGAGCCCGCCACCGGCACGGTGCTGGGCGAGATCACCGCCAGCGCGCGGCCGATTTTCTTCTGAGCGGCGTCTCCCACCCGTCCCGCTCATCCTGAGGTGCGGTGAAGTCGGTTCGCAGGGGGCGCCGGGACCCGCGCGGCCGGCTGGATCCCTCCAGCGCGGCCACCGCTGCGCCGCGGCGTCTCCGGATGCGGCGGACGGCGGGAGAGGTGCCGATTGCCCAGCTGTCCCGGCCATGCTCCATGGTTCCATGGCTGCCACGATCCTGACCCGCGCCGAGACCGGCGACTTCCTCGACCGCGAATTCCCGCAGATGCAGGCGGGCGGGCGGGCCTACCATCTCGAGGCCGTCGGGCCGCTCTCGGCGCGGATGCGGCTGGAGGCGCAGGAGCGCTTCCTCCGGCCCGGCGCGACGGTGTCGGGCCCGGCCATGATGGCGCTGGCCGACTATGCCCTCTACGCGGCGATCCTCGCCAATATCGGCCCGGTGGCGCTGGCGGTGACCACGAGCCTCACCTTCAACTTTTTGCGCAAGCCCGCCGCGGGGGACCTGCTGGCGGAATGCCGGCTGCTCAAGCTCGGCCGGCGGCTGGCGGTGGGCGAGGTGCTGATCACTGCCGTCGGGAGCCCGGACCTCGTCTGCCACGCCACCGGCACCTACTCGATCCCGCCCCCCTGAGGACAGCTGAGGCCGTTCAGGCCCGCGCCTCGGTCAGCCGGGCGGCGTAGCGGGCGATCAGGTCGACCTCCAGGTTGAGCCGGTCGCCGGAGCGCCGCTCACCCCAGGTGGTCACCTGGAGCGTGTGGGGAATCAGCAGCACGGAGAACTGGTCTCCCGCGACCGCGTTCACCGTCAGCGAGGTGCCGTCGAGGCAGACGGAGCCCTTCTCGGCGATGAACTTCGCCAGGGCCGCCGGCGCCCGCAGGGTGAACCGCTCGCTCGGTCCCCAGGCCCCCGCCGTCACGCTCTCGCGCGCCACGATCTCGGCGAGGCCGTCCACGTGGCCGGTGACGAGGTGGCCGCCGAGCTCGTCGCCGATCTTCAGGGAGCGTTCGAGGTTGATCCGCGTGCCGGCCGTCCAGGACCCCACGGTGGTCCGCGCCAGGGTCTCGGCGGCGGCGTCCACCGCGAAGACGCAGCCCTCCGCATCCGGCTCGACCGACACCGCCGTGAGGCATGGCCCCGCGCAGGCGATGGAGGCGCCCAGCGCGATCGAGGCGGGATCGTAGGAGGCGCGGATCGCGATCCGGCGCAGGTCGCCTTCGCCCGCGACCGAGACCACCGTGCCGATGGCGCTGACGAGTCCGGTAAACATCGCTTCACGTCCTGTCGCGTTCGTAGGTCACGGCCGTATCGGCGCCGAGGCGCAGCGCCTCGACCGTGCGGAACCCGCCGCCCGCGAGCGCCGCCCTCAGGGCGGGGCCCAGCGCCCGCAGGCCGCCCGCGGTTCCGAGTTCCGCCGGTCCGGTGACCAGCGTGCAGGCCTCGATCAGATCGGCCCGCGCCAGCGCATCCGCAAGGCGGGGGCCGCCCTCGCTGCACAGGCGCGTCAGGCCGCGCGCGCCGAGGTCCGCCAGGGCCGCCGTCAGGTCGATCCCGCCGGCCGCATCCGCCGGCACGGTCGCCACCGCGACGCCCAGGGCCTCCAGGGCGCGGCGGGCATGGGCCGGCGCGGAGCGGGTGGTGAGCACCAGGGTCGGCGTGTCCCGGGCGGTCCGGGCCAGCACGCTGGCCGGCGAGAGCCGCAGGTGCGTGTCGAGGACGACCCGCAGGGGCGAGCGCCCGGCGAGGCCCGGCAGCCGCACGGTCAGCGCGGGGTCGTCGGCCCGGGCGGTGCCGATGCCGATCAGGATCGCGTCCGCGTGCGCCCGCCAGAGATGGACCGCCCCGTCCGCCACCGGCCCGGTGATCCGCAGGCGCTCCGGCCCGGCGGCCGCGCAGAAGCCGTCGCGGGTGCGGGCGAGCTTCAGGTGCAGGGCCGGGCGGCCGCGCGTCACCCGGGTGACGTGGCCGATATGGTCCCGCGCCGCCGCCTCCCGCATCAGCCCGGTCTCGACCGCCACGCCCCCCTGCCGGAGCAGGGCGTGGCCGCGCCCCGCCACCCGCGGATCCGGATCCTCCAGGGCGCTGACCACGCGGGCGATGCCGGCGGCCAGGATCGCGTCGGTGCAGGGCGGCGTGCGCCCGTGATGCGAGCAGGGCTCCAGGGTGACGTAGAGGGTCGCGCCGCGGGCGGCCTCGCCCGCGGCGGCGAGCGCCAGGGGCTCCCCGTGCGGGCGCCCGCCCGGCGCGGTCGCGCCCGTCCCGAGGATGCGCCCCGTGGCCGCCTCGACCACCACGGCGCCGACCGACGGGTTCGGCCACGTGGTGCCGAGGCCGCGCCGGCCCAGCGCCAGGGCGAGCCGCATGAAGGTGGCGTCGTCGCTCATGCCGCCGGGCTCACGGGCGCCCCGCGCGTCGTCGGCCCGGGACCCCGGGCTCCGGCTCGGGTCCCGGCACGTCCGCCGCCCCGTCGGCCCCGGCCTCCGCCGCCAGGGTGCCGTCGCCGAGGGTGCCGAGCAGGGCCTCGAAATCCCTCGCCTCGCGGAAGTTCTTGTAGACCGAGGCGAAGCGCACGTAGGCGACGTCGTCGAGACCTTTCAGCCCCGCCATCACCAACTCGCCGATCGCCTCGGAGGTCACCTCGGGCTCGCCGGCGCTCTCGAGCTGCCGGGTGATGCCGCTGACCAGCCGCTCGATCCGGTCCGGCTCGACGGCGCGCTTGCGCAGCGCCACGTCGATGGAGCGCTGGAGCTTGTCCCGATCGAAGGGCACGCGCTTGCCCGAGCGCTTCAGCACCACGACCTCGCGCAGCTGCACCCGCTCGAAGGTGGTGAAGCGGCCGGCGCAATCCGGGCAGACCCGGCGGCGCCGGATCGCGGCGCCGTCCTCGGAGGGCCGCGAGTCCTTCACCTGGGTCTCGGAGCCGCCGCAATAGGGACACCGCATGGATTCGCACTCGACGCAGAAAGACGGCCGCGGATCCGTCGGATCCGCGGCCGCTGTCTAATCCACTCCACAGGGGGCCGGAAGGCCGGCCCCGCGCGGGTCTCAGCCGTAGATCGGGAACCGGTCGGTCAGCGCGTGGACGCGGCTCTTGACGCTGGCCTCGACCTCGGCATCGCCCGCCTCGCCCTTGGCGGCCAGCCCGTCCAGCACCTCGACGATGAAGCCGCCGATCTGCTTGAACTCGGCGACGCCGAAGCCCCGCGAGGTGCCGGCCGGCGTGCCCAGGCGGATGCCCGAGGTGATCGTGGGCTTCTGCGTGTCGAACGGCACGCCGTTCTTGTTGCAGGTGATGTCGGCCCGCGACAGCGCCGCCTCGGCGGCCTTGCCGGTGAGGCCCTTCCGCTGGAGGTCGACCAGCATCAGGTGGTTGTCGGTGCCGCCCGAGGTGATGTCGTAGCCGCCCGAGATCAGCGTGTCGGCGAGCGCACGGGCGTTCTCCACCACTTGGCGGGCGTAGATCTTGAACTCGGGCTTCAGCGCCTCGCCGAAGGCCACGGCCTTGCCGGCGATGACGTGCATCAGCGGGCCGCCCTGGAGGCCGGGGAAGATCGCCGAGTTGAACTTCTTGGCCAGCGCCTCGTCGTTCGTCAGGATCATGCCGCCGCGCGGGCCGCGGAGCGTCTTGTGGGTCGTCGTGGTGGCGACGTGGGCGTGCGGGAACGGCGACGGGTGGACGCCGGCCGCCACGAGGCCCGCGAAGTGGGCCATGTCGACCATGAAATACGCCCCGACCGAGTCGGCGATCTCACGGAACTTGGCGAAGTCCCAGTGGCGCGGGTAGCCCGAGCCGCCGGCGATGATCACCTTCGGCTTGTGCTCCTGGGCGAGGGCGGCGACCTGCTCCATGTCGATGCGCTGGTCCTCGCGGCGCACCGTGTAGGAGACCGGCTTGAACCACTTGCCCGAGACGTTCGGCGGGGCGCCGTGGGTGAGGTGGCCGCCGGCGGCGAGGTCGAGGCCGAGGAACGTGTCGCCGGGCTGCATCAGGGCCAGGAACACGCCCTGGTTGGCCTGGGAGCCCGAGTTCGGCTGCACGTTGGCGAAGCCGCAATCGAACAGACGCTTGGCGCGTTCGATGGCGAGATCCTCGGCGATGTCGACGAACTGGCAGCCGCCGTAGTAGCGCCGGCCCGGATAGCCCTCCGCGTACTTGTTGGTCAGCACAGAGCCCTGAGCTTCCAGCACGGCGCGGGAGACGATGTTCTCCGAGGCGATCAGCTCGATCTCGTGCTGCTGGCGCCCGAGTTCCTTCGACACCGCCTCGGCGATCTCGGGATCGGCCTCCGTCAGGGGGGCGGCGAAGAAGCTGTTGGAGAAGTGCTTGTCGGCGGCAGTACCGGCGCTCATTGTCAGCCTCTGTTCTGGTAGGGGCGATGCCCGGCCTTTCGTCGGCGTAAACGGGCGGGCGTTGAAGGTGCGATTCCTACACGCGCCGAACCCTCAGGCCAAGCACAGGCAATTTGGATACGCGCAAAGAATAATTTGCCGCATGGGGGCCGCGTCGCCGACCGGCGGTTGCTAGGCCCGTGTTCCTATTAAACCTCTGATCTTCTTGAAGAAAGGAAAATGTTCATGGGATAAAACATGAACACAGGCGAGGCGCGGTCATGCAAAGTGACGAACGTGATCGAGTGCTGGATTGCCGCATCGCGTGGCTTCGACTCAGTCTCGCATTCGTCACCCTGCGTCTTCTCGAGATCAAAGCGGGGTTTCGTCAGGATCAGCCGCGAGACAGTGACGGCCGATGGTCGGGCGGAGGCGGATCGTTCGTCGTCACGCGAAAGGACAAGACGGGCGATTCTCGGATTGATACCAAGACTGATGAGATCCTCGATGTCCTGAAGGAAGTCGTCGAGAGCACCGAGCCGGGAGAGGGGTTCCTCTACGGAATTCAGATCCACGCGGCGCTGGCGGCCCGCCTGCGCGCGCTGGATCTCCCCGGGGTTCGGCCGGCACGGCGTCGAGCAGAGCTTCGTCGCGGGGGACATCGTCCGCCACGGCCTGTCGGGCAGCATCCGGACGGATGTTCTTCTCCGGGATGGCCGAACCAGCGCGGCGCCGATCCGGGCGATCTGGGACATCAAGACGGGTGAAATGGGCCTGTCGCCGCGCCGTATCCGTGCCTTGCGGGCCGGCGCAGGTGTCGACGACCGCGTCCCCGTCATCGAGATCCATCTCCTCCGCGGCATTTCCGTCAAGAGCCGCGTCTCTGTCGCCGTCACAACGGGAGTCTTAGTCGCATGAGTATGGAAGCGTATGCCCTGTGTCCGCGACCACTTGCCAGCGTATCGGAATGGCAGACCGGCCTGGACGCGCTCGGTTTCGATCTCCAGCTGCGCGGCGGGGCGATTCCGCCGGCCTCGTCGGGGCATCTGCCGGCCACGCGGCGGGGCCGGGCCTCGGGCTTCGAGTGCTCGAGCATGCCGCTCTCGGAATTGAAGGACACCTATCCGGAGACCGACTTCGCCGGCTCTTGGCCGTGCGTGTACGCGTTCTGCTTCGGCACCATCGCGGAATCCATCGGTGCCCTGATGGCGATCGCGGCCTGCGTGAAACTGGTTGGCGGGCTCGCCTTCTATCCGGAGGACGGTCGCTTGCTGACGGCCGATCAGGCCGTCCAGTACGCGCGCGAGACGGTGCCCGGCGCTGAGGAACTGGAGCGGCAGCACGGCCCCGGACCGGAATGATCCGGGGTCATCCTCAGCGCCAGGCCTGACCCGGCCGAAGAACCTCGGCGAGACCAGAGAACCTCGGCGGCGCCGCCCAAGCCCGCCGGATCCATCTCAGACCTCCGTCGTGAGGTTCGTCTCGATCAGCACCGTCTCGGTCTCGAAGGCGGCCGCATGCCACGCCCCGATCGGGAAGTGGAACACGCTGCCGGCCGAGAACGGCCTGCGGCCCTGCTCCGTCTCCAGGATGCCCGACCCCGAGATCACCTGCACGAACTGCTCGTGATCGTGGCTGTGGCGCGCCGCCAAGACACCCGCCGGCACCACCACCCGCACGAGGCTGGCGCCCGCACCCGGGATCTCACGCTTGGCGACGCCGTTCCCGGCGACGCTCTCCGCGCGGTCGTTCCAGGTGGTCAGGTGATCGGCCATCGCTCGGGTCTCTTCCAGGGGCGCGTGGGGCGGGGCCAAGCCGGCCGGGTCGACGGGCGTCCGGAGGCCTGTGCCCGCGTCAACCGGTCCCGCCGGGCGAGCGCCCCCGCCGGCCCCTGGGCGCCCCCGGGTCGGGCCGGGCCCGCTCGGGCGTCGCGCCCGGCCCGGTCGATCCGGGGGACCCCGGATCCTGCTGGGACGGCGCGCCGGTCGTGGGCCAGAAGGTCTCGAACAGCTCCTGCATCGCCCGGATATTGTTGCCCTGCACCTCGGCCCCGGTGCGCAGCATCTGCTGGATCATGTCGGAGCCGGCCTCGCCCATCGCGCCCTCCGCGGGCTTGTGCGCGGGCTTGGGCACGGGCTTCGGTGCGGGCGGCGCGGCGGCGGGCAGGAAGGCCTTGGCCATCTCGGCCCAGGCCGGTCCGAACGGGAACGGCACCGGCGGCGGTGGGCTCGCCCGCGCCTGCAGGGGGTCGGCCTGCGGCTGGTTCAGCATCACGTGGACGATGCTCGCCACCACCGCGCCCGCCATCATCGGCAGCATCTGGCGCAGGACCTGGGCGCCGACCCCACTCGCGGTGGAGGCCTGCTGCAGAACCGCCTGCATCAGCTGGGCCGAGCCGAACATCTGGCTCAGCGCGTCGAGGCCCTGCGGCGCCGCCGGCCGGGCGGCCTCCAGGCCGAACATCCGGGCGAAGCCGGTCGGGTCCATCCCGACGCTTCGCTGGAGGCCGAGGGTCAGGGCCGGCATCAGCGCCTGGAAGGCGCGGGTCGTCTGCTCCGTCGTGAGGCCGAATTGCTGGGCCATGGTCTGGAGCCCGGCCTCGCCCTGGACCTGGAACATGTCGAGCGGGTTGAACATGACGCCTCGTTCCTGCCCCGGTCGGACCGGCCGGGGCGAGGCATCGTGACCCGTTGCGCGGCGAAATACCAGTTCTTGCCCGCGGAACTTGTGTCGGGCGACGTGACGGAGGCGGATAACTCGGGCGCCCTGTCATCCCGGCGCCCTGTCTTCCCGGCGCCCCGTGACCGCGACGCCCTGTCGTCCTGCGGGCCCCGCCCGCCGTCTCAGCTCACCGGTCCGGGATGGGGATGGCCCGCCGGCAGCGGCGTGTCCCGGTGGGGCGCCTCCCGCGTGCCCTCCGGCTCCGCGCCGCTCGGGCCGGACCCTTCGAGGCGATCGACGGTGCGGCGGGCGAGCAGGATGCCGAGCGCGCCGAAGACCAGGGAGCCGAGCCCCATGCCGGCCACAACGCCGCGGGGGCCGTAGAGCGACGCGCCGAGCAGCGCGGGCGGGATGGTGCCGAGCGTCGCACGCCCCCAGTTCAGGAGCGTCGACCGCAGGGGAAAGCCGAGGTTGTTGAAGGCGGCGTTGCCCAGGAACAGGAGTCCGTTGAAGAACCAGATCCCCCCGCCGACGAGGCAGAAGAAGCCGAACAGGTCGGCCGCCACCCCGTTCAGGCCGAACAGGGCCGCGAGCGGCCCGCGGGCGAGCGCCAGGGCGAGCCAGACCAGGGCCACGTAGGCGAGCGTCACCCGCACCGCCTCGCGCAGCACGCCGCGCATCCGGTCGAACCGGCCCGCGCCCCAGTTCTGCGCCAGGATCGGCCCGATCGCACCCGACAGGGCGAACAGACCGCCGAAGGCCACCGGCGTCAGGCGGTCGATCACCGCGGCGGCGGCGACGGCGTCGGCGCCGTAGCCGGCGAACAGGCGCGCCAGGAAGGCGCTCGCCACCGAGGGGGCGAGGTTGGTGAGGACGGCCGGTCCCGCGACCCCCGCCAGGGCGGCGGCATCCGCCGGCAGGTCGGCGAGGCGCGGCCGGCCGACGAGGCCGTGGCGGGCGACACCGCGCAGGCCCACCGCCACGAAGGTGACCCGCGCCACGCAGACGGTGATCGCCGCGCCCTCGACGCCGAGGCCGGCCCCGAAGATCAGCAGGGGATCGAGGGCGGCGGTGACCAGGGCGCCGGCCACCGTC
The DNA here is from genome assembly GCF_022179385.1 of Methylobacterium longum. Classification (GTDB taxonomy): domain Bacteria; phylum Pseudomonadota; class Alphaproteobacteria; order Rhizobiales; family Beijerinckiaceae; genus Methylobacterium; species Methylobacterium longum. Next base: position 109,787 of record NZ_BPQS01000008.1, on the reverse strand, counting down.
ACCAGCATCGCCTGCCGCGCCTCGCCGACGGCGCGGAGCAGGCCGGTGAACAGCATGCCGGCGGCGAGCAGGATGTTCGACGGCAGGGTGATGTGCAGGAACAGCATCGCCACCCGCAGCGCTTCCCCGCGCGCGCCGATCAGGACGAGCAGCGGGTCGGCGAGGAGGGCGATCAACCCCGCGATCAGGGCGGCCACGAGGCTGCCCAGCGTCAGCGCGGAGGTGGCCAGCCGGCGCGCCGCCGCCGGGTCGCAGGCCCCCACGGCCCTCCCGACCAGGGCGCCCGCGGCGATCATCAGGCCGATGTTCACCGCGGTGGCGAAGAACTGCACGATCGCCGCGAAGCCGACGGCCGCGGTCAGGTTCGGGTCGCCGAGCTTGGAGACGTAGAACAGCGACAGCAGGTCGACGACGAAGATCGCCATCAGCCCCACCGAGCCGGTGGCCGCCATCACGACGACGTGCCGGAGGATCGAGCCGGTGACGAAGCGTCCGGTCTCGACCGGGGCCGGACCGGACGCATGCGGGCTGGGCGGGGGCGGGCCGTCAGACATCCGGCCGGTCACGCATTCCGGGCGCTGCCTTCCGCCTCCAGCTCCGCCTCCGGGTCGCCCTCGGCCTCGGCGGCGTCGCTCTCCTGCGGGGCGAGGGCGGGCCGCTCCAGGAGCCGCTCGGCGGCCTCGCGCCGGTCGCCGCCCACGAGGTCGCGGGTCTCGGTGCTGAGCGCGCGGGCGGGCCGGACGGGGGCGGTGAGCGGTTCGGGCTTCAGCCCCGCCGCCGCCCCGCGCATCCAGCTGGACCCGTCCGGCAGGGCGCCCGCCTGCTGCAGGACGAGGCGGGCGATGTCGCGCTTGCGCACGTCGTCCGCCCGGGCGGTGGCCGATTCCGGCGACAGGCCGAGCCCCTCCAGCGCCGCCCGCCCGAAGGCAAGGGCGGATTCCGCCGTCTCGCGGATCTGGTAATCCACGTCCCGGTTCATCAGCTCCACGGCGTGCAGGCGGTCGTAGGCGCGCACGAAGGTGCGAACGCTCGAGAACTCCTCGTGCACGATGTCGACGATCTTGAGGGCGCCCTCCCGGTCGTCGACGCAGATGCAGACCAGCTCGACCCGGCCGATCCCGGCGGCGCGGAGCACGTCGAGCCGGGTGCCGTCGCCGTAATAGATCCGGAAGCCGAAGCGCGAGGCCGCGCGCAGCTGCTCGACGTCCTTGTCGATCACCGTGACGGGGATGCCCTCGGCCAGCAGCACCTGCGTCAGAACCTGCCCGAACCGCCCGAAGCCGATCACCAGGACCCGCGCCTCGCCGCTCTCGGCGAGTTCGGTCGCGGGCTCCTCCAGGTCGTGCGTGGTCCGCGCGTTGCGCCGCTCGATCAGCTTGTCGAGGCCCTTGGCGGCGATAGGCCCGATCAGCATGGTCAGCGCCGCGAGGGCCACCGCGAAGCGCGTCGCCGTGGCGCCGGTCAGGCCGAGTTCCGCGGCCTGGGGCAGCAGCACGAAGGCGAATTCGCCCGCGGGCGCCAGGACGGCCGCGCCCCGCAGGGCCCCGAGGGTGTCCGAGCCGAACAGCCGGAACAGGCCGGCCACGAGGGCGACCTTGACGAGGATCGCCCCCAGCGTCGCGCCGAACAGGGCCGGCCAGACCTCGCGCACGAGGGTGCCGTCGATCGACATGCCGACGCTCATGAAGAACAGGCCGAGCAGCATGCCGCGGAACGGCTCGATATCGGCCTCGAGCTGGTGCCGGAAGTTCGACTCCGCGAGCAGGATCCCGGCGAGGAACGCGCCCATGGCCATCGACAGGCCGACCTGCTCCATCAGCAGCGCGGTCCCGAGCACCACGAGGAGGGCCGCGGCGGTCATCACCTCGCGGGCGCCGCTCGCCGCCAGCAGCCGGAAGAACGGGTTCAGGCCGTAGCGGCCGACCAGCACCACCGCCAGGATCGCCGCCAGCGCCTTGCCGGTGGAGACCGCCGCCTCTCCGAGCCAGGAGGCGTCGGTCGCCCCGCCCGCCGAGGCGAGCAGCGGCATCAGCGCCAGGATGCCCACCACCGAGAGATCCTGGAACAGCAGCACCGCGAAGGCGCGGCCCCCGTAGGCGCTGCCGAGGTCGCCCCGCTCCTCCAGGAGCTGGAGCGCCACCGCGGTGGCCGAGAGGGCGAGCGCGAGGCCGATCACCGCGGCCGCGCCGAGGCTCAGGCCCGCCAGAACCCCCGCGCCGCCGAGCACCAGGGCGCAGACCACGAGCTGGGCGGCCCCGAGGCCGAAGATGTCGCGCCGCATCGAGACGAGCTGCGACAGGTGCAGCTCCAGCCCGACGATGAACAGCAGCAGCACCACGCCGATTTCGGCGACGCTCGCGGCCGTGTCGGGCTCGGCGATCAGCGACAGGCCGGACGGCCCGATCAGCACGCCGGCCACGAGGTAGCCCAGCACGGCGCTCTGGCCGATCAGCCGGAACACCGGGACGCCGATCACCGCCGCCGACAGGAAGGTCAGGACCGGCGGCAGGAAGCTCGCATGTTCGACGGGGCTCGCCATGAAGATCGTCCCGGCGGTTCTTCGAGGGTCGCGCAGATGGAGCACCCGCTTAGCGCGGGCGGGGCCGGGACGCGAGCCGCGCGTGGGTGCCGTTCGGCACAAGGGGCTCCTGATCGGGGGGCGCCGAACCCCGGCCCGCCGCCGCGGCGCGGGCGCGGCGCGTCCCGCGCGGGGTTTCAGGTCGGGTTCCGCCGATACTGAAACCCGTTCGGGCGGGGGGACGCCTCGCGACACCGGGGGCATCGCATCGCGCCCGGTCCGGCGCTGCGGGAGGGCGCGCCCGACCGCCTCACGCCAGCAGCCGCGGCTGCGCCCGGCGCGAGCCGTCGATGAATTCGAAGCCGCCGGCCGCGCTCAGCATGTGCAGGCGCGAGCCCGGCCAGGCCGCCCCCGGCCCGAGGCGCGTCTCGACCCGCTGGGCGTAGCCGCCCTCGTCGAGCCGCAGGATCCGGGCGAGGCCCAGCGCCGCGCCGTAGCCCTGGCGGCAATCCTGGACCGGCCGGATCAGGGCGCCGTCCCGCGCCACGATCGGCCCGGCGGCCCGGGCCGAGCCGACGTCGATCAGCACCGGATTCAGCCGGTGGGGTGTCCAGGGGCCGCGGAAATGCGGCGCGTGCCAGAGATGCAGGGTGTCGGAGTAGCTGCCCCCGCCGGCCCGGACCGTGGCGAAGAGCCACCAGCGGCCGCCGTGGTGCAGCAGCGTCGCGTCGCCGGCCACCACCCCGTCCACCAGCACCGCCTCGTGGACCCAGCCCCGCGGGAAGGCGGTGGCCCGGTAGAGGTCGATCGTGCCCGAGGCGTGGGATTCCGGGATCATCCAGACCTGCCCGTCCGCCTCGAAGACGAACGGGTAGGAGAGGTGGGTCTCGAGTTCCAGGACCGGCTCGGGGCGCCCGCGCGGACCGCCGGCATCGAAGCCCACCGCCGAGATCACCCCCTTGCCGCGCCGGTAGTCGAATTCCTCGACGAAGAGGGTCACCGCCCCGCCCCGCGCGATGGCGAAGGGGTCGGCGTAGAAGCGGTGGCCGTCGTCGGGCAGGTCGATCCAGCCGTCCTCCGGGTGGCGGCGCAGATCGATCAGGTCGGGCCCCTCGATCCGCCGCCAGCCGACCCGCCATTGCGGCTTGTGGAAACAGAGGGCGTAGAGCCGGCGGGCGATCAGCCGGGCGAGGCCCCCGGCGGCGCGCCGACCGGCGCCCAGGCCGCCGAGATCGAACGACCGGTCCGGCTGGAGGGGCGCCTCGGTCCCGTCCGGCAGCGTCGGCGAGGCGGCGCCGTCGAGGGCGGCGGCGATCAGCGTGATCGTGCGCGCGAGGTAATCCTCGAAGGCGGCGAGCATGACGGTGTGCGATTCCGCGCCGAGCCGCCCGACCGCGACCGGGACGCCGCCGGGACCCCGCAGGGCCGCCACCGGCGCCCGCCGGGCGAACAGGGCCGACAGGAGGCCCGCCTCGCCCGGAACCCCGTCGAAGTCGAGCCGCCAGGTCGGGGCCGACGCCGCCTCCGCGGGCCCCCCCGAGAGGTCGAGGACGATGTCGGCCGCCGCGGCCGCGTCGTCGCCGCGACCCGCCTCGTAGGGGGCGAGGGCGACCGGCTCGGCCGCGGTGGCGAGGCCCGGTCGGGGCAGCCCGTGGATCGCGGCCTCCAGGCGGAACAGCAGCTCGGCGTTCGGCGGCAGGCCGCCGGCATCCTCGATCCAGGCGATGCGGATCCGGCGCTCGGGCCGCTGCCCGAGCTGGTCGAGGAGGCGGATGTGCCAGCCGCGCAGGGCGCGGCGGTCGAGCCGCACCGTCACGGTCCGCGCCGCTGGCCTCGTCACGGGGGCCGCCGGGGGGCTCGTCACGGCGGCCTGTGTCTCCGACCAGGCCGGGGCCCGGCTGCCGCCGGACGGAGGCCGATCCATGCCGCCGATCGCCCGTTCCATCAGCCGGGAAGCCTTCCGCCGCGCGTGTCGGATTTCGAGGCGGCAATCACGGCGCTCAGGATCCTTCGGATGCAGAGAAAACGGCTGGAAACAGGTCGGCCGCGGGCTGAAAGCTGTTCCTTGGCGCGACGATCAAGCAAGCCCAGGGATGAGTCTACCTCGACGAGCTGAGGATGCAGGACGATTTCTGCCGAACTGATTAAAATGATGCGCCTCGGTCGACGCGGTAAGGTCACGTTACGGTGCCGTGCGACCGTGTCGCCCGGCCGGTGAGGGACGCCCCGGGAACTCCCAGATCGGCTCGGCCGTTCGCTAGGGGCGACGGGGTGTGGAGACACGATATGACGCGCAAGACGCTGATGCTCACGGCGACGCTCCTCGTCGCCCTGCCGGGGACGGCCTTCGCCTGGGGCGGTGGTGGCGGCGGCGGCGGTGACAGCGGCAGCGGGCTCTCGCCCTACGCCGCCCTCAGCGGCAACGACCGCTCGGCCGGGGTCAACAACGGCAATTACCGCGACCCTGCCCTCGACCCGTATATCCGCGCCTACGACCCGGAGGCCGCGGCCCGCGCCGCCACGCCGCCGGCGGCCCGTCCGCGCCTGCGCATGCGCCCCTATTACGGCTATCCCTACTGAGCCACGGATCCGCCCGCCGCGTCGTGGCCGGGCGGGACGCGATCGAAACCTGCGCTCGAACGGTGAGCCCCCGGCGCGCCCGTCCGTAGCGATCCGCGGCCGAGCGGCAGCGGGAGCGGTCGGGCCATCGCGACCCGGCCCCGCCTCCTGCGGCGGCGCAGCGCAGCGAAGGCCCCGCGGGTCTCCTCGCTCGAGGGTGGTCGGAGCCGGCATCCCGGGACGACGGGAGGCGCCCGGCGCGGTCGAACGCCGCGGACACCCTTGGGACTCGTCCGGCCGTCGCTGCGCCGGGCGGGCATGCCCAGCGCCTTCAGGACCGCTCGATGCCTTTGACGTTGCGGAGCCGCTTCAGGGTCCACTGGCCGCCCGACGGTTTGCAGCCGGTGCCGCGAACGAAGCGGCTGCTGGCGCTTCCGATCACCGAGGCCAGGAAGTTCCGGCAGATCAGATCGTCGGCCACGTAGGGCAGCCCGGTCGGATTGATGCTGCCGTGCAGGCCGGTCTCGGGATTGTCCCACTTCACCGGCCGGCCGTTGCCCTGCGGATCGAGGGCGACCGAGAGGGCCGCGCGGGCGCGCCGCCAATCCTCCTCGGCGAGATCATCCCCGAAGCTCGCGGGGCGCTTCTCGATGCTGCCGGTCACGATGGGCTCCTCGGCCACGCGCGGCGGGGCCTCGGCCGCGCCGCGGAATACGAGCAGCGGCTGGCTGCAGCCGCACAGGGCCATCGTCACCGACAGGACCGAGACGGACGCGACACTGCGCACCCACCGGCTTGGCTCTTTACACGCGCATCGCCGCATTACACCTGACTCACGACGGGCTTTCCGCTCGACCGAACATGCCGATGTCGGTGCCCCCTCAGGCCCTGGACGCGGCAGGCAGGAGTCTTGGCGTGGATCAGTTAAGGACCGATGACCCGCAGGCTGCGGACTTCACCCGCAGCGACGATCCCGTGGCGCTGTTCGCCGCATGGATGAAGGACGCGGAGGCCGCCGAGCCCGAGGATCCGAACGCCATGGCGCTCGCCACCGCGGGGGCCGACGGGCTGCCGGACGTGCGAATGGTGCTCCTGAAGGGCTTCGACGCGCAGGGCTTCGTGTTCTACACCAACACGCAGTCCACCAAGGGCGCGGAGCTGGCCGAGAATCCCCAGGCCGCCCTGGTGCTGCACTGGAAGAGCCTGCGCCGGCAGGTGCGCGCCCGGGGGGCGATCACGCCGGTGACGTCCGAGGAGGCGGACGCCTATTTCCAGAGCCGCCGCCGGGAGAGCCGGCTGGGTGCCATCGCCAGCCAGCAGTCGCGCCCCCTCGCCGACCGCGCCACCCTGATGGACGCCGTGGCGGAACTCTCCGCGCGCTACGGGGACGGTCCGATCCCGCGACCCGCGCACTGGACCGGCTTCCGCATCACTCCGGTGACCCTGGAATTCTGGCAGAACGGCGAGTTCCGCCTGCACGACCGCGTCCGCTTCACCCGGACGGACGGGGGCTGGAGCCGCGCGCGGCTCTATCCGTGATCCGGTCTCCGATTGAACGCGTCGACCGGAAACGCAGAAGAGCCCCGGCAGGGCCGGGGCTCTCGGGAGCGCTGAAGCGGTGCGACGAGGCTCAGGCCTCCTCGCCCTCCTTCTTCTCGTCCTCGGCAGCATCGGCCTCGGCCTCGGCCTTCTCCTCGGCGGCCTCGGCCGACTGCGCCTCGGCGATGGCGGCCTCCTCGGCCTCCACCTCGGCGCCCAGCACGGTCGGCGGCACGATGTTGGCGACCGGGTCGGTCTGCTCGCCGGTGTAGGTGCCGGCCGGGATCTTGATGTCCGAGACGTGGATCACGTCACCGATGGCACGGCCGGTCAGGTCGACCTCGATCGCGTCCGGGATCTGGTCGGGGGCGACCTCGAGGCTCAGGGTATGGGTCACGATGTTGAGGGTGCCGCCGAGCTTCTTGATGCCGGGAGCCGCGTCCTCGTTGACGAAGTGCACCGGCACCTCGACGGTCACGGTCTGGCCGGAGACGACGCGCAGGAAGTCGACGTGCAGCGGCACGCCGGAGACGGGGTCGAGCTGGAAGTCGCGCGGGATCGCCCGGACGGTCTTGCCGCCGGCCTTGATCTCGAACAGCGTCGTCTTGAAGCCGCCCGCGTAGATCAGGGTGCGGGTGCGGATGAGGTCGATGGCGATGGCTTGCGGCGGCTGGCCGCCCCCGTAGACGACCGCGGGAACTTGGCCTTGGCGACGAACGGCCCGGGCGGCCCCCTTGCCGACCCGGTCGCGTGCCACGGCCTCAAGCGTCTTTACTGCGCTCATGGCGTGATCCTTAAACGTTGCTGGAGCCGGAAAACGAAAAGGCCGCCCCTGACGGACGGCCACATCCTTCCCGGCGCGCCCCTGCCTCCAAGGGTGTCTCGGGGGCGCGCCGTGCGCTTACACGGATGGGGGCGGGTTGGCAATGTTGGAACGCGTCGGACCAGCGCCGACGTCACGATCCTGCCGGTGCTCCGCGCAGGTCGCGACCGGTCGGTGCGGGGCGGACCCCCTCAGGGCCGGCCGAACCCCGCCCGACTACGGGCGCAACCCCGCCAGCGCTCGCCGCGCCCGCCGCTTCTGCAGCCACAGGGTCAGGCCCAGCGCCGTGCCGATCACCAGCGCCGAGACCGCCGTGGTCACCGTGCCGAGCGCGTAGATCTCCGGCGTCGTCACCGTGGTGGTCAGGCCCTGCAGCTCCAGCGGCAGGGTGTTGCGCCCGCCGATCGCCTGGCTGGTGCGGGCGAGTTCGTCGAACGACAGGGTGAAGCCGAACAGCGCGACGCCGACCAGCGCGGGGGCGAGGATCGGCACCACCACGTGGCGGAGCGTCTGCGGACCGCTGGCGCCGAGGTCGCGGGCGGCCTCCTCGTAGGCGGGGTCGAACCGGTTGAACACGGCGAACAGGATCAGCAGGCCGAAGGGCAGCGTCCAGGTCAGATGCGCCCCGAGCGCCGAGGTGTAGAGGCCCATCAGCGTGCCGTGATCCTCCAAGAATCCCCAGCCGGTGGCGGCGGCCAGGGCCTTGATGGCGTCGTCGAGGAGCCGGAACTCCAGCCCGATGCCCAGGGAAACCACGATCGAGGGCACGATCAGGCTCGAAACCGCCAGGGCGAAGACGAGGCCGGCCCCCCGGAAGCCCTTCCGGAAGGCGAGACCGGCATAGAACGCCAGCGTCACGGTGAGCGCCATCACCACGAGGCCGAGCGCCAGGGAGCGCCGCAAAGCCGCCCAGATGTCGACGACGCCGACGCCCGCCCACAGCTTGGCGAACCAGTGGGTCGAGACCCCGTTCATCGGGAAGGTCAGGCCGCCGGACGGGCCCTGGAAGCTCAGGGCCAGGATGGTCAGCGTCGGCCCGTAGAGGAACAGGACGTAGAGCGCGAAGATTCCGCCCAGCAGGTAGAAGGCGGGGCCGCGGGGCTGGTCCATCGCTAGAGCTCCCGGCGCAGGTCGATCATCCGGGTGAGCCCCAGGATCATCAGCAGCACGGCGGCCAGCAGCACCATGGCGTTGGCGGCGGCGGCCGGGAATTGCAGATAGGCCATCTGCACCTGGATCACCTTGCCGACGCTGGCGATCTGCTGGCCCCCCATGACGCCAACGGTGACGAAGTCGCCCATCACCAGGGTGACCACGAAGATCGCCCCGATGGCGATGCCGGGCTTGGCGAGGGGCAGCACGACGTTCCGGAGGATCTGCGCGCTCGACGCGCCGCCATCGCGCGCCGCCTCGATCAGCCGCCGGTCGATGCGGGCGAGGCTGTTGAAGATCGGCACGATCATGAACACCGTGTCGAGGTGCACGAAGGCCAGCACCACCGCGAAGTCGGAGTAGAGCAGGCCCTCGATCGGCGCGCGGATCAGCCCCAGGCCGCGAAGCGTGTCGTTGACGAGGCCGTTGCGCCCCAGCAGCGGGATCCACGAGATCATGCGGATCACGTTCGAGGTCCAGAACGGGATCGTGCAGAGCAGGAACAGGCCCATCCGCACCGTGCCGGAACGGACGTGGAAGGCCAGGAAATACGCGACGGCGAAGCCGAGCGGCAGGGTGATGGCCAGGGTCAGGGCGACGAACTTCACGGTCGAGAGATAGGTGCGGACCGTGGTGCAGAGGTCGGCCGACAGGCAGCCGTCGAACAGGTCGGCGTAGTTCTGCAGGGTGAGCGCCGGGATGATCTCGTACTCGTTGTACTCCCAGAGCGACACGATCCCGGTGAGCGCCAGCGGCACCACCAGGAAGATCAGGAAGACGAGGGTCAGCGGCGCGGCCTGGAGATAGGCGAGGGCGCGCCGCCGCCACGGCGGCGTCGCGACCGGGGTCGCGGCCACCGTGGCAGGGGCTGCGGCGGGCAGGGCGAGATCGGTCATCGGGTTCGCCCCCCGCGCGCCGACGCATCCCCTCCCGCGCGGAGGGGGGAGGGTGGGGCGGCGGCGGCGCGCGGCCCGCTCACGCCGCGATGAACTCGTTCCACTTGCGCACCATGTAGGTGTTCTCGTCCATGACGGCGTTCCAGCAGGCGACCGCGCCCATGCGCTGTTCGAAGGAGCCGCCGTCGCGGGTGGCACCGGCCCTCTCGATCAGGGTGCCGTCGGGACCGAGGATGTCCTTCTCGGCGGGCTTGCCCTCCATCCAGAAGGCCCACTCGTCGGGCTGCATGTTATCCTTGGCGGTCTCCAGCACCGCCGAGTAGTAGCCCTGCCGGTTGAGGTAGGCCCCGGCCCAGCCGGACAGGAACCAGTTGATGAAGTCGTAGGCGGCGTCGAGCTTCCGGCCGCTCAGGGTCTTCGGGATGCCGAAGCCCGAGGCCCAGGCCCGGTAGCCCTCCTTGAGCGGCTGGTAGGTGCAGGGCACGCCCTGCGCGCGGACCTTGGTGACGGCGGGCGACCACATCGACTGGATCACCGTCTCGCCCGAGGCCATCAGGTTCACGGATTCGTTGAAATCCTGCCAGAAGGCGCGGAACTGGCCGGCGCGCTTGGCCTCGATCAGCACCTTGATGGTGCGGTCAATCTCGGGCTTCGTCATGTTGCCCTTGTCGCCGTAGGTGTAGTCGCCGGTCGCCTCCACCACCATGGCGGCGTCCATGATGCCGATGGACGGGATGTTGAGGATCGAGGCGCGGCCCTTGAAGGCCGGGTTGAGGAGCTCCTTCCAGCTCGTCACCGGGACCTTGATCAGGTCCGGCCGGATGCCGAGCGTGTCGGCGTTGTAGACGGTGGGGATCAGCGAGATCCACCCGGTCTGTTCGCCGGCAAACTTCTTCGACTCCTGGCCCTCCAGGTAGAAGACCTTCCTGGGTGCCGTGCCCTGGTCGCCGATCTGCTTTCCCGCCACTTCCCCCTTGGTGAAGACGGACGAGATCTTGTCGGCGAGCTTGATCCGCTTGGCGTCCATGCCCTGCAGGTTGCCGGAGGGCAGGATCTTCTTGAGGCTGAAATACTCGGCGTCGATCAGGTCGAAGGAGTTCGGCTGGGTGACCGCGCGCTTGGTCACCTCGTCGGTCACCACCGGTATGTACTCGATGGTGAGGCCGAGATCCTCCTTCACCTTCCTGGCGATGTCGGCGGACTGGTTCACTGCCGTGCCGAGGTAGCGCAGGGTCACGGGCTCGGCGGCGTGCACCGCCGGGAAGCCGGTCACCGGCGTGGCGGCCAGCGCGGCGGCTCCCTGCAGGAGCGTGCGCCGGCTCGGCTTCGAGGGCAGGTCCTTCGCGGGCAGGTCCATGGTCGTCTCCGTTACGCGTCGAGGCGGTGGGCGGCGGTCGCGTCCCAGCCCACCGGGATCGTGTCGCCCGGGCGGAGGGGACGGGCCGCGAAGGCGGCGTCGCTGAGGATCGCCGTGAGGGCGGCCGGGCTGTCGGCGGCGCGCTCCAGCCCGTCGGCGTCGAGGCCGACATGGACGCTGGTGCCCTGGTACTCGACCGCCACCACCCGGGCCGCCAGCGCCGCCGGCCCGGCCTCGGCCCCGAGCCGCATCCGGTCGGCGCGGACGGCGACCAGCCCGTCGGGCCGCCGGATGACGTTGTGGCCGCCGATGAACCGGGCCACGAAGGCGGTGGCCGGCCGCTCGAACACGGTACGCGGGTCCGCGGCCTGCTCGATCCGGCCGGCATTCATCACCACCACGAGGTCGGAGAGCGCCATCGCCTCCTCCTGGCTGTGGGTGACGTGGATGAAGGTCAGCCCCAGCTCGGTCTGGATCCGCTTCAGCTCCACCCGCATCCGCACCCGCAGGAACGGGTCGAGGGCCGAGAGCGGCTCGTCGAGCAGCAGCACCTTCGGGCCGGTCACGAGGGCGCGGGCGAGTGCCACGCGCTGCTGCTGCCCCCCGGAAAGCTGAGCCGGCAGGCGCCCGGCGAGGTGGTCCATCTGCACGAGGCCGAGCATGGCCATGGCCTTGGCCCGGCGCTCCACCTTGCCGACGCCGCGCATCTTCAGGCTGAAGGCGACGTTGTCGCGCGCGTCGAGGTGCGGGAACAGCGCGTAGCTCTGGAACATCATGGCGGTGCCGCGTTCCGCTGGCGGCGCATCGCCCACTGCCTTCGGGCCGATCACCACGTCGCCCGCGCTGGCCCGCTCGTGACCGCCGATCATCCGCAGGGTCGTGGTCTTGCCGCAGCCGGAGGGGCCGAGCAGGCAGCAATAGGCGCCGGACGGCACCTTCAGGTCGACAGCGTCGACCGCGATGGCCGCGCCGTAGCGCTTGGTCAGGCCGATCAGCTCGACATCCATGCGGTGCTCCCCCCGGAGGCTGCAGGCAAGCGGCGGGCCAGCGCGGCGCTCAAGCGTCCCGCCGCTCGGCCGGATCGACCGCCCGGTCGAGCACCCGCCCGCGTCCCGGCTCGGATAGGACCCGGCCGTCCTCGGCGATCACCTGCCCGCCCGCGATGGTCACCACCGGCCAGCCGGTGACGGAAAAGCCCTCCCAGGGCGTGTAGTCGGAGCCGTGGTGCAGGTTCGCCTGGCGGATGGTCTCGCGGCGGTTCGGGTCCCACAGGGTCAGGTCGGCGTCGAAGCCCGGGGCGATCGAGCCTTTCCGCGGATAGAGACCGTACAGCTTGGCGTGGTTCGTGGCGGTCAGCGCGGCGAACTGGTTGAGGCTGATCCGCCCCGTCGAGACACCTTCGGAGAAGAACACCGGCAGCCGCGTCTCGATGCCGGGGATGCCGTTCGGGATCCAGCGGAAGGAGGTTCTTCCGCGCGGGTTCAGCTTGCCCTGCGGGTCGTCGTAGCGGAACGGGCAATGGTCGGACGAGACCACGTCGAAGATCCCGCGCCGGATTCCCGACCACACCGCCGCCTGGCTCGCGACGTCCCGCGTCGGCGGCGAGCAGACGTATTTCGCGCCCGCCATCGGGTCGAAGGAGCCGTCATCGGGGCCGAGCCCCTTCATGTCCTCGGCCGTGAGGGTGAGGTATTGCGGGCAGGTCTCGGCCCGGATCTTCAGGCCCCGCGCCTGCGCCCAGGCGATCTGCTCGGTGGCCTCGCGGCCCGAGACGTGGACGATCACGATGGGCAGGTCGATCAGCTCGGCGTGGCTGATCGCCCGGTGGGCGGCCTCCCGCTCGACCACCTCGGGACGCGACAGGGCGTGGCCGTAGGGCGCCGTCTCGCCCGCCCGCTCCAGGCGGTCGCTCAGGTAGCGGATCGCGTCGTAGCCCTCGGCATGGACCATCACGCGGGCGCCCTGCCGCCGGGCGACGTGGAACACGTCGAGAAGCTGGCGGTCGTTCAGGACGAGGTCGTCGTAGGTCATGAAGACCTTGAACGAGGTGTAGCCGTCGGCCACCAAGGCCGGCAGCTCCTGGCCGAGCACCGCCTCGGTCGGGTCCGAGATAATCATGTGGATCGCCACGTCGACGTGGCACTGGCCCTCGGCCCTGGCCCGGTAGGCGTCGACCGCCCCGCGCAGCGAGCCGCCCCGGGGCTGGACCGCGAAGGGCATCACGCAGGTGTTGCCGCCCGCCGCCGCCGCCCGGGTGGCGCTGGCGAAATCGTCCGCCATGACGATGCCGGGGCCGGATTCCTGGGCGATGTGGACGTGGCTGTCGATCCCGCCCGGCAGGACCAGCAGGCCAGAGGCGTCGATCACCCGCGCGGCGTCGGCGATGGTTTCCGCCACCGCGACGATCCGGCCGCCGCGCACGCCGACATCGGCCCGCACCGTGTCGCTCGCCGTGACCACCGTGCCGCCGCGGATGGCAAGGTCGAACTCGGGCATGCCGCTCACTCCTCCGCGCCGTCGGGCGCGCCGGGCCGATGCAGGGTTCGCGCCGATTCGGGCGGGCGCGGTCGGCACGGCAGGAGGTCACGGGCAGCCGCGCGGGTCGCAGCCGCGCGGGTCCAGGGGATCCCGGATCGGGCACGGGCGCTCCCGGGCGCGGGATGTTCCCCCTTCGCCCGGACGCCGTGAACTGTGATCCGGATTCCCGCGCGACGAGCGCGGCGGCGTGACCGGCGGCAGCGCGGCGTCGGTGAGCGGGGCGCTCTCGCAGTTCCCCGGAACCCGGGCCCGGGGCGCCGCCAGGCGGGCGCAGCGGGCCTCGTGGGTGGTGCCGGCGTAGCCGTCGAGGAGCCCGGCCCGCGCCGCCAGCAGCGGGACATCGGCGTCGGTCCAGAACGGCCTGCGCCGGAAGGATTCCTGGACATCGATGACCAGCAGCGCAACATCGGACATGTCCTGTCTCCCGCTCGGTGACGCGAGCCGCAGCATCCCCGGCCGGAACGCAGCGCGACAGAAATCCCGCCGCCGACCAGCGGACATGTCCGGCCAATCTCGAGCGAGCAGGAGCCGCGCGTGACGAAACATCCCCGGACGATCTTCGTGCTGACCGGGGCCGGCGTCTCGGCCGAGAGCGGGCTCGGCACGTTCCGGGACCGCGGCGGGATCTGGGCGCGGTTCGATCCCATGAAGCTCGCGACCCCGGAGGCCTACGCGGCCGACCCCGACACGGTCCTCGACTTCTACGACCACCGCCGCCGCGGCGTGATCGCGGCCGAGCCCAACATCGCGCACGTCGCCCTGGCCCAGGCCGAGGCGCGCTGCGCCGACCGGGGCGGGCGGCTGTTCCTGTGCACCCAGAACGTCGACGACCTGCACGAGCGGGCCGGCTCGCGGGCGGTGACCCACATGCACGGCGAACTGCTCAAGGCGCGCTGCTGCGCCTGCCGCGCCGTCACGCCCTGGCGCGCGGATCTGGGCCGGGCGGACCGATGCCCCGCCTGCGGTACCGGAGGCCGGATGCGGCCGGACGTTGTCTGGTTCGGCGAGATGCCGATGCACCTCGACGCGATCGAGGCGGCGCTCGCGGAGGCCGACCTCTTCGTGGCGGCGGGCACCTCCGGGGCGGTCTACCCGGCGGCCGGCTACGTGCGGCAGGCCCGGGCGCGGGGCATCCCGACCTGCGAGATCAACCTGGAGCCGTCCGACACCGCCGACGCCTTCGACGACGCCCGCTACGGGCCGGCGAGCACCGCTCTGCCGCGCTACCTCGCGGATCTCGGGCTGTGACCGCCGGGCCAGCCGCGCCGGCTCGGCGACCCCGACGGGCCCGGCGGGAGGCCGGGATTCTCCGACGAGGACCCCAGTCTCAACGGCGGCGAATCACATCCGCGCGACCTGTCAAGAACTGGTCGGACCGTTACCCACCGGTTACAACGGCCAAGCTCGGGCTCGGCGTCGCGGCCCTCCTGAGCGTTCGTTGAAGCCACAAGGGGAAGCTACGACCCATGCAGAACTTCACCGTAACCGACCGCGAGCGTGACACCGTTCTGGCGGCGTTGCGCTATTACCAGTTCTACCGGATGCAGGGACATCCGTTCGACCCACGCCAGGACCACCTGATCGATACGATTGCCGGGCAGACCGGCAACGCCCTGGATCTCACCGAGATCGACGACCTCTGCGCCGGCCTGAACGGCCACCGCCACGCGCTGGCCGCCGCCGCCGCCTGAGGGCGGCGATCCGGCGTCCCGCGGGGCGCGCCGAGACGGAGCCGGGAGGCGCTTCCCCGAGACGAGCGGTACCGCCGCCGGGGACGGTTCCCGCGCCGGGCCCGGGCGCGACACCCGGGTCCCGCCACCCCCCCGCCGCGGTCTCGCCGCGGCCGGGACTCCCCCGAAAAGGCCGGTTTCGCCCGGCCGGGAAACATGCCCTAACGGGTCACGCGCCCGTCCTCCGGCCGCGGGGACCGGGGGCGCCGATGCCGACGATGCGGACGGGTTCGGGACGCCTCCGCGGCGGCGTGATGCGCGCGGCCAGTGCCCTGTGGCTCGCCCTGCTCCCCGGCCTGCCCGCCGCCGCCGCGCCGGAGAGCGTCGCCACCGCGCTGGTCGTCGCGGTCGACGTCTCGCAATCCGTCGACGATGCCCGCTTCCGCCTGCAGATGGAGGGCATCGCCGAGGCCCTGGAGGACCCGTCGGTGATCGGCGCGATCACCGGCACTCCGGGCGGGATCCTGTTCGCCATGGTCACCTGGGCGGACCGGGCCGACCTCGCGGTCGGCTGGCGGCGGATCGCCAGCCGGGCCGACGCCGCGGCCGCCGCGGCCCTGGTGCGAGCCACGCCCCGGCAGGCCGGCGAGTTCACCTGCCTCGGCCAGATGTTTCGGACGGTCGCGGCCGGCGTGCTGCCGGCGCTGCCGGTCCCGGCCGAGCGCGTCGTGGTCGACGTCTCGGGCGACGGGATCGACAACTGCACCGATGCCGGCAGCCTCGCGGAGGCGCACGCGGCGCTGCTCGCCACCGGCGCGACGATCAACGGCCTGCCGATCCTGGTGCCGGGCGAGAACGACGTGGTCGGGGCGGGCGCCTACCGGGCGCCGGGCTACGGCCTGCTCCCGACGCCGCTGCCGCAGGAGCGCACGAGCCTGGAGCAATGGTACCGCGCCCACGTCATCGGCGGCCCGGGGGCGTTCCTGCTGGCCGCGGCCGGCTACGGCGACTTCTCGCGGGCGTTGCGGCGGAAATTCGTGATCGAGATCAGCGCCCTGGGGCGGTAGGGGCGGCAAGCCCGGCAGGACGTCGTGGAGGCCCCCGCCTCATCCTGAGGTGACCGCGTCCGCGGGTCTCGAGGGAGGGCTCCTGCGCGGCCACCGCACCGCTCGCGGCGCCTCAGGACGAGGTGCCCGTTGGATCAACGGGGATGTCGAGCCGCACTTGCGAAGCCTTCGGCGGGTTCCCCCGGGCCCTCACGGCGCCTTCTTCAACTGCTGCTCGGCGCGGGTGAGCGCCGCCTCGCAGCCGTTCGCGTCGCCCTTCGAATCCGCGGTGCGCGCCTCCTCCAGGGCGACCTTCGCCTGCTGGGCGGCGTCGGCCCCCTGGCCGGCCTGGGCCGACTTCTCCGGCGGCGCCTCGGGGGATTCCTTGTCCCGCTGGCCCTCCGTACCGGTGATCCCCTCACCGCCGCGCTTGGCGGCGTTGCCCTGGCCGCTGGTATTGGCAGAGATCGACTGGCTCACCTCGGACTGGACGCGCTTCGACACGCTGTCGATCCGGTCGCCGCAGGGCGAGGCGAGGGCGGGGGCCGCCGTCAGGATCAGGGTCAGGCAGGCGGTCAGGGCGGGACGCATCATCGGGTCGGGTACTTTCCAAGAGAATGGGGCCGCGGGTTCCCCCACGGCCCCAACGCATCGCGCTCGGCGACGGTTCAGGCGCTCAGCTGATCGCGGATCGGCAATTGCCGGACCCGCCGGCCGGTGGCCGCGAAGATCGCGTTGGCGATCGCCGGCGCCACCGGCGGCACGCCGGGCTCGCCGACGCCGCCGAGCGGCCCGTCATAGGATCCGGTCGGCACGAGATGCACGCGGACCAGCTTCGGGGCGGCGTCGATCCGGAGGACCTCGTAGCCGTCGAAGTTGTTCTGCACCGCCCGGCCCTGCTTGAAGGTGATCTCGGAGGTGAGGGCGAGCCCCATCCCCATGACCACCGCGCCCTCCATCTGCGAACGGATGCGCTCCGGGTTCACCTGCGGCCCGCAATCGACCGCGATGTCGATCGCCTTCACCTTCACCTGGCCCTTGTCGTCGACCTCCACCTCGGCCGCGACCGCCGTGTAGGTGACGAAGCTGTAGTGGCCGGCGATGCCGAGGCCGGCGCCCTTGGGCATCTGCCGGCCCCAGCCCGCGCCCTTGGCGGCCGTCTCGATGACGCCGCGCAGGCGGCCGGTGTCGATCGGGTAGCGCTTCGGGTCCTCGCCGTAGTTCCAGACGTCGCCGATCTCGGTCGGGCTGATCTTCCGGTCGGGGCCGATCAGCTCCAGCAGGTACTCCTTCGGCTCGCGGCCGGCGGCGTGGGCCAACTCCGACACGAAGGACTGGATCGCGAAGGCGTGCGGGATGTTCGACACCGAGCGGAACCAGCCGATGCGGACATGGGCGGCGGCCTCGGGGTTCTCCAGCCGCAGGTTCGGGATGTTGAACGGCGTGTTGACCAGCCCCATCCCGAGCTCGAACGGCAGCTCGTGCTTCGGATCGGGCGCGAAGATCGAGCCGATCGTCGGCGCCACCGAGCGGTGCAGCCACGCCACCGGCAGGCCCTTCTCGTCGAGGCCGGCCTCCAGGTGCTCCACCGAGATCGTGTGGAAGAAGCCGTGGTGGAGGTCGTCCTCGCGGGTCCAGGCGAGCTTCACCGGCGCGCCGCCGACGGCCTGCGAGCAGAGCGCCGCCTCGACCACGTAGTCGGGCTTGGACTTGCGCCCGAAGCCGCCGCCGAGCAGCGTGACGTTCACCTTGACCTTGTCGTCGGGGAGCTTGAGCGCCTTCATCAGGCGGTCGTTGGCCGCCTGCGGACCCTGGACGCAGGCCCAGGCCTCGCAGAACCCGTCCTTCACGCGGGCCACCGCGGCCGGGGGCTCCATCGGCGCCTGGGCGAGGTGGGGCACGAAGTACTCGGCCTCGAGCTTGGTCTTGGCCTTGGCCATCGCGCCGTCGACGTCGCCCTGCGTGCGCACGACCTTGCCGGGCTTGCGGGCCGCGGCCTCCAGCTCCTTGCGGAACGCGTCGGTGTCGTAGCCGGCGTTCGGGCCGTCGTCCCAGGTGATCTTGAGGGCGTCGCGCGCCTTCATGGCCGACCACGTGTTCTTGGCCACCACCGCGACGCCGCCGAGCGGCATGAACTCGGACGGGATCTCGCCGCCGTCGATCTTGAAGATCTTGACGACGCCCGGGACCTTCTTGGCCTCGCTGTCGTCGAACGACTTCACCTTGCCGCCGTAGACGGCCGGGCGCGCGACGACCGCGTACAGCATCCCGTCGAGCTTGGTGTCGAGGCCGTAGACGGCCTTGCCGGTGGTGATGTCGAAATTATCGATCAGCCCGACCTTGCCGGTGCCGATGTAGCGGAAGTCCTTCGGGTCCTTCAGCTTGACGTCGGTGGGCACCGGCAGCTCGGCGGCGGCCTTGGCGACCGCGCCGTAGCCGAGGGTGCGGCCCGACTTGGCGTGAGTCAGCGTGTGGTTGACGGCCGTGACCTCGGAGGCCGGCACGCCCCACTGCTTGGCGGCGGCCTGGATCAGCATCAGCCGCGCGGCGGCGCCGGCGTGGCGGAAGTGCTGGAAGAAGTGGCGGGTCGAGCGCGAGCCGTCCGTGTCCTGGTTGCCGAAGCGGGTCTCGTCGCCCCAGGCCTGGACCACCTTCACCTTCGACCAGTCGGCCTCCAGCTCGTCGGCGACCGTGAAGGCCACCGAGGTGCGGATACCCTGGCCCATGTCGGAGCGGTGGTTGGTCACCGTGACGGTCCCGTCCGGCGCGATCGCGACGAAGACCTTCGGGTCGTCCCGCCAGCCGTGCGGCATGCCGTCGGCGCCGAATTTCTGCTCCTTCTGCTCCTGGGTCTGGGTCTCGTCGGCCCGGGCGGGACGCAGCGAGAGGGCCAGCACCAGGGCGCCGGCGCCGCCGAGGATGCCGCGACGGCTGACATTGTCGAGGGTCGGCTTGGTCTTGGTGAACTCAGCGGTCAGCTTGGCGTCGTGAATCACAGGCGCTCTCCCTTGGTGGCGGGCGCCGTCTGGCCGGCGGCCTGATGGATCGCGGTGCGGATGCGCGGGTAGGTGCCGCAGCGGCAGATGTTGCCGCTCATCGTGGTGTCGATGTCGTCATCGGTGGGCTTGGGCGTGTCCTTGAGCAGGGCGGCGGCCTGCATGATCTGGCCGCACTGGCAGAAGCCGCACTGGGCGACGTTCTGGTCGCGCCACGCCACCTGCACGGGGTGGTTGCCGTCCGGCGACAGCCCCTCGATGGTGACGACCTCCTGGCCGGCGGCGGCCGAGACCGGCGTGATGCAGGCGCGGGTCGCCGCGCCGCCGAGATGGATGGTGCAGGCGCCGCAGAGCGAGACGCCGCAGCCGAACTTGGTGCCGGTGAGCCCAAGCTCGTCCCGCAGGTACCACAGCAGCGGCATGTCGGGGTCGCCGTCGAAGCTGCGCGCAGCCCCGTTCACGGTGAGTTTGATCATCGATGCGTCCTGTCTGGCGGCGCCGGAGCGGCGATCAGTCGGGTCCGAGCCGGGCCCTAAGGCCAAGGCCGGCATGGCCGGGTCACGCGTGCCGATGCGGGGAGGACCGCCAGGCCAACGCTCAAGCTCAGAATAATAAATATTCTAAAACAGGCCCCGTCCCGGGCGCAACGCACGGACAGGGCCGGTCATCCTCGCTTGGTTGCGCTCAGGTCATGCCGCGTGCGGCGGCGCACATGAAGTGAGCGGCCGTGGGAACGACCAGAGATCGTGTCCGCTCGGCCGGCGCGGCCTTTCGAGCCGTGCCGTCGAGCGTTGCAAGATCAACCTGCCGAGCACAGGCCCGGATCCCGGTCTGAGGGAGGAGCGGTGCCGCGGCTTCGGCGGCCTTTCGCCCGCGCTGCCTCACGGTCCGCGACGGTGTCGACCCGCCGGCACCCGGGTCCGGCGCTCACCCGTCGAAGATCTTGTCGTCCCCGATCAGAAGATAGCGCCCGTTCTTCGGCATGGGGAAGCCGTAGCCTCTCCCGGGCTTGTCGAACACCAAGATGCCTGCCTTGTGATAGGCGCTCGCATAAAGAGTGATGCCGATTTTCTGGAGCGTGAGGTGGAGCGCTTGAAAGGTGTCCACGCCAGCGCCGAAGCTCTCTTCCGGAGCGGTCGGCCATTCAATCGTATAGCGGCAGATCCAAATCCCGTCCGTGTCTTCAGGTGCGTGCATCGTAATCTTGCACGCCTTGGGCTCGGATCCGTCCTCTATCGACAGAGATCGCTCCGCGATCACCATGGCTCAACCTCGCGTAGTTGCGAGGAATCGTTTGGCGGCCTCGCAGACAGTAGGTCGCAATGTTGCCTGGACGCAACCTGGACTCAAGCGCAGAGACAAGATGTAAATTTGGAGTAACATTCTCGGGATATTGGTCGTCTATGTGATCCTTGCTGGTAAAAGTTTGGCGTCGACCTGGAATATCGATTGGGTTTACCGTGTGTCACCCAATTCGCCCACCTATACGGTCACCTGCGTCCCGACCTCCACCACCCGCCCGGTGGGGATCTGGAAGAAGTCCGTGGCGTCGTTGGCGTTCTTGGCCAGCGTGATGAAGATCCGGTCCTGCCAGAGCGGCATGCCCGAATGGGCCGCCGGCCGGATCGAGCGGCGCGACAGGAAGAACGACGTCGCCATGATGTCGAACTTGAAGCCCTGGCGGCGCAGCAGCACCAGCGTCTTCGGAATGTTCGGCGTCTCCATGTAGCCGAACTTCATCACGACCTTGTAGAAATGCGGGCCCACCGGCTCGATCCGCACCTTGTCGGCCTCGTTGGAGCGGGGCGTGTCCACCGTCTCGACGGTGAGGATCACGTTCTTCTCGTGCAGCACCTTGTTGTGCTTGAGGTTGTGCAGGAGCGCCGCCGGGGCGATCTCGGGATCGCTCGTCAGGAACACCGCGGTGCCGCGCACGTGGTGGGGCGGGCTCTTCTCCAGCATGCCGACCAGCTCCACGAGCGGCACGTCGGTCTTGCGGGTCTTGTTGAACAGGATCGTGACGCCCCGCACCCAGGTCCACATCAGGATGACGAGGCCGCCCGCGAGCAGCAGCGGCACGTAGCCCCCCTCCACCACCTTGATCAGGTTGGAGAGCAGGAACAGGAACTCGAGCACGATGAAGGGCAGCATCACGGCCGCCGCCGCGATCGGCGACCAGCGCCACATCCGCCAGATCACCAGGAAGGTCATGGAGGCGGTGAGCAGCATCGTGCCGGTCACCGCGATGCCGTAGGCCGAGGCCAGCGACGACGAGGTCTTGAACAGCACCGCCAGCAGCACGACGCCGATCATCAGCAGCGAATTGATCTGCGGCAGGTAGATCTGGCCGGCGTGGGACTCGGAGGTGTGGCGGATCTCCAGCCGCGGCAGCAGGCCGAGCTGGATCGCCTGCCGGGACAGCGAGAAGGCGCCGGTGATCACCGCCTGGCTCGCCACCACGGTGGCGAGCGTGGCCAGCACCACCATCGGCAGCAGGCCCCAGGCCGGCACCAGTTGGAAGAATGGATCGGCGGTGTCGGGCTTCTCCAGCACCAGGGCCGCCTGGCCCAGATAGTTGAGGGCGAGCGCCGGGAAGACGAGGCAGACCCACGCCACCTGGATCGGCTTGCGGCCGAAATGCCCGAGATCGGCGAACAGGGCCTCGGCTCCGGTCACCGCCAGGAACACGGCGCCCAGAGCCACCAGCGCCCCTGTGCCGTGGCCCAGCAGGTAGACCACCGCGTGCATGGGATTGACCGCGCGGAACACCTCCGGATGGAGGGCGATGTGCGGCAGGGCCGCCAGCGCCATGGCCAGGAACCACACGATGGTCATCGGCCCGAAGAAGGCCGCGACCTTGGCGGTGCCGCGGTTCTGCACGAGGAACAGGGCGACGATGATCACCACGGTGATCGGCAGGACGTAGTCGTCGAGGGCGGGGGTGACGAGCTTGAGGCCCTCCACCGCCGACAGCACCGAGATCGCCGGCGTGATCACCGCGTCACCGTAGAACAGCGAGGCGCCGAGCAGTCCCAGCATGAACACGATGCGCGAGCCGCCGAGCGCCTTCCGGGCGAGCGCCATCAGCGAGAGGATCCCACCCTCGCCGTTGTTGTCCATGCGCAGCAGGATCGCGACGTACTTCACCGTCACGATCATGAAGAGCGCCCAGAGGATCAGCGAGACCGTGCCGATCACCTCCTCGGGGAGCAGGATGCCGTCGGTCCGGGCCGGGACCAGCGCCTCGCGGAACGCGTAGAGCGGGCTCGTGCCGATGTCGCCGTAGACGACGCCGACGGAGCCGACCAGCAGCGTCCAGAAGCCGGCAGGGCCGTGGCGGGTCTCCGCCTTCTCGGGCGCATCGAGGGTGCCGGCGGGCGCCGGGCCCTGAACGGGACCCTCGCCCTCGGCCGCCGGGGCGACCTGGCGCGCGGGGTCGGACGCTGCGGGCGCGGGCTGGGCTGCTACGCCGGGTGCGAAGGTCTGGCTCATGGAATGTCGGACGCTCGGGCGTGGCCGGCGCTTCGCGGTTCGGCTCAGGGGCCGGTCGGGGCCGGGCAGAAAACGCGAAGACTCCGCCGAACCGCGCGGGTCGGCCACCGGGCCGACCGCTCACGGGATCGTGGCGCCTTGCTATCACGCCCTCGTGCGGGCGGAAACCGTGTGCAGATGCGAAGAGCGCGGAGCTGGGTCTCGGCGCAGGGAGGTCGATCGACGCGGGGATGGATCGAGGGTGCGGGCGCGCGGCGCGCGTTCCCGCCCCCGCGGCGGATGAGGGGCTATGCGCGCCTCACTCCGCGGCCGTGCGCGTCCCGCCCTGGCCGAACCGGCGCGCGATGTAGTCGATCACGATCGTCTCGAAGTCCTTGGCCAGCGTCGGGCCGCGGAGCGTCATCGCCTTCTTGCCGTCGATGAAGACCGGGGCGGTCGGGGTCTCGCCGGTGCCGGGCAGCGAGATGCCGATATCGGCATGCTTCGATTCGCCCGGGCCGTTCACGATGCAGCCCATCACGGCGACGTTCAGCCCCTCGACGCCCGGATAGGTCTTCTTCCACTCCGGCATGGACGTGACGATCCAGTTCTGGATGTCGCGGGCCAGCTCCTGGAAGGTCGTCGAGGTCGTGCGGCCGCAGCCCGGGCAGGCCGCCACCATCGGCACGAAGGTACGGAACCCCATCGTCTGCAGGAGTTCCTGGCTGGCCTTCACCTCGACGCTCCGGTCGCCGCCCGGCTCCGGGGTGAGCGAGTAGCGGATCGTGTCGCCGATGCCCTCTTGGAGGAGCACGCCGATGGCGGCCGAGGCGGCCACCAGACCCTTCGAGCCCATGCCGGCCTCGGTGAGGCCGAGATGGATCGCGTAATCCGAGCGGCGCGCCACCTCGCGGTAGACGGCGATCAGGTCCTGCACGGCCGAGACCTTGGCCGAGAGGATGATCTTGTTCTGCGGCAGGCCGAGTTCCACGGCGCGGTCGGCCGAGCTGATCGCCGAGCGGACCATCGCCTCGCGCATCACCGCGCGGGCATCGATCGGCCGCGGGGCCCGGGCGTTCTCGTCCATCAGGTGGGTGAGCAGCTCGCCGTCCAGCGAACCCCAGTTGGCGCCGATCCGCACGGTCTTGTTGTGCTTGATCGCCTGCTCGATGATCGCCGAGAACTGCGTGTCCTTCTTGTCCTTGAAGCCGACGTTGCCGGGATTGATCCGGTACTTGGCCAGCGCCTCGGCGCAGGCCGGGTGGTCGGCGAGCAGCTTGTGCCCGATGTAGTGGAAGTCGCCCACCAGCGGCACGTGGACGCCGATCCGGTCCAGGCGCTCGCGGATCTTCGGCACGGCGGCGGCCGCCTCGTCGCGGTCGACGGTGATCCGCACCAGCTCCGAGCCGACGCGGGCGAGCTGGGCCACCTGTGCCACGGTCGCGTCGATGTCGGCCGTGTCGGTGTTGGTCATCGACTGGACGACGATCGGTGCGCCGCCCCCGACCATGACCGCGCCCTCGCCCTCGCCGACCGTGACGCCGACCGTGCGGTGGCGCGGGGCCGGGCCGGCGATCTCCGGGCCGCTTGCCAGCGGGTTCTCGGCGGGGATTTCGGAGCGGGTGGCTTCCATGACTTCCATCGTGGACCTTCGCGTGCGCGTCTCGCGGGATGCCGCAGCCGTGACGGCTGCCGGACCTGTCCCGGGGACACGACTCGCCGGAACTTCGGGGCTGTCATGGATTAGCTGCGGACGACACGGCGCCGCGTCAAGCCGGCGCCACGCAGGACAGCATCGCGCATGACAGCATCGCGGCTGTCATGTCGTATCCGGGCGCGGATGTCGAGTTTGCCGGGCACGCGCACGGCCTCCGCCGGGGACGGCGGCGCGCTTTCCTGCGCCTCTGTTGCCGATTCGCTCGGTTCGGGCCGCGGCCCGCGGCGGCCGAAACCCTGGCGAGCGGTTGATGCTGCACCGCAACATCCCACCTAAGGGCCCTGATCAGGAGGCCCATATGAGCGAGCAGTCCGGCGGCGTCGAGCCGCACAATCCCGCCACCGCCGTGCCCGGGACGCCCGTCTCGGACGCGATCGAGGCGCAGCCGGCGCGCAGCCGGGGGCCCATGCTGGCCGGACCCGCCGCCGAGAAGCCGGTGGCCCTGGCGCTCCAGGGCGGCGGCGCCCACGGCGCCTTCACCTGGGGCGTGCTGGATGCCCTGATCGAGGACGGCCGCCTCGGCTTCGAGGCGGTGACCGGTGCGAGCGCGGGGGCGATGAACGCCGTCGTCCTGGTGGATGGCTGGCTGAAGGGCGGCCCGGACGGCGCCCGCGAGGGCCTGGAGCGCTTCTGGCGGGAGGTGAGCCTCGACGGCGACCTCGGGCCGACCCAGCGCAACCTCGTCAGCGGCCTGTTCAACCTGTGGAAGGGCAATCCGGTGGCCGAGTTCTGGGCCAAGATGCTGGCGCCCAGCCCCTACGTGTCGAATCCGCTCAACATCAATCCGCTGCGCAGGGCGCTGGCCGAGCAGGTGGATTTCGAGCGCCTGCGCGCGGCGGATACGGCGGGCCTGTTCGTCTCGGCCACCAACGTCTGGACCGGCAAGCTCGCGGTCTTCGAGCGCGAGCGCCTCACCGTCGACCACCTCATGGCGTCCGCCTGCCTGCCGACCGTCTTCCAGGCGGTGGAGATCGACGGCGTGCCCTACTGGGACGGCGGCTATCTCGGCAATCCGCCGCTCTATCCTCTGCACCGCGGCGCCCAGACCCGCGACATCCTCCTCGTGCAGATCAACCCGGTCGAGCGGCGCGAGACCCCGCGCACGGAGAGCGAGATCCGCGACCGGCTCAACGAGATCACCTTCAACGCCAACCTGATGCGGGAATTGCGGGCGATCGACTTCCTCGACGGGCTGATCGAGGAAGGAGTCCTCGGCCAGGGGCAGTACCGCCGGGTCCTGGTGCACCGGATCGACGGCACCGACGCGCTGGAGGATTACAACGCCGCCTCCAAGCTCGACGCCCGCTGGACCGTGTTCAAGCGCCTGCGGGACAAGGGGCGCGCCGCCGCGCAGGCCTGGCTGGCGGACACCTACGCGCGGGTCGGCCGGGATTGCACGATCGATCTGCAGCAGACCTATCAGTAGAAGAGGGCGATGGCGGACACGGTGTTGGCTACTCGATGACCGGCCGATCGAAGCTGTTCCGCCAAAGATTTTAACGAAGACAGATTTTCCGCTGCTCCGCATTCGCGTGTCGTGCGCTTTTACGTAAGGTTTATTTCAGGGGCGCGCCCTTGAGTTTCACAAAACATCAATAGGTCTGATCCGATGGTGGGACCGGGCCGGAACGTCTTTCCGGCCCGCATCGGAGATGTGGGCCATGGCGTTGCGGTTGTCCGATTACAGAATCAGCATCAAGATCGCCCTCGCGATCGGCGCGATGCTCGCCGTGACGGTGATCGTCGCCGCGATAACCTTGCGGAACATCGACGAGATCCGCGAGGCACAGAACTGGATCGATCACTCGCAGGCCCTGCAGGCGCAGGTCGACCGGATGAACCTCGCGATCGTCAACCGGGAAACCGGCCTGCGCGGCTACCTGCTCTCCGCGGAGCCGCGTTTCCTCGAGCCCGAGGCGGCCGGGCGTGACGCGTTCGCGGAGGCCTGGACGGAGGCGCGGCGGCTGACGGCGGACAACTCCGTGCAGCAGGCGCGCCTCGCGGACCTCAAGGCCCTGGCGGACCAGTGGGGGGGCGCGTTCGCGGATCGCGAGATCGCCCTGATGGGCGATGCAGCGACCCGGGAAGAGGCCCGCCGGATCATGATCTCGGGGGTCGGCAAGGACATCATGGACCAGATCCGCGCGAGGACGGCCGAGATCGCCCGGACCGAGGGCGCGCTGATGCGGGACCGGGCCGACGCCGCTTCCGCGGCCATCGCCACGACGCGTTCCGCGAGCCTGACCGGGCTCGCGGTGATGGCGGGCATCGGCCTGATCGGACTGACGCTCCTGCAACTCGGCATCGCCAAGCCGATCCGCGCCATCACGGCCGCGATGAGCCGGATGGCCGCCAGCGACCTCGAGACCGCGGTGCCGGGGGCCGGGCGCGGCGACGAGATCGGCGCGATGGCCGATTCGGTGCGGGTCTTCCGGGACGGCCTCGTCCGGGCCGCGACCCTGGAGGCGGAGGCGGCGCAGGCGCGCACCGCCCTCGAAGCGCAGCGCAAGTCCGCGATGTCCGAGATGGCCGGCAGCTTCGAGGCCGCGGTCGGGGGCGTGGTGCGCGCCGTCTCGGCGGCGGCGGCCGAGCTGCAAGCCACCGCCGTGCGCATGAGCGCCGCCGCGACCGAGACGGCGGACCAGTCGACCGCGGTGGCGGCGGCGGCCGAGCAGGCGGCCTCGAACGTCAACACGGTGGCGGCCGCCGCCGAGGAACTCGGCACCACCGTCGACGAGATCGGCCGCCAGGTGCAGACGGCCGCCGGCTTCGCCGACACGGCCGTCTCCGAAGCCGGGAAGTCCTCGGAGCTGATGCGCAGCCTGCGCGAGCGTGCGATGCGGATCGGCGACGTGGTCGGCCTCATCTCGGGCATCGCCGCGCAGACGAACCTCCTGGCCCTGAACGCCACCATCGAGGCGGCCCGCGCGGGCGAGGCGGGGCGGGGCTTCGCCGTCGTCGCCACGGAGGTCAAGGAGCTGGCCGGCCAGACCGCCCGGGCCACCGAGGAGGTCGCGCGGCAGATCGGCGAGATTCAGTCCTGGACCGGAGACGCGTTCGAGGCGATCGCCGCGGTCGTCGCCCGCATCAACGAGATCAGCGCGGTGTCCAGCGGGATCGCCGCCGCGGTCGAGGAGCAGGGCTCGGCGACCCAGGAGATCGTCCGGAACGTCGGGCAGGCGGCGCTCGGGACCGGGGCCGTCACGTCGAACATCGCCGCCGTCGCGCGCTCCGCGGGCGGGGCGGGGACCGCCGCCGCGCAGGTGCTTCACGCGGCCTCCGACCTGTCGGGTCAGGCCGGGCAGCTCGACGCCGAGATGCGCTGCTTCCTCGACACGGTCCGGGCGGCCTGAGGCCGCCGCGGGGCGCTTCGGACGCCCACCCCGGTCGGCCCTGCGTCGAATCGACCGTCCCGTCCGGTGAAACGACGGGGGCCCCGGCGTGTTGACGCGCGGGCGCCCGTACGCCCGATCCGGCTGACGAGGTCGACGCCATGACGATGCTGCGCCGCGAGGCCCTGATCCTGATCGGCGCCGGCCTGGCCGGAACCGCCCGCGCCGCCGAGGCCGCGCGGGCCACGGATTTCTCCTTCGAGACTCCGGAGGGCGGCCCGATGCCGCTCTCGGCCTACGCGGGCAAGCCCCTCCTGGTGGTCAACACCGCCACGGCCTGCGGCTATGCCGGGCAGCTCGCCGGGCTCCAGACCCTCTGGACCCGCTTCCACGATCGCGGCCTCACCGTGCTCGGGGTGCCCTCGCCGGATTTCGGCAACCAGGAGCCGCTGGATGGCCCCGCCATCGCGGAGGCCGCCCGGAAGAATCACGGCGTGACCTTCCCGCTGACGGCCAAGACGCATGTGAAGATGCCGCTGGCCCATCCCTTCTACCGCTGGGCCGCCGCGGAGCGGCCGGGGGAGACGCCGCGCTGGAACTTCCACAAGTACCTGATCGCCCGCGACGGCACCCTCGCGGCGACCTTCGCCACGCAGGTCGAGCCCACGGATCCGCGGATGATCTCAGGCATCGCCGCCGCCCTCGATCGGGCCTGAGCGGCGGCCAAGTCGGGACGCGGGATTAAAGGGCGGCGCCCCCGCGTTCACACCCTATGACATCGGACAAGCAGAATCGCGCGGACATCATCGACTTGCTGGTGCCCCTGCGGCGCTATGCCAGATCGCTCACCCGCGACGCGTTGCGGGCCGACGATCTCGTGCACGACACCCTGGTGCGCGCGCTGGAGATGCAGCATTCCCTGCGCCCGAACACCAATCTGCGCACCTGGATGATGACGGTGCTGCACAACGCCTTCATCGACGAGCAGCGCCGCCGGCAGGTCGAGGCGCGCCACGCCGACACGCTGGTGCGGATGGCCGAGGACACGGCGCCGCCGGCCCAGGAGGGGCAGGTGCGCCTCGCACAGATCCGGCAGGCCTTCCTGACCCTGCCCGAGGAGCAGCGCGCCGCGCTCCACCTCGTCACCCTGGAAGGCATGGCCTACGCCGATGCCGCCGCCGTTCTCGGCATCCCGATCGGCACGCTGATGTCTCGTCTCGGCCGCGGCCGGGCGGCGCTGCGGGCCTTCGAGGAGGGCGGCCGGGCGGACCGGCCGGCCGGCGATGCCGACCCCGCCCCCAGAGCGCCGGAGACGCGGCGCGGGCCGCCCTCAACCCTCAGGCTCGTCGTGTCCGACGAGCCGCGGAGCCGGGCCGCGTGGCCCCTCCGCCGCGCGGCCGGGGAGGCCTGAGATCGGGCCGGCGCCGCGCGGCGCCGGCATGGACGGAACGACTGGAGCCGGCGGATCGCCTCCAGGGCACGCTGGATTCGAGGATGTCACGATGATGGATCCGATCACGGACGACGATCTCATCGCCTTCGTCGACGGGCAGATCGACCCGATGCGCCGCCTCGAGGTCGAGGCCCATCTGGCCAACAATCCCGAGGCCGCGGCCCGGGTGATGGCCGAGATGCACGACCGCGACGCCCTGCGGGCCTGCTTCGACCGCGTGCTGGGTCCCGGGCCGGACCGGAACCTCGTCCTCGCGCGCCGCTTCGACCGGAACCTGCGCTGGCGCCGGGTCGCCTCGCGCCTGAAGCGGGCCGCGGCCATCGCGGTGCTCGTCGGCGCCGGCTGGCTCGCCCACGACGAGATCGGCCGCTTCGGCATCCCCGACACCCTGGCGGCGACGCCGGACCCCGCGCTGATCGCGGATGCCAGGCAGGCCCGCGCCGTCGCCCAGCTGCGCAAGAGCATCGCCACCCAGGGCGACAGCCCCGACTACGACCGGGCGCGTCTCCGGACCGTCACGGGGATCGACCTTCCGGCGCTTCCGGACGGCTGGCGGGTGCGCGACATCCAGATCTTCCCCGCCCGGCACGGCACCGGCATCGAGATCGCCCTGGAGGCCGGGCGCTACGGCGAGGCGTCGCTGTTCGCGACCCGCGGCATCCGGGGCGGCCCGGCGACGCTCACCGGCTCGGAGGACGGCGACGTCCTCTCGTGGAATGCGGGCGACACAGCCTACGCGCTGAGCGGTCCGGCCGACGACGACGCCCTGCGGCAGGCCGCGAGCCTCCTCGGCGCCGGCCCCGCGGTGCGCTGAGCGCCGCGACCCGACTCGACAGGCCGCCCCGCCGGGTGCCAAAGATCGGCCATGCAGGCCGCGGATCCGGGACAGTCAGATGACGGGCTCGCCGCCCTGTTCGAGGCCGCCCGGGCGGTCCGCGAGCGGGCGCATGCGCCCTATTCCCGTTTCCGCGTCGGCGCCGCGCTCCGGGACGAGCGGGGCGGGATCCATGCCGGCTGCAACGTCGAGAACGCGGCCTATCCCGTAGGGACCTGCGCGGAGGCCGGGGCGATCGCCGCCATGGTGGCGGCCGGCGGCCGGCGCATCGCCGCGATCCTCGTCTGCGGCGACGGCGCGGGCCTCGTGACGCCCTGCGGCGCCTGCCGCCAGCGCATCCGTGAATTCGCCGGGCCGGACACGCCGATCCACGCGGCCGGGCCGGGCGGCATCGCCCGCAGCTTCACCCTGGCGGCGCTGCTGCCGGAATCCTTCGGCCCGGAGACGCTGGGTGAGTGAGGCGGCCGCCCTGGCGGCGCTGCGCGCCGCCGGCTTCGCCGGCCCCTACGCCTGCGCGGTGGTAACCGGCACAGGCCTCGGCGGCGTCGCGGCCGCCCTCGAGGACGCCACCGCCCTCGACTACGCGGCGATCCCCGGCTTCCCGGGGCCGGGCGTCAGCGGCCACGGCGGCCGGCTGCACCGCGGACGCCTCGCGGGACGGCCCGTCCTGGTGTTCGAGGGCCGGGCGCACGCCTACGAGCACGGGGATCCCGCGGTGATGCGCGTGCCGCTCGCCTGCGCCCGGCACCTCGGCGCCCGCGGCCTGCTGCTCACCAACGCGTCCGGATCCCTGCGGCCCGAGACCGGGCCCGGCAGCCTCGTGCTGCTCGCCGACCACATCAACCTCTCGGGCCTGAACCCGCTGATCGGCGAGGCCAGCGACAGCCGCTTCGTGCCGATGACGGAGGCCTACGATCCGCTCCTGCGGACGCGGCTCCGCGCGGCGGCCGCGGCCTGCGGCCTGCCCCTGGGGGAGGGGGTCTACGCGTGGTTCTCCGGCCCGAGCTTCGAGACGCCCGCCGAGGTCCGGATGGCCGGCATCCTGGGGGCCGACCTCGTGGGCATGTCCACCGTGCCCGAGGTGATCCTCGCCCGGTTCCTCGACCTGCCGGTGGCGGCCGTGTCGGTCGTGACGAACCTCGCGGCGGGGATCGCGGGGGGCGCCCCCCATCACGCGGAGACGAAGGCGGTGGCGGCCCGCGCCGCGGAGGATCTCGGCCGCTTGGTCGGGGCCTTCGTGGCCGGCCTGCCCGACGGAGAGAACGCCGATGACTGACCCCGAAGCCGGTGCGGTCGCCCGCCGGGCGCTGCCGCTCCTCGATCTCACCGATCTTGGCGAGACCTGCACCGAGACCCGGATCGACGTCCTCTGCCGGGACGCGAAGCGCGGGACCGTCGCGGCGATCTGCGTCTGGCCGCGCTTCGTGGCGCAGGGCGCCCGGGCGCTCGCGGGCACCGGCATCCGGGTCGCCACGGTGATCAACTTCCCGGCGGGCGGCGAGGATTGCGCCCGCGCCACCGACGACACCGCCGAGGCCCTGCGCGACGGCGCGGACGAGATAGACCTCGTCCTGCCCTACCGCGCCCTGCTGCGGGGCGATGGCGCGCTCGCCCGCGACATGGTCGAGGCGGTGCGCGACACCTGCGGGTCCGCGCTCCTCAAGGTCATCCTGGAGACGGGGGAACTCGCCGATCCAGCACGGATCCGGGAGGCCAGCCGCCTCGCCCTTGAGGCGGGGGCGGATTTCCTCAAGACCTCCACGGGCAAGAGTCCGGTCTCGGCGACCCCGGAGGCCGCCGAGGCGATGCTCGGCGAGATCCGCGCGGGCGGGCGGCCCGCCGGCCTCAAGGTCTCCGGCGGCCTGCGCAGCGTCGCCGACGCCGCCGCCTACCTCGCCCTGGCGGACCGGATCATGGGGCCGGACTGGGTGGAGCCCGGAACCTTCCGGCTCGGCGCGAGCAGCCTGTTCGAGACGCTGATGCAGGCGCGGGAACTGTGAGGATGCGGCTCCCGCAGGAGACGATCCGCGCCAAGCGCGACGGCCAGCCCCTCGATCCGGAGGAGATCCGCGCCTTCGTCCGGGGCCTCGTCGACGGGACGGTGGGCGAGGGGCAGGCGGCGGCCTTCGCCATGGCGGTGTTCTTCCGCGGGCTCGCGCTGCCGGAGCGGGTGGCGCTCACCCGGGCGATGGCGAAATCCGGCCGCGTCCTCACCTGGGACCTGCCCGGCCCGGTGCTGGACAAGCACTCCACCGGGGGCATCGGCGACACCGTGAGCTTGCCCCTCGCCGCCCTGGTGGCGGCCTGCGGCGGCTACGTGCCGATGATCTCGGGCCGCGGCCTCGGCCATACCGGCGGGACTCTGGACAAGCTCGGCAGCATCCCGGGCTACGACGCGACGCCGGGGCTCGACGCGTTCCGGCGGGTCGTCGGGGAGGTCGGCTGCGCGATCATCGGCCAGACCGCCGACCTCGCCCCGGCCGACCGGCGCCTCTACGCGATCCGCGACGTGACCGGCACGGTGGAATCCCTCGACCTGATCACCGCCTCGATCCTGTCGAAGAAGCTCGCCGCCGGGCTCGACGGACTGGTGATGGACGTCAAGCAGGGCTCCGGCGCCTTCATGGTGGGCCTGCCCGAGGCGCGGGCCCTGGCCGAGAGCATCGTCACGGTGGCGGAGGGGGCGGGCCTGCGCACCGCCGCGCTGATCACCGACATGGACGCGCCGCTCGCCAGCGCCGCCGGCAACGCCGTCGAGGTCGCCTACGCGATCGCCTACCTCACCGGCGCGCGGCGCGAGCCGCGCTTCCACGCGGTGACGGTGGCGCTCGGGGCCGAGATGCTGATGGCCGGCGGCCTCGCGGCGGACCGTGCCGATGCCGCTGAGCGGCTGGAGCGGAGCCTCGCCTCGGGTCAGGCCGCCGAACGCTTCGCCCGCATGGTCGCGGCCCTCGGGGGCCCCGGCGACCTGCTGGAGCGGTCGGCACGGTACCTGCCCGAATCGCCCGTGCGGCGGCCGGTCCAGCAGGCCGGGACGGTCGCTGGTGTGGCGACGCGCGCCCTCGGCCTGGCGGTGGTCGAGCTCGGGGGCGGCCGCACCCGGCCGGAGGATGCCGTCGATCCGCGGGTCGGCTTCACGGATCTCGCGGGGCCGGGCGCGACCGGCGGTCTGCTGGGGATCGTCCACGCGGCCGACGAGGCGTCGGCGGATCGGGCCGAGGCCGCCCTGCGCGCGGCCTACCGGATGGGCGAAGCGAGCGCGGAGCGGCCGGTCGTGATCGCGGCGGTGGGCCCGCGTTAGGCGGACCCCACGGCGCGGCTGCGCCCGGCCGGGACCGGGCGCAGCGTCATCGTCTCAGCGCACGCGCGCGTCGCGTGCGCCGCCCGCTCGGGTTCACCAGCGGCCGTAGCCGTGGCGGTGACCCCAGCCGCCGTGGTGATGATGGCGCGGGCCAAAGCCGCGAAACCCCCAGCCGCCGTGGTGATGATGCCCCCGACCCCAGCCGCCGTGGTGGTGGCGCGGGCCGAAACCGCGGTGGCCCCAGCCGTCGTGGCGATGGCCGTAGCCGTAGCCGTACTGGACGGTGGTGATCTCGGCGGAGGCCTGTTGCAGCCCGGCGTCGCGGCTCACGGGCGCGGCCATCGCGGGCGCCGCGCAGGCGAGACCCCCGACGGCCAGGGCGGCGGCCCAGCGCAGGCGTGCGGTCTTGGTGAACATCGGCGTCCTCCTGTTCCTCGCCGGTCGCGAGACCGCGACCGGCCGTGGCACAGGTCTGACCCATTCAAGTTGACGCAAACGTGAGCTGTTCGATCAGGCCGCGTTCACCTCAGGGCCGGCGGTAGACCCAGACCCGGGCGGGCGGCAGGTTGAGCCAGACCCGGTTCGAGCGGTCGGCCGTGTAGCTGCCGGCCTCGCACCGGGCCGGGATCGGCGGCACCACCGCGTAGGTGAACTGCACGAAGGGCGCGCCCGGCTGCATCAGGTCATGGGCGGCGTTGAGCAGGTCCAGGCGCTGTTCCAGCGGCTTGGTGAACAGCGGCAGGCTCGAGATCGTCGCGGCGGCCGGCTGCGCCAGCACGCTGCCGAGGGTGGCGCGCATGTCGTAGGCATCCCCGCGGATCACGGTCACGCCCGGGAAGCGATGGGTCAGGAGACGGCAGAAATCGGGGTTGAACTCGACCAGGATGAGGCGCTCCGGGGCGATGCCGCGCCGGATCAGCGCCTCGGTCACCGGGCCGGTGCCGGGCCCGAGCTCGACCACGGGACCGTCACGGCGCGGATCCACGTAGGACGCCATGGTCCGGGCGAGCATCTTGCCCGACGGCGTCACCGCGCCGGTGACGAGCGGGCGTTCGAGCCAGGAGCGGAGGAAGCGGGCCTCGTCCTCCAGGGGGTCGCGCCGCGGGCCGAAAATCGGGCTCCTGACGGCAGGAGCCTTCGCGTTGGGACGGCGGAGCGGCGGCAAGTCCTGGATTCCTTGATGCCGGATGGGATTGAAAGGCTAGGGGACGGCGCTGTCTTACAGTCAAGCCGGGACGTCGCCTAGGGTACGCAAGCCACGCCGGCCGCATGCATAACAGGTCTTCCCGCGTTTCGGATCCGCCCTCACGGACGGACCGCGCCGCCGAAGAAGTCCCGCACCTTCGAGAAGAAGCCCGCGGATTCCGGATGATTCTCCGGCGAGGCGGACTGATCGAACTCCTGGAGCAGCTCGCGCTGGCGCTTGGTCAGGTTCTGCGGGGTCTCGACGAACACCTGGATGTAGAGGTCGCCGACCTCCCGCGAGCGGAGCACCGGCATGCCCTTGCCCTTGATGCGGAACTGCTTGGCGGTCTGCGTGCCCGCGGGGACCCGCACCTGGGTCTGCGAGCCGTCGATCACCGGGACGGTGATCTCGCCCGACAGGGCGGCCGTCACCATCGAGATCGGCACGCGGCAGAACAGGTCCGCGCCGTCGCGCTGGAAGAACTCGTGCTGCCTGATCGACAGGAAGACGTAGAGGTCCCCCGCCGGGCCGCCGCGCAGCCCGCTCTCACCCTCGCCGGCGAGCCGGATGCGCAAGCCGTCGTCGACGCCGGCCGGCACGTTGATCGAGAGGGTCCTTTCGCGGTTGACTCGGCCGGCGCCCTGGCAGGTGGCGCAGGGATCGTCGACGATCTCGCCGCGGCCGTGGCAGTTCGGGCAGGTCCGCTCGATGGCGAAGAAGCCCTGCGCCGCCCGGACGCGCCCGTAGCCCGCGCAGGTCGAGCAGGTCCGCGGCTTCGAGCCGGGCTTGGCGCCGGAGCCGTCGCAGGCCTCGCAGGTCACCGAGGTGGGGATCTTGATGGTCTCGGCCTTGCCGGCGAAAGCCTCCTCGAGGGTGATCTCGAGGTTGTAGCGCAGGTCGGAGCCGCGCTCGCGGCCCGGCGCGCCTCCGCGCCCCCGCGCCCCGGCGGCGGCGCCGCCGCGGCCGTCGCCGAAGAAATTGTCGAAGATGTCCGACATGAAGTCGCCGAACTCGTTGCCGAATCCGGGTCCGCCGCCGCCGCCCTGGCTGAAGGCCGCGTGGCCGAACCGGTCGTAGGCGGCGCGCTTCTGGCCGTCGGAGAGGCACTGATAGGCCTCGTTGATCTCCTTGAACTTGATCTCGGCGTCCTTGTCGCCGGGATTGCGATCGGGATGAAAGGTCATCGCGAGCTTGCGGAAGGCGACCTTCATCTCGCTGTCCGTGGCGGTCTTAGTGACCCCCAGGATCTCGTAATAGTCCCGCTTCGACATCCCGCCCTCAGGTGCCTTCCCGTCCCGGCCCGGTCCCGGATCGCGACGCTTCTACCGTCGCGCCATCATTCCGGGCTCGCCCGCGGCGCTCCGGAATGACGGAGCTTCTGGATCAGCCGCTCACGCAAACGCGGAGCCGGATCGCTCCGGCCCCGCGCGGTCGTATCAGACCCGCGCGCCTCAGGCGCGCTTCTTCTGGTCCTTCTCGTCGACCTCCTGGAAGTCGGCGTCGATGACGTCGTCCTTCTTCTCGGAGGCCGCCGCCTCGGCGCCGGCATCGGGGCCGGCCGCCTGGTTGGCGGCGTACATGGCCTCGCCGAGCTTCATCGAGGCCTGCATCAGGTCCGTGGTGCGGGCCTTGATGGTCTCGACGTCCTCACCCTCGAGCGCGGTCTTGAGCGCGGCCATCGCGGTCTCGATGGCGCCCTTGTCGGAGGCCGGGACCTTGTCGCCGTACTCGGTCACCGACTTCTCGGTGGCGTGGATCAGGCTCTCGCCCTGGTTCTTCACCTCGACGAGCTCGCGCCGCTTCTTGTCGGCCTCGGCATTGGCCTCGGCGTCCTTGACCATGCGGTCGATGTCGGCGTCCGAGAGGCCGCCCGAGGCCTGGATGCGGATCTGGTGCTCCTTGTTGGTCGCCTTGTCCTTGGCCGTCACGTTGACGATGCCGTTGGCGTCGATGTCGAAGGTCACCTCGATCTGCGGCATGCCGCGGGGCGCCGGCGGGATGCCGACGAGGTCGAACTGGCCGAGCAGCTTGTTGTCGGCCGCCATCTCGCGCTCGCCCTGGAAGACCCGGATCGTGACGGCGTTCTGGTTGTCCTCGGCCGTCGAGAAGGTCTGGGACTTCTTGGTCGGGATCGTGGTGTTGCGGTCGATGAGCCGGGTGAACACGCCGCCCAGCGTCTCGATGCCCAGCGACAGCGGGGTCACGTCGAGGAGCAGGACGTCCTTGACGTCGCCCTGGAGCACGCCGGCCTGCACGGCGGCGCCGATGGCCACGACCTCATCGGGGTTGACGCCCTTGTGGGGCTCCTTGCCGAAGAAGGCCTTCACCACCTCCTGGATCTTGGGCATGCGGATCATGCCGCCGACCAGCACCACCTCGTCGATCTCGGAGGCCGAGACGCCGGCATCCTTGAGCGCCTTGCGGCAGGGCTCGATCGTCCGCTGCACCAGATCGTCGACCAGCGACTCGTACTTCGCCCGGCTGAGCTTCAGCGCGAGGTGCTTCGGGCCGGTGTTGTCGGCGGTGATGTAGGGCAGGTTGATCTCGGTCTGGGTGGCCGAGGACAGCTCGATCTTCGCCTTCTCGGCCGCCTCCTTGAGGCGCTGGAGGGCGAGCTTGTCCTTGGTCAGGTCGATGCCCTGCTCCTTCTTGAACTCGGCCGTCAGGTACTCGACGATCCGGTTGTCGAAGTCCTCGCCGCCCAGGAAGGTGTCGCCGTTGGTCGACTTCACCTCGAACACCCCGTCGCCGATCTCGAGGATCGACACGTCGAAGGTGCCGCCGCCGAGGTCGTAGACCGCGATCGTGCCGGCCTTCTTCTTGTCCAGGCCGTAGGCGAGCGCGGCCGCGGTCGGCTCGTTGATGATGCGCAGCACCTCGAGGCCCGCGATCTTGCCGGCATCCTTGGTGGCCTGACGCTGGGCGTCGTTGAAGTAGGCCGGGACCGTGATGACGGCCTGGGTGACCGGCTGGCCGAGATGCGACTCGGCGGTCTCCTTCATCTTCTGCAGCGTGAAGGCGGAGATCTGCGACGGCGAGTACTTCTTGCCGTCCGCCTCGACCCAGGCGTCGCCGTTGTCGCCGCGGGCGATCGTGTAGGGCACGAGGCCCTTGTCTTTCTGGGTCATCGGGTCGTCGTAGGTCCGGCCGATGAGCCGCTTGATGGCGAAGAACGTGCGCTCGGGGTTCGTGACAGCCTGACGCTTGGCCGGCTGACCGACGAGCCGCTCGCCGTCGTCCGTGAAGGCGACGATCGACGGCGTGGTGCGCGCGCCTTCCGAATTCTCGATGACCTTGGGCTGCGTGCCTTCCATCACGGCCACGCAGGAGTTGGTGGTGCCCAGGTCGATGCCGATTACTTTACCCATGGTGGGATCCCTCTTTTCGTCGCGTTCAAGCAGACCGCCGAGCCCCGAAGCAGCTCGGCCCATGGCGGTGTCGGGGGTGATGTGAGTATGGGACCCGGGCCGGATCAAGGGCCGTGAACGGCTGAAACCCAGCGCGCAATCCCGCGTCGAGGGCGATATAAGAACCCCGTTCCGACCCCGCAAGGCGAAGCCCCCGCGCCGGGGCGGGATGGCTGCAACGGGGCTATCTCCTTGTGTTCTCGACGGGATATCGCCCGGCGGCGCGCGTCCGCCGGTTGGCGTGGTCGCATTTTGTTGCTCTGCTGCCACGTCGGCGCCATCGACGGCGTGTTAACGTTTCGACAAGGGGTTGCGTGTGGCCCCGCCACTTCGTGTTCCCGAAGAGAATGATGCGTCCGAACCGCAGCTTCCGGCTCCCGCGACTCCTGCTCCCGATCCTGGCGGTCGCCGTCGCGGCACCCGTGATGCTCGCCGCCCCTCCGGCGCGGGCGCAGAATTTCTTCGAGCGCCTCTTCGGCATCAAGCCCGACCGGCCGCCGGTGCCGCCGCGCGGCGTGCCCGAAGCGCCGCTATCGCCCGCCCCGGCCGGGCCCGGCGAGCCGGGCCAGCCCGGCCAGCCGGCGGCGCCCGAGGGTCCGCGGCCCGCGCCCCAGCCCGCGCGGCCCGTGGTGCTCAAGACCCCGTCGGAGGACGGCGTGCTGGGGCAGGACCTGCAGTTGAACGGCCTGTCCGGAAGCCTGAAGCTGGAGCGGTCCGGCACCGCCGTCACGGCGCGGATCAAGCTGCCGGGCACCAAGATCTCCCAGCCGGCCGAGTCCTGCACGGTGCCGCTCGGGGGTGGCAATCCGGTCGCGCTCAGCACCGAGGGCAAGCCCGAGGGCGTGCCGCGCTTCGAGGCGGCCGGGGCGGAATGCCCGCTGCGCTTCGACGTGACCGAGGGCGGCGTGCTGGTCTCGACCCTCGGCTCCGGTCCGGTCTGCACCTTCTCGGCCGCGGATTGCGCCACGACGCCCGCCGGCCTCTGGGGGCCGGCCGCCGCCACGCTGATCCCGCGGGCCGGCGAGTTCGACACGGCCCGGGGCGTCGCCGACAAGGCGGTGCGCGACAATTACAAGCTCATGACGCAGCGCGCCCGGCGCGAGGACGTGCGGCCGATCGTGAGCGAGCAGGCGGCCTTCTCGGCCGACCGGGAGCAGCTCTGCCGGACCTACGCGCGGGAGGGCACGCACGGCTTCTGCCACCTGCGCGTCACCGAGAACCGGGCCCTGTCCCTGGCGACCCGCCTCGGCGCCAATACGGCGGTGCCGACCGCCTCGGCCGCCCCACGCAGGCCGCGGCCGAAGCCGGCCGCCGTCGAGGGCCTGAACCCCGATGCGGGCGGCGGTGCCGACGCCGTCCCCGAATAGGGGCAGGCTGAGCCGTCAGGCCCGGCCGGCGGTCATCGACAGCATGGCGGGGTCGATGCCGTTGGCGCGCAGGACCAGATCGTACTTGGCGTCGAGGTCGGCATTGAAGATCAGCGCCGGGTCGGCCGGGCAGTTGAGCCAGCCGTTGGCCATGATCTCGCTCTCGAGCTGGCCCGCCTGCCAGCCGGCATAGCCCAGAGCCAGCACGGCGCTCGCCGGCCCCTCGCCGCTGGCGATGGCGCGCAGGATCTCCACGGTGGCGGTCAGGCAGATGCCGTCGTCGATGATCAGCGTCGATTGCTGGATGTGGAAGTCGTCGGTGTGGAGCACGAAGCCCCGCCGCCCCTCCACGGGCCCGCCCATCAGCACCGGCATGTGGCCGACGCGCTCGCGCAGGCGGATCGCGTCGGCTTCGGGCGCCACGTCGAGCTGGACGAGGAGGTCCGGCATGCTGATGTCGGTGGCCGCCTTGTTGACGATGATGCCCATCGCGCCGTCGGCCGAGTGGGCGCACACGTAGATCAGCGAGCGGGCGAAGCGCTCGTCGGCCATCCCGGGCATCGCCACCAGGAACTGCCCGTCGAGGAAGTCCGGTCCGGAGAGGGACGACTGCTGCGGCGCAGCGCCCCTCCCGGCCCGGGCCGGAGGTGAGGGGTCCGGTTTGCGATGCTGAGGAGGCGCCATGGCGCTATGCTACGCCCCGTCCTCCGGTTGTCCAGCGGGCAAAAGCGACGCGGCAGGCCTGCGGCCGTCCCGTGTCCCGCGACGCACCCGCGACCTCGCACGGCGCGGCGCTGCGTGGCCTCGTCCGGCCGCACCGGTGCACCCCCACGACGTCGTGCGGCGGCCGATTGCTCGACAGGCCCACCCCGCCACGCTAGGTCAAGCGCGCTGTTCACGCGTGCGATCCCAGCGCGCGGCAACGAGGACCCCGCGATGATCCAGGTCGGCGACCATCTGCCCCAGGCCACCTTCCGTGTGATCGGCCCGGAGGGCCCGATCGCCCGCACCACCGACGACGTGTTCAAAGGGCGGCGCGTGGTGCTGATCGGCGTGCCGGGTGCCTTCACCCCGAGCTGCCACCGCAACCACCTGCCGGGCTTCGTCACCCACAAGGCCGAGATTCTCGGTCGCGGGATCGACGCCATCGCGGTGACCAGCGTCAACGACGTGTTCGTCCTCGACGCGTGGTCGAAGGCGAGCGGCGCCGAAGGCCTGGAATTCCTCGCCGACGGCAACGCCGATTTCGCCAAGGCCCTCGGCCTCGAGATGGACGGCACCGGCTTCGGGCTCGGCATCCGCTCGAAGCGCTACTCGATGGTCGTGGAGGACGGCGTGGTCCGGAACCTCAACGTCGAGGAGACCCCGTCGAAGGCCGAGGCCTCGGGGGCCGAGGCGCTGCTGAAGGTTCTCTGAGCCGGTCGGCGCCGCGGGTCGGCCCTCTTAAGGCCACGTTCCGCCGGCTTCTGTCGCCGCGTTTCGCCCGAAGACCGGCCCGAGGACCGAATGGCCTTCCTGCAAGACCTGCCAATCGCCGAGCTGATCGCGAATTACGGCTACATCGCCATCTTCGTGGTCATCACCCTGGAGAGCGCAGGGGTTCCCTGCCCGGGCGAGACGGTGCTGATCTCGGCCGCCGTCTACGCCGGCAGCACCGGCAACCTCAACATCGGGCTCGTGATCGCCGCCGCCGCGGGGGCGGCGATCCTGGGGGACAATGTCGGCTACTGGGCCGGGCGGCGCTGGGGCATGCCCCTGCTCCTGCGCTACGGCCACCTCATCGCCCTCGACCACGGCCGGCTCAAGCTCGGCCAGTACCTGTTCCGCCAGCACGGCGGGAAGATCGTGTTCTTCGGCCGGTTCACCGCGATGCTGCGGGCCTACGCGGCCGTGCTCGCCGGCGTGAACCGCCTGGATGCGCGCCGCTTCTTCGCCTTCAACGCCCTGGGCGGCATCGTCTGGGCCGCCAGCATGGGCATCGGCTCCTACTATTGCGGACGCCAGATCGAGCACATCGTCGGGCCCGTCGGCCTGACGCTGCTGGCCCTGGTGGTGTTCGGCGGGCTGGCCCTGTGGCTGTTCGTCCGCCGGCACGAGGCGCGCCTGCTCAACGAGGCCGAACTCGCCATCCCCGGCCCCCTGGCCTGAGCCCGCTCACGCCGGCGCGCGGTCGAGCGCGTCCAGCGCGTCCAGCGCGTCGTGGTGGAGGAGGAGCACGCCGGTCGCCGCCGCGAGCCGACGGGCGGCCGGGGTGAAGCCGGCATTCGACACCACGGCGGCCCGGTCGCCCGACCAGTAGCGCTGTGCGGCGGCCGCCTCCTGCACGGCGGCGTTGCCCACGGGCTTGCTCAGCCGCTTGCACTGGACCACGAGGCGCAGGCCGTCGCGCACCGCGACGATGTCGGCTCCCTGATCGCCGCTGGCCGGCGTCCGGTGCGCCCGCCAGCCGGCCTGGACGAGGCGCGCCGCGCAGAACCGCTCGTAGTCGAGGCCGTCCTCCGGCGCGTCCTCCTCGTCGGGCAGCGCCACGGCCGCCGCCTCGGCCTCGACGATCGCCCGCATCCGTTCCCACTCCGAGACGGCGAGGTCGGCGTAGCGGGGGGCGATCTGCGGCAGGACCGTGCGGTCCAGGAAGTAGTCCCGCTCGCGCAGCCAGCCGTCCTCGATCCAGTTGCCGTAGGCGTCGCGGAAGCTCTCCTGCCGACGCCGCAGCGCCAGCGTCTCCCCGTGTGCCCGCGCGATCCGGCGCACCCGCGCCCGGAAGCGGCGCCGGCGCACGAGGTGGCGCAGCGCCACGAGGGCGAGGGCGAATCCGGTCGCCGCCAGGGCGGGCCGGCCGTACCAGAGCGCGAACGGGCCGCCGATCACGGCCGTCCAGAACAGGCGGGCGACGGGGCTGGGATTGCCGGGCATGGGGCTCGGTGGGATCTCGGGCACGCGGACGGTGCCCGAACCCTCGCAAGCGCGGCTTGCCCGTTGCCTAACCGCCGCGGGAAAGCTGTGGACGCGGCGGGCCCGCCCTCAGCCCTTCCGGCGCTGGTGGCCGAGGCCCATGCTCTTGGCGAGGTCCGACCGGGCGGCGGCGTAGCTGGGCGCGACCATCGGGTAGTCGGAGGCGAGGCCCCACTTCTGCCGGTACTCGTCGGGGGTCATGTTGTAGTGCGTGCGCAGGTGGCGCTTGAGCGACTTGAACTTCTTCCCGTCCTCCAGACACACGATGTAGTCGGGCTGGACCGAGCGCCGGACCGAGACCGCGGGCCGCAACTCCTCCGTGGGGGCCGCCGTCGGCTGGGAGAGCCCGTGCAGGGTCGCGTGAACCGCCGCGATCAGGGCCGGCAGTTCCGGCGCGGGCACCGGATTGTTGCTCACGAAGGCCGACACGATGTCGACCGACAACGTGAGATAGTCCGTCTGCCCTTCAGCCGTGGCATCCATCCTGGTTCCTCCTCGCGACCCCGGCCCGGGACGCCTCTTTCTGGCGCATGGCCGGAATCTGTTTCTGGTCAGCCCGATACAGCGGGGTTAAGTCGCAGTTACTATGGTCATGTGAATTTGATGGCAAGTCCGATTCACATTGGCCCACAAGAGCCGTTTTGCTGAGGATAAAGGCTAGTGGATATTAGCCATAGTGGGTGCTGGCGCCGGCGCGCTGAGCGTGGAAGGGCCGCGCCACGAACTTGAGGCTGTCAGGCGTTGCGCACGCGGCGGAGCGCGCCATCTGGTACGGCGGGGAGCGGCCCGACAGCTCCCGCTCGATCCCGCCGTAAGCGAGGGGCACCACATGCGCGCCGGCCAGAACGGCCTGCGGGACACGATCCCGTGACGGCGGCCCCGTGAGCGGTCGTCCGTGAGCACCTACCGGTTCGACAAGCTGCTGGCGCCCCGCTCCGTCGCGCTGGTCGGCGCGCTGGCGCGCGAGGGCTCGCTGGGGCGCAGCGTGCTGGATTCCCTGCGCGGCGCCGGCTTCCCCGGCGCGATCATGCCGGTCCAGCCCGGCCATGCGACCGTCGACGGGCTCGCCTGCGTGCCGCGGATCGCGGATCTGCCCACCGTCCCGGACCTCGTCCTGATCGCGGTGCCGCCCCCGCAGGTGCCGGAGGTCGTCGCCCAGGCCGCCGAGGCCGGCGTGGGCGCGGCGGTGATCCTGACCGCCCGTCTCGGCTCCGGGCCGGACGATCCCGGACCGGCCGCCCACCGGATCGCCCGCGCGCAGGGTCTGCGTCTCCTCGGCCCCGACAGTGCCGGTCTGGCGGTGCCGGGCGCCCGGCTCAACGCCAGCCTGTTCGCCCACGCCCCCAAGGCCGGCGATCTGGCGCTGGTCTCGCAATCCGGCACCGTCGCCGCCGCGATCGTGGAGTGGGGCGCGCGGCACGGGACGGGCTTCTCCGCCGTCCTGTCGCTCGGGAACGTCCTCGACATCGGCGTGGCCGATTGCCTGGATCATTTCGCCGCCGACTACCGCACCCGGGCGATCCTGCTCTGCCTGGACCGGATCGGGGATGCCCGCCGCTTCATGTCGGCCGCCCGCGCGGCCGCCCGCGCCAAGCCCGTGGTGGTCCTGCGCGCCGGGCGCCACCGGCCCGACACGCGCGCGGCGGTGACCCATACCGGTGCCCTGGCGCGACCGGACGCCGTCTATGCAGCGGCCTTTCGGCGGGCCGGGCTGCTGGAGGTGCAGGATCTCGACGAGA
The DNA here is from genome assembly GCF_022179385.1 of Methylobacterium longum. Taxonomy (GTDB): domain Bacteria; phylum Pseudomonadota; class Alphaproteobacteria; order Rhizobiales; family Beijerinckiaceae; genus Methylobacterium; species Methylobacterium longum. The sequence goes on along the minus strand of NZ_BPQS01000008.1, from coordinate 65,933 downwards.
TGTTCTCCGCCGTCGAGACCCTGGGGCGGCAGCGCCCGTTCCCGGGCGACCGGCTCGCCATCGTGTCGAACGGACGCGGCATCGGCCTGCTCGCCGCCGACCGGCTGATCGAGCGGTCCGGCACCCTGGCGGGCATCGCGGCGGCCGAGGGCCGGCCGGCCGGCAATCCCCTCGACCTCGGCATCGATGCGGCCGGGCCGGCCTTCTCGGCGGCGCTCGCGCCCCTGCTGGCGGACCGGGCCAGCGACGCGGTGCTGGCGATCCACGTCCCCACCGCCCGCTCGGAGGCCGGCGCCGTGGCCGGCGCGATCGCCGAGACGGTCAAGGCCGCCCGCGCCGGCCAGACGCGCAAGAAGCCGCTCTTCGCGGTCTGCCTGGGCGATCCCGACGCGGCGCGCGACGCCTTCGCGGGGGCGGGGATCCCGCATTTCACCACCGATTCCGAGGCGATCGAGGGGTTCCTGCACCTCGTGCGCTACCGGGAGGCGCAGGACGACCTGATGCGCACGCCGGACTCGCTGCCGCGGGACTTCTCCCCGGACGTGGCGCGCGCCCGCTCGATCATCGCCGGCGCCCTGCACCAGGGTGCCGCGTGGCTCGACCCGGTCGCCGTGAACGGGCTGCTGGAGGCCTACGGGATCCCGACCGTGCCGATCATCCTCGCCCCCGACAAGGAAGCCGCCGCGGCGGCGGCCTGGCCGACCATCGCGGCGGGCGGCGCGGTGGCCCTCAAGGTCGTCTCTCCCGACATCGTGCACAAATCCGATATCGGCGGCGTCCATCTCGACCTGACCGCCGAGGCCGATGTCCGCGAGGCGGCGGGCCGCATCCTGGCCCGCGCGCGCCGGGAGCGGCCGGACGCGCGGGTGACGGGCTTCGCGGTGCAGCCCATGGTCCGGCGGGGCCAGCGCCGCGAGCTCATCGCGGGGCTCGCCGAGGATCCGGTCTTCGGCCCCGTGGTGGTGTTCGGCCGCGGCGGAACGGCCGTGGAGGTGATCGACGACCGGGCGCTGGGCCTGCCGCCGCTCGACCTGACCCTCGCCCGCGACCTCATCGGCCGCACCCGGGTCGCCCGGCGGCTCGAAGCCTATCGCGACGTGCCGGCGGCCGACCTCGCGGCGATCGCGCTGACCCTGGTGAAGCTCTCCCAGCTCGCCGCCGACCTGCCGCAGGTGCGCGAACTCGACATCAACCCGTTGCTGGCCGACGAGACCGGCGTCCTGGCCCTCGACGCGCGGGTGCGGATCGGGCCCTCCGAGACGGGGCGGTACGGCCGCGGCCATCCGCGCTTCGCCATCCGGCCCTATCCAGCGGAATGGGTGCGCACCCTCAACCTCAAGGACCGGACGATCCGCGTGCGGCCCGTGCGGCCGGAGGACGAAGGCCTGTTCCTGGCCTTCTTCAAGGAGCTCGACCCGGAGGACGTGCGGCTGCGGTTCTTCGGGCCGGTCCGCGAGTTCAGCCACGCCTTCCTGGCCCGCCTGACGCAGCTCGACTACGCCAGGGCCATCGCGTTCGTGGCCACGGAGGTGGAGCCGCAGGGCAGCGAGCGGATGCTCGGCGCGGTGCGGCTGCATGCCGACGCCAACCAGGAGAGCGGCGAGTACGCCATCGCGGTGGGCCGCGACGTCCGGGGGACGGGCCTCGCCTTCGCGCTCATGCGCCTGATGATCGACTGGGCGCGCTCCGAGGGGATCGGACGGGTGGAGGGCACCGTGCTGTCCGAGAACCGGCCGATGCTGGCGGTCTGCCGGCGCCTCGGCTTCGCACAGGGCCGGGATCCGGATGATCCGGGGTTGGTGAAGGTGAAGCTCGAGCTGGCGGGCGCGTAGGGGGCATCGCCCCGGCCGGGACCGGTGAGGACGGGCTTCGGACGCTTTCGGGACCGGCCGGCAACGCCGCGCAGGCTCGCCGCGGACGGCCTGCACCTCCCGGACCTCCGGGCCGCGCGCCTGCCCTCGTCCAGACTCTGCGACCGGCCGGCCGGACCTCAGCGCGACGGCGGCTGCCCGTCCGGATTGAGACCGTCCGTCGCCGGCTTGGCCGCGGCGGCCCGGCTCCCCGTGGGCTTGAGTCCCACCGGCTTGGCCGCCGCAGGCTTCGCCGTCGCGGGCGCGAGCGGGACGGGTTTGGCAGAGGGCGTGGCCACGATGGGCTTGTCTAAGAGCGGCTTGTCAACGAGGGGCTTGGCCACCGCCGGCTGGGCCACCGCAGCTTTGGCCGGGGCGGGCTTGACCGTGGCGGAACCGGCCGCCGGCTGCCTGGGCGCCGGTGGCGCGGTGCCGGCCGGCGGGATTGCGCCGGTGGCGGCGGGCTCGGAGGCCGGCACGTCGAGCTTGTAGATGTCGTCGCGGAAATGCGCCTTGCCGTCCGGCGTGGCGTAGCCGGTGAGGTACACGAAGGTGACCGGCACCGGCTTGACCAGCTTGATGTCGCGCCGCTCCCCGTCGGCGATGCCGGTCTCGATCTCGATCGGGCCCCAATTCGTGACGGGCCCGTTCGGTCCGTCCGTGCCCTGCAGCAGCCAGCCCACCAGCTCCTTGACCTGGCCGACGCGGACGCAGCCGTGGCTGTGGAAGCGCACGCTCGCGGCGAACAGCGACTTCGCCGGCGTGTCATGCATGTAGACGGCAAAGCGGTTCGGCATGTCGATCCGCACCTGACCCAGGGAATTGTCGAAGCCGGAATCCTGGCGCAGCATGTAGTTGGCGGCCTTGCCGCCGGCCCAGTCGATATGGGTCGGGTCCACCTCGCCGGCGGGACCCAGGATGCGGATGTGGTTGCGGGCGAGGTAGCCCGGGTTCTTGCGCATCTGCGGGATGATCTCGTTCTTCACCACCGAGGCCGGGACCGTCCAGGTCGGGTTGAAGTTGATGTCGGTGATCCGGGTCTCGACGGCCGGCGTCGCCTTGTCGGGGGATCCGACCACCGCCACGTAGCGGCGCACCACCGCGCCGTTCTCCACCGCCTCCACGGCGGCCGACGGGATGTTGACGACCACGTAGCGGTCGCCGAACGGGAATTTCGAGCCCATCAGCCGGGCCGCGGACGCGGCGAGCTGGCGCTGGCGCGTCTCGGCCGGCACATTGAGGGCGTTGATCGTGAGCCGGCCAAGGATACCGCTGTCGGGCAGGCCGTGGCGGGCCTGGAAGGCCGAGATCGCCGCCACCAGGGGTGGGTCGAGGCGGTCGCTCGGCGGTGCGTCCGCGGCGAGATCGCCCGTGAGCGTCAGGTGGTGGCGCAGGGCCGGGATCGCCGGGCTCCGCTCGCCCGCCTTCAGGCGCCCCAGATCCTCGGGCAGCCGCTCCCATCCGCCGGCCTCCGCGAAGGCGGCGTAGCGCTCGGCCGCCCGGAGGGTATCGAGGAAGGTGCGCGCGGTGAGCGTCGGGTTCGGGTCGGTGGAGACCTTGGCGTAGATCAGGGGCGCCGGCTCGCGCGACTTCCTGGCGGCGTCCTTGCCGGCCTCCTGCGGCTTGCCCAGGGCGGGTCGCGCCTCCGGCGCCGGGGCTTCCGCGGACCTGGGCTCGCCGGGGCCCGCCTCCGGCCTCTTCGCCTCCTGCGGCTTCGTGGTCTCCTGCGGCTTCGCCTCCTGCCCCTTCGCCTCCTGCCCCTTCGCGGCCGCGACCTCCGGAGCGCTGGCCGGCATCGCGGACGGTGCCGCGGATGAAGCCGGCAAGGCGGGAGCGGGCGGTGTCGGCGCGGGCAGGGCCGACGCGGGCGACGCCGGAGCGCTCGGGCCACCGGCCGGCGCGCCCGCGCCGACGGCCTGGGCCCGCACATCCATGGCGGCGACCAGCGTCAGCAGCGACAGGCCCGCACCGAACACGGCGCGCGGGCGAAGGAGACGGCGGGATTGGACCGGGACCATACGCGACACTCCCGACGGCGCCGGGGAGGCGCGGCCGGCGGGGATGATGGGCCGCCGTGGTTACCAATCTCCTCCGGTCGAGAAGCGGGGTGCCGGCGCGGGTTCACCATCCAGCGATCCGTTCAGCCGTCCGAGACTTCGTGTGGATGTCGGCCGGCGCGAAAGTGGCGCTTATACATTTCATGATCTGCTGGCTTCGGCACCGTCGTGTTTGCGAGCGGAGCGAAGCACCCCTGACGGCGCCCCGGTGATCGACGGCGCGCCGGCCCGGGTCACGTCGCTGCGCCCGCGAGGACGAGCAGGGCCGCCTTCAGCGCGGCGTCCACCCCGGAACGACAGGGCCGGTCCGCCACGGCTGCCCGGACCCAGACAGGAGATCGGCCCCCGCCATGCCGGATCCCGGTGACCCGCGTCCCGCGGCGATGCCCTACCTGCCGCAGCTCGACGGGGTGCGGGCGCTCGCCATCCTGATCGTGTTCGCCGCCCATTGCGGCTACAGCCACGTGGTGCCGGGCGGCTTCGGCGTCACGGTCTTCTTCTTTCTCAGCGGCTACCTGATCACCACGCTCCTGCGGATCGAGCGCGCCCGGGTCGGGGCCGTGTCGCTCCCCGCCTTCTACCTGCGGCGGACCTTGCGCATCCTGCCGCCGATGTACCTGACGCTCCTCGCCTCCGGAGCGCTCTACGCGGCGGGGCTCCTCGACTGGATGACGGTCGAGCCGGCGGCGGTGCTGGGGCAGGCGACGTTCCTGACCAACTATCCCGGCCTGTTCGGCACCGAGGCGGTGCTGCCCGTGCCGCTCTGGAGCCTCGCCATCGAGGAGCATTTCTACCTCGTGTTCCCGCTGGCCTATGTCGTGTGGCTCGGACGCCTGAGGCCGCGCCGGGCCGCCCTGGCCTGCCTGGGGATCTGCGCGGCGGTCCTCGCCCTGCGCGGCCTCAACGTCTGGCGCCTGCCCGATCCCGGCCTGAATTACTCGTGGACCCACACCCGGATCGACGCGATCCTGTTCGGCTGCTGCCTCGGCCTGTGGAACAACCCGGTGATCCCGGCCGACCGGGCGTGGCGGCCGCGGGCGTGGCACGTGGCCGCGAGCCTCGCGGTCATCCTTGGCACCCTCGCGGTGCGCGATCCCGCCTTCCGCGAGAGCCTGCGCTACACGCTCCAGAGCGCGGCCCTGTTCGTGCCCTTCGCCTACCTGCTGCACGAGGACGGCTGGGGGGTGCGGTGGCTCGCCAGCCGGCCGATGCGCCAGCTCGGCCTGTGGTCCTACAGCTTCTACCTCGCGCACATGACCGTGGTGGCGCTGGTCCGGCACCTGGACCCCGGACTGACCGGGGTGGGGCTGATGCTGGCGGCCTTTCCGGTGACGCTGCTGTGGTGCTGGGGGATGTACGGCCTCGTCGAGCGCCCCTGCGCGCGCCTGCGGCGGCGGCTCCTGGCGGACCGGCCGCCCGAGCCGGCCCTCGCCGAAGGGGGCCGTCGCGCCGGCGTCACGCCCGCCTGAGCCTGTCCCGGGCAGCGGTGTGATCGGGCGCGGCCTGGAAGGCCGCCTTCATCGCGTGCCACAGGGGCTTGCGCCGGAACTGCGCGTCCAGCGGCAGCGCCCGCTGGGGCAGGCCGTCCGGCCGCTTGCGGTAGGGGTGGTCGTTCAGCCACGTGTCCGGGTCGTAGATGTCCCAGGTCACGACGTCGAGCGTCGCGGGCTCGTCCAGCACCACGTCGAGGTAGCGGCGGGCGAGGTCGGCGACCATCCGGTCGCGGGTCGCCACGTCGGACGGGAAGGCCCGGTCGTCGATGTCGAGTTCGGTGACCGCGATGCCGAGACCCATCTGGCCGATCTCGCGCAGGAAGCGCCGCAACTGGCCCTGGTCGATCGGGATCGTGCTGGTGAGGTGCGACTGCAGGCCGAAGCGCCGGATCGGCACGCCGCGGGCGCGCATCGCCTCCAGGCGGCGCAGGACCTTGGTGCGCTTGGCCTCCATCCAGGGCACGCCCTGCTCCACGGCGTCCTCGTTCCACGTGCCGGCGGCGGCCGGGTCGGTCTCGCGCAGGATGCGGAAGGCGAGATCGACGTAGCCGGGTCCGATCGCGGCGAGCCACGGCGAGTCGCGCAGGCCCCCGCCCCGGTCGGGATCGGCCTCGTTGCCCAGGATCTCGTTGACCACGTCCCAGGCGACGATCTGGCCGCGATAATGGCCGGCCACCGTCTCGATCCAGCGGCGCATGAAATCCTCGCCCTGGGCGGCGCTCGCCCGGGCCAGGAGCGGCCCGACCCAGGCCGGCAGCCCGGCGTGCCAGACCAGGGTGTGGCCGCGCATGTGCTGGCCGTTGCCCCTGGCGAAGCGCAGGATCGCGTCGCCGCGGGCGAAATCGGTCCTGCCGGGGGCGGGCAGGACCTCCTCCATCTTCATCTCGGTGCCGCAGACCAGAAGGCCGCACTCCCGCGCCACCGCCTGCCGGTAGGCGGGTGTCGCGTCGAAGCGGTGGAACGGCACCTCGCAGCCGTAGAGCAGCCCCTTGGCCGCCGCCGCCGCCTGGAGGCTGTCGCCCGCCCAGGACGGGCGGCCGAGCGGCCCGAACCCGGCCGGGCCCGCGGCGCCGGCCGCCGAGGCGAGCCCGGCGCAGGCGGCGCCGGCGAGGAGCGACCGGCGGTTCGGAAGACTCGGCATTCCGCGTCCTGAGACTCTGTGGCTGTTCCGGTGCCGCCGGTCGCGGCCGCGATCACCGGCCAGCAGAGCACGGCGCGGCGCGGGTTGCGATCCGCCACGTCCGCGCGGCCGCCGCGTGTCCCCAACTCGCCTTCGCACGGGTTAGCCCCATCTGAAGGGCGCCATTGAGCCGAGGACCGCGTCATGAGTCAGCACCCCGCCATCAGCCCCGGCCGCAGCGCGGTCGTCACCGGGGGCGCGAGCGGCATCGGGCTCGCCGCCGCGCAGGCCCTGGCGCGGGCCGGCATGAATGTCTGGCTCGCCGACCGGCCGGGGCCGGCGCTGGACGCGGCCCGCGCCGCCGTGGCGGAACTCGCCGCCGTCGAGGTGCGCGCCGTGCCCACCGACGTGTCGGATCGGGGCGCCATGGAGGCCCTGGCGGGGGCCGTCGCCAAGGCCGGCCCGCCCGCCGTGGTGATGCTGAACGCCGGGATCGAGGCGGGCGGGAAGCTCTTCTCGGACTCCGACACCTGGGCGCGGATCCTCGGCACCAACCTCGGCGGCGTGGTCAACGGCATCCACGCCTTCGCGCCCGGCATGATCGAGGGGGCCAAGCCCGGCGCGATCATCGTGACGGGCTCGAAGCAGGGCATCACGACCCCGCCCGGCAACGCGCCCTACAACGTCTCGAAGGCGGGGGTGAAGGCGGTCACCGAGGCGCTCGCCCACGAGCTGCGCAACCGGGAGGGCTGCCAGACCACCGCGCACCTGCTGATCCCGGGCTTCGTCTACACGGGGCTGACCAGGGCCCGCGGCGTCACCGAGAAGCCGGCCGGCGCCTGGACGCCGGAGGAGACGGTGGTGTTCCTGCTGGAGCGGCTCGCGGCCGGCGATTTCTACATCCTCTGCCCCGACAACGAGACCACCCGGGCGCAGGACGGGAAGCGGATCGCCTGGGCGGCGGGCGACGTCATCGAGAACCGGCCGGCGCTGTCGCGCTGGCACCCGGATTTCTCCGAGGCATTCAAGCGGCACATGGAGGGATGAGGGCGCGCCCGGTGCGGCGCCCGACATGTTCGTGCGCGATCGGCATACCGGTCGCGCCGATCCGGGTTCATCGCCCCGATCACCGCGCGTTTCCGCTCCCGGATACCCGCCTGATCCGATTCGGGCGTGACGGCTCCGCCCACCGCGGCGACCCGCCGTGATCCCGACGGCCGGCTCACGCCGGGCGGGCTCCTTCCCGCCCGGCGCGGAACGCCCCGCTGCGCCCCGCTGCGCCCCGCTGCGCCCCGCTGCGCCGCTCCCGGTTGCCTGGCGGCGCCCGCGAAGGCGAAGCGCCCGAGCGTTGCGCCTGGCGCCGCTCGTTCGCCGCGGCCCGGGCGCCCCTCGTCTGGCGAAGCCCTTGCACTCCGGTTACGTCGGTGCGACGCACCCGCCGCACGACACCAGCGCACGACAACCGGGAGCCGCACTTGGCTACGATCATCCCCGTCGCCTCCTTCGACTGCGTCGTGTTCGGCGCGACCGGCGATCTGACCGCGCGAAAGCTTCTGCCAGCCCTTTTCTACCGCTTCCGGGATGGCCAGATCCCGGAGACCAGCCGGATCATCGGCGCCTCGCGCTCGGAACTGTCGACGGACGCGTTCCGCGAGCATGCCCGCGACGCCCTCAAGCGCTTCGTGCCCGCCGCCGACCTGACGGAGGACGTCCTCGCGCGGTTCCTGGCCCACGTGGACTACGTGGCGGTGGACGGCGCCGGGGAGAGCGGGTGGGCCGACCTCGTGGCCAAGCTCGACGAGCGGCCCGATCAAGTGCGGCCCTACTACCTCGCCACCTCGCCCGACCTCTACGGCTCGATCTGCCGCAACCTCGCCGGCCACGGGCTGGTCGGGGAGAAGTCCCGGGTCGTGCTGGAGAAGCCGATCGGCAAGGACCTGAAATCGGCCCGCGCCATCAACGACGCCGTGGGCGAGGTCTTCCCGGAATCGCAGATCTTCCGCATCGACCACTACCTCGGCAAGGAGACGGTCCAGAACCTGCTGTCGCTCCGGTTCGCCAACACCATCTTCGAGCGGCTCTGGACCTCGGACGTGATCGACCACGTCCAGATCACGGTCGCCGAGACCGTGGGCGTCGAGGGGCGCGCCGGCTACTACGACACGTCGGGCGCGATGCGCGACATGCTGCAGAACCACATCCTGCAGCTCCTCTGCCTCACCGCCATGGAGAGCCCGCTCAATCTCGAGGCGAACTCCGTCCGCGACGAGAAGCTGAAGGTGCTGCGCGCCCTCAAGCCGATCACCAACCAGGACATCCCCCTGGTGACCGTCCGCGGCCAGTACGTGGCGGGCGCCGTCGACGGCAAGCCCGTCGAGGGCTACCTCGCCGAGCTCGGCCACGAGAGCCGGACCGAGACCTTCGTGGCCATGAAGGTCGAGATCCAGTCCGGGCGCTGGGCCGGGGTGCCCTTCTACCTCCGCACCGGCAAGCGCCTGCCGCAGAAGCTCTCCGAGATCGTGGTGCAGTTCCGCGCCTCGCCGTTCTCGATCTTCCCCGAGGAGGCGTTCGGCCGCGAGCCCAACCGCCTCGTCATCCGCCTCCAGCCGCAGGAGGGCATGAAGCTCGAGGTGATGACCAAGGACCCGGGTCCCGGCGGCCTGCGCCTGCGCCCGACCGACCTCGACATCTCCTTCGAGGAGACCTTCAAGCAGCGCTACCCCGACGCCTACGAGCGCCTGCTGATGGACGTGGTCCGCGGCAACGCCACCCTGTTCATGCGCCGCGACGAGGTCGAGGCCGCCTGGGCCTGGGCGGACAACGTGCTCAAGGCCTGGGCCGACCGGCCCGAGGCGCCGCGGCCCTATCCCGCCGGCAGCTGGGGCCCGACCGCCGCCATCGCGCTGATCGAGCGGGACGGCCGCACGTGGCACGAGGAGCTGCGGTGAGGCCGCGTCCACAGCTTACGGCCAAGCTGCCATGATGCCGTCAAGTCGGCGATGAACCCTGCCGGGGCTGCCGGTCACCGCCCCACCAGAGGGCTGGAGCCGGTCCTGCACAAGGGATCATCACATGCTGGACACCAACCGGGACACGGCCGTCCTGGCCGAGCGCCGCCTGGAGCGTTCGGTCGCCGCCGCCCTGCGCGTCATCGCCGCCGCTCATGACGAGCGGCAGGCCCCGCCGGTCTCCGCGGCCCGACGCCGCCTGAGCGAGGTCTACGGCGCCACCCGCCTCGCGCGGCGCCTCGAGCGGGATCGCCGCACGGCCTGAGCGTCCCCGGACGCGAACCGCCCCCGGCGCGGAGCGCAGCGCCGTCGCCCGCCCGGACGCGCCGCGGCGTCGCCGCAAGGTCGGCCGCGCGACGCGACCGAAAGCCCGAGGTGCGCGCGGGCCGCGGAGGAACCCCCGGGGCCCGCGTGGCCGGTTGGAGGCCGCCTTCGAGGCGGCTCCCGCCGCACCGCGGGGTGGGAGAAGGATGGGAGCGCCCGGAGGCCGCCGGCCGCCGACCCGGTTCGGGGACGGTCTCAGACCGTCGCGTCCCACGTCTCGCTGAGGGGGTTCGCCCCGCGCACCAGCCGGGCGCGCAGCACGACGTCGCCCGGTGGCATCGGCTCGGGCGGGCGCCACTCGACGTAGATGCGCCAGCCACCGGTCTGCGGCACGAAGTTGGCCACCGGCTCGTGCAGGGTGCCGGCGCTGGCCGAGACCTCCGCGGCCACGGCGTCGTCCGGGCCCGTCGGCAGGCTCGGCCCCACGAAGTCGATCACACAGAGCCGCCGACGCGGGTTCGGGGGATTGACGGGACGCAGGCGCTCCGCCGAGCCGAACCGGGTGGAGGCGACCCGGGCGAGGGCGGCCTCCGGGATCGCCGCCACCGGCTCGGTGCCGACCGTGGTCAGGCCGTAGGCGAGGTTCAGGGGCGTGCCGGGCCGGGCCGGAGCCTTCGGCACGAAGGCGGCCACGATGTTGTCCATGTACTCCTCGCCCGAGGGGATCTCGAAGAGCTGCACGGCGCCGTCTGCGAAGGCGCCGCCGGCGGGCTCCGGCGCGACCCACAGCCCGGGTCGCGCCTCCTGACGCGCCTCCACGTCCAGGTAGGCGGCAAAATCCCGTTCCCGCTGCAGGAGCCCGAACCCCGCGACGGGCTTGGCCGCGAAGGTCGAGATCTGCGGCTGCGCACGCCCGTTGACCAGGGGTCGCCAGATCCGGTCGATCGCGGCCGGATCGCCGCCCGCGGCGACGCAGAGCCCGTCGGAATCGTGCACCTGCGGGCGGAAATCGTCGAACGGCTTGGCGTTCCGGGCCCCGGGCCCGTTCGCGCCGTACAGGAACATGCTGGTGAGCGGCGCCAGCCCGAGCTGCGCGATGGCCCGGCGCGGATGGAGCTGCGCGGTGACGGCGATGTGGGCCGGGTCGCCGGGGGCGATCACGAACCGGTAGGCGCCGGCCACGCTCGGGCTGTCGAGGAGCGACAGCACCGTCAGGGTGCGGGCTTGGGGTTCCGGCTCGCAGATCCAGTGGGCGACGAAATCGGGAAACTCCTCGCCCTCCGGGGCACCCGTGCCGATGGCGAGGCCGCGGGCCGAGAGACCGTATTCCTGGTTGCCCGCCCGCAGGCGGAAATAGGAGGCCCCGAGGAAGACCAGGAACTCTTCCTGGAACCCCTTCGGCCGCCAGGCCGGCATGGCGGGGAACGCGTAGTGCAGGCGGAACCCCGCGAAGCCGAGGTCCGGCGCGAAGCTCTGGCCGGAGAGCCCCGCGCCCAGGTCGAACAGCCGGCTCTCGTACGGGATCGGCCGGGCCGGGCCGCTGCGCGGCTGTAGGTGGAGGGCCACGCGCTTGCGCTGCAGGAAACCGCGATGGAACAGCTGCGCGCTGAAGTGTTCGCCGAGGCGCAGGCTCTCGGCCGGCCGGAAGGTGACGGCACGGTAGCCGTCGTAATCGAGGGCGGCGAGCGCGGGCGGCAGGTCCTCGGCCGGCGCCGTGTAGGGCGCGGAAGCCATCCGTGCCGCCTCGGCCGACAGGATCTCGAAGGTCATCGCGCCGGCCTGCGGCTGAAGCGCCGACCCGGCCCACGTTCTGGACCCATTCAGATCGGCCGCGCTAGGTAACACCGTACCGGCAGTCGCGGCCAGAACCGTTCGAAGCACGTGGCGCCGGGAGGGGGGATTGATCCGTTCGGCTTCCGGCTGCCCATGCGGCCGGGTCGGCTGCGTGTCCTCACCCCGCATATCGGTATCCACGGTCATCGGTTCCCGGCCTCAGGCGGCGGGGCGGCCGGCAGCCTTCCACGGTCGAGTTCCTCGCGCCATGTCGTCACGCGTCACCTCCTCCGCCGAGCGGTCGCACCGGAACGCGGGTCCGTCCCGATCTGATCCGTCGGACCCCGCGACCCTGCGCGAGATCTGGAGCGGCGCGCGACCCGGCCGCGTCCTGCGCGCCCGGCGCCTCGCCCTGGCGATCCCGAGCCTCGTCGTCGCGGGCGGCCTCGCGTGGCTCGCCGCGCTGGCCTACCCGGCGGGCGTCAGTCCCCTCGCCTGGGCGGTGCTCGTCCTCTTCAGCCTCGTCATGGGCTGGCAGGCCTTCATCGCCTGCCAGTACGTCTACGGGCTCGTGGCCGACCTGCTGGCCGACCGGGCGAAATCGGCCCTGGAGCGGCGCGCCGAGGATCCGGGACCCGAGGCGGCGTTGGCGTCGACCGGCCAAGGACGCACCGCGGCCGTGGTGGCGATCCACGCCGAGGACGCGGTCGCGGTTTTCGCCCGCCTCCGGGTGATGGCCCGGTCGCTGGCCCAGGCCGGCGCCGCGGACATCGACATCTTCGTCCTCTCGGACACCCGGGACGGGGCGATCGCCGCCGTGGAGGAGCACGAACACGCGCGCATCCAGGCCTGGGCGGCGGTCGATCCGGCCCTGCCGCGGATCCGCTACCGGCGCCGGACCGAGAATGTCGGCCGCAAGGCCGGCAACATCGGCGAGTTCTGCCGCAGCCACGGCGGCGAATACGCCTTCATGATCGTGCTGGACGCCGACAGCCTGATGACCGGCGCGGCCATGAACCGCCTCGTCGGGCTGATGCAGGCGAGCCCGCGCACCGGCCTGATCCAGACAGTCTCGTACGCGGCCGGCCGCGACACCCTGTTCGCCCGCATCCAGCAATTCGCCGTCCGCCTCTACGCGCCGCTGGCGCTGCGCTGCCTGGAGACCTGGCAGGGGCCGGAGGGCAGCTACTGGGGCCATAACGCGATCCTGCGCATCGAGGCCTTCGCCGAGAACGCCCAGCTCCCGAAGCTCCCGGGCCGCGAGCCGCTGGGCGGCGAGATCCTCTGCCACGACATCGTCGAGGGCGCGCTGATGGTCCGCGCCGGGTGGGAGGTGCGGCTGCTGCCCGAGATGGGCGGCACCTGGGAGGAGATGCCCACCAACCTGGTCGATCTGCTCGGTCGCGAGCGCCGCTGGTGTCAGGGCAACCTCCAGCACCTGCGGGTGCTGCCCTGGGCGGGCCTGCACGGTGCGAGCCGCTGGCATCTCCTGGTCGGTATCCTCGCCTACGGGATGCTGCCGCTCTGGATCGCGTTCCTCGGCCTCGCCGCCTGGCGGGCCGCACGGACCGGGGATCTCGGCCTCCTGGCCTACGGCCTGACCGGGCAGGGCGCCGCCGCCCACGCGCTGGCCGCCCTCAGCGTCGCCGTCCTGGCGCTGCCGAAGCTCCTCAGCCTCGGCCACGTCCTGGCCTCGCCGGAGCGCCGCGCCGCGTTCGGCGGCACCCGGGCGCTGCTGGTCAGCGCCGCCCTGGAGCAGGCCGCGTGGGTGATCCTGTGGCCGGTCCTGACCCTGTTCACCGCCGGCGCCGTGGTCTCGACCTTCCTGGGCCGGGTGGTGCGCTGGGAAACGCAGGACCGCGACGACCGGCAGGTCTCGTGGTCCGAGGCCTTCCGGCTCCAGGCGGACGCCGTCGTGGTCGGTGGGCTGATCTGCCTGGCCCTGGTGCTGGTCGGCGACGCGTGGCTCGCCCTCTGGTTGGCGCCGCTGGCCCTGGCACTCCTCACCAGCCCGGCGCAGAGCGTCTGGACCAGCCGGGCCGATCTCGGTCGTGCCGCCCGGGCCCGGGGCCTGTTCCTGAACGCCGACGACACCGCCCAGGCGCCGGAACTCGCCGAACTCGCCCAGATCCGCGGCCTGCCGGCCGTCCCGACGCCGCTCCGTCCGGTGCCCCGGGAGCCCGCCATTTGGCTCGCCGCGGACGAGGCCTGACGGGCGGCTCGCGCCTCCAAGTCGACGGGCCGGATCTCCGAGATCAACGGAAATCATCCCGGGTGTTACGGCCAAGCTGCCACAGTGTTGCCATCGAGTCACGGGTTTCCGGAACCGCCCCAGGGGGGCGGTTTCAGGCTTGGCTTTGGGGCGCGAGCGTTTACCCCTTGGCGAGGATCGGCACGGCATCGTGCCCCGGTATTCGCCGCGTTCCCGCCATAATCCGCGCCTGCCCGAGAGGCTTTGATGCGTCGTATTTTCCCCGCCCTGATCGGGCTTTTCGGCGCGGCCGCGTGCGCCGCGCCGGCCCTGGCCTACGAGATCGATCCGCTGACCCGCCAGCCGCTGAACGACGCGCTCACGGTGCGGGTGCGCCCGCAGGCCGTCGAGACCGTCGCGGTGCCGGTGGCCAACGCCTCGCTCAACCCGGCCGACCCGCTGAGCGCCGACGCGGCGGTGCCGCAGATGTCGGCCATCCCGCGGGAGACCGTGGCGTATAGCGGCCCGTACGGCGCCGGCACGATCGTCGTGTCCACGGCCGAGCGGCGGCTCTACTACGTGCTGGGCGGCGGTCAGGCCCTCCGCTACGGCGTCGGCGTCGGCCGTCCGGGCTTCACCTGGGGCGGCGTGCAGACCATCACGATGAAGCGCGAGTGGCCGGATTGGCGCCCGCCGTCGACCATGCTGAAGCGCCGGCCCGACCTGCCGCGCTACATGAAGGGCGGCCTCGAGAACCCGCTCGGCGCCCGCGCCATGTACCTGGGCGGCTCAATCTACCGGATCCACGGCTCCAACGAGCCGGAGACCATCGGCACGGCCGTGTCGTCGGGCTGCATCCGCATGACCAACGATGATGTGATGGACCTGTACACCCACGCCAAGGTGGGCACGAAGGTCGTCGTCCAGCGCTGATTTCAGTTCGGGCTTCGACGGAAGGGCCGGCCGCGAGGCCGGCCCTTCCGCGTTCAGGGGCCCGGCAGGGTCACCAGCGTGTCCGGCCGCTTCACCTCGATCTCCACGAAGGCGATCGGATGGTCCGAGCCGTTCATCACGTCGTGCCGGATGCCGGCCGGGCGCATGTAGGATTGACCGGCCGCGAGGGCGGTCTCGCTGACGGCCGCGCCGTCGTGGACGCGGAGGATCCCGTCCACCAGCATGACCACGAAGTAGGGCCAGCCGTGCTCGTGCCAGCCGGTCACGGCACCCGGCGGGAAGTCCCAGCGGGTGATGCGCACGGCGGCGTCGTCCTGCTGGATCGTGGGGGTCGCGGGGATGGTGCAGGCGAAGGCCATGGCGGCTCCGGAGCGGCGGGGTGACCGGGGTTGCGATGCAAGAACCGGCCCCGCCGCCGTCGCGGCGTTCCGGCCGGGGATGATGGGGGCGGGCACCCCGCCGGGGGGGCGGCGCCGATGAGCGCGTCGTCGTCGGCCGCGTGGCCGATCGGGTGGGGAACCGGACGCACCGCCGGGCGCCGCACGCGGCCGAGGCTCGTGAGCCGGCCGTTTCGGGGTTGAACCGGAGGGAGCCGGGGACGGCCTCGGATGCGCCTCCGGACGCGTCGGGTGCCCCGGGGAGCGGACGCCGCCGTGTCCGCCGGCCCGAAGTCGGATTCGCCGGCGACCGCCTCGGCGGTGCGGCGCGGCCGCAGGGGCCGCGCTTCCATCCGATCGCCCGGATCGCCTCGACGGTCGCGCAGCCGCCGGGTGTCGGCCGGATCGTCCTGCGCCTCGGACGGCAGAGCCGGCGCCCGTGCGACGGCCCTCTCGGGACGCTCCGTCATGCCGCCCACCTCAGCCAGAGCCGCGACGGGGAAAGGGTCCGCCCGACCGGGTCACCGGCGTCGGCGCGTCGTTGCCGTCAATGGCACCCGCACGAGCCCGAGCCGCAGCCGCCGCCCGATTTCGCAGACGCCTGCCGCGCCGTGTCGCGGTCGAGGCCGCGCTCGGCGAGTTCGGTGAGGTAGGTGCTCCACCGGGTCTCGTACTCGCGGCCGAGCGCGTGCAGGTAGCCCCAGCCGTAGATGCCGGTGTCGTGCATGTCGTCGAAGCCGAGCTTGACCGCGTAGTTGCCGATCGGCTGCACCGCCAGGATCGCCACGGCGCGCTTGCCGCCGATCACCTTGCGCTCCAGGGGCGAGTGGCCCTGCACCTCGGCGGAGGGGCTCGACACCCGCAGGTACTCGGCCGGCAGGGCGTAGCGCGCCCCGTCCTCGAAGGCGACGTTGAGCACCCGCCGGTCGGCCGACAGGCGGATCTCGGTCGGCCACAGATCCTCGGTCACGGGTCACACTCCTCACGCAATCTGGGGCTGCGGCCCGGCACCTGCTTGCCCACGGCCGTCCGGGGCATCATATGCCGGACGATGCGCGATGACAGCTCCCTGACGCCGCAATCGTTCGCGGCCGGCATGCCCTCCGGGCCGGCGCCGCTGATCGACCCGTTCCAGCGGGCGATCTCGTACCTGCGCATCTCGGTGACGGATCGGTGCGACCTGCGCTGCGCCTACTGCATGTCCGAGCACATGCAGTTCCTGCCCAAGCGCGACCTGCTGACCCTGGAGGAGCTGGACCGGCTCTGCGGCGTGTTCATCGCCCGCGGCGTGCGCAAGCTTCGGATCACCGGCGGCGAGCCGCTGGTGCGCCGCGACATCATGCACCTGTTCCGCCGCCTGTCCCGGCACCTCGATTCGGGGGCGCTGGAGGAGCTGACGCTCACCACGAACGGCACCCAGCTCACCCGCTACGCCGACGAGCTGGCCAGCCTCGGCGTGCGCCGGATCAACGTCTCGCTCGACACCCTCGACCCCGACAAGTTCCGGGACATCACCCGCCGGGGCGACCTCAAGGTGGTGCTCGACGGCATCGCTGCGGCGCGGGCCGCCGGGATGAAGGTCAAGATCAACGCCGTGGCCTTGCGCGACCTCAACGCCGACGAGATCCCCGACATGATCGCCTGGGCCCACGGCCTCGGCATGGACATGACGCTGATCGAGGTCATGCCGCTGGGCGAGATCGAGGCCGACCGCACGGACCAGTTCCTGCCCCTGTCGGTGGCGCGCCAGCGCCTGGAGAGCCGCTACACCCTCACGCCGCTGCCCGACCGCACCGGTGGGCCGGCGCGCTACGTGCGCGTCGAGGAGACGGGCGGGAAGCTCGGCTTCATCACGCCGCTCACCCACAATTTCTGCGAGAGCTGCAACCGCGTGCGCCTGACCTGCACGGGCCAGCTCTACATGTGCCTCGGCCAGGAAGACTCGGCCGATCTCCGGGGGGTCATGCGCGCCTCGCCGGATGATGCCGTGCTGGCCGCGGCCGTGGTCGAGGCGATCACCCGCAAGCCCAAGGGGCACGACTTCGTCATCGAGCGCCAGCGCCCGGCCGCCGTGCCGCGGCACATGAGCGTGACGGGGGGCTGACCGCTCCCTCGGTCAGCGCGAGCGCAGCCGCGACGGAGCGCTCACACCTCCTCGTCGGCGTAGCGTGACGGCTGCCGTCCGCGCTGGCCGGAGCCCTTCCGCGGCGCGCCCGCGCTGATCCCCGCCACGAGGTCGGCGATGTGGCGCAGCGTCTCCACCGCGAGCGCCTTGTCGCCCTCGCCGCGCCCCTGCGGGATCAGCGCCTTGGCGAAGCCGAGCTTCTGGGCCTCCTTCAGCCGGGCCCCGGCCTGCGCCACGGGCCGGATCGCCCCCGACAGGCCGATCTCGCCGAAATACACGGTCTCCGGCGGGAGCACCGCCCCCGACAGCGACGAGACGAGCGCCGCCGCCACCGCGAGGTCGGCCGCCGGCTCGGTGATGCGCAGGCCCCCGGCGACATTCAAGTACACGTCGTGCGTGCCGAGCCGGATGCCGCCATGGGCCTCCAGCACCGCCAGCACCATCGACAGCCGGTTCGGGTCCCAGCCGACCACCGCGCGGCGCGGCATGCCGAGCGACGAGGGCGCCACCAGCGCCTGGATCTCCACCAGCAGCGGCCGCGTGCCCTCCATGCCGGCGAAGACCGCCGTGCCGGCGGCCTGATGGTCGCGCCCCGCCAGGAACAGCGCCGAGGGGTTCGGCACCTCGGCGAGGCCTGCATCGGTCATCTCGAACACGCCGATCTCGTCGGTGGGCCCGAAGCGGTTCTTCACGGCGCGCAGGATGCGGAAATGATGGCCCTGGTCGCCCTCGAAGGAGGCGACCGCGTCGACCATGTGCTCCACCACCCGGGGGCCGGCGATCTGCCCGTCCTTGGTGACGTGGCCCACCAGGATCACCGCCGTGCCGGTGGTCTTGGCGAAGCGGATCAGCGCCTGGGCCGAGGAGCGCACCTGCGTGACGGTGCCGGGGGCCGATTCCACCGTCTCGGTCCACATGGTCTGGATCGAGTCGATGATCGCCAGCGCCGGCGGCCGGCCCTGGCTCAGAGTCTCGACGATGTCCTCGACATTGGTCTCGGCGGCGAGCTGCACCGGAAGCGCGCTCAAGCCCAGCCGCTCGGCCCGCAGGCGGACCTGCCCCACCGCCTCCTCGCCCGAGATGTAGGCGACCCGCTCGCCCGTGCCCGCCATGGCGGCGGAGGCCTGCATCAGCAGCGTCGACTTGCCGATGCCGGGATCGCCGCCGAGCAGGATCACCGAGCCGCGCACGAAGCCGCCCCCCGTCACCCGGTCGAGCTCGCCGATCCCCGAGGGGATGCGCGGCGCCTCCTTGGCCTCGCCGGTCAGGCCCTCCAGCGGGAACACGCGGCCGCGGTTGCGCGACGGCCGGGTCGCGGCCGGGCCCGACTGGCCGGGGGCCGAGGGCGCCTCCTCGACGATCGTGTTCCAGCCGTTGCAGGCCTCGCAGCGCCCGCGCCAGCGGTTGTAGACCGCCCCGCAGGACTGGCAGACGAAGGTCTGGTGGATCTTGGCCATGGAGCGGTCAGGTCCGGGTTCGGGCGTCGCGCCGTCAAGGGAACCGCGTGACGGACGCGTCAGCGGGACTCTACATAAGTCCGAACATAACGAGAACCCAGCCCCGTGAGGATCTCGTACCCGATCGTGCCGGCGGCGCGGCCGACCGCGTCGAGGTCGAGGCTGTCGCCGATCAGAACGGCTTCGGCGCCCCGCCGCGCCGCGGGGGCCGCGGTGACGTCGAGGATGATCAGGTCCATGGAGACGAGGCCGAGGATCGGGCACGGGACCCCGCCGACCAGCGCCTGTCCGCGCCCGCTGATCGCCCGGGGGAAGCCGTCGGCGTAGCCCAGCGACAGGGTCGCGAGGCGGGCCGGGGCGGGGGCGGTCCAGCGGCCGTTGTAGCCGGCGGTGGCGCCGGCCGCGACGGCGCGCACCTGGGCGATCATCGCCTCCAGCCGCACCACCGGCCGCATCGGGTTCGCGGCGCCCGGCGTCGGGTTGCCGCCGAACAGGGCGTAGCCCGGCCGCAGGAGGTCGTGCCGGGCGCCGTCGAGGAAGACGCCCGACGAGTTCGCCAGGGAGGCCCGCAGGGTCGGGTAGGCCGCGCGGACGCGGGCGAAATCGGCGATCTGCCGGGCGTTGACCGGATCCGCGGGCTCCTCGGCGCTGACGAAGTGGCTGAGGATCAGGTCGATGCCCGACGCCGCGATCCGCGGGTCGGCCGCGAGGTCCAGCGCCTCCGGGACCGACAGGCCCAGCCGGTTCATGCCGGTGTCGACGTGGAGCGCCGCGGGCAGGCGGCCGGCCGAGACCGCCGCCCAGTCCGACAGCTCCTCCGCGCTGCCGAGGACCGGGCGCAGCCCGTGCGCCGCGAAGGCCGCGGCGGCACCGGGGGCCAAGCCGTTCAGCACGTAGATGGCGGCCTCCGGCAGGAAGGCCCGGGCCGCGATCCCCTCGGACAGGTGAGCGACGAAGAAAGTCCGGCAGCCGGCCGCCCACAGGGCGGGCCCGACCCGCCCGATGCCGCACCCGTAGGCGTCGGCCTTCACCACGGCGGCGCAGGCGGTGCCGCCCCGTTCGGCCAGGATCCGCCAGTTGGCGGCGATGGCCCCCAGGTCGATCGTCAGCCGGGCCCCATGGGCACCGATCTCCGTCATGGGTCCGGCCTCAGCCACGCAGACCGCCTCTCTCCGCTCGCCACCGGGGGCCCGGAAGCACAAGCCGGACCCATATCATCGGGACGCCGTCCGGGTGGAGCCGGGCCGCGCGCGGGCTGGTCTGCACGCCGGGCGGGGGCTGCGCCGCCGGCGGGCTGATGCATCGACGGCACAGGCGCAGGATGAGGCGCGGGTCGCAGGGTGACGGCCGAGGTTCGGCTTGGTATAAATCCACCGCGGTCCGGGGGAGCCGCACGGCCGACGCGCCATCCCCTCGGGTACCAAAAGCTCAACGATGCCGTTTACCGTCCTGGATCTCGTCGTGCTCGGCATCGTCGCGGTCTCCGCGCTGCTCGCGGCCGTGCGTGGCGTCACCCGCGAGGTGCTGGCGATCGTCGCCTGGGTGGCGGCCGCCGCGGTGGCGTGGACGCTCTACCCGATGCTCCTTCCCACCGTGAAGCAGCACGTGAACAGCGACACCGTCGCGCTGGTCGCCTCCATCGCGGCGATCTTCCTCGGCACGCTGATCATCGTGTCGATCATCACGGTGAAGATCTCCGACGTCGTCCTCGATTCGCGCATCGGCGCGGTGGACCGCTCCCTCGGGTTCCTGTTCGGGGCGGCCCGCGGCTTCCTGATCTGCGTGATCGGCTGGGTGTTCCTGTCGTGGCTGGTGCAGGGCAAGGTGCCGGACTGGGCTGCCCAGGCCCGCACGCGCCCGATGCTGGAGAAGTCCGGCGATGCCCTGGTGGCGCAGCTCCCCGAGAATCCCGAGGGCTTCCTGAAGCAGTTCAAGAAGCCGAAGGTCGCCACGCCGCCCAACGAGGCCGCCGACGCCCCTGCCGAGACCGACGCGGCGCCCCAGCGCCGGACCGAGACCGCGCCGACCCCGACGCGACGCTGATCTGCGGTATTCGCCGTAGGTCGACGCACGCGAAGCGCCTAGATAGCGGTTCCGGTGACGAACGGATTGTATCCGCGACGACCGGCGCGCCGGCCCGTCGCCGCCGGGACCTGTGAGTGATCGACCGCCTCATGTCACACGCCGCCAATCCCAGCGCCGATTTCGATCTCGACGGCGACACGCTCCGCGAGGAATGCGGCGTCTTCGGCATCTTCGGGCATCCGGAGGCCGCCGCCATCGTGGCCCTCGGGCTGCACGCGCTCCAGCACCGGGGCCAGGAAGCGGCCGGCATCGTCTCCTTCGACGGCTCCGTCTTCCATTCCGAGCGGCGCCCCGGTCTCGTGGGCGATTCCTTCTCGGACGGGGAGACCATCGCCCGCCTCAAGGGCCGCACCGCCATCGGGCACGTGCGCTACTCGACCACCGGCGGGACGATCCTGCGCAACGTGCAGCCGCTCTTCGCCGAGCTCGCGAGCGGCGGCCTCGCGGTCGCCCACAACGGCAATCTCACCAACGCCCTGTCGATCCGCCGCGACCTCGTGCGCGACGGCGCGATCACGCAATCGACCTCCGACACCGAGGTGATCCTCCACCTCGCGGCCCGCTCCCGGAAGCCGCGGATCATCGAGCGCTTCATCGACGCCCTGCAGGCGATCCAGGGCGCCTACGCGATCGTGGCGCTCACCAACAAGAAGCTGATCGGCGCCCGCGACCCGCTCGGCATCCGCCCGCTGGTGCTGGGCGAACTCGACGGCCGCTACATGCTGGCGTCGGAGACCTGCGCGCTCGACATCATCGGCGCCCGCTTCGTGCGCGACATCGAGAACGGCGAGATCGTGGTGATCTCCGAGGAAGGGGTCGAGTCGATCCGCTTCGCCGACGCGGTGCCGATGCGGCCCTGCATCTTCGAATACATCTACTTCGCCCGGCCGGATTCGGTGGTGAACGGCAAGAGCGTCTACGCGGTGCGCAAGTCGATCGGCCGGGAACTGGCCCGCGAGGCGCCGGTGCCCGCCGACATCGTCGTGCCGGTGCCGGATTCCGGCGTGCCGGCGGCCCTGGGCTTCTCGCAGGAGACTGGGATCCCGTTCGAGATGGGGATCATCCGCAACCATTATGTCGGCCGGACCTTCATCCAGCCGACCCAGTCGGTGCGCGAACTCGGCGTGCGGATGAAGCACTCGGCCAACCGGGCGGCCATCGAGGGCAAGAGCATCGTCCTCGTGGACGACAGCCTCGTGCGCGGCACGACCTCGGTGAAGATCGTCCGGATGATGCGCGAGGCCGGCGCCACGGAGGTCCATTTCCGGATCGCCTCGCCACCGATCACCTACCCGGACTTCTACGGGATCGACACGCCTGAGCGGGAAAAGCTCCTCGCCGCGACCCACGATCTCGAGGGCATGCGCAAGTATATCGGCGCCGATTCGCTCGCCTTCCTGTCGATCCCCGGCCTCTACCGGGCGATGGGCGAGGAGGCGCGGGACACGGCCTGCCCGCAATACACCGACCATTGCTTCACGGGCGACTACCCCACGGGCCTGACCGACCTGTCCATCGCCGGCCCGAAGCGCTTCGCCATGCTGGCCGAGGCGGATTGACGGATCTGCGGATTCCGTCCGCGGTCGGCCATCCCCCGCAGGCGGAACTGCGCTAGATCCACGCCATGGCTGAGACTCAGAAACCCCTGGAAGGCCGCGTCGCGGTGGTCACCGGCGCGTCCCGCGGCATCGGGCGCGCCGCCGCCCTGGCGCTTGCCGAAGCGGGGGCGCACGTGATCGCGGTGGCGCGCACGGTCGGCGCCCTGGAGGAGCTGGACGATGCCGTGCGGGCGGCCGGCTCCAGCGCCACCCTCGTGCCCTTCGACCTCGCCGATTACGACGCGATCGACCGCCTCGGCGCGGCGATCAACGCGCGCTGGAAGCGGCTCGACATCCTGATCGCCAATGCCGGCATCCTCGGCGCGCTCATGCCGATCGGCCACATCACCCCGAAGATCTGGGGGCAGGTGATGGACGTGAACGTCACCGCCAACTGGCGCCTGATCCGGTCCCTCGACCCGCTGCTGCGCATGTCGGATGCCGGGCGGGCGATCTTCGTCTCGTCGGGGGCGGCCTCGAAGTGCCGGCCCTACTGGGGACCGTACTCGGTCTCGAAGGCCGCTCTGGAAGCGCTGGTGCGCACCTACGCGGCCGAGAACGAGAGCACGGCGATCAAGGCCATGCTGCTCAACCCGGGCCCGCTGCGCACCGGCATGCGCCGCTCGGCCATGCCGGGCGAGGATCCCGAGACGCTCCGGACGCCGGAGGATCTCGCACCCCATTTCGTGCGGCTGTCCGCCCCGGCCTGGACGGAGACCGGCAAGCTCTATGATTTCCCCACCGACCGGGTGCTGAGTTTCCGCGCGCCCGAGTGAAGGGGGTCTGCGGCCCCGGCGGGTCGCGGGCGCAGCCCGCAGGGTTTAGGGTTCACGATGATCGACGTCCGCTGCATCTGTGCGATCGGCCTGCGGGGCCAGCTCGGCCTGAACGGCCACCTGCCCTGGGAGGGCAACACCGATCCCCTCTTCGTGGAGGACGTGACGCGCTTCTTCGCGCTGACCATGGGCCACGTGCTGATCGCCGGGCCGAAGACCGTGGCCTCGGTACCCGACTTCGCCTTCAGGGACCGCACCATCGACGTGATCCGCAGCCACGAGGATCCTGAGCAGGTGCTCAAGCGCTATCCGGGCCGGCGGATCTTCGTGGGCGGCGGCATCGCGGTGTGGAACGTCTACGCCAAGTACATCCAGAACTGGGATATCACGCGCCTGCCCTACGACGGCGAGGCCGACCGCTGGTTCGATCCCGCGTGGCTGGTGGGCGGGCCGCTGCGGGGGGCCTGAGCGGCCGGTCGGCGAGAACGGTCCGCCCCCCCCTCCCGGTTCAGGACGAAATCAGGCTATGGTCTGGCTTGGGCGGCCGGCGCATCGGCAGAACGGCGCCGTCTGGGGGGACGAGGCCTTGGGGAGCGCGCAACGCGAAGCGGATCTCGCACGGCTGATCGAGGGTGTCGCCCGGGGGGAGCGCGCCGCACTCCAGGCTCTCTACGATGCGACCGCCCCGAAACTTCTCGGGATCATCCTCCGTATCCTGAAGGACCGAGCCGCCGCCGAGGACACGCTGCAGGAGGTGTTCGTGCGCATCTGGCAGCGGTCCGGCAGCTATGATCCCCTGGCCGGCGCACCCCTTCCCTGGCTCATCGCGATCGCTCGCCACCGGGCGATCGACCGCCTGCGACAGGACAGGTCCGCCCGCCTGACGCAGGCCGAGGACGGCTGGTTCGAGCGCTTGGCCGACACGAGCGACGGGGAGGCCGATCTCGCCCGGCGCGATGCCCTGGCCCAGTGCCTCGATCAGGTCGCCATGCCCCAGCGCGATTGCCTCGTCCTCGCCTATTGCGAGGGCTGGTCCCGCGAGGAACTCGCCACGCGTTTCGATCGGCCCGTGAACACGATCAAGACCTGGCTCCGCCGGGGTCTGCTCAGCCTGCGCACCTGCCTGGAGACCCCATGAGCGGATCCGGCATCCCGCCCGACTGGCAGGACGATCCCGACCTCGCGGCGGGCGAGTATGTCCTCGGCACTCTGTCGCCGGACGAACGCGCCGCCTTCGCGGAGGCGCTGGAGGCGCGGGCGGATCTGCGCAGCGCGGTCGCGGCCTGGGAGGCGCGGCTGGCACCCCTCGCCGCCACGATACCGGCCGTCGCGCCCGATCCCGCGCTCTGGACAGCCATCGCGGCCAGGATCCGTCCGGCCGCCGGAGCGGCCGTCGACGCCGATGCCGTCCCCGCCCATCCCGTCGCCGCCGGCGACCGGATCGTCCGCCTGGAGCGCAGGGTCCGGCGCTGGCGGATGACCGCGGCGACCGCGGCGGCCCTCGCGGCGGGCCTCGCGCTCTGGATCGCCGCCGGGGGCACCGCGGCGCTCCGGGAGCCGCCCCACTATCTGGCCGTCGTCGACCGGGGTGGGACGCTCCCGGCCCTCATCGTGCGCGTCGATCTGCGGGCGGGCGTCGTGCAGGTGCGCAGCCTCGCGGCCGAGACGCCGCCCGAGCGGAGCCTCGAGCTCTGGTACATCGACGCGGGGGCGGCCCCGCAATCCCTCGGCCTCGTCCCGGGCGAAACGGCGCGTCTGCCGATCCCGGCAGCCCTGCGCACCCGCACCGAGACCGCGACCTTCGCGGTCACGGTCGAGCCGAAAGGCGGGGCGCCGGACGGAAAGCCGACCGGCCCGGCCATCTATTCGGGCCGCCTGATCCGCGATTAAACCTGCGATTGAGCGGCGGTGCCGAACCGCCGATGCCCCCTCCGGCTTGGCCGGAGGGGGCGGGGACCTCACGGGGCGGAGGACGGGCCGCCCCGGATCGCGTCAGGGCAGCAGCACGCCGTTGATCACGTGGATCACGCCGTTCGACTGCATGACGTTGGCGGTCGTCACCAGCGCGGTGTTACCTTTGGCGTCGGTGACCATGACCTTCTTGCCCCGGGTCGTGACCGTGAGCGGCTCGCCCTGAACGGTCTTCAGCTCGGCCTGGCCGCCGCCCTGGCGGGCCGCCGCCATCAGATCCTTGGCCGTGTAGACACCCGGCACCACGTGATAGGTCAGGATGCTGGTGAGCTGCGCCTTGTTCTGCGGCTGGACCAGCGTCTCGACCGTGCCCGGCGGCAGCTTGGCGAAGGCGGCGTTCGTCGGCGCGAACACCGTGAAGGGACCGGGTCCCGACAGGGTGTCCACGAGGCCGGCGGCCTTCACGGCGGCCACCAGGGTGGTGTGATCCTTCGAGTTGACCGCGTTCTCGACGATGGTCTTGCTGGCGTACATCGGCGCGCCGCCCACCATCGGGTTCTTGGCGAGGGCGGGGGTCGCAACCGCGGCGGCGAGACCGAGGCCGAAGGCGAGACGACGAAGCGTTCTGGACATGTTGGCTCCCGTACAGAGCACCCGAATGGGCGTCGCAGGCCTCTACGGGGATGGCGGGCCGGGAAGTTTCAGGGTCCGTGACGGAATCCCGGGCCGGATGCGGGATCGTCCGGGGCGATCCCGGTTTCGGACCGATGCGAGAGGAAGCGGCCGCGACCCGTCGAAACCCCATGCGCGGTCCCTATGTCGTAGCGGTCAGTGCCCGGAGAGCAGGATGAGCGCCCACAGCTACCGTTTCGGCATCGAGGAGGAGTATTTCCTCGCCGATGCCGAGACCCGCGGCACGCCGCGCGGCGACCTCGCCGCCTTCCATGCCCGCGTGGAGGCGGAGCTGCCCGAGACCGGGCGCGAGCTGGTCGCCGCGCAGGTCGAGGTCTGCACGCCGCCGCTCACCGACGCCCAGGCTGCCCGGTCGAATCTCGGCGGCCAGCGGGCGCGGCTCGCCGGGATCGCCGCCGACCACGGCCTGAGCCTGCTGGCCTGCGGCACCCATCCCCTGGCGCGCTGGGCCCGCCAGACCGCCACCGACGGCGCGCGCTACCAGGGCATCCTGTCGGATGTCGGCATCGCGGCCCGGCGGGCGCTGATCTGCGGGATGCACGTCCACGTCGAGGTGCCGGACCCGGAGGCCCGCGTCGACCTGATGAACCGGTTGCTGCCGTTCCAGCCGCTGCTGCTCGCCCTCTCGGCCTCCTCGCCGTTCTGGCAGGGCGAGGCGACCGGCCTGAGGGCCTACCGGCTCAGCGTCTTCGGTGAACTGCCCCGCACCGGCCTGCCGGAGATCTTCGCCGACGCCGCCGCCCACGCGCGGTTCGTCGACATCATGACCCGCTCGGGCGCGATCGCGGATGCGAGCTTCCTGTGGTGGTCGCTGCGGCCGTCGATCAAGTTCCCGACGCTGGAGCTGCGCATCGCCGATGCCTGCACGCGGCTCGACGATTCCCTGTGCATCGCCGCCCTGTTCCGCTGCCTCGTGCGCCTGTGCGTGCGCCGGCCGGACCTCCATGCCGGCCTCGACGGCGTCTCGCGGGCGCTGGCCTCGGAGAACCTGTGGCGGACCCAGCACAGCGGCGTGCAGGCGACGCTGATCGACGAGGCGCGGGGCGCGGCGGTGCCGTTCCCCGAGGTGCTGGAGGCGGTGCTCGCCCTGGTGGCGGAGGACGCGGACGCCCTCGGCTGCGCCGCCGAGGTGGGCCGTGCCCGGAGGATCGTCGCCGAGGGCACGAGCGCGGACGGGCAAATCGGCGCGTACGAGGCGGCGCTTGCCGACGGCCGAGACGAGCGCGCCGCGCTGGCGGCGGCGGTGGACTGGATCGCCGCGGCGGCGCGGTAGGGCAGGTCCCGCCCGGCCTCGCTCGGGCCGGCTGGACGCTGCCACCGTCGGGCGGAGGCCGCTCAGCCCTTGTCGAACGGGTTCTGCGAGGTCCGGAGCGACAGCCGGATCGGCGTGCCCGGCAGCTCGAACGCCTCGCGCAGGCCGTTCACGAGGTAGCGGGTGTAGGATTTCGGCAGGGCGTTGAGCTGGTTGCCGAACAGCGCGAAGTGCGGCGGGCGGCTCTTCACCTGCGTGGCGTAGCGGATCTTGATCCGCCGGCCCGATACCGCCGGAGGCGGGTTGCGGGAGGTCGCCTCGCTCAGCCAGTCGTTGATGCGCGAGGTCGAGATCCGGGTATCCCAGACCTCGGCGGCCTGCACCACCGCCTGCATCAGCTTGTCGACGCCGTCGCCGGCCAGCCCCGAGAGCGGCACCACGGCGACGCCGCGCACCTGCGGCAGCAGCCGGGTGCAATCCTCGCGCAGCTGCTTGAGCAGGCCGGGCTGGTCGGCCACCAGATCCCACTTGTTGAGGCCGATCACCAGGGCGCGGCCCTCGCTCTCGACGAGGTCGACGATGGTGAGATCCTGCTTCTCGAACGGGATCGTGGCGTCGAGGAGCACCACCACCACCTCGGCGAAGCGCACAGCGCGCAACCCGTCGGAGACCGCGAGCTTCTCCAGCTTGTCGTCGATCCGGGCGCGGCGGCGCATGCCGGCGGTGTCGTGCAGCTTGATGCGGCGCCCGCGCCACTCCCAGTCGAGGGAGATGGAATCGCGGGTGATGCCGGCCTCGGGGCCGACGAGCAGCCGGTCCTCGCCGAGCATCCGGTTGATCAGCGTCGACTTGCCGGCATTCGGGCGGCCCACGATGGCGACCTTCAGGGCGCGACCGCCGGGGGCGTCCGCGTCCTCCTCCTCGTCGTCGTCCTCGCGCGGGGGCAGGGCGCCCTTGAGCGCCTCGTGCAGCTCGCCCAGGCCCTCGCCGTGTTCGGCGGAGAACGGGATCGGGTCGCCGAGCCCGAGGGTGAAGGCCTCGTAGGCTCCGGCGAGGCCGGCGCCGCCCTCGGCCTTGTTGGCGATCAGGATCACCGGGCTGCCGGCGCGGCGCACCAGCTCGGCGAAGGGCTGGTCGGCCGGCAGCACGCCGGCGCGGGCGTCGATCACGAACAGCACCACGTCGGCGGCGAGGATCGCGGCCTCGGTCTGCATCCGCATCCGGCCCGTGAGGGTCTGGGCGTCCGCCTCTTCGAGCCCGGCGGTGTCGATCACCCGGAACTGGAGGCCGCCGAAGGTCACGTCGCCCTCGCGCCGGTCGCGGGTGACGCCCGGGCGGTCGTCGACCAGCGCGAGCTTCTTGCCCACGAGGCGGTTGAACAGGGTCGACTTGCCGACGTTCGGCCGTCCGACGATCGCGACGGTCGGCATGTCCATGGTCGTTCTCTAAGCGGTTCGTGCGGGGATCAACGCGTGATCGGTGGGGGCGGGGCCGCGGCCTCGGTCTTGGCCTCGGTCACCGTGACGGGGCCGCCCGCGACGATCGCGGCGTAGACCTCGATGCGCTCGCGCAGGTTCCGCGGGGTTTCGGGATCGGCCACGATCTGATCGAACCAGCGGCCGGCATCCTCGAAGTCGCCCTTCTTCAGGGCGGCGAGGCCCAGCATCTCGCGGGCGGTGTGGCGGAACGGCGTTCCGGCGGCCAGGCCCTGGAGGTTGGCGAGGGCCGGATCGGGGTTAGGGCCGTCGAGGCGCAGCAGCGCGGCGCGCAGCCGTGCGAGGTCGCGCAGGCCGTCGCCCAGGCCGGAATCGTCGGCGAGCGTGTCGAAGTCCTTGGCACCGGCCGCCGCGTCGCGCTTGCCGGCCTCGGCCGCCGCGCGGAACCGGGCCAGCAGGCGGTAGCCCGCCGGGCCCTGCGCCTCGAGGGCGTCGAAGGCCTTGTCGGCCTCCGCGGCCTTGCCGTCCTTGGCGAGGCGGTTGGCGTCGTCGAACTGCACCGAGGCCGTCTCGGCCGCCACGCGCTGCTGGTTCTGCCAGTAGCGCCAGCCCGCGACGCCCGCCACCAGCAGCACGGCCAGCGCGATGATCACGCCGCTGTAGCGCTTCCAGATCTGGAGGATCCGGTCGCGCCGGTAATCCTCGTCGACCTCGCGAAGGAACTCGTTGTTCTCGGCCATCGTATCCCGGCGCGCCTGGGTCGGCGGGCCACCTCGTACCTCGGTTGAGCCCCGCGCCTAACACACGGGCGCCGGGTTGGCGACAGGCGGCGTCTCAGCTGACGCCCGGCCAGACCGGGACGCCGATCACCGGGTAGTGCAGGTAGCGGGCGAAGACGAACCATGCGGCCGTGCCGATCACGACCGCCAGGATGTCGTTGCGCCAGCCCTGGGGCGCCACCGCGGGGCCGCCGTGCTGGGCCGCCACCGCGCCTGCGGGCAGCGCCCGGCGCTTGGCGCTGATCCGGGCCGAGACCGCCCAGGCCAGGAAGCCGCCGAACAGCAGCATCGAGCCCAGATCGCCGTTGGCCAGGAGGTGCGCGGTCGCCCAGATCTTCACGGCCAGCAGCATCGGGTGCTTGGCCTTGGCGCGGATATGACCCGGCAGGTAGGCGGCGGCGAGGCTGACGAAGGCCAGCCAGACGAGCGTCAGGGCGAGGTGGCGCGTCCAGACCGGCGGGTCCCAGACCGGGATGTAGCCGTTGAGCCGGTAATCGTGGAAGCCGACGCCGATCAGAACCAGCCCCAGCAGCGACAGGGCCGTGTAGCCGAGCTTGTAGCGGCCCTCGCCGATCCGACCGACGATCTCGGCGCGCCGGGTGCGGGCCATCGAGAAGGCGTGCGTGCCGAGGAACAGCACGAGCCCGAGGATCAGGAGCAGCATGGGGGACTTTCGGTCGGGCCGCCGGGCGGCAAGCACTCTGTAAGAATTCTCAAGCGAATCTCGCCCCGTTTGTCCAGGCGTGGCCGGGACGCAGCCGGATGGCGGCCATGGACTGGGCGGACTGGATCTTCCGGAGATGGCACGCGCCGCTGTCGCCCCCAGCCGGGGGGCACGGTGTTTACGCATGTCCGTTGGCCCGTGCGGAGCGAGCGGCTCCGCGCGGCTCTCTCCCCCCGCGGCAGGGGAAGCCCTCCGCCGCTGAGGGGGGAGGGCGGGCATCGCGCCTCGATCGCGTGGCTCGGTGGCTGGCGCCAGCCCTCCTTCTGGCCCTCCCGGCCCGAGCCGCGCCCGATCCGCCGCTCTCCGCCCTGACCCTGGTCGGGCCGCCCACCCTCATCTTCAAGGCGGGCCGCGACGCCTGCGACGGAGCCGATGTCCCGGACGCGTCCGCGCGCGCCTTCCGGGACGCCTCCGGGGCGGTGGCGCTCTACGGCATGCATTACCGCAACCGGGCGCTGCGCGGCCCGGATCTCGGCCATCTCAAGCTCGACTGCACGGTGGTGCTCGAGTCCGGTGAGAAATCCGATCCGGCGGCCTACGACGACCGCTCCTGGATCACCGCCACCTGGACCGAGGACGGTGTCCGCGTGGCCGCGCTCCTCCACCACGAGTACCAGGCCAACGAGCATCCCGGCCGCTGCAAGGCGGGGACCTACATGGCCTGCTGGTACAACACGATCACGGCCGCCGCCTCCGTGGACGGGGGGCGCAGCTTCACGCGCAAGACCCCGCCCGCCGTGGTGGCCGCGGCCCCGTTCCGGCAGGAGGTCGACCAGGGCCATCACCGGGGTTTCTTCAACCCCTCCAACATCGTGGCGGACGGGCGCTGGCGGTACTTCCTCGCCTCGACCACGGGCTGGACCCGCCCCGGCAGCGATCAGGAGGCGGGACTCTGCCTGTTCCGCAGCGACGATCCCGCCGACCCGACCCGCTGGCGCGCCTGGACCGGCACGGGCTTCACAGCAGCCTTCCCGGACCCCTATCTCGCCACCCGCGCGAGCCCGGCCACCTGCCGGCCGGTCGGACCGTTCCCGGGGCCTGTCGGGGCCGTGGTCCGCCACCGCGGCTCGGGGGCCTGGATCGCCGTGTTCATGGCCAAGGCCGGCGACGGCTTCGCCGAATCCGGCTTCTACTGGACGTCCTCCCGCGACCTGATCACCTGGGACACTCCGCGCCTGCTGGTCGCAGGTGCCACGCTCTACGACGATCCCTGCACCGCCAGGAGCCCGCTCATCGCCTACCCGTCGCTCCTCGATCCGGACGCGACGGGGCGCAACTTCGACGATGTCGGCGACGCGGCGCTCCTGACCTACGCGAGCCTGCGCGTCGAGGGCTGCACGATCACCTCGGATCGCGACCTGTTCCGCCGCCCGGTGGCGCTGCGCGTCTGGCCCTGACCCCGGCGCGTGCCGAGCTGTCGGGCGACGCCGATGCGAGCCGGTGCGGCAACGCGCCGGCCTTCGTCGCCGTGCCCCACCGCGGGCCCCGGTGCTCCCGGCCCGGCGCCGCGACCGCGGCCCGCCCCGCCTCTCGGCCGCATGCCGGCCGGCCGGACGCCGGGGGCCACGACCGCCGACGCCGACCGCCCGCGGCGCTCTCGATCGACCAACGAAAGGCCGCGGATCGCCTAAGGATTCGCTTTGCCGGCTGACGGCCAGAACGGGGCGCCGGCCTCGGCGGAGCCCGAGGGCAGGCCGATTCGCTGACACAGCACGGTGCCGAGGGTCAGGCTCAGCATCAGCGCGGTGGTCGAGAGCAGCACCGTGGTCACCCGGGCGTAGGCGCGCCCGGCGTAGATCAGCACGCAGCCGACGGTGAAGATCGTGAAGGCCGGTAGAAGGTGCTGCATGATCGGCGTCCTTTCGGGTTGCGGACGCCTGGTCCGGACAGGGCTGGATCGTCCGCCCGCGGCGTGAAAACGCGGTTAACGTGGGGTATAGGGAGGCGGGGGCGAGTCGCGAGGGAGCCCACATGCGTGCATCGAGGATTCCGGCGGCGGACGGCGCGATGCCGACCGAGCCGGTGGCGCTCCGCGGCGCGAGGACCCTCGGGGCGGGCCCTGTCGGGGCCGGGGCCATGGGAGCCGGGGCCATGGGAGCGGGGGCCATGGGAGCGGGGGCTGTGGGAGCCTTGGCGCTCGGGGTCGCTGCCCTGGGCGCGGTGGCCGTGGGTGCCTTCGCGATCGGCCGCCTCTCGGTGGGCCGCGCGCGGGTGGGATCGCTGGCGGTGGGGGCGCTGGAGATCGACACGCTCACGGTGCGAAGCCTGCGCGTGCCCCGGCAGGACCGCCCGTAGCCGCGCCCCGTGGCGGAGCCGCCACCCGACGCAGCGGAGAGGAACGCGAGGACAGGTTGCGATGACCGGCTCGAAACCGCCCTTCCGTGCCACCGACGCGGTGGATGTCCTGGGCGAGACCGAGGGCGACTTCGTCCTCCCGCTCTGCCTGCCGCAGCCCAGCCTGCTGGTCGGCGAGGACCTCGCGGTCGTGGTGCTCGATACGATCCACGGCCAGCGCGTCGGCCTGCCCCTCTCGCCGCAGGGCGTCACCGATCTGCATGCGGTGCTGGGCGAGGCCCTGCGGCTGCTCCAAGCACGGGACGGCGGCCCGGTTCAGTGACGGAGACGGGCTCGCGGAACCCATCCGGTACACGGCCCCGCCCGATCCCCGCGCCCCGTCCTGCGCCGAGGCGGAGCGCCCGAGGGCCGCGCGCCCCGTGCCACCGGAGGCGCCGGGGGCGAGGCAGGGTTCCTCCGGGGGCCGCTAAGGCTTCGTTGAGAGGCCGGGCTTACCCTTGCCGCTGCCCTTCCCGCGTGGCGGCCGATGCGCGTTCCTTGTCTCCTCCTGCTGCCGCTGGCCCTTGCCGGTCCCGCGCAGGCCCGGCCCGCGACCTTTCTGGCGGTGCACGCCCTCGGCTTGGCGGCCCTGCCGCCGGTCCCGCCGGCCGCCGCGCCGATGCCGGTGACCGATGCGCGCGCCCGCTTCCTGCCGCTGATCGCCCGCGCGGCGACGGGCACCGGTCTGCCGATCGCCGTGGCCGACGCCGTCGCCCGGATCGAGAGCGGCTACGATCCCGCCGTCGTGGGCAGCGTCGGCGAAGTCGGGCTGATGCAGGTCCGGCCCAGCACTGCGGCGATGCTGGGCTTCCGTGGCACGGTCGCGGAACTGGCGGCGCCGGAGGTCAACGTCCGCTACGGCGTGCGCTACCTCACCGAGGCCTGGCGCCGGGCCGACGGCGACCTGTGCCGCGCCCTGATGAAGTATCGCGCCGGCCACGGTTCGGAGGTGATGTCGCCCCTGTCGCAGCTCTACTGCGCCCGCGCGCAGGCGATCCTGGCCGATCCCGAGCTCCGGTCGGCCCCGGGATCCCGGTCCGGGCCGGTTCGGCTCGCCGCCAGAGCCTCGGTTCCGGCGCATCGGGAGCCTGCACCCGCCGCTCCGGCGGCTCCGCGCTCGTTCTGGGAGGCGCACCGCGCCCGGATCGCCCGGCTCAACGCCGCCGTCGTGACGCGTTGGCGGGCCCGCGGCTGGGGCGCTGACCAGGCGCCCGCCGCACCCGCGGCGGATCCGGCCGGCGGCTGACGGGGCCCGGGCGGCTCAATCCCCGGCGCGTCCGTCCGGTTCGTCCGACCGCGCGCCGCGGGCCACTTCGAGCATCTCGAAATCCGGCAGCGGACGCTGCAGGCGGAGGGCCTCCGCGGTGGGGGCTTCCAGCCAGGTGGCCCATTCCTCCGGATTGGTGAGCAGCACCGGCATCGCCTTGGGATGGACCGATCCGACGATACCGTTCGCCTCCGTGGTCAGGAAGGAGAACAGCCGGTGCTCCTCGGCGAGCCGGTCCGGGTTCTCACGCTTCGTCCCCCGCACTCCCGTCCACGGCCGCCAGATCCCCGCGAAGGCGAAGAGCGGCCTGTCCGCGGCCAGGGCGAACCAGACCGGGGTCTTGCGCGGCTTGGTGTCGGCGTACTCGCTGAAGGCGGTAACCGGCACGAGGCAGCGATGGGCGACACCGAGCCACGGGCGCCAGTGCGGGCTCGCGACGTTGCGCACGTTGGTGACCGGATGCTCGCCGAACGCCTTCGGACCCGGCATGCCCCAGCGCATCATGGCGAGGTCGCGCCCCGCCGCCCCGCTCGTCACCACGGGCGCCATCTGGTCGGGAAATATAGCCGGCAACAATGGAAGGTTACCGGTGTGATCCTGCGCGATCCCGAAGGCGGCGCGCAGGTCGGCCGGGCCGGTCCGCAGGCTGTAGAGATTGCACATGGCGTATCCCGCCGGTCCGGCCACGACCGGACTCGAGCGTCTGAGATCACACGGCCGAACTCCCCCGCCGTTCTCGACGCGGAACCGCGATCCGTCAACGCCGCGACCGCGCGTTCACCCCGATGCCGGCCCCGGGGCAAGGCCCCGAGGCGCCCTTACGTCCGGCGGCCCGATCTCCGGCTCAGAGGTGGAACACCACCTTCACGCAGCCATCCATCTTGTCGCGGAAGGCCTTGTAGAGATCCGGTCCCTCCGCGAGATCCTTGGAGCGGTGGGTGATCAGGGACGTCATGTCGATCTTGCCCTCCTGGATCAGCTTGGTCAGCGTCTCGAGGTACCGCTTCACGTGGGTCTGGCCGCTCTTGAGGGTCAGGCCCTTCTGGACGATCGAGCCCATGTTGACCGGGATCGGCCCGCCATAGACCCCCGGCACCGAGACGATCCCGCAGGGCCGCACCGCCTTGATGGCCTCCGCCAGGGCGTAGGGCCGCTCCGTCGCGGTGAGCTTTTCCTGAACGGTGGAGAGCAGGCCGGTGAGGCCGCCGTGGCCGGCGCTGGCTTCCATACCGACGCAGTCGATCACGCCGTCGGCGCCCTGGCCCTTGGTGATCTCCTTGATGCGCTCGAACACGTCCTCGTTCATGAAGTCGATGACGTCGGTGGCGCCCGCCTTCTTGGCCAGGGCGATGCGCTCGGGCACCGTCTCGACGGCGATGATGCGCTCGGCGCCCATGATCCGGGCCGACTGGATGGCGAAGATGCCGACCGGGCCCGCCCCCCAGACTGCGATGGTCTCGCCGCCCTGGATCTCGCAATGCTCCGCGCCCTGCCAGCCGGTGGGCAGGATGTCGGTGAGGAACAGGACCGATTCGTCGTCCATGCCGTCCGGCACCTTCATGGGCGCCACGTCGGCCATGGGGACGCGGACATACTCGGCCTGGCCGCCCGCGTAGCCGCCGGTGAGGTGCGAGTAGCCGAACAGCCCGGCCGTGGGATAGCCGAACTGCGCGGCCGCCATCTCGGCGTTGCGGTTCGAGCGCTCGCAGACCGAGAAATTGCCGAGTTTGCACTGCCGGCACGCGCCGCAATTGATGTTGAACGGGACGACGATCCGGTCGCCCTTCTTGAACTTGGTGAAGCCCTGCCCGACCTCCACGACCTCGCCCATGAACTCGTGGCCGAGGACGTCACCGCTCTCCATGGTGGGCATCAGGCCGTCCATCAGGTGGAGATCCGAGCCGCAGATCGCGCAACTCGTCACCTTGATGATCACGTCGCGGGCATCCTCGATGACGGGATCCGGGACGGTGTCGCAGCGGATGTCGTTGCGGCCGTGCCAGCACAATGCCTTCATGGCGAGGATCTCCGAATGTCAGCAGGCCGTGGCCGGTTTCGGCCACCTCCGAGGACAAGCGCGCGGCGATATGGCCAAGTTCCGGCGGTGCGGCATCCGTTCGCGCCCGGGTGGCCGGGCCTCGGCCGCGCGATGTCGGCGATCCGCCCTCCGCCGCGCCGGGGCCGCCGGCCAAGGGTTTACAAATGTTTCACGTGAAACACCGGCCTTCACCGATGCTTAACCGGTGACGCCCGCCGCGCCCGCCCGCGAGGTGCCGGTCAGGCGACGGCGTCGATGGCGATCCGGAGTTCCTCGGGCCCGCGAAGCGAGGCCCCGGACCGGTACGGCGGATCGCGCATCAGCCTCGGGGCCACGAGGCGTCGGCTCAGCGCCACCAGCGCGATCTCCGCCTCGATCCGGGCGAGGGGAGCGCCCACGCAGTAATGCAGGCCGCCGCCGAAGCCGAAATGCTCGATGTCCGGGCGATCGGGGTCGAAGCGGTCCGGTGCCGCGAACCGCGCCGGATCGCGGTTCGCTGAGGCGAACAGCAGGACGACCGCCGCGCCCTTCGGGATCGTCTCGCCGGCGACGGTGATGGCGCCGAGGGCCTTCCGGGTCCGGAAATGCACCGGCGGCTCGTAGCGCAGCACCTCCTCGATCAGCCGCGGGGCCCGTTCGGGATCGGCCCGCAGGCGCTCCAGCTCCTGCGGGTGCCGGAGGAGGGTCAGCATCGCGTTGGTGATGAGATTGACCGTGGTCTCATGGCCGGCGACCAGCAGAAGGATCGCGGTGGAGATCAGGTCGAAGTCGCTCATCCGCTTCTTGCCGCCCGGCCCCGGGGCGGCGAGCCCGCTGAGCATGTCGTCGGCCGGGTGGCGGCGTTTCTCGGCGATGAGCGCACGCATGTAATCGGAGATCGCGTCGAAGGCCGCCACGGTGTGGCGACGGGCCTCGACATCGCGGCGCGCGTCGGGCTCCAGCGCGGTGGCGAGCTGCGTCGCCCAGGACTGGAACCGCGGCTCGTCGGATTCCGGCACGCCGAGCAGCTCGCAGATCACCGAGACGGGCAGGGGATAGGACAAGTCACCCACGAGGCAGATCTCGCGGCGCCCGCGGCACGCGTCGAGGAGCGTGTCCACCTCCCGGGCCACGCGGTCGCGCAATCCCTGCACCCGCGGGATGGTGAACTCGCCCATCACGGCGGCTCGCAGGACGTCGTGGTCCGGCGGATCGCGGAAGATCAGCGGCCGATGGGCCGTGGCGATGCGGCTGCGGATCGGGTTGATGATCCAGTCGCGCAGGGGGTTGCCGGTCCGCGGCCGCTTGAACGGCGGCAGATCCTCCGAGCTGAGGCGCGGATCGAAGATCAGGGCCCGGATCGCGGCCTGGGTGCTGACGACGTAGCTGCCGTCGCGCTGGCGCGAGACCGGGCGCTCCCGCAGCCGGGCGTAGAGCGGGTAGGGATCGGCCCGGTTGGCCGGGTCCGTCACGGCGGCGAAGAGCAGGTCGTCGGGGACAGGCCCGGTGTCGGGGATAGGCCCGGTGTCGGAGACGGGCATGGCGGCGTGGAACGCCGTGCCGGCGGGGAGGAGGGTGTCGTCAGCCATGCGCGACCTCGGCGGGCTGCGCCGCCGGAGCGGCGGCGCGCGGCGGCGGGAAACCGGGTGCGGCGGTCTCGATCCGGGGCTGGTCGGCGGCGCCCAGGATCGGCGGAACCGGATCGCCGGCCCGGATCGCCTCCGCGTAGGCCGGCAGCCAGCGCGCCTGATCGAACGACAGGGCCGCGATGCTGCGCCCGGCTTGACCGTAGACGGCGAGGAACCGACGCGAGGCCCGCGTGCCCTGCACGACCGAGATCGAGTCCGCGCCCGCAGTCAGGCCGACGAGCTTGATGTTGATTCCGAACTGGCTCGACCAGAAGGCCGGCAGATGCTCGTAGGGCCGCTGGTCATCGGCATGGGCCAGCATGTTGCGGGCGGCGTGCGCGGCCTGCTCGACGGCGTTGCTCCAGTGCTCCACCGAGACAAGCCGTCCGCCGTAGAGCCGGATGGGCCAGCGGGCGACATCGCCCGCCACGTAGATGTCGGGGCAGGCCGCGCCGGCCGCCGTGCGGGCCCGGCAGGCCGCGTCGCAGGTCACGCCGCCGGGATCCGCCATCAGCCCGGCACCGTCGAGCCATCCGGTGGCCCGCGTCGCGCCGAGGGCCGCGATGACGAGATCAGCCTCGATCGCGCTGCCATCCGCCAGCCGGGCGCGGACGACGCGGCCCGACGCGTCGCCCTCGAAGGCGCGCACCATCGTGCCGGGGCGGAACTCCGCGCCGGACGCGCGCAGGCACGCGGCGATCACGCTGCCCACGAAGGTCCCCAGGGTCTTGGCCAGGGGCGTCGGGTTCGGGTCCACGAGGGTCACGGGCAGGCCGAGGTCGCGCAGGCAGGACGCCGCCTCGCAGCCGATCAAGCCGCCGCCGACGATCAGCACCCGGCGCGGGCCGGCCACCAGGGCGGCGCGCAGGGAAGTGGCATCGTCGCGGCCCCGGAGCGTGTGGATGCCGGACAATCCACCCCCGGCCGCGGCCGGCCAGGGCCGGGCCTCGGCGCCGGTGGCGAGGAGAAGCCTGTCGTAGGCCAGCACCGAACCATCGGAGAGCCGGATCGTGCGGGCCGCCCGGTCGAGCGCCACCGCGGCGCTCCCGAGGCGCCACCGGGCCCGCAGGGCGGTGAGTTCCGGCAGGCGGGTCGCCCCGGGCTCCAATTCCCCGGCCAGGACATGCTTGGACAGCGGCGGCCGGTCATAGGGGCGGTAGGGCTCCGCCCCGACGAGGGTCAGCGGGCCGCCGTAACCGCCCCGCCGCAGCGCCTCGGCCCCCCGCAGGCCCGCCAGCGATGCGCCGACGACGACGATGCCGGCTGGCTCAGGGGTCACGGCACGTCTCCCTCATCCGCGCCGGCCTGGATGCGGATGGCGCGGACCGGACAGGCCTGGACCGCCCGCTCGATCGCGCCGCGCTGCCCGGCCAGCGGCGCGGGATTGTAGAACAGGATCTCGTGTCCGCGTAGCACGAAGGCATCGGGCGCCGCGTAGCAGCACTGCGCGTAGCCCTGGCACAGGTTGAGATCGACGACGACGCGCAGGGGCGCCTCGTCGTCCGCGGGATCGGGATGGGCCATCACGCCGATCTCCTCAGCGGCACGGCCAGGCCCGCGCCGACGCCGCGAACCGGACCGGCGGCGCCGAGATCGTCGATCGCCGTCATGATCCCAGACAGGGCGTCCCGGGTGGCGAAGGACGCCTGAAGCGCTCCGGCGCGCCGCCGGAAACCGGGCTCATCGAGCACCCGCGTCACTGCGGTTCGGAGTTGGTCCACGCTGGGCGCGTTGGTGGCGAGGTTGAGGCCGGCGCCGGACCAGTCGATGCGCGCGTTCACCTCCGCCTTGTCCTCGGTGAGGCCGGCCGAGACGATGGGCACGCCGGCGGCGAGGGCCTGCGAGACGCTGCCGTAGCCGCCGTTGGTCACCAGCACGCTCACCCGCGGCAGCAGCTCGCGGAACGGCAGGAACTCGGAGACGCGAGTGTTGGCGGGGATCGGTCCGCGCAGGGCCGCGGTGGGGCGCCCGCCGGTGGTGGCCAGGACGAGGAGGTCGTCCCGGTCGGCCAGGGCGGCGAGCGTCGGCTCCACCAGCTCGCCGAAATCCGCGTTGGCGAGGGTACCCTGCGTCGCCAGGACCACCGGCCTTCCGGCCGCGTTCGCTGCCTCCAGTTCGGGCCACCATTCCGGCAGCGGCGCCGGCGGCGCGGGCGGCTGTAGCAGCCCGATGAAGCGGACACCCGGGGGCAGCGCACCGTAATCGTACTCGAAGCCCGGCACGGTGGACTGCAGGAACAGATCCGGCAGGACGACGATGGAATGGGGGAGGGAGGCCGGCAAGGGCGGCAGGCCCAGCCGGGCGAGCTGGCCGTCCGTGTAGGCGCGCACCGGATTGGCGAAGGCCGCGTCCATGCCGGCCTTCAGCGCCGCATAGCGGACGCGCTCGGCCTGATCCCGCGCGGGCGGCAGGCCGAGGCCGACGGGGGCGTAATCGGGACGCTCCAGGAACAGGAAGCTGACGTTGACCGTCACGATCGGCGGGCGCGGGGCCGTATCGAGCAGCAGCGGCAGTACGCCGAGGAACATGCTGCCGGCCACGATCACGTCCGGCGCCTCGTCGGCGATCAGCCGCCGGAGCGTCTCGGCCTGAACGGGCATCGGGTCGATGAAGCGCCGCTCGAACTCGCGCCGGTAGCGCTCGGGGCCGGCGGGCAGCTCGGTCTCGCGATACGCGGCGGACCCGTTGTCGGGGTAGCCGGTGAAGCGCAAGCCGGCGGCCTCCACCTTCGGGCGGAACGCCGGGTCGCTCAGCATCAGGACGGTGTCGCCACGCGCGGCGGCGGCCCGGCCGATGGCGAGCATCGGGTTCACGTGGCCGGTGAGCGGGGTCGCAGCGATCAGGATCTTCATGTCGGGCTCCTCGGGCGAGGCCAGCGGGGCCGGCCTTGCTCCACGTCTTCGTCGCGTCTTCGTCACGGCGGCGCTCCGCGCCTTGGGCGCTGCAGCATGCCGATCTTAACGAGAAATCGCGTCCACGCCGACATAGTTACGGGCGCTGCGGCACTTCGTGCGGCGGCGCACAATGAGCTCCCTCCGCGGGCCTTCGGCGCGGCGGGCCGCGCCGGCTTCGAGCGGCGGAGCCGGTTCCATCCGTCCCTGAGGCGGGACGATCCGGGACGTCCGGCCGATCACCCCGGTGCGCCGTCCGCGCGAGCGGGGCGAAGCCGAACGGCGGCGCATCACCGACCAAGGTCGCGCTGGCCGGGATCGCAACCGCGCTTCAATCGACCACGATCACCCGGTTCGGCAACTCGTCCGGATCGTCGGCGTCGGCCGGGAGGTGTTCGGCCAGGCGGGCGCCGACCCGCTCGATCGCCACCGTGAGCCCGGCCTCGGTCGCGCCGCGGCCGAGCGCCTGTACAAGGTCGGCCAGAACTGCGCTCCAGGGATCCCCCGGGATGCGCCCCAGCACGCCCAGATCGGTGACAATCTCGGCGTGCCGCTCGGCGAGCGAGAGGTAGAGCAGCACGCCGGTGCGGCCGCGCGTCCGGCTCAGGCCGCGGGAGCAGAAGGCGCGGCGGGCGGCCTCCCGGGCGCGGGCGCGGCGGAGGGGGCGTGGCACCAGGGCGAGCCGCAGGGGCTGCTGCTGGCTCGCCAGGAGGAGCGCGGCCACGAGGGCGGCCTGCGCGAGCAGGATCGAGGCCGCGCTCCACGCCGTCAGCGCGATCAGCGGCCAGGGCAGGATCAGCGCGGCGACCAGCGCCGCCAGCAGCACCACCGACCGGTAGGCTCCCGCCTGCCGGCACACCATCACGACGATCTCGCCGGACGTACCGGCCTCGGCCCGCGCCACCGCTTGGGCGAGGCGCGCCTGCGCCTCGGGTGTCAGCACCTCCCCGCGCCTACCAGTCACCCGAGGCTCCTCCGCCGCCCGACGAGCCGCCCCCGCCCGAGAAACCGCCGCCGAAGCCCCCCGACGATCCGCCGTCCGAGAAGCCGCCACCCCATCCGCCGGAACCGGGACCCGGCAGGATCACGATACCGCCGCGACGGCCGAGGCCACCCCGGCCGCCCCGCCGGCCGCCACCCGCGCTGCCGCCGGTCCGGTTCATGCGCCAGGCGACGAACAGCACGATCAGGAACAGGCCGATGAACAGCGCCACCTGCGCGGGATCGACCTCGTCGGTGCGGACCTGCGGCTTGCGCTGCCACTCCTGCGCGTCCCCCGCGAGGATCGACAGGATGCCGTCGACGCCGGCATCGAGCCCGCCGAAATAGTCGCCGGTCTTGAAGCGCGGCGTGATGGCGCCCGCGATGATCACCCGGGAGAGTGCGTCGGTCAGCGCCCCTTCGAGCCCGTAGCCGACTTCGATCCGGACCTTCCGTTCGCTCGGCGCCACGAGGAGGAGCACGCCGTTGTTGGTCTTGGCCTGCCCGATCTTCCAGTCGCGGAACAGGCGGTTGGCGTAATCCTCGACGCTCGTGCCCTGGAGGTTCGGGACGGTCGCCACCACCACCTGATCGGAGGTCTTGTCCTCGTACGCCTTCAGCTTGGCTTCGAGCGTGCCGCGCTGGTCGGGTGTCAGGATCCCGGCCGCGTCGACGACGCGGCCGGTGAGCTTCGGAAAGCTCAGCTCCGCCGCCCGCGCGCCGACCGCGTAGACCGCCAGGCAGGCCGCGATGACGGCGAGCGCCAGGGCGAGCCGCACCGGCCCGGGGATGCTCCGGCCCACGGGCCGAACCTAGAACTTCACGTTCGGCGGCCGGTCGGCGTTCGGCGTCGCCGTGAAGGTCTCCATGGGCTTGGCGTCGGGGTAGAGGACGGCCGCGATCCAGCGGCCCGGGATGGTCCGCACCTCGGTGTTGTAGGCCTGGACGGCGGTGATGTAGTCGCGCCGCGCCACCGCGATCCGGTTCTCGGTGCCTTCGAGCTGGGATTGCAGGGCCAGGAAGTTCTGGTTCGACTTGAGATCCGGATATTTCTCCACCGTCACCAGCAGACGCCCAAGGGCGCCCGAAAGCTGGTTCTGAGCGTCCTGATACTCCTTGAATTTCTGCGGGTCGCTCACCGTCGAGGCGTCGACCTTCACGCTGGACGCCTTGGCCCGCGCCTCGGTGACGCCGATCAGCACGTCCTTCTCCTGCTGGGCGTAGCCCTTCACGGTCTCGACCAGGTTGGGGATCAGGTCGGCCCGGCGCTGGTACTGGTTCTGCACCTCGCTCCAGGAGGATTTCGCCTGCTCCTGCAGGGTCGGCACTTGGTTGATCGCTCCGCAGCCCGAGAGCCCGGTCGCTGCCAGGATCAGCGTGAGCATGCCGAGGAGGCGCGCCGCCCCGGAGGTCCGGCGCAGGCCGCCGGCATTCAGCATCGCGATCATGTCGTGGCCCCTATCGCCCGGGTCACGCCCGGTGCATCGATCACAGAACCGAGAGATAGGTCCCGGAACGCTCAAGGTTAAGGCCTCCCCGGGTCTCGCCTCGAACCGGCGGTGCATCCGTCGATCGGGGGCAACGGGTCGGATGTATCCGCGTTCGACACGGAGCGTGCGGATGTGCGGAGATCCGGAATGGATGCAGGGATGGATGCAGAGCTCGCCGACCACGTCAGGGCTGCCGCGGCGGCGGCGCGGCGCCACGCGCTGGCCTTCCGGGCGCCCTCCGGCAAGGATGCGCTGCCCTGGTCGGTCATCGAGGCCTACGATGCCAAGATCCGCGGCCATGTCGAGCGCGACCCGCGCCTCGAGGACGAGCGCGACCGGGTCCTCATCGCCGCCGTGAAGCTCGCCGAGACGCCGGTCGAGGAGGGGGAGGACACCATCGCGGCGGCGCGCACCCACCTCGTCGACGCGATCGACGGCCTGGAGCGGGCGGTGATGCGCTTCGGCTTGGTCAATCGCCAGGGTGCGAAGCTCGGCCACGGGACCTACCGCCAGCCGGTCGGGGCCCGGGACTGAGCGGCGGCCGCGTCCCGACCGCGAAGAGGAAGACCGGATGCCCGCAGAACTGCCGGCCGCCGCGACCCTGAGCCGCCTGGACCTCAAGACGCTGCGCCTGTTCGCGGCGATCTGCGAGGAGGGCACACTCAACGGCGCGGCGAGACGGGCCGCGATCGCCCCCTCGGCGGTGAGCAAGCGGCTCGCCGAGCTGGAGCAC
This sequence comes from Methylobacterium longum, assembly GCF_022179385.1. Classification (GTDB taxonomy): domain Bacteria; phylum Pseudomonadota; class Alphaproteobacteria; order Rhizobiales; family Beijerinckiaceae; genus Methylobacterium; species Methylobacterium longum. Next base: position 22,669 of record NZ_BPQS01000008.1, on the reverse strand, counting down.
GCGCTGGGCTGCACGCTGCTGACCCGCGAGCCCCGCGGCATGCGCCCGACGCCCGCGGGCGAGACGCTGCTCCACCACACCCGGCGGATGCTCGCGAGCGCCGAGCAGATCGCCCTGGAACTCGCCGAGCACGCCCGGGGGGTGCGCGGCTTCGTGCGGGTGCTCGCCAACCTCTCAGCCATCGTGGAATTCCTGCCCGAGGACCTGCAGGCCTTCCTGGCGGTGCAGCCCGGGATCCGGCTCGGTCTGGAGGAGCGGCCGAGCGGCGGCGTCGTGGCGGGCGTCGAGGACGGGCTGGCCGATCTCGGCATCTGCGCGGGCGGCACCGACACCCGCAGCCTCGTCGCGCACCCCTACCGGTCCGACCGTTTGGTCCTCGTGATGCCGGCCGGTCATGCCCTGAGTGGCCGCGGGGCCGTGGCCCTGTCCGAGACCCTCGACTACGACCATGTCGGATTGCACGCGGAGAGTTCGATCTACGGGGCTCTGCGGGACGAGGCACGGCGGCTCGGCCGGCCGCTGCATCTGCGCATGCATGTTCCGAGCTTCGACGCGATCTGCCGCATGGCGCAGGTCGGGATGGGCCTCGGCACCGTGCCGGAGCATGTCTACGCCTTGCTCGGGCCGCCGATGCGCCTCGCCGCCGTCACCCTGACGGATCCCTGGGCGCAGCGCACCCTGCGCCTCGTGGTCCGCCCCGGTCCCCTGACGCCGGCCGCGACGCTCCTGCTGGAGCATCTGAGGGCAGCCGCGCGCTGATCGCGTGCGTTCTCCGTCGGCGAACGCACGATGGTGCATGGCGGTTGGACCTAAATTGCTGAATGGCAGTAATCACACAATCAATAAAGATGGAGGAGAGAATGTCCGGTCCGCTCAGCGGTATCCGTGTTCTTGAGCTTGGTCAGCTGATCGCCGCGCCGTTCGCCACGCGCCTGATGGCCGAGTTCGGCGCCGAGGTGATCAAGGTCGAGCCCCCGGGTGAGGGTGACCCGCTGCGCAAGTGGCGCAAGATGCACGAGGGCACCTCGCTCTGGTGGTACCTGCAGTCGCGCAACAAGAAGTCGATCGCCGTCAATCTCAAGTCCCCGGAAGGCCTCGACATCGTCAAGCAGCTCGCCCGGAGCGCCGACGTGGTGGTCGAGAATTTCCGCCCCGGCGGCTTGGAGAAGCTCGGCCTCGGCTGGGACGTGCTCTCGGCGCTCAACCCCAACCTCGTGATGGTCCGCATCTCGGGCTACGGCCAGACCGGCCCGTACCGCGACCGGCCGGGCTTCGGCGCCATCGGCGAGTCGATGGGCGGCATCCGCTTCACCACCGGAAGCCCCGAGGCGCCGCCGGCCCGGGTCGGCGTCAGCATCGGCGACACCCTGGCTTCGCTCCACGGCGTCATCGGCGCGCTGATGGCCCTGCTGCGGGTCAAGACCGGGCAGGGTGCGGGCCAAGTCATCGACGTCTCGCTGGTGGAGAGTGTGTTCAACGTCATGGAGAGCCTCGTCCCCGAATACGACCTGCTGGGCGAGGTCCGCACCCGCACAGGTGGCGCTCTGCCGGGGATCACGCCGTCGAACACGTATCCCACCCGGGACGGCGGCTACGTGGTCATCGCTGGCAACAGCGACCCGATCTTCCGCCGCCTGATGACGGCGATCGGCCGGACCGACCTCGCAGAGGATCCGGCCCTGCGCAACAACGCCGGCCGCTCGCAGCAATCCGCCATGCTGGACGGCACGATCGCGGACTGGTCCAGGACCAAAAGTGTCGAGGAGGCGCTCGCCGTCCTCGACGCCGCCGACGTGCCGGCCGGACGGATCTACTCGGTGGCCGACATCGTGGCCGATCCGCACTATCAGGCCCGCGACATGATCCTGCAGGCGGAGCTTCCCGGCGGGACAGCCGTCAAGATGCCCGGCATCGTGCCGAAGCTCTCCGAGACCCCCGGTGAAGTCCGCTGGCAGGGACCGGCCCTCGGCGCCCACACGGATTCCGTGCTCGCCGAACTCGGCCTCGACGCGGCGCGCATCGCCGCCCTGCGCGAGAAGGGAGCCGTGGCATGAGTGGCGACACGCTGATCGTCCAGGAGGTCGCCACCCGCGACGGCTTCCAGATCGAGCCCGCCTTTGTGGAGACGGCGGAGAAGATCCGCCTGATCGACGCCCTCGCCGAGGCCGGCTTCAGCCGGATCGAGGTCTCCTCCTTCGTGTCGCCCAAGGCCGTGCCGGCGCTCGCCGACGCCGCGGACGTCTTCGCCGGGATCCGGCGGCGGCCCGGCACGGTCTACGTCGCCCTGGTGCCGAACCCGAAGGGCGCCGAGCGGGCGCTCGCCGCCAAGGTCGACGAGATCAACCTCGTCGCCTCGGTGAGCGACACTCACAACCATGCCAACATGGGCATGAGCCCGGCCGACTCGATCGCCGGCTTCGCGCGGATCATGGATTCGGTGCGGGGCGCGCCGGTCAGCACCAACGCCACGGTGGCGACCGCCTTCGGCTGCCCCTTCGAGGGAGACCAGCAGGCCGACAAGGTCGTGGCGCAGGTGGAGCGCTACCTGTCCCTCGGCGTCGACGGGGTGACGCTCGCCGACACGACCGGCATGGCCAATCCCCGGCAGGTGGCGCGACTCGTCGCGCGGATCCTGCCCCTGGTCGGCCCCGAGCGCCTGACGCTTCACTTCCACAACACCCGCGGCCTCGGCCTCGCCAACGTGCTGGCCGCCTACGATGCGGGCGCCCGCCGCTTCGACGCTGCCCTCGGGGGCTTGGGCGGCTGCCCGTTCGCACCGGGCGCCACCGGCAACATCTGCACCGAGGATCTCGTCAGCATGGCCCACGAGATGGGCGTACCGACGGGACTGAACCTGGACGCGCTGCTCGGCCTGTCCCGGGACCTGCCCCGCCTCGTCGGCCACGACGTCCCCGGCCAGGTCGCAAAGGCCGGACGGCCCTGCGATCTCCACCCAGCCCCGCCCGCCAGGGCGGCCTGAGAGCCGGTTCGATCCTGGCAACCGCGATCACGCGCCGCGACGGCACAATCCAACCCCGCGCCCTCATCCTGAGGCGCCGGAGCGCAGCGAAGGCCTCCGGGGTCGCGCGGTCGGGCCGGAGGGCTCCTTCGGGTCGGCTTCGCCGCACCTCAGGGTGAGGGTCACGGTCGACGAGGTCGGGTCGAGCGGGATCCAGGATTTCCACGGAAAGCCGCCGGTCCGAAAGCGGCACCGCTCATCACGCGTCCCAAGAAACAGCACGGAGGAAACCATGACCGCAGCCCTGTCGGGGTCGCCGGCGGCCGCCGAGGTCGATGCGGTGTCGGAGGACGGCATCGTCCGCAAGGTCGCGTGGCGGCTCATGCCGCTGATCATGATCTGCTACATGTTCGCGTTCTTCGACCGCATCAACATCAGCTTCGCCAAGTTCCAGCTCCAGAGCGACCTCGGCTTCAGCAACGTCGCCTACGGCCTCGGCGCGAGCATGTTCGTCGTCGGCTACGTGATCTTCGAGGTGCCCTCGAACCTGTTCCTCTACCGGGTCGGGGCGCGGCGCTGGATCGCCCGGATCATGATCTCCTGGGGCATCGCCACCGCCCTGATGATCTTCATCCGCACCGAGTGGCACTTCTACGCCCTGCGCTTCCTGATCGGCGCCATGGAGGCGGGCTTCGCGCCGGGCATCCTCTACTACCTGACCCTGTGGTTCCCGGCCTCGCACCGCGGCCGCATCACCAGCTTCATGTTCGTGGCCTCGGCCTTCTCGGGCATCTTCGGCGCGCCGGTGGCGGGCCTGATCCTCGGCGGTCTCAACGGCGTCGCGGGTTTCGCCGGCTGGCAGTGGCTGTTCCTGGCCGGCGGGCTGCCCTGCCTCGTCCTCGGCGTGCTCGTGCTGACCCGCCTCGACGACCGGATCGCCGACGCGCGCTGGCTCTCCGAGCCGGAGAAGGCGCTCCTGTCGAGCCGCATCGCCCACCACAACCGCGACATCGGCGACCACTCGCTCCTCGGGGCCATCAAGCAACCCGGCTTCCTGATGATCGCGCTGATCTACTTCCTGCTCCAGATCGGCTCCTACGGCCTCAACTTCTGGGGACCGGACCTGATCAAGACCGCGAGCGGCGGGCAGGCCGCCTCGGTCGGCTTCCTCACAGCGATCCCCTACATCTGCGGGGCGATCAGCATGATGGTGATCGGGCGCCTCTCCGACGCCTCGGGCGAGCGGCCGAAATTCGTCGCAGGCCTCGCCATCGCGGCGGCGCTCGGCTTCTTCGGCGCCGGCCTGTTCGACAAGCACATCGTGCCGCTGATGTTTGCGCTCGCGCTGCTGGGCGCCGGCATCGTCGCGTCGATCCCGACCTTCTGGACCCTGCCGGCCAAGCTCGTCACCGGCGTCGGCGCGGCGGGCGGCATCGCGCTGATCAACACCCTCGGCCAGTTCGGCGGCATCGTCAGCCCGGTGATGGTCGGCTGGGTGAAGGACCTGACCGGCTCGACCACGCCGGCCCTCTACGGCATTGGGGTGCTGTGCCTCGTGGCGGCCGGGCTCGCGCTCTTCGCCATGCCGGCGAGCCTGCGGCGCAGCGATCGGGTGATCTGAGACGAACGCGGCGGGCGCCCCCGGATCGACGGGTCACGGGGACGCGCGAGGGCTGTGTGCCGGAAGCCCCCGGGCGCCACGCCCGACCGCTTTCTGAAACGGTGGACGAAAAGCACCGGGCCGGCGAAGCCGCTTCCGCACGCCACCCCACCGATCGGCAGGTGGGCGCAGACGGGATCGGCCACGCACTTGGCCTCCGCCTCCGGCCGGTGCTTCCAGATGCAGTCCGAGACGTGCCTGCCGCGCCCTGGGGATCCGGAGCGAATGATGTCGGCCGGAAAGAACGTCCGCATGACTGCCGGCATGGCATGTCATGACGGGGCACGGTTCGGCGAACCGCGCAGTACCGGCCCGCGCGTTTCAGGGGGGGCGATCGGTGCATCGGAGCTATCGCCCCCGGGCAATCCGGTGCGTGGCGGTCATCCGCAGCCCCCGAGGCGGGGGCATCCCGCGCGGATCCCTGCCGCCAGGGTTCGAGGGGAGTCGGCCATCGCCGAACTGAGGTTCTGATGCCGATCTCCGCGGCGGAAAACAGTGAACGCCGCAGTAACCAATCCGGATAATCCGCCGATCGCGCCGTGGAGCAAAAAACCTCGCGCCGTCGGACAAACGCCTCCGATCCCATATTGTATATTATCTGCACACTCAAGAAAAGCCAGTTTGGCAACTTGAGGTAAGGTGCCCTCCGGTGCGATCCGGACGTGCACTGGTCTGCCTGAAATCCCTCGGGCACCTGGGCAGATCGCTCGATGCTTGCCGTTGGCCCAAACCTGAATCCTTCAACAGTGATGTCGAGAAATGAACAACTTGAGAGAAATTCCCCCGCATTTCATGTTGCAGCAGGTCGGCGCGATCGTCGCTGCTTATGTGTCCCGGAACGCGGTCGGCGTCTCGGACCTTCCGGGGCTGATCGACCACGTCCACACGGCCATCGCGGTCCTGAAGGATCGCGCCGGCTCGTCTCACGGGGCGGGTCTGGCCCAGCCGGAGGTCGCGGCCTCGATCCAGCAGGACGGGCTGATCAGCTTCATCGACGGCCGGCCCTACAAGACCCTGAAGCGCCACCTCACGGCGCACGGGCTCACCCCCGAGCGCTACCGGGCGCAGTACGGCCTGCCGGCCGATTACCCGATGGTCGCGCCCGGCTACGCCGCCAGGCGCTCGCAGATCGCCAAGGCGATCCAGCTCGGTCACAAGGCCGCCTGACGGTGGCGGTCGGATCTTCGCGGGTCGAGGCTCCGGCGCCCGAGCTGCGTTCGGCTCCGGCGTGCCGGGACACCCTGGAGCGGGTCGCCAGGGCGCTCGGCGTACCGGTCGCGACCTTCTTCCGCGCTGAGGACCAGCCCGATACGGCCGTCGTCCAGGTCGCCGACCTCGTCTGCGCCTTCGGAGCGATCGCGAGTCCGGCCGCGCGCCGGACCTGCCTGGCCTTCGTGCGGGCGATGGCGAGCTTCTGAGGCGTTGAGGGGCGCCTCAGGGGGCAGGGCCATGATCCGTGTCGGAGGCGGGGGCCCGGCCACAGTCGAGCGCGCCTGACCGGGTTCACGGCGTCAGAACACGTGGCGCAGGATGAAGAACAGCCCGGCGGCCAGCATGATGGCGGCCGGCAGGGTGAGGATCCAGGCCAGTGCCATGTTGCGCACCGTCGAGGCCTGCAGCCCCGAGCCGTTGGCCGCCATCGTCCCGGCAACGCCCGACGAGAGGATATGGGTGGTCGAGACCGGCAGGCCGTAGAGTTCGGCCAGCCCGATCGTGCCGGCGGCGACGATCTCGGCCGAGGCGCCCTGCGCGTAGGTGAGGTGGGTCTTGCCGATCTTCTCGCCCACCGTCACGACGATGCGTTTCCAGCCGACCATCGTGCCGAGCCCGAGGGCCAGGGCGACGCAGACCTTCACCCAGCCGGGGATGTAGCGGGTGCCCGCGTTCAGCAGCTTGGAATAGCCCTTCAGCACCGCCTCGTCGGCCTCGGACAGGTCGGCCCCGGCGCCCGGCAGCAGCCGCACCGCGTCGGCGGCGAGGTACATGTCGCTGCGCAGGTTCTGCGTCTGGGCGGCCGGCACCGTGCGGATCGCCCCGTAATTCCTGACGCTGGTGGCGATGTCGTTCGAGAGCGCCGCCAGCGCGGCGTAGACCTGCGGCCGGTTGAGATCCTTGGTCTTCAGCGCCTCCGTCACGGTCCGGCGCGCCGGCGCGGCCTCGGGTTCCGGCGCGCCGGCGGCGCGGGCGGCGAAGACGCGGCTCGCCGCCGTGGAGGCCTGCACGAAGGCGGGGGTCGTGTCGTCCGCCATGGTGCGGTTCAGCGCGTAGGCGGTGGGGGCGGCGCCGATCAGGATCAGCATGATCAGGCCCATGCCCTTCTGCCCGTCGTTGCCGCCGTGGAAGAAGGAGACCAGCGTGCAGGTGAGGATGAGCAGCCCCCGGATCCACAGGGGCGGGGGGCGTATCGCCCTTCGGCGCCTCGTAGAGGTCCCGGCGGCGCACCGCGAATTTCAGGGCGAGCAGCAGCAGGGCCGCCAGCACGAAGCCGCAGACCGGCGAGAACAGCAGCGCCTTGAAGACGTTGCGCGCCTGGCCCCAGTCGACGCCCGCGGTGCCGTCGCCGCCGTTCATCAGCTGGTTGGCGAGGCCGACGCCCAGGACCGAGCCGATCAGCGCGTGGGACGAGGAGTTCGGCAGGCCGAAGGCCCAGGTCCCGAGATTCCAGAGGATGGCCGCGAGGAGCAGCGCGAAGATCATCGCGTAGCCGGCTCCCGATCCGACGTTCAGGATCAGCTCCACCGGCAGCAGCGTCACGATGGCGTAGGCCACCGCGCCCGAGGAGAGCATCACGCCGAGGAAGTTGAAGAAGCCCGACCAGACCACCGCCACGAGCGGCGGCATCGAGCGCGTGTAGATCACCGTGGCGACCGCGTTGGCGGTGTCGTGGAATCCGTTGACGAATTCGAAGGCCAGCGCGATCAGCAGGGCGAGCCCCAGCAGGGCGAAGGCGCCGTACGCCAACGGTGCTTCGCCGACGGCGTTCATGTCGGCGATCAGGCTCACCACCGCGTAGCCGAGCCCTGCCACCAGGACGAGCAGGAAGGCGACGAGGCCCCCCAGAGGCATCCCGTGGTCGAGCCGCGGGCCGCCCTCCGGTCGCCTCCGCGCAACCCCCGACGGCATCACGGCGGAATCGGACATGAAGCCTCGCGCGCTGATTTCTGATGGTCGCCCGGGATTAAGAGGCGGCCATGACGGTCCGGTGACGCGGCGCACCGTCGCCGGGCGTGGCGGATCGCACCGCCCAGCCTGCTCGGTGCTCCCGATCCGCGCACCGCCCGCGCCTTGGTGCTCCCGGCGGCCACACGGGACAGGGCTTCCGTAGGATCGGCTGGATGATCGCCCACGGCGCGGCGGCGCTGACGGGCGTCGCGCGGGTCTACGCTCCCGGTGCCGCCAGGGTGGACGCGGGGGCGCAGACGAACCCGGATCCGGGCCTCGCCCTGCCGGGGACGGCGCGCGGCCTCCCGGGCTGCCGGCGCGCCTTCGGGGCTGCGGTCCCGGCGGCCCTGTCGCCGGCTGTCACACGCCTGACGCGGTCCGGCCGCTAGCCACCGGTTCGCGCACGAGCGAACGAGGGATCCGCATGATTGACGCCACGGTGCCGGCCCTGTCCTTCGGCGCGCTCCTGGCCTTCGTCCAGATCGGCAGCATCGCGGTCGCGGGCCAGCGCCTCGGCAGGAGCCACGGTCCCTCACGGTTTCCGGCGGGGGCGCCCGTCTCCCTGGTGCGGCCGCTCCGCGGGCTCGAAGCCTACAGCGAGGAGATGCTGACCCAGAGCTTCCGCCTCGACTATCCCGCCTACGAGCTAATCTTCTGCGTGGCCGATCCGGGCGACCCGATCTTGCCGATGGTGGAGTGCCTGATCGCCGCCCACCCGCACGTGCCGCCCGCCTGATCCTCGGCGACGAGCGGGTCAGCGCGAACCCGAAGCTGAACAACTGCCTGCGCGGCTGGCGCTCCGCTGCCCACGACTGGGTGGTGCTGGCCGATTCCAACGTGGCCATGCCGCCCGATTACCTGCAGCGCCTCCAGGCGGCGTGGCGGGGCGGGACCGGCCTGGTCTGCTCCACGCCCGTCGGCGCTCGACCGGACGGCCTCATGGCCGAGGTGGAATGCGCCTTCCTCAACACCCTCCAGGCCCGCTGGCAATATGCCGCCGAGGCCTTCGGGCTGGGCTTCGCCCAGGGCAAGAGCATGCTCTGGCACAAGGCGTTCCTGGACCAGCGGGGCGGCCTCCAGGCGCTCGCGACCGAGATCGCCGAGGATGCGGCCGCCACCAAGCTCGTGCGTGCCGCTGGCCGGCGCGTCCATCTGGTGGCCAGCCCCTTCGAGCAGCCGCTCGGGCGGCGCGGCTTCGCGGAGGTCTGGGCCCGGCAGCTGCGCTGGGCGCGGCTGCGGCGGGTGACCTTCCCGCTGTTCTTCGCGCCGGAGATCGGCAGCGGCGTGCTGCTGCCGGCCCTGCTCGTGGCGGTCTGGGCGGGCAGCCTTGCGGGGATCGCGGGCGCTGCGGGGCTCGTCGCCCTGTGCTATGGCGCCGAGTACCGGCTCGCCGCCCGCGCGGGCTGGCACCGTTCGCCCCGGATGCTGGCGGCCTTCCTGGTGCGCGACGCCCTGATCCCGGCGATCTGGCTGGGAGCCTGGGTGCAGAGCGCCATCGTGTGGCGGGGCAACGCCATGGATGTGCGCCCGCGCCGGGCAGCCGTCGACCGCCCGTACGCGCCGACGGCCTGAACGCGGCGCCCGGGAGGCCAAACGTGACCCGCCGCTACGCCCTCTACTGGTTGCCCGCCCCGGGCTCGCGCCTCGAAGCCTTCGGCAGGGCCGTGCTCGGCATCGACACCGTCTCGGGGGATGCGGTCGCGCATCCGGCGGGTCTGCGTGACCTCGCCGCCGTCACCGCGGGGGCGCGGGTCTACGGCTTCCACGCGACCCTGAAGGCGCCGCTCCGCCTCGCCGCCGGCACCACGGAGGCCGACCTCGTCGCCGCCGCCCGGGACCTCGCGACCGCGCACCCGCCGGTGGCGGTGGGACCTCTGGCGGTGGCAGCACTCGGGCCGTTCCTCGCCCTGGTACCCGAGTCTCCGCCGCCGGGTCTCGCGTTGCTCGCGGCCGAGTGCGTCGCCGCCCTCGACCGGTTCCGCGCGCCGTTAACCGAGGCCGAGCGCGCGAAACGCCGCCTGGACCGCCTCGGCCCGCGCGGACGGGCGCTCCTGGACCGCTGGGGCTATCCCTACGTCTTCGAGGCCTTTCGCTTCCACATGACTTTGACCGACGCCCTGCCGGAGGCCGAGCGCGGCGACTGGCGGGCGCGCCTCACCGAGGCCTACGCCGCCGCGGGTCCCGGGCCCCTGGTGATCGACGCCGTATGCCTCCTGAGGCAAGACGGATCCGAGCCGTTCCGGCTGCTGACGCGCCTGCCCTTCGAAAACACGAGGGACGACGCTCAGGAAGGCACCCAGGAAGGCACCCAGGAAGGCACCCTTGGCTGACCGCGCCCCCGGCCTCGAACCGGCCCTGGATCCCAGAACCCGGATCGAGGCATGCCGGCTCGGCCGCTCCCGAGGATGTCGCCGCGCGCGTGAAACGCCTCGCCTGGTGGAACGCAAGAACACGCGCGCCTGCGCGGGGCGCTTCCGGACTTCCACGCGCTTCCGATCGCCGCATTCCTCGGCCGCTACGAAGCAAGACCCGACTTTTGAACGTATCAATTAAGCCGGCAAAATATCGTGTATTGTATGCGTCATCCAATCGTCGCGTAATGCGCGCTTAGCTGCGGCCCTTCCCCAGCGGATGGATGCATGCTGGTCATCGAGGATCTGACGCGCCAGTACGGCGCTCGCCGCGCACTCGACGGTGTCTCCCTGCGGATCACGCCCGGCAGCTTCGTCGGCGTGATCGGTCGGTCGGGCGCCGGCAAGTCGACACTGCTGCGGCTCGTGAACCGGCTGGCGGAGCCGAGTTCCGGACGCATCCTCCACGACGGACGCGACGTCACGCTTCTGCGGGGCCGCGCCCTGCGGGATTGGCGCACCCGCTGCGCGATGATCTTCCAGCAGTTCAACCTCGTCGGGCGGCTCGACGTGATGACCAACGTGCTGATGGGCCGGCTCAGCCACGTGCCGAGCCACCGGTCCCTGCTGCGCCTCTGGTCCGAGGAGGACCGGGCGATGGCCCTCGCCGCCCTGGAGAGCTTCGACATGGGGGAGTTCGCCGGCCAGCGGGCGGACGGCCTGTCGGGCGGCCAGCAGCAGCGCGTCGCCATCGCCCGCGCCCTGGTGCAGGAGCCCGAGATCCTGCTCGCCGACGAGCCGGTGGCGTCCCTCGATCCCCGCAACACGCGCCTCGTGATGGACGCCCTCGCGGACGTGAACCGGCGCTACGGCATCACGATCCTGTGCAACCTGCACTCTCTCGACCTCGCCCGCGCCTATTGCGACCGCCTCGTCGGCCTCAGCGCAGGCCGGGTGGTGTTCGAGGGCGGCCCGTTCGACCTGACCGAGGATGTCGCCCGCCGGCTCTACGGCCTGGAGGCCGGCGAAGTGCTCGACGACTCGGCCGCGCGCGAGGCCGAGCAGCGGGCGGCGATGCCGGGCCGGCTCGGCATCGTGCCGGCCCGGCCCGTTCGCGAGGCCGCCCTCGGCGCCTGAGCCAGGCCCTCCACGGCCCGATGACGACGGATCGGGAATCCTCTGGGCGGCCCCGGCCGGCCGAACCCGCGACCTACGCCGACACGAAGGACGACACGATGATCACCCGACGCATCCTCGCCGCCGCCGCGGCGCTCGCCCTCCTCAGCCTGCCGGCCGCCGCCCAGGACTGGAAGGCGCAGTATCCCGAGCTGACCCTGGCGGTGATCCCGATGGAGAACGCCAGCGGCACAGTCGACCGCTACGCGCCCCTGGCGACTTACCTGACCCAGGCGGTCGGCGTGCCGGTGAAGCTGCGGGTCGCCAGCGACTACGCCGCCGTGATCGAGGGCCAGCGGGCCGGCAACATCCAGCTCGCCTTTTACGGGCCGGCCTCTGTCGCCCGCGCCGCGATGACCGGCGTGAAGGTCGAGCCGATCGTCAGCCCGCAGCACGAGACCGGCGCCGCGGGCTACTACTCGGTGATCTACACGCTGGCCTCCGGCCCCTACCGGGCGATCGAGGATCTGAGGGGCAGGAACCTCGCCCTGGTCGATCCCAACTCAACCTCCGGCAACCAGGCGCCGCGCTTCTTCCTCAAGCGCGCCGGCTACGACGTGGACAGGTTCTTCGGCAAGGCCGTCTTCGCCGGCAGCCACGAGAACGCCGTCCTGGCATTGACTCAGGGCACGGTGGACGCCGCCGCCAACCTCTGGAATTCCGAGACCGACTCGATCATCACCCGCATGATCACGAAGGGCATGCTGAAGCGGCCCGACGGCACGCCGATGCAGAATTCCGACTTCCGGGTGGTGTTCAAGTCCGACTTCCTGCCGGAAGGACCCTACACCATGCTGGCGACCCTGCCGGAGGACCTGAAGGCGAAGATCCGGGAGGCCTTCGTCGCCCTGCCGAAGGCCGACAAGGCCGCCTTCGACCGCCTGTCGGACGGCAAGGACCAGGGCCTGAAGCCGGTGACGCTCAAGGATTACCAGCCGATCATCGACATGCTGCGGTTCAACGACGAGCAGCGCAAGAAGTCCTGACCGGGACACGGCCATGCGCGGCCTGACGAAGCTGGCGCCGGAGCGGGAGGCCGCCCTCTCCGGCCACTACGCGGCGGCGACCGGTGCGGCGCGCCGCCGGACGCTCCTGGGCTTCGCGGTGGTGGCGACGCTGGCGATCCTCGCCGGCTACGCCGCCGAGGTGCGGCCGCTGGTCCTCGCTGAGAATATCGGCCAGTTCACCGCCTACATCCGGCAGATCCTGCCGCCGGTCGGTCTCGACCATCCGGTCGCGGATCTGCGCGCCTGGTACTGGGGCCTGCCCAGCTGGCTCGCGCTCCTGGGCGAGACCCTGCTGATGGCCTATCTCGGCACGCTGCTGGGGGCGCTCGCGGGCTTCGCACTGAGCTTCGTCGCCGCCGCCAACCTCGTGCGGTCGCGCCTGCTGCGGATCCTGGCCAAGCGCTTCCTGGAGATCTGCCGCACCGTCCCGGAGGTGGTGTTCGCGCTGCTCTTCGTGATCGCCTTCGGCCTCGGGCCGATGGTCGGCGTGCTGGCCGTCGCGATCCACACCACCGGGGCGCTGGGCAAGCTGTTCTCCGAGGTGGTCGAGAACATCGACATGCGCCCCGTCGAGGGTCTGTCCGCCTCGGGGGCCTCCTGGGTCGAGACCGTTCGTTTCGCGGTGCTGCCGCAGGTGCTGTCGAACTTCGCCTCCTACGGGCTGCTGCGCTTCGAGATCAACGTGCGCGGGGCGGCCGTCCTGGGTTTCGTGGGTGCGGGGGGCATCGGCCAGGAGTTCCTGGCCGCAATCCGCAACTTCTACTACGCGGACGTGGGCGCGATCCTCGGGCTGATCATCCTGACCGTGGTCTGCATCGACCTCGCCACCGAGCGGGTCCGCCACCGGCTGATCGGCCCGGAGCAGGCCCGATGAGCGGGGCCCGCTCCGGAGCCCTGCGGGCGACCGCCCGGGCCGACCTCGCGCGGCTGCGCGCCCGTTACCCGGAACAGTTCCGCGCGGACCGGGCCGCGCGGGCGCGCCTCATCGTCGGGCTCGGCGCCGTCGCGGGGCTCGCTGCCCTGGCGTGCTGGCGCCTCGACGTGTCGCTGCCGCGGATCCTCCACGGGATGGGGCGCCTCGGCACCTTCGCGATGCTGATGCTGCCGCCGTCACCGGAGGGGCATCTGCGGATCTTCCTGCACGCGCTGGGCGAGACGCTCGGCATCGCCTTCCTGGGCACCCTGACGGCGGCGATCCTGGCCTTCCCGGTGGCGTTCCTGGCCGCCCGGAACGTCGTGCCGAACCCGTTCGCGCGCTTCGCGTTTCGCCGCGGCCTCGACGTCCTGCGCTCGGTGGACGTGCTGATCTGGGCGCTGATCTGGATCAACGTCGTCGGGCTCGGCCCCTTCGCCGGCCTGCTGGCCATCGCGTGCTCCGATGTCGGGGCCCTCGGCAAGCTGTTCTCCGAGGCGATCGAGACCTGCGACCGCCGCGCCGGCGAGGGCGTCGTCGCGTCGGGCGGCTCGACCCTCCACCGCATCCGCTTCGGGCTTATCCCCGGGGTGCTGCCGGTGCTGGCGAGCCAGGTGCTGTACTTCTTCGAGTCGAACACCCGCTCGGCGACGATCATCGGCATCGTCGGCGCCGGCGGCATCGGCCAGTACCTCACCGAGCTGATCCGGGTGCTGGAGCTGAAACAGGTCGCCTTCCTGGTGCTGATGATCCTGGTCACCGTGGCGGCGATCGACTGGGTCTCGACCCGCCTGCGCCGGGTAATCATCGGGCCGGCCGCGCGCTGAAGGGGGATCGGGGCGGTATCCCCTACCCGTGCCCCCATCCGGGGCCCGCCTCAGCTGGCCTTGTAGGAGCCCTCCAGTGGTCACGTGGCTGGCTTGAGGCCCCCGCCTCCCGCCGGCACCTCGGGATGACGGCGAGGCAAGGGAGGGGGTGCGCCCGCGTTACCCGCCGATCACCAGCTCCACCCGGTCGGCGGCGAACAGGGTGCGGTTCGCCTGGATCGGCGCGCCCGCGGGGTCGACGTTGACGCTCGACACCACGAGGACGACGCGCCCCGGCGCGATGTCGAGCCGGCTCGCCTCCGCGGCATCCGCAGGGCGGGCGCGGACGCGGGTCGAGAGCCGGGTGTAGTCGGCGACGCCGCAGGCCGCGAAGGCCCGGGTGATCGAGCCGCGCGCGGCATAGGCCTCGCTGAAGCCGGAGAAGCGCGGCAGCGGAAGCCACGTCAGTGCCGTCGAGAGCGGGGCGCCATCCGCCCGGTGGACGGTCAGGAGTTCCAGCACCGGCGTGCCGGGCGCCAGCGCCAGCGCCGCCGCCTGCTCGGGGGCGGCGGGAACGGTCGCGGCGGCGAGCAGGTCGCCCCAGGCTTCGCGCCCCGCCCCGGCGACGATCTCGGAGAAGCGGGTGCGCGTCCCGATCGGGTAGGACAGGGGCGCGCCCTCCACGAAGGTGCCGCGGCCCTGGCTGGCGCGCACGAGGCCGTTCTCCGCCAGCGACGCCAGCGCCCGGCGCACCGTGTGCCGGTTGACGGAGAAGCGCGCCGCCAGCGCGGATTCGGTGGGCAATTGCTGCCCGGCCGCGTAACGCCCCGCCGCGATCTCGACGCTCAGCGCGTCGGCGATCTGCCGCCAGGCGGTCAGCCCTTCGCCCCGGACGAGGCCGGGTGCCTGCTCCTGCGCATCCATCCTGTCATCCAAACTTCATTTGCCCCCGCTACGCCAGTTGTCTACACGACTATACAACAGCGATGCGGAGGAAGCCGCCGATGACGACGAGCCCGGAGCAGGACGGCGAGGTCGCCGCGCGGCAGGCCGTGATGGCGCTCTGCGCCGAAGCCGGACGCGACGCTCTCGAAGCGGCTGTCGCGGCCCTCGGTGCACCGGTGGCCGAGGATCTGCGGCCCGCGGAGACCGGGCTCGTCATGGCCACGGGCCGGATCGGCGGCGACGGACGGCCCTTCAACCTCGGTGAGGTCAGCGTGACCCGGGCCGCCATCCGCCTCGACGGCGGCCGGACCGGCTTCGCCTACCATCTCGGCCGCGACCGCCGGAAAGCCCGCCTCGCCGCGATCCTCGACGCCCTCTGGCAGGATCCGGCCCGGCGCGGCCGGGTCGAGGCGGCCCTGGCGCCAGCCACCGCACAGTCCGAGTCCGCGCGCCGACAGGCCGCCCGCCGCACGGCGGCGACCCGAGTCGACTTCCTGACCCTCGCCCGCGGGGAGGATTGAGCATGCTGGCTCCCGGTCTCGCCGACCCGGTCCACGACGCGCAGGGGACCTTCCGCGCCGTCATGGACGTGCTCGCCCGGCCGGGGCAGGTGCGGGCGCTGACTCCCGGCCTCGCTGCCGGCCTGGCGCCGCCGGAGCCCCTGACGCCGGAACTCGCCGCCGTCGCGCTGACCCTCACCGACGCCGATACGCCGGTCTGGCTCGACGCGGCGCTGGCGGCGGTGCCCGCGGTCGCCGCGTATCTGCGCTTCCACACCGGGGCGCCCCTCACCGACGACCCGGCCCGGGCGGCCTTCGCGCTGATCCGCGACCCGGCGCGCTGCCCGCCGCTCAGCCGCTTCGCGCCCGGGACACCGGCCTATCCCGATACCTCCACGACCCTGGTGCTCGCCCTCGACACCCTCATCCCCGGGACGGGGCTGCGCCTCTCGGGACCGGGCATCCGGGGCGAGGCCCGCATGGCGCTGGCGCCCCTGCCCGAAACCTTCGCGACGCAACTGGCGGCGAACCGGGCGGACTTCCCCCTGGGTGTCGACCTGATCCTCTCGGCACCCGGCCGCGTCGCCGGCCTGCCGCGCTCCACCGTGGTCACGGAGGCCTAGCCATGTACGTGGCCGTGAAGGGCGGCGAGGCCGCCATCGACAACGCGCATCGGCTCCTCGCCGAGGCGCGCCGGGGCGACCCCGCGATACCGGAACTCTCCGTCGCGCAGATCCGCGCGCAGATGGCGCTGCTGGTCGACCGGGTGATGACCGAGGGCTCGCTCTACGATCCCGACCTCGCGGCGCTGGCCCTCAAGCAGGCCCGCGGCGACGTGGTCGAGGCGGTGTTCCTCGTCCGCGCCTACCGGACGACGCTGCCCCGCTTCGGCGCCTCCGTGCCGGTCGAGACCGGCGCCATGACGGTGGAGCGCCGGATCTCGGCCACGTTCAAGGACCTGCCGGGCGGGCAGGTGCTCGGGCCGACCTTCGACTACACCCACCGGCTGATCGACTTCGCGCTGGCCGCCGAATCCGAATGCGAGCCCGCCGCAGAGGCCGAGCCCCGCGCCGATGCCGGCACCTGCCCGCGGGTCACCGACCTGTTGGCCCAGGACGGCCTGATCGAGCCCTCGCCCGCAGACGACGGCGCGCCGGTCGGCGACCTCACCCGCGAGCCGGTGGACTACCCCGCCGACCGGGCCCTGCGCCTCCAGGCGCTGGCCCGGGGCGACGAGGGCTTCATCCTGAGCCTCGCCTACTCGACCCAGCGCGGCTACGGCCGCACCCACCCGTTCGTGGGTGAGATCCGGGTCGGCGCGGTCGACGTCGCGTTCGTGCCGGAGGAGCTGGGTTTCGCGGTGCCGCTCGGGCGCGTCCGGCTCACCGAGTGCCAGATGGTCAATCAGTTCAAGGGCTCGGGCGCGGCGCCGCCGCAATTCACCCGGGGCTACGGGCTGAGCTTCGGGCAGAGCGAGCGCAAGGCCATGGCCATGGCCCTGGTGGATCGGGCCCTGCGGGCGGAGGAACTCGGCGAGCCGGTGGCGAGTCCGGCCCAGGACCAGGAATTCGTGCTGGCCCATTGCGACAGCCTCCAGGCGACCGGCTTCGTCGAGCATCTGAAGCTGCCCCACTACGTCGATTTCCAGGCCGAGCTGGAGCTGGTCCGGCGCTTGCGCGCCGCGTTCGAGGAGACATCCGACGCCGCCGGGATGCAGGAGGCCGCCGAATGAGCGCCGCGATCGCGCAGCGCCCGGAGCGCGAACCGGGCTACAACTTCGCCTATCTCGACGAGGGCACGAAGCGGATGATCCGCCGGGCCATCCTCAAGGCCATCGCGGTGCCGGGCTACCAGGTGCCCTTCGCGTCCCGCGAGATGCCGATGCCCTACGGGTGGGGGACCGGCGGCGTGCAGGTGACGGCCGCGATCCTGGGCCGCTCCGACGTGCTCAAGGTCATCGACCAGGGCGCCGACGACACCACCAACGCGGTCTCGATCCGCCGCTTCTTCGCCAGGACCTCCGGGGTGGCCACCACCACCCGCACCGCGGAGGCGACGATCATCCAGACCCGGCACCGTATCCCCGAGACGCCGCTCTCGGAGGGGCAGGTGCTGGTCTATCAGGTGCCGATCCCCGAGCCCCTGCGCTTCCTCGAACCGCGCGAGACCGAGACGCGCCAGCTCCACGCCCTGGCCGAGTACGGCGCCATGCACGTCAAGCTCTACGAGGACATCAGCCGACACGGGCACATCGCCACCACCTACGCGTACCCGGTGGAGGTCGCCGGCCGCTACGTGATGGACCCGTCGCCGACGCCGAAATTCGACAATCCCAAGATGGACGATTGCCCCGCCCTTCAGCTGTTCGGCGCCGGCCGCGAGCGGCGGATCTACGCGGTGCCGCCCTACACGCGGGTGCGCAGCCTCGACTTCGAGGACCATCCGTTCCGGGTGCAGGAATTCACGCAGCCCTGCGCGCTGTGCGGCGCGAGCGGCCACTACCTCGACGAGGTGGTCACCGACGATTCCGGAGGCCGGATGTTCATCTGCTCCGACACCGACATTTGCGAGACCCGCGTCGCCGAGGCGGCCCGATGAGCGCGCCGCTCCTCTCCGCCCACGGGCTGACCAAGGCCTACGGCAGCCGGCTGGCCTGCGCGGGCATCGACCTCGACGTCACCGAGGGCGAGGTGCTCGCCATCGTGGGCGAATCGGGTTCGGGCAAGTCGACGCTCCTGTCGCTGCTCGCGGGTGAATTGGCACCCGATTCGGGTGAGGTCCGCTACCGGATGCGCGAGGGCCGGACCCGGGCCCTCGCCGATCTGGGAGCCGCCGAACTGCGCCGGCTGATGCGCACCGACTGGGGCTTCGTCCGCCAGGACGCGCGCCAGGGGCTGCGCATGGCGGTCTCGGCGGGTGGCAATGTCGGCGAGCGGCTGATGGGGATGGGCGAGCGTCACTACGGCCGGATCCGTGGCCAGGCGCTGGACTGGCTCGGCCGGGTCGAGATCGAGGCGGGCCGCGTGGACGATCCGCCGAGCCAGTTCTCCGGCGGCATGCGCCAGCGCCTGCAGATCGCCCGCAACCTCGTCACCGGGCCGCGCCTCGTGCTGATGGACGAGCCGACCTCAGGCCTCGACGTCTCGGTCCAGGCCCGGCTCCTCGACCTGATCCGGCGGCTCTCGGCGGAGCTGGGGCTCGCCGTGATCATCGTCACCCACGACCTCGCGGTGGCGCGGCTCCTGTCGCACCGGATCGCCGTGATGCGGGCCGGCCGGGTGATCGAGACCGGCCTGACCGACCGGGTGCTCGACGATCCCGAGCACGCCTACACCCAGCTCCTCGTCTCCTCGGTGCTCGCCGCATGACCGCGCTCCTCACCTTCCAGGACGTCGCCAAGAGCTTCACCCTGCACCTGCGCGGCGGGATCGTGCTGCCGGTCGTCGGCGGCGTCAGCCTCGCGGTGGAGCCCGGCGAGTGCGTGGTGCTCGGCGGTCCGTCGGGGGCGGGCAAGTCCTCGCTCCTGAAGATGGCCTACGGCAATTATCGCTGCGACGCCGGCGCCATCCTGGTCCGCGACGGCGGGGCCGCGGTGGACGTGGTGCGCGCCGATCCGCGGGCGGTGCTGGCGCTGCGGGCGCGGGTCATCGCCTACGTGTCGCAGTTCCTGCGGGTGATCCCGCGGGTCTCGGCCCTCGACGTGGTCGAGGCGGCCGGCCGCGAGGGCGGGTTGTCCGAGGAGGCGGCGCGCGCCCGTGCGAAGCATCTGCTCGCCCGGCTCAACCTGCCCGAGCGGCTCTGGGACCTGCCACCCGCGACCTTCTCGGGGGGCGAGCAGCAGCGGGTCAACATCGCTCGGGGGTTGATCGCCGACCGGCCGCTCCTGCTCCTCGACGAGCCCACCGCCTCCCTCGACCCGCGGAACCGGGCCGTGGTGGCCGACCTCGTCCGCGAGAAACTGAAGGCCGGGGCCGGTGTGCTCGGCATCTTCCACGACAGCGAGATGCGCGACGCTGTGGCGACCCGGGTGGTCGATGTCACCCAGTTCGCGCCGCAAGCCCGGGCAGCCTGAGGACCGGACCCATGGACGACTTCATCCTCGAGAACGCGACCCTGGTCCTGCCCGACCGGGTGCAGCGCGGCTGGCTCGCGGTCTCGGACGGGGCGATCGCCGAGATCGGCGCGGGCCGCCCGCCCGCCCGCGGCCTCGATTGCGGCGGCGACCACCTGATCCCCGGGCTGATTGAGCTGCACACCGACCACTTGGAGAGCCACTACGCGCCGCGCCCCAAGGTCCGCTGGCACCCGCTCGGCGCCGTCCTGGCCTACGACGCGCAGATCACCGCCTCGGGTATCACCACGGTGTTCGATTCGCTCCGTGCCGGCAGCGATCCGGACGGCAGCGGCCTCGGCTCCGAGCTGGAGCAGCTTGCCGGCGCCATCGCCACCGCGCGGGCCGGCGACCTGTTCCGGGCGGAGCACTTCACGCATCTGCGCTGCGAATTGCCCTCCACGGACGTGCTCGACACGGTGACGGCCTTCACGGCCCGCTACCCCGTCGGTCTGATCTCGCTGATGGACCACACGCCGGGCCAGCGGCAGTTCCGCGACATGGAGAAGTACTACACCTACGCCACCCGCGGCGGCCGGCCCATGAACGAGATCCGCGCCAACACGGAGCGCAAGATCCGCGACGGGCAGGCCCTGACCGCGGCGAACCGGCCGGCCCTGGTTCAGTTCGCCCGCGCGAGGGGCATCCCCCTCGCGAGCCACGACGACACCACCCTGGCGGATGTCGACCTGGCGGTCGGCGAGGGCGTGCGGCTCGCCGAGTTTCCGACCACGTGCGAGGCGGCGGAGGCCGCCCACGGCCGGGGCATCACCGTCATGATGGGCGCGCCGAACCTGATCCGCGGCGGCTCGCATTCCGGCAACGTCGCGGCCCTGGCGCTGGCCGAGGCCGGGCACCTCGACATCCTCTCGTCGGACTACGTGCCGGCGAGCCTCCTGATGGCGGCCTTCCTGCTGCCCCAGCAGGCCCCCGGGATCACCCTGCCGGAGGCGCTCGCCGCCGTCACGGCGAACCCCGCCCGGGCCACCGGCCTGACCGATCGGGGCGCCCTCGTGCCGGGGCTCCGCGCCGATCTGGTGCGGGTCCGGCTGGCCGAGGGCGTGCCGGTGGTCCGCGAGGTCTGGCGCACCGGAAGGCGGGTGTCCTGATGCCGGGCTGCCTCGTCCTCGTGGTCGGCCCGAGCGGGGCCGGTAAGGACACGCTGATCCGGCTGGCCCGGACCGCGCTGGCCGACGATCCGCGCTACGTCTTTCCCCGCCGCCTCGTCACCCGGCCCCCGTCGGCCGACGAGGACAACGACGAGATCGACGAAGCCGCCTTCGCGGACGGCTGCGCGGCCGGGCGCTTCACCCTGAACTGGCGCGCCCACGGCCTCGGTTACGCCCTGCCGGCCGAGGCCGGCCGCCTCGCCGATGCGGGTCGGGTGGTGGTGTGCAACGTCTCGCGCCGCGTCGTCGCCCAGGCGCGCGCGGCGGGCCCGCGGGTGAGCGTCGTCGAGGTCACGGCGCCCGCCGACATCCTGGCCCGGCGGCTGGCCGCCCGCGGCCGTGCGGCGGACGGCGACCTCGCCGCGCGGCTCGCCCGCGCGGTTCGGGTGGAGGCCGACCTGACCATCCACAATGTCGGGACGCCCGAGGCGGGGGCGGAGCGTCTGGTGGCGCATCTGCGCGCCTGGTGAGGCCGCAGGCGGACCCGGCGACGCCTCGCAGCCCTCGGTACGCGCCATGAAAACGGGTGGGCGCCATGAAAACGGGCGGGCGCCGCTACCGGCACCCGCCCTGGTCATGAAATCCGGACATGGGAGCCGGAAGACCGGCTCCCGGCCGCGAAGATCCTAGAAGCCGCCGAACTTGTAGTTGAAGCCGGCGCGGACGATGTTGCCCTCGGTCCGGAAGCGCGAGATGTACGACCCGGTGCCGACGCCCGGGAGGGCGGCGACCAGCACGTTCTGGCTGCCGAGGTCGTAGTGCACGTACTCGGCCTTGAGCGTCAGGGCGTCGTACTTGATGCCGAGGTAGCGGCCGAGCGCGAAGGTGTTCAGGAAGCTGTCGGTCGGGATGGCGAATTCGATGCCGCCGCCGTAGGCGAAGCCGGTCTTGAGATCGTCGTAGCGGCCGACGAACTGCAGGGCGCCGTCGGGACGGTAGAAGTTCGCCGCGTGGAAGACGCCGCCGTAGGCTAGGCCGCCCATGCCGTACACCATGACGCGGTCGAAGGCGTAGCCGACGCGGCCCGTCAGGGTGCCGAGCCAGTCGAGGCTGGAACGGAACTGGCTGATGTTCGGCGGACCACCGGCGACGTTGCCATTGCCGAGCACGACCCGGTTTTTGGTGATGTCGGTCCAGTCGATGCTGTTGGCGATACCGACCACGATGCCGGAGCCCGGCGTGAACTGGTAGTTGTAGCCGGCGGTCCCGCCGATGTTGGCGAAGCCGTCCTGCGTGGTCGAGGTCACGAGCGGACGACGGCCGGCCGTGACGTTCTGGGCGTTGGCCGGGAGAACGCCGAGCGTGGTGATGCGCTCGCGGTCGGTGAACGTGTAGGCCGACTCGAGGCCGGCGTAGAAGCCCGTCCAGCTGAACACCGGCACCGGCGTGAAGACCGGCGGCGGGGCGACCCGGCGCGGCAGGTCGGCAGCCGAGGCGGCCGTCGTGACCAGGGCCGTGGCGGCGCTGGCGAGGAGGAGCTTCTTCATCATGGGGGCGGATCCGGTGCCTGATCGATGTTGGGCACAGTTAAGCTCGGCGGCCCGCATCCCGCTATGCCCTCCGCGCCACACTGTGGCTTGAAAGCGCCCCATTATTGCTGAGCATTGCTAACTCGGCGGTTCACGACCGGGCGGTGTGGCTTGACAGCGACGCCGCAGGTGGGGCTCCCGAGCGCCCCGGATCTTGATCCCCGGCGGCCGACCCTCTAAGCGAACCGCGTTTTGCGCCCCTGTCCGAGTGCGGGGCGGCCGACCAGGATCCGGGGCCCCCGTGTGGTCCCTGCCGCAGGAATGGGAATCATGGGCAAGGAAAAGTTCTCCCGCACCAAGCCGCACTGCAACATCGGCACGATTGGTCACGTTGACCACGGCAAGACGTCGCTGACGGCTGCGATCACGAAGGTGCTTGCG
>NZ_BPQS01000007.1 GCF_022179385.1 Methylobacterium longum | reverse complement strand
CACCACGCGCGTGCACGGGCCGTTCTGCTCGGACAGCGAGGTCGAGACCGTGGTCGCCCACCTCAAGCGCCAGGGCCGACCCAGCTACCTCGACGCCGTCACCGCGGACGATTCGCCCGAGGAGCCCGCCAAGGAAGGTGGCCGGTCCGGCCGAGGCAAGGCGGTCCCGGCCGACAGGGCCGAGCGCTCCGACGAGTCCGAGGAGGAGGCCCCCGTCTTCGACATCGGCGCCTTCGCGGCGGCGACCGGCGGCGAGTCCGACGACCTCTACAAACAGGCGATCGAGGTGGTGCTGCGCGACCAGAAGGCGTCGACCAGCTACATCCAGCGCCGCCTGCAGATCGGCTACAACCGCGCCGCCTCGATCATGGAGCGGATGGAGATCGAGGGCATCGTCGGCCCGGCCAACCATGCCGGCAAGCGCGAGATCCTGGTCGCCGGCGCGGCCCACATGTCGAACGGCATGTACGACGACGAGTGAGACGGGGTCCGGGCCGCCTGCCCATGCCGGCGGCCCGGACGTCGCATCTTCGCCACAGGGTGGGGGTCTAACGGGCCGCTGCGAAGACCGTCCCGCCCTTGCGAGCGGAGCCAAGCAGGACAGCGGCGCCACGGTGCCGGATGTCGCGCCGCCGGGAATGGCTTCGCTCCGCTCGCAAGGACGGGGTGGCGCGCGTTCCGCGGCAGCCTGCCACCCTCATGTACACCCGTCAGTATGGCGCCGGAGCCCGCCAGCGGTTCCTCAGGAGATTCTGCCGATGATCGGCCGCCGCACCCGCACAGCCGGCTCCCTGATCGCCGCCGGATTGTGGCTCGCGACCGCCAATCCGGCCGAGGCGCAGGTCGGCGCCTTCATCGACAGCCTGTTCGGCCACAAGGAAGAGCCTGCGCCGCCGCCGGAGGCCGCGCGGCCGGCCCCCGCACCGGCGAAGAAGCCGGCTTCAAAGGCCAAGGACGCCGCCAAGGAGCCCGGCAAGGACGCCCCCAAGACCGGAAGCCTCAAGGCCGGCAAGGGTGCCGACAAGGCCGAGCACAAGGCTGCCGAACCCAAGGTCGCGGCGGTCGGCGCGCCGACGGCGGTCTCCCCCGCCGAGCCGGCCGATGCCGCGACGCTGCTCGCCCAGGCCAACGCCTACTTCAACGGGATCAACACGCTCACCGGCAGCTTCATGCAGATCGGCGCGGACGGACGGCGGATCGGCGGCAAGCTGACGCTCGCCAAGCCCGGCCGCCTGCGCTTCGACTACGACCAGCCTTCGCCCCTCGAGGTGATCGCCGACGGGACCTCCGTGGCGGTGCGCGACCGCAAGCTCAACACGCAGGACCTCTACTTCATCGCGCAGACGCCGCTGAAATTCCTGCTGCGCGAGAAGATCGATCTCGCCCGCGACCTCTCCGTGACCGACGTGGCGAACGACGCGGGCGGCGTGCGCATCAGCCTGGAGGATCGCGCCACCCTCGGAGGCACCTCGAAGATCCAGCTGTTCTTCGATCCCGAGGTGAAGACCCTGTCGCAGTGGCGGATCACCGACCCGCAGGGCTACATCACCACCGTGCAGCTCTCGAACCTGCAGAAGGGCAAGGGCGTCGACGGCAGCGTGTTCTTCATCAACTACGGCCGCGCCGCCGACAAGGCGATGCAGCAGCAGATCCAGCAGTCGCAGCAGTAAGCGACGCCTCTACGCCGCCCGTACGCCGATCCCGCCGAGGCCGGGCTCCCGCCAGCGGTCGAGCTCCCGGTCGATCGCCGCCTCGGTCCCGTGCAGGAACTCGGCGGCCGGCAGGCCCGGGGCGACGGCGGCGAGGTAGCTCACCACCACGGTCCCGGCCCGGGTGGCCATACCGCCCGGCCAGAACAGTCCGGAATTCAGCGCCACCGGCACCACCGGCAGGCCGAGTCGGCCGTAGAGCAACTCGACGCCGCGCTTGAAGCGCAGGGGCGCGGCGATGTCGCCGCGGGTGCCCTCGGGGAAGATCAGGACAGACCGGCCGGCCGCCACGGCGGCGCGGCCCTGGTCGATCATGGTGCGCAGGGCCTGGGTGCCGTTGGCGCGGTCGATGACGATCATCGGCGAACGCCGCAGAAACCAGCCCACCACCGGGATCGCCAGCAATTCCTGCTTGGCGACGATCGCCACGTCCGGCACCAGCACCAGGAAGGCCAGGGTCTCCCAGGTCGATTGGTGGTTGGCGACGATCAGGCAGGGCTCGTCCGGCAGGTGATGGCGCCCCTCCTCGACGTAGCGCAGCCCGACGATGCTCCGGAGCCCGGCCAGGATGCCCCGCGCCCAGAGGCGCGTCGCCCGCCGGATCGGCCGCTCGGGGCTCCCCGACAGGAGGAAGATCGCCAGCGGCACGAGGAACAGGGTCGTCCAGGCCGCCCAATAGGCGGCGAACAGGAGCGAGCGAGCATGTGCCATGGCAGGGCCTCGACGAGGGGCCCGGGAGAGGGCAGGGCACGGACATAGCGCCTGCCGGGAGGGGACGCACGGCATTTCGGGGCCGCTGCGACGAGCGGACTGTCGCGGAACGCGAAATCGGCTATCGGAGCGCAACACCGTCCGAACCCCGGCTCAGCCCGTGCAGCTCACCGTCACCACCTGGAACATCAACTCGGTGCGCCTGCGCATCGACCTAGTGCTGCGCTTCCTCGCCGAGCACACACCCGACGTGCTCTGTCTCCAGGAGACGAAGTGTCCGGACGACGCCTTCCCGCTCAAGGCCCTGCGCGGCTCCGGCTACGAGCACGTGATGTTCGCCGGCCAGAAAGGCTATAACGGCGTCGCGATCCTCTCGCGCTTTCCCCTCCACACCCGGAGCGTGATGCCCTTCTGCGACCGGCCGGATGCCCGCCACATCTCGGCGGTGCTCGGGCCGGAGGCCGGGGCGGCCGCCGGTATCGTGCTGCATGACTTCTACGTGCCGGCCGGCGGCGACGTTCCGGATCGCGGCCTCAATCCGAAATTCGCCCACAAGCTCGACTTCCTGAGCGAGCTGCGCGCCTGGGGCGGCAAGCGCGTCTCCGGTCCGGCCATCCTGGTCGGCGACCTCAACGTCGCGCCGCTGGAGCACGACGTCTGGTCGCACAAGCAGCTCCTCGACGTGGTGAGTCACACGCCGGTCGAGACCGAGGCGCTGGAGGTTCTGCGCGGGGAGGCGGGCTGGATCGACGCGGCGCGCCATCTCACGCCCCAGCCGGAGAAGATCTACACGTGGTGGAGCTACCGGTCCCCCGACTGGGCCGCGGTCGACAAGGGCCGGCGGCTCGATCACGCCTGGGTCTCTCCGGATCTCGCCGGCACGGTCCGCAAGGTCGAGGTGCTGCGCGCGGCCCGGGGTTGGGAGCGACCGTCGGATCACGCCCCGGTAACCTTGACGCTCGAACTCTGATCCGGCGCTCGGAGCGGAACCGCGATGCGGGCCACGCATTGCTCGCTCACAAACCCGTGACGCGAGCTGCCCGATGCGCAAGATCCTGATCGCCTTCATCCTCCCCAAGGTGGTGTCCTACCTGCGTCGCCGCTACGGCGGTCCGCACGCCAACCGGAACCGCGCCTTCTGATCCGGCGTCCATCCGCCCCGTTCGCGGGGTTGTGACGGTCGGGCGCAGGCGGCGGGGTTTGCGGGCCGCACCAGGTCCCGTTGACCCTGCCGCCAGGAGCCGCAGCCCATGACCGACGATCCGCGCGAGGCAGGCCCGCGCCCGCCCTTTCCCGGAGACCAGCAGCAGCCCCGCCCGGGGCTGACCACGCGTATGACGCCGCGGCCGGACCACGGCGAGCAGAGCTATGTCGGCAAGGGCCTCCTCACCGGTCAGGCCGCGCTGATTACGGGCGGTGATTCGGGGATCGGTCGGGCGGTGGCGATCGCCTACGCCCGGGAGGGCGCCGACGTCGCGATCTCCTACCTGGAGGTCGAGCAGGAGGATGCCGAGGAGACGCGGGCCTGGGTGGAGAAGGCCGGGCGCCGCTGCCTGCTGCTCCCGGGCGACATCTGCGACGAGGCCCAGTGCCGGACCCTCGTGGCGCGCACCGTGGAAATCTTCGGGCGCCTCGATATCCTCGTGAACAACGCCGCCGCCCAGGTGGTCAACGACGGCCTCGGCGATCTGAAGGCCGCCGATATCGAGGGCTCGTTCCGGGCCAACGTGTTCGCCATGTACTACCTCGCTCAGGCGGCGGTGCCGCACATGAAGCCGGGCGGGGCGATCGTGAACAGCACCAGCGTGCAGGCGAAGGTCGCCGGCCCGAACATGCTGATCTACGCTGCCACCAAGGGCGCCATCGCGAGCCTGACCATCGGCCTGTCGAACCTCCTCGCCCCGCAGGGCATCCGGGTGAACTGCGTCGCCCCCGGGCCGGTCTGGACGCCGATCCAGCCCATCGTGAAGAGCCCGGAGGAGATGGAGCAGCTCGGCGCGCAGACGCCGCTGGGCCGCGCCGGCCAGCCGGCGGAACTGGCGCCGGCCTACGTGCTGCTCGCCTCCCGCGAGGGCAGCTACATGTCGGGCGCCCTGGTGCCGGTCACCGGCGGCCTGCCGATGCTCTGAGGTCGCCCGATCGCGGACGACGCAGGGGCGGAGCGGCGCGCTGGCTGAACAACGCGGTCCGCATCGCTCCGAGGGGACCGCCGGCAACGGACAGCATCCGCATGGAGAACCTCGCCGGCCGGCACGTAGGTCGGCGCGGCGTGGGTCAGCAGCCGGAGGATCGGCCACGCCAGGCGGCTGAAGGCCGCGGCGCCGGCCATCATGACGGGGTGTCGACCCTTTCCTGTGGTCGCCGTCGTGATGTCGGATCGTGGAGTCAGGCTCGTCCGGCTGCTGGCTACGCGCAGCGTCACCGATCTACGGGTTCGGTCTGCGACATCCGGACCGACGGTATGCCGCCGGCGCGCCCGGCCCCGGATGCGATGCCCGCAGTGGGTCTGCGATGCCCGACGGCGCGCCCGGCACCGGCGGATAGCAGCCTGGTTCCAAAGAATGACCCGCCACGCGGGGCGCGGCGGGTCTGAACTTAGAGCCTTCTCTGATTGGGGTTCGTGAGGCAAGCGTCTCCTGATCGATGTTTTCTGCTCTCGGCTGTGTCGCTCCCGCGGGTCACGCGCTTCTCTTCGCGGTCGGCGCAAGGCCGCCGCATGATGGGGTCAGGAGAGCAAGGCGTCTCAATCTGTCTCACGACCTGATCTGCTGACGCGGACCGGTTCGGGGCTCTTAACGAGATCGTCTCACCCATCGTCCCCACGGGAACGATCCGGGCCACCCTCGCGGGTGAAGTCTGGCCTGCCGTCGTTCAGTTCGACCGGGCAGGTGTATTTCGGTCAGGCGGCCGCAATGGCCGCGGTCGGCTCCTTGCCGAAGCGGAACTCGGTCTTGTCGCTCCACATCCGGTGCAGGACGACGGCGAGCTTGCGCGCGACCGCCACGCGGGCTCGGGCCATGCCACGATGCTTGGCGATCTGCAGGCCCCAGGCGCGCAGGCTCGACCATTTGCGGCTACGCGTCAGCAGAGAGTGGGCCGCCTCGTAGAGCGCGGTGCGGGCCAATTCGTCGCCGCAGCGGCTAACCTTGCCCTGGATGTCGGTCTCGCCCGACTGATAGCGGGACGGCGTCAGACCGAGATGCGCACCCACGTCCCGGGAGTGTCGGAACCGCTCCGGCTGATCGATGGTGGCTCGGAAGGCGAGCGCGGTGATCGGGCCGACGCCCGGCACACTCATCAAGCGTCGGCAGACCGCCTCGCCCCGTACGATGACGAGGACCTGCCGGGTCAGCCGATCGAGCTGCTCCAGCATCGTGGCCAGGATCGCCAGCAGGGGCGTGACGATCGGCAGGATCAGGGGATCGTCGCCCACCATCTCCCGAACCCGTCCAGCGAAGGCTGCGTGTGCCGGTGTGCCGAGCTTGATCCCGCCCTCGCGCAGGATCGCCCGCACGACGTTCTCGATCGCGCGCATCTCGTTGAGCACGGTGCGGCGCGCCACCAGCAGCGACCGCCAGAGCCGAGACTGGCGCGACTTGACGTGAACCTGCCGGAACCAGCCCGTGCGCATGATCTGGGCGAGTGCACGGGCATCGTTGCGGTCGGTCTTGTTGGGCATCGTCTTCATGGCTGCGTTAGCGGAGCGCGTCTCGATGCAGGTCGCCGGTAGACCCGCTGCACGAAGCCCATCGTGCAGCCATGCCGTCAGCGAGCACGCCTCCAGGCCGATGCGCTCCAGGGGAAGGCCGAGCCCCGTCAGGGCAGCGATGAGGGCGAGAGGCTCGCTGGCGGCCCGCATCTCCTTGATGATCCGACCCGTTTCATCGACCACACAGATCGCGCTCTCTTCCAGGGAGACATCGAGTCCGGCAAAGTACGTCATGGCTGCTCCTTCCTGATGCTGTGGCGATCCGACGTCGACCACGATCTCACATCTCGATAGGAGCAGCCGCCTTCAGACGACCCACGGCGTGACCCCAATCACCCCATCTGTCGTTGGTGTATCCTGCGCAGGCCCTGTCGCCGCGCCGATGGAACGACCTAAAACGGGATATCGTCGTCCAGGTCGTAGCCGCCGCGTCCGCCACCGCCGCCGCCATTGCCGTTGCCGGAGGACGCCGGGGCCGGACGCCGCTCGCCGCCCTGAGCGCGGCCGCCGCCGAAATCGCCCCCGCGGTCACCACCCCGGCCACCGCCGAAGTCGCCGCCGCGGCTGATCTGGCCGCCGCCCTCGTCCTCGCCGGCGAAGTCTCCGCCGCCACCGCCACGCCCGTCGAGAATCGTCATCTCGCCCCGGAAGCGCTGGAGCACCACCTCGGTGGTGTACTTCTCGACGCCGGAATTGTCGGTCCACTTCCGGGTCTGGAGCTGGCCCTCGATGTAGACCTTCGAGCCCTTGCGCAGGTACTGCTCGGCCACGCGGGCGAGGTTGTCGTTGTAGATCACGACCGAGTGCCACTCGGTCTTCTCCTTGCGCTCGCCGGAGGCCTTGTCCTTCCACGACTCGGAGGTGGCGAGCCGCAGATTGCACACCGGATCGCCCGAGCCGAGGCGGCGCATCTCGGGGTCGCGCCCGAGATTGCCCACCAGAATCACCTTGTTGACGCTGCCCGCCATCGCTCTCTCCTCACCGTACGGATCTCACTGGGCATCTGCCCGGAGGCGCGCGAACCATGCGCCCGGGCTTCCGGAGCGGCAACCTGCGGAGCGGGCTTGTGCCCGCTTTCCGCAGCGCCGACGGATCTCTATGTTCTATATCTGTTCTTGAGCGGCAGCAAGCCTCGGTCAGGAGACCCGCACGACCAGCTTTCCGAAATTCCGGCCTTTCAACAGGCCGACGAAGGCCTCGGGTGCCTTCTCCAGGCCCTCCACCACGTCCTCGCGGTAGCGGACCCGGCCCTCCTGGATCCAGCCGCCGACCTCCCGGCGAAAGATCTCCGCCTGATCGGCGAAGTCCCAGACGATGAAGCCCTGGATGTGCAGCCGGTTCGTGAGAACCGAGCGCATCAGGCCCGGCAGGCGGTCGGGGCCGGGGGGCACCTCGGTGGCGTTGTAGCCCGAGACGAGGCCGCAGACCGGGATCCGCGCGAAGGGGTTGAGCAGCGGCATCACGGCGGCGAAGACTGCGCCACCGACATTCTCGAAGTAGACGTCGATGCCCTTGGGGCAGGCGGCGGCCAGAGCCACGGGCAGATCGGCGCCGCGATGGTCGATGGCGGCGTCGAAGCCCAGTTCTTCGGTGAGGTAGCGGCACTTGTCCGGGCCGCCCGCGATCCCGACGGCGCGGGCGCCCTTCAGCTTGGCGATCTGCCCGACGAGGGAGCCTACGGGACCGGCAGCGGCGGCGACCACGACGGTCTCGCCGGCCTTCGGCTGGCCGATGTTGAGAAGCCCGGTATAGGCGGTCATGCCGGGCATCCCGAGCACGCCGAGCGCCGTCGAGGGCGGCGCCGCGGCCGGATCGACCCTGCGTGACCCCTTTCCGTCGGTGACGAAGTAGTCCTGCCAGCCCGCGAAGGCGGTGATGAGGGCGCCCACGGCATGGTCCGGGTGGTTCGAGGCGACGACCTCGCCCACCGTCTCGGCGGTGATCGGCGCGCCGATCTCCACGGGGGCGGCGTAGGATTTGGCGTCGCTCATCCGGCCGCGCATGTAGGGGTCGAGGGACAGCCAGCGGGTGCGCAGGAGGACCTGCCCCGGGCCGAGACGCGGTACCGGCACCTCCTCCAGACGGAAGTTCTCGGGGCGCGGCTCGCCGTGCGGGCGCGAGGCCAGGACGATGCGGCGGTTCATGGCGATCGTGGCGGACTCGGTCGTGGCGGACTCGGTCATGGCAGACTCCCGGATGCTGGATGCCGCCTCCGATCTGGGGCGCGAGGCGGCTGCGGCAAAGGCGCGGCGGCGATCTCCGGGCCGGATCGTGCGTTGTCCGATCTCCTGAGCGGGGAGCGGCTGCATGCGGCGGACGACACTGGGGCTCGGCCTGGCGATCCTAACGGCGGGGGCCGCCTCGGCCGGCCCGCTCGACAGGTATCGGGACCGCGCCCGGGTGCTGGTCCTGTCGGCACCCGACGGCGGGGATGCGCAGCTGAGGGCCCAGCGGGCCGCGTTGGGGGCCGCCCGCGCCAGCGTCGCCGAGCGCGACCTCGTGGTGCTGGAAGCGATCGGCTCCGGGGCCGGGGCGCTGGCTCTGCGCGCGCGGCTCGGCCTGCCGGCCGACCGCTTCCGCGCGGTCCTGATCGGGAAGGACGGGGGCGCCAAGCTCGCCGCCGACACGCCGATCCCACCGCAGACGCTGTTCGCCACGATCGACGCGATGCCGATGCGGCGCGCCGAGATGCAGGGGCGCCGATAGGACCGGAATCCCTGTGCGCCGGGCGGGTGCGGACACCAACGGTTAAGCCTACCGCCCTATCACCGAACCGTGTCGACGGCCCGATTCCGGCCGTCCGTCGAGGCCCGCCAGGACGCACGCACGAGACGCTCGAATCGATGACCCGACAACAAGTTGCCACCGCCATCCGCCGCCTCGTCGCCTCGCAGGTCGAGGACATCGATCGCGCGGTCCGCGACGGCCACAAGACCATCGCGCTGAACGAGCTGGCGGACCTCAACCGCCAGCTCAAGGCCTTCGCGGCGGCGCTGAAGAAGGCGCCGGCGCGCATCTGATGTCGCCTTCCGGTCGGGACCTTCGGCTGAGGCGGTCCTGGCCGTCATCACGCGCGAAGCGACGCGATCCGGAGCGGGGCGATGTCACTCGGCGCGGCGCCGAAGGGATTGCCTCGCTCCGCCGGGGATGGAAGCCCCGAGGCACCGACCGGGTGCCGCAAGGTCCATCCTACCAGCGCGGTCCGCCCCAGCGGCGGGGCGGGATGTCCTCCGGCGGCGGCGGAGGGGGCGGGCCGCGGTCGAAGGCCGGCTCGTCGCAGACCCGCACACGGCGCAGCACCGGCGCGCCGTCCGGATCGAACCGGCGCCGCACGAATTCCCGGCACGGCTCGGGCGGCGCGGCGGTGAAACGGGGGCCGCGGAACTCAGGCTCGCGCCGCGGCGGCGGCGGCGGGGGGCCGCGTTCGGGCTCGTCTTCCTGAGGCGGACCGCCATAGCCGGGCGGCGTATAGGGCCCCCCGAAATCGGCGGCCAGCGCCGGGCCGGCGGCGAGGAGCAGGGCAAGGAGTCCGGTGCGTGCGAGGAGGCGACGGGCGGGCACGGGGGCCTCAGCGGAATCGGGCACACGGGGATCGCGGCCATCATCTCCGGAGGTTGCACCGAGGCACCTGAACCGCCGCCGCAGGTCCGTGTCGGCTTCCGTTCAGCCGGCTATTTCTGCATCGCGGTGACTTCGCACTGGGCGTATTCGGCACTCGCCTTCACGTAGGCATTGAGCTTCTGCAGGTAGGCCTCGGCGATCGGCCGGAAGGCCTGCGCCTGCAGGTTATAGGCCTTGATCGCGTCGTTGTAGCTGTAGGCCTCCCAGCCCGGGCAGCCCGCCTTGGCGTCGAGGCAGGCGGGCTTCTCCGGCAGGGCCGGCTTGGTCGGCCGGACGGAGGCCGGTGGCGGCTCGGGCGGGGTGCAGGCCGCGACGGCCGGCGCCGCCGCGGCCGGGGGCGCCTTGGCGGCCGGTTTCGCGGTCGCGCCCGGTGGTGTCGCGGGCGGCGCCGCGAGGGCGACGCTCGGTGCGAGCAGTCCCGCGATCAGGAGAAGCGTGCCGCGCATGTCGTCCTGGAAGCTCCGCTGGGCCGGGTGCGGGTTCTGCGGCATCACGCCGGCGGCGACAAGGGCTCCTGCACACGCGGGGCGCGGGCCTCGGTGGCGGGCCGCCGGGCCGGCGCCGGTCCGGCCGAGGGTACCCGCGGGCGCCGCACCAGGGCCGCGACCGGCAGGAGCAGCCCGATCCCCAGCACCCACCAGGCCGGCCGGATCGGCCCCGAGAAGTCCAGGTTGGCGGCGAGGACGAGGCTGGCCGGGACGCCGCTGGCCAACCCGTACCAGGCCGCTTCCAACCCCGCGGTGACGAGGCCGGCCAGCAGCGCGAGGAGAAGCAGCGACCAGGGCCGCTCGGGCCACTTGAACCGCCGCATCACCCGCCAGCCCATCAGCAGCAGGAACAGGCCGGCCGAGAAGACCGGATCGGTCACGTCGATCTTCGATTGCAGGAAGTAGTGGGCGAGCGCCAGCACGGCGATCGTGTAGACGAGCCGGTGCAGCCGGTGCCAGTTCGGGCCGAGATTGCGGATCGCCGCGTCCGTCGAGGTCAGCCCGAGGGCGATCAGGCCGATCAGCGCCACGAAGCCGATGGTCAGGTAGAGCCGGAGCGCGATCTCCGAGGCGACCTTGGTGAGGATCAGGTTCTGGTCGACCGCGTAGAGGGTGAGATGGGCGACCGCGTAGGCCATCACGGCGACGCCGAGCATCCGCCGGACGACCAAGACCTTCGGCCAGTCGGCGATGCGGCGCAGCGGCGAGATTGCCAGGCAGAACAGCAGGATGCGCACCGCCCACTCGCCGGTGGCATGGATCAGCGCGGTGATCGGCTTCGCGCCCAGGGCATCGAGCCGGTAGGCGGCCGCGAGGTACAGCGCCGGTGCGACGCAGCCCGCGAACACCGCGAGCTTCAGCCAGGAGAGGCGGCCGGCCCGGTCGAGCCAGGGGAGGGGGATGGCCAAGCGATCAATCATGGGATCTCGAACAGGGCATGCGTCGACGGGATGGCGGTGGCAATCCGGTCGCGCCCGCGGCGGGAACGGCCGTGTCCGGCCATCGGTGCCGTCGCGGGTCGGTTCGCCGCGGATGCGTGACGGTTACGGGGATGCGTTCACCTGCGTGGTTGACCACGCCGCCCCGGCGGCGAGATAGCGTGGCGACGGACACCGGATGGATCCCATGCAGTACCGCAATCTCGGCCGCTCCGGCCTCAAGGTCTCGCCGATCTGCCTCGGCACGATGATGTTCGGCGGGCCCACCGATGAGGCCGCCGCAGGCCGCATCGTCGGCAGCGCGCGGGAGGCCGGGATCAACTTCATCGACACGGCCAACGTCTACACGGACGGCCGCTCCGAGGAGATCACCGGCCGGGCGATCAGGTCCGAGCGCAGCGCCTGGATCCTGGCCACCAAGGTCGCCAACCCGACGGGGCCCGGCATCAATGACGGCGGCCTCTCGCGGGTCCACGTCATGAAGGCCGCCGAGGACAGCCTGCGCCGGCTCGGCACCGACTTCATCGACATCTACTACCTCCACAAGGAGGACCACCACACGCCGCTCGCGGAGACCGTGCGGGCGATGGCCGACCTCGTCCGCGCCGGCAAGATCCGCCACTTCGGCGTCTCGAACCACCGGTCCTGGCGGGTCGCCGAGATCTGCCGGATCTGCGACGAGATCGGGATCGACCGGCCGGTGGTGAGCCAGCCCTACTACAACGCCTTCAACCGCATGCCCGAGACCGAGCACCTGCCGGCCTGCGCCCATTTCGGGCTCGGTGTCGTGCCGTACTCGCCGCTTGCCCGCGGCGTGCTCACCGGCAAGTACGATCCCGACGCCCCGCCGCCGGCCGAGTCCCGCGCCGGCCGCCAGGACACCCGGATGATGCAGACCGAGTGGCGGCCGGAATCCCTGCGGATCGCCCGGACGCTCAGGGAGCACGCCGAGGCGCGGGGTATCACGGCCGGCCAGTTCGCCACCGCCTGGGTGCTGAACAACCGCCTCGTCACCGGCGTCATCGCGGGACCGCGCACGGAGGCGCAGTGGCAGGAATATCTCAGCGCCCTCGACTACGCCTTCACCCCCGAGGACGAGGCGCTGGTCGACGGGTTCGTGGCCGCGGGTCACCCGACGACGCCGGGCTACAACGATCCGGCCTATCCGCTGGAGGGGCGGGTGCCGCGCAGCGGCTGACGATGCTGGAGGCGGGGGGGCGTCGTCGATCTCCCCGCATCGGAGGTGCGCGCGGCGAGCCGCGGCCTCCGCTGCGCTGCGGCGCCTCAGGATGCGGGCGAGATTTGGAAGACCCGGTCCCCGCGGCGCATCCGATCCGCCTTGCGCTCCCGGCAAAGGGTCGCTATCTAGCCTCCATCAGTTCTGATGGCAGTCGAGAGGCTGCGGTTCGGGAGTGGGCCCCACCGGGTCCGCTCTTTTTTTTCGCCGCACCGTCCCTCGCCGCACGAGGCCGTACGCCGCGGGCGGGCCAGGCAGAACGCCGCGAAGGTTGCGCGCTCAAACCCATGTCGTCCGAGATCGAAGCGGATCTGTCCGAGAAGCGCCTCGTCCGCGAGGCCGGTGTCGCCGCGCGCGTCGCGCAGGCGATCGAGGGGCCTCTCCAGGGTCTCGGCTTCCGGCTGGTGCGGGTAAAGGTCAACAACATCAACGGCTGTACCGTGCAGATCATGGCGGAGCGGCCGGACGGCACCTTCACGATCGCGGATTGCGAGGCGGTGAGCCGGACGATCTCCCCGATCCTCGACGTCGACGATCCGGTGGGGGGCGCCTACAACCTCGAGGTCTCCTCGCCGGGGATCGACCGGCCGCTGGTGCGGATCTCGGATTTCGCCCGCTGGGTCGGCTACGAGGCCAAGGTCGAGCTGAGCCCGCCCCTCGACGGGCGCAAGCGCTTCCGCGGCATCCTCGGCGCGCCGGATCCGGCGGGGTTCACCGTCCCGATCGATCTGCCCGACGTGAAGGAAGGCCTGCCGAGCCGCATCGACCTGCCGCTCAGGGACCTCGCCGAGGCCCATCTCGTCCTCACCGACGAACTGATCCGCGAATCGCTCCGCCGCGGCGGTCCGCCCGCCGAGGACGAGGCCGACGAGGCCGAAGATGCGGAACCGGTCGAGGAGCGCGCGGCGGAGCCTGCCCGCGCGCCCTTCCGGCCGCAGGGGCCGAAGAAGGCCAGTCCCGCGGCCAAGCCCAAACACCCGGCCCGGACCGGTCCCAAGAAGCCGATCGTGACCAAGGCGTCCCGGCTCAAGGACCGTGACTCCCTGCACTGAGACCCCCGCGACGGCCGTCCACGCGCGGCCGTCCCGAAGATTTGACGGAAGAGAAGGACCGACACCGATGGCCGTCGTCAGCGCCAACAGGCTCGAACTCCTCCAGATCGCCGATGCGGTCGCCCGCGAGAAGGTGATCGACCGCTCCATCGTGATCGACGCGATGGAGGAGGCGATCGCCAAGGCGGCCCGCTCCCGCTACGGCGCCGAGACGGATGTCCACGCCGAGATCGACAACAAGACCGGGGCGCTGCGCCTCTCGCGCCACCTCTTGGTGGTCGATCAGGTCGAGAACGACGCCCGCGAGATCACCCTGGATCAGGCCCGCCGCTACAACCCGGGCGCACTCGTCGGCGACGTGATCTCCGATACCCTGCCGCCGTTCGACTTCGGTCGCGTAGCCGCCCAGTCGGCCAAGCAGGTCATCGTCCAGAAGGTGCGCGACGCCGAGCGCGCCCGCCAGTTCGACGAGTACAAGGACCGCATCGGCGAGATCCTCAACGGCATCGTCAAGCGGGTCGAGTATGGCAACGTGATCGTGGATCTGGGCCGCGGCGAGGGCATCGTGCGCCGGGACGAGATGATCCCGCGCGAGACCTTCCGGCCGGGCGACCGCATCCGCTCCTACCTGTTCGACGTGCGCTCGGAAGTGCGCGGACCGCAGATCTTCCTGTCGCGCTCGCATCCGCAGTTCATGGCCAAGCTGTTCGGCCAGGAAGTGCCCGAGATCTACGACGGCATCGTCGAGGTGAAGGCGGTGGCCCGCGACCCGGGCTCCCGCGCCAAGATCGCGGTGATCTCCCGCGACGGCAGCATCGACCCGGTGGGCGCCTGCGTGGGCATGCGCGGATCCCGCGTCCAGGCGGTGGTCGGCGAACTCCAGGGCGAGAAGATCGACATCATCCCGTGGTCCGAAGACGAGGCGACCTTCATCGTCAACGCCCTCCAGCCCGCCGAGGTGGTGAAGGTGGTACTCGACGAGGAGGCCGACCGCATCGAGGTGGTGGTGCCGGACGACCAGCTGTCGCTGGCCATCGGCCGCCGCGGCCAGAACGTGCGGCTCGCCTCCCAGCTCACCGGCTGGGACATCGACATCCTCACCGAGGCCGAGGAGTCGGAGCGCCGCCAGAAGGAATTCGCCGAGCGGACCCAGGTGTTCATGGAGGCGCTGGACGTCGACGAGACCGTCGGCCAGCTGCTCGCCGCGGAAGGCTTCCGCAACGTCGAGGAGATCGCCTACGTCGACACCCAGGAGCTGTCGGGCATCCAGGGCCTGGACGAGGAGACCGGCGCCGAGATCCAGGCGCGCGCGCAGGATCACCTCGCCCGGATCGAGCAGGAGCACGACGCGCGCCGCACCGAACTCGGCGTCGCCGACGAGCTGCGCGAGATCGAGGGCGTCACGACACCCATGATGGTGGCACTCGGCGAGAACGACGTGAAGACCGTCGAGGATCTGGCGGGTTGCGCCACCGACGATCTCGTCGGCTACACCGAAGGTCGCGGCCCCGAGGCCGTGCGTCACGCCGGCTACCTCGACGGGTTCGACCTGTCCCGTGCCGAGGCCGAGGGCCTGATTATGGCCGCCCGCCTCAAGGCCGGCTGGATCGAGGCTCTGCCGGAGCCGGAGGCCGAGGACGGCGCCGAGGGAGTCGAGGGCGAAGAGTCCGCCCCGACCCAGGCCGAGGCCTGAACCGGGAGCGCGCGGAGGCGCCATGGTCGCGGCCGACACGACCCTGCCCGAAGAGGGCCCGGAGGCCCCGGGGCTCGATGCCGGCCCCGGCCGCCGCGCGCCTGAGCGGACCTGCATCGTCACGCGCGTCACGCAGGCGCCGGACGGGATGATCCGCTTCGTGCGCGGGCCGGACGGCAGCGTCGTGCCGGACCTGCGCGCCAAGCTGCCGGGTCGCGGAGCCTGGGTCAGCGCCCGCCGGGACGTCGTCGCCCTGGCGGTGCGCAAGAACCTGTTCTCGCGGGCGTTCAAGGGGCCGACCCCGGCCGCGCCGGATCTTCCGGACAGGATCGTCGCGGCCCTGCGCGACGACCTGCGACAGGCCATCGCGCTCGCCAACAAGGCCGGCTGCATCGTTGCGGGCTTCTCGAAGGTGGAGGCCGCCATCGGCGGCCACCCCGGGGCGATCGCGGTGATTCACGCCTCGGAGGCCAGTCCGGACGGCCGGCGGAAGATCGCGTCGGCCTTGCACCGGCGTCACGGTGAGGCCATGTCAAGGATCCCGATCATCGATGACCTGTCCGAAGACGAATTGGACATGGCCTTGGGTCGGGGTCATGTGATACACGCTGCGCTCGTCGCAGGAGCCGGAGCCGCCGGCTGCCTGTCGCGTTGGCGTCGGCTACGCTCCTTC
Source organism: Methylobacterium longum (assembly GCF_022179385.1). Lineage (GTDB taxonomy): Bacteria > Pseudomonadota > Alphaproteobacteria > Rhizobiales > Beijerinckiaceae > Methylobacterium > Methylobacterium longum. The sequence continues at coordinate 229,409 of NZ_BPQS01000007.1, read as the reverse complement.
GAGAGCGCTGCTGCGGCGACCGAGGAGCCCGATCTAGCCCGAATCGGCCGGATCGACCAAGCCTCACGTTGACGACGCAGGATGGATTTGGCCGGCGCCACCGGGCGTCGGTTCACGGGACGATGGAAACCCTCAGGGTTCAGGCTGAATGAGCGATACGAACAACCCGGGCGACAAGACTCTGAACAGGACTTCCCCGAAGCCGCTGTCCCTCAAGCGGCCGATCGAGGCGGGCACCGTGCGTCAGAGCTTCTCCCATGGCCGCTCCAAGCAGGTCGTGGTTGAGACGGTGAAGCGCCGCGTCATCGGCGCGGCACCGGCCGCCCCAGCCCGCGAGCCTGCGCCCGCCCCGCGTCCGGCCCAGGCCGCGCCCGCGGCGGCGGCCCCACGTCCGGCCCAGCGGCCGGCCTCGGGCGTCGTCCTGCGCACGCTGAGCGAGCAGGAGAGCGCCGCCCGCGCCGCCGCCCTCGCCGATGCGCAGCGCCGCGAGGCGGAGGCCCGCCGCAAGGCCGAGGCCGAAGCCGAGGCGCGCCGCCAGGAGGAAGAAGCCCGGGCTCGCCGCGAGCGCGAGGCCGCTGAGGCTCGCCGTCGCGAGGAGGAAGAGCGCAAGGCTGCCGCTGCGGCCGCCGCTGCGGAAGCGGCCGAGGCCGCCAAGGCCGCGGCGGCTGCCGCTGCCGCTCCCGCCCCGGCTGCTCCGACAGCCCCGGCGCCCGCCGAAGCTGCCGCCGCTGAGCCGGCGCGCCTGGCCCAGGCGCCTGCACAAACCGCAGCCGCGCCGGCTCGTTCGGCGGCGGCAGCCCGTCCGGCCGCTCCGGCCCGCCAGCCCGCCGAGGCCCCGCGTCCGGCCGCCGCGCGTGCCGCGCCCGCCGCGGCGCCTGCCGCCCCGCGTCCGCCGCTGACGCCGCGGCCCTCGACGGGCGAGCCGCGCAAGACCATCACGGCCGACTCGCGCAAGCCCCGCGACCTCAACTTCATGGCCCGTCCCGCTCCGGCGCCCGAGCCGGAGAAGAGCGCCACGCCGGCGACCGCCGCGCGTCCCGCCGGTGCGGCCGCAGCCCGTCCCGCGCCCGGGCGCGGCGCCCAGACCAACGACGACGAGTCCGAGACCAAGCGCGTGATCCGGCGGCCCGGCATGCCGCTCAAGATCATCACGCCGCCCAAGACGCCGAAGTCGCCGGGCGGCGACCGGAACCGCGGCCGTCTGACCATCGCGACCGCGACGTCGGGTGAGGACGAGCGCACGCGCTCCGTCGCCTCGTTCCGCCGCCGCCAGCAGCGGATGAGCGGGCGTGGGCACGTCGAACAGAAAGAGAAGCTGTCCCGCGAGGTGACGATCCCCGAGACGATCACCATCCAGGAGCTCGCCAACCGCATGTCGGAGCGGGCCGTGGACGTGATCCGCATGCTGATGAAGCAGGGCCAGATCCACAAGATCACCGACGTGATCGATTCGGACACCGCCCAGCTCATCGCCGAGGAACTCGGCCACACGGTGCGGCGCGTCGCCGAGTCGGACGTCGAGGAAGGTCTGTCGTCCGACGAGCCGGATCTGGAGGAGGATCTCGATCCCCGTCCGCCGGTGGTCACGATCATGGGTCACGTCGATCACGGCAAGACCTCGCTGCTCGACGCGATCCGCAAGGCAAACGTCGTCGAGGGCGAGGCCGGTGGCATCACCCAGCACATCGGCGCCTATCAGGTCGCGGCCCCGTCCGGCGACATGGTCACCTTCATCGACACCCCGGGCCACGCGGCGTTCACGTCCATGCGTGCCCGTGGCGCCAAGGTCACCGACATCGTGGTGATCGTGGTCGCGGCCGATGACGGCGTCATGCCCCAGACCATCGAGGCCATCCAGCACGCCAAGGCGGCAGGCGTCCCGATGATCATCGCGGTCAACAAGATCGACAAGCCGGATGCGAAGCCGGAGCGGGTCCGCACGGAGCTGCTCCAGCACGACATCCAGGTCGAGTCGATGGGCGGTGAGACCCTGGAATTCGAGGTCTCGGCGAAGACCGGTGCCGGCCTGTCGGAACTGCTGGACGGCATCCAGATCCAGGCCGAGATCATGAACCTGCGCGCCAACGAGAAGCGCGACGGCGAAGGCACGGTGATCGAGGCCCAGCTCGACCGCGGGCGTGGCCCGGTGGCGACGGTCCTGGTCCAGCGCGGCACCCTCTTCACCGGCGACATCGTCGTGGCGGGCGCCGAGTGGGGCCGCGTGCGCGCCCTGATCGACGATCTCGGCGAGAACGTGCAGTACGCGGGCCCGTCGGTTCCTGTCGAGGTTCTCGGCTTCAACGGCACGCCCGACGCCGGCGACCGCGTGATCGTGGTGCCCAACGAGGCCCGCGCCCGCGAGGTCACAGAGTACCGTGCCCGTCAGAAGCGCGAGCGCCTCGCCGCGCGGACCGGCGGTGCGAACCGCTCGCTCGTCGACATGATGCGCGACCTGAAGGAGGGCGCCGGCCGCAAGGAACTGCCGGTCCTCATCAAGGGCGACGTGCAGGGCTCGGTCGAGGCGATCTCCGGCGCCCTGGAGAAGCTCGGCAACGACGAGGTCGCGGCCCGCATCCTCCTGTCGGGTGTCGGCGGCATCACCGAGTCGGACGTCACCCTGGCTCAGGCCTCGAAGGCGGTGGTGATCGGCTTCAACGTGCGTGCCCACAAGGAGGCCCGCGAGGCCGCCGAGCGGGCCGGGATCGACATCCGCTACTACAACATCATCTACGACCTCGTGGACGACATCAAAGCCACGCTGTCGGGGATGCTGCCGCCGACCCTGCGGGAGGAGCGCCTCGGCGAGGCCACCATCCAGGAGGTCTTCGAGGTCTCGAAGGTCGGCAAGGTCGCGGGTTGCCGCGTCACCGACGGTATCGTGGAGCGTGGCGCCCATGTTCGCCTCATCCGCGACAGCGTGGTGATCCACGAGGGCAAGCTGAAGACCCTCAAGCGCTTCAAGGACGACGCGAAGGAAGTCACCTCCGGCCAGGAGTGCGGCATGGCCTTCGAGAACTTCGAGAACATGCGCGCGGGCGACGTGATCGAGTGCTACCGGGTCGAGGAGATCCGCCGCACGCTCTGATCGTCCGGACCTGTCCGGACAGGGCGGCCGCGGCACCCGCCGCGGCCGTCCTTTGTTTTTTCAGACGTGAGCCGGCCGCCCCCTGGGCGCCCGCCGAGACAGAATGGCCCAGAAACCAACCCCCACCGGCCCCTCGCAGCGTCAGCAGCGCGTGGCCGAACTCATCCGCCACGCCCTCGCCGAGGTGCTCCAGCGCGGCGACATCCAGGATCCGGTGCTCGGCACGCATGTCGTGACCGTGCCGGAGGTGCGGATGTCGCCGGACCTGAAGCTCGCCACCGCCTACGTGATGCCCCTCGGCGGCCTTGACGAGGCGCCGGTGATCGCCGCCCTGGAGCGTCACCGGAAGGTGCTGCGCCAGGAGGTGGCGCGGCGCGTGAACCTGAAATTCGCGCCGGAGCTACGCTTCCGGCGCGACGAGACCTTCGACGAGGCGGCGCGCATCGACAGGCTGCTGCGGGACGAGCGCGTGCAGCGCGATCTCGATCACGGCCGGGATGACGACGAACCGGAGACCGGACCGGGGCATTGATCCCGACCACCAAACGAAAAGGGACGGGGCGCAGCTCCGGGGGACGCGAGGACATGACGGTTTCCACCGAAGACCAGCCGCAGGGTGAGCGCCCGGCCTTGACCTCGACCGTGGGTTTAACGGTGGGCCCGAACGCCGAGCGCCGGGACCCGGAAGGACGACGCCCGCAGCGCGGGCCGCGGCCCGACCGGCCCAAGCGCCGCGACGTCTCGGGCTGGGTCATCCTAGACAAGCATGTCGGCATGACCTCGACTCACGCGGTCGCGGTGGTGAAGCGTGCCTTCAACGCCAAGAAGGCCGGTCACGCCGGCACCCTGGATCCGCTGGCTTCCGGCATCCTGCCGATCGCGCTGGGCGAGGCGACCAAGACGGTCCCCTTCGTCATGGACGGCCGCAAAGCCTACCGGTTCACGGTCCAGTGGGGCGTTGAGACCGACACCGACGATGCCGAGGGACGCGCCGTCGCCAACAGTGACGCCCGCCCGGACCGCGCGGCGGTTGAGGCGGCGCTGCCGGCCTTCGTGGGAGCGATCGAGCAGGTGCCCCCGCGCTACTCGGCCATCAAGATTCAGGGTGAGCGCGCCTACGACCTCGCCCGTGAGGGTGAGGTGGTGGAACTCGTCGCCCGGCCGGTGCAGATCGATCGCCTCGCCGTGGTGGAGCACGACGGCGAGCGCACCGTCCTCGAGGCGGAGTGCGGCAAGGGCACCTACGTGCGCGCCCTCGCCCGCGACCTCGGCCGCATGCTCGGCTGCTACGGCCACGTCGCGGCCCTGCGCCGCACCCGTGTCGGCCCCTTCTCGGAAGCCGAGGCCTGCGCGGTCGGCACCCTCACGGATGACAGCCCCGAGGCCGCTCTCGCTCACCTGCGCCCGGTGGAGACAGCCCTCGACGCGATCCCGGAGGTGGCGGTCTCCCGCGACCTCGGTCTGCGCCTGATGCGCGGCCAACCCGTAATCCTGCGGGGCCGCGACGCCCCCGTGGAGGGCAAGGCCTTCGCCACCTGCGCCGGCATCCTGGTCGCCGTGGGCGACGTCGAGCGCGGCGAACTGGTGCCCCACAGGGTGTTCCACCTCGGCGGCACCGCCCCGAACCGCAGCGCCTGACCCCAGCGCCGGACCGCGGCGCCGTGCGCGGCCCCGGGCGTGGCCGGCCGCGCATCGGGCCGGGCATCCTGGCCTCCACCTGAGGCGCGTCGGCGCAGGCGGAACGAACCTGGGCCGTGGAACTTTGGCCCGGGCGGGTGATCCGGGTCGACGATGCGCGAGCTTGACTACGATGTGGCGGTGATCGGCGCCGGAACGGCCGGCATCGCCGCGTATCGCGCGGCGGCTGACGCCGGTGTCCGTGCCGTGCTGATCGAGCGCGGCCCCGGCGGTACCACCTGCGCCCGGGTGGGCTGCATGCCCTCCAAGCTTCTGATCGCGGCGGGCGCGGCCGCCCACGCGGCGCGCAGCACCGACCTGTTCGGCATCCGGGTATCGGGCGTGGCGGTGGATGGCCGCGCCGTCCTCTCGCGTCTGCGCGCCGAGCGCGACCGGTTCGTCGGCGGCGTGCGGGATGGGCTGGACGTGCTGCCCGGCGACGATCGGATCGCCGGCAGCGCCCGGTTCCGGGACGGGCGCAGCCTCGCCATCGACGATCACACGTGCGTCCGCTTCCGCGCCGCCGTCATCGCCACCGGATCGAGCCCGATCGTGCCCGGGCCGCTGCGCGAGCTCGGCGACCGGTGCCTGACCACCGACACCCTGTTCGAGATCGCGGATCTGCCGGATTCCCTCGTGGTCCTCGGGGCCGGTGCGGTCGGCATCGAGATCGCGCAGGCGATGGCCCGGCTCGGCGTCGCCGTCACGGTGATCGACGCGGGCGACACCGTCGCGGGCCTCGCCGACCCCGATCTGGCGCGCCAGGCAGCCGCGATCTTCGGCGCGGAGCTCGATCTGCATCTCGGCGCGGAGGTCCACGCCGCTGCGCCGGACGGCGACGGCGTGCGTCTCCATTGGACCGGGCGCGACGGGCGCGAGCAGGTCACGCGGGCGTCGCGGGTCCTGGCCGCCACGGGGCGGTCGCCGAACCTGGGGGCGCTGGACCTGGAGGCGGCCGGCCTGCGTCCCGGCGCGGATGGAATCCCGGATTTCGACCGTCGCGCCCTCGTCTGCGGTGGGGCGCCGATCCTGATCGCGGGGGATGCTGATGCTTGGCGTCCCGTGCTGCACGAGGCAAGCCGCCAGGGTTCGATCGCCGGCACGAACGCCGCCGCACTGGCCGCCGGACGCGCCGTGGCGGCGGCCGCGCCGTGGACGAGCCTCGCGATGGTGTTCACGCATCCTCAGGCCGCGCGGGTGGGCGAGCCCTACGATCCGGCTGCCGGAGGCCGCGTCGTGGGAGCGGTGGACTTCTCCGATCAGGGCCGCGCCCGGGTCGACGGGCTGAATCACGGCGGCATGCGGATCTGGGCCGATCGAACCGGGCGGCTGCTCGGCGGCGAGATGCTCGGTCCCGCCGTGGAGCACCTCGCGCACCTCCTCACCTACGCGATCGGCGACGGGCGCACCGCGCAGGACGTACGAGACCGGCCGATCTACCATCCGACGGTGGAGGAGGGGTTTCGGAGCGTCATGACGGAGATCCTGCACGGCACAACGGGACACTGAACGTGTTGCAAAGACAGCCATTGCGCTCGATCCATCTCAGCGCCATACCGCTCCCGATGAGCCGGTTTCTCACCTGATGCCGTCGAACCCGGCCCGCGAACACGGCGTCGATCTCGACGCCCTTGCCCCCGATGAACTCGACAGCCTGGACCAGGGCGTGATCGGGCTGGATTCGGCCGGCACGGTCGTGGTGTTCAGCGAGGGCGCCAGCACGATTTCCGGCTTGTCGCGGGAAGCGGTGCTCGGGCGCGATTATTTCCGCGACGTGATGCCGGGCACGAACGTCCCGGGCTTCCGCGGCCGTTTCCTGGCGGGAGCCCGCCGCGGCACCCTCGACCAGAGCTTCGACCACGTCTTCGGCCGCCTGCCGCAGCCGCTGCGGGCCCGGGTGCGCATGCGCCGCGGTCACGTCACGGGTGTGCGCCCGGTGACGTGGCTGACGATCGACCCGCTGGAAAGCCTCGGAGCCGGTCTGCCGCGCGAGGCCGTGATGGCGGCGATCGGCCAGCGGGTCCGCGCCGAGCCGGTGGATGCCAGCCTCTGCGAGCGCGAGCCGATCCACATCCCGGGATCGATCCAGCCGAATGCCGTGATGCTGGCGGCCGATGCCGCGACGCTGCTGGTCCTCGCCTACTCGGCCAACATCTCGGAGATCGTCGACCCGGTCGAGCCGCCGCTGGCGGGTCGGCCCCTGGCCGACGTGCTGCCGTCCGACTTCGTCGCGGCGATCCGGACCCGCCTGGCGGGCGGGGGGCTGGAAGATGGCCGCTCGCTTCGGCGGCGCCTGACGCTCCCGTGCTCCAGCACGCCCTACCACGCCGTCGCCCATGCCCATGCCGGGCGCCTGATCGTCGAGCTGGAACTGGAGCCGGATTCCGCGGACGACTTCGCGACCGCGAGTCAGATCGACACCGAACTGGCCGTCGGGCGCCTGCGCGAGGCCGGGACTTTGGCGGACGCCGCCCGGATCGCCGCGCTGGAGATCCGGGCGCTGACCGGCTTCGAGGCGGTGCTGGTCTACCGCTTCGACACCGACTGGAACGGCGAGGCGGTGGCCGAGGACAAGGCCCCGGATTGGTCCCGCAGCCTGCTGGGCCTGCGCTTCCCCGCATCCGACATCCCCGCCCAGGCGCGCGCCCTCTACACCAAGGCCAAGAGCCGCTTCGTGATCGACCGCGACAGCGTGCCGGTCGGGCTGGTGGCGGCGCCGGGAGCCGGCAACGGCCCGATCGACCTGACCTTCGCCCAGCACCGGACGCTCTCGCCGATCCACCTTGAGTACCAGCGCAACCTCGGCGTGAACGGCTCGATGTCGATCTCGATCATGGTCGAGGGCCGGCTCTGGGGCCTTATGATCGGGCACCATCGCCGGCCGCACTACGTCGCGCCGGAAACCCGCTCCGCCGCGACGGTGCTCACCGACGCCTTCGCCATGCGGGTGCAGGAGATCGAGTCCCGCCGGCTCTGGGCTGAGCGGCAGGCGCATCTCGACGTGGAGGGACGGCTCGTGCGCGGGCTGACCCGCTCCGACGACTTCGTGGCGGCCCTGACGGGCGGCGGGACGACGCTGCTCGACCTGTTCAGCGCCACCGGGGCCGGCATCGTCTCGGGCGAGCGGGTCACGCTGATCGGCCGGACGCCCCCGCCCGAGATAGTGACGGCGATCACCGGCTGGTTGCGGACGCGCGTGGGGGAGGGTGAAACCGGCTACAGCAGCAACAGCTTCACCACCGAGTACCTGGAGGCGGCTCCCTATCGCGAGATCGCCAGCGGCCTGCTGGCGGCTTTCCTGGACGAATCGCGGGAGAACCTGCTCCTCTGGTTCCGCCCCGAAGTGCCCAGCACGGTCACCTGGGGCGGCGACCCGCGCAAGCCCGTGCTGGCGGGCAGCGGCCCGGTAGCGGTCCTGCCCCGGCGCTCGTTCGAGCGCTGGATCGAGGAGCGCACCGGCTTCGCCAACCCCTGGGCGGATTGGCAGCTCCAGCTCGCCGGCTCCCTGGCGGAGGCGGTGGAGGGCGTCGTGCTGCGCCAACGCCGCAAGATCGACGAGCTGACCAGCCTCCTCGCCGAGAAGGAGCGCCTGCTCGAACAGAAGGATCTGCTGACCCGGGAGATCGACCACCGGGTCAAGAACTCGCTGCAGATCGTCTCGGCCTTCCTGCAGATGCAGCGGCGCCAGATCGCCGACGGCGAGGCACGGCAGGCTTTCGCCGACACCTCCGCACGGGTGATGAGCGTCGCGCGCGTGCACGACAGCCTGTACCAGGCCGACCGCGTCGACGAGGTCGATCTCGGCCAGACCATCGAGAATCTGTGCAACGATCTCGCGGGCCTCGCAGGCGATGGCCATGCCGTCGATCTCACCGCTGAGCCCGGCCTGATGGTGCCCTACCGAAAGGCGGTGGCGCTCTCGCTGATCGCCACGGAACTCGTCACCAACGCCTTCAAGTACGCGGCGAACCCGACGGGCGGCGGACGGGTGGAGGTCAGCGTCTCGGCGTCCGGTCCCGGTGAGGTGCAACTGCGGGTCTGCGACGACGGCGCCGGTCTGCCCGCCGACTGGGCCGACGCCCGGGCCCGCAGCAAGGGATCGGGCCTCGGCATGAAGCTGATCCGGGCGATGCTCGACCAGATCAACGCCCGGCTCGACGTCGCCAACAATCCCGGCGCCTGCTTCACGATCACCGCGTGAGCCGAGATCCCGCGCACAGCCGCGACAGCGTGCATGCACGCCTGCGCGCGGCGACCGATCCGGCCCATCGCGCCCTGGAGGACAGCCTCGACTGGCGGGGCCGGGTCGCGACGCTGCCCGGCTACCGGGACCTGCTGGCGCGGCTCTACGGCTTCCACGCGATCTGGGAGCCGGCGATCGGGGCCGAACTCGGCGACGAGCCGTTCCTGGCGCCGCGCCGTCGCCTCGCCCGGGTCGCGGCCGACCTCGACCATCTCGGCCTCGCCCGGGGTGCGGTTGCGGCGCTGCCGCGGCCGGCCGCGCCGCGCCTCGACGGCCCCGCCGCGGCGACGGGCGCGCTCTACGTCTTGGAGGGCTCGACGCTGGGGGGGGCGCTGATCGGCCGTCACATCGCCGGCTTGCACGGCTTCACGGGCGACGGGCTTGCCTATTACCGGGCGCACGGCGCCGCGGCAGGCGCGATGTGGGCCGCCTTCCGGGCGCGCCTCGAAACCTTCGGGACCGATCCCGCCGCGGAGGCGTCCCTCACCGCAGCGGCGGCAACCACCTTCACGGCCATGCGCGCGTGGCTCTGCGCCCCGCGGGTTGCGGACTGACGAACGGGATCGGCTCAGCGCTGCGCGTCCCGCTGCGCTCGCAGAGGGACGCTCAGCCGTTCAGCCAGACGGCTCACCGGCCGCTCCGCCGGGCGCAGCAGCAAAGTCGCGATCGAAATTTCCGGGCGGAACGGGCGCAGGATCATCGGCAGCCCCGTCAGTGGCGTGCGAGACCGAGATCGCACGGGCCCGACGCGGCTCAGGACCAGATCGCGTCGGGGCTCGGCACGTGAACCGAGACCCGCAATCCGAGGCATTCGGCGTCGAAGCGAGGCAGCCGCCGTGAGGCCAGGGACGGCTGGCAGGCCACGGGCAGGCAATCCGGCCCCCGGTCCCGGATGCGGCGCGCGGCATGGCCGAGGTAATCCAGGCCCGCGAAGGTCTGCTTGACCTCGTGGGCGAAGGCCTCGCCCTCCTGGGTCGTCACCGCACTGCCGTGGCCGCGCACGAAGTGCTGGAAGCCGAGTTCCGCCTCAAGCTGCGCGATGGACCGGCCGACGTGCGGCTGCCCGGAGCCCAGCGCCGCGGCGGTCCGACCTTAGGGCGTCTCGGCCAACAGCCCGTCGACAAATTCGGCAAGTCCGGTCCGGCGGGCGCGCTTCAACCGCTCGGCGGCCAGGATTCCCTGGAGGGACCTGAAGGCGTTCTGCAGGTCGTCGTTGACGATGACGTAATCGTACTCGACCCAGCGCTGGATCTCCGTCCGGGCATTGGCGAGGCGCTTCTCGATCGTCTCGGTCGAGTCCTCTGCCCGGCGCTCCAGGCGCTGGCGCAGTTCGGCCATGCTGGGTGGCAGGATGAAGACCGTGACGACGTCCTGGGCGAGCTTGGAGCGCACCTGCCGGGTGCCCTGGTAGTCGATGTCGAAGATCATGTCGCGGCCGGCGCCGAGCACCTTCTCGACGGGCCGACGAGGCGTCCCGTAGAAATTGCCGTGGACCTCAGCCCATTCGAGCAGGTCGTCGCGGCTGCGCAGGTCCTCGAAAGCCTCGCGATCGATGAAGTGGTAGTGCCGCCCATCGATCTCCGAGGGGCGTCGGGCCCGGGTCGTCACCGAGATCGACAGGTCGAGCGCCCAGGCGGGATCCTGCGCGATCGCCCGGGTCAGCGTGGTCTTGCCCGCTCCGGAGGGCGAGGACAGGATCAGGATCAACCCGCGCCGCGCGATCGGTTCGGAGGTGCCCCCGGCCGGCTCGGTCATGCGCGTGGCTCCGCGGCATTTCGCATCCGTATCCTCACGTGTCGTCCCGTCATTCGATGTTCTGGACCTGCTCGCGGAACCGCTCGACCACGGCCTTGAGGTCGAGTCCGATCCGCGACAGGCTGATGTCGTTGGCCTTGGCGCAGAGCGTGTTGGCCTCGCGGCCGAATTCCTGCGCCAGGAAGTCGAGGCGGCGGCCGATCGCGCCGCCCGCCGCCATCAGTTCACGGGCGCTCGCCACGTGGGCGCGGAGCCGGTCCAGCTCCTCGCGGACATCCGCCTTGCCGGCGAGCAGCATGGCCTCCTGATGCAGGCGGTCCGGATCGAGACCGCTGCCGCCCAGGGCTTCGACGGCCGCCGTCAGACGCGCGCGCACCGCCTCGGGCCGGCGCGCCGGATTCTCGTCGGCCGCCTGGGTCAGCGCGGCGATCCGGTCGACCTGACCGGTGACGACCTGTTCCAGCTGCCGCCCTTCCGTGCGCCGGGCCTCGACGAGGTCGGCCACCAGCCGGACGACCCCTTCGGCCAGGTCGTGGGCGAGGGACTGGGTTTCGGCCGCCTCGTCCTCGACCTCGATCACGCCGCGCACGCCGAGGAGACCGTCGAGGGTTGCGGGGGCCACGCCCTCCGGCACCGGCACCCGCGCCACCGCCTGTGCGAGGCTCGCCAGCAGGGTCTCGTTGATCCGCACCCGGGCGGCCGCCTCCGGCTTGGTGAGCGTCAGCGTCAGCTGGCACTGGCCGCGGCTCAGGGTTTTCTGGAGGGCGGTGCGGGCGGTCTCGCCGAGACCGTCATAGCCGGCGGGCACGCGGGTGCGCACGTCGAGCCCGCGCCCGTTGACGCTGCGGACCTCCCAGGCCCAGTGGACCGGACCGGTGGTGCCCGCCGCACGGGCGAAGCCGGTCATGCTCGCGATCTGGGCCATGGCGACCCCTGTCCCCGTGAAGATCGGGGCCTGTAGCACGGATCCTCACCGAGGGAAGAGGCCGGTCGGCCTATGCCGTCGCGGACGGCGCGCGGCACGGCGTCGGGACGGGCGCCCGGCCCGCAGCCTCAATCGGCCGGCCGGCCCTTCATCATGGCTTCGACGTCCATCCACATCAGTTCGATCACGTGGCCGTCGAGATCCTCGATGCTCCGGCCGTACATGACATCGCCCATCTCCTGCTTCGGCCGAAGGTCGGCGCGCCCCCCGGCGGCGACCGCGCGCTCCACGCTCCCGTCGACGGCGGACCGGCTGTCCTCGGACAGGCAGATCAGCACCTCGGTGGCGGCCCGGGCATCGGCGATCGGGCGCGGCGAGAAGCCTGCGAAATGCGCGTGGCTCAGCAGCATGACCACGATCGTGTCGGAGAACACCATCGCGGCGGCCGTATCGGGTTGCGAGAAGCGGGCATCCCGGCTCGCGCCGAGAGCCGCGTAGAAGCCGGCCGAGCGCTCGACGTCGGCGACGGGCAGATTGACGAAGATCATCCTGGGCATGTGTCCCTCTCCACTCTTCCGCGGGCTGCGCAGGTTCGGTCACGCCGCTGGCGGGAAGTACGGCGCTCCTCTCCCGTGCAGGCGAGGGGCGGGGTGGGGAGCTTCGGGGGCGGGCCTCGGGGCGCGTGCGGGGCGAACCTCCGCCCGAGCGGTCACATCCCCGTCCCCCTACGGCGAGGGACGCGCTCTCCCTCCCTTAACGGGAATGCGCCGGCCTCCGCGTGCGCCCGAGCCGTGTCCGCTCTCCACGGATGGGCACCGCGAAGCCCCGGTCCGGCCGAGGTGGCCTGGAGCGACGGGGTCCCGCGTGACGAACTGGCGTGACGACCGTCAACGCCGGCCGCGCGGCGCCACGGCCGGTTCGCCGAGCGCCGGCACCGTCTTGGGCGAGCCCAGGTCGTAGCTGCGGTTCTTCAGCGGATCGAGGCGCGTGCCCTCCGACGCGTCGAAGGCGCGCGAGCCCGGCGTGCCGGCGTCGAGGGCGAAGGCGGCGTTCGTGTTGACGCCGTTGCCCGGCGCGTAGGCCGAGGCCCGTCCGGGCGTCGCCGGGTCGGGACCCGGCTCGACCTTGTCGACGGCGTCCGGCGGGGCCTGGCGGCTTTTCTCGACCGCGCGCCAGCGGGCGACGTTGCGCTGGTGCCCCTCGAGCGAGTCCGCGAAGGCGTGGCCGCCGCTGCCGTCGGCCACGAAGAAGAGGTCCTTGGTGCGCGAGGGGTTGGCCACCGCCTCCAGGGCGGCCTTGCCGGGATTGGCGATCGGGCCCGGGGGCAGGCCCTCGATCACGTAGGTGTTGTAGGGGGTCGGCCGGTCGATCTCGGAGCGCAGGATGCCGCGGCCGAGGGTGCCGCGGCCGCCCACGAGTCCGTACACGATGGTCGGGTCGGATTGCAGCTTCATCCGCTTGTTGAGGCGGTTGATGAAGACGCCGGCCACCCGCGGCCGCTCGTCGGCCCGGCCGGTCTCCTTCTCGACGATGGAGGCGAGGGTGACCATCTCGGCCGGGGTCCGCACCGGCACGTCGGCGCTGCGGCGGAGCCAGATCTGGTTCAGCACCTCGCGCTGCTTGGCCTTCATCAGGTTGACGATCTGCTGGCGGGTGGCGCCGCGCTCGAACTTGTAGGTGTCGGGCAGGAGCGAGCCCTCGGGCGGGATCTCGTTGATCTCGCCGGTGAGGACGTCGTTGTCGTTGAGGCGGCCCACGATCTGCTCGGAGGTCAGACCCTCCGGGAAGGTGACGGCGTGCTGCACCTGCCGCCCGGTGGCGATCGTGTCGAGGGTGTCGGCGATGCTCGCATGCGCCTTGAACACGTACTCGCCCGCCCGGAGCGCCGGCCGGCCGCCGAAGCGCGCGGCGAACTCGAACAGGCCGGTGTGGTCGATCACCCCCTCGCGCTTCAGGGTCTCGGCGATCTCACCGGTGCCACTGTGCGTCGGGATCACCACGACCTTGTCGGCCGCGAGCGGACCCGGCTCGCGCACCTGCCGCTGGAACAGGGTGATGCCGATCATCGCCGCGATGGCGATGACGACCGCGAAGGTCAGCGCGCCGCTGACGATGCCCACGAGGCCGCTCCGCTCGCGCTCGGGCTTCTCCGGGGGCGGGGGCGCGACAGTGGGCTTGATCGCCTCGCCGGGGGAGCGCGGCGAGAGCCGCTGCGGCAGGGCGGGCTCGTCCGTCGGGTCCTGCGCGATGCGCTCGGGCGGGGGCAGCTTGGAGCGGCGGAAGAACATCGGGATCCTGTCTGGGCCCGCGCGACCCGATACGCGTCGCGGGCCGGGATCGGCTGCCCGCAACCGGGTGCGCACGTCGAGACGGAGACCCTAGCCGGGTTTGTGGCGAAAATGCCGTCCTGCGGCGCGGCGACGCAGGGTTCGTCGCCCTCAGCCCTGGGTTTGGCAGGCCGCGCAGAAGAAGGTCGAGCGGTTCGCCTGGACGATGCGGGCGATCGACCCGCCGCAGCCCGGCCGGCTGCAGGGCAGCCCGACCCGGTCGTAGACCCGGAAGGCGTGCTGGAACGCGCCCGCGCTGCCGTCCGTGTGGGCGTAGTCGCGCAGCGTCGAGCCGCCTGCCTCCACGGCCTCCTCCAGAACCGCGACGATCGCCTTCGCGAGGGCGTTGGCCTTCGCGGTCGGACGTCCGTCGGCCTTCGCGAGGCTCCCGGCCGGGGCTTCCGGATGCAGGCGCGCCCGGTGCAGGGCTTCGCAGACGTAGATGTTGCCGAGGCCCGCGATGAGGCGCTGGTCCAGCAGGGCGGCCTTCAGGGGCGCGATCTTGTGGCGGAAGAGCTGGGCGACGACCGCGCCGGTGAGCCCGTCGAGGGGCTCGATCCCCATCCGGGCGAAGTGGCGGCAGGTGGCGAGTCCCGCGCTCGGCACGAGGTCCATGAAGCCGAAGCGGCGGGCGTCGTTGTAGGTCACGGTGGCGCCGGTGCTCATCGCCATGACGACGTGGTCGTGCTTCGGCGTACCCTGAGCCCCCTCCAGATAGAAGTCGCCGGGCGAGAGGTTGCTGCCGTCGGGCAGTGCCACGTCGAACCGGCCGCTCATGCCGAGATGCATCACCAGCGTCTCGCCCGAGTCGAGATCGGCCGTGAGGTATTTCGCCCGGCGGGCGAGGCCGGTGACGGTCCGCCCCTCCAGGCGCGCGGCGAACCGCTCCGGGAACGGGAAACGCAGGTTGGCCCGGCGGAGGGTGACCCGGCTGAACCGGGCGCCGACCATCGCGGGGGCCAAGCCCCGCCGCACCGTCTCGACCTCGGGAAGCTCCGGCATCTCTCTCGCGGCTTGCCTGCACGGCGCCCTGTGCGCCGGCTCCGGATATCGGCGGGGCGCGCCGCCATGGCAACGGTGCCGGTGTCGCGCGGTTTGCCGCGCTCGGCGCGTGGGGCCCGGCGGATCCGAAATCCCTATCGCCGCCGCAGCCGCACGTAGAGCGCGCCGCCGCCGCCATGGTGGCGTGCGGCCTCCTCGAAGCCGAGGACGATGCCGCGCAACTCCGGCCCGCGCAACCAGTGCGGGACGCTGCGGCGGAGCACCCCGCGCTCGGCGAAGGCCTCGGAATAGCCCGGCCCGCCCTTGCCCGTGACGACCAGCACGTAGGCATGGCCGGCGGCCCGCGCCCGGAGCAGGAAGCCGGTCAGCGCGGCGTGCGCCTCCACCTGCACCATCCCGTGCAGGTCGATCCGCGCCTCGATCGCCAGCCGCCCACGCCGCAGGCCGACCTTCGCGGACCGCTCCAGGCCCGGGCTCGGGGCATGGCGCTGGGGCGGCGCCTGGTAGGGCGCGGCGGTCGGCGATCGCGGCGGCTCCGGCACCGTCATCGGTGGCGACTTGGCGCGCGGTCTCTTGGTGATCGGGGGGGCGCTGGGCTTCAGGATCGGCGCCGTGAGCACCGGCATGGTGGCGGTCGGCGCCGCCGGAGCGGGCACGATCTCGGGATGCGGGGGGGCGCGGCTGGGCAGCGGCGTCACCAACTGGGCGATCGCGTCCCAGAGCCGGGCTTCGCCGGCGGTGAGGCGGCGCCCGCGGCGGGGCGGCCTCACGGCGCGTTCTCCGGGGCGGCACCGCGTTTCGGCAGGAGGACCACGAAGCCGACGGCGTCCCGCAGGTTCCCGGCCGTCACGCCCGCCTGCGCGCCGGTGCCGACGAAGAGGTCGCCCCGGGCCGGGCCGACGATGGCCGAACCCGTATCGGCCGCGACGACGAGCCGCCCGACCTCGCCGGAAGCGCCGCCGGGGATCGGGCCGGCGAGCCAGAAGGGCAGCCCGTAGCGCCACAGGGTCGCATCGATCGCGAGGCTGCAGCCGGGGCTGAGGGGCGCGTTGGCGGCTCCGGGCGGCCCGAGGGCCGGATCCGTCACTGCGGCAAGGCGGAAGAAGATGTAGGACGCGTTGGCACGGATCAGCCGCTTGGCGATCTCCGGGTGATCGCGCAGCCACCCCGTCCAGCGGGCCAGCGTCAGGCCCTCCAGGGGCAGGTGCCCCTCCTGCACGATCAGCTTCGCCACTGCGGTGTAGGGCCGCCCATTCCGACCGTCATAGAGGACACGCACGACGGTTCCGTCCGGCAGGCGGACCCGCCCGGACCCTTGCACCTGCAGGACCAGCAGATCGACGGTGTCGCGCAGCCAGAGGATCGGGCGCGCGCGCGCGCCCAGCGCCCCGTCGTCGATCGCGGCGCGGTCCGGGTAGGGCACGAACCCGTCCTCCGTAGCGCGGGCGGCGCGCAACCCCGGGTCGAGACCGGGGCGGCTCTCCCCGGGGCCGAGGGAGACGAGGTCGTCCGGCCGGGCGAGCACCGGCGTCGGGAAGTCCGGTCCCGGAGCGAGGGAGCCCGTCAACTCCGGCTCGAAGTAGCCGGTCAGGAAGCCGGGCCGCTCGGATCCGGGCAGCTCGACGCGGAAGGCCTCGAAACGCTCCCGGAAGAAGGCGGCGGCGTCCGCCACATCCCCCGCGGCGGCCGCGCAGGCTTCGGCCAGGGCGGCCGGATCGCCCGCGACGCCCGCGGCCTGAGGCAGGGCGGGGGGCGGCGCGGCGCAGACCCGGCGGAACGCATCCAGCGCAGCGACAGGCGTCCGGCCGGGAAATCCCGGAAGCGCATCGAGGGCGACAGGCGTCAGGATCGCGCCGCCGACCGCCACGGGCGTGGCGGCCGACGCGTGAGTCAGCAGAGCGAGGAGGGCGGCCGGGACGATTCCGGACAAGGCACGCGGGATCGACACGGCAAGGCTGTCACGCAGTCAGGCGCCGGCCTCGGTGGCCACGAGCTGCCAGTTCGGATCGCGCGCCCCCAGGGTTCGAGCGAAGGTCCAGACGTCCGGCACCTCGACCACCGTCTCGGCGCTGCCGTCCACGACCTTGCCCTCGGCGTTGCGGGTGGCGGTGATCAGGTTCGACAGGAAGCGCACGGTGACCTGCGCCACCCGGTTGCGCACCTCGACGGCGACGATCTCGGCCTTGTCGATGGAGACGAAGGTCGTCTCCAGGGTCTGCCGGTTACGCTCGCGCTCGACGATCGCCCGCTCGAACGCCTCGCCGACCTCCTTGGAGAGGAGCCCGCGCAGGGTCTTCCGGTCGCCCTTCGCGAACGCGATCATGATGGCCTCGTAGGCGGATTTGGCGCCTTCCAGGAAGGCCCGCGGATCGAAGCTGGGCTCCGCCTGGACGCAGGCCTCCAGCCCTCGGGACACCTCCGAGCCGGGCTCGGCGATCCCGCGCCAGTCGCGCGGCGCGGCGGCGGGTGGCGAGGCGGCCTGCACCCGGTCGGCGCCGGGCAGCCGCACGACGTTGTCCCCGTCGGTCCGGGCCTGGGGCTCGGTGCGGCTGCGGTCGACCGGCTTGAAGGGTGAGCGTTCCGCCCCCGTCTTCTGGCCGAGCACCGAGCGCAACCGCCAGATCACGAAGACGGCCAGCGCGAGGAAGATGATCGTCGTAATGTCGAAACTGTCCTGCATCACCGATCCGATGGTGGCCGCGGCGAGACCCTGTGCCCCTTGCTCAGGTCGTGCGCGGTGCGGCGCCGGCTAAGCGCGCATGGGTCCTGGCGACTCATATCCGACCAACGCGCCGGGAGCGAGCCGGTTGTACCAGTGCGGGATCCGATCCCGCTCCCGATGCGATATGGGTCGCGGGGGCCGTCACCGCCAGCGCCACGCCAGCTCGCTTGTCCAGGCTCGATGCCCGTGTTAGCGGCCCTGCAGTTTGCGCAGTTCCGCGGCGCGATCCAGCGGCTCCCGCTGAGACAACCCGCGCCGGCCATGCCGGCCGATCGAGAAGGATGATCCGCATGGCCGACTCCCCGGCAGCGAACGGTAACGGCGGCGGCATGCCGCAGGGCGATGTGCCGACGATCAACGCCCTGGCGCAGTACACGAAGGATCTCTCCTTCGAGAATCCGAACGCGCCCCGCTCCCTGCAGCCCAAGGAAGGCCAGGGACCGCAGATCAACATCCAGGTGAACGTCAACGCGGCGCAGCTCTCCGAGACCGACTTCGAGGTCGAGCTGAAGCTCGAAGGCGACGCCAAGATCCAGAACGAGGTGCTGTTCGCCTTCGAGGTGACCTATGCCGGCGTGTTCCGCCTGCTGAACATCCCGGCCGATCAGATCCATCCGGCCGTGATGATCGAGTGCCCGCGCCTGCTCTTCCCCTTCGCCCGTCAGATCGTGGCGGAGGCGGTGCGCAACGGCGGTTTCCCGCCCCTGTACATCGATCCGATCGACTTCGTCGGCCTCTACCGTCAGAAGATGGTGGAACAGCAGGGTGCGCAGGGTCCGCTCGCCTCCTGATGCGACGATCGGCGGTCGGTCAGCGACCGCCGGGACTTCGGTAGGCCGCGGTGAGCGTGCGCAGCGCCTCCGCGGCACGCCCGTCGAGGCGGCGGGCGCGCAGCACGATCCAGGTGCGGGGCAATTCGGGCAGTCCGAACGCGCCGCCGATCTCCAGGGCGCCCGGCGGCGCGGTGCTTGGCGCCAGCGCCGCGACGGCCAGCCCGGCCATGACGGCGGCCCCGACCGCCATCACGCCGCCCCCGACGAAGATTTCCGTCCAAGGCAAACCCGCAGCGTCGAGGGCGCGGGTCGCCACCCCCCGGACGTTGCAGGGACCCGCCAGCCCGGCGAGCCGCAGGGGCTCGCCCGCGCGCGGGGCGGGGAAGTCCGGCGCGGCAAACCACCCCAGGCGTTCCTCGGCCAGGACCGTTCCGCCCCGTTCCGCGGGCTCCTCGGTGCGGAGGATGACGGCGTCGAAGCCGCCCTCGCCGGGTGAATCGAAGGCTGTTGCGAGATCCCGCGAGGGCCTGATCCGCACCTCGGCGACGAGCCCTGCCTGGGCCAAGCCGAGGCGCCGCAGCAGGTCAGGCAGATCGGGCCCGGCGACGTGATCGCTGATGCCGAGGCTGAGCCGGGCCGGAGCTGCGCCCGCCACGTCGGCCAGGGCGCTGTCATGGGCCTCCAGCAGGCGCCGCGCTGCCAGCAGGAACAGCTCGCCCTCCCGGGTCACCGCCACGTGCCGCGGCGTCCGATCGAGGAGGCGCGTGCCGATCCGATCCTCCAGGCGCTTCAGACGAAGGCTGATCGCGGCCTGCGAGGTATCGAGCGCCGCGGCAGCCCGGGTGAAGCTGCCGAGATCGACCACCCGGACGAAGGCGAGGACGCCCTCGAGATCCAGGGGACGCGCGTGCACCATAATGATTCGTTATCTTAGATATCAGTGGCGATATCTCGATGATATCGTCATCGCGTGCAAGCCTGTCGGTGCGAACAGGGAGTGCACGATGCTCATCGCCCGATACTGGCACCGTCTGCCGGCCGATTATCCGATGGCCTGGATCCGCGATCGCGTCACGGCGCGCGCCCCAGCCTGGGACGGGATGCCGGGCCTCGTCTTCAAGGGCCGTCACGATCGAGGATCGGGCGCGGGGCGCCTCGGCCAACGCCTGCAGCGCGCTCTACCTGTGGCGGGACACCGGGGCGGCCGCGGATTTCCTCGGCAGCTCCGGCTTCCAAGCCGTGGTCGACAGCTTCGGCCGGCCCCGGATCGACGTCTGGCTGGCCTGGGCGGTGAGCTTCGGCACCGCTATCACGAGCCGGTTCCTAGCCGACGAGACGCGGCTCATCGCAACGGACGCGGATCTGGAGAGCCTGCGGGCGCGTGAGGTGGCCCGCGGACGTGAGATTGCCGGTCAGCGCGACGTGCTGGCATCCGCCAGCGGCCTCGATGCGGGCACTTGGCGGCTGACACGCTTTACCCTTCGGGCCGCGCCGGTCGCGGACATCTCCGCGGCCGCGATCGCCCCTCTCGCAGCCCCCGGCCTCGCGGCCGCGCGCCGTCTCTGATCCCCAGCCCGGAGGAAGACCATGCCGATAACCCGCATCTCCCTGCGCGCCGGTACGACCGACGCCTACCGCGCCGCCCTCGTCACCGGAATCTATGACGCGATGCGCGAAGCCTTTTCGGTTCCGCAGGGTGATCTGTTCACCCTCGTGCACCAGCACGAGGCGGCCGATTTCGCCTTCGACCCCGACTACCTCGGCAGCCCGCGCGGCGACGGGCTCGTGATTATCCAGATCACCGCCAACGCCACCCGGGGGACCGCGCAGAAGCGGGATCTCTACGCGGCCATCGCCCGCAACCTCGCGCGCGACCCGGGCGTGAAGCCGGGGGATGTTCTGGTCAACCTCATCGAGGTCGCCCCGGAGAACTGGTCCTTCGGGGACGGGCTGATGTCGTACGGGCCGCCGCAACCCTGAGCGCGGGACCCGCCGATCCCGGTCGGCACGGCCACCGGCCGTTGCGGCGACGCTCGCCGGCGTCTGGGCTTGACCGTTGCAGGTCCCACGTTCAGGTGCGGGGCCCGCAACGGCTCCTGGATCGCATGGCTCCCACCGCTCACCTCGCCCTGATCAACCTGTTCATCGGCGACATCCAGGGTGGCCTG
Organism: Methylobacterium longum; assembly: GCF_022179385.1. Lineage (GTDB taxonomy): Bacteria > Pseudomonadota > Alphaproteobacteria > Rhizobiales > Beijerinckiaceae > Methylobacterium > Methylobacterium longum. The sequence goes on along the minus strand of NZ_BPQS01000007.1, from coordinate 208,732 downwards.
GGTCCGTTTCTCGGGACGTGGCTGGCGCAGGCCGCCGGATGGAGCCCGGCCCGGATCGGCTTCGTGATCACGCTGGTCGGATTCGGGACCCTGTTCCTCAGCGGTCCCTTCGGCGCACTGGTCGACCGGTTTCCGCGCCCCCGCCTGCTCATCGCGCTCGCCTGCGGTGCGATCCTGGCCGGAACGTTGCTGCTGCTTCCGGCGCGCAGCGTCCCCGCCGTTCTGGCCGCGCAACTCCTCGCCGCGGCGGGCGGCACCCTGCTGCTTCCGGCGGTCGCCGCCCTCACCCTCGGAATCGTGGGGAAGGACGGCTTTCCCAAGCAGCAGGGTCGCAATCAGGCCTTCAACCATGTCGGCATCCTGGTCGCGGCCGGCGGTATCAGCCTGGGCACCAGCACGTTCGGACCCGCGATCGCGTTCTGGGTACTGGGCGGCATGGCGGTCGCCGCGATCGTCGCCACCCTGACCACGCCGGCCGGGGCCTGGAACCGCCGCCGCGCGGTCGGCTGGAAGGAGGACGAGGAGGACGAGCCGGCGCGCAGCGGCATCCGGCAGGTGCTGGGCAACCGCCGCCTCCTGGTGCTGACGGTGGCCCTGACCCTCTTCAACCTCGGCAACGGCGGCATGCTCTCGCTGCTCGGCCAGAAGCTCGTGGCCACGGCCGCCGATGCCACGACCTGGACAGCCCGCTACGTCATGGTGGCGCAACTCGTGATGGTGCCGGTGGCGTTGTTCGCCGGATCCCTGGCGGACCGGCGGGGGCGGCGGCAGCTCCTGATGGTCGCCTTCGCGGTGCTGCCCGTGCGGGCGCTCCTCTCCGGCCTGATCGACGATCCGGTCTGGCTCATCTCGGCCGAGGTGCTCGACGGGGTCGCCTCCGGGATCGTCGGGGTGGCGGTGCCGGTGGTCATCGCCGACCTGACCTGGGGGTCCGGGCGCACGCAGACGGCCCTCGGCAGCGTCAACGCGGTCCAGGGCGTGGGCGGCGCGCTGTCGGGCTGGTACGGCGGTCTGGCCTACGGCTTGTTCGGCTGGACCGGATCGTTCCTGGCGCTCGGCGTGCCGGCCCTCGTCGCCCTCGCCCTCGTCATCTGGCTCGACGCGACGCCCGAACCGGGCCGACGGCGGCGCCGACGGGAGCGGCAAAGCGCGGCCATTCAGGGCGCCTAGGCTTGGCCGGGATCCGGCACGGCGATCCCGGCTGCCGTCCGCGATGACGGGCAATGCGATACGACAAAGCCCGGCCGGGGGCCGGGCTCCGATCGGATAGCCGTGTCGTCGCCGATCAGCCGATATGCGGGCTGCCGGTCGCGGCCGGGAACCGGTCGGCCAGGGCGCGGCGGAGTTTCTCCAGGGCGCGGTTCTCGATCTGGCGGACCCGCTCCTTCGAGATGCCGAGGCGCTGGCCCAAAGCCTCCAGGGTCGCCTGATCCTCGGCGAGGCGCCGCTCGCGCAGGATGCGCAACTCGCGCTCGGACAGGACCGTGAGGGCCTGCTGAAGCCAGCTGAGGCGACGCTCGCCGTCCACGGTGGCGCTGACCGTCTCGTCCGGCAGGTCGGCGCCGTCCACCAGGAAGTCCATCCGCTCCGAGGAGGCATCGCTGTCCTCGCCCACCGGGGCGTTCAGCGACATGTCGGGGCCGGAGAGGCGCGCGTCCATCAGGGCGACGTCGTCGCGCGAGACGCCGATGGCGGTGGCGATGCGCCGGTGGATCTCGTCGCCGACATGCTCCTCGGTGGACTGCATCAGCCTGGCGCGCAGACGGCGCAGGTTGAAGAACAAGGCCTTCTGGGCCGAGGAGGTCCCGCCGCGCACGATCGACCAGTTGCGCAGGATGTAGTCCTGGATCGAGGCCCGGATCCACCACGTCGCGTAGGTGGAGAATCGGACATCCCGCTCCGGCTCGAAGCGGGCGGCAGCCTCCATCAGGCCGACGTGGCCTTCCTGAACGAGATCGGCCATCGGCAGGCCGTAGTGACGGAAACGCCCCGCCAGGGCGATGACGAGGCGCATATGGGCTGAGATCAGACGGTGAAGGGCGCGCTCATCGCGGGCATCCTTCCAACGGACGGCGAGGCCGCGCTCCTCCTCCCGGGCCAGGAAGGGTGCCTCCATCGCAGTCCGTATGAACTGCCGTCGAATTCCCGCGATCTCAGCCATCCCGCCTGCCTCTTGTTGTCGAGTGCTGTTGCGGCGCCGGACCTGCTGGTCCGGCGCGCAGGCGCCTCCCAGGGGTGACGCCAGGCAACCGACAACGGAAGGCAAAACGCGAAAGTTCCGCCCCGATGCCCCAGAATGCGACAACGGGCCGGCCACGATCGCGTGTGCAGTTGAGGTGACATGGGCGCAGGCGCGGTCGTGTCCAGCCCCGCGGAGGCCGGAGAGGCCCCGCCGATGTTGCGACCGCACCGGCGCCGCCCACGAAAAAACCCGGCCGCAACGGGCCGGGTTTGATCGGACGTACCGGAGGAAGGAAGCCTCAGGCGGCTTCCTCCTGGATGTCGTCGCCTTCCGTCTCGCCCTCGGGCTCGGCCTCAGCCTCGCTCTTGGCGCGGCGGGGCGACTTCGCGAGGCTCTGGTCGATGAGCTTCAGGGCCTCGGTCTCGGTGATGCGGTTCACCGAGGAGATCTCGCGCACGATCCGGTCGAGGGCCGCCTCGTAGAGCTGACGCTCGGAATAGGACTGCTCGGGCTGAGCCTCGGAGCGATAGAGGTCGCGGACCACCTCGGTGACGGCCAGGAGGTCGCCCGAGTTGATCTTGGCCTCGTATTCCTGGGCCCGGCGCGACCACATGGTCCGCTTGATCCGGGCACGGCCGGTGAGCAGGTCCAGGGCCTTCTTCACCAGCTCCGGCTCGGCGAGCTTGCGCATGCCCACGCTGTTGGCCTTCGCGGTCGGCACGCGCAGGACCATCTTGTCCTTCTCGAACGACACCACGAACAGCTCAAGCTTGTAGCCCGCGATCTCCTGCTCCTCGATCGCCGTGATGCGACCGACGCCGTGGGCCGGATACACGACGGCCTCGCCGGTCTTGAAACCTTGCCGGCCTGGGGTCGTCGTCTTCTTGGCTGTGGTCATGCGAGAAGGGCCTCCACTGGCGCGCAGCCATTCAAGGCCGCGCGAAACCGTGTTGTTCCGGGCGGGACACCCGGTTTGCCTCGCCGCTCCCGATAACCTCGCCCGAGGCGAGATCCAGGACAGTCCCCGGCGCGACCGTGCAAAAGCCTGGATCGTCCGCCGAAGGATCCCTCGGCGGTCGATCGCGTACCACTCCCAACCCACGAAGATCGAAGGCGTTTCAATTGGAGGAAGCACGTCAGGCGCATGCGACGGCAGACGGATTGTCTACCACAATCCGGCGCACAGATCAAAGCATCCCTGAAGACGCGCGCCCGAACCCGGCGCTGAGGGAAAGAGTTTTACACCGGCGCGGCGGGACAGAAATGCCCGTGCGGCGGATCAGGGCTTCGCGTTTTGCAGGTCTCTTGCCATCGCCCATCCGGCGACCCGTTCGGAGGAACTTGCCTCACGTTTCCGGATCATGACGGGGTGCTGAGAAATCCTGCGGGCCGACCGGCGGGTTCAGTCGCCGGAGCCGGGGTTGGCCGAGAAGTGCGCCTCAAGCTTTCCGGACTTGCCGTCCCACTCCTTGGCGTCGGCCGGAGCCTCCTTCTTCTGCGTGATGTTGGGCCAGGTCTTGGCGTAGTCGGCGTTCAGCTTCAGCCACGTGTCGAGGTTCGACTCCGTGTCCGGCTTGATCGCCTCGGCCGGGCATTCGGGCTCGCAGACGCCGCAATCGATGCATTCGTCCGGATGAATGACGAGCATGTTCTCGCCTTCGTAGAAGCAGTCCACCGGACAGACCTCGACGCAGTCCGTGTACTTGCACTTGATGCAATTGTCGGTGACGACGTAGGTCATCGGATGTCTTCGTCCTAAAACACGACTTGGCCCGGGCGGAGCCGTGACGCGGCCCGCAGGCCCGGGTGGCGCTCGGAAGGGGGACGCCGGTGAGGCCCGGCGCCAAAACCGGGCTTCGGAGGCCACGGCTCTAGACCCTGCCTTCCGGGCTGACAAGCGCGTGAGCGCCGCATGGCGGTCACGTTGGGGCGCTCGCCGGGCCGCTGTGGCCCGGCCTCATCACCCTTCGGGCACGTCCGGGGGGGCGCCGCCCGAGAGGTCGTCGTAGAGCAGCCGCGCTTCGGGCGCCGGCCCCCGCCGCAGGCCGAGATCCAGGACCCGCACCGCCACGGTCGCGTGCGGCGCCGCCACCGTCACCACGTCGCCGATGCCGATGCCCTTGGCCGGATTCTCGGCCCGGTTGCCGTTCACCCGCACGAAACCGTCCGAGGCCAGCCGCGCGGCCAGGGAGCGGGTTCGCGCGAAGCGCGCGAACCACAGCCACTTGTCGAGCCGCTGCCGATCTTCCCGCATCCGCGGCGGGGGTCAGCGCTTCCCGCCGTCGCCGGCTTCGAGCTGCGCCTTGAGCGCGGCCAGCTTGGCGAAGGGCGAATCCGGGTCCGGCGCCCGCTCCCGTCGCGGGGGCCGCTGGTCGGGCCGCGGCCCGGCATGGCGCTGCTCGGCGCCGCGCTGGTCATCCCGCCGTTCCGGCCGACCGCCCTCGAAGCGCTCGCGCCGGGGGCCGCGATCCCGACCGGGACGCGGGGCGCCGTCGCCGCCCTCGGCGCGGCGATGCTCCGGCCGGCCACCTTCGGGACGCCCCTGTCCGGCCTGTTGGCCCTGGCCGGGATGCTGCCCCTGCTGGCCGCCGTCGCGGCCCCGGCCGGCCCCGCCGCGGGGGCGGTTCTGCGGACGCTGATGGGCCGGGCGCTGATGACGCTGCAGGCGCCAGACCTCGATCTGGGGAATCTCGGCGGTCTGCTCGCCCTCCGGGCTCGCGGCCCCGGCATCGCCCTCCGCGGCAGCCTCGACCGGCTCTGCGTCGGCCGCCGCCGGGTCTGCCGGCACCCCGGACCCGGGCTCCCCGGATTCCTGCACTGCCGATTCCTGCACCGCGGACTCCTGCACCGCGGACTCCTGCACCGCAGGCTCGGACGCTGCCGCGTCGTGGATCGCCGCAGTCTCGGGGGTCTCGGCCGATGCCTCGGCCGGCTGGTCCGATCCAAGGGCTTCCCCGGCGTCGGGACCTTCCGCCACCTGCTCCTCGGAAGTCGCCTCGGAAGGCGCCTCGCCGGTCGTATCGGCCCCGGGCTCCGGGGTCTGGGACCCGGCAGGCGCCGCCTCCGCATCGACCGCAACGGCTCCGTCCGCCGGCGCGTCTGCTTCGTCCGCGACGGATCCCGCTGCTTCGGCCGGTGCGGTCTCGTCGGTTCCGGTCTCCTCGCCGACGGGCTCGGCCGCGTCCGCCTGCGCGGCGACAGCCTCCTCGGAGGACGCCTCGGCGGCGACCGGTGCGGCAGCCGGCGCCGTGGCCGCTGCCGGGATGAGCGGGACCGTGATGGCCGGGCCGGACCGCGTCTCCGCGTTGTAGCCCAACGACTTCAGGATCGAGGCGAAATCCTCGCCCGAGCAGCCGACGAGCGAGGTCATGCCGACGGTGGCCACGAAGCCGTCGCCGTCCGCGGTGCCGTCCGGCGGGGCGCCCGGCGTCGTGCCGGGCCGGTAGGCGATCGCCGGGCGGATCAGGTCGGCGAGCCGCTCCAGGATGTCGACGCGCACCGCCCGCTCGCCGCTGACCCGGAAGCCGGCCGCGCGGTAGAGACCCTTGGCGATCTCGCGATCGACCTTGATCGAGGTTCGGCCAGAGCCGGCGAGATGCGCGATCTCGTCGAGGCCGCGCTGGTCCAGGCCGCCGTTGCGCAGGGCCCAGAGCTGAGCTGCGAGCGTGCGGGGCGCCGGCTTCAGCAGGGCCGGCAGGAAGATGTGGTACGCGCCGAAGCGGACGCCGTGGCGGCGCAGCGCCCCGCGGCCGTCCTGGTCGAGGGTGCGCATCTCCTGCGCGACCTTCGAGCGCTCCAGCACGCCGAGCGCCTCGACCACCTGATAGCCAATGCCCTTGGCAAGCCCGGTGAGGTCGGCCGCGGTCTCGATCTCCATGAGCGGACCGAGCAGGCGCACGATGTGGGCCTTCAGCCACGCATCGAGGCGCGCCTCGACCTTCTCGCGGTGCGGACCGGTCAGGCTGTCGTCGGCCAGCAGACGGATCTGCGGGGCGAAGAGCTTGTCGCCGGGCGTGAGCTTGGCGACGGGGGCACCGGTCCAGCGGATCGTGCCGTCGTGCGACAGCACGAGGGTCGAATCGGCCGTCGTGGCGAATCGCTCGGCCCGCGCCTCGATCTCCCCGGCGAGCGCCTTCTCGGCGGCGCTCCTCAGGGTCTTGGCCTCATGCCCCTCCGCGGTGGCATCGGGAACGAACAGGAACCCGTGAAGGTGGCCGACATGCTGACCCTCGACGGTGACGTCACCGTCGGTGGTAATCTGGGCTTCGAGCATCGTGTTCTCTCTCAGGCGCCGCATCAGGACGCTTGTGCGCCGGTCGACGAAGCGGCTCGCGAGGCGTTCGTGCAGGGCGTCGGACAGCCTGTCCTCTACCCGACGCGTCTCGCCCTGCCAATGTTCTGGGTCGCGCAGCCAATCGGGACGGTTTGCCACGAAGGTCCAGGTGCGCCCCTGCGCGATCCGTCGGGACAGGGTGTCGATGTCGCCGTCGGTGCGGTCGATCATCGCCACCTGCTCGGCGAACCACGTGTCGGGGATGCGGCCGGCCATCCCCTTCATGAGGAACCGATAGAGCTGGGCCACCAGGTCGGCGTGCACCTGCGGGTGGACCTTGCGGTAATCCGGCACGCCGCAGACGTCCCACAGCCTCCGGACCGTGGCGGCGCTCCGCGCCATGTCGCGGATGTCGTCCTCCTTCATCAGGATCTCGAGGGCCTGCTGATCCTCGCCCATGGGCGCGCGGGTCAGGCCTGATTCGCGCGGGTGCTCGTCCAGGCTCGCCTGCAGCGCCTCCAGGCTGCCGAAGGCGAGATCCGGGTTGCGCCACTGCAGGATGCGCAGGGGATCGAAGTCGTGGCTCTCAAGCCGCTCCACCAGCTCGGGCTCGAAGGGCGGGCAGCGGCCGGTGGAGCCAAAGGTGCCGTCCGCGAGGTGGCGCCCGGCGCGGCCGGCGATCTGGCCCATCTCGGCGGGGGTGAGCTTGCGGAAGCGGGTGCCGTCGTATTTCCAGTTCGCCGCGAAGGCGACGTGGTCGACGTCGAGGTTGAGGCCCATCCCGACCGCGTCGGTGGCGACGAGGTAATCGACGTCGCCCGCCTGGTACATCTCGACCTGGGCGTTGCGGGTCCGCGGCGAGAGGGCGCCCAGCACCACCGCGGCCCCACCCCGCTGGCGGCGGATCAGCTCGGCAATCGCGTAGACCTCTTCCGCCGAGAACGCGACGATGGCGGTGCGCCGGGGCAGGCGCGACAGCCGCTTCTCCCCCGCGAAGGAGAGCTGCGACAGCCGCGGCCGGGTCGTGGTGTGGACGTTCGGGATCAGGCTCTGGACCAGCGGCAGCACGGTCGAGGAGCCGATCAGCAGGGTCTCCTCGCGGCCGCGGACGTAGAGCAGGCGGTCGGTGAAGACGTGGCCGCGGTCCATGTCGGCGGCGAGCTGGATCTCGTCGATGGCCACGAAGGCCACGTCGAGGTCGCGGGGCATCGCCTCGATGGTGCAGATCCAGTAGCGCGGCCGGTCCGGCTTGATCTTCTCCTCACCGGTGACGAGCGCGACCTTCTCGGGCCCGACCTTGGCGACGACGCGCAGGTAGACCTCCCGGGCGAGCAGCCGCAGGGGCAGTCCGATCATCCCGGTCGGGTGCGCGAGCATCCGCTCGATGGCGAGATGCGTCTTGCCGGTGTTGGTCGGCCCGAGGACCGCGGTGACGCCGCGGGCGCGGACGTCGCGGGGCAGCGAGCGGCTGGGCGAGGGGCGGAGCAGCGCGTCGATGGTCGGCGGTTCCTTCGGATGGGAAGGCCGTCGCGGCGCCGGCACGGCGCGGGCGGGGGAGGCGGGTACGACCGGCCGGTCGCGTCAGGGACGGTAGGGCCGGACCGATCGTTCCCCATATGGGATGCCGCCGCCTCCAGGTCCAACCTGCGGCGTGACGAGCGGGTACACGTCGACCTGCACCGACGGCGTCCCGGGCTGGGGTGCGACATCGGCGCAGAGCGTTTCGGGGACCGCCACCAGGGGCCCACGGCGCGGCGCGCGATGCCCGACGATTTCGGCGGACGAGAAGGCGTCGCCGCCGCAGCCGGACGCCCCGGTGCCGGCCGTCAGCGGCTCGGCGCTGGCCGGGCCGGCGAGCCCCGTGAGGGCGAGGGCCAGAACGATTCGGGGCCGGGCTGTGCGCATCCGCGGATTATCGCGCATCCCGTGAAGATTTCGTCCACCGCCGCCGGCTTTGCGAGCGGAGCGCGGCGCCGCGAGCGCAGGCGTCGTTCCGAGGTCCCATCAATCCACGCCTTCGACCAAGACCACCTCGCCGATCCCCGCGGGGCGGCGCTTCTCGACGGCTGCCTGATACTCGGGCGAGAAGTAGTAGGCGCGCGCCGCCTCGTAGGATTCGAATTCCAGCACGACGTTGCGCGGCCGCGCTTCGCCCTCCAGCGCCTCGCTGCGGCCGCCGCGGACCAGCGGCGTGCAGCCGTACTGGCGCATGGCCTCCGAGGCCATGGCGGCGTAGTCCTTGTAGGCGTCCGGGTCGGTGACCGTCATCCGGACGATGATGTAGCCCTTGGGCACTGGCTGGCCTCCCTGGCGCGGCTGCCGCGCCGGGCGGAAGTGCCGGGAAACCAGCCGCCGGTCAAAGGCCCCCTACTGCCCCGTCAGGCTCGCCTGCGCGACGCTGGCGCCCGCGGTCCCGGTGGCGTCCGCGCCGCCGCTCTGGGTCCAGCGCGTCGCCTCGATGATGTTGGTGCCGATGGTGGTGAGCACCGAGATGCGGAGCGGAAGCAGGATCCGCGTCCCCGCGACGGGCGCCAGCCAGACCGACATCTCGCGGTTCTCCTCCATGAATTTCACCCCCGGCCGGTCCGGGCGGTGGCCGGCCACCGCCTGGTAGCGGGCCGTGCAGACGAGAACCGGGCCGGCATAGCCGGGCTTCTGCACCGGGCGGGTCTCGGCGTAGCTCAGGACCACGTTGAAGCGGGTGGCGCCGTCGAAGACCGGCAGGGTCCGGTTGCAATTCTCCGGATCGAGCGCCTCGCCGCGCCCCTGCGTCGGCATCAGCAGCGCGCTCACCGGGTCGATGATGCCGCGCCTGTTGGCGGCCGTGACCGGCACCCGGTCCTGCATGTCGATGAGCGGCGGGGTGATCTCGGCCTGGACCACGGTCCCGTGCGCCAGCGCCATGCGCACGGCGATGCCGGAACTCGCCGTGTGGGTCGCGATCGCGAAGGCGCCGGGCTGGGGCGCCGCCGCGAAGGTCCCGGAGGCCCGCGCCGAGCCCTTGCCGCCGGTGATGGCGCCGACGAGGCCGGTGAGCACCGCCGACACGTCCATGACGTAGCGGTCGCGCTCGAACGACCCGGCGAGCCGCGCGGTGCCGATCGGCAGCCCGGCGAGGTTGATGCCGTAATCGACCGCCACCGTGGCGGGGGCGCTCGCTCCCGGCCGCTTCGCGCGCGATCGCGCCTCGGCCGGGCCGGCCAGGGCCGCGACGGCGAGGACGCTGCCGAGCGCGCGTCCGAGCGCGCGCCCGACGGGGCGGCGCGTCACGGGCTTGATCATTCGACGGACAGGCGTGGCGCTCATGATCCGGATCGCATCCCAGGGAAGGCGGGCCAAGACACCCTCTCGAACACACCTGCTCGACGGCATCCTCCCGACGCCGTCGCAGAAGGGAGAGCCTTTCTGCGGGCGGATGAAGGCTATATCCCGGCAGCGTGGTTAACAGACCGTTCGGCGCCCGCCCGCGGATCGGCGGGGACGCCGTGGAGCGTCGCACCTTGACGCATCGGGGCACAGTCGCCTATAGGCTCGCGCCTTCAACGGGACTCCGCTGGACCTGGAACACGCAATGGGCGCCGCCCGCTGCGACGATGATCGCGCCGGCCGCGATCGGGTCTGTTCGGGCGGAACGAGACGGGATCTAAAGTCATCATGGCGCGCCGCTGCGAACTCACCGGCAAGGCCGTTCAGGTCGGCCACCTCGTGAGCCACTCGAACCGCAAGACCAAGTGCCGGTTCCTGCCGAACCTGTGCAACGTCACCCTCCAGTCCGACGCGCTCGGCAAGCGGGTGCGCCTGCGCGTCACCGCGCACGCCCTGCGCTCGGTGGAGCATCGCGGCGGGCTCGACGCCTTCCTGATCAAGGCCGGCGAGTGCGACCTGTCGCAGACCGCCCGCCTGCTCAAGCGCGAGATCCACAAGAAGCTCGCCGAGGCTCCGGCCGTCGCGGCCTGAGCCTCCGGGCGCCACGCGCCACATCGGACCTGCAAACCGCCGGGCCCTCCGAGGGCCCGGCGGTTTGCGCTTGCGCGCGGCAGACCGGCTGATCCGGACGATCCCGCGCGCGAGTTGATCCAGGGGCGTCCGCACCAGCCGGCCTCGAAGGAGAGCTCCGGGGACCGCGCGGTTGACCGGGAGCCTCCTGCGCGGCGTCCGCTGCGCTCCGGCGTCTCAGGACGAGATTGCGGACCGGCGTCTCAGGACGAGATTGCGGATCGGATGGGCCCGCGCCCGGACGGGGCCCGCGGAGCGAGGCCCGGATCAGCGCCGCCCGCCGGCCGCCCGCAGCATCCGGCCCGTCGGCGCGGACGCGCCGTCCTCCTCGAACAGCTCCGCGAGCTTCTCGGTCATCGCCCCGCCGAGCTCCTCGGCGTCGATGATCGTCACGGCGCGGCGGTAGTACCGGGTCACGTCGTGGCCGATGCCGATGGCCAGCAACTCCACGGGCGAGCGCGTCTCGATCTCCTCGATCATCCAGCGCAGGTGCCGCTCCAGGTAATTGCCGGCGTTCACCGACAGGGTCGAGTCGTCCACCGGGGCGCCGTCCGAGATCACCATCAGGATCTTGCGCTGCTCGGGCCGCCCGAGCAGGCGCTTGTGCGCCCAGTCGAGCGCCTCGCCGTCGATGTTCTCCTTGAGCAACCCCTCGCGCATCATCAGCCCGAGATTCTTCCGGGCCCGGCGCCAGGGGGCGTCCGCCGACTTGTAGACGATGTGGCGCAGGTCGTTCAGGCGGCCGGGATTCGGCGGCTTGCCGGCGGCGAGCCACGCCTCGCGGCTCTGGCCGCCCTTCCAGGCGCGGGTGGTGAAGCCGAGGATCTCGACCTTCACGCCGCAGCGCTCCAGCGTCCGCGCCAGGATGTCGGCGCAGGTCGCCGCCACGGTGATCGGCCGGCCGCGCATCGAACCCGAATTGTCGAGGAGCAGCGTCACCACCGTGTCGCGGAAGTTGGTGTCCTTCTCCTGCTTGAAGGAGAGCGGCTGGTACGGATCGATGACCACCCGCACGAGCCGCGCCGGGTCGAGCTGACCCTCCTCCAGGTCGAAGTCCCAGGCGCGGTTCTGCTGCGCGAGCAGCCGCCGCTGCAGCCGGTTGGCGAGGCGGCCGACCACGCCCTGGAGGTGGGAGAGCTGCTTGTCGAGGTATGAGCGCAGGCGCGACAGCTCGTCGGCGTCGCACAGCTCCTCGGCGTGGATGACCTCGTCGAACCGGGCGTTGAACACCCGGTATTCGGGCCCGCGCGCCTCGTTGCCCTGCCGCTGCGGCGGGCGCGACGCCTCCGAGGCCTCCTCGGATTCCGCGTCCTCGGACTCATCCGGCAGCTCGCCCGACGGCGCGTCGGCGGATTCCTGCGCGCCGTCCTCGATCTCGTCGGAGGCCTCCTCGGAGGTCTCGATCTCGGCGCGCTCGCCCTGGCTCTTCTCCTCCGAATCACCCTCGCTCGGGCTCTGCTCGTCGTCCTGGGCGTCGTTCTCGTCGTCGTTCTCGTCGTCCTCGGCGTCGAACGGCGTCTCGTCCGACATGTCCAGCGAGGTGAGGAGGTCGCGCACCGAGCGGGCGAATTTGCGCTGGTCCTCGATGGACCCGATGAGCCCGTCGAGGTTCGGGCCGGCCTTGGCCTCGATGTGCTCGCGCCACAGCGCGACGATCTTGGCCGCGGCCTCCGGCGGCTTCTGGCCGGTGAGGCGCTCGCGCACCATCAGGGCGACGGCATCCTCCATCGGGGCGTCGGCCCGGTCGGTGATGGTCTCGTACTTGCCGCCGCGGTGGTAGCGGTCCTCCAGCATCGCCGTGATGTTGCTGGCCACCCCCGCCATCCGGCGCGAGCCGATCGCCTCGACCCGGGCCTGCTCCACCGCGTCGTAGACGGCACGCGCCGCCGCGTTCTCGGGGGCGAGCCGGCGGTGGACCGCCACGTCGTGGCAGCCCAGGCGCAAAGCCATGGCGTCGGCGTTGCCGCGCAGCACCGCGACGTCCTGGGCCGACAGCTTGCGCGGCGGCTCGGGGAGGCGGGCCTTGTCGCCGGTGAGCGCCGGCCGGTCGGTGGCGTAGGTGACCTCGACCTCGGAGCGCCGGGCGATGGCGCGCAGGCACACCGCCACCGAGCGCTTCAGGGGCTCGGCCACGGGTTCGCGGCGCTCGCCGGGCTTGCGGTTGGAGATGGACATGCGCGGCTACCGGTCGTCGGACGCGAAGGGGCGGTTCAGGATCCCGTCCCAGCAAAGGGAAGCAGCGGCGCGGCGCGGGACCGAGGCAGGGCGGGCGAAGCCCGATGAACTCGCCCCGGTCCCACGCGCCACGAACTCCGCCACGAACTCGGCCATGCGGGTCAGCTCAGCGCGACGTTCACCGCGCTCTCGGGCAGCTCCTTGCCGAAGGCGCGCTGGTAGAATTCCGCCACCAGCGTGCGCTCCAGCTCGTCGCACTTGTTGAGGAAGGTCACCCGGAAGGCGAAGCCGATATCCTTGAAGATGTCGGCGTTCTCGGCCCAGGTGATCACCGTGCGCGGGCTCATGACGGTGGAGAGGTCGCCGTTCATGAAGGCGTTGCGCGTGAGATCCGCCACGCGCACCATCCGGTTGACGATGTCGCGACCCTGGTCGCCCCGATAGTGGACCGCCTTCGACAGCACGATGTCGACTTCGCGGTCGTGCGGCAGGTAGTTCAGCGTGGTGACGATCGACCAGCGGTCCATCTGGCCTTGGTTGATCTGCTGCGTGCCGTGATAGAGGCCGGACGTGTCGCCCAGGCCCACCGTGTTGGCGGTGGCGAACAGCCGGAAGGCCGGGTGCGGGCGGATGACGCGCTTCTGGTCCAGAAGCGTCAGGCGGCCCGACAGCTCCAGCACGCGCTGGATCACGAACATCACGTCCGGGCGGCCGGCATCGTACTCGTCGAACACGAGGGCGACGTTGTTCTGCAGGGCCCAGGGCAGGATGCCGTCCTGGAAGGCGGTGACCTGCTTGCCGTCCTGCAGGACGATGGCGTCCTTGCCGACGAGGTCGATGCGCGACACGTGGCTGTCGAGGTTGATCCGGATGCAGGGCCAGTTCAGGCGGGCGGCGACCTGCTCGATATGGGTCGACTTGCCGGTGCCGTGATAGCCGGTGACCATCACGCGGCGGTTGCGGGCGAACCCGGCCAGGATGGCGAGCGTCGTCTCCCGATCGAAGATGTAATCGGGATCGAGATCCGGGACGTGCTCCTCGGCCTCGGCGTAGGCCGGGACCTTGAGGTCGAGGTCGATGCCGAAGACCTCGCGGACGGAGACGGTGCGGTCGGGCTGCGCGGCGGGCGTATCGTCAGAGAGCATTCGGAACCTCGTGAGGCGCGGGCGCTCCACTCCCAAACAGTGAAGCATCCGCGCGGAAGAACGTCGAGCCGGGCCTCCGCGGCGGGGCGGAGCCATCCTTAGACGGCGGCGCGCGGGTGCGCCACCGACCGGCCTCGCCCTCATATAGGGCTGCGCCGCGTGGTTTGCCCTATCCTAGATGCGAACCGCCCTGCATCCTTCGTGCCGCGTCAGCAGAGGCCGGCCCCGCGCAGCACGTCGTGGGCGCGGATGATGTCGCGCAGCCGCTCCTCGAAGGAGCGGTCGCCGCCGTTGGCGTCCGGGTGGAAGCGCTTCACCAGGGTCTTGTACTGCGCCTTGATGGCGGCCGTATCGGCGCCCTCCTCGAGACCCATCACGTCGAGGGCCCGGCGGACCGCGGCCGAGTGGCGGGGCTTCTGCGGCTCGGGCTCGCGGGCCCGGCGGCGGGCCTCGCCGACGCCTTCGCCGCGCAGGATGCCGAGGGGATCGACATAGGCCCAGTCGCGGACCGGCTCGTCGGCCGGCTTGGCCTCGCCCGTCCGGTTCACGCCCATCGCCCAGGTCGGGCGATGGCCGATGATCGCGTCCTTCTGGTAGGCCTGCACGGCGGCATCGTTCATGCCGTCGAAGTAGTTGTACGTGGCGTTGTAGGCGCGGACGTGATCCATGCAGAAGCGCCAGTACTGGCCCTCGGCCTTGCGGCCCTTCGGCGCCCGGTACAGGCCCGGCTGCGTGCAGCCCGGGCTCTCGCAGCCGGTCTCGGCGGCGGCCTTCGGCTCGTCGCAGGACGGTTTGATCCGGATGCTGTCGAACAGGCGCGAGTTGAGATCCATGACGGGCCGATTATGAGGGGGCGGACCTGAGACACAAGGGCACCGGGCCTGATGACGCATGCGCGGGATCGGGCTTGACGGCAGCCGACGAACACGACGCGAGGGCACGATGGCTGACGGTGTGGGCGCGGGCGGCACCCTGCGGGACTGGATGGAGGCGCGGCTGCAGGAGCAGCTCGCGCCGGCGCGGCTCGACGTGATCGACGAGTCGCATCTGCATGCCGGCCATGCCGGGGCACGGCCGGGGGGCGAGACCCATTACCGGCTCGACATCGTCGCGTCGGCGTTCGAGGGCAAGAGCCGCGTCGAGCGGCATCGCTTGGTGAACGCGCTGCTCGACGACGCGTTCAAGCGGGGGCTGCACGCCCTTGCGCTCCGGGCCCGCACGCCCGCCGAGGCCGCCTGAACCGGTCCCGCGGGCGTTCGGCGAGCCGCGCTTCGAGCTTGCGCGGCGCGGCCGTCGTCGGCGGGCTCCACCGGGGCGCTTCGCGGCGCCCGCGATGACGCCGCGGACCATTCCAGACGGGCGCGTTGAGCAGGCAGCGGATCACGGACGGGATATGGTGACGGGCGCACCGATCTGCACCTGCCGGGTCGTCGGCCTCGCGCCGGACGATCCGGCGTCCCGCGCGGTCGCCGCATCCGGGAGGCCGCCATGTCCCTGCGGGTGACGCCGCGCATCGCCATCGCGGACGACGAGATCGAGCTGTCGTTCATGCGCGCCTCCGGCGCGGGTGGCCAGAACGTCAACAAGGTCGAGACCGCGGTCCAGCTCCGCTGGGCCGCGCTCGCCTCGACCGCCATCGACGAGCGGGTGAAGGCCAACCTCGTGCGGCTCGCCGGCCGGCGCATGACCAAGGACGGCGTCCTCGTCCTCGCCGGGCAGCGGCACCGGACGCAGGAGCGCAACCGGGCCGACGTCCTGCAGCGGCTCGTCGATCTCGTGGCGGAGGCGGCCAAGCCGCCGCCACCGATCCGCCGCCCGACGAAGCCGACGCGGGGCTCGCAGGAGCGGCGGATCGGCGCCAAGAAGAACCGCGCCACGATCAAGCAGGGCCGGGGCAGCTTCCGCGATTCCGACGGCTGAGACGCGTCGCCGCCCGTCTCAGTGGATCGCGTCGATCACCTGGGCCTTCGGGCTCGCGTCGGGGGCGGGGGACGAGCCCGCCACCAGGGTGCTGCCCGGCTTGGCGAGGGTGAGGGCGATCGCGATCAGCGCCAGGACGGCGGCCAGCGCGGCCGGGAACAGGAAGGCCGACTCGCCGTAGCGGATGTCGAGCAGGCCGCCGATCACCGCGCCGGTGCTGAGGCCCGCCCAGAGCGGCGCCTGGATCCAGAAGGACGGGGCCACGGTGCCGAGCAGCAGGTTGGCGCAGCCGGTGCCGAAGCGCACGACCGCGCCGGTGACGTAGGTGAGCGCCAGGGAACGGCCGCCCTCGTCCTGAAGCGTCGCATTCTGGAGCCCGAGGGCCAGCACGATCGGATAGGCGTGCAGCGGGTAGGCGAAGGTGCCCCAGGGCATCAGCAGCCCGCCGGCGAGCAGCAGCGCCTGCAGGGTCAGGAGGACGGCGAGGCGCCAGCGCCCGACCCAGGCGGCGATCAGCGTGCCCAGGAAGGCGCCGAAGCAGAAGATGCTGATGGTGCTGGCGACCCGGGTGACGTTCTCCCAGTCGCCGTTCGACACCGCCACGCCGAAGCGCGTGGTGTTGCCCGACATGAACGACATGAAGAGCTGCGAGAATTCCAGGAAGCCGATGGAGTCGGCGCAGCCCGCCAGCGTGGCCAGGGCGATGGCGAAGGGGATCCGGGTTCGCGGATCGGCCGGAAAGGACTTGTCCGCCGGCGGATCGGGTCTTCGCTCCGGCGTCTCCCGACCTGTCCGACTGCCGTAATTCGCCATGCTGATCCCCCGATACAGCGGCCGCGCCTGTCGCGACCGACTGACAATGGACGAACAGCCAAGCGGTTTCATGCCGCTGTGCGGCGCAACACAACGACGCGGCCCGGCACCGGCCGCCCGGCCTCCGTCCGAACCGCGGCGGGCTCCAGCGTGAGGAGCGCGAAGCCGGCGTCGCGGGCTGCCGCCTCCGTATGGGCATCCGCGTGGGCGTAACGGCCGTCCGCGCCGAGCGCGACCCCCGGTCCGTCGTGCGACTGGACCGTGAAGGCGGCGAGGCCGCCCGGCCGGAGCACGCGGCCCATCTCCGCCACGACGGGCGCCAGATCCGCCACGTAGATGAGGACGTCGGCGGCCATGCAGAGATCGGCGGAGGCCGCCGCCTCGCCGGCCAGGAACGCGGTCAACTCGCCCTCGGCCAGGCGGTCGTAGAGCGGCCGGCCCTCCCGGGACTTGGCGCGCGCCAGCGCCAGCATCCCGGGCGCGAGATCGACGCCCGTGAGGTGACCGGCCCGGTCGCGGATCGCCGCGCCCATCAGGCCCGTGCCGCAGCCGAGGTCGAGCACCCGGGCAAAAAGCCGTGGTTCCGGCGGCAGGGCGTTCCGGACGAGTTCGGGACCGACATAGGTCAAGCCGTCGACGAGGTGGCGCTCGAAGCGCGGCGCGTAGCCGTCGAACAGGGCCCTGACGTAGGCGGGGGTGAGGATCGGCCGGCCGTCGGCGACGCCCAGGCGGGCGAGGTGCGCCCGCACGCCCAGGGTGTCGTCCGGGTCGATGTCGAGGGCGCACGCGTAGGCCCGGACCGCCGCGTCGCGCAGGTCCGGCGACCCGCCCGCCGCCGCCAGTCCCTCCCGGGCCCGCCCGAGGAGCAGCCACGCCGGCGCGTAGCGCGGCGCGATCTCCAGGGCCTGCGCGGCGAGGTCGGCGGCCCCGCCGTAATCGCCCTCGGCCAAGCAGGCTTCCGCGTAGCGATAGCGGCGATCGGCGAGGATGTCGCCGGAACTGAGCTGCGAGGCCATGCGTCTGCCGGGTCGGGGGTGCCTATATACTGGGGCCACCGGCGGATACCACCGGCAGCACGGGCCCGATGCCGACACGCGCCAGCGACCTCCTCACCCTGACCCGCGAGGGTCTCTACTGCCCCCTCGGGCGCTTCCACGTCGATCCGACCTGGCCGGTGGAGCGCGCGCTCATCACCCACGGCCATGCCGATCATGCCCGGGCGGGCCACGGCCAAGTGCTGGCGACGCCCGAGACCCTGCGGATCATGGCGGTGCGCTACGGCGCGGAGTTCTGCCGCCAGCGGCAGGAGGCGCGGCTCGGCGCGGCGATCCGCGTCGGCGACGTCACCGTGCGCTTCGCGCCCGCCGGCCACGTCCTCGGCTCGGCGCAGATCGCCATCGAGCGGGACGGGGCCCGGGTGGTGGTCTCGGGCGACTACAAGCGGGCGCCGGACCCGACCTGCCTGCCCTTCGAGGTGGTGCCGTGCGACGTGTTCATCACCGAGGCGACCTTCGGCCTGCCGGTCTTCACCCATCCGGACACGCGGGACGAGGTCCGCAAGCTCCTCGAATCGGTCCGGCTGTTCCCGGAGCGGGCCCACATCGTCGGCGCCTACGCCCTCGGCAAGGCGCAGCGGGTGATGGCGCTCCTGCGGGAGGAGGGCTGGGACCGGCCGATCCACCTCCACGGGGCGATGGAGAAGCTCACCGCCCTCTACAAGGAGGAGGGCGTGCCGCTGGGCGAAACCCCCAAGGTGGTCGCAGCCGAGCGCAAGGACCTGCACGGCGCGATCGTGATCTGCCCGCCCTCGTCGATCCAGGATCTGTGGTCGCGCAAGTTCCCCGATCCGGTGACCTGCTTCGCCTCGGGCTGGATGCGGGTCCGCGCCCGCGCCCGCCAGAAGGGCGTCGAGCTGCCGCTGGTGATCTCCGACCATTCCGACTGGCCGGACCTGTGCCGCACCGTCCGCGAGACCGGCGCCGAAGAGGTCTGGGTCACGCACGGGCAGGAGGACGCCCTGGTCCACTGGTGCGGAACGCAGGGGATCAAGGCCCGGCCGCTGCATCTGCTGGGCTACGGCGACGACGGGGAGGCCGAAGCGGTCTCCGAGGCGGAGACGGCGGCATGAACGATTTCGCCCATCTGCTCGACCGCCTCGCCTATGAGCCGCGCCGCAACGCCAAGCTGCGGATGCTGCAGGATTACTTTTCCCGCACGCCCGACCCGGAGCGCGGCTACGCGCTGGGCGCCATGACCGGCACACTGAGCTTTCGCGAGGCCAAGCCGGCCCTGATCCGGGGGCTGGTGGAGGAGCGGATCGACCCGGTGCTGTTCCGGCTCTCGCACAACTACGTCGGGGATCTCGCGGAGACCACGGCGCTGATCTGGCCGGGACCGGCGGAGGCGCCGCGGGAGCCGGGCCCCGGCCACAACAACCCGCCGCCGCAGGTCCCGACCCTGGCGGAGGTCGTCGGGACGCTGGCGACCATCCCCAAGCGCGAACTGCCCCGGCACCTCGCCGAGTGGCTCGACGCCCTCGACGAGACCGGGCGCTGGGCGCTGCTGAAGCTCGTCACCGGCAACCTGCGGGTCGGCGTCTCGGCCCGGCTCGCCAAGACGGCGGTGGGCGCACTGGGCGACCACGACGCCGACGCCGTCGAGGAGGTCTGGCACGGGCTGACGCCGCCGTTCGAGACCCTGTTCGCCTGGGTCGAGGGCCGGGCCGCGCGGCCCGAGACCCTGAACCCCGCCCCGTTTCGCCCGCCGATGCTGTCCCACCCGATCGAGGAGGAGGCCGACCTCGAGAAGCTGGAGCCGGACGCCTTCTCGGCCGAGTGGAAGTGGGACGGCATCCGCGTCCAGCTCGTCGGCGGGCGCGACAAGGCCGGCCAGCAGGTCGGAAAGGTCTATTCCCGCACCGGCGAGGACATCACCGGGGCGTTCCCGGATCTCGCCGAGGCCATCACCTTCACGGGGTCGCTGGACGGCGAGCTGCTGATCCTGCGCGAGCGCCGCGTGCAGAGCTTCAACGTGCTCCAGCAGCGCCTGAACCGGAAGGCGGTGACGGCTAAGCTCCTGGAGGAGTTCCCCGCCCATGTCCGTGCCTACGACCTCCTGACCCTCGCGGGCGACGACCTGAGGGCCGAGCCCTTCGCGGTCCGACGGGAGAAGCTGGAGGCGCTGGTGACCCGCCTCGACCACGCGCGGATCGACATCTCGCCGCTCGTGCCCTTCGCCGATTGGGAGGCGCTGGCGGCCGCCCGCGCGGACCCGGCCTCGGTCGGCGCCGGCGAGGACGCCGACGCCATCGAGGGCGTCATGCTCAAGCGCCTGAACAGCCCCTACCTGCCGGGCCGTCCCAAGGGACCGTGGTGGAAGTGGAAGCGCGAGCCCCACATCGTCGACGCCGTGATGATGTACGCCCAGCGCGGGCACGGGAAGCGCTCGTCCTTCTACTCGGACTACACGTTCGGGGTCTGGCGGGCGGCCCCCGAAGGCGGCGACGAGCTGGTGCCGGTGGGCAAGGCCTATCACGGCTTCACCGACGCGGAACTCGCCAAGCTCGACCGCTACGTCCGCAACAACACCACCAAGCGCTTCGGCCCCGTGCGCGAGGTCGCCCACGGCCGCGAGGCGGGTCTCGTCCTCGAGATCGCCTTCGAGGGCGTGCAGCGCTCGACCCGGCACAAATCGGGGGTGGCGATGCGCTTCCCGCGGGTCAGCCGCATCCGCTGGGACAAGCCGCCCGCGGAGGCCGACCGGATCGACGTGCTGGAGCGGATCCTGGCCCGGGGCGAACGGGAGATCGCTCCGGGGGCGACCCTGATGGAGACCTCCGCATGAAGCAGGGCAAGATCGGTCCGGTGGAGACGATGGCCGCAGGTCCGGTGGAGCGGCACGCCAGCGGGCGGCTGACCATCGCGACCGCGGGGCCGGGCTTCACGGATTTCACCGCCGCCGTGGTGGCGTTCGTGCGCGGCAGCGGCGTCCGGGACGGGCTGGTGACGGTGTTCTGCCGGCACACCTCGGCCTCGCTCACCATCCAGGAGAATGCCGACCCCGACGTCCAGACCGACCTGATGGCCGCTCTGGACGGCTTCGCGCCGCGGCATGCCGGCTACGTCCACGGTGCCGAGGGGCCGGACGACATGCCGGCGCATATCCGCACCCTGATCACCGATTCGGCCCTGACCGTCCCTCTGATCGACGGGCGCCTGGCCCTCGGCACGTGGCAGGGGATCTACCTGATCGAGCACCGCGACCGGCCGCACCGGCGGGAGATCGTGCTGAGCGTGATCGGGGCGTGAGGCTCCCCCTCGTCCCCGTCATCGCGGGCGCGGCGAAGCGATCCCGGGCCGCACGACACCGGCCGACATGGCGCCGCGGGATCGCGCCGCTCCGCTCGCCACGACGGCGCGTGCGTCACGCCGCGGACCTGGACCCGGGCGCCGGATCGGCAACATGCCGTCACACACCGCCGGTTAACCATAGGGCGCGCTTATGATCCCCCGTCGGATCGGTCTGTCCCGATCCCGCGAAGGGAGATCCCCGATGGGCCTGTTCGCCGCGCTCTCGAACTCGATTTCCGGCGCCTCGGCGCAGTCGCTCGCCCTGAACAACATCTCCGGGAACATCGCCAACACCCAGACGGCGGGGTTCAAGACCACGGAGACGCACTTCGCCGACCTGCTGGCCCAAACCGAGGGCGGCACGCAGCCGGCGGGCGGCGTGGGCTCGAGCACGCGCAACACCCTCAACATCCAGGGCACGGTGCAGTCGACCGGCGTGTCGACCAACCTCGCCATCTCGGGCAACGGCTACTTCATCGTCCGAGAGAACAACGGGACGACCGACAGCCCGGATTTCACCGGCGAGACCGGCTACACGCGGCGCGGCGACTTCGCGCCCGATGCCAGCGGCTATCTCACCAACGGCGCGGGCTACTACCTGTTCGCCGGACCCTCGGCGACGACCCCGGTCCAAGTCCCGACCGGCGCCAACACCCTGTCGAGTCTCGCGGTCTCGCCGGCCGGCACCCTCACGGGCACCGCCGCGGATGGCAGCCCCGTGGCGCTGGGGTCGCTGACGCTCGCGCAGTTCGGCCTGCAGGACAATCTGACCTCCCTCGACGGCGGGACCTACGTGGCCAATGGCCGGTCCGGCACGCCGAGCTACGGCCTCAACGGCGCGACCCTCACGCCCGGCTCGGTGGAGCAATCGAACGCCGGCATCTCCGACCAGTTCTCGAAGATGATCGAGACCCAGCAGGCCTACACGGCCAACACCAAGGTCATGAGCACCACCGACCAGATGCTGCAGGACGCCATCGCGATGTACACCTGACGCGGCCGGGGGCCCGTCACAGGAACTTCAGCGGATCCGTCTCGGGCGGGGGCGGCGCCACGTCGGCGCGGTTCCACCAGCCGCCGCCCAGGGCCACGAACAGGGCCGCGGTGTCGGCGTACTGGGTGGCGCGCGCGCCCGCCGAGGTCACCAGCGCGGAGAGGTAGCCCTGCTGGGCGATCAGAACCTGCGAGGAGGTGACCGCGCCCGCCGTGTATTGCTTGCGGATCAGGCCGAGGCTCTGGTTCGTCGCGCTCACCGCGGCGTCGGCGGCGGCCACCGCCCTGGCGTCGGCCTGGAGCGCCCGCAGGGCGTCGGCCACGTTCTGGAAGGCGGTGATGACGGTCGCCTTGTACTGCGCCTGCGCCAGCGTCAGCGATTCCTCGGAGGCGCGCTGGCGCCGGAACAGGGTGCCGGCATCGAAGATCGGCGCCGTCGCCTGCCCGATGATCGTGAAGAACGCGGCCCCCGGTGCGGCCACCTGCGCGATCCGCGTCGCGCTGGATCCGCCCGTGGCGGTCAGGCTGAACTGCGGCAGGCGGTTGGCCACGGCGACGCCGACATTGGCGCTCGCCTCCTGGACCAGGGCTTCGGCGGCCTTCACGTCGGGCCGCTGCTGCACGAGCCGCGACGGCAGGCTCACCGGAAGCTTGGTCGGCAGCCGCAGGGCGGACAGGTCGAAGGTCTCGGGAATCTCGTCGGAGGGCAGCCGACCGGCGAGCGCGGTCAGCAGGTTGCGCTGCTGGGCCAGCGCCTTCTCCAGCGGCGGCAGCAATTGCTGCGACAGCGCCAGGGCGGCCTGCTGCTGCACCACGTCGGCGCCCGCGATCTGCCCGAGCGAGAGCTGCTTGTTGTAGAGCTGCAGCACCTCGGTCTGCGCCTGGATCACCTTGCGGGTCGCGTCGATCTGCGCCCGGAGGGCCGCCTCCTGGATGGCGGCGGCCACGACGTTGGCGGTGAGGCTGAGGTAGGCCGCCTCCAGCTGGAAGCGCTGGTTCTGGGTGGCGGCCTCCAGCGACTCGATCTGGCGGCGGTTCCCGCCGAACACATCCGGATTGTAGGAGACCACCGCCTGCGGCGTGGACAGGCTGTAGAGATACTGGGTCTGGTTGTTGAGCGGCGATTGCAGGTCGAGGCCGGGCGCCAGGGCGCCCTGGATCTGCGGCGTCGCGGTGAGGCTCGGGTAGAGCGTGCCCTTCTGGGCGAGGGTATTCTGCTGCGCCACCCGCAGCGAGGCCTGCGCGGCCTCCAGAGTCGGGTTGTTGGCCAGGGCCTGCTCGACGATGCGGTTCAGCGCCTTCGAGTGGAACAGGGTCCACCACCGGCCGGGAATGTCGGCGCCGGAGACGAAGCTCTGGTCCGCCGAGCCGCCCTGGCGGGTGCGGATGTTGTCGGCCGCGGACGGATTCTGCAGGGGCTCCCGGGTGTAGCGACCGACCGGAGGCGCCTCGGGCGGCACGAAGTTCGGGCCGACCGCGCAGGCCGACAGGCACAGGGATGCGGCCAGCAAAGCGGCCGCCCGTCCGCACCGGCTCGGCGCAAAGCTCACCATCCCGCCCCCGAAAACCCCACCCCGGTAGAGCGGCGCGGGGCGCGTCCGAGTCAATGCGGCCGCCGCCGGGCCACGCGCGCGACCGGGACGTTGTGGCCCCCCTGCAACGCGCCGCCTGCCCATCCGGAACCGGCTCACGCGGCGGCCCGGTGCTCGGTCCGCGCCCGGGCATCCGGATTCGGCTGGCGGCGGGAGAAAAGGGCGATCAGCACCGGCACGATCACGAGGATCAGGTTCGGTGCCAGGATGATGCCGCCCACCACCACGAGCGCCAGGGGTTTCTGCACCTGCGAGCCGATGCCGGTGGAGACCGCCGCCGGCAGCAGGCCGACGCAGGCGGCCACGCAGGTCATCATCACCGGGCGCATCCGCACCACGGCCGCCTGCCAGACCGCCTCCTGCCGCTTCCAGCCCTCGTCGAGGAGCTGGTTGTAGTAGGCGAGCAGGATCACGCCCTCCATGGTCGAGATGCCGAACAGCGCGATGAAGCCGATCGCCGCCGAGATCGAGAACGGCGTCCCGGTCAGGAACAGGGCGAAGATGCCGCCGATCATCGCCATCGGGATCACCGACAGGGTCAGCAGCATGTCGGCCACCGACGAGAAGTTGATGTAGAGGAGCAGCGCGATCAGCAGCAGCGTCAGCGGCACCACGAGGCTCAGGCGGGCCGCCGCCTCCTTCAGGTTGGTGAACTGCCCGACCCATTCCAGCCGGTAGCCCGGCGGCAGGTCCACCGCGTCGGCGACCTTGCGCTGCGCCTCGATCACGGCGCTGCCGAGGTCCCGGCCGCGCACCGAGAACTTCACCGGGATGTAGCGCTCCTGATCCTCGCGGTAGATGAACGAGGCGCCC
Organism: Methylobacterium longum; assembly: GCF_022179385.1. Taxonomy (GTDB): domain Bacteria; phylum Pseudomonadota; class Alphaproteobacteria; order Rhizobiales; family Beijerinckiaceae; genus Methylobacterium; species Methylobacterium longum. Next base: position 184,481 of record NZ_BPQS01000007.1, on the reverse strand, counting down.
GAGACGAGGTCCACGTCGGCGATCTCGGAGAGCGGCACCTGGATGACGCCGCCGTTGGGGTTCTGCGCGCCGACCGCGATGTTGCGGATGCCGGCGAGCGACGAGCGGTACTCCTTGGCGAGGCGCACCCGCATGGGGAAGTGCCGGTCGGAGCCGTACTCGTAGAGGTCGCCCGCGGTCTGGCCGCCGATCGCCGCCTGGATCGTGGTGTTCACGTCGCCGATCGACAGGCCGTAGCGGGCGGCCTTGTGACGGTCGACGTCGATCCGCACCGTCGGCTGGCCCAGCGACTCGAACACGGACAGGTCGGTGACGCCCTGGACGGTGCCGAGCGCCGCCTTGACGGCGTTGGCGGTCTTGGTGAGCTGAGCGAGGTCGTTGCCGTAGACCTTCACCGAGTTCTCGCCCTTCACGCCCGAGGCCGCTTCCTGGACGTTGTCCTCGATATACTGCGAGAAGTTGAACTCGATGCCTGGAAATTCGTCTCCTAGTTGTTTGCTCAGGGTCTGGATCAGGGTCTCCTTGTCGAGCCCCTTCCGCCACTGGTCGATAGGCTTGAGCGGCGCCAGGAGCTCGACGTTGAAGAAGCCGGTGGCGTCGGTGCCGTCGTTCGGCCGGCCCTGGTGCGACAGCACGGTGACGACCTCGGGGACCTCCTGGAAAATCTTGCGCATGCGCTGGACGTAGGCGTTGCCGGCCTCCAGCGAGATCGAGGCCGGCATCGTGCCGCGCACGTACAGGTTGCCCTCCTCGAGGCGCGGCAGGAACTCCAGGCCGAGATTGCGCGCCACGAGACCCGAGGCCAGCAGGATCGCCAGCATCACCGCGAGCGACAGGATGCGGTTGCGCAGTCCGAAGGCCAGGATGCGCTTGTGGCCGAAGCGCAGGAGCCGCACGATCAGCGTGTCGCGCTCCTCCAGTTTCCTGGGCAGGATCAGCGCGGAGAGGGCGGGCGACACCGTGAAGGTCGCCAGCAGCCCGCCCAGAAGGGCGTACGCGTAGGTCTTGGCCATCGGCCCGAAGATGTGGCCCTCGACGCCCGTCATCGTGAACAGTGGCAGGAAGCCGACGATGATGATCGTGGCCGAGAAGAAGATCGCCCGGTTCACCTCGCGCCCGGCCACCGCGATGGTGCCGAGCCGGCCGGTCAGGCCGGCGGGAGGCGCCTCGCCCTTCACGTGGTCGGGTTCGGCGATGTGCCGGAACACGTTCTCGACCATGATCACGGTGGCGTCGACGATCAGGCCGAAATCGATGGCGCCGAGCGACAGCAGGTTCGCCGAATCCCCGCGCACGACGAGGATCAGGATCGCGAAGCCCAGGGCGAACGGGATCGTGGCCGCCACGATGATCGCGCTGGTGAGCGAGCCGAGGAACAGCCACTGCACCACGAAGACCAGCACCACGCCGAAGACGAGGTTGTGCATCACGGTGTGGGTCGTGGTGTGGATCAGGCCGGACCGGTCGTAGATCCGTTCGATCTTCACGTCGGGCGGCAGGATCGAGGACGCGTTGATCTTGTCGATCTCGGCCTCGACGCGCTGCAGGGTCGGCAGGCTCTGGCCGCCGCGGCTCATCAGCACGATGCCCTCGACGATGTCGGACGCGTCGTCGTGGCCCACGATGCCGAGCCGCGGCGCGTTCGACACGCGCACCTCGGCCACGTCCCGCACCAGCACCGGCGTGCCGTTGACGAGGCTGATCATCGTATCCCTGATGTCGTCCATGTCGCGGATCAGGCCGATGCCGCGCACCACCGCCGATTGCTGGCCGACATTGAGCGTCTGCCCGCCGACGTTGATCGAGGCGTTGTTGAGCGCCGTCGTCAGCTGGACGAGCGTCAGGCCCTGGGCCTGGAGGCGGTTCAGGTCGACCGCCACCTCGTATTCCTTGGCCTTGCCGCCGAAGGCGGTCACATCGACCACGCCGGGGATCGCCTTGAACCTGCGCTGCAGCACCCAGTCCTGCAGGGTCTTCATGTCCATCGGAGAGTAGCCCGCCGGGCCGACGAGTTTGTAGCGCATGATCTCGCCCACCGGGCTCGTCGGCGAGATCTGCGGCGTCGCCCCGTTGGGCAGCGTCGGCGCCTGCGACAGGCGGTTGAGCACCCGCTGCAGCGCCTGCTCGTACGTGTACTCGTAGTTGAACTGGACCTTCACGTCGGAGAGGCCGAACAGCGAGATCGTCCGCACCACCTGGGCGTTGGGGATGCCGGCGAGCGCCACTTCCAGCGGGATGGTGATGTAGCGCTCGATCTCGTCGGCCGACTGGCCCGGGTTCTGGGTGATCACGTCGACGAGCGGCGGAACCGGATCGGGATAGGCCTCGATGTTGAGCTGCGTGTAGGCGCCGTAGCCGATGCCCAGCATCATCACGAACAGCAGCACGACCAGCACGCGCTGGCGCAGCGAGAAGGCGATCAGGGCGTTCATCGGACCGGATCCCCGCTCAGGACGCCTTGTCGCCGGTGGCGGCCCGGTCGATGAACAGCGCGCCGCGGGTGACGACCTGCTCGCCGGCGCGCAGCCCCTGTGTGACCTGGGCGTTGTCGCCGTTGATCAGGCCGAGCTTGATGTCGCGCGCCTCCACGGCCCCGTCCGGCCGGGCCACCCAGACATGGGTGCGGTCCCCCTCGTACACGATGGCGGCCACGGGAATGCTGGGGGCCGGCTCGCCCTTGCCGGTGACGATCGTGTAGGTGGCGAACATCTCGGGGCGCAGCACCCGGTCGGGGTTGTCGACCTCGCTGCGCACGGCGAGCCGCCGCGTGGCCGCGTCGAGGCTGGCGGCCATGTAGTTCACCCGCGCCTTGAAGACCCGCGCGCCGAAGCCCGCCACCTTCGCCTCGACCTCCTGGCCGATGCGGATCTTCGGAATCTCGCTCTCCCGGACATTGGCGACCAGCCAGACCGTGGACAGGTCGCCGATCACGAAGACTGGATCGCTGGAGGCCGAGAGATACTGGCCGATGCCCACCTTCCGCTGCACGATCGTGCCGGGGATCGGTGCCCGGATCTGGGTCTCCGGGCTCATCGTGCCCTTCTTCTCGTAGGCGGCGATCTCGGCGTCGGACTTGCCCAGCAGCCGCAGGCGGTTCTTCACCGCGTCGAGGGCGGCCTCGGCGGTCTTCAGGTCGCTCTGGGCGGCGATCACGTCGTTCTGCGCCGACTGGTAGTCCTTCAGCGCCACCGCATGGGCCTGGAACAGCTCCTGCTGGCGCGCCGCGATGGTCTGATCGAGCTTCAGCAGCGCCTGCTGTTTCTGCAGGTTGTTCAGCGCCGCCTGATAATCGTTCTGCGCCTGGACCATATCGGTGGCCTCAAGCGTCAGGAGCACGTCGCCGGCCTTCACGTCGTCGCCCGCCCGGACCAGAACCTTGGTCACCCGGCCCGCGTAGGGCGAGACCACCGGCACGTTGTCGTCGTCGTTGAGGGCGATGCGCCCCTCGGCCGATCCCTCCGGCCGGAACACCTGCGTGGCGACCGGCAGGATCTCGAAGGCGGCGCGCTGCTCCTTGGTGGGCCGGAAGATCCGTTCGACTGGGCCGGCCTTCTGCATGTCGAGGCCCGGATCGGGGTTGCTCGGCGCGAACAGCCCGGTCAGCGAGGCGACGAGCCCGGACGCGGCCTCGCGGGCGCGGTCCGGGAAGGCGAAGGCCAAGCCGGCCGCAGTTCCGACGAGCACCAGCGCGACCACGAGGGCCGGCCACCGGCGCCTGGGCGCGGTGATGGCCTCGTCCTGTTCCAGCGGGTTTCGGGCGTCCATGGGATGATCTTCAGGAACCGGGCTGACCGACGAAGACACGCGCCGCGTCGGGACGCCGCTCACATCAATGCGACCGCAGGTGCTTTTCTATGGCAGAGCGTGCGGAACATTCCGCGTGACGCGATCTGCCTAGAGCAAAGCTTCTCCGACTCGCAATCGACCGGCAGCCCCGGTCGCGAAACCGTGTGGCCCCGTCTTCCTTTGACGGAATCTGTTACAATATGACAACGGTCGCGGGCGTGCCTCGCCTGACACGGCCTGCCCGATCCTCTCCGCCACGAAGAACCCGTCATGACCGATACGAGCGCCGCCTCTGCCCAAGGGGCATCACTTGCTGGATCGACCGCCGGCAAGATCCCCGTGACCGTGCTGACCGGCTACCTCGGCGCCGGCAAGACCACGCTCCTCAACCGGATCCTCACCGAGAACCACGGCAAGCGCTACGCCGTGATCGTCAACGAGTTCGGCGAGATCGGCATCGACAACGATCTCGTCGTCGGCGCCGACGAGGAAGTGTTCGAGATGAACAACGGGTGCGTCTGCTGCACGGTACGCGGCGACCTGATCCGCATCATGGACGGGCTGGTGAAGCGCCGCGGCAAGTTCGACGCGATCATCGTCGAGACCACCGGCCTCGCCGACCCGGCGCCCGTGGCCCAGACCTTCTTCGTCGACCAGGACGTGGGCGAGGCCGCCCGCCTCGACGCGGTGGTGACGGTGGCCGACGCCAAGTGGCTCTCCGCCCGCCTGAAAGACGCTCCCGAGGCGAAGAACCAGATCGCCTTCGCGGACGTGATCCTGCTCAACAAGAGCGACCTCGTGGCGCCGGCCGACCTCGACCGGGTCGAGGCCGAGATCCGCACCATCAACCCGCTGGCCAAGCTCCACCGCACCCAGAACTGCGCGGTACCCCTCGAGGCCGTGCTGGAGCGCAACGCCTTCGACCTCGACCGCATCCTCGACGTCGAGCCCGACTTCCTGGAGGAGGGGCACCACCACCATCACGATTCGGACATCCGCTCGATCTCGGCGCGGATCGAGGGAGAAGTCGATCCCGAGAAGTTCATGCCGTGGATCTCGAACCTGACCCAGGTCCAGGGCCCCGACATCCTGCGCTGCAAGGGGATCGTGGCCTTCCCGAACGAGCCGAAGCGCTTCGTCTTCCAGGGCGTGCACATGATCCTCGACGGGGACGTTCAGGGCGACTGGAAGCCGGATGAGGAGCGGGTCTCCCGGGTGGTGTTCATCGGCCGAAACCTCGACGAGGCGGCGATCCGGGAGGGTTTCGAGAGCTGCCGGGTGTGAGGCGTGGAGGGGCAGGGCGCGGCTCTCCCGCCCCTCCCTGCGGGGGCGAAGGACCTGCGTAGCAAGCCGGGGGAGCCACGGTGCAGGACAGGGCTCTGCCCTGCGTTGAAGGCTCCGCTTCTGCCTGGACCCGGGTTCCCGTCTCCCGACCCCTGCTGGCGCCGAGGGCGCCCATCGGGTCACCCGCGCACGCGGGGGAGGGCGACGCGTGAGGGCTCGGGGATGCTAACGTCGCAATCGAAGAGGCTCCCGGTTCGCCCCCGAAGTCGATTCTCAACCATTCCCGGTCAGTCTAGCGGCTGCGGGCCCGCGTCTCCGGCCTGCGGAGCCCGCGTATCATGGCCCATACCGCAGCGCCCGGAATCCCGGTTCCCTCCGGGCTGACGGATGGAATCCCGCGCGGCATCCCGCTCCTCGCGGCCGTCCAGGGCCTGGCGAAGGTGCTGTTCGCGGCCTTTATCTTCTTCGCCTGCTTCGCGTTCTCCGAGACGTCGCCCTACGACGCGGTGGCGCTGCCGACGATCCTGCTGTGGCTCTGCCTCGGAGTGCGGCTGCACCGCGGGATGGTGCCGCTGCTCGCGCTCCTGCTCGTCTACCTGGCGGCGATCGTCATGGGGCTGCTCCCGTACCTGAACGAGGACTTCCCGGTCACCTGGACGGTCCAGCTGATCTACCTCGCGGTCACCTGCATCTTCTTCGCCATGTTCTTCGCGGACGACACGCACGCCCGGATGGAACTGGCGCTGAAGGCCTACACGGCGAGCTGCGTGTTCTCGGCCGCGCTCGGCATCGTCGGCTACCTGCAGTGGCTCGGGATCGAGGACCTCTTCTACAAGTACGACCGGGCCTCCGGCACCTTCCAGGATCCGAACGTGTTCGGCTCGTTCCTGACGCTCGGCGCCCTCTACCTGATGCACGGCCTGCTCACCGGCACCGCGCGGCGGCCCCTGGCGGCGCTCGTCGGCCTGCTGATCATCGTGGCGGGCATCTTCCTGTCGTTCTCGCGGGGCTCCTGGGCGGGGAGCGTCGTCGCGGTGCTGCTGATGGTGGGGTCGGTCTACGCGGGCAGCACCTCGCTGCGCCTGCGCCGCCGGATCGTGCTCCTGACCGTCGCGACCCTCGTGCTCGGCACGGTCGCGGTGATCGCCCTGCTCTCGGTCGACCACGTGCGCAAGATGTTCGAGATCCGTGCGTCCCTGGCGCAGGACTACGACCAGGGCGAGACCGGCCGCTTCGGCAATCAGCTGCGCGGCCTCGCGATGCTGCTGGAGCGCCCGTTCGGGATGGGGCCGATGCACTGGCGCCTGGTCTTTGGGCTGGAGCCGCACAATTCCTACATCGGCTCCTTCGCCAACGGCGGCTGGCTCGGCGGCGCGGTGTTCATCGGCCTCGTGCTGACCACGGGCGTCGTCGGCTTCCGGCTGCTGGCGCGACCGTCGCCGGTCCGGGCGCACGCGCAGATCGTGTGGCCGGCGCTGCTGATGTTCTTCCTGCAGGCCTTCCAGATCGACATCGAGAAGTGGCGTCACGTCTACATGATGCTCGGCATGGTCTGGGCTCTGGAGGCGGCGCGGCTGCGCGCGCCGCCGCCGCAGGTCGGTGACGCTTGAAACCCGGGCCCAGCCGCGCCATCGCTCCCCCGCCGCGGAGGCGAACACCGCTCGGCGCATGCCCACCCGGAGACGGATCGTGACGAGACAGCCGGATAGGGAGGGGGACCGGCTCGCCGCTCTCAACGCCGTGGGCATCCTCGGGACGGCGCCCGAGCCGCATTTCGACGCGGTCTGCCGCACCGCCCGCCGCTTGTTCGGCGTGCGCAGCGCCCTGGTCGCTTTCATCGACGACACCGAGCTGTGGCCCAAGACCCCCTGCATCGACGTGCCGGGGGCGATCCCGCGCGAGAACGGCATCTGCCATCACACCATCCGCAGCGACGCCCTTCTGGTCGTCTCCGACGCCCGGACCGACCCGCGCTTCCGCGGCCTGCCGGGGGTCACCGCCGAGAACGGCTTCCGCTTCTACGCGGGCCTGCCGCTCAGCCTGCGGCCCGGGCTGCGGATCGGCACCTTCTGCCTGATCGATCCGGAGCCCCGCGCCGGGCTCTCGGAGGCCGAAGTGGCCGCCTTCCGCGATCTCGCCGAGGTCGTCCTTGCCCACCTTCGGCTCACCGAGGCCAACGCGCGCCGGGATCGCGAGATCGCACAGGCGACGATCCGCGAGGCCCTGATCCGCGAGCAGCACCGCGAGATCAACGCCCGCGCGAAGGCCCAGGAGGCGGCCAACCACCAGCTGACCATGGCCGAGCAGCTCGCTCATATCGGCAACTGGCGCGTGGAGCTCTCCGACGGCCAGCCGGTGTGGTCGGCCAGCCTCTACGCCATCGCGGGCCGCGACCCGCGGTCGCCGCCGCCCTGCCTCGCGGATTTCGCGCTGATCTACCATCCCGACGACCGGGCCCGCCTGGAAGCGATCGTCGCCGATGCCGTCGCCCGCCGCGCCAGCTTCGACTTCGAGGCGCGGCTCCTGCGGCCCGACGGCGCCATCCGCGACGTGGTCGTCCGGGGCCTGTGCCGGGGGGAGGGCGCGGCGGCCGGCCTCGTCGGCGTGCTCATCGACGTCACCGAGCGGCGGCGCGCCGAGGACGAGGTGCGCCGGAGCGAGCTGCGCTACCGGGGCCTGGCCGAGACGCTGCCGCTCCTGGTCTGGACCATGCGGGTCGGCGACGGGCGGGCGACCTACGCCAACGCGCAGTTCCACGCCTATTACGGGGCGCTCGGACCGGAGCGGGCCGAACGCCTCGCCCGCAACCATCCGGAGGATGCCGCCGCCATGGAGGCGGCCTGGAACCGCGCGGTCGAGACCGGCACGGGCTTCAGCGGCCAGTGGCGGATCCGGCGCCACGACGGCGTCTTCCGGTGGCACAAGATCTCGCTGATTCCGATCCGCCTCGATGCCGCGGACGGCGCCGTGGCGGAGTGGCTCGGCACCGCCCTCGACGTGGACGACATCGTGACCGCGCGCCTCGCCGTCGAGGAAGCCCGCGGATTGTTGGGGATCGCCCTGGACGCCGCGGAGGCCGGCACCTGGGATTGGGACATGCGCACCGGACTCGCCACGCTCAGCCCGGAGAGCGCGCGCATGCACGGGTTGCCGGAATCCGACGCACCCCGCGCCGTCACCGCCGCCGAGTGGACGGCACTCCTGCATCCCGACGACGTCTCGGACGTCTGGAACGAGATCCGGCGCGCGGTCGAGACCTCCACGCCCTACACGGCGGAGTTCCGCGTGGGCGGCCGCTGGCTGTACGCTCGCGGCCGCACGCTCTCCGGCGCCGAGGGTCAGCCGCAGAGCATGGTCGGCCTCCACCTCGACATCACCGAGCGCAAGTCGGCCGAAGCGGCTCTGCGGGCCGCCACCTTCGACGCGGAGGCGGCCCGCGCCGAGGCGGAGCGGGCGAGCGAGGCCAAGAGCGAGTTCCTGGCCGCGATGAGTCACGAGATCCGCACGCCCTTGAACGGCATCCTGGGCTACGCCGACCTGCTCCTCGAGGAGGGCGCGATCCAGAACGAGGATCGGCGACGCCTGGAACTGATCCAGAGCTCCGGGGCGGCCCTGCTCACCGTCGTCAACGACATCCTCGATTTCTCGAAGATCGAGGCCGGCGAACTGGTCCTCGATCCGGTGTCGTTTCCGCTGGTCTCCACGGTGGACGCCACGGTGTCGATCGTCCGGGGGAGCGCACTCCGGAGCGGCCTCACCATCGGGGCCCGGATCGATCCGGCGCTCCCGAACTTCGTGGTCGGCGATGCCAGCCGGTTGCGGCAGGTCCTGCTCAACCTGCTGAACAACGCCGTGAAGTTCACCTCCGAGGGCTCCGTCACGGTGATCGTGGAGCGGGAGGGCCAGGGCATCGCCCCCGACGGCAACCCGGGTGACATCGTGCGCTTCGCCGTGACCGATACCGGCATCGGCATCGCGCCGACGCAGCAGGACCGCCTGTTCAAGCGCTTCAGCCAAGTGGACGGCTCCATCAGCCGGCGCTTCGGCGGTACCGGGCTCGGGCTGGCCATATCGCGGCACCTCGTGACCCTGATGGGCGGCGAGATCGGCGTGGAGAGCCGCGAGGGCGAGGGATCAACCTTCTGGTTCCGCCTCGTCCTCCCGCGGAGCGCCGAGACCGTCGGCACGCACGGCGCCCCGGTGGAGGAGACCGGCACGGCGCCGCTGCGGTCGCCGGCGCCGGCGTCCGGTCCTGAGCCCGCTCCCGCGCCGCGACTCCGCTTGCTGCTCGTGGAGGATGTGCCGCTCAACCAGGAACTCGCCTGCGCGGTGCTGGAATCGCAGGGCTACGCGGTGGACGTGGCGGGCGACGGCGCCGAGGCGATCACGGCGGTCGGAACATCCGTGGCTTCGGGCCGCGCCTACGACCTCGTGCTGATGGACGTGCAGATGCCCCGCGTCGACGGCCTGACGGCCACCCGCCGCATCCGCGCCCTGGCGCCCCCGGCCTGCGACATCCCGATCGTCGCCATGACCGCCAACGTCCTCCCGGCGCAGATCGAGGAGCTGCGCGAGGCCGGGATGGACGATCATGTCGGCAAGCCGTTCCGCCGGGCCGACCTGTTCGCCACGATCAGCCGCTGGACCGCCCCCGGGGCACGTCGTCCGACGCGAGCGGAGGAAGCCTGCCGCGTCCCGGAGGTTGATTCCGCCGTCCTCGACGCCGCCGTGCTTACCGAGATGAGGGCGAGCTTCGGCGCGGACCGGGTGGCCGCACTCCTCGATCTCCTGGCCAACGAGCTGTCGGAGCGGTTCCGTCCGACGGAGACCGACCGGCTTCAGATCGCCCACGACGCCCACGCCCTGGTGGCGGCCGCCGGGCTCCTCGGCTTCGTCGGGCTGTCGAGCCTGTGCCGGGAGGTCGAGGCCGCCGCCCATGCAGGCGCCGACCTGATGCCGCTGATCCGGCGCCTGGAGGTGCAACGGGCGACGGCCCTGCGGGCGATCCGGCAGTTACGGGCGGCCTGAGCGGCGCCTCGACGGGATGGTCCGGAACCCGGCGCGTGCGCCGGGTTCCGGTGCTTCGATCCCCCCGCGGCGCCGAAGCGAGGCGGAGGACGCCCTCAAGGGGGGCGCCGCCCTTTAGGAGAGCGGGGACGAACGGAGCAGCCCGATCAGACCGGTTCCTCGGAATCCTCCGGTAGCGGATCCACCGTCCAGGTCGTGGCGAAGGCGGCGAGTTCCCGGGCGTCCGCGAAGGCCGCCACAGTCACCTCGCGCTCGGCCGGCACCGCCCCCGGATAGGGGGCGAGCTGGATCCGCACGCGGGCGACGCGGCCGCCAGGAGCGTTCTGCGCAATCCAGGCCTGTGCGTCCGGCGTGAGCCGCTCCGGACCGTCGAGGGCGCGGGAATCACCCCGCAGCACGATGACGTAGCTGCCCAGGCTGAGATCCGCCTCCTGCACGGCTTTGACGATGTCGATCACGGGTTTTCCGCGAAGTCGTTGATCTGCACCTGGGCCTGCGCCTGGGTGAAGTTCGGGATGTCGGCGAAGATCTCCTCGCCGTGGGCGGCCACGGCCTTCTTGAAGGCGTCCACCGATTCGAAGGTCAGCAGCGCCATCACCTGGAACGGAGCGGCTCCGCCGTCCGGGGTGCCGGTGCCCTTGATCACCTTCGCGTCGTGCAGGCCCAGCGAGGACCAGCGCTCCCGCACCAGCGGCATGTGGTGGCCGAGATAGTAGCCCATGTCGAAGCTCGGGCCGGCGGGGTACATCACGCTTACCAGGATCATGTGATCTCCTTCATGTGGGTCGCCCGGGCGCCCGCGATCGCAGCGCGCCGTGAGAGCTAGTGCAGCTTCACCCGCGGCTCGGTGCGGCGGGTGAGCGCGCGCGCCAGGGTGTCGAGCGCCGTCTTGGCGGTCCCGTGCAGCGCCTGCTCGTGCATCTTGTAGAGCGAGCGGTACATCATCCGGGCGAACAGGCCGGCGATCAGCATGTTCTTGCCGCGCACGAAGCCCATCAGGCTGCCCACGGTCGAGTACTCGCCGAGCGACACCAGCGAACCGAAATCCTTGTACTTGAAGGCTTTCAGCGGCTTGCCGTCGATCTTGGCCTGGATCTGGCCGATGAGATGGCTGGCCTGCTGGTGGGCGGCCTGGGCGCGCGGCGGCACCGGGGTGTCGGATCCCGCCTCGACCAAGTAGGCGCAGTCGCCGAGCGCGAAGATGTCGGGGTCGCGGGTGGTCTGCAGGGTCGGGGTGACCACGAGCTGGTTGGTCCGGGTGGTCTCCAGACCGCCGATGCCCTGCAGGAACGGCGGCGCCTTCACGCCGGCCGCCCAGACGACCAGCTCCGACGGGACGAATGTGCCGTCAGCGAGCTGGACGCCGTCGGCGCGGACCTCGGTCACCCGTGCCTTCACGCGCACGTCGACGCCGATCTTGTTGAGGAGCTGCATCACCTCGGACGAGAGGCGCTGCGGCACCGCCGGCAGGATCCGGTCGGCCGCTTCCACGAGGGTGATGCGGATATCCTTGCCCGGGTCGATCCTGTCGAGGCCGGTGGAGACGACGTGGCGCAGGGTCCGGTGCAATTCGGCGGCGAGCTCGGTGCCGGTGGCGCCGGCACCGATCACCGTGACGTGAAGCTGGCCAGGCCGGACCGGTCCGTCCTGGGTATGGGCCCGCAGGGAGGCGTTCACGAGGCGCTGGTGGAAGCGCACCGCCTGGTCCTGGGTATCGAGGGCGATGGCGTGCTCGGCGACGCCCGGCGTGCCGAAATCGTTGGTTGTGGAGCCCACCGCCATCACCAGGGTGTCGTAGGGGACGGAGCGCTCGGGCGTGACCTCGCGCCCCTCGGCGTCGTGGCTCGCCGCGAGCTGGATGGTGCGCCCCTCCCGGTCGAGTCCGGTCATCCGCCCGATCCGGTAGCGGAAGCCGTGGGTGTGGGCGTGGTGCAGGTAATCCACCGCGTGATGGCCGACGTCGAGGCTGCCGGCCGCGACCTCGTGGAGCAGGGGCTTCCAGATGTGGGTGCGCGCGCGGTCGACCAGCGTGACGTGCGCACGCTTACCGCGGCCGAGCTTGTCTCCGAGCTTCGTCACCAACTGGAGCCCGGCGGCGCCGCCACCGACCACGACGACGCGATGCAGGCCGGACTCGTTCTCGACGGGTACCATCGACACTCTTTCTGCCCCCGAACCGGGATTGAAACGCCGGCCTGCTTACACACACCGGGTGTCCGATTGCCACATCTGCCTGCCGGGGGCACCCGCTACCAGAAGGCGCGGGCCCGGCGCGACAAAGCGATCAGACGCCCGGGGCGCCGGGCTGACGCAACGGGTGTGCCTCGGCGACCTCGGGCAGGGCGAGGCAGGCTTCGGCGATCCGCGCCACATGGGGGTAGGGTGCCGTATCGATTCCGAAGATGCCGGTGCCGACCCAGAGGCTGACAAGGCAGAGGTCGGCGTGGCTCACCGCATCCCCCTGGCAGAACCGGCCGGTCCCCGGTTCCGTGCCGAGCCGCGTCTCCAGGGTCTTGAGCCCGGTCTCGAAGGCGTTGCGCAGGAAGTCCAGCATCCGCTCCCGGGGCAGGCCGTACTGCTCCATCAGGAAGGTGCGCACCCGGGGGACGTAGAGGGGATGGGTGTCGCAGGCGACCACCTGCGCCAGGGAACGCGCCCGCGCCCGGGCCCGGGGCTCCTCGGGCAGGAGACGCACGCCGCCCCTCGTCTCTTCCAGATAGTCGAGGATGGCGAGCGATTGGGTGAGCGGCGGCCCGTCGCCGTCGAACAGCGCCGGCACCGCGCCCTGCGGATTGATCTTGCGAAACTCCGGCTCGTGCTGGTCGCCCGCGTCGAGGTCGATGAAGGTCTCCTCGAAGGCGATGCCCTTCAGCTTCAAGGCGATCCGCACCCGGAAGGCCGCGGCCGAGCGCCAGTTGCCGTACATGTGCATGGGGGAAGGGTCTCCGGCGAGGTCGGGGGAGCACAGCCGAGTTTGCGTCGCGCCGCAAGGGGCGGGGCCTCGGAGGCGCCCGTGGGGGCGACAACCGGAACCGGCCGGCCCATATCGAGGCCGTGACCCGGAGACCCCGAACGATGGCCGACCAGACCGCCCCGCGCAGCTTCATTCCCCTCAACATCGCGGTCCTCACCGTGTCGGATACCCGCCGCCCGGAGGACGACCGTTCGGGGGACACGCTGAGCCAGCGCCTCATCGAGGCGGGGCACCGTCTCTCGGGCCGGGCGATCGTGCCGGACGAGATCCCGGCGATCCGCGGTCAGGTGGATGCGTGGCTGCGTGACCCGGACGTCGATGTCGTGATCACCACCGGCGGCACGGGCTTCACCGGCCGTGACGTGACGCCGGAGGCACTGGAGCCGCTGTTCGAGAAGCGCATGGACGGGTTCTCGGCCGTCTTCCATCGGATCTCGTACGACAAGATCGGCACCTCGACGCTGCAATCCCGCGCCACCGCGGGGGTGGCGCGGGCGACCTACGTGTTCGTGCTGCCGGGCTCCCCCGGGGCCTGCCGGGACGCCTGGGACGGCATCCTGGCCCAGCAACTCGACTACAGGCACCGGCCCTGCAACTTCGTGGAGATCATGCCGCGGCTCGACGAGCACCTGCGGCGCGGGGCGAGCGTGTCGGTGTGAAGGATCGCGACGCCGTCACTCCCAGATCGTCGCGGTAGAGCCGCACCCGATACGGCCGGGGACTTCGCGCATCGAACGGCGCTACGCCGCATTCCCCTCCTTGCGGCGCAGCACCGAGTGCTTGCGGCCGTAGAAGAAGTACACGGCCAGCCCGACCGCCATCCAGATCACCAGCCGCAGCCACGTATCGAGGGGCAGGCCGATCATCAGCAGCAGGCAGAGCAGAATGCCGAGAATCGGCACCACCGGCACGGCGGGGACGCGGAACGGGCGCTTCATGTGACGGTCGGTGCGGCGCAGGTAGATCACCGAGCCGCAGACCAGGATGAAGGCGGCCAGGGTCCCGATGCTGACCATCTCGCCCAGGATGTTGATCGGCACCAGGGCCGCCACGAGGGCGACCAGCGCCCCGATGAGCGCTTGGCTGCGGTAGGGCGTCTGGTAGGTCGGGTGGACCTGCGAGAACATCTTCGGCAGCAGGCCGTCACTCGCCATGGTGAAGAAGATCCGGCTCTGTCCGTAGAGCAGCACGAGGATCACCGTCGTCAGGCCGGTGAGCGCGCCGAGCTTGATCGCGATCGAGAACCAGCCGATGCCGATCGCGTCGACGCCCTTGGCGATCGGATCGGGCACGTTCAGGTCCTTGTAGGGGACGAGGCCGGTGAGAACGGCGGCCACCAGCACGTACAGGATCGTGCAGACGGCGAGCGAGCCCAGGATGCCGATCGGCATGTCCTTCTGGGGGCGGCGCGCTTCCTGGGCCGCGGTCGAGACCGCGTCGAAGCCGATGAAGGCGAAGAACACCACGCCGGCGCCGCGCAGGATGCCGCTGTAGCCGAATTCTCCGAACGTTCCGTGGTTGTCGGGGATCAGCGGGTGCCAGTTCGCCGAGTCGACATGGCCCCAGCCCAGCGCGATGAAGGCCACCACCACGGTGAGCTTCACCGCCACCATGATGTTGTTGAAGCGCGCCGATTCCTTGGTGCCGCGCATCAGCAGCATCGTGATCAGGGCCACGATCAGCACCGCCGGCAGGTTGAACAGGGCGGTGCCCCCACCGTCGATCGGCGTGCCGGGCGCGTGGGCGAACTGAGCCGGGATCACGATCCCGACGTCCTTCAGGATGCTGGTGACGTAGCCGGACCAGCCCACCGCCACCGTGGCCGCGCCCATGGCGTATTCGAGGATCAGGTCCCAGCCGATCAGCCACGCGAAGAACTCACCGAGGGTCGCGTAGGTGTAGGTGTAGCTCGATCCCGCCACCGGGATCAGCGCCGCCATCTCGGAGTAGCACAGGCCCACGAAGGCGCAGGCGATGCCGCCGAGCACGAAGGACAGCATGATCCCCGGCCCGGCATATTGCGCCGCCGCCGTGCCGGTGAGGACGAAGATGCCGGCGCCGATGATCGCGCCGACCCCCATGGCGGTGATCGAGAGGGCGCCCAACGTTTTCGAGAGCTGCTGCTCGCCCTCGCCGCTCTCAAGGATGTCGTCGACCGACTTCCGACCCATCAGGCCTGACGAATCCATTGGGCAATCCTTCCAGGCTGGGATCAGGTCAGCGTCCGCTCGCAGGCGAGAAGACGGCAAATCTTCCTCCCTGAACGGGGTGTTGTAGAGGAGGAATGTCCGACAACAACGAGCGACACGGATAGATTCTGCCGATCAGGCCCGGTCGATCCGCGCGATCAGCGGCCTGATCCTGAGGCGAGGCGCGAAGGCGTTCCCGGCCCGCAGCGCCGCCCGCCGCACGACGTCTCCAGCCCGGGCCTGCCGGGCACCGGCCAGGACCTCGATCCCACCGACGAGGCGGCGGCGCCAGCCGGCGGCCGGTCGGTGCAGGCGTCCGAGGCCGATCTCCGGGCGGGCGGTCCCGACGAAGCGGTCGAGGGTGCGGATCCAGCCCTCGCCGAGGACGTCGCCAGCTTCCAGGCAGAGGACCCAGTCCCGGCGGGCCGCGGCCGCACCCGCCGCGTAGGGATTGCCGTCCCGATGAAGGACGAGGGTGGCGCCGGTGGCCTCCGCCACGGCCGTGACCGCCTCGCTCTCCCGGCCCGTCACGATCACGGCGTCGCCGATCAGGCCGCCGGCCACGCCGGAGACGAGCACGCTGAGCGTGTCGGCCAGACGATCGATCGCGTCCGGATCGGCCGGGTCGGCCAGATAGGTCACCGCGGAGAGCATGAGCGCGCATAGACGATTTTGCGCGGCCGTAAACCGTTGATCCGTCTCCGGAAGGCGCTGGTGTGACCGAGGAGCGCGCTCAGACGTGGATTGCCTCAAAAAAGAGCGTCGCATGCGCTCTGCGTTCGCTCTATGTTCCCGTCGGGGGACAGGAGCGACTCGTCATGGTGCGGCCAGGGGACGGATCGAGACCCGACGCCTCGGCGCGGCTCGGCACCAGTACACCACCGGCGGGCGCGCGGCGCGGACGCGGGGCGACCGCCAACCCGGCCGGCCGCTTCGAGGCGGCCGAGCGGGAGGCGTTCCACGATTCCACCTGGGAATCCGATGAACCGCTCGCCTTGCGCACGCAGGTCACCCCGGAACGATCCGCCCGGATCATCGCCCGCAACACCTCGCCGGACATCCCGTTCGACCGCTCGATCAACCCCTATCGCGGCTGCGAGCACGGCTGCATCTACTGCTATGCCCGCCCGACCCATGCGTGGCTCGGCCTGTCGCCGGGGCTCGATTTCGAGTCGCGGATCGTCGCCAAGCCCGACGCGCCCCGGCTCCTCGCCCGCGAACTCGCGGCGCCGAGCTATCGTGCGGAGACGATCGCCCTCGGCACCGCCACCGACCCCTATCAGCCGGCCGAGCGCGAGCATCGCATCACCCGCGGCGTGCTCGAGGTGCTGCGGGAGGCGCGCCATCCCGTCGGGATCACCACCAAGTCCGACCTCGTGCTGCGCGACCTCGACATCCTCGCCGAGATGGCCGCGCGGAACCTCGTGCTCGTCGCGCTCTCGCTTCCGACCCTGGATCCGGACCTTGCCCGGCGACTCGATCCCCGCGCGCCGCGGCCGGAGAAGCGGCTCGCCGCGATGCGTCGCCTCAGCGAGGCGGGCGTGCCCGTGATGGTCAACATCTCGCCGATCATCCCGGGTCTGACCGACCACGAGATCGAGACGATCCTGAGCCGCGCCCGGGAGAGCGGCGCGGGCCGGATCGGTCACGCGCTGCTGCGGCTGCCGGGCGAGGTCGCCGACCTCATGGCCGACTGGTTCTCCGAGCATTATCCCGAGCGGAAGGACCGTGCCTTCGGGCTCCTGACGCAGGCGCGCGGCGGCCGCGAGAACGATCCCCGCTTCGGTCACCGCTTCCGCGGGGAGGGCCCCTACGCGGCGATGATCGGCCAGCGGGTCAGGCTCGCCGGCACCCGCCTCGGCTTCGCCTTCGGGCGGATGGAGCTGGACCGGACTGCGTTCCGCAGGCCGGGGGCGCAGCTGACGCTGCTCTGATCCGCCGGCTCCAGGTCCCCCGCGAGTCGTTCGGGGCGGGCTCTAAGGCCCGAACCCCCGGGTGAAGCTGAGCCGGTGATGCGGGCTGCGGCCCAGCTTCATCAGGCCGGCCCGGTGAACCGCCGTCCCGTAGCCGACATTGCGCTCCCAGCCGTAGCCGGGATGACGCGCAGCCAAGCACCGCATCAGGTCGTCGCGAAACACCTTGGCGACGATCGAGGCGGCGGCGATCTGCGGCACCAGCCGGTCGCCCCCGACCACCGCGCGGCCCGACAGGCCGGGCAGGGCATCCCGCCCATCCACCAGCACCGGGGCCGTGATCCCCAGGCGGGCGACCGCGCGCCCCATGGCGTCCAGCGTCGCGGCGCGGATGTTGATCCGGTCGATCAGCGCCCGGGATCCCGCCGCCACGGCGACGCGCCCATGGGCGCGGATCAGTGGTGCCAGCCGCATGCGGACCGGCTCGGGCACCCGCTTGCTGTCGTCGAGGGTGCCGAGCAGGTCCGGCGGGATCGCCGCGGGGTCGAACCAGACCGCGGCCACCACCACCGGCCCGCAGAGCGCGCCGCGGCCGACCTCGTCGCAGCCGATCACCGCGGGGTAATCGGTCGCGCGAGCCGGGTCGAACGGCAGGGTCGTGGCGGCTGGCTTCCGGACGGGCGGCATACTCCCTCCTGCCACCCCGCGCGGGCGCCGTCACCGGTCAGGCCGCGTCCCGGTCTTCCCGCTCGCCGCGATGCGCCGCGATGATGTTGCCGAAGAACTGCCGCGCGCTCACGTCCCAGCCGCAGCGCAGGGCTTCGGCGCGGCACTCGGTCCGCGACAGGGCGAGGGCGGCCAGCGCCGCGGCCCGCAGGTCGCGATCGAGGCAGCCCACCCGGGTGCCGCCGACCACGTCGTTGGGCCCGGGCACCGGGAAGGCCGCCACCGGCAGGCCGCTGGCCAGGGCCTCCAGGAGCACGATGCCGAACGTGTCGGTGAGGCTCGGGAACACGAAGACGTCGCAGGCGGCGTAGAGGGCCGAGAGGGCGGGTCCGGTGCGGGTGCCGAGGAACCGGGCTCCGGGCGCGAGGGCCTGCAGCCGTGCCCGGTCCGGTCCGTCACCGACCATGACCTTCGTGCCGGGCAGGTCGAGGCTGAGGAAGGCCGCGACGTTCTTCTCCACCGCCAGCCGCCCGACATACAGGAAGAGCGGCCGCGGCAGAGCGGCGAGCTCCGCCGGCACCGGAGCCCCGGGATCGGCGGGCCGGAACCGGCCAGTGTCGACCCCGCGGGTCCAGCGCATCAGCCGGGGGAAGCCTCGGGCGGAGAGTTCGTCCTGGAGCGAGGCCGTGCTGACCATCGTGCCCCGGGCGGCGCTGTGGAAGCGGCGCAGGTAGGCATAGGACCACGCCTCCGGCACCGGCGCGCGGGCGGCCAGGTACTCGGGAAACCGCGTGTGGTAGCTCGTGGTGAAGGGCAGGCCGTGGGCGAGGCAGTGGCGCCGGGCGGCCAGACCCACCGGGCCCTCGGTGGCGATGTGGACGTGGCTCGGCCGTTCCGCTCTCCAGCGCGCCGCCACCCGCTCCCGGCCGGCATACGCCAAGCGGATCTCGGGGTAGCCGGGCAGGGGCAGCGAGCGGAAGTCCGCCACCGTGAGCAGCGCCGTCTCGAAGCCGTGCTCGGGCGCGCGGCGGACCATCTGTTCCAGGGATCGCACCACGCCGTTGACCTGGGGGTGGTACGCGTCGCTGGCGATGAGGAGCTTCACGCCGGCCCCCTCACGCCACCGCGCGCCGGCCCGGCAGCGCCTGCGGCTCCGCCTCGGCCGCGCGGGCCCGCAGGACACTCGGGTAGTGCAGCACCTCGAGGCGACCGTCGTAATGCTCCACCAACCCGGTGCAGGATTCCACCCAATCGCCGGTGTTGAGGTAGCGCAGGTCGCCGATCGACCGGTCGGCCGCGTGGTGGATATGCCCGCAGATCACGCCGTCGGCGCCCTGGCGGCGGGCTTCCTCGGCCAGGATCGTCTCGAACCGGCCGATGAAGCTGACGGCGTTCTTCACCCGCAGCTTCGCCCAGGCGGAGAGCGACCAGTAGGACAGCCCGAGCCGGCGCCGCGCCCGGTTGATGACCGTGTTGAGGGTCAGCGCCAGCGTGTAGGCGCCGTCGCCCAGATGGGCGAGCCAGGGCGAATGGCGCACCACCATGTCGAACTGGTCGCCGTGGATCACGAGGTAGCGGCGCCCGTCCGCAGCCTGGTGGATCGCGGTCTCGGCGAGTTCAATGCCGCCGAAGCTCGTGCCCACGTAGTCGCGCAGGAACTCGTCGTGGTTGCCGGGCAGGTAGACGATCCGCGCGCCCTTGCGGACCTTGCGCAGGAGCTTCTGGACGACGTCGTTGTGATCCTGCGGCCAGTACCAGCCGGAACGCAGCTGCCAGCCGTCCACGATGTCGCCGACGAGGTAGATTGTGTCGGCGTCGTAATCCCTCAGGAACGAGAGCAGCAGGCCGGCCTGGCAGCCACGCGTGCCGAGATGCAGATAGGACAGGAACAGAGTCCGCACGCGGACCGGCATCTCCTCAACCTCGGCCACGGCATCCTCTCCCGGCGGCTGTACGGTGCCGGAAGCCTGTGCGCGATCACGTCTCAGTTTGATGACGCGCGCTGCGCGTCCGGTCCGGATACACGTGCGTCGCCGCGACGGTTCTCAACCGGCGATCGCCATCGCTGCGCTGCACAAAAAATTTTTTTGCCAAGTTCCGGAAGTTTTTCCGGTTTTCCTTTCGAACTACGCCGCCTCATAATACCAGGAACTCACGGCTCGGCATGCGCTGGGTCGGGCGTACACAGGAAGGCGGCGAGGACGGCCCTGGGGCCGTTGAACGGGACGGCAATTCGGAGGCGACCGGTGCGCGGGGGCGTGCCGCGACGCGAGCGGCGCGAGGCCGCCTGCCGCTCCGTGACGCCCCCCGATCCACGGCACTGGAAGGCGTTCGAGGGTGCGCGGCGCGAGCCGCTTCCGCCGATGCCCGACCGACTCCCGACGACGCTTGGACAACCCGGCGCGAGCCAAGCCCGCGCACAGACGACTATTCGGAGGAAACATCATGGCCGCCACCCGTCGCCCCGGTCGCAACCACCTGTTCATCCCGGGCCCCACCAACATCCCGGACCGGGTGTTGCGCGCGATGCACGTGCCGTCCGAGGACCATCGCTCGCCGAGCTTCCCCGAGTTGGTGAAGCCCCTCTTCCAGGACGTGAAGATGGTGTTCGGCTCGACCAACGGGACGGTGATCCTGTTCCCGTCCTCGGGCACCGGCATCTGGGAGTCGGCCCTCTCCAACACCCTGTGCCGCGGCGACACGGTGCTGACCGCCCGCTACGGCCAGTTCAGCCACCTGTGGGTCGACATGGCCCAGCGCCTCGGCCTCGAGGTCATCGTGCAGGACGAGGAGTGGGGCACCGGCGCCGATCCCCAGAAGATCGAGGAGGCCCTGCGGGCCGACAAGGATCACAAGATCAAGGCCGTGATGGTCGTCCATAATGAGACCGCCACCGGCGTCACCAGCGACATCGGCGCGGTGCGCAAGGCGATGGACGCCGCCGGCCACCCGGCGCTGCTGTTCGTCGACGGCATCTCGTCGATCGGCTCGCTGCCGTTCAAGATGGACGAGTGGAAGGTCGACTGCGCCATCGCGGGCTCGCAGAAGGGCTTCATGCTGCCGGCCGGCCTCGGCCTGATCTGCATCAGCCCCAAGGCGCTCAAGGTCGCCGAGGGCGGCGCCGGACGCAACGACCGGCTCGGGCACGTCTACTTCGCCTGGAAGGACCAGCTCACCACCAACGCGACCGGCTACTTCCCCTACACGCCCGCTCTGCCGCTGCTCTACGGCCTGCGCGAGGCCCTTGAGATCGTGAAGGAGGAGGGGCTGGAGAACATCTACCACCGCCATCACGTGCTCGGCGAGGCGACCCGTCAGGCCGTCGCGGCCTGGGGCCTCAAGCCCTGCGCCAAGGAGCCGAAGTGGAACTCCGACACGGTCACGGCCATCCTGGTTCCGGAGGGCGTCGACGCCGTCAAGGTCATCAACCACGCCTACGCGCGCTACAACCTGTCCCTCGGCAGCGGCCTGTCCAAGGTTGCCGGCAAGGTGTTCCGGATCGGCCATATCGGCGACCTGAACGAGCTGTCGCTGCTCGGCGCCATCGCGGGTGCCGAGATGGCGCTCATCGACTGCGGCGTGAAGGTCACGCCGGGGTCGGGCGTCGCCGCCGCCTCCAGCTACCTGCGCGAGAATCCGCTTCACAAGGCGTGATCCGTTCGCGCCGCCGGGACGGGGCCGGGTTGCCGGTTCCGCCCCGGCGGACAAGTAAGAACAAGAATCCCGAGGAAACCGCCTTCGTCCGAGAGGGGATCTATGACAAAGAAGATCGTATTCCTGGATCGCGAGTCCCTCGACGCGACGGTCCGGCCGTTCAATTTCCCGCACGAATACGTCGAGCATGACTCGACCTGGACGCCGGAGGACACGGTCTCCCGCCTGAAGGGCGCCGAGATCGCGCTGATCAACAAGGTCCCGATGCGGGCCGAGACCCTGAAGCAGCTCCCCGACCTGAAGCTGATCGCGGTCGCGGCCACCGGCACCGACGTGGTCGACAAGGCCCAGGCCAAGGCGCAGGGCATCACGGTCGTCAACATCCGCAACTACGCGTTCAACACCGTGCCGGAGCACGTGGTCGGGCTGATGTTCGCCCTGCGCCGGGCGATCGTGCCGTACGCCAACTCGGTGCGGCGCGGCGACTGGGCGAAGTCCACGCAGTTCTGCTACTTCGACTATCCGATCTACGACATCGCCGGCTCGACGCTCGGCATCGTCGGCTACGGCGCGCTGGGCAAGTCCATCGCCAAGCGCGCCGAGGCGCTGGGCATGAAAGTCCTAGCCTTCGACGTCTTCCCGCAGGACGGGCTCGTCGACTTCGAGACGATCCTGACGCAGTCCGACGTGATCACCCTGCACGTGCCGCTGACCCCCGACACAAAGGGGATGATCGGCGCCGCCGAGCTCAAGAAGATGAAGAAGAGCGCCATCCTCATCAACACGGCCCGGGGCGGGCTCGTGGACGAGGCGGCCCTGCTCGCGGCGCTCAAGGACGGCACCATCGCGGGCGCCGGCTTCGACGTGGTGGCCCAGGAGCCGCCCAAGGACGGCAACATCCTGTGCGAGGCCGACCTGCCGAACCTGATCGTCACCCCGCACGTGGCCTGGGCGAGCAAGGAGGCGATGCAGATCCTGGCCGATCAGCTCGTCGACAACGTCGAGGCCTTCGTGGCCGGCAAGCCGCAGAACGTGGTCGAGAGCTGAAGCGCCATTCGCCCTCCCCTCTGCGAGGGCGGCCGACCCCTGCGTGAGCAGGGGCCGGGCGAGGGGAATCCGGCCTCCGAAGACGGACGCGCAGACGTGAAGGCCGGTGCCCGTTCTGCACCGTGGCTCCCCGCTCCCGGACCCGCTTCGCGCGCCGCCCTCTCCCGCAGGTGAGGGCGGGGGAGGCGCGGATCGGGTCCCCGCATTGGATATCTCCGCTTCCCTCAAGATCGGGAACGGATCGGAAGACACCACGACGGCGCTACGCAGGCGCCACGGAAAGGTCCGAAAAGAGATGACGAAGAAGCTGCTGTTCCTCTTCGATACCGATGCGGTGCCGAACGTGTTCGACACGGTGGTCGGCTACGACGGCGGTGCCGATCACATCACCGGATATGGCGGCGTGAACCCCGACAACGTCGGCGCGCTCGTGGACGGGACGATCTACACCCGCGGCGGCTCCGAGAAGAAGTCGACCGCGATCTTCGTCGGCGGCGGCAGCATGGCGGCCGGCGAGGCGCTGTTCACCGCGGTCAAGAAGCGCTTCTTCGGCCCGTTCCGCGTCTCGTGCATGCTCGATTCGAACGGCTCGAACACCACGGCGGCCGCCGGCGTGGCGCTGGTGGCGAAGGCCGCCGGCTCCCTCCAGGGCAAGAAGGCCGTCGTGCTGGCGGGCACCGGCCCGGTCGGCATGCGCTCGGCGGCGCTGCTCGCCGGCGAGGGCGCCGAGGTGACGATCGCGGGCCGCGCCCTCGACAAGACACAGGCCGCCGCGGACCAGATCAACAAGCGCTTCAAGGTCGAGGTGAAGGCCGCCGCGACCCCCGATGAGGCCTCGCGGGTCGCCCTCGTGAAGGGCACGAACCTGGTGTTCACCGCCGGCGCCATCGGCGTCGAGCTGTTGCCCGAGGCCGCCTGGGCGCAGGAATCGTCCATCGAGTTCGTCGCCGACTACAACGCCCAGCCCCCAACCGGCATCGGCGGCATCGACGTGATGGACAAGGGCAAGGACCGCAACGGCAAGAAGGCGTTCGGCGCGCTCGGGATCGGCGGGTTGAAGCTCAAGCTCCACCGGGCCTGCGTGGGTCAGCTCTTCGAGAGCACCGAGCAGATGCTCGACGCCGAGGAGATCTACGCCCTCGCCAAGAAGATGGCCTGACCGGAGAGGCGCCCATGTCGGACACGCAATCGCCTGAGAACGCGACCATCCAAACCTTCCTCACGGAGCTGGCGAGCGCCGCCCCGACACCCGGCGGGGGCGGCGCGGCGGCGATCTCCGGCGCGATGGGCGCGGCCCTGGTGTCGATGGTCTGCAACCTCACCATCGGCAAGAAAAAGTACGTCGAGGTCGAGGCCGAGCTGAAGGACGTGCTGGCCAAGTCCGAGGGACTGCGGGTCGTGCTCACCGGCATGATCGGCGAGGACGTGCAGGCCTTCGACGCCGTGATGGGCGCCTACGGCCTGCCCAAGGCCACCGACGACGAGAAGACGGTACGCGCCGGGAAGATCCAGGCGGCGCTGAAGACCGCCTGCGACGTGCCGCTCGCCTGCTGTCGCGCCTGTCGCGCGGTGATCGACCTTGCGGCGATCACCGCCGACAAGGGCAATCTCAACGTCGTGTCGGATGCGGGTGTCGCGGTGCTCTCGGCCTATGCCGGGCTGCGCAGCGCGGCGCTCAACGTCTACGTCAACGCGAAGGGCTTGGAGGACCGTGACTTCGCCGACGAACGGCTGAAGGAACTGGAGGGCCTGCTGTCCGAGGCCGGGGCGCTCACCGAACGAATCTACGGGGTGGTGAAGGCGAAGGTGAACTGACGCGCGCCGCGCGCGGTCCTCGCGCCGGCAAAGCATCGATAGTCGAGGCCGGGTGCATCTTGCCCCGGCCTCGTTGTTTTTCAGTATGCTGCGTTGCAGCATCGAATTCGATCTGTGTTGCGATTGCGAAAAAGTCGTCGTGAAGCGACGGATCAAAAAATTTGACGGGCGTAATCTTTCGACTCAACTAAAGTACAGCGCATCAACGGCGGCAACGAACCGCGGAGGAGGCGCCGAATGGATGTCCACGAGTATCAGGCCAAAGAGCTGCTTGCGAGCTTCGGCGTGGCCGTCCCCAAAGGCGCCATCGCGTTCAGCCCGGATCAGGCGGTCTACGCCGCCACCGAACTCGGCGGCTCGTTCTGGGCCGTGAAGGCTCAGATCCATGCGGGCGCCCGCGGCAAGGCCGGCGGCATCAAGCTGTGCCGGACCTACAACGAGGTCCGCGACGCCGCCAAGGACCTCCTCGGCAAGCGCCTCGTCACCATCCAGACCGGCCCCGAGGGCAAGCCGGTGCAGCGGGTCTACGTGGAGACCGCCGATCCCTTCGAGCGCGAGCTCTACCTCGGCTACGTCCTCGACCGGAAGGCCGAGCGCGTCCGCGTCATCGCCAGTCAGCGCGGCGGCATGGACATCGAGGAGATCGCCGCCAAGGAGCCGGAATCGCTCATCCAGGTCGTGGTCGAGCCGGCGGTGGGCCTGCAGCAATTCCAGGCCCGCGAGATCGCCTTCCAGCTCGGGCTCAACATCAAGCAGGTCTCGGCCGCGGTGAAGACCATCATGAACGCCTACCGGGCGTTCCGCGACTGCGACGGCACCATGCTGGAGATCAACCCGCTCGTCGTCACTAAGGACGACCGCGTGCTGGCGCTCGATGCCAAGATGAGCTTCGACGACAACGCCATGTTCCGCCGGCCGGGCATCGCCGACATGCACGACCCGTCCCAGGGCGATCCCCGCGAGGCCCAGGCCGCCGAGCACAACCTCAGCTACATCGGCCTCGAGGGCGAGATCGGCTGCATCGTCAACGGCGCCGGACTGGCCATGGCCACCATGGACATGATCAAGCACGCGGGCGGCGAGCCGGCGAACTTCCTGGATGTCGGCGGCGGTGCCTCCCCGGAGCGGGTCGCCACGGCCTTCCGGCTCGTCCTCTCGGACCGCAACGTCAAGGCGATCCTGGTCAACATCTTCGCCGGCATCAACCGCTGCGACTGGGTCGCGGAGGGCGTCATCCAGGCGGCCCGCGAGGTCAAGATCGACGTGCCCCTGGTGGTCCGCCTCGCCGGCACGAACGTGGAGGCCGGCAAGAAGATCCTGGCCGAGAGCGGCCTCGACCTGATCACCGCCGACACCCTGTCGGAGGCGGCCAGGAAGGCGGTCGAAGCCTGCGCCGCCGCCAAGACGCAGCACTGAAAGGGGAGACCGCGCCATGAGCATTCTCATCGACGAGACCACCCCGATCATCGTCCAGGGCATCACGGGCGACAAGGGCACCTTCCACGCCAAGGAGATGCTGGAATACGGCTCGAACGTCGTCGGCGGCGTCACGCCCGGCAAGGGCGGGCGCACCCATCTCGGCCTGCCGGTGTTCAACACCGTCAAGGAGGCGGTGGCGGCGACCGGGGCCACCACCTCGATCACCTTCGTGGCGCCACCCTTCGCGGCGGACGCCATCATGGAGGCGGCCGATGCCGGCCTGCGTCTGGTCTGCTCGATCACCGACGGCATCCCGGCCCAGGACATGATGCGGGTGAAGCGCTACCTCTACCGCTACCCCAAGGAGAAGCGGACGATGGTGGTCGGCCCGAACTGCGCGGGCATCATCTCGCCCGGCAAGTCGATGCTCGGCATCATGCCCGGCCACATCTACCTGCAGGGCAATGTCGGGGTGATCTCCCGCTCGGGGACGCTGGGCTACGAAGCCGCCTCGCAGCTCAAGGAACTCGGCCTCGGCATCTCGACCTCGGTGGGCATCGGCGGCGACCCGATCAACGGCTCGTCGTTCCTCGACCACCTCGCCCTGTTCGAGACCGATCCGGACACGGAGGCGGTGCTGATGATCGGCGAGATCGGCGGCCCGCAGGAGGCCGAGGCCTCGGCCTGGATCCGCGAGAACATGTCGAAGCCGGTGATCGGCTTCGTGGCCGGGCTCACGGCGCCGAAGGGCCGGCGCATGGGCCATGCCGGGGCGATCATCTCGGCGGCCGGCGACAGCGCCGCCGAGAAGGCCGAGATCATGCGCTCGTATGGTCTCACGGTGGCGCCGGATCCGGGCAGCTTCGGTCAGACGGTGGCCGACGTGCTGGCCCGGGCGGCGTAGCCGCATCTCAGCCCTCCCCTGTACGGGGGAGGGGACCCCGCGGAGGCGGGGCGGGAGAGGGGCAGCGCGACGGTGCGGGCTTCGGCTCCCGTCGCGACCTCTCCGGACAGGGCGCCCCCCTCTCCCGACCGCTGCTGACGCAGTGGCCACCCGTCCCCGCAGAGGGGAAGGGCGGGTGCGTCGCGCCGACCCCTGGAAGTACCCTGTGCCACGAGGTGGCCCTATGACCCGTACCCTTCATGCAACCCCCGGCCTCGTCGATGCCACGGCCTTCGCGCCGCCGGTGATCGTCGGCACGTCGTCGGAGCAGGCGCTGGACATCCTGTTCCAGGCGCTGCTCGACGTCGCCCGCCGTCACGATCCCGACCTTGAGGCGGTGCTGCACGGCACGGCCGACATCTCGCGTTTCTCGCCGCAGATGCTGGCGCGTGCCCTGCAGGTGCAGGGCATCTGGTTCCAGCTGATCTCCATCGCCGAGCAGAACGCCGCGATGCGCCGCCGTCGCCACGTGGAGCGCACGGAGGGCCGTGCCGCGCTCGGCGGCTCCTTCGCCAAGGTTTTTTCCGACGCCCGCAAGCAGGGGGTGCCCCCTGAGAAGATCCAGGCGCTGCTCAGCGATCTGCGCATCCGGCCGACGCTCACCGCCCATCCGACCGAGGGCAAGCGGGTGACGGTCCTCGAGAAGTTCCGGCGGATTTACCTCGTGCTGCGCGAGCTGGAGATGCCGCGCTGGACCGATCGTGAGCGCAACGGGCTCATGAACGAGCTGCGCGACCAGATCGAGCTGGTCTGGATGACGGGCGAACTGCATCTGGAGAAGGCGACCGTCGAGCGGGAGGTGGCCTGGGGGCTGCATTTCTTCGACGAGACCCTGTTCGAGATGCTGCCCGAGACTCTGGAGACCCTGGAGGAGACGCTCGCCGAGACCTATCCGGGCACGGACTTCAAAGTGCCGCCCTTCTTCCAGTTCGGGTCTTGGATCGGGGGTGACCGGGACGGCAATCCCTACGTGACGGCCGCGGTGACCCGGCAGACCCTCCACCGCAACGCGCTGGCCTCGCTCACCCGCTACCAGGATGGCGTGCGCGAGCTGGGCCGGACCCTGTCGCTCACCGAGCGCTCCCTGCCGCTCCCGGAAAGTTTCCGCGCGGAACTCGATCGGCAACTCGCCGAGAGCGGGCAGGAGCGGGCGATCACCCGGCGCAATCCCGGCGAGCCCTACCGCCAGTACCTGAGCTGCGTCTCGCGCAAGATCGAGGCGACGATCGCCCGAAACGAGGGCGAGCACCCGTCCGGCCCCGACTACGCCAGCGCGGACGGGCTGATCGAAGACCTGCGCGTTCTGGAGCGCGGCTTGGCGGAGGCCAAGTGCGCGGCGCTCGCCCGCGACCTGGTCCGGCCCGTTCGGCGGATGGTGGAGATCTTCCGGTTCTCGACGGTCCGCCTGGACCTGCGC
The DNA here is from genome assembly GCF_022179385.1 of Methylobacterium longum. Lineage (GTDB taxonomy): Bacteria > Pseudomonadota > Alphaproteobacteria > Rhizobiales > Beijerinckiaceae > Methylobacterium > Methylobacterium longum. Next base: position 156,346 of record NZ_BPQS01000007.1, on the reverse strand, counting down.
GAGAACACGACCCGGACCACCGATACGCTCCACGCCCTCTGGCGCCAGCGCAACGGCGAAGGCGAACCGCCGGCCCTCGGCTCGGCCGGGTGGCGCCAGTGGCTCGACACGGAACTGGCCCGGCCGCGCGATCCGGAGCGGTCGTTCGAGGATCTGCCCGACGCCGCGCGGGAGACGCTCGCCACCTTCGCCCTGGTCGCCGAGATGCGCGAGGCCCTCGATCGCGAGGCGTTCGGCGCCTTCGTGCTGTCGATGACCCGTTCGGTGGAGGACGTGCTGGGCGCCTACTTGCTCGCCAAGGAGGCGGGGGTGTTCCTCGATGCGGCCGGCACCGAGATCTGCCCGCTGCCGATCGTGCCGCTGTTCGAGACGATCGACGACCTGCGCGCCGCTCCGGCGATCATGCGGGCGCTGCTCAACGTGCCGGTCGTGCGCCGCTCCACCCGCTGGCAGGGCGGGGTGCAGGAGGTGATGATCGGCTACTCCGACTCCAACAAGGACGGTGGCTTCGTCGCCGCCAACTGGGAGCTGTACAAGGCGCAGAGCAAGCTGACCCGGCTGGGGGAGGAACTCGGCGTCGGGATCGCCTTCTTCCACGGGCGCGGCGGCTCGGTGAGCCGCGGCGGCGTCCCGACCCACCGGGGCATCATGGCCCAGCCGCCGGGCTCGATCCGCGGCCGGTTCCGCACCACGGAGCAGGGCGAGGTCGTCTCGTTCAAGTACGCCAACCGCGGCACCGCCGCCTACCAGATGGAGCTGCTGGCGGCCTCGGTGTTCGAGCACGCGCTGGCCGGCGACGGTGAGCGGGCGGGGCCCGGCCACGACGACGCCCTGGAGGCCCTGGCCGGTGCGTCCCGGGCCGCCTATGTCCAGCTTCTCCAGACCGACGGCCTCGTCGACTACTTCCAGGCCGCGAGCCCGCTCGACGAGATCGCGCTCCTGAACATCGGCTCGCGTCCGGCCCGGCGTTTCGGCGCACGCTCGCTCTCGGACCTGCGGGCGATCCCGTGGGTGTTCGCGTGGTCCCAGAACCGGCACGTGATCACCGGCTGGTACGGGGTCGGCTCGGGGCTGGCGAGCTTCCTCGACGTGCGCGGCCGGGAGGGCGAGGCGACGCTCAAGCGGCTGTTCCAGGAATCCCGGGTGCTGCGCCTCGTCCTCGATGAGGTCGAGAAGACCCTGATGATGGTCGATCTCGACATCGCCCGCGCCTATGCCGGCCTGGTGCCGGATGCCGGCGTCCGGGACCGGATCTTCGGCATGATCGAGGCCGAATACGCGCTCACCCGGGAGATGGTCCTGCGGGTGAGCGGCGGCACCGACCTGGCCGAGCGCTTCCCCTTGTTCCGCGACCGCCTGAAGGGCCGGTTGCCGACCATCAACCAGGTCGGCCGCGAGCAGGTCGAACTGCTCGCCCGGTACCGCGCCGAGACCGACGAGGACCGGCGCGAAGCGGTCAAGTCGGCCCTGCTCCTGTCGATCAACTGCATCGCGGTCGGTTTCGGGGCGACGGGATGAGGCGATCGGGCACCCGCACGCGCAGGCCCTCTGCCTTGCCGGGGAAGGGCGCGCGCAGGTGTTGCGAGCTGAGGACGCCCTCTGAAACGCCGCCGTGCGCCCTGTCGCCACGCGACGCGAGCGCCATCTTCACCGCTGGGCGGGTCCTACCCCGCAACGGCATCAGAACCGACACACAGAGAGAGGAACATCCATGAGTTTCACCCTGATCCAGCAGGCCAAGCCGCGCCTGCACCGGTCCGAACTCGCCGTCCCCGGCTCGAACCCGACCTTCATGGAGAAGTCGGCCTCCTCGGCGGCGGACGTGATCTTCCTCGACCTCGAGGACGCGGTCGCCCCCGACGACAAGGAGAAGGCCCGCACCAATATCATCCAGGCGCTCAACGACCTGGATTGGGGCAGCAAGACCATGATGATCCGCATCAATGGTCTCGACACGCACTACATGTATCGTGACGTGGTCGACATCGTCGAAGCCTGCCCGCGCCTCGACATGGTGCTGATCCCCAAGGTCGGCGTGCCGGCCGACGTCTACGCGATCGACGTGCTGGTCACGCAGATCGAGCAGGCCAAGAAGCGCGACAAGCAGATCGGCTTCGAGGTGCTGATCGAGACGGCGCTCGGCATGGCCAATGTCGAGGCGATCGCCCAGTCGTCGAAGCGTCTGGAGGCGATGTCCTTCGGCGTGGCCGACTACGCCGCCTCGACCCGCGCCCGCTCCACGGTGATCGGCGGCGTGAACCCGGACTTCTCGGTGCTCACCGACAAGGACGAGGCCGGCAACCGCCAGACCCACTGGCAGGATCCGTGGCTGTTCGCCCAGAACCGCATGCTGGTGGCCTGCCGCGCCTACGGCCTCCGTCCGATCGACGGACCGTTCGGCGACTTCTCGGATCCCGATGGCTACCGCTCGGCGGCCCGGCGCTGCGCCGCCCTCGGATTCGAAGGCAAGTGGGCGATCCACCCGTCGCAGATCGATCTCGCCAACGAGGTCTTCACCCCGTCCGAGGCCGAGGTCACCAAGGCCCGCCGCATCCTGGAGGCCATGGAAGAGGCCGCCAAGGCGGGCCGCGGCGCCGTCTCGCTGGATGGGCGCCTCATCGACATCGCGTCGATCCGCATGGCTGAGGCACTGATCGAGAAGGCCAATGCCATGAAGGCGTGAGCGTTCTCTCCCTTCCCGGGAGGGCTGCCGGATCCACACGCCTCCATCAGCGGAGACGAGCTTGCGAAGCCGCGACGCTCGCCCTCCCCCGCAGAGGGGGAGGGCGGGGCGTGCGGAGCAGAGAGTGCCTGTTCCTAAAGGAGATCTGTGCGCGCCGCAGCCGGCGCGGAAGAACGAGCGCGTCGCGACCCGGATCACCGGCCGCGCCGCAATCCCGTCAGAGCGGCCGCTCGTCCGGTAGCCGTGCCGCCGCCATTTCCTCGGGCGTCGGACCACGCCGGACCATGATCCCCCCGGACCTGTCCGCATCGATCAGCCCCAGCCGAGCGAATCCGTCGAGCCAGCCGTCCATCGGCCAGAGGCCGTGTCGGGCATGAAACCGCGTGGCGTTGGCCACGATGTCGCGAAAATGCTGGAGCGGCGGGTCGTAGCCCGGATGGTGCTGGTGATAGGCCCGCGGGCCGCCGAGGAACAGGATCGGGACCCCCGCCGCGTCGGCCCGGAAGGCGAGGTCGGTATCCTCGGCCCCGTAGCCCGTAAAATTCTCGTCGAAGCCGCCGAGACGGTCGTAGGTGGCGGCGCGTACCGCGAAGGCGAGCGACCAGAACAGGCCGGGCTGCGGCGCGGGCGCAACCGCGTCCGCCGGTGGGAACGTCCGCACCGGGTGTGGCTGCCCCAGCCGCTCCAGATCGGTCTCCTGCCAGCCGTCCGTGACCGCTCCGGCCGGTAGGTAGCCGATCTCGCAGCAGATCAAGCCGTCCTGCTCGGCCACCGCCCGCGACAGGCCGGCGACGAGCCCCGCAGACGGGATGCAATCCACGTCGAGGAAGATCAGCGTGTCGGCCGTGGCCGCCCGGCGGCCGGCATTGCGCGCCGCCGCCAGCGGCAGGCCGGGATGCGGGAACGGGACGCGCTTCACCGGGAAGGGCAGGGCGGGCAGGGGCGCGTCGTCCCCGCCCATCTCCACGACGATGCCGGCATCCGGCGGCGCGCCCCGCCCGAGCCCTTCGAGCAGGCGCGTCAGATGCGGGCGCCGGCCCTTGTTGAGGGTGATGACCGCCGTGCTCACGGCGCGGTCCCTGCGCGCAGCAGGTCGATCCGGTATTCGGGTGTCCGAGACTGGTGCAGGACCCGGGCGAAGGGTGCGGCCAACCCGATGAAACCCTCGGCGGCCCCGTCGCCCGAGTGCGGGTAATCGGTCTCCCCGAGCCAGTGCACCAGCACGATGTCGCCGCCGGGCTCGACCGCTCCTCCGACCCGGCGCACCAGCGTGGCGAGATCCTCCGGCGCGAGGAAGTACAGGAACTCGGACAGCACGATCAGGTCGAACCGGCCCTCGGGCCAGTCGGCCGGCACGCCCCCCCGGCGGATCTCGACATGGGGTCGGTCGGCGCAACGGGCCTGCGCGGCCCGCACGGCCGTCGCGACGGGGTCGGTCGCGAGCAGGTGGTCGCACCGCTCCGACAAGGCGTGGGTGAAGACGCCGATCGAGCAGGCCGGCTCGAAGGCGGCGCGGTAGCGCGCCCGCGGCAGGGATGCGAGCGTCGCCGCGTACTTGTCGCGCTCGTAGGGCGAGGTCGTGAAGCGCCAGGGATCGGCTTCGCTGGCGTAGATGCCGGCGAAATAATCATCCGGCACGGTCTCGGTGCGCCGGCTCATGCCGGTACCGCCACGAAGCGCTCGTAGGGGCCGCAGAGCCGGTCGATCATCGCGGGCTCCAGACGGAAGCCCTGCGGATCGTCCGCGATCAGGTTGGTGGTCTGGGATTCGTGCGCGGCGACCGCCCGGGCCTTGGTTCCGCGCTGCGCGGAGACGTCGAGGCGCAGGCCGGCCGGCTCCGGGCCGACCTCGGTCTCGGGGGGCAGGGTCCAGCCCCAGACCGGATATTCATAGACCCGCACACCCGGCATGCGGGGACGGGCCAGCGCAACGATGAGGGCCGCAGCCCTGTGGTCGCAATGGGGATCGTGCCGCCACGTCACGAACACCGCGCCCGCACCGCACCGGGAGGCCGCCTGCGCGACCGATTCGGCGGCCGCCTCGGCGGAGGGCCCGGCGCTCGGCACATGGGCATCGGGCAGGCGCAGGAAGGTGATATCTTCCGGACGGAGACCGAGGATCGCCGCGGCCCGCAGGGTCTCGGCCTCGCGCAGCGCGCGCAAGGCCTCGGGCGGGTACAGGCGGGACTGCGTGTGGGACCCGCAACCGTCGCTGACCACGATCAGGTGCACGCGCCGCCCGGCCGCCCGCGCCGCAGCGATCAGGCCGCCGCAGCCCAGGCTCTCGTCATCGGGGTGCGGGGCGACGACCACGAGGCCACCGGGTCCCGCCAGATCGTCGAGGCTCGCGACCGGCAACCTGTCGGCGGCGGCGAGAAAGGCGTCGGCACGCATCAACGTGACGCCGCTACCGTCGCGGGCGCGGGAGACGCGCAGGCGTGGGAGGCGCGGCGGAATGGCTCGGTCACGGATCGCTCCCGGAACGGAAGGCAGGTCGATCCGCCCGCTATCGGCTCCGGCGCCTGAACGCGCCATGAGCGGCGCGACCGGCCGACCGCGCCGCCGCTACCGGTCGTTCTCGGTGGTCAGGGCGCCGAGACGGGTTCCCTCGTCGGCGCCGCGGCGCTCGCTCAAATGGACCCCGGCATTCGGAGCGTCGGTGAACACGGCACCGGCGGTGGTCATCGCGCTCCGCAGAGCCTCGATCTGCCCGCTCGGCGGATCGCCGTAGCCGCCTTCAAAATCGCGCACCAGCTTCTCGTCGACGCCGACCTTGGCGGCGAGATCGGCTTCGGACCAGCCGAGCAGGCCCCGGGCCGCCCGCGACTGGGCCGGACTCATCGCCGGTCCGCTCGCGCCGCTCTGCGCGCCTTCGTCAGATCCGACCAACATCACCCTCCCGACCCGCGATGTCAGATAACGGCGCTCCCGCCCGATCGTTTCCAAACCCGTCGCGGGACCGCACGACCATAATTGTGCTGAATTCCTGTCGCATCCGCTGAGGCGCATGGATTCGGGGCGGCCTCCGCGCAGGGCCGGCATGCGCCGCGGCGCTGCATCCCCCGACCTGGGTTCTGAGCCGAGCACTGAGCGCGAGATGGGGACTGAACGATGAGAGGGGTGCTGATCGCGACCTTGGCCTGCGCCGTATTGGCCGCAGACCTGTCCGCGGCGACGCAGGCGCAGGCTCAGATGGGCGGGGCTCCGACCGGCTTCGGCCGCGGCAACCGCCGTCCCGGTGGTGAGGACGAGAAGAAGCCTCAGTACGTGCCGGGCGCAAAGGCCAGCGAGAAGATCTTCCCGCTCGACTCGACCTGGACGGCCGTGAGCCTCAACGGCAAGCCGTTCACGGGCGGCGACCGGCCCAGCTTCATCATCGACAAGCAGTATCGCGCCCGTGGCTACGGCGGCTGCAACACCTTCGCGGCCACCGCCTTCCCGCTCAAGGAGCAGCACATCGCGGTCGGCCCGCTCGCGCTGACGAAGAAGAGCTGCGACAAGGGGCTCGCCTCGGTCGAGCAGGCCTTCTTCGTCGCGCTGCGGACCGCGGCCGTGTGGGATCTGGTCGGCTCGCAGCTCGTCCTGAAGAGCCCGAACGGCGAACTCAAGTTCGACCGCGCCCTTTAAGGGCCGGTTCACCACGCCGCACGAAGGCGGCCGCGGATTCAGAAGGCTTTGACGGAGGTCGGGCCTCACTCCCCGGGTATCGGGGAGGCCGCGGATGCCAGTCGGGATCGGAATCGGGCGAGGGCAACCGTTGCGCCCCGGCGTGACGCGCTCGCTCCGGTTCACCGGGCCGGAGAGCTTCCATCCGGGAGCCCTCTGGCTCGCCGCCGCCGTCCCCGTGCTGGCGACGCTGCTCTTGGTCGTCCGCCTCGCGTCGTGACGCCTCCGGCGGGGCTTGGTGGAGCCCGCGTCGTTCTGCGTCCCGACGGGCGAGCGCCGATTCCTGCACGGCGCGGCCGCTGGCGAGGGGTTTGTTCCCGGACGCGGCGGGACCTGATCGCGGCCGCTCCGCCGCTCAGCCCCGGTTGCGCAGCACGATGGCTCCCGGCGTCGCCCGGCGGCAGGCGGACGGTACGACGCTCATGATCGCGGCGCTCGGGCAGCGAGCCCGGCACTTCTGCTCCGCGTCGATCTGATCTGCCCCGCAGCCGTCGGCGAAGCAGAAGGTGCCGAGATCCTCGCAGGTCGCCCGGAAGCCGCTGAATCCGGGTCGCGCCGCGTGCAGGTCCGCCGCCGCGGCCTGCGCCAGCAGGAGGCCCGAGAGGACCAGAACGCCCAGGGCACGCGGAGGGCAGATCGATACCGAGAGCCGCCGCATCCGCCTCAATCCGGTTGCCGCGGCCGTACCGGAGGACAGGGCCGGCGCGCCCGTCCGGGGGCGCGGTGACGCCTGTCGGGTCGTTTGCCGCTTCGCGTACGCTGTTAGCATTGGCAGGCTGCCGATGCCTGTGCCATTCCCGCGACAGGATCGTGCGATCCGATCCCGTCGCGGGGCCCGGAGCCGCCGGAAGCCCGCGCGCGCATGCCTACGGATGCGAGCCCACGGAAGCCAATCATGCCGCTCTACGCCCTCGACGAATACGTGCCGCAGCTTGCCGATCCCGACCGGGTCTGGATCGCGCCCGACGCGCAGGTGATCGGCCGCATCCATCTCGGCCTCGACGTCGGCATCTGGTTCGGTTCGGCCCTGCGCGGCGACAACGAGCCGATCCGGATCGGCGACAGGACGAACGTGCAGGAAGGCGTGATCATGCACGTCGATCCCGGTTTCCCCGTCAGCATCGGGTCGGACGTCACCGTGGGCCACGGGGCGATCGTCCACGGCTGCACGATCGGCGACGGCAGCCTGATCGGCATGGGCGCGACGGTGCTCAACGGCGCCGTGATCGGCCGCGGCTGTCTCGTCGGGGCCAACGCGCTGATCACGGAGGGCAAGACCTTCCCGGATCACAGCCTGATCGTCGGGGCGCCCGCGCGGGCGGTGCGCACTCTCGACGAGGAGGCGGTCGCGGGCTTGCGACAGGCCGCCCTGCGCTACGTCGAGAACGCCCGGCGCTACCGGGCCGGGCTGCGTCGGATCGACGGCTGAAGCGGAACGGCCGCCCCCGGGCGGGAGCGGCCGGGTCGCCTACTTCTTGGCCTTGGCCCGCTCGATCGCTTCCTCGATCAGCCGGTGAGCCTCCTCCTTGTCGCCCCAGCGGACGAACTTGACCCACTTGCCGGGCTCCAGATCCTTGTAGTGCTCGAAGAAGTGCTGGATCTGTTGGATGGTGATGTCGGGGAGGTCGGTGTAATTCTCCACGCGGTCGTAGCGCTTCGTCAGGTGGCGCGACGGCACCGCGATGACCTTCTCGTCCTCGCCCCCCTCGTCCTGCATCACCATCACGCCCACGGGGCGCGCGCTGATGATCGCCCCCGGCAGCACCGCGCGGGTGTTGGCCACCAGCACGTCGCAGGGATCGCCGTCGCCCGACAGGGTGTGGGGGATGAAGCCGTAATTGCCGGGATAGAACATCGGCGTGTACAGGAACCGGTCGACGACCAGCGCGCCGGACTCCTTGTCCATCTCGTACTTGATCGGTTCGCCGCCGAGCGGCACCTCCACGATCACGTTGACGTCGTGGGGCGGCTTCTTGCCGAGCGGAATGGCGTCGATCTTCATGGCGTATCGGTCCCGGAACGCGGTCAGCTCCGCTTCCAGGACCTCTTAGAGGCGCGGCCCGGCATTGCAAATCTGTCGACGTTGCGGCTCGGCAACGAGCGCTGGAAAACGTCAGCCGACGATTCAGCCGAAGATGTAGCCGACCTTCGGGAGCGCGATGCCCGCCAGGCGGTCGAGGGCCTGCGGGCCCGGCCGGCCTCCGAGGCCCTCGTAGAACGCGCCGGCGCGGTCGTTGTCCGCGAGGCTCCAGACGCCGAGCCGGGTCAGGCCATGGTCCGCGAGGTCGTTCCGCACGGCCCGGAACAGGCGCCGGCCGAGGCCGATGCCCTGGTACTCCGGCAGCAGGTACAGTTCGTCGATCTCGGCCTCGGTACCGAGAGCTCGGCTGCGGGCCCGGCCGTAGGACGCGTAGCCGACCAGCAGGTCGCCGGTCTCCACCACGGCCACGGGCCGCCCGCGGCGCAGGGCGCCGCGCCACCAAGCGCGGTCGCGGTCCGCGATCAGGCGTTCCAGGGCGACGCCCGGGATGATCCCGCGATAAGCCTCGCGCCACGCGGCATCGAACACCTTGGACAAGCCGCCGATGTCGGCCTCGCGGGCCCGGCGGATGCTCGTGGTGCGCGTGCTCATGGGCTTCGGGCCTCCCGTCGTCCGACCGGCGTACAACCCGTGCGGCCCGCCCAGGTTCGATGCCGATCCGGGCGGAGTGAAGGCAAGATCGGCGCCGCGTCCCCGCAGCCGCGAATTGCCGGCCTCCCGGACGGCTGGTAGAGCCCGCGCTCCTCCCCTTGGCAGCACCGCCGTGTTCAACCGCTTCCTCAAGCCCGAGACGCGCTACGCGCGGCGCATGGCGCGGATCGCCCGCTTCGAGCGGCCGATCGCGGGCCCCGGCGACCGGCTGAAGGCCTGGGCCAACATGCTGCTGATGGACCACGGCGTGTTCCGGCTGGTCTACCTCAACCGCCACCGGGTCGGCTCGGGCGCGCTCTGGCGATCGGCCCAGCCCGGTCCGCACCAGCTCGCCCGGTTCCGCGCCGAGGGCGTGCGGACGATTATCTCCCTGCGCGGCGGACGCGAGCACGGGTCCTGGCCGCTCCAGCGGGAGGCCTGCGAGCGCAACGGCCTGATCCTGAAGGAGTTCGTGCTGCGCTCCCGGGAGGCGCCGGACCGGGATACCATCCTGAGGGCCAAGGCGTTCTTCGACGGCATCGCGTATCCGGCGGTGATGCACTGCAAGTCGGGCGCCGACCGGGCCGGCCTCGCCTCGGCCCTGTACCTGATCCTGCACGAGGGCCGCCCGGTCGCCGAGGCCGCCCGGCAGCTCTCGGCCCGCTACGGCCATCTCCGCTTCGCCAAGACCGGCATCCTCGACGCGTTCTTCGTCCGCTACCGCGTCGAGGGCGAGGCCAAGGGGATCGACTTCCTGACCTGGGTCGAGACCCTTTACGACCCGGAGGCGCTCAAGCGCGACTTCCGGCCGGGCTTCTGGTCGGATCTGGCCGTCGACCGGCTGATGCGGCGGGAGTAGGCGGGGCCTACTCCGCCGCCGGACGCGCGGCCTCCCGGAACGGGTGGGCCGGGTAGGTGCCGATCACCCGCAGCTCGCGGGAGAAGAAGCCGAGCTCGTCGAGCGCGCGGGCGAGGCCGGGATCCTCCGGGTGGCCGTCCACCTCAGCGTAGAACTGCGTGGCCGTGAACTCACCGTCCATCATGTAGCTCTCGAGCTTCGACATGTTGACGCCGTTGGTCGCGAAGCCGCCGAGGGCCTTGTAGAGGGCCGCCGGGATGTTGCGGACGCGGAACACGAAGCTCGTCACGCAGGCCTGGGTCCCCTGGGCGACCGGCTCGGCCTCGGGGGAGAACACCACGAACCGGGTCGTGTTGTGCACCTCGTCCTCGACGTCGCGCTCCAGGATGTCGAGGCCGTAGACCTCGGCGGCGAGCGCGGGCGCCAGCGCGGCCCGGCTCGGGTCGCCGATCTCGGCGACCTCGCGGGCCGCCCCGGCGGTGTCGCCGGCCACCACGGCCTTCAGCCCCAGGCGGCGGATGATCCGGCGGCACTGGCCGAGCGCGTGGATGTGGCTGTGGACGCTGCGCAGAGCCTCGATCCCCGTGCCCGGCAGGACCATCAGCTGGAAGTGGATCGGCAGGAAGTGCTCGGCCACGATGTGCAGCGGCGAGAGCGGGATCAGGTGATGGATGTCGGCGACCCGGCCCGCGATGGAGTTCTCGATCGGGATCATCGCCCGCTGGGCCCGGCCCTCGGTGACCGCCGCGAAGGCGTCCTCGAAGGTCGCGCAGGGCAGCGGGGTCCAGTCCGGATAGGCCTCCGCGCAGATGATGTGCGAGTTGGCCCCGGGCTCACCCTGATAGGCGATCGTGCGGTCTGTCATGGCGGTCGGGTTTCGTCTGGGAGTCAGTTCAGGCGCCGGCCCTGGAGCAGGGCGCGGGCGCGCTCCAGGTCGGCGGGAGTGTCGACGCCCAGCGGCAGGTCGTCGACGATGACGGCGTCGATGCGCATGCCGGCTTCGAGCGCGCGGAGCTGCTCCAGCTTCTCCCGCACCTCCAACTCGCCCGGCGGCAGGGCGACGAACCGGCTCAGCGCGGTCCGCCGGTAGGCGTAGAGGCCGATATGATGCCAGAGCGGGCCATCGCCCCAGGGCGCGCGCGACCGGGTGAAGTAGAGCGCGCGCAGGCGCCCCGGGCCGACCGCGTGGCCCACGAGCTTGACCACGTTCGGGTTGTCCGCCTCGTGCGGATCGGTGATCGGCGCGCACAGGGTGACGATGTCGACGGTGCGGTCGGCCAGTGGCAGGACGGAGGCGCCGATGATCGCCGGATCGATGGTGGGCAGATCGCCCTGTACGTTGACCACCACGTCGTGCCGGCCCTCCGGATCGACGATCTCCAGCGCCTCGGCGAGGCGGTCGGAGCCGGACGGATGGTCGGCGCGGGTCATGACGGCGAGGCCGCCGACCGCCTCGACGGCCCGGGCGATCTCGTCCGTGTCGGTCGCCACGACGACCGGGCCGATGCCGGCCTCCACGGCGCGGCGCCAGACATGCACGATCATGGCCTCCCCGGCGATGTCGGCCAGGGGCTTACGGGGCAGGCGCGTCGCGGCGAGGCGGGCCGGGATCAAGACCAGGGGATCGGACATGGGACTTCAGGCCTGGGCACGCGAACCCGGCGGTCGCGCCAGGCGGCGGGCGGCTGCTTAACAGGCCCGCCCCCGGTTGTCGTCCCCCGGCCCCGGCCGGGTCGGACAGGCCGGATCGCGGGGCGGCCGGTGACAAGCTGGGCAATTCGGTGAAACAATCCTGCGCCTGAGCGACGCGGATGGCGCTCTCGGCATTGTCAGGAACCGCCGGGAACGGCTAAGGCAACCTCGAAATCTTCCAATGTCCGGCGTCCGAGTCTGCTGGCCCGTGTCAGGCGCGCGTCGGGCCCGGCCGAGTCGTGAGAAGAGCATGAACTCATTCGAGGTGAACAAGGTCCTGGGTGCCGTCCTCGGCGCCCTGCTGTTCGCGGCTGGATCGGGGTTCGTGGCCGAATTGATCTACCACCCGCGACCGGCGGGCAAAGCCGGCTACGACCTGCCCGAGCCGGAGCCCCAGGCCGCCGCCGCGGCGCCGGAGGCCAAGGTCGAGCCGATCGCGGTCCGCCTCGCCAGCGCCAACGCCGAGAAGGGCGAGGCCGGCACCAAGGCCTGCCACGCCTGCCACGCCTTCGAGAAGGGCGGCCCCAACAAGGTGGGCCCGGATCTCTACGGCGTCGTGGAGCGTCCGAAGGGCGGCCATGCGGGCTTCGAGTACTCGGCGGCCCTGAAGGAGAAGGGCGGCGCCTGGACCTACGAGGATCTGGACGCGTTCCTCACCAACCCGAAGGGCTACGTGAAGGGCACCAAGATGGCCTTCGCGGGCATCGCCTCGCCGCAGGAGCGCGCCAACGTCATCGCCTACCTGCGCTCGAACGCGGATGATCCCAAGCCGCTGCCCGCCGTCGAGAAGGGCGACGCGCCCGCCGCCACGCCCGCGGCGGCCAAGCCTGAGGACAAGCCCGCGGCTGCCCCCGAGAAGCCCGCCGCTGAGAAGCCGACCGCCGACAAGCCTGCGGCGTCGAAGCCGTCGGAGGGCAAGGACAGCCCCGCCAAGCCTGCCGATACCAGCACCGCCAAGCCCGTCGAGGAGAAGTCCCCCGGCAGCCCGCGGGCGCCCAGCGAGTCGAGCGACCGCAACGCGCCGACGCCGCCGGCCAACGCCCATGACGGCGACCAGCAGGGCACGCCGTCGAGCGTGATCCCCGCGGAGCCGACCGCGCCGTCGGCCCCGGCCGCCAAGGAGCCTGCGGCCAAGGCCAATCCGGAGGCCGTCGACCGGGCGAAGGATCTCGAGGTCGGTGTTCCGACCAAGGATCTGAACGCGCCGCTGCCGACCCCGAAGGAGTAGTCCGAACGGGCGAAGGAGCCCGCCGTCCCGCGAACGCCCCGGGGTGGGTGCGCCCCGGCGGCATGGCTCTGGGCCCGGCCTTTGCCTAAGAGCGGCCGTGACCCGTCGTCCGTCGGGGTCGAGGAACCGCGAAGGAAGGCTCTTGCCAGAGCGAAGTCGCGAAGCGGGCGAGCGCCGGGCGCCCCTGCCGCTTCTGGTCGCCGTCACCATGACGGGCACGGTCGCCCTGCACATCTTCGTGCCGGCGCTCGCCGCCGTTGCGGCCGACCTGGGGACCAACGCGGCGGGCGCGCAACTCACCATCACCGTCTACCTCGTCGGCCTCGCGGGCGGGCAGCTCCTCTACGGCCCGCTCTCGGACCGCTACGGTCGGCGCCCGATCCTGATTGGCGGCCTCGGCCTCTACCTCGCCGGCCTGCTGCTCGCGATCCCCGCGCCGAACGTCGGCGTGCTGCTGGTCGCCCGCGTCCTGCAGTCGCTCGGCGCCTGCGGCTCGCTGGTGATCGGCCGGGCCATGGTGCGCGACGTCTCCACCCGCGAGGACGCGGCCCGGAAGCTCGCGATCCTGACCACCGCGATGACGCTCACGCCGGCCCTGGCGCCCGCGATCGGCGGCGTGGTGAACGAGGCCTTCGGCTGGCGCGCCGTCTTCGTGGTGCTCGCCGCCCTCGTCGCCGTGCTGGGCGCCCTGGTGGTGTTCACGCTGCCCGAGACCAACCGGCACAAGGTGGCGCTGCCGGGCGTCGTGGCGGTGCTGGCGGGCTATCTCCGGCTGGTGCGGGTTCCGGTGTTCCGCGCCTATCTGGTGGCGGGGGCCTGCGGCGGAACCAGCCTTTACGCCTTCCTGGCGGTGGCGCCGTTCCTGCTCGTGGACCGGCTCGGCCGCTCCTCGCAGGAGGTGGGGTTCGATTGCCTGATCGTGGTGTTCGGCATGGTCGGCGGCGCGGTGCTGGCGAGCCGGCTGGCCGCGCGGGTGCCGATCCGCAGGGCGGCGCGGAGCGGCAACCTCCTCTGCATCGCGGCCGCGCTGGCGCTGCTGGTGGTAGACCGGACCGGGATGCTCGGCGTCGTCAGCCTGATCGTGCCGCTCTTCGCCTACGCGGTGGGCGTCGGCCTGCTCAGCCCCAACGCGGTGGCCGGCCTGATGAACGTCGATCCCCACGCGGCGGGCTCCGCCTCCAGCCTCTACGGCTTCACGCAGATGACCTTCGGGGCGGTGTTCACCGCCGCCGCCTCCGCGTGGCCCGCGACCTCGGCCACGCCCGTGGCGCTGGCGCTGCTCGCGGCCGGGCTGATCGCCGCGCTGGCCCTGCGTCGGGCATGATCATCCGGCGCGCACCGCCTCGACGAGGCCGGCCGCGCCCGCACCGAAGCCGGGGCTGAGTTCCAGCCACAGGAGCCGCGCGGGATCGACCGGGCCCGGCAGGCTCAGGCGCCCGGGCGGCACGACGGTGAAGCCGAACCGTGCGTAATAGGGTGCGTCCCCCACGAGGATGACCAGCCCGTCGCCAGCCTGCCGCGCCGCCTCGATCGCCGCGCGAGTCAGGGTGCCGCCGATGCCGCGGCCCTCGAAGCTCGGATCGACCGCCAGGGGCCCCAGCATCACGAAGGGCGTGGCCCCGGTCCGCACCGGACCCATCCGCACCGAGCCGACCAGAAAGCTGCCCACCGAGGCGGTGACGCCGAGATCCATCCGCTCGTCCGCCCCCTCGCGCAGGCGATAGGCGGTGCGGGCGAAGCGCCCGGGGCCGAAGGCGCGGGCCTGGAGGCGCTCGATGGCGGGGGCATCCTCCGGCCGCTCGGGCCGGATGACGAGGGACAAAGCGGTCACGGGGGTTCAGGGGATGATGCCGATCGGACCGGCGCCGCGTAGCAGCGTCGGCCCCGACCCGCAAACCACGGCGCTACTCCGCCGCCGCGAGCCCGGGTCGCGCGCCGCCCTGCGTCAGCTTCAGGAAGCCGACGGCCGAGAGCCAGATCACCGCCCCGCAGGCGGAGGCGACGCCGAGGACCAGAGCGAACCCGCCCCGATCGTGGAGCAGCGCGATGGCCGGCACCACGAAGCCGCTCGCCGTGAAGCCCACGAAGTAGCGCACGCTGTACGCCCGGGCCCGATAGGCGGGCGGCACGTAGCGGGCGATCATCGCGTCGTTGATCACCACCTGTCCGTAGATCGCCGTCATGGCGAGCACGAGCCCGGCCAGCAGCGGCAGGCCGGTGGAGAGGGCGGCGATCCCCAGGCCCAGCGGCTGCAGCACCGAGAGCGCCACGAACAGCGACGGCAGGCTGTAGCGGTCGATCAGGCGGCCCATGGCGAGCTGCATCAGGGCGCCGAACAGGAACACCCCGGTGGTGAGGGAGCCGATGAGCGCCAGCGGCAGGGCGTGGCCGATGCCCTCGTCGATCACCTTAGGCAGGCTGATCGTGGTCAGGTTGAAGGTCAGGCCGCCCGCGAAGATCGACAGGCCGAACATCGCCATCAGCGCCCAGGGACGGGTCACCGGGATCACGGCCGCGCCGCCGGCCTTCTTGGCCGAAGCCTCGCCGTCGTCCGGCACCATCGCCACGAAGGCGGCCCCGCAGGCGAGGCAGACGAGGCCCGGCACCACGAAGGCCGCGCGCCACCCGGCGGTCGCCGCGAGCAACGCCGTGATACCGGACGCCGAGGCCGCGCCGAAATTGCCCCAGACCCCGTTGATGCCGAGATCACGGCCGAGCCGGCGGGCATGGGTCACCAGCATGGCCGAGCCGACCGGGTGGTAGATCGCCGAGGCGAGCCCGAGCACGCAGAGCCAGACGGCGAATCCCAGCGGCGTCGAGGCGCTCGCCACGCCGAGGCAGGACAGGCCGTAGCCGAAGAAGAACAGGGCCAGCATGTTGCGCCGCCCGAACCGGTCGGCGAGCGAGCCCATCGGCAGCGAGCACAGGCCGAAGGCTACGAAGGCGCCGGTGGCGAGCCCGATCAGCTCGCCGTAGCCCAGGCCCGTCTGCACCGCGATGGCGATGACCGCGGTCGGGTAGATCAGCAGTACGAAATGGTCGAGGGCGTGCGCGACGTTGACGAAGCGCAGGGTACGGCGGGACAGCGTGTCCGAATCCATCGCGGCGTATCCTCCGGGATCGGACCCTGATAGCCTGACCCGATGGAGGTGTCGGGCCGGATATGAATGCGAACGGGCCAATCTCCCCGGGCCTGGCGCGTCCCGACGGGCGTTCCACGAATGCCGCCGACTATCAGGACGTGCCCCGCGCCGTCGCGGTGATGCCGAAGGCCTACGCGGCCGGGATGAGGCTCGACCGGCATTTCCATCCGCGGGCGCAACTCCTCTACGCCACCACCGGCCTGATGATGGCGTCCGCCGAGGACGGGACCTGGGTCGTGCCCGAGGGCCACGCCCTCTGGATCCCGCCGCGCCTGCCCCACGCGGTGGCGACGCACGGCGCTGTGGCGATGTGCTCGGCCTACCTCGACCCCGATACCGTCGCGGACTTCCCGACGGGCTGCCGGGTCATCGCGGTGTCGCCGCTGCTCGCCGCCGCGCTGGCCGCGCTGGCGGAAGAGCCGGTGCTGTACGATCAGGACGGCCGCGGCGGCCATCTCGCCGCCCTCGTGCTCGACGAGATCGGCCGCGCCCCCGCGACGCCTCTGACCCTGCCGCTGCCGCGCGACCCGCGCCTGCGCCGGGTCTGCCTGGGGATTATCGAGGATCCGGCCCAGGCGTCGGATCTCGATGCCTGGGCCGACCGCGCCGGGGCGAGCCGGCGGACCCTGACGCGTGGTTTCCGCGCGGAGACGGGCCTGAGCTTCGGCGATTGGCGGGCCCGGGCCCGGGTGATCCGGGCGCTGGCCCTGGCGGCCGAGGGCCGGCCGCCGCGGGCGGTCGCGGCGGCCGTCGGGTATCGGAGCGCGCAGGCCCTGCGGACGACCGTGGCGCGGGTGCTCGGTCCGGAGCGCCCGCCCCGTGGCGACGGGGCCGCGTGAGCGCCGTCTAGGCCGCTTGGCGGGGTTCCTCGACGAGGTCGTCAGCCGGCCCGAAGAACTCGAACTTCACCCGCTCGGTCGGGACGCCGTGGCGCGCCAGCCCGGTGACGAGATCCCGCAGGAACGGCTTGGGACCGCAGAGGTAGTAGGTCGCGCGGTCGTGCGGCGTGTTCTGCACCAGCCAGTCCGCCGTGATCAGGCCCTGAACGTCGTAATCCTCGCCGTGCCGATCCGCGGGTTCGGGCGCCGCGTAGAAGGTCGCGAGCTTCGTGTTGCCGGCCCGCGTCGCGAGCGTCCGGGCGTGATCGCGCAGGGCGTGCACGCGGCCGAACAGGGCCCCGTGGACGTACCAGGTCGGCCGGTCCGGGCTGGCCGTCGCGATCGTCTCCAGCATGCTCATCATCGGTGTCAGCCCGACGCCGCCGCTGACCAGCACCACGGGTTCGTCGCTCTGCCCGTCGAGGGCGAAGTCGCCCGCGGGCGCGGCCACCTTCAACACGGTGCCGGGCCGGGCGTGGTCGTGCAGCCAGTTCGAGGCGATTCCGGCCGGGCGACCCGGCGCGACCTCGCGCTTGACGGTGATGCGGTAGGCCCGGTCGCTCGGCGCGCAGGAGATCGAGTAGTTCCGCTTCAGCACGCCGCGGCCCGGCAGATCCAGGAGAAAGCCGAGATACTGTCCCGGCCGATGCCGCAGCACCGGACCGCCATCGGCGGGAACCAGGACGAAGGAGCGGATCGTCTCGCTCTCCAGCGCGACGCTCTCGACCACGAAGTCGCGCCAGCCGTTCCAGCCGCCGGGCTTGCCGGCGTGGTCGCGGTAGATCGCGGCCTCCCGGCCGATCAGCAGCTCCGCCAGGAACCAGTAGGCCTCCCCCCAGGCGGTGGCGATCTCGGGCGTGGCGGCCTCGCCGAGCACGTCCCCGATCGCGCCGAGCAGGGCGTCGGCCACGAAGGGATAGTGCTCCGGCAGGATGTTCAGCGCGACGTGCTTCTGCGCGATCCGTTCCACCGCGCCCGCCAGGACACTCAGATTGTCGATGTTGCGGGCGTAGGCGAGCACGGCCTGGGCCAGGGCCTTCGGCTGCGAACCGGTCTCGCCGTGGTGGGACTGGTTGAAGAGGTCGCGCATCGCCGGATCCGCGAAGAGGCGCTCGTACATGCGCTTCGTGATGGTGAGGCCGTGGGCCTCCAGGGCCGGTACGGTGGCCTTGATGAGGCTGATGGTGGCGGGGGACAGCGGAGCGGGCATGTCACAGCTCTAAAGGTGTATCTGACATGCATCTTTTAGCGCGGCCCTCGAAAAGGTGCAAGCGGAATACATCTTATGGATACGACATCTGTCACCGGGTCGACGGTGGTGCCCGCCATCCTCACGGCTTACGGATCGAACCCGTGGCGCACGGTGCATCCCCCGGCAGGGATCGGCTTCTGGAGTTGAGATGCGTCTGACCCGCTATACGGACTACGCTCTGCGCACCCTGATCTACGTCGGCCTCCATGAGCCCGAGCAGAGCTCGATCGCCGCGATCGCGCGCGCCTATGGCATCTCGGAGAACCACCTGAACAAGGTGGTCCATCAACTGGGCCGGCTCGGCCTGATCCGGACGATCCGCGGGCGGGGCGGCGGACTCCGGCTGGCGCTGCCGCCGGGGGAGATCGTCGTCGGGGCGGTGGTGCGTCAGACCGAGGACGATCTGGCACTGGTCGAGTGCTTCGGCGGCGGCGCCTGCGCGATCACGGCCCCGTGCCGGCTCCGGCGGGTGCTGGGCGAGGCCCTGGCTGCGTTCCTCGCGGTCCTCGACCGCTACACCCTGGCGGATCTCCTCGGCGCGCCGGACGGGGAGGCGATCGCGGCGCTGCTGGGCTTGGCCGGACCGACGCACGGCGAGCCGCCCACGCCGGACGGCGCCCTGCGCCTGCCGGACCGCTGACGACCCGCACCCCTTGGGGTCAGGTCGCCCGCGCCGAGAAGTCGATCCGCGGGTCGATCCAGACGTAGATCAGGTCGGACAGCAGGTTCACCGCGAGCCCAAGCAGCGAGAAGATGTAGAGGGTGGCGAACACCACCGGGTAGTCGCGGCCCACGATCGCCCGGAAGGACAGTTCCCCCAGGCCGTCCAGGGAGAAGATCGTCTCGATCAGCAGCGAGCCGGTGAAGAAGGCCGAGATGAAGGCCCCGGGAAAGCCCGCGATCACGATCAGCATGGCGTTGCGGAAGACGTGGCCGTAGAGGACGCGCCGCTGGGACAGGCCCTTCATCCGCGCGGTCAGCACGTACTGCTTGCGGATCTCGTCGAGGAACGAGTTCTTGGTCAGCAGGGTCGAGGTCGCGAAGGCGCCGATCACCAGGGCGGTCAGCGGCAGCACCATGTGCCACGTGTAGTCGGTCACCTTGTGCCAGGCCGAGAAGCCCTCCCAGCCCTCGCTGGTCAGGCCGCGCAGCGGGAACCATTGATAGAACGAGCCGCCCGCGAACAGGATGATCAGCATCAGGCCGAACATGAAGCCCGGGATCGCGTAGCCGATGATCACCACGAAGGACGTCCAGCGGTCGAAGCGCTCGCCGTCCTTCACGGCCTTGCGGATGCCCAGCGGGATCGAGATCGCGTAGGACAGGAGCGTCATCCACAGGCCGAGCGAGATCGAGACCGGCAGGCGCTCCTTGATCAGCTGGATCACGGTGACGTCGCGGAAGTAGCTGCGACCGAAATCGAAGCGGACGTAGTCCCACAGCATCTTGGCGAAGCGCTCGGGCGCCGGCTTGTCGAAGCCGAACTGCGTCTCCAGCTTGGCGATGAATTCCGGGCTCAGGCCCTGGGCCCCGCGGTAGCGGGAACTCGCCTCGCCGCCACCGGCCGACGGCCGGCTGGCGCCGCCCAGGTCGCCGGAGCCGCCGGTCACGCGCGACATCGCGCCGTCGCGCTGGCCTTGCAGCTGCGACAGCACCCGCTCCACCGGGCCGCCTGGAGCGAACTGCACGATGGTGAAGGTGATCAGCATGATCCCGAACAGGGTCGGAATCATCAGGCCAATGCGGCGCAGGATATAGGCGAGCATGGTCTCAGTCCCGCCCGATCCGCTTGGCCTTCTCGGCGTCGAACCACCATGTGGCCGGCGCGCCGAGGTCGTATTTCGGTGGGTTGGCCGGGCGGCCGTAGATGTCCCACAGGGCGAGGCGGTGGGTCGAGGCGTACCACATCGGCACCCAGTAGCGGCCGGCCCGCAGGACCCGGTCGAGGGCCCGGCAGGCGGTGGTCAGATCCGCCCGCGACTTGGCGTCCGCGATCGCCGTGAGCAGGGCGTCGATGGCCGAGTCCGCGATCCCCGACAGGTTGTTGGAGCCCGCAGTCCCGGCCGCCCGGGAGCCGTAGGTCTCGCGCAATTCCGCGCCCGGGGTCACGCCGCTGCTGTACCGGCGCGCCGTGAGATCGAAGTCGAAATCCTTGAGCCGGGCTTGATACTGCGACGGATCGACCGTGCGTTGCGTCGCCTTGATCCCGAGCAGGCCCAGGTTGCGGATGAACGGCTGCGTGACCGCCTGGAAGACCGGGTCCTCGTCCAGCACCTCCAGGGTCAGGGGCTGCCCGCCGGGCAGCGCGAGGCTGCCGCCCTGGCGGGTGCAGCCCGCCTCCCGCAGCAGCGCGTCGGCGCGCTTGAGCAGGGCGCGGTCCTGGCCGGACCCGTCCGAGACGGGCGGCGTCCAGGCCTCGCCGAACACCTCCGGGGGCAGATCCTTCAGCGGCTCCAGCAGAACCAGTTCCTCGGACGACGGCTTGCCTGTCGCCTTGAGATCGGAATTCTCGAAGAACGACGCCGTGCGCGCGTAGGCGCCGTACATCAGATTCCGGTTCGACCACTCGAAGTCGAAGCACAGGCCGATCGCCTCGCGGACCCGGGGATCGCGGAACGCCGCGCGGCGGGTGTTGATCCACCAGCCCTGTGTGCCGCTGGGTCGGGCATCCGGCACCGTCTCGCGGACGACCCGGCCCTCGGCCAGCGCCGGGAAGTCGTAGCCGGTCGCCCAGACTCGGGCGGTGAATTCCTCGCGGAAGGTGAAGGCGCCGCTCTTGAACGCCTCGAACGCCACGGTGCGGTCGCGGAAATACTCGTAGCGGATCGCGTCGAAGTTGTTCTGGCCGACATTCACCGGCAAGTCCGCGGCCCAGTAATCCGGCACGCGCTCCAGACCGATGGAGCGGCCGGAATCGACCGTGCCGACCCGATACGGGCCCGAGCCCAGGGGCGGCTCCAGGGTCGAAGCTTCGAAGTCGCGGCCGCCGTAATAGGCGGCGGAGAAGATCGGGAGTTGCGCCACGAACAGCGGCAGATCCCGGGCGCGATCCGGCGCGAAGGTGACGACCAGCCGCGCGTCGTCCTCGGCGCGGGCATCCGTCATGGCGCGGATTACCTCGGCGATCTCCGGGTGCCCCTTGTCCCGCAGGAGCTTGAGGCTGAAGGCCGCGTCGCGTGCGGTGAGCCGCGAGCCGTCGTGGAACCGGGCCTGCGGGCGGAGGGAGAACACGTAGGTCAGGCCGTCCGGGCTCACCGCGACCGAGCGCGCCGCGAGGCCGTAAACCGCGTCCGGCTCGTCGAGGGCGCGGACCATCAGGCTGTCGAAGGTCAGGTTCATCCCGGCCGCGCCCTCGCCGCGCAGCACGTAGATGTTGAGCGTGTTGAAGGTGTTGAGTGCCTGATTGCCGATCGACGCGGCGAGCTGGCCCGAGAACCGGCCGCCTCGGGGCGCCATCGGATTGACGTAGGCGAAGCGCTCGAAATCCGGGCCGTATTTCAGCTCGCCGAAGCTCGAGAGGCCGTGCCGCTCCCCATCGGCGGCCCGGACCGCGCGGCCGGGCCGGATCGCCGCGAGGGCACTTGCGCCGAGGACGAGGGCGCGGCGGCTCGGCGTCCAGATCCGCCTCAACGGGGCGCCCCGGTCTTGGCGGCGAGCTTCTCGTCGTACCACCACGTCGTCGGAAAGCCGGAACTGGCGTAGAGCGGCAGGATCGCCGGGTGGCCGAACCGGTTCCAGCGCAGGGTCCGCTGCTGGTCGGAGGCCCATTGCGGCACGACGTAATCGTGGGCCAGCAGCACCCGGTCGAGCGCCCGGGTCGCGGCGATCACCGTGGGCCGGTCCTTGGCGAAGATCACCTTCTCGATCAGCGCGTCGATGCCGGGATCCTTGATCCCGATCAGGTTGCGCGAACCGGGCTTGTCGGCCGCCGCCGAGCCCCAGTACTCGCGCTGCTCGTTTCCGGGCGACAGCGACTCGCCCCAGTTCGACGTCGTGATGTCGAAGTCGAAGTTGCGGATTCGGTTCTGGTACTGCGCTTGGTCGATCACGCGCAGCGTCGCGTCGATGCCGATGAGCTTCAGCTGTGCCGAGAACGGCAGGATCACGCGCTCGAAGGTGCTCTGGAACTCCAAGAACTCGACGGTCAGCGGCTCGCCGGTCGCCTTGCTGACCATCTTGCCGCCGCGCAGGTCGTAACCCGCCTCGCGCAGCAGGCCGACGGCTTCGCGGAGGTTCTTGCGCACGGCCTCCGGACTGTCGTTCACCGGGTTCGCGTAAGGCGTGGTGAAGACCGAGGGCGGGACCTTGTCCCTGACGCTCTCGAGGATCGCCTTCTCGTCGCCTTCCGGCAGGCCCGTGGAGGCCAGTTCCGAGCCGAAGAAGTAGGAGTTGATGCGCTTGTAGAGGCCGTAGAACAGGGCCTTGTTCATCTCCTCGTAGTTCATCGCGAGGTTGAAGGCTCGGCGGACGCGCGGATCCTTGAACTTCTCCCGGCGGGTGTTGAACGTGAAGGCCTGCATGAGGCCCATGCCGCGGTCGGGGAACGCCTCCTTGATCAGGCGTCCTTCCCGCACCGCCGGGAAATCCTCGTAGGCCGTCGCCCAATTCCGGGCGATGTTCTCGACACGATAATCGTAGAGGTCGCCCTTCAGCGCCTCGACCAGCACGGTGCCGTCGCGGAAGTACTCGTAGCGCTCGGTATCGAAGTTGTAGCGGCCGGCATTCACCGGTAGGTCCTTGCCCCAGTAATCCGGCACGCGGGTGTAGGTCGCGGTGCGGCCGGGCTCGAACTTCGCCAGCCGGTAAGGGCCGGAGCCCAGCGGCGGTTCCAGGGTCGTCTCGGTGACGCTGCGCTGCCGGCCGCTGGCATCCTTGGCGGTCCACCAGTGCTTGGGCAGGATCCGGAGTTGCCCGATGACCTGCGGCAACTCGCGATTGCCGGTCTCCGAGAAGGTGAAGGTCACCTCGTGCGGCCCGCTCGCCTCGGCCTTGGCGACGGTCTGATAATAGGCGGCGTAGAACGGGCTGTTGGCCTTCAGCACGTCGAAGGACCAGACCACGTCCTCGGGGGTGATCGGCTTGCCGTCGTGCCAGCGGGCGTCCTCGCGCAGCCGGTAGGAGACCGAGCCCAGATCGGGGGCGATCCGCACCGCCTCGGCGAGCAGACCGTAGGAGGTGAACGGCTCGTCCGCCGATTCCGTCATCAGCGAATCGTAGATCTGCTGGATGCCGCCCTCGAGGTCGCCCTTGAGGCCCGTGACGACGATGTTGAAATTGTCGAAGCCGCCCTGCGCGCCGAAGCGGACCATGCCGCCCTTGGGCGCGGCCGGGTCGGCGTAATCGAAATGCTTGAAGGAGGGGCCGTATTTCGGCTGACCCATCAGCGTGATCGCGTGGGTCCATTGCCCGTTGGCGGCCGGCATCGCGGCGGGCGTGGACGGCATCGCGACCGGCTCCTGCGCGCGCGCAGGGGTGAACTGGAGGCAGGCGACGAGGAGCGTCGCGGCGAGGAGGCGTCCGGTGGCGGTCTGCGCTGTCACGGGCAGGCTGTCTCCGTTGTGTCGGGCCGCGCGGAGCGCGGATGAGTACCGTGGCTCATAGGCCGGGGGAGCCCCGCCCGTCGAGCGCGCTGGCTCCCCCGCCGAGGGGCGTGAGAGGCGCGGGTTCTCTCCCCGCCTGCGGGGGCAGGGCAGCGCGCGGAAAACCCCCTCACGCGGCCCGGCCCCGCCGGCCCTCCACGAGCCACATGGCGAGGACCGCCGCCGCCAGCGCCGCCAGGGCGGCGAGGCCCAGCGCGAGTGGGTAGACCTCGACGCCGCGGATGTTGGCGCTGTCGCTCGGCCGGAAGCCGATCCAGTCCGCGCCCGCGAGGCGCCCGCTCCGCACGGTGGCGAGGCGCGGGACCTGGAGGCCGCCGCCGGTCTCGGCGACCCGGCGGACCGAGCCGCCCGATCCCTCCGCCACGGTCTTCAGGCGATCGGTGTCGCTGAAGACGTCGGCGAGTTCCCGCGGGTTGGCCGGGCCGACGCTGACGAAGGCGACGAGGTTGCCCGAGCGCAGGGTGTGCAGCCCCAGTGTCTCGGCGTCGAACGTCGCGGTGAACAGGCCGGGCTCGCCGGGCTTCAGCGGCAGCGTCGTCACCTTGCCGGTGGGACCGGTGACGGTGACGGGCTCGGCCTGATCCGCCATGGTCTGGCGCTCGACGCGCACCTCGCGACCGTGCCCGGTCATCTGCGCCCGGAGCGCCTCCTCCTCCAGCGCCGGCTCCTTCATGAGCCAGTGGCCGAGGCGGCGCAGCAGGTCGAGATAGGGACCGCCCTCCTGATAGCCCCGCGCCCACAGCCACGCGTGGTCGGACAGCAGCAGTGCGACGCGACCCTTGTCCTCGCGCGACAGGGCCAGCAGCGGCAGTCCCTCGGCCCCCGACAGGATCGGCTGGATGCCGGCGCGGGTCCGCGCCTCGACGATGCGCAGCCAGTCGCCCCAGGCGGGCGGGTTCGCGTCCGAACCCGGCAGCGCGCGGGTCACCGGATGCCGCTGGCCGGTCTGGGTCGGCGTCGCCTTGTAGGGCTTCTCGACAACCCGCCCGTCCGGGTCGCCCGGCAGGATGCCGGCGAGCCGGGTGCGGGCGAGGCTCGCCGGCCCGGCGAATTCGGGGCCGGCCGCGATGAGGAGGGCGCCGCCCTCGCGCACGTAGCGGACGATGTTGTCAAAATAGGCCTGCGGCAGCACGCTCTGGTTGGCGTAGCGGTCGAAGATGATCAGGTCGAAGTCCTTGATCTTCTGGACGAACAGCTCGCGCGTCGGGAAGGCGATCAGCGAGAGTTCGGAGATCGGCGTGCCGTCCTGCTTCTCCGGCGGGCGCAGGATGGTGAAGTGGACGAGGTCGACGTTGGCGTCCGACTTCAGCAGGTTGCGCCACGTCCGCTCGCCCTGGTGCGGCTCGCCGGAGACGAGGAGCACCCGGAGCTTCTCGCGGATGCCCTCGATGGGCAGGACTGCGCGGTTGTTGACCGTGGTGAGTTCGCCCGGCAGGGGCTCGACCTCGATCTCGACGACGTTCGGCCCGCCGTGTTCGATCCGAGTGGTCAGCGAGAACGCCTTGTCGGTGACGACGTCCCGGCGGCCGATCTCCTCGCCGTCGCGACGGATGGTGACGATGGCGTGGCCGGTTCCGCCGCGCTCCATGACCTCGGCCCGGATTGTCAGGTCCTTGCCGACGATACCGAAGCGGGGCGCTTCCAGGAGCTTGATCTGCCGGTCGCGCTCGTCCGGATGGCCGGTGACCAGGACGTGCAGCGGCGCCTTGATGCCGAGCTGCGCCATGGAGGCCGGGATATCGTGGACCACGCCGTCGGTGAGCATCACGATGCCGGCGAGGCGCTCCGGCGGCACGTCGGCGAGGGCTTGGCCGAGCGCCGTGAACAGCTTGGTGCCGTCGTCCCCGTCCTTGGAATCCGGCACGTCGATGAAGCGCGGCTCGATGTTGGTCAGCGCGCCGAAGCGCCGCTGCAGCTCGGCACGCACCGCGTCGGTCATCTGCGGCCGGTCGCCCAGGGCCTGCGATCCGGACCGGTCGACCACGATGGCCGCCACGTCCTTCACGGGTTCGCGGTCCTCGCGCACGAGCGCGGGGTTGGTGAGCGCCGCCAGCACCAGGGCGAGGACGAGGACGCGCAGCAGCGCAGTCCGCCCCCGGGCCAGGACGGCGAACACCGCCAGCACGGCGACGATCACGCCCAGGATGGCGATGGCCGGCCACGGCAGGAGGGGTGTGAAGCTGAGGCTCAGCATGGGGCACCACCGTTCCCTTCCCCGTCTGCGGAGGAGGGCGGCCCGGCCGTCAGGCCGGGTCGGGAGAAGGGGCCGACGGCGCAGGAAACGGGCCGGCCTTCATGACCGTCTTCGCCCCTCCTGTCGCGCAGGGGAGTGGTCCCCGCAGAGGGGGGAGGGGGAGCGGCGTCGCGCGCGTCGTCTCGAGGAGACATCACTGTCCCAGCCGTTCCAACAGCGCGGGCACGTGGACCTGATCGGCCTTGTAGTTGCCGGTGAGCGTGTACATCACGATGTTGACGCCCCCGCGGAACGCCATCTCGCGCTGGCGCTGGTCGCCGCCGACCACGGGATAGAGCGGTTCGCCGCGGCGGCCCACCGCCCAGGCGGCGGCGAGATCGTTGCCGGTGATGATGATCGGGCTCACGCCGTCGCCCGCGCGGGCCGGACGGCGCTCGGCACCCTCGGCGGCGGGCGGCAGGGCCTCCACCCAGGTCTGGCCGGTGGCGTAGCGGCCCGGGAAGCTGTCCACGAGGTAGAACGCCTTGGTCAGCACGTGGTCGAGGGGCACCGGCTCCAGCTCCGGCACCTCGAGGGTCGCCAGCATCGTGCGCAGATACGTCGCCTCCGGCGAGGGCGGCCCGCCCGGCCGGGCGGTGAGCGCATCGCGGGTGTCGAACAGGACCGTGCCGCCGTTGCGCATGAAGGCGTCGATCTTGCGGATCGCGGCTTCCGACGGCTGCGGCCGCGACGGCGCGATCGGCCAGTAGATCAGCGGGTAGAAGGCCAGCTCGTCCTTGGCCGGGTCGATTCCGGCCGGCTCACCCGGCTCCAGGGCGGTGCGGGACGACAGCATCTGGGTCAGGCCGGTGAGCCCGGTCCGGCTCGCCTCGTCGAGGGCGGCGTCGCCCGTGATGATGTAGGCGAGGCGCGTGACCAGCGCCGATTCGATGCCGTTTGGCCGGTTGGCTGCGGGCTCCTCGGCGCGAACCGGCAAGGCCGGCAGCGCCGCGAACAGCAGCAGGCCCGCGAAGGCCAGCATCGCCGGCCGGCCGCGCAGGCGGCGCGCGAGGCCGCCGCGGCGCAGGAAGCCGCCGAGCCACAGGCCCGCCAGGGTGTCGAGGGCCAGCAGCAGCAGCGCCAGGGTGAACAGGCTCGGGCGCAGGTCCACGGTCTCGGCCCCGGCGAGGGACCCGGTGCGGGCGTCCGCGATCGCCGCGATGTCGAGGGGCTTCAACCGGTCGTCCGGTTTCAGGGCGTTCACGCTGATGCCTCCGTCCGGCGGTCCGTAGAAACCCGGCGGGTGCTCCATGGTCGCGCGTTCGGCGTAGTCGGCCGAGACCGCGGTGGCCGAGGCCGGCGGCGAGCCCAGTGCGCCGAACCCGTCGAGGGTCACCCGGGGGGCGAGCACCGGGGCGGCGGCCCGCGGGGTCTCGCCCTGGACGGGGGCCGAGGCGCCCGCCAGCGCCACGACCCGCCGGAGCATGTCGATGAACAGCCCCGAGAGCGGCAGGTTCGACCACGTGGTGTCGGCGGTGACGTGGAACAGCACGATCGTGCCCTGGCCGCGCTTCTGCGCGGTGACGATCGGGGTGCCGTCCTGGAGGGAGGCCCAGGTCCGGTTCGGTAGGTCGCCGTCCGGCTCGGCCAGGATCTGCCGGCGCACGCCGATATCGGCCGGCGGCGTGAGGCCCGCGAACGGGCTCTCGGGCGGGAACGGCGCCAGCGTCTTGGGGCTGTCCCAGGACAGGGTGCCGCCCAGCGTCCGGCCGCCCCGGCGCAGGCGTACCGGCACCAGCGGATCGTTGCCGGCCGCGAGGCGGGGCCCGGCGAAGCGCAGCAGCATGCCGCCGTCCTTCACGAAGCCTTCGATTCGGGCGGTGGTCTTCTCGTCCAGCGCGCCGACATCGGCGAGGACGAGGACCGAGACCTGATTGTCGAGGAGCTGGTTGATCGACTCCGCCGTACCCTTGGCGCCCCGGGCCTCCTGAACGTCCGCGAAGGGCTGGAGCGCCCGCGACAGGTAGTAGGTCGGCGCCAGCAGAGGCTGGGCCTGATCGAGGGTGCCGCCGAAGACGAGCCCGACCCGGCGCCGCTTGCCGCGCTCGTCCTGCAGCACCACGGCACCGGCCGAGCGCTCGCCCGCGATTTCCAGGCGGCTGATGCTGTTGCGCAGTTCCACGGGCATCTCGAAGGTCGCGTCCGCTTCCGTGGCATCCGCCGCGAAGGCGAAATCGCGCTCGGCGAGCGGCAGCCCCTTCTGGTCGAGCGCCCGGATGACGCCGACATCGCGCCCGTTCGGGGTCGCGCGGAGCGCGTGCGTGACGAGCTTGCCGGCCTTCTCGGTGGCGGTGAGGGCGAGCGCGGGCGGTTTGTCGGCGCGCAGCACGGTGAGCGCGGCGCCGCTGCCGCCCGCGAGGTCGGCGAGGCCCTTGGCGAAGCGCTCGTCGCTCCCGCCGGCGACGCCGTCGCTGATCCAGACGAGGCCGGCACCCCGGTTCTTCTCCAGAAAAGTCTCGATCGCCGCGAGATGCGCGTCGCGGGCGGGCAGGATCGGGCGCGGCGCGATGGCGCGCAGGCGCTCCAGGGCGGCGGCCGGCGTCTTCGCCTCGAAGGCCGCGGCGGCGTCGGCCAGCCCGATCACCGCCACGGGCCGGCCATCGCGGGCGGCGCCCTCGACGGCGTCGGTGGCGACGCGCAGGCGGGCGCGCCAATCGTGGGCGGCCGGGAAGCCGTTGTCGAAGAGCACGAGCAGCGCGCTGCGGCCGCCCCCGGCTCCCACACCCCCGGCGTTCCAGACCGGCCCGGCGACCGCGAGGATCAGGGCAGCGGCGATCAGCAGGCGCAGGGCGAGCAGCCAGGGCGGGGTACGTGCAGGGGTCTGCCGCTGCGGGATCAGGTCGGCGACGAGCTTCAGCGGCGGGAAGTTGATCCGTCGCGGGCGCGGCGGGGTCACCCGCAGCAGGAACCACAGGGCCGGCAGGCCGATGAGGGCGGCGAGCGCCAGCGGGGCGGCGAAGGTCAGACCCAGCATGGCGGCCTCACTCCGTGCCGCGGGCGGCGATCAGCGTGGCGAGCCGCAGCGCCGCCTCGCTCGCGGGCCGGTCCGTGCGGTGGATCGTCAGGGTCCAGCCCTGCCCGCGCGCGATGGAGGCCAACGCGGCCCGGTGTTCCCCGATGCGGGCGCGGTAGCGGGCGCCCCAGGCGTCGGCGTCGCCGATATCGAGGCTGAGGCTGCCTTCGAGGTCGTGCAGCACGGCCTGCCCGGTGAACGGGAAGGTCTCCTCGATCGGATCGACGATCATCAGGATGTGGCCGCGGCTGCCGCGGCCGGCGAGGCTCTGCACGGAGGCGGCGATCCGGTCCGGCTCGGTGAGGAAGTCGCCGATCAGCACCACCTCGTCGAAGCGCGCCGGGCTCGCCCGCGGCGGCAGGTCCTGCGCGAGGCCGGCCCTGTCGGCGACGAGCGCCTGCGTCAGCCGCTCGACGATGCCGCGGGAGGCCGTCGCCCGGGTGAGACCGAGGAGGCCGACCCGCTCGCCGCCTTCCACGAAGGCGTCGGCCAGCGCCAGGCCGAGGACGAGGGCGCGCTCGACCTTCGGCGCCGAAGCCAAGTCCGAGGAGAAACCCATCGAGGCGGAGCGGTCGATCCAGAGCCAGATGTTGTGGGCCGCCTCCCATTCGCGCTCCCGCACGTAGAGCCGGTCGTCCCGCGCCGAGCGGCGCCAGTCGACCCGCGCGGCGGCCTCGCCGGTGACGAAGGGGCGGAACTGCCAGAAGCTCTCGCCCGGCCCCGCGCGGCGGCGGCCGTGGAGGCCGTGGGCCAGCAGGCTGGACACGCGGCGCGCCTCCAGGACGAGGCGGGGCATCCTGTCGGAGAGGGCGGTCGCGCCCTCGCTCTCGCGCCGGCCGGGGGTGCGCCTGCCGGCGTCGAGGGCGTGCGTCGCGACCAAAGTCAGAGCTTCTCCGCGAGCTTGGCGATCAGGCCTTCGATGGTCTCGCCGTCGGCGCGGGCGGTGTAGCTCAGCGCCATCCGGTGCTTGAGCACCGGCTCGGCGAGCGCCTTCACGTCGGCCACGGAGGGCGCGACCCGGCCCTCGATCAGCGCCCGGGCGCGGGCGGCGAGCGTCAGCGCCTGGCTGGCGCGGGGGCCGGGACCCCAGAGGAGCTTGTCCTTCACCAGGGCGTCGCCGCCGTCGGGGCGGGCGGCGCGCACGAGGTCGAGGATCGCCTCGACCACGGCCTCACCCACCGGAAGACGGCGCACGAGGCGCTGGGCGGTGAGGAGCTGCTCGGTCGTCATCACCGCGCGGGGTCGTGCCTCGTCGACGCCCGTGGTCTCGATCAGGATCCGGCGCTCTGCGGCGCGGTCGGGGTAGCCGACGTCGATCTCCAGGAGGAACCGGTCGAGCTGCGCCTCCGGCAGGGGGTAGGTGCCCTCCTGCTCGATCGGGTTCTGGGTGGCGAGGACGTGGAACGGACGCGGCAGGTCGTGGCGGGCGCCCGCCACCGACACGTGGCCCTCCTGCATGGCCTGAAGCAGGGCCGACTGGGTGCGGGGGCTCGCCCGGTTGATCTCGTCGGCCATCAGGAGCTGCGTGAAGACCGGCCCCTGCACGAACCGGAAGGCGCGGCGGCGCTCGGCATCCTCCTCCAGGATCTCGGTCCCGAGGATGTCCGAAGGCATCAGGTCCGGGGTGAACTGCACGCGCCGTGCGTCAAGTCCCAGCACGGTACCGAGCGTCTCAACGAGCTTGGTCTTGGCCAGACCCGGCAGGCCGACCAGAAGGCCGTGTCCGCCCGCCAGGATGGTCACGAGGGCGAGATCGACGACCTTCTCCTGCCCGAAGATCACCCCGTGGATCGCGTCCCGCGCCGCGCCGACAGCGGCGAGGCAGCTCTCCGCGGTCGCCACGATGCCGTCGTCGAGGGTCGTGGCCGGGTTGATCCCCTGCGTCATGCCGCTGTCCATCTCCTGCCCGGGCCTTCGGAAAGGCCCCCGGGTGAATCGGGTGAGTGTGGGGCGGATGGTACCGGGCTGGCAAGGTCGGGATCGCCGCACGCGGAAGCGCGGTCCGCGGCGGTCGTCGGCGTTCCGCCCGGAGCCGCGGACCGCCAGGCTCATCCGGGTTCGTAACGGATCGGGGAGCGGTCGGCCTCCGGGCCCGGACCGCTCCCGGCATCATAGGGACGTCGAAGGTCAGATCTTACCCTCAAGCCCCATCGTGTAGTATTTGTGCACGATCTTATCCTGGTTCTCCAGCAGCCAGTCGATCGACGGCTCGTTGGTCATGGCCTTGCGGATCGCCTCGGTCATGCCCTTGCGCTGGATCTCGAACAGCGCCTTGTGGTCGACCGTCTCGGCCTGGATCACGCCGGGGCTCAGCCAGACCGAGCAGATGATGCCGAGGTCGTTGGCCTTCTCCTTCGGGATGTAGCCCGCCCGCACGGCGTCGAGCACGCCGTTGGCGATGGCGAACTGCACCGTGCCCATGAGGATCGACGTGTACTTGCTCTCGGTCACGCTGACCTTGGAGACGCAGAGCGTCACGGGGCGGACCATGATGTCGGTGTTGAGCAGGGCGAAGACGCGGCTGTGGCCGACCACTTGGTCGCCCGTCAGCGTGGCGAGTGCCGTGCCGACCGGACCGTCGAGCTCGCCGATGATCACTT
Source organism: Methylobacterium longum (assembly GCF_022179385.1). Classification (GTDB taxonomy): domain Bacteria; phylum Pseudomonadota; class Alphaproteobacteria; order Rhizobiales; family Beijerinckiaceae; genus Methylobacterium; species Methylobacterium longum. Next base: position 124,829 of record NZ_BPQS01000007.1, on the reverse strand, counting down.
CCGGCTCGGAGGCCGTGTTGGGCGGTCCGCCCGCCACGAGTGCTTCGCCGGCGCGGAGGATGATGCGTTCACTCATTGAGATTGGCTCCCTGGGTTGCGGCCCGATCGGGCATGTCGCGGTCGTCGTAGCGCATGCCGGTCGGGGATGCTCCCCTTAGCAGGCGATCGGATCGGGCACGGCCGTCCACCGACATCGCCGCACCTCGTCCGCAACCCCGGCCGCGGCGCGGGGATCCGCCCCGGGTCTTAACCCCGGGTCTTGGCGCGGGCGACCCGGGCCATTAGGAAGGCGCCCAAGCCGGAGCGGTTCCGCCCGCGACCCGTCCACCGGCCGAACCCTCTGATGTCTCTCGCGGATCGCGGTGTGGGCAGCTTTGCGGGCTTCCCGCGTATCCGGACCTGACCATGCGCCTTCGAGATGTGTTCGTCGTCGGATCGTCGGAGAAGGCCGGCCTCGCCGGCGCCGCGCAATCCCTCGCGCGCCCGCTGACACGGCGCCTCAAGGGTCGCCGCCGCAGCGAGCCCCGCCAGGCGGACCTCGTCTGTGCGGTCAAGGAATCCGGCCTGTTCGATCCGGCCTGGTACGCCCGGCGCTATCCGGACGTGGTCGGCGAAGGGATCGACCCGGTGGTCCACTACGCGGTCCATGGCGGGCGCGAGGGGCGCTGGCCGCACCCGCTGTTCCACGGCGACCTCTACCTCGATTCCGTTCCGGGGCTCCGGGCCGAGGGCATCAACCCGCTGCTCCATTACATCGATCGCGGTGCCGCAGCGGGCATCCGGCCCAACCCGCTGTTCGACCCGGACTGGTACGCGACGCGCTATCTCGGCGGCGCCGAGCACCGCGCCCGGGCGTTCTCCGATTTCCTGTCCCGGACCGACACCGACCCGTCGCCGCTGTTCGACACCGCCTGGTACCTGTCCCGCTACCCGGATGCCCGCGCTGCCGGCGGCAGCGCCCTCAGCCACTTCTTCGAGACCGGAAGGAAGCAGGGCTACCTGCGCAACCCGGAGGAATTCGCCGGCCTGTCGCGGCACGTCGACCTGATCCGCCAGTCGGGCCTGTTCGACGCCGCGTTCTACCGCAGCCGCTGCCCGGAGGCCGAGACCAGCGGGCTCGAGCCGCTGGAGCACTACGTGATGGCCGGCGGCTACCGCCGCACCGCGCCCCATCCGCTGTTCGATCCCGACTGGTACGCGGCCCAATCCGCCGCCGTGCGGGCCGACAGCCTCAACCCCCTGGTCCATTACCTGGAGCACGGCGCCGCCGAGGGCCTCGACCCGGGGCCCTGGTTCGACACGCGCTGGTACACCGAGACCTACCTGGCGAACCCCGCGGCCGATGACGCGGCCGGGCAGAACCCGCTGGCGCATTTCCTCGCCGATGGCGGGCGCACGATGAGCCCATCGCCGCGCTTCGATGCGCCCTGGTACCGCGCCCGCTACCCGAAGGTCGCCGCCCTGGGCCTCAACCCGCTGGTCGACTACGTCACCACCGGCCTGGAGGCGGGCCGCCTGACCCGCCGCGTCCCCGGCGCGGCGGTGCCGGAAGCCTCCGACGCGCGCCTCTCGTGCCTCAAGCGCGAGAGGCGCCAGCACGGCCGCACGGCCCTGTTCATCACCCACTGCCCCGAGGGGCGGATCCGCGGCCACGTCGAGCCCTACCTGAGGGCCTTCGCGGAGAACGGCGCGGACATCGTCCTGATCATCGCCGCCGACCAGCAGAAGAACGCCGTGCCGCAGGCGATCCTGGACCTCTGCGCCTCCGTCTACCTGCGCGACAACCGCGGGTTCGATTTCGCGGCCTGGGCGCATGTCCTGCTGGAGGATACCGACCTCCTGGATTCCGAGACGCTCTACCTCGCCAACGACAGCCTCGTCGGGCCCCTCGACCGCGGCGACTTCGCCGGCCTGCTCGCCAAGATCGACGCCTTCCCGGAGGCGGTGATCGGGCTCGCCGACAATTTCTACTACAGCCACCACCTGCAGAGCTTCTTCCTGGCCCTGAAGAGGCGCTGCCTGTCCTCCTACGCGTTCAGCCAGTTCCTCCTGTCCGTCGCGAACTGGCCGGACAAGAACGCGGTCATCACCGAGTACGAGCTGACCTTCTCGGGACGGATGCGTGCGGCCGGACTCGGCATGCGCAGCCTGTTCTCGGCCCAGAACAAGCACATGTCGCTGGTCAACGACCCGCGCAACAACCGCACCCTGTTCGATTGGGAGAACATGCTCAGCCAGGGCTTCCCGTTCGTGAAGCGCTCGCTGCTGGGCGAGCACGCCGCGATCGGCGGGGCTGCGGTGCGCGAGGCGATCGCCGAGCGGGGTTTCGACCTCGACCGGCTCGACGTCACCTACACGTATCCGGGCGGGCGGATCTGGGCGGACCTGCGCAGGCCCCAGGCGCCGGACCGGCCGCTGCGCGTCGCCTACGTCTCGCCGATGAACTACGCCAACGGGCTCGGCGTCGCGGCCCGCAGCTACGCCCGCGCCCTGCACCGCGCGCCCTTCGCGCTGAACGTCCACCCGATGGAGCGGCCGTTCCACGTCCATGCCCGGGTGGCGCCCGCGTGGCAGGCCCGGACCTTCTCGGGGCCCGCCGACGTCGCCCTGGTGCATTTCAACGGCGACAGCTGGCACTCGCTGATGAGCGACCGGCAGCGGGCGACCGCCGCGGAGGCGCGGCTGAAGATCGGGCTGTTCGTCTGGGAGACCTCCCACGTGCCCGGCGGCTGGCTGCAGACCGTCGACGGCCTCGACGCGATCTGGGCGCCCACGGAGTTCTGCGCGTCGATCTTCCGGCAGATCACCGACATCCCGGTCGACGTCGTGCCCTACGTGGTCGAGAACGAAGCCGGCGAGCCGGCGAGCGCCGCCGCCAAGGCCAACCTGCGCAAGGCCTTCGCGATCGACCCGTCCAAGCGGGTGATTCTCTACGCCTTCGACGGCTCGAGCTACCTCGCCCGCAAGAACCCGCACGCGCTGATCCGGGCCTTCCGGGGGGCCGGCCTGGGACAGGCGGGCTGGCAGCTCGTGCTCAAGACCAAGCACGTCTTCGACCTGCCGGAGGAGGGCAAGAAGCTCCTCGACCTCGTGGGCACGTCGGGCGACGTGGTGGTGATCGACCAGCCGCTCTCCCAGAACGAGCTCGGCGCGCTGTTCGATCTCTGCGCGGTCTACGCGTCGTCGCATTCCTCGGAGGGCTTCGGCCTGACGATCGCCGAGGCGATGGAGATGGGCAAGGTCGTGGTCGCCACCGATTACGGCGGCTGCCGCGACTTCCTCGACGCCGCCTGCGGCTTCCCCGTGAAGGCGGAGGTCACGGCCCTCGAACAGACCTACGGCCCGTACCTGCGCGGCGCCGAGTGGGGCCAGGTGGACGAGGCGGACCTGACCCGGGCCCTCAACGACGCGGCCCGGGCAGTGACCGGCGGCGACGCGGCCCGGATCGGCGCCGCTGCCCGGGCGCGGATCCGCGAGCGGCTGTCCACCAGCGCGGTGGCCTCCGCCATGGAGGCGAGCCTGACCCGTCTGCTGGCGGCCGAACGTTCCTGACGTCCCGGAGACGCGACCCGTGTTGAAGAAGAAGCCGGTTCCGGCCCCGTCGGCCTCGTGGGGCACGCTCCCGTGGCCGGACGCGATCCTGCCGCTGCCCCTCGACGCCCAGTTCCGCCCCGTCGACGAGCGCCGGCTCGGCCAAGTCGCGGCCGGTCAGCTCCCCGCCTGCCGGGCGATCTTCGTCGCCCCCGCGGCCTCGGAGCTGCGCCCCGACCTCGTGGGGCACCTGACGCGCGCGCTGGCGGAGCGGCCCGATATCGGCATCTTCTACGGCGACGACGCCGTGGTGGACGGCGCCGGCCAGATCCGCAGCGTCCATTGCAAGCCGGCCTTCAACCCGGCCCTCCTCATGGCCGACGATTATATCGGCTTCCCGCTCCTCGTCCGCGTCTCGGCCCTGGCCGGTCTGAGCCCGGATTTCGGCCTGCGCCACGGCAGCGCCGCGTGGTTCCGGTTCCTGCTCGGCGCGATCTCCGCGGGGATCGGCATCGACCGGATCCCCCAGACCCTGATCGCCTCGCCGCTGGAGCGCCCGAAGGCGACGCGCACGGCGCGCGCCCACGCCCTCGACCGGTGGTTCGAGACGTCCGGCCTGCCGCTCCGCGCCGCCCCCGGGCTGACTGCGGACACGTTGGAGATCCGCCGGAGCTTCGACGCGCGGCCGGCCGTGACCCTGGTCGTGCCCACCAATCAGAGCCGCCCGAAGGACGATCAGGGCCGCGCCGTGGAGGGCGCCAAGCCCCACGTGATCAACCTGCTGGACAGCCTCGGCCGCAGCACCTACCCGGCCGACAGGATCCGCGTGCTGATCGGCGACGACGTGGCCGACGACGCGATCTATCGCGGGCGTTCCGACCGCTTCGCCGTGACCCGCCTGCTGACGACCCGGGCCCCGGGCGAGCGGTTCAACTACGCGGCCAAGATGAACACGCTCTGGCGCGCGGCCGAGACCGAGCTGGTCATCCTGATGAACGACGACCTCGTCGTGCGCCGGCCCGGCTGGATCGAGGCGCTCCTGGCCTTCGCGCTGGACCGCGGCGTCGGCGGCGCCGGCGGCCGGCTGCTGTTCCCCACGAGCAAGATCCAGCATGCCGGCATGACCGGCGGCATCTTCGAAGTGTTCGCCCACCCCTGGTACAACCGGGACGCGGCCGAGCCGACCTACGGCGACTGGGCGCTGGCGCAGCGCGACTGCTCGGCGGTGACCGGGGCGCTGTTCGCCACCCGCAAGGCGGTGCTGGAGGCCGTGAACGGCTTCGACGAGGGCTTCGCCCTCGACTTCAACGACGTCGACCTGTGCCTGAAGATGCGCCAGCTCGGCTACCGCATCGTCTACACGCCCTTCGCCGAGATGGCGCACCACGAGAGCGCCTCGCGGCAGGCCAGCTTCGCGCCCGGTTCGCAGACCGCGCGCTTCCTGCGGCGCTGGCACGACGTGCTGGCGGAGGATCCCGCCTACAGCCCGCAATTGCGGACCGACACCGACGTGGTCGCGCCCCGGGCCGACGCGACGCGCTGGATCACGGAATTGCGGGTGGAGGCGGTCTGAGAGCTGCGTTCAGCCCGGCGCGCCCGGTAGCGCGAAGCGGCGTCGAGCCCCGCTCCCGCTTGGGAGAGGGCGGCTGTCGCGGGCCGTCATCGGCGTCGTGACCATGCCGGTGTCGAGCATCGCCATGTCGGGAGGAAGCCGCCTCGGCCCACCGCCGCTGCGCGTCGCTACAGCGCCTCCCCCCGCATCAGCCGCGGCCGCGACCCGCGCGCGGCCGCGGCCTCGCCAATGAAGAAGCGCTTCAACCCCGGCAACCGGTCCACGATCCCGAGGCCGAGATCGCGGGCGAGCCGCAGCGGAAGGGCATCGTTCGAGAACAGGCGGTTCAGCCCGTCGGTGGCCGCCGCCATGGCAAAGCTGTCGAAGCGGCGGGCGCGCTCGTAGGCGCGCAGGACGTCGGGGCCGCCGGGATCGAGGCCGAGGCGCAGCGCCCCGGTTACCGCCTCCGCCAGGGCGGCGGCGTCCGCGAGGCCGAGGTTGAGGCCCTGGCCGGCGATCGGGTGGATCACGTGGGCGGCATCGCCCAGCAGGGCCAAGCGCTCGGCCCGAAAGGCGCGGGCGAGGCCGAAGGCCAGGGGGTGCCGGCTCGGGCCGTGCTCGAGCGCGAGCACCCCGAGATCCAGGGTGAAACGGCGCTCGATCTCGGCCAGCACCTCGTCGGCGTCTCCGGAGAGCAGGGCGTCGGCCTCGTCCGCCCGCTCGGTCCAGACGATGGACGAGCGGTGGCCCAGATTGCCGCCGTCCCGCAGCGGCAGGATCGCGAAGGGACCGGCGGGCAGGAAATGCTCGACGGCGCGTCCCTCGTGCGGTCGGGCATGGCCGATGGTCGCCACGATGCCGACCTGTGGGTAGGACCAGCCGACCCACCCGATCCGCGCCGCCTCGCGCAGGCGCGATCGGGCGCCGTCGGCGGCCACCAGCAGGTCGCCCCGCAGGCTCTCGCCGGTCGTCAGGCGGGCGCGGATCGCCGTGCCCTCCGGAACGGCGCGCTCCACCCCTGCCGTGACGAAGGCCACCCCGACCGCCCGGCAGGCCTCCGCCAGCGCCTCGGCCAGGGGCTCCGCCTCGACCATGTGGGCGAAGGGCTCGTCGGCCGCGCGCGCATCCTCGTCCTCCCGCCCGAAGGTCAGGAAGACGGGCCGCACCGGATCGGCGAGGCGGCTGTCGCTGATCACCATCTCGGCGATCGGCTCCGCCGCGCGCGCCACGCGCGTCCACAGGCCGAGCTGGGTCAGCATCCGGCGTCCGCCCGCCGCGAGGGCGTAGGCGCGGCCGCGGTGCCGCGCGGGATCGGCGGCGCCCGGATCGATCACCGTCACGGCCAGGGCCGGGCCGTGGGCCTGCTTGAGGGCGAGCGCGAGGGCGAGGCTGGGCAGGCCGCCGCCGGCGATCAGGAGGTTGCGGCTGCCGGGGCGGGGCGTCTCGTCCGTCATCGTGGCGGATCTCCTTGGCTCCCGCGTGCGGGACGCGTGGATTGGTTCGTCGGAAACGCCTATGTCGCACGCGGGCAACGAACGGAAACCCCGCGGGCCATGACCGACGCCAATACCGATGCGGTGACGGATGCCGTCGCCGAGCTGATCGCCATCCTCGACCTGGAGCGCCTGGAGGTCGACCTGTTCCGCGGCCAGAACCCGAAGACGGGGTGGCGGCGCGTCTTCGGCGGACAGGTCGTCGCACAGGCGCTGGTCGCCGCGACCCGGACCGTGCCGGACGATCGCCCGGCGCACTCGCTGCACGCCTACTTCCTGCTGCCGGGCGATCCCCGGACGCCCATCGTGTACGAGGTCGAGCGCATCCGGGACGGGCGGAGCTTCACCACCCGCCGGGTCAAGGCGATCCAGCACGGGCGGGCGATCTTCGCCACGACGGTCTCCTATCAGGTCGCCGAGGAGGGCCTGACGCACCAGCCCGCGATGCCGGCGGTGGCGGGGCCGGACGGGCTCCTCGACGGCAAGGCCCTGGCGGCGGCCGGCGGTACCGGCATGCCCGAGGCGATCGCCGCCTATTTCGGCCGCGAGCGGCCGATCGCGCTGCGGCCGGTCGATCTCAACCGCTACATCGCGGCCGGGATGGGCGGTCGCCCGCCGGAACCGGTCTTCAACGTCTGGCTGCGTGCCGCCTCGGCCCTGCCGGATGATCCGGCCCTTCATCGGGCAGTTCTCGCCTACGCTTCCGACATGACCCTGCTCGACGTCTCGCTGATCCCGCACGCCCGGTCGGTGTTCGATCCCACCATCCAGGCGGCGAGCCTCGACCACGCGCTGTGGTTCCACCGCCCCGTGAAAATCGACGACTGGCTCCTCTACGCGCAGGACAGCCCCGCGGCCGGGGGCGCCCGCGGATTCGCTCGCGGGCAGATCTTCGACCGCGCCGGCCGTCTGGTCGCGTCCGTGGCGCAGGAGGGTTTGATCCGTCCGATCCGGGATTAAAGTCGTTTGCTGCGCGTGCGTTGCGTATCCGCCACAGGGCGGAATGCGCATTTTTGAGCAAGTTGTTTATTTCGACGGCAGATTTTCTCCGAGGCGTGCCCTGAATCTGGTCGCGCGCGGCTAATCCGTGGGCAGACCGGTGCCGCGCGGCCTCAGTCGCGGTCAAGCTTGCGTGGCATAGTCCTTGAATAGCGGCGTCCAACCGCGGGCCTTCCCGTCCCCGCGGACGATCCGGGCCGGGTCGTCCGCAGGCCGGGCGACGGCAACGGTTCCCAGGGACTTCGAAGGGGGCGTCGCCCATGAAAATCGTGATGGCCATCATCAAGCCGTTCAAGCTCGAGGAGGTGCGCGACGCGCTCACCGGCATCGGCGTCCACGGCCTGACGGTGACGGAGGTGAAGGGCTACGGCCGCCAGAAGGGCCACACCGAGATCTATCGCGGGGCGGAATACGCGGTGAGCTTCCTGCCCAAGCTGAAGATCGAGGTGGCGGTCGCCTCCGACCTGACGTCGAGCGTGATCGATGCCATCGCGGGAGCCGCCCGCACCGGCCAGATCGGCGACGGCAAGATCTTCGTGATGCCGCTGGAGAAGGCGGTGCGCATCCGGACCGGCGAGACCGACGCGGACGCCCTCTGACCCGCGGCCCGGCGCGCCCGGACCGTAGACCTCCTGAACCAACACGGACTTGAGACCTGGAGCCACGTGCCCATGAAACTTCGTCATGCCCTCATGCTCGGCTTGGGCGGGGCGGCCGTCGCCGCCCTCCTGATCGAGCCATCCCTCGCCCAGACCCCGGTACCGGAAGCCGCGTCGCCCCCGCCGTCCCCGATCCCCAACAAGGGTGACACGGCCTGGATGCTGATCTCCTCGGCCCTGGTGCTGATGATGAGCGTTCCGGGCCTCGCCCTGTTCTACGGCGGCCTCGTGCGCACCAAGAACATGCTCTCGGTGCTGACCCAGGTGTTCGCGATCGTGTCGATCGTCGGACTGCTCTGGGTGTTCTACGGCTACAGTCTCGCCTTCACCAACGGCGGCGGCATCAACGACTTCGTCGGCGGCTTCTCGAAGGCGTTCCTGAAGGGCATCGACGCGAACTCGACGGTGGCAACCTTCTCGAACGGCGTCGTGATCCCCGAATACGTCTATCTGTGCTTCCAGATGACCTTCGCCATGATCACGCCCGCGCTGATCGTCGGGGCCTTCGCAGAGCGGATGAAGTTCTCCGCCCTGGTGGTGTTCACGATCCTCTGGGTCACGGTCATCTACTTCCCGATGGCCCACATGGTCTGGTACTGGGGCGGACCGGATGCCGTCGGCAACGCCGCGAAGGCGCTGGCCGCCGCCACCGACGACGCCTCGAAGGCGGCCGCGCAGGCGGCTCTGGACGCGGTCAACAAGGATGCGGGCTTCCTCTTCCAGAAGGGCGCCCTCGACTTCGCCGGCGGCACCGTGGTGCACATCAACGCGGGCATCGCGGGCTTCGTCGGCTGCCTGATCATGGGCAAGCGCATCGGTTACGGCCGCGACCTGCTCGCCCCGCACTCCCTGACCATGACGATGATCGGCGCTTCGCTGCTGTGGGTCGGCTGGTTCGGCTTCAACGCCGGCTCGAACCTCGAGTCCAACGGCACCGCCGCGCTGGCGATGCTGAACACCTTCGTGGCGACCTGCGGCGCCGCGGTGGCCTGGCTGTTCGCCGAATGGGCCCTCAAGGGCAAGCCCTCGCTTCTCGGCATGCTGTCGGGCGCGGTGGCCGGCCTCGTGGCCGTCACCCCGGCCTCCGGCTTCGCCGGCCCGATGGGCTCGATCGTGCTCGGCCTCGTGGCCGGCGTGGTCTGCTTCGTGATGTGCTCCACGGTGAAGAACGCGCTGGGCTACGACGACTCGCTGGACGTCTTCGGCGTGCACTGCGTCGGCGGCATCCTGGGCGCTCTGGCGACCGGCATCCTGGTCGACCCGAACCTCGGCGGCGTCGGCATCCCGGACTACAGCTCGAAGCCGGGCGAGATGGTCGTGGGCGCCTACGACATGATGAGCCAGCTCATCGTGCAGGCGGAGGCGGTCGGCCTGACCCTGCTGTGGTCGGGCATCGGCTCGGCGATCCTCTACAAGCTCGTGGACCTGACGATCGGCCTGCGGGTGACGCAGGAGGAGGAGCGCGAGGGCCTCGACATCGCCGATCACGGCGAGCGCGCCTACAACTACTGAGATCGGACGGCGCGCGGTCCGACGGGGCCGCGTCCCCGGCATGGGAAACCCCGGCTCCATGTGGGCCGGGGTTTTTCTTTGCCGAGGCGCGGGCCGGTGGGGGAAGGCTGCGGCCACGCCCTCATCCGGAGGCGCCTGTGCGCAGCGGAGTCCGCGAAGGAGGGCTCCAGGGAGTGCGGTGCTGTCGGGACGGCTTCTTCGCGGCGCACTCGAGGGAGCCGAAGATCAGGTGCTCACGATCCGCTGCCTCACGCCGCCCGGCTCAGAGCCGCCTTCTCCTCCGCGAAAGCCCAGTCGAGCCACGGCGTGAGCGCCTCCAGGTCCGACGTCTCGACGGTGGCGCCGCACCAGATCCGCAGGCCCGCCGGGGCGTCGCGATAGGCGCCGATGTCGAGGGCGACGCCTTCCCGGTCGAGGCGCCCGACGATCCCGGCCGCGAAGGCCGCGACCGCCGCGTCGCCGCGGGCCAGCACGTCCGGATCGGCGATCACGAGGCAGACGCCCGTGTTCGAGTACGTGGCCGGGTCGACCGCCAGCGGTGCGATCCAGGGCGTCCGGGCGACCCAGTCGTAGATCGTCCTGGCATTGGCGTCGGCCCGGGCGTGGAGCGCCTTCAGGCCGCCGATCCGCTCGGCCCAGGCCAGGGTGTCGAGGTAGTCCTCCACGGCCAGCATCGAGGGCGTGTTGATCGTATCGCCCCTGAAGATGCCCTCGATCAGCTTGCCGTCCTTGGTCAGGCGGAAGACCTTCGGCAGCGGCCAGGACGGGGTGTGGCTCTCCAGCCGCTCCACCGCCCGGGGCGACAGGATCAGCATGCCGTGCGCCGCCTCGCCGCCCATCACCTTCTGCCAGGAGAAGGTCACGACATCGAGCTTGTCCCACGGCAGCGGCTGCGCGAAGGCCGCCGAGGTCGCGTCGCAGATCGTCAGACCTTCGCGGTCCGGGGCGATCCAGGCGCCGTCCGGGACCTTCACGCCCGCCGCCGTGCCGTTCCAGGTGAAGACCACGTCGCTGCGCTTCGTGTCGATCGCCGCGAGGTCCGGCAGGATTCCGTAGGGCGTCTGGTGGATGCGCGGCGCGATCTTGAGCTGCCTGAGCGCGTCGGTGACCCACTCCTTGCCGAACGCCTCCCAGGCGGCGACCTCCACGCGCTTCGGCCCGAGCATCGTCCACATCGCCATCTCGACGGCGCCGGTGTCGGAGGCCGGCACGATCCCGATGCGGTAATCGGCCGGCACCTGCAGCACGGTGCGCGTCAGGTCGATGGCGCGGCCGAGCTTATCCTTGCCGATGGGGGAGCGGTGCGAGCGGCCCAGCGCGGCGTCGGACAGGGCGGCGGGGGTCCAGCCGGGGCGCTTGGCGCAGGGGCCTGAGGAGAAATGGGGCACGCGCGGGCGCTGCGCGGGGCGGCTGGTCATGACGGTCCATCCTTGCAGATGGGCGCTCCTCGGCGGGGAGGAGTTCCCGAGCCCGCGCATGCGCCCAAACCGCGCGCCTGGCAAGCGGCTGGCAAGCGGCTGCCGGGCGGGCAGTCTTCGGCCCATGCCCCTGGTCGGGACAGCCTCTCCGCGGGCGCGGAACAGACGATTAAGCCTGGAGCGTTAGCCTTAATGGCGTGCCGTGTTGTGTTCGAGGTACGCCTATGACTATCCACAGCGCCGCGATATTGGCGGTCTGGTCTGTTCTGCTTGTGGTTATTGGAGCCTTAACGGCCCACGCCGCGCTCCCGAGCCGCCTCCGACGCCCGGCGCCGCAGCCGCTGTGCCTCGACCCGATCGATTACGACCGCGACGGCCCGGTGATCGATTTGGAGCCGGCCTGATCGGGTGCGCTCCCGCCCCGCAGGTCCGGGCGCCGCTCGGCGGTGATGCGCTCGGCTTCCGCCCGGCGCCAGCGGGCGATGGCGGCGTGGTTGCCGCTGGAGAGCACGTCGGGAATCGCACGCCCCTCCCAGTCCCGGGGGCGCGTGTAATGCGGGTATTCGAGGAGGCCGCCTTCGAAGCTCTCCTCGACGCCGGAGGCCATCTTGCCCATCACGCCGGGCAGGAGCCGCACGCAGGCGTCGAGCACCACCAGAGCGGCGACCTCGCCGCCGGAGAGCACGTAGTCGCCGATCGACACCTCCTCGAGGCCGCGCCCGGCGATCACCCGCTCGTCGACCCCCTCGAAACGTCCGCAGACGATCAGCGCCCCCGGACCCTCGGCCAGGGCGCGTACCCGCGCCTGCGTGAGGGGACGTCCGCGGGGCGACATCAGCAGCCGGGGCCGTCGATCCTGCTCGCCCGTGGCCGCGTCGATCGCGGCGGCGAGGACGTCGCAGCGCAGCACCATCCCGGCGCCGCCGCCGGCCGGGGTGTCGTCCACCGAGCGGTGGCGACCGAGGCCGTGCTCCCGGATGTTGCGCGCCTCCAGCGTCCAGTCGCCCCGGGCGAGCGCGTCGCCCGAGAGCGACACGCCGAGGGGGCCCGGAAACATCTCCGGGTAGAGGGTCAGGATCGTGGCCCGCCAGGGCGTGTCCGTGCGCGTCATGCCGCTTGATCGCGCGCGGGGTGCGGCACGGTCAACGGCGCCGGCACCGATCGGGTCCCTCGCCGGTTGTCGGCGATGATCCGCGCCGTGGCCTCGCTCTCCATTCCCCTCGCCCTGCTCCTTGCAGGGCCGGTTCTCGCCGCGGAGCCGATGGCGCCGCCGGGCGCGCCCGCAGGCGCGTTCCCGAAGCCGGACCGGCCGGTGGCCGAGATCGTCGCCCCGCGCTGGTCCTCGGAGGCCGAGCGCGACCGGGCCGGCGAGTTCGAGGCCGTGGCGCAGGGAATGGGCATCGCGGCCGGCGAGACGGTGGCGGATATCGGCGCCGGCAGCGGCTACTACGTGGTGCGGCTGAGCCAGCGGGTCGGGCCGGGCGGCCGGGTGTTGGCCGAGGACGTCACGCCCGATTACCTCGCGGCCCTGGAGAAGCGCGTGGCGGGGCGCGCCAACGTGACGGTGGTGCAGGGCGAGCCGCACGATCCGCGCCTGTCCGCGGCCTCCGTCGACGCGGCGATCCTCGTCCACATGTACCACGAGATCACCCAGCCCTTCGGGCTGCTCCACAATCTCGCGGCCGCGATGCGCCCCGGCGGCCGGGTCGGCATCGTGGACGCCGACACCATCCCCTCTCGGCACGGCACCCCGCCGGCGCTCCTGCGCTGCGAACTCAAGGCCGCAGGCTACCGCGAGACCGCGTTTCAGCCCCTGAAGGACGGGGCCTACCTCGCGGTCTTCGCCGCACCCGCACCCGACGAGCAGCCGAGGCCGGAGACGATCCGTCCCTGCCGGGATGCGGCGACGCCGCGCTAGGGCGATCCTCGGTCGCAGCGCAGCCGGGCACTGCGCTGCGGCTTGGTTCCGGCGCGCTCGGGCCGGACCGGTGTCCCGTTCGGCGGCGAGCACTCCAGCGCTCCGGTTCCACGGCCGCCGTCCCGTCTTCATGCTTTCTCAGCCCGCGAGCCTCAGGATCGCGCTCCGTCGTTCTCGGTGCGGGCTGACGCATGCTCTTCGGACTCTGGCTCGATCAGCCCGTCTGGGCGATCTTCGCCCTCCTGGCGGTGCCGTTCGCCACCCTCAGCGCCCTCCTGTGCTTGGCTGCCCACGTGCGCCGGACCCGCCCGCTGATCGTCCGGCTCGGCGCCGGGATGGTGCCGACTTATTTCACCGCGCTCGCGACCCTGCTGGCCCTGCTCACCGGCTTCGTGGCCAACGACGCCTGGGAGCGTCAGCGCTCGGCCGCGCGTACGCTGCAGGCTGAGCGCGCCAATGCCCTGGCGCTCTACGACCTCAGCCTCGCCTCCGTGTCCGACATGCACAACATCCGGACGGCGCTGGCCGAGTATCTCGATCTGGTGATCACGCAGGAATGGCCCCGCATGGGCGAGGGCGGTTACGCGCCCCAGGCCGGAAGCGGGCTGCGGCACCTGCTCGAGGCCGTCTCCGATCCGAAGATCACCGCGGAGGCGGGCGCGCCGACGCACGCCGCCCTGCTCAGCGCCGCCATGGCGCTCAGGGCCGATCGCGGCGAGCGGCTGGCGCTGAGCCAGACCGCGAGCGACGGGACGAAATGGCTGACCCTGCTGATCCTGGCGGCGTTGACCCTTGTCGCCCTGGGCCTCGTCCATACGGAGCACCGGCCCGCACAGGCGACGGTCCTGACGACGTTCTCGCTGGCGATGGTGGCGACCCTCGGCCTGATCGCCCTGCACGAGCGCCCGTTCGACGGCCCGCTGGCGATGAGCGCCGAGCCGCTGATCATCGCGCGGGCGGCCGTGACGGGGCCCGCGCCGTAGCGGGCGATCCCGGCGTCGCGCGCTCAGCCCGGATCGTCCGCCGGCTTCTCGCCGGCCGGCGCGAACAAATCCTCCGGCGCGATGACGGTGACGCGCCGCCCGGCCAGATCCAGCACCGGCACGAAGGCCTTGGTGAACGGCAGGAGCGCGGTGGCGCCGCCGCCCAGGGGGCGCAGCTCCAGGAGGTCGCCGCCGCCGTAATTCGGCACGCCCACGACCGTCCCGATCGGGGTTCCGGCCGCGTCCACCGCCGTGCTGCCGATCAGGTCGGCCGCGTAGACCTCGTCCGCGTCCTCGGAGGCGGCCAGGCGGTCGCGGGGCACGAACAGGCCGACGCGGTTCAACACCTCCGCGGCGTTGCGGCCGGTGACGCCCGTCACGCGGGCGATCAGCATGTCGGGGGAGGAGCCCGGCGCGGGACGCACGTCGGCGAGGGTCAGCGTGCGCCCGTCCGTGGTCAGCAGGGCGCCGTAATCGGCGATCGCCAGTGGGTCGCCGGTATAGGATTTGAGGCGGATCTCGCCGTTCAGCCCGTGCGCGCGCCCGAACTCGCCCAGGAGGACGAGGCTCGGGTCGACCGCCACGGGCTTCGGGGCCGGCTTCGGGGCCGGCGCCTTGGGCGAGGTCGCGGCGTCCGGCGCAATCGCGCCGACCGCCGTACTCGTGCGGCCGCGGCGGCCGCCGTCGCGGGGAGAGGGACCTGCGGGGCGGCGCGCCATGACCGGAGCGCCTTACGCGGCGGCGTCCTCAGCGGGCGCCGCGGCCTTCTCGGCGCGCTTGGCGGCGCGCTCCTTGGCCTTCTCGCCCGGCTCGGCCTTCTGCGGGTTGTTGCGGGTCGGGCGCTTGGCGAGGCCGGCCTGATCCAGGAAGCGCAGGACGCGGTCGGTCGGCTGCGCGCCCTTGGCGAGCCAGCTCTGGATCTTCTCGTTGTCGAGGATGATGCGGGCCGGATCGTCCTTGGCCTTCATCGGGTCGTAGGCGCCGACCTTGTCGATGAAGCGGCCGTCGCGCGGGGCGCGGGCGTCGGCGACGACGATGCGGTAGTAGGGGCGCTTCTTGGCGCCGCCGCGGGTGAGGCGGATCTTGAGGGCCATGGTCTTACTTTCTCTCGGTGTCGGTCGCCGACTCGTGCGTCGCCGCGATCGACTGGTGGTGCCGGATGACCTCCTTGACCACGAAGGCCAGGAACTTTTCGGCGAAATCGGGGTCGAGCTTGGCCTCGACCGCGAGCTTGCGGAGCCGGGCGACCTGACGGGCCTCCCGGTCCGGATCGGAAGGGGGGATCCCCTTTCGGGCCTTGAGCTCGCCGACCCGCTGCGTGCAGCGGAAACGCTCGGCGAGGAGATGGATCAGCGCCGCATCGAAATTGTCGATGCTGTCCCGCAGGCGCGCCAGTTCGGGATCGACGGCTTGAGCGGAGAGGAGGCTCATTTCTTCTTCCCCGGCATGAACCCGCCGAGGCCCGGAAGCTTCGGGCCGCCGAGGCCGGGGAGTCCGGGGAGCTTCGGCATGCCCCCGCCCAGGCCGGGCGGCATCGGCGGCAGCTTGCCGCCGAACTGCTTCTCGATCTGAGCGATCTGCTCCGGCGTCGGCTCCGGCATGCCGGGGGGAAGGCCGGGCATGCCGCCCATCCCGCCGCCCATCCCGCCCCCGCCCAGGCCGAACATCGAGCCGAGCGCCTGCCCGATCCCGCGCTTGCCCTGGCCCATCGCCTTCATCATGTCGGCCATGGTCCGGTGCATCTTCAGGAGCTTGTTGATCTCCGAGACGTCGACGCCCGAGCCCGCGGCGATGCGCTTCTTGCGGCTGTTCTTGAGCAGATCAGGGTTCTTACGCTCCTGCGGGGTCATCGACGAGATGATCGCCCGCTGGCGCTTGAACATCTTCTCGTCGAGGTTGGCGCCCTCGACCTGCTTCTTGATCTGGCCCATTCCGGGCAGCATGCCCATCAGGCCGCCGATGCCGCCCATCTTCTCCATCTGGGCGAGCTGCATGGACAGGTCTTCGAGATCGAACTTGCCCTTGCGCATCTTCTCCGCGGTGCGGAGCGCCTGCTCGTGGTCGATGGTTTCGGCGGCCTTCTCGACGAGCGAGACGATGTCGCCCATGCCGAGGATGCGGTTGGCGACGCGGGCCGGGTGGAACTCCTCCAGCGCGTCGACCTTCTCGCCGACGCCGACGAGCTTGATCGGCTTGCCGGTGACGGCGCGCATCGACAGGGCCGCGCCGCCGCGGGAATCGCCGTCCATGCGGGTCAGGACGATGCCGGTGACGCCGAGCCGCTCGTCGAAGGCGCGGGCGGTGTTGACCGCGTCCTGGCCGGTGAGCGCGTCGGCGACGAGCAGGACCTCGTGGGGCCGGGTCGCGGCCTTCACCTCGGCGGCCTCGGCCATCAGGGCCTCGTCCACGGTGGTGCGGCCGGCGGTGTCGAGCATCACCACGTCGAAGCCGCCGAGCCGCGCGGCGTCCATGGCGCGCTTGGCGATCTGCACCGCCGACTGGCCGGCGATGATCGGCAGCGACTCGACGCCGACCTGCTTCGCCAGAACCGCGAGCTGCTCCATGGCGGCCGGGCGGCGCGTGTCGAGGGAGGCGAGCAGGACCTTGCGCTTCTCGCGGTCGGAGAGCCGCCGGGCGATCTTGGCGGTGGTGGTGGTTTTTCCCGAGCCCTGCAGGCCGACCATCAGGATCGGCACCGGGGCGGGGGCGTTGAGATCGACGGTCTCGGCATCGGTGCCGAGCATCGCAACGAGCTCGTCGTTGACGATCTTCACGACCATCTGGCCGGGCGTCACCGACTTGAGGACGACGGCGCCGACGGCCTTCTCCTTCACCCGGTCGGTGAAGCCGCGGACCACCTCAAGGGCGACGTCGGCCTCCAGCAGGGCGCGGCGCACCTCGCGCATGGCGGCGGTGACGTCGGCCTCGGTGAGCGCGCCGCGGCGCGTCAGTCCCGAGAGGATGCCGGAGAGGCGGTCGGACAGGCCTTCGAACATGGTCTGGACCCGCGCTTACTGTTCGAGGCCGGAGCGCTCGACGCGGCGCGCCTGGAGGGCGGCCTCGAAGCTGCGCAGGGCGCTCGCGAACTTGTCCCGGCAATCCGGGTTGCAGAAGCCGACCACGGCGCCGCTGTAGAGCGTCAGCGCGTCGGCCGAGATCGGCTTGCCCGACCACGGGCAGGTCTCGTTGATCGCGTCCTCGATGTGCAACTCGTGCTGCAACGCTTGCTGATCTCGCGTCATGCGGGTGCCTCGGCCGGCGGATCCCGTCGCGGCGGCGCGGCCCAACGCCCATCGCGCCCGAGGGCGCGCACGCGCTGTCGGGCGTTGACCTCCGGCCTCACGGGGCCGGTCGGCTTGGCACGGGTCGATCTGCTACGGATCGGGAGGGCGGGGCGTAGCCGCGATATGCGGGAAAGTCAATTTTGCGCACCCGCGCTTCGCCTTAGTGCCCCGGGGCGAACCTGCGATGGGGCGTCGCGAGGCGGTCGGGCTTTACCGATCGTTAAGCATGTTCGGATTGTCATCGGCGGGTATTCGCTCAGGACGCCCGCCGATGTCGGAACCCGCCCGCTCCACGCCGCCGATCGACGCCGGCACCCGCACCGCGCCGGGCCCGCTCCGAGACTGGCTCGCCGCGATGAAGACGCACAGCCCGGCCGAGACGCGCAGCGAGCCTCGCGCCCCGGAGATGTCGCCGGAGTCGAAGGGCGCGCGCCCCGCCGAGGCGAGCTGGTCGCCGCGGATCGTCGAGCCGGCCGTGCCGCAGAACGAGACGGTCGAGGATGCCGACCTGTCCGAGCTGATGGCCGAGAACCTGATGCTGAAGGCCAAGCTCCGCCTGGAGGCCGAGCGGAAGGACGAGCTGCAGGCGATCCTGGCGCAGGAGATCCGGGCGCTGCGCGAGCACATCCGCGAGGAGATGGGCTCCCTGGAGGATCTGCGGGCAGAACAGGAGGAGGTCCGCGCCGAGCGCGAGGCGCTTAAGGCCGAGCGCGCGCGGCTGCTTGCCGAGTGCGAGGCGATGCGGCTCGAACACGACCGGGTGCGCGTCGAGCGCGACGTCCTGCGCACCGAGGCCGTTACCCTGGCGGGTGAGCGCGACGCGCTGCGCGAGGAGCGCGACCTGTGGCGCGCGCGGACCGAGGCGCTGGCCCAGCCGTTGTTCCAGATGCAGAAGCGCTAAGCGCGCCGGTCTTCGTCGAGACCCCCGAAAAGCCGAAGGGCCACCCGAGTGGGTGGCCCTTCCATTGCCGAACCGTCGTGTCCGGCGGAACTGTCCCGAAATCGGGTCTCTGACGCGTCTTAGAGCGACGCGCCGGAGGCGACGGTCCAGGTCCGATGAGCCGAGACACACGGCTGATGACAATGAGACACTGGATCACCTCCTTTCGTTCGTTGCGGGTGAGGCGAAGGTAGGTGGCCGCGCCGGACTTGTGAAGCCCCGCGCCTGCGCCCGTTTGTCCTCCCTCGGTGCCGCGCTTCCCCACTCCGGGCACCGGGCGTATGACGGGCCATCCGTGGTCAGCCCGAACCGCCTTGAACGCGCCCTTCACGAATCCGCCGCGCCCCGCCGAGGAACCTGACCTCGATCCCGGTTCGATGCGCCAGCCGCTCGGCAATGCGTGGTACTGCGTCGGCCAGTCCCGAGGCCTCGGCAAGTCCAGCGGCAGGTCCGGCGGGAGCACGGGGCTGCGGGCCGTGGAACTGAACGGCGAGCAGATCGTGCTCGGGCGCGCCCCGGATGGCAGTCCCTTCGCGCTGCGCGACCGGTGCCCCCATCGCGGCATGGCCCTGTCGAAGGGCCGCTTCGACGGCGACACGCTGATGTGCCCGTTCCACGGATGGCGCTTCGGGACGGACGGGCGCTGCCGCGACGTTCCGACACTGTCGGAGCAGGACGCCGCCGATTTCTCACGCATCCAGGTTCAGCGCTTCCCCGTCCGAGAGAGCGCCGGGTTCCTCTGGGTGAACCCACATCTTGGTCCCGCCGCCGGGGAGGTGCCGGCGGTTCCGGCGCTGGATTTCGAGCCGGCCGGGTCGCTCGTGGTCGAACTCGTGGTGGAGGCCTCCTTCGATCTGACGACCCTGAGCCTCGTGGACCCGGGGCACGTCGCCTTCGTCCATGATTCCTGGTGGTTCCGCCCCTCGAAGCAGCTCCGCGAGAAGGTGAAGACCTTCCAGCCGGTGCCGCACGGCTTCGTCATGACGAGCCACGCCACCACGACGAGTTCGCCGATCTACCGGCTGCTCGGCGGCGTGCCCGAGGTCGAGATCGAGTTCCGCCTGCCCGGGGTGCGCCTGGAGCGCATCCGCGCGGGCGAGAAGCGCGTGGCGAACTTTACCTTCGCGACGCCGCTGACCGCCGACCGGACCCTTCTTACCAACGCCCTCTACTGGAGCATGCCGGCGCTGAACCTGCTCAAGCCGGTCGCGCGCCCGTTGATGCGGCAGTTCCTCACCCAGGACCAGGAGGTGCTTCAGCACGCGCAAGCCGGCCTGGATAGAAAGCCCACCATGGTGCTGTTCGGCCAGGGCGATCTGCCCTCGCAATGGTATTTCCGCCTGAAGCGCGAGGCGCTGGAAGCGGCGCGCGACGGGCGGTCCTTCACGAACCCGCTGGAGCGGCGGGACCTGCGCTGGCGCTCCTGACAGTGCGCCGGCTGTAGTTCCGAAAGCCGGTCGTTTAAGGCATTGTTAACCATAGGAGATCAATCGTTTCGGTGCATTACCTCTCATTGAGACAATTTGCGCTGATGCCTCGCTTCTTCATCGATCTTCATGACGGCTTGCAGCCGATCCGCGATGAGGTCGGCTTCGATCTTCCGGACCTGCCGGCCGCGCGCGCCAAGGTCACCCGCATCATGTCGGCGATCGCCCGCGACATGCTGCCCGACGTCGAACGTCAGGATTACGTCGCCTGCGTGCGCGACGGTGTCGGGAAGGTCGTCTATCGGGCGCGGCTGTCGCTGGCCGCCGAGGCGGTCGACTGAGCGGGCCCGCTGCCCAGTCGCTGCTGAGGCGTCCCTGAATTTCCCCGGGGTCTCCCCTGAGGCGCCCGGCCGCGCCGCCGGAGAGCTTGACCGGTCCGCGCCTGCGGCCATCTCACACCCATGAAACGGCGCAGCCTGCTTACGGTCGCCAGCGCGGCCACGGTGATGACTCTCGGTGGTGTCGGCTACGCCGCCCATCGGCGCGGCAGGAACCCGTACTACAGCGGGCCGACCTCCGATCATTTCGACGGCCTGCGGTTCTTCCTGCCGGATCAGGCCACCGACAAGTCGCTGCCGGACGTACTCCGCTGGCAGGCCAAGCGGCAGCGCGAGCCCTGGCCGAAGAGCGCCCCCAGCCCCTATCCAGCGGACCATCCGCCCGAGCGCGTCGCCGGCCTGCGGGTCGTGCTCATCGGCCATGCGAGCTACCTCGTGCAGGTCGCGGGCCGCAACATCCTGATCGATCCGGTCTTTGCCAGACGGGCGAGTCCCGTCCGCTTCGCCGGGCCCCGGCGCGTCAACCCGCCGGGCATCGCCCCGGCCGATCTTCCGCCCATCGACGCGGTGCTGATCACCCACAATCACTACGACCATCTCGACGGGCCGAGCCTCGCGCGGATCTGGCAGCAGCACCAGCCGCTGATCGTGGCGCCCCTGGGCAACGACGCCATCCTGCGCGGCTACGACGACACGATGCACGTCGAGACCCGCGACTGGGGCCAGACGGTCGATCTCGGCGACGGGCTCCAGGTCTACCTCACGCCGGCGAACCATTGGTCGGCCCGGGGCGTCAACGACGGGCGCATGGCCCTGTGGTGCGCCTTCGTGATCACCTCGCCCCGCGGCGTGCATTACCATGTCGGCGATACCGGCTTCGGCGATGGCGGCCTGTTCCGCGAGATCCGAGCCCGCTTCGGGCCTCCGAGGCTGGCGACGCTGCCGATCGGCGCCTACGAGCCGCGCTGGTTCATGCGGGCCCAGCACGTCAATCCCGCCGAGGCCGTCGACGCCTTCACGCTGCTGGGCGCCGAGCAGGCCCTGGGCCATCACTGGGGCACCTTCCAGCTCACCGACGAGGGCATCGAGCGACCCGCCGAGGCCCTGACGGCGGCACTCGGGGCCGCGGGCCTGCCGCCCGAGCGGTTCCTGGCGCTCCGGCCCGGTCAGGTCTGGGAGGCCTGAACCCGCCGTCCAGCTCGGCATGATGCGTGCATCATTCTGTGTGCGGCACGGGTTCGCGGCGCGGGAGCGCCGCCGCACGCCTGAGAGGCGGGCGCCGCTCCGTGCGGCGCATCCGCCCTCAGCCGAGAGACACGATGGACTCGATCAAGCCGACACGTCGATCCCTGATGGCCGGGGCCGCGGCGCTCGCCGCGGTCGCGGCTCCGGGCCGGGCCGGTGCACAGGGCGCAGCGCCCGGCGGCCTGACCTACGGCATCTCGATGACCGACCTGCCGCTCACCACCGGGCAGCCGGACCGGGGCGCCGGCGGCTACCAGTTCACCGGCCTGACCCTCTACGACCCGCTGGTGGCGTGGGAACTCGACGTCGCGGACCGGCCGGGCAAGATGGTCCCCGGGCTCGCCACCGACTGGTCCAGCGACCCGGCGGACCCCAAGGTCTGGACCTTCCACCTGCGCGAGGGCGTCAAATTCCACGACGGGTCCGGCTTCGATGCCGACGCGGTGATCTGGAACTTCGACAAGGTGCTGAACAAGGAGGCACCGCATTTCGATCAGCGGCAGGCCGCCCAGGTCCGCCCGCGCCTGCCCGGCGTGGCGAGCTACCGGAAGCTCGACGCCAAGACCGTTCAGGTCACGACCAAGACTCCCGACAGCCTGTTCCCCTACCAGATGCTGTGGTTCCTGATCTCCTCGCCCGCACAGTACGAGGCGGTCGGGCGCGACTGGGCGAAGTTCGCCTTCGCGCCGGCCGGCACCGGGCCGTTCCGGATGGGCCAGCTGGTCCCGCGGGTGCGCCTCGAACTCCTACCGAACGCCGCGTACTGGAATCCGAAGCGGGTCCCGAAGCTCGCCAAACTCACGCTCACCTGCATTCCCGAGGATCTGGCGCGGGTGAACGCGCTCCTGTCCGGCAACGTCGACCTGATCGAATCGCCCGCGCCCGACGCGGTGCCACGGCTGAAGGCCGCCGGCATGCGCGTCGTCGGCAACGACACGCCCCATGTCTGGAACTACCACCTATCGATGCTGGAGGGCTCGCCCTGGCGGGACCTGCGTCTGCGCAAGGCGGCCAACCTCGCCATCGACCGCGCCGGCGTCGTCGAGCTGATGGGCGGCCTCGCCCAGCCGGCGATCGGGCAGGTTCAGGCGTCGAGCCCGTGGTTCGGCAAGCCCAATTTCCAGATCAAGACCGACGTCGACGCGGCCCGCAAGCTCGTGGAGCAGGCCGGCTACTCCGTCCAGAAGCCCGTCAAGGCCACGATCCTGATCCCCACGGGCGGCACCGGGCAGATGCTGTCGCTCCCGATCAATGAGTTTCTGCAGCAGAGCTGGGCCGAGGTGGGCATCCAGGTCGAGTTCAAGACCGTGGAGCTCGAAGTCGCCTACACGGCTTGGCGCCAGGGCGCGGCCGATCCGAGCCTCAAGGGCGTCACCGCCGGCAACATCGCGTACGTCACCTCGGACCCGTTCTACGCGATCCTGCGCTTCTACGATTCGAAGCAGATCGCCCCGAATGGGGTGAACTGGAGTCACTATCGCAATCCCGAGGTCGACGCCCTCTGCGACCAAGTGAAGGCGAGCCTCGACGCGGATGAGCAGAACAGGCTGCTGGCGCGCATCCACGGGATCGTCGTCGATGATGCCGTGCAGGTGTGGGTGGTGCACGACACCAATCCCCACGCATTGTCACCACGAGTGAAGGAGTATGTTCAGGCTCAGCATTGGTTTCAGGACTTGGCGACACTCGCCTGATCCCACGGGATACCTCGGGCGCGGCAGCGACGACGGGGCGGCCGGGAGCGATCTTCGTAAGAACGTGTCGGGTCGCCACGGCACGCAGGAGCGTCCCACGAGGACCCTGCTCGCTGGCGCCGTTCTGGCCCCCACCGTGCCGACGGTCGTCCCGGCTTCGGCGCAGCGGCGCAGCGCAGGTCGACATCGGACCGGGCGGCCCGCGCGTCGACCTGCATGCCCGCGCCCAGCGTGACGGTGACGTCGGCCGCGAAGAGTATCGCTGCGTCCGCACCTGCGACGAGGGTGTTACTACCGGCGTCACCGCTTCGACAAGGATCGTTCCGTGGCCCGCCGCGGCTACGGATACTGATTCGGCGCTCCACTTCGGTTTCGAGGACTAGCCCTACAGGAAGGGGCCGGCATCCGCCGGCCCCTTTTTCTGCGCGCGGAACATCCAAACACGACGCGCGACCCTGGGCAGGCGATTTCGCACTTGCAGCATGGCTGCGCTAGGATTAGGACGACCAAGCATCAAATTTCGGGAGCATCTGGCAATGACCCTTCGTATCCTCAGTGGTTTCGCCGCGGCAGCCCTCGCCGTGTCCGCATTCTCGGTTCCGGCTGCGCTGGCCAAGCCGGTGAGCGGGGCGAGCGCCGTCAAGATGATCGACACCGACAACGATGGCACCGTCGACATGAAGGAAGTGGAGGCGGTGGCCTCGGCTACCTTCGATCGCCTGGAGAAGGATGCGGACGGCACCCTTGATGCCCGCGAGCTGAAGGGTCGTCTGAGCCAGGCCGGCGTGAAGCGGGCCGATCCGGACAGCGACGGCACCCTCGACAAGAAGGAGTACCTCGCGGCGGTCGGCGAGCGCTTCAAGATGGCCGACCCGGACGGCGACGGTACCCTGGATGCCAAGGAGCTGAACTCGAAGGCCGGCAAGGCGCTCCTTGCCCTTATCAAGTGAGGCGCGGTGAGCGTTCCTGAAGGAGCGCGAAGGGAGGCCCTCGCGGTCGTATCCGCGGGGGCCTTCCCGTTTGTCGGCCTCAGGCGTCGGACGCCGCGTTGCGTTCGAGGAAGGCCCGCAGGTAGCCACCGGCGGCCCCCGCGCGTTCGACGGCCAGGAGGTGGGCGGCTCGCGGCAGGACCACGAGTTCGGCCTGAGCGATCCCCCGGCAGATCTCCTCCGCCATCGCGGGCGGCGTCGAGGAATCATCGCGTCCGGCGATCACGAGTGTCGGCGCGGTGATGGCGGGAAGAACCGGCCTCAGGTCCATGCGTCCGATGGCGCCGCAGCAGACCGCGTAACCCACCCGGTCGCAGGCCAGGAAGCGCGCGCGCACCGCCTGGATCGCCTCGGGCGCGCGTTCGGCGAAGCCGGGGGTGAACCATCGGCCCAGGGTCGCCTCGACGACGGCGCCGGTGCCCTGGCTCCGGACGGTGTCGGCGCGTTCGTTCCAGCTCTGCGCACTCGGCAAGTGCGCCGCCGTCGCCATCAGGGTCGCGCTGAGCACCCGTTCGGGATGGGCGCTCGCGAGGGCCTGAACGGTCATGCCACCGAGCGACAAGCCCACCAGATGGGCGCGGCCGATCTCGAGGGCGTCGAGCAGTCCCGCGAGGTCACCGGCTAGATCGGCGATCTCCGCGGGCGCGTCGCGGGTCTGCGAGCCGCCATGTCCTCGCGTGTCGTAGCGCAGCGTGCGGAACCGGTCCCCCAGTACCGGCAGCACTCCGTCCCACATCTCCAGCGTTGCCCCGAGGGAGTTCGAGAAGGCGACCACCGGGGCGTCCTCCGGTCCCGCGAGGACGTAGCGGAACGTGAGTCCGCCGATTGCGATCTGGGACATGCGGTAACCTCCGAATGACGGTCTCACCTCCGCGGCGCATCACGCCCGCAGGAAGCAAGCCCCGTCGAGATAGGTCTCGCTCCGGCCGATGGGCAGCACCCGCCGAAACAGCACGGGCCCGTTCGCCACAGGATCCGCCGTGCCCGTGATGCGAGGCCGCAGCCCCGATCGCGATCGTCGCTCCCGTGCTCCGGACCGCGGGCGTGCCGCCGCTCGGAGTGAGCGCTCGTCTTGCCGGCGGTCCCGCTGAGGGGGCATCGCGGCGTCCCGGTCAGGCGCGGCCCAGCGCTATCAGGCTCCAGCCGCGCTCGTGCAGGTAGTACAGAACCGTCTTGGTCACGGTCTCGGTCGACGCGATGGACCCCGCGATGAGGACGTTCCCGGTAAACAGGTAGGACAGCACCAGCGTGTCCAGGCTTCCGATGATGCGCCAGCTCACCGCCTTGGCGATCGAGCGGACCCGGCTCTCGCGGGCGAGCGCGGCCCGCTGCTCCGCGGGGACCGGACCGGCTCGGTCCTGGGCTGGCACATCTTCCCCGGCCATGTCGGAATCCTGCGGTTGATTCACCGGCCAACGCGCGGATCGGCGTCGGGTCCACGGACCGCATCACGGTCCCTCCGGAATGCTGGCGCCGGCGGCCAGCCTGCAACATGTGTCGATGCGGATCACGGACATTCGCCCGGCACAGCACGCTGCGAAGCGGGAGGGTTACGCGCGATGCACGAGCCTTCGGTTCAGGATCCTACATCCCGCGAGCCTGCGACCCGCCCGGCTGAGATCTGGGAGACGGTAGCCGGTTTGGTCACCGCGAAGGTTGAGCCGGTAATCGGACGGGGTGAGACGCTGCGCGGTCCGGCGACCGACGACCTGCGCGATCTGGAGGCGCTGGCGGGGCGCCACTGCGACAGCCCCGACACGGTCCAGATCATCGCCTCAGGGCGGCGGCTCCTCGGCGATCGTCGCGAGATCGGTCCGCCGGAGGGGCCCTTCCGGCGGACCTGAGCACCCGGCCGCGGTGCGCGCGGAACGTGAGGCGGGCGCTAGGATGATCTGCGGTTCGACGGGACAGTGGTCGCGTCCCGCCCGGTCCGGGACCGGATCAGGACGATGGCCGCAGCCACCGCCCAAGCCGTGCAGGTCGGCGCGACCCATTGCTGGAGGTTCGGAAGCGTCCAACCGTACAGGAACTCGGCGCCGAGATGCGCCTCAACGGCCTCCCAGCCGGCATGCTTGAGGTCGTGCTCGCGCTGTCCGGCCTCGCGGCCGTAATAGTAGCTCGACACGACGAGGGCTGCGGTGACTTCCGGGCGCGGACCGCGCAGCGCGACCATGGCGACCGCCACGCCCACGGTCTCCAGGACCGCCGTGAGGGCGTGACTGGCCGCCGGGTTCGCGATCATGAAGGCGACGAGGGATTCGAGCATGCGTCCGCGCTTACACCGGGCCGGTGGATCTGCGGCCGAGAGCGTCTCGGATCGGCCGCGCGGGTGACGCGCCGGCCATAGGGGTACCGAGGAGCGAGAGGATGAACGACGCGTACGATCTCGGCCGCTTCGTGGCGGCACAGGAAGGCATCTATCCGCGGGCGCTGGCGGAGCTTCAAGCCGGGGAGAAGCGCAGCCACTGGATGTGGTTCATCTTCCCGCAGATCGCCGGGCTGGGCCTCAGCTCGATGGCGCGGCGTTACGCGATCCGGTCCCTCGATGAGGGACGCGCCTATCTCGGCCATCCGCTGCTCGGGCCACGCCTGCGCGCCTGCACGGCAGCCGTCAACGCCCTGTCCGGACGCTCGGCAAACGCGATCTTCGGGACTCCCGACGACGTGAAGTTCCGCTCCAGCATGACCCTGTTCGCCGCCGCCGCACCGGAGGAGCCGTGCTTCGCGGAGGCGCTGGCGCACTACTTTGCTGGCTCACCCGACCCCCTCACCCTGGAAAAGCTTGGCTGAGCCGGGCGGGTCAACGGCCCCACAGGCCCACCCGCTCGGCCCGGGCCTGTTCTTCGGCGCCGAGAAGGTCGGCCGGCGCATCCTCGGAGGCGCGCGCGCCGCCCGCCGCGAGGATCAGCGCGGCGAGATCATCACCCTCGATGCGACAGCGCGCCGTGGCGCTGTCCGAGACGCCGGTGCAGACCACTTCTCGCCGCCGCAGATAGCTCGCGAGCTGGCGGGCGAGGTGGCCGCGCTCGCCCTCGACGCCGAGGAGGCGCACGGGTCGCCCGCGCAGGGTCAGCGTTCCGGTATCGATCACCTCCGGCACACCGCGGACCTCGCCGGCCGCCGCCGCACCGGCCGGAGTTGCGACTGCGCGGGCCGCCTCGGCGCGCTCCGCCGCGGGCCGCGGCTTGCCCTTCGTGAGCTTCTCGGAGGCCCGCTGGACGAAATCGTGGAAGATCCCGGCCGGCATCTCGCCGCCGAACATCCGGTTCATCGCGCTGTCGTCGTCGTTGCCGATCCAGACTCCGACCACGAGGTCGGGCGTCATGCCGATGAACCACGCGTCCCGGAAATCCTGGCTCGTGCCGGTCTTGCCGCCGATGATCTGCCCCGGCACCCGCGCGGCTCGGCCGGTGCCGGATTCCACCACCGCCTGGAGCGAGTCGAGCATCATCGTGCGCGGCTCCTGGGCGAGGCTCGTTCCGCCCGCCGGGTCGGCGTGGACGTAGAGCGGCTGCGGGGTGCCGCCGCGGATCGCGTGGATGGCGAAGGCGTCGAGCGGGGTGCGGCCGGCGAGGACCGAGCCGTAGGCCCGGGTCATCTCCAGCAGGCTGACGCCGCCGGAGCCCAGGACGAGGCTCGGCACGTTCGGAAGGTCGGACTGGATCCCGAGCTTGCGCGCCGTGGCGATCACCGCCGGGATGCCGACCTCCTGGCCGAGTTCCGCCGCCACCGTGTTGATGGAGAGCGCGAAGGCGGTCCGGAGCGGCACCGACCCGCGGTAGCGCCCGTCGTCGTTCTCCGGCTCCCAGTCGCCGATCTTCACCGGGCGATCGACCACGATCG
Source organism: Methylobacterium longum (assembly GCF_022179385.1). GTDB lineage: Bacteria > Pseudomonadota > Alphaproteobacteria > Rhizobiales > Beijerinckiaceae > Methylobacterium > Methylobacterium longum. Next base: position 97,004 of record NZ_BPQS01000007.1, on the reverse strand, counting down.
ATTCGGGCGTGAAACCCTGCTCGTAGGCCGTGAGGTAGACGAGCAGCTTGAACAGCGAGCCCGGCTGTCGCTTGGCCTGAACAGCCCGGTTGAACTGGCTGTCCTCGTAGTCGCGCCCGCCCACCATGGCGAGAATCGCTCCCTCCTTCGACAGCACCACCATGGCCGCCTGGCCGACCTTGCGGCGCGCCCCGTCCTTGTCGAGGCGGCGGCCGACGATGCCTTCGGCGAGGCTCTGGAGGTCGAGGTTGAGGGTCGACCGGACCGTGATGTCGCCGTCCTTGCCGGCCAGGCGCTTCACGTCGCCCGCGATCATGTCGAGGAAGTAGTTGGTGCCGGGGGGCGCCTCGGGCGGCGACTTCAGGGTCACGCTCTGCTTGCGGGCCGCGTCGGCGGCGGCCGGGGTGATCGCTCCCGTCTCGACCATCGTCTGGAGCACCACGTCGGCGCGCTCCTTTGCGCCGCCGAGGTTGCGTGTCGGGGCGAGCTGCGAAGGCGCCCGCACCAGCCCGGCCAGCATGGCCGATTCCGGGAGGTTCAGGGCCTTGGCGGGCTTGCCGAAGTAGCGCCGGGCGGCCGCGTCCGCGCCGTAGGCACCGGCGCCGAAATAGGCGGTGTCGAGGTAGCCGAGCAGGATCTCGTCCTTGCTCATCGTCGCCTCCACGCGCAGCGCCAGGAACGCCTCCTGGACCTTGCGCCAGAGCGACTTTTCCTGGTTGAGGGAGGTGAGACGCGCATATTGCTGGGTGATCGTCGATCCGCCCTCGCGCACGCCGCCGCCCGCGAAGTTGCGCCAGGCCGCCCGGGCGAGCCCGCGCAGGTCGATGCCCCAGTGGCTGTAGAAACGCCGGTCCTCGATCGCCACGATCGCCTGGGCGAGGTGCGGCGGCAGGTCGGCCTGGGTGAGCTTCTGACCGCGGAAGCTGCCGCGTGTGGCGAAGACCCGCCCGTCGTCGGACTCCACCGTGATCGCCCGCTGTCCGGTCTCGACCACGGCCCCGCCGAGCGGCGGCAGCGTCAGAAGCGCGGCGAGCAGGTAGACCGCCAGGGCCAGGACCGGCAGCAGGATCGCGGCGCCGGCGAGGCGCAGGACGGGAATCCGGCCCCCGCGCCGGAATCCGGCCGCCCTGGCGCTCGGCCGCACGGCGGGGGCTGGCGGGCGGGCGGTCGAGGCCGCGTCGGGTCGCAGGCGAGCGCGGCCCCGCGCCATCAGGGCGCCGGACCGCGCCGATGCCCTGCGCCCGAGGCGGACGACGCCGCGCGCGGCCGCCGCGATCAGGACCCACAGGTGGCGGACGAGGTCCAGCGCCGCGCGCCGCGCCTCCCGGGCCGCCAAGCGCGGATCCGGGGCGGGGGCGGCCGATCCGGAATCCGGTCTCGGCGGTGTCGGCTCCTCGGCCGGGGCGCGTTCCGGCGCGTCGGGCGTCATCGCAGTGCGGCTTCCGGGACCGGGGGGTTCCGGTCGACGGCGTGTCTTAAGCCTCATCCGGATCCCTGTCCCACGCTGCGGGGACGCAATCCCGCCCGGCGAGCGTCGGACCGCGGGCCACCTGCGGTCACCGCCGGGCCGGCGGGAGCGTCGAACCGTGCTGGCTGCGCAGCTTGAAGGCGAGGATCAGCAGGAGCACGCCGAACGCGAACGTGTAGGAGCCGATCCACCACGTCAGCACCAGGGCCGACATGCCCGGGTTGATGAGGAGCGCGGCTCCGAACAGGATCGACACGACGCCGCCGAGGACGAGCCACCAGCGCCCGTAATGCAGATGCAGGCGGAACGCGGCCGCGATCATCAGGCCGCCGGTGACCAGCGCCCAGGCCGCAAGCAGGAGGACGAAGGCCCAGACGGCGGCCGCCGGCACGAGCACCGCGGCGACGCCGACGATGACGTCGACGATGCCCTCCAGCAGCAGGAAGCCCCAGCGCTCGTGCCGCTGCGCGGCCCGGACGGCGCCCACGATGGCGAAGACGCCGTCGGCGAACATGTAGGCCGCGAAGAACAGCACCAGGGAGAGCACGAAGGCGCCCGGCGCCACGAACGCCAGGATGCCGAACAGGATGGCGACGACCCCGCGCAGGGCGATGAGCCACCAGTTGCGGGCGAGGGCCGCGCTCATGGCGTCGAGGCGCGCGACCCCGACGAGGGGGACGCCGGAGGATGAGGTGGCGGTCGGACCTGGGTTCGGGCTGCTGGTCATGGCTGGACTCCGGAACGTGCTGGTCGTGCACGGCAAAGGTTCCCGGCGCAGAACGCCGCACTGCGGCAACCGTTCCTGAGCCCCGGCCAGACGATAGGGAACCTTGTAGCAGGGCCCGGCTTGTGAAGGTCGAGGCGGGCGATGTGCAGCGCCCGGTCGCTGCGAGGCGACCGGCCCATCGGGCGACGATTTCCCATGTTTGACGATCAGCGGCAGGCCTCCGAGGCCGAGGCGTGCGCGCGGCCGGTCGACGGCCGGAGCGGTGCGGTCGATCGCGATGTGCTCGACCTCGGCCGGGACCGCGCGGCTGCGGACCGCGAGACCACCCGCAAGCCCGGCACCGAAGACGCGGATCCGGCCGAGGACCCGGATACGCAGGACGGCGAAGGCGACGACGGCGACGATGATGCTTGGGCGCGGCGGCCCAACATTCTGCGGCGCCACCCGTTTGCGTTCCTGCTCGGCGGCCTCGCGGTGGTCGCCCTCTGCGTCGGCATCTTCTTCTACTGGCTCCTGTACATGCATCCGTACGAGAGCACCGACGACGCCTTCGTCGACGCGCGCAGCATCGCGATCCAGCCGAAGGTCGGGGGCTACCTCGCCGAGGTGCCGGTCACCGACAACCAGCACGTCGAGGGTGGTCAGGTGCTGTTCCGGATCGACCCCCGCGACTACCAGATCGCGCTGGAGCAGGCGAAGGCACAGGTCCAGGCCGATCAGGCCGCGATCCGGAACATCGACGCGCAGATCCAGGCGCAGAACGCCAACATCGACGTGTCCAAGGCGCAGGTCGCCACCGCCGAGGCGGCCCTGAAATTCGCCCAGGAGGACGCGGCCCGCTACAAGGACCTCGCCGAGCGCGGCTCGGGCTCGGTCCAGCAGTCGCAATCCGCGACCTCGACGCTGCAGCAGCGGCAGGCCTCCCTGCAGAGTGCCAGTGCCAGCGTCGTCGCGGCCCAGAAGCAGATCGGCTCCCTCCAGGCGCAGAAGGCCTCGACCGAGGCGCAGCTCGCCCGCGACGCCGCGCAGGTCGAGCAGGCCGAGCTGAACCTCGGCTACACCACGATCCGGTCCGTGCAGCCCGGCCGCATCGTCCGGCTCACCGGAGGCAGCGGACAACTCGCGCAGGCCGGCCAGAGCCTGTCGATGTTCGTGCCCGACGACATCTGGATCACCGCGAACTTCAAGGAGACGCAGATCACCGACATGCGCCCGGGCCAGCCGGTCGACGTCGAGATCGACGCCTATCCGGGCCGCAGGATCCACGGCACCGTGGCCTCCGTGCAGCCGGGCTCGGGCACAGCCTTCAGCCTGCTGCCGGCGCAGAACGCCACCGGCAACTACGTGAAGGTGACGCAGCGTATCCCGGTGAAGATCGTCGTCGAGGAATGGCCGAAGGACGTCGCGATCGGTCCGGGCATGTCGATCGTCCCGACCGTCACGGTGCGGTGAGCGCCGTGACCGGCCAAGCGGGCGCCGTGCCCGGGCACAAGTCGAAGGCGGGCCGGGCATCGTCCGGCCAAGCATCGTCCGGCAAGGGGTCTTCCGGGAAAGCGTCTTCCGGGAAAGCATCGTCCGGCACGGCACCGGGCGGCCACAACCCGTGGCTGATCGCCGGCGTGGTCGCGCTGGCGACCTTCATGGAGGTGCTCGACACCACCATCGCCAACGTGGCCCTCCGCTACATCTCGGGCGGCCTCGCGGTCGGCCCCGACGAGGCCGCCTGGGTGGTGACGAGCTACCTCGTGGCCAACGCCATCACGCTGACGGCCTCGAGCTTCCTGGCCAAGCGCTACGGCCGCAAGGCCTTCTTCATGTGGTCGGTGGGCCTGTTCACCGTCGCGTCGATCCTGTGCGGCTTCGCCTGGAGCCTGGAATCGCTGCTCTTCTTCCGGGTGCTGCAGGGACTCGGCGGCGGCGGCATGGCGCCGCTGGCCCAGTCGATCCTGGCGGATTCCTTCCCGCCGGAGAAGCGGGGGCAGGCCTTCGCGCTCTACGGCGTCGCCATCGTGGTCGCGCCCGTGATCGGGCCGACGCTCGGCGGCTGGCTGTCCGACAACGCATCCTGGCACTGGTGCTTCCTGATCAACGGCCCGGTGGGCGTCATCGCCCTCGGCCTGATGCACTGGCTCATCGAGGACAGCGAGGCGGCCAAGAAGGAGCGGCGCGCCCTGGTGCGCAGGGGCATCCGGTTCGACAGCGTCGGTTTCCTGCTGGTCGCCCTCTTCCTCGGCTCGCTGGAGGTGATCCTCGACGAGGGGCAGCGGAAGGACTGGTTCGGCACCTCGACGCTGATGAACGTGTCCGGCGTCCTCATGGTGGTCTCGTTCGTGGCCATGATTCCGTGGCTCCTGAACGCGAAGAACCCCGTCGTCGACCTGAGGCTCATCGGCAACCGGCAGTTCGGATCCTGCTTCGTGGTGATGATGTTCACCGGGGCGATCCTCATCTCGACGACGCAGTTCATCCCGCAGATCACCCAGGAATATTACGGCTACACCGCCACCCTGTCGGGACTCGTCCTCGGCCCGGGCGGCATCGTCACCGTGGTGATGATGTTCCTCACCGGGCGCGCCTCGGCGTTCCTCCAGCCGAAATGGCTGATCGCCACCGGCATGGCCATCGTGGCGCTCGGCATGTACGACCTGACGCGGATCGACGGCACCACGACGTTCTCGTTCTTCGCGTGGTCGCGGGTCTACATCGGCATCGGCCTGCCGATGGTGTTCCTGTCGATCACCTCGGCTTCCTACGAGGGCATCCGCAAGGACCAGACCGATCAGGCCTCGGCGCTGATCAACGTCGCCCGCAACGTCGGGGGCTCCATGGGCGTCTCCCTCGCCCAGAACATCCTGGCCTACCGCGGCCAGTTCCATCAGAGCCGGCTGGCGGAGAGCGTGAACTCGACGGCGCCTGCGTATCAGGAGACCATGCGGCAGGCGACGCAGTACTTCTCCGAGCACGGCTACGCCGGCGTCGAGGCGAAGAGCCAGGCAACGGCGTGGATCGGGAGCGTGCTGAGCACGCAGGTAGCCTACTGGGCCTATATCGACGTGTTCTGGGTCCTCGGCGTCGTGGCCGCCTGCGCGGTGCCGATCGCACTCAGTCTCAAGAGCGTGAAGCGTGGCGGCGGCGCCCCGGCCGGGCATTGAGGCGGGAGTCGAGGTTCAAGAACGTGGACCGCGCCCCGCACGTCGCGCGGTCCTCGGTTTCGGAACGGAACTCCACCCGCGGCCGGATCCGCTCGCCCCGAGCGACCGTCACACCCCGTCCGGCGGCAGCGCTTCCGTCACCTCGACGCGGCGGCTGCCGGCGGGCGCGGGCGTCTCCTCGGCGGCCACCTCGGTCGGGGCCGGCGGCTTCTCCAGGGCCTCCGCCACCGCGGCGACGCCCTGGTAGCGGGTCAGGCGCCGGTCGATCATGCCGTCGATCCGCCCGTGCAGTTCCGCGACGGTCAGGCTGCGGCGCTTGCCGCCCGTCTTCTGGGTGAACAGGCTGCGGTTGGCCCGGGCAGCGCTCCGGAATTCCCGTCCCGCGACCTCGTCGGGCCTCTCGGACGAGAGCGACAGGAAGCGGCCGGCGCTGGCCGTGCCGAGGAAGTGGGCGAGGTACAGTTCGGTCGTGGTCAGAGCGCGGCCCACACGGGCCTCGATCCGCTCGCGGTCGCGCTTGATCAGCTCGGCCGCCATCAGCGCCGCCACGCGGGGATCGTTGCGCAGCCCGAGAACCCGGGTGCGCATGCCGGCCGTGACGGTGATCGCGGAGCCGCGACCCTTCACGGAGGCGGCCTCCTCGGCGAGCCCGTAGCGGGCCCCGTAATCGCGGATCATCTCCAGCCACGTGCGGGCCACGAACTGGAACAGGCCTTGCGCCGAGGAGGTCGCGGCCTTCGCGTCCGTGTCGAAGCTCGATTCCTTGTCGGCCAGCGCCATCATGTAGACGGGGTCGACCCCGGCCTCGTCGGAGGCCTTCACGATCGTGTCGACCACCTTGCGCGGCACGCTCCGCTCGCCGAACTGAACGGTGGTCTCGCCTTCCCCCTCGGTCACCCGCGGAAGGGTCGCGAGGTCCTCCTGGACCAGCGCCGTGGTTGCCGGCTCCTGCTCGGGCACCGGCAGGCCGTTCCAGGCGGCCGGGGTGTCGATCTCCGGCGCCGGAGCCTGGTCCAGGCTCGTCCGGAGGGACAGCTCCTGCGCGAATGCCGCGACGGCCTGCGCCTGTGCGGCGAGCGCCTGCGCAGCGAGGTCCTGTGCGGCGCGGGGGCTGGTATCGACGCGGTCGTGAGCCTGCGCGGCAGGCGCGAAATAGGCGGGCGCGAAGGCGGCCTGCGGCAGGCCGAACCCGGCGACGAGGCCGAGTGCCAGCGTCGACGAGAGGTGCCGGATCCCGCTCCGGCCCGCGCGGCGGCGTGGCCGGCGCGTCATCGTGCGACCGGCGCGCGGCAGCCACGCCACGGCTTCATCTTCGAAATGGCCCGCGCCGTTCCGGATCTGCGGCACGAGTCGGCTCACGTCGTCGGCGCGACGCGCCGGCTCCGGGAAAACCCCCATCACTGGTCCTCTTCCGATTGGTCCTTACGTCGGCCCGACGTCTTCCGGCCGGGCTCCTTGAAGCGGCGGCCCTATCGGCGCCGGCCGTGACCAGAATGGGACGACCGCGTGATCCAAGCGTGGCACGGTCAAGGAAGGGTTAACCGTGCGCGTTAAGGCCGTCCGGGCGCCGCGATCCCGCCGTGGATGCGACGATGGAGGCGCAAAGTTGTCGCATTCAGCTTGGAACGCCGCACGTCCGAGCCAGTTAGGTACGGCCCGGGGGGCAGAACTTTCCGTCCCAAGACGCCACCCGCGTCCCCACAAGGACTCTAATTTCCGATGAGCATACAGTCCGGTCGCCGCGTCGGTGTCGCCTTCGTTGGCATGGGAGGCGCAGTCGCCACCACCGCCATCGCCGGCATCGAGATGATCAAATCCGGCTCGAACCGGCTCGACGGGCTGCCGCTCGCCGGCCTCTCCGTTGCGGGCATGGTGGACTACAAGGATCTCGTCTTCGGCGGATGGGATCTCAACGGCGACGATCTCGGCGCGGCCGCGAGCGGCCACGGCGTGCTGTCGAAGGACGACATCGATAACGGCGCCCAGGTCTTGAAGGGCATCACGCCCTGGCCGGCCGTCGGCAGTGCCAAGTTCTGCAAGAACATCGACGGTCAGAACCGCATCGTGGCCAAGGATCACCGCGAGGCGGTCTCCGTGATCGCCAACGATCTCCGCCGCTTCCAGAAGGAGAGCAACCTCGACGACGTGGTCGTGGTGAACCTCGCCTCCACCGAGCGCTGGCCCGACCTGAACGACCCGACCCTGAACTCCGCGGCGGCCTTCGAGAAGGGCCTCGATTCCAGCGACGAGTCGATCTCGCCCGCGATGCTCTACGCCTACGCGGCGATCAAGAGCGGCATCCCCTACGCCAACTTCACCCCGAGCGTGGCCGCCGACGTCCCGGCCCTCCTCGACCTCGCCAGGGAACTGAACGTTCCGGTGGCCGGCAAGGACGGCAAGACCGGTCAGACCATGATGAAGACCGTGCTGGCTCCCGCCTTCAAGGCGCGGGCGCTCCACGTGGACGGCTGGTTCTCGACCAACATCCTGGGCAACCGCGACGGCCTCGCCCTGAACGATCCGAACTCGCTCCAGTCGAAGCTCAACACCAAGGGCACGGTGCTCGACTCGATCCTCGGCTACCCCGTCGAGGACCACTTGGTGCACATCCACTATTACCGCCCGCGCGGCGACGACAAGGAAGCCTGGGACAACATCGACGTCACCGGCTTCATGGGCCAGCGGATGCAGATCAAGGTGAACTTCCTCTGCAAGGACTCGATCCTGGCCGCGCCGCTCGTCATCGAGATCGCCCGCGTCCTCGATCTCGCCAGCAAGCGCGGAGACGGCGGCGTGCAGGAGCAGCTCTCGACCTTCTTCAAGGCTCCGATGGTCAAGAACGGCCACGGTCCGGAGCATGCCTTCGGCAAGCAGGAGAAGATGCTCCACGACTGGCTGGGCGTGCACTGACCGGGCGCTGACGCGTCACCGCGGACGCTCCTCCCCCGGGCGGGAGGGGCCTGGAGACGGCGGGCGCCCCCCGGACGCTCGAGCCTGCGCCACGCCATCCCCCTGTGGCCCTTCCCACGAGGGAAGCGGCCTCGCGCCTTCAGTTTCGCGCCTTGACGGTCCAGAAGTATCCGCGCGGAATCCGGCGAGGACCCCGCGCGCATTGCCGACCGCTGTCTGAAAGAGCCGATGTCCAGCGACAACCAAGGATCCGGCCCCGCGGCGCCGGAAGCGCTGCGCGACCTGCTGGTCGAGATGAACGACCTCAAGCGCGTCCGCTCCGCCGGACGCACGGGTTCGATCGCCGAGCGGCTGTTCGCGCAGGGGTGGGGTCTCCTCACCGGAGGCACTCCGCCGGACGACGTCGCCCTCGACATCACCGCGACCACCCTCGCGGCGACGCGCCTCTGCGACCTCGACGCGGCCTTCCTGACGGCGGCGGGCCTGTCGGAGGAAGCGGCCAGCGCGGTGCTGGTCGCGGGCTTCGATGCCGTGACGGGTGACCTCGATCCGGATCTCCGCGCCCGGTTGCGGGCGCGGCTCGCCCCGCGTCCGGCCGGTCAGCCGGGCCCGTTGCCGGGTTTCGTCGGCGCCCTGGCGCAGCAGCCGCGCGCCGGCGTCACCTGTCCGGGACGCGCCCGCATCCTGCTGGAGCCGCCCGAGAACCACGCCGAGCATTGCCTGATCGTGGCCGCCTACGGCGTCTGCCTCAGCCCGTTCTACCGGGCCGACCCCGGCACCGTGTTCCTGGCCGCCATGGCGCACCACTTCCACAACGCCGCGATGCCGGATGCGGGCTTCACCGGCGAGATGCTGCTCGGCGATCATCTGGGGCCGATCATGGCCGCCACCACCGCCTGGGCCCTGGACGAACTCGCCGAGCCCCTGCGGGGTCAGGTCGAGCGCGCCCGCGCGGTGCTCCCCGACGACGCCACCGCCGAGGGCCGTGCCTTCCACGCGGCGGATTGCATCGACCGGGTCCTGCAGATCGCCCAGCACCTGCGCGGGGCCTCGACCACGATGGGGATGGTGCTCGACGAGTGGGAGCTGGTCCATGCCGGCCCCGTGAAGGGTTTTCACGACCGTGTCCTCGCCGACATGCGCATCCCTTGATCGCCCGACCCATCCGCCCATCTGCCCGGGCGGTCCCGAGAGCCATGATCCCCTTCGAACTCAGATCGCCGGATACCGGCCACCCGCTGAAGGCCGACGGCCCGCACGCCCTGCGCGACGCGGTCACCGGCGCGCGCTGGCCCGTGATCGATGGCATCCCGTACCTGCGCGTCGGCCGCGACACCCTCATCGAACGGGTATTGGCGCATCTCGACGCGGGTGAGCCCGACGAGGCTCTGGCCGCCCTGCTGGTCGATCAGGACGAGTGGTGGAACGGCCCCCCCGCCGATCCCGCCGGGATCATCCGCCTCATCAAGGATCGCCGCACCGCCACCCTGCGCGACGCGGTCGAGCTCCTCGGGTGGGGACGCGTCGGCGACTACTTCGTGCACCGGTGGAGCGACCCGACCTACCTGGCCGGCCTGTCGCTCCTGGAGGCGCACTGGAACGAGCCGACCTGCGTCTTCGAGTTCGCCTGCGGCATCGGTCATTACCTGCGGGAGCTGCAGCGCCGCGGCTGCAAGGTCGCGGGGGCCGACGTGGTCTTCGCCAAGCTCTGGGTCGCGCGCCACTGGGTCGTGACCGAGAAAGCGCAGCTCGTCTGCTTCGATGCGGGCTCGCCGCACTGGCCGATCCCGGGGGCGCCGGTCGATCTCGTCGTCTGCAACGATGCCTTCTACTTCCTCGACGACAAGGCGACACTCCTCGACTGCCTGCGCCAGAATGCCGGCGACGACGGGTGGCTGGCGCTCAGCCACATCCACAACAGCGACTGCCCGGGTTTCTCGGCCGGTCGGGCGGTGGCCGCTGAGGAGATCGCCGAGCTGTTCCCCGACGCCTTGGTCTACGACGACGCGGAGCTGACCCGGGCGCTCGTGGCGGCGCGGGCGCCGGGTCCGCAGGAGCCCGCGGCCCTGCGGAGCTGCGAGGCCTTCTCGGTGGTGTGCGGTCCCGGGATGCGCCCGGCACCGCGCGCGCTGGTCGACGGTCTGACCCTGCCGAAGCCCGGTACGGTGCTGCGGCTCAACCCGCTCTACGAGGCCGAGGGCGAAGGCTACGCCATCCGGTGGCCGTCGGAACGCTACGAGGCGGAATACGCCCCCCGGGCCACCTACCCGCTGCACTCCCCCGGTCCCGAAACGCTGACCTTCGCGGAGGGCCTCGACGCGGCGGAAATCCAGCGCGTCCGCGTGCGCGAATTCGTCGACCTGCCGGAGCGGTGGTGATGGACGCGGTCGGCTGGGGCATCGTCGGCTACGGATGGGTCGCCCGCGACTACATGGAGCCGGGCATCCGCGCCGCCGGCCACCGATTGGTCGCGGTCTGCGATCCGCATCCGGACAGCCGCGCCGCCGCCGAGCGGGCGGGCGCCCGCGGCCATGCCGACCTCGCCGGCCTGATCGCCGAGCAGGAGGTCGAGGCCGTCTACGTGGCCACGCCGAACCATCTCCACCGGGGCGCCGTCGAGGCGCTGGCTGCGTCCGGCAAGGCGATCCTGTGCGAGAAGCCGATGGCGGCGACGCTCAGCGACGCCGAGGCGATCACGCGGGCGGTCGAGAGCGAGAAAGCCTTCTACGGTACGGCCTTCGACCAGCGGCACCACCCGGCCCACCGTGCGATCCGCGCCCAGATCGAGGCCGGCCGGCTCGGAACCGTGACCACCGTGCGAATCGTCTACGCCTGCTGGCTCGGGCGCGACTGGTCGGAGGCCGGCCAGCCGAACTGGCGGATCGACGCCGCCCAGGCCGGGGGCGGCGCCCTCATGGACCTCGCCCCGCACGGGCTCGACCTCGTGGATTTCCTCCTCGCCGAGCCGATCACGGACCTCGCGGCCCTGACACAGACCCGCGCCCAGGACTACGCCGTCGACGACGGCGCCCTGCTGATCGGGCGCACGCCGAGCGGCGCGCTGGCGAGCCTGCACGTCGCCTACAATTGCCCGGACGCGCTGCCCCGCCGTCGCCTGGAGGTGGTCGGCACGAAGGGCATGCTGGTGGCCGAGAACACGATGGGACAGACGGCCGGCGGATCGCTGACCTTCATCGACGGCGCGAGCGGGCGCTCCGAACCGGTCGCCTTCGACCGCGACCGGTCCCCCTTCACCGAGCAGGTGCGCGCCTTCGGCTCGGCCCTGCGCCGGCCCGAGGAGCGGGTCGCGTATTCGGCCGCACGCGACCTTCACACGATGCGGCTCGTCGCCCGCGCCTACGGGCAGGGGTAGCGACCACAGGACAGGACGACCAGACGCCGACACACCACCCGCTCCATCCCGTCCCCGCCCTCATCCTGAGGTGCCCGCACCAGCGGGCCTCGACGGAGGGCTCCAGCCGGCCGCACGGTCCCTGAAGGGCTCCTTCGAGGCCTCCGCTGCGCTCCGCCACCTCAGGATGAGGGGTCGGGTGGGACATGACGGCGGAACGGGCGGATACGAGAGGGACGGGACCATACCTTGACCAACGCAGACGCCTTCCACGACCAGGACGACCGCGCCCGCCACGAGCGGATCAAGGCGCCGCGCTCCTACCGCTTCGGTGCCAAGCGGCCCATCGAAGGTCTGCCCGCGATCCTGCCCGATCCCGTGCGCGCCTATCTCGACGTCCTGCCGGAGGGCCGCGTCGTCGGCTTCCCGCTGGCGCCGCTGGACCGCACCGGCATCCCGGTCTGGTTCGTGGCCCTGTTCCTCGACGACCCGTTCTTCGTCGGCGCGATGCCGTCGGGCATCGGCTACGGCGCCACCGACGACGAGGCGCTGATCGGCGCCGTGGCGGAGATTGCCGAGAACCTGATGCCGTCGCTGGCGGTGCTGCCCCGGGCCAAGGAGCGGGCGAGCTACAATGATCTCGCGCGCGTCTACGGCCTGAAATCCGTTGCCGACCCGCTGACCCTCTGCCTGCCCGCTGGCTCACCGGTCGGCCGCGACACGGTGCTCGAATGGACGCCCAGCGTCCGGCACGCCACGGGCGAGATCGTGCTGATGCCCCTCGACGTGGCCGCCACCGACTATTTCGAGCTGTCGGAGGGCTACCGGCCCTTCACCAATCTGATCACCAACGGGCTCGGCGCCGGGCCGGACGTGCCCTTCGCGCTCGGCCACGGGGTGCTGGAGCTGCTCCAGCGGGACGGCAACGGCCTGCTGTTCCGGGCCCTCGACCAGGGCGTGATGCTCGATCTCGACGGCATCGGCCCGGAGAACGCCGCGATGCTGGCCCGGCTGAAGGAGCTCGGGATCCGCGCGCTGCCGAAATTCGCCACCGACCAGTTCGGCCTGACCAACCTCTACGTCGTCGGCTACGACGAGGACCCGGCGCGCACCCCGGCGCCGATCGCGCTGTCGGCCTGCGGCGAGGCCTGCGATCCGGACCGGGAGCGGGCGCTCCGCAAGGCGCTCCTGGAATTCCAGGCCGCGCGGGTGCGCAAGACGTTCGGGCACGGCCCCCTCGACATGGCCGCCACGGTGACGCCGCCGGGCTATATCGACGCGTTCATCCAGAAGGCGCTGCCGAGCCTCGACCTGGAAGAGAGCCGCGCACTCCAGGCGATGCTCGAATGGATCGAGATGCCGGCGGGCGACCTCCGGGGCGTCCTTGCCGACACCGTCTATTCCCAGCGCAGCACCAAGCGCTTCGCGGAGCTGCCCTCGACCCCGGCCGCCGACGGCCATGCCCGGGGCAAGATCGCCTGCGACCGGCTGCTGGAGGCCGGGTTCGACGTGCTCTACGTCGATTGCACGCCTCCCGGCGGCGGTGTCGGCGTGGTGAAGGCGATCGTGCCGGGGCTCGAGGTCGAGACCATGAGTTATTACCGGATCGGCGAGCGCAACACGAGGAAGCTCCTCGACCGCGACCATCCGCTGATCCGCTTCGGCACCGAGAGCGAGACCCTGCGCCCGGTGCGGCTCACGCCGGAGGCCCTGGAGCGGTTCGGCGGCCAGCCGCTGTTCGACGTGGCCCTGGCCGAGACGATCGTCGGGCGGCACTATCCGCTTTACCGCGAGCCCGAATCGCACCACGCGCCGTTCCGGCTCGCCCAGCGGAAGGGGAGAGAGGCGTGACGCTCCGGTTCGCCTACAACACCAACGGCGCGGCCAACCACCGCCTCGACGACGCGATCCACCTGATCAAGGCGGCGGGCTACGACGGCGTGGCCCTGACCCTCGACATCCACCACCTCGATCCGTTCTCCGAGACCTGGGCGGCCGAGGCCGGCCGGGTGGCGAGCCTGTTGGAGAAGCTGGAGCTGACCTGCGTCATCGAGACGGGCGCCCGCTTCCTCCTCGACCCCAATGCCAAGCACGAGCCGACGCTGGTGACGGCCGACGCCGCGGGCCGGGCGCGGCGGGTCGGCTTCCTCAAGCGGGCGATCGAGATCGGCGCCATGCTCTCCGCCGAGGCGGTCTCGTTCTGGGCCGGCGTCCCGAAGCCCGGCGTCGATCACGGCGAGGCCCGGCGCTGGCTGGCCGAGGGCCTTCACGAGGTCGCGGGTTTCGCCACCGAGGCCGGGATCGTAGCCTGCCTGGAGCCGGAGCCCGGCATGCTGATCGAGACGCTCGACGACTACGCGGCCCTCGACATCCCCGGGTTGAAGCTCGCCCTCGACACCGGTCACTGCCTCGTCACCGGCGAGCGCGAGCCGGAAGCGGCGGTGCGGGAATTCGCCGACCGGATCGGCACCGTGGCAATCGAGGACATGAAGCGGGGCAGCCACATCCATCTCCCCTTCGGCGAGGGCGACATGGACGTGCCGGGCGTGCTGGAGGCGCTGGAGGCGGTCGGCTTCGGCAAGCTGATCTGCGTCGAGCTGTCCCGCGAGAGCCACCGGGCCGACGTGATGATCCCGCAGGCGCTGGACTATCTCCGCGGCTGCCGGCGCTCCGGCCCGGTGCTGGCCGGCAGGCAGGAGACACGGCGTCAATGACGGTGAGGGTGATGCCGCGGCGGGCCGAGGATGCGGCGCAGGCCCCCTCATCCGCTCGCGAGAGGACATTCCGGAACTTCTCCTCCTGCCGGATCGATGGCGTCGCGCGATGAGAATCCTCTTCCTCAGCCGCCGCTACTTTCCCGCCATATCGGGCATGAGCGTCTACGCGCAGAACCTGCTGCGTGAACTGGCTGGCGCCGGCCACGACGTGACGATGATCTCGCAGTACCGGGGCGACGCCTTCGGGACCCGCGTCTACGGGGGCGGTCCGCCGCCGCCGGTGCCGGGCGTGCGGGTGATCGGCCTGGAGCAGCTCGGCGAGCAGGAGGCGGGCGATTTCGAGCGTGATATCGCCACGATGGTCGACGCCATCTGCCGGGAGCACGCGCGTGAGCCCTTCGACATCCTGCACGCGCAGTACGGCTACCCCACGGGCTGGGCGGTGCTGCTCGCCGCGCGCAGGCTCGGCGTGCCGAGCGTCGTCTCGATCCAGGGCGGCGACGGCCATTGGGTCGGTTCCTGCTGCGAGACCCACAGGGTCGCGATGTGCGAGGTCCTGGCCCATGCCAACGCGCTCCTGATCGGCGGCGCCTCCTTCGTGAACGAGGTCTGCGGCCGGCTGGGATCGGATCCCGCCCGCTTCACGATCGTACCCGGCGCGGTTGATACCGACCGCTTCGCGCAGGGGACGCCGGACGGGCTGCCGGCGCCCCATGCCGGTCCGGTGCGGCTGTTCTACCACGGTCGTGTCGACCGCCGGAAAGGCGTGCTCGATTTCATCAATGCCCTGGCGATCTTGCGCGAACAGGGCACGCCGTTCGCCGCGACCATCTCGGGGATCGGACCGGACGTGGAGCCGGCGCAGGCGCTCGCCGCGGAACTGGCCTTCTCGGCGGCCGAGATCGCCTTCACGGGCTACGCCGAGTACGGTTCGGTGCCCGATCTCTACCGCCGCGCCGATGTGTTCGTCTCGCCGACCTACGCGGAGGGGTTCTCCAACACGATCCTGGAGGCGCTGGCGGCCGGCCTCGCCACGGTGTCGTGCCACGCCGTCGGCGTCTCGGACTGCCTGCGCGACGGCGAGAACGGATTGCTGGTCGATCCCGGCGACGTGCCGGCGCAGGCCGCCGCGCTGACCCGGATCATCACGGACGAGGAGTTGCGCCGCCGCATCGCGACGGCCGGCCTCGAGGAGTGCCGGCGGGTTTATTCCTGGCACGCGGTCGGGCAGCAGATCATGGAGATCTACGGGCGCGTCCGGCACGAACGGCCGGCCACCGACTTCACGCCGGACCTGCCTTACGATCCGAGCTGCCGGTTCCGAGCCGAACCGCATCTCCTCTGAAGGCATCGCTCACGCGGGATGACTCGCCCAGCCTATCATCCCGAGGCGCGGCGCTCCGGCGCCGCGGGAGGCGGCGGCGGATTGGACTTCGCCCCAGCCGAGAGGCCTTGAAACGTGCCAATTGCCCTCGCCCTGTCACCCCATCTCGACGACGCCGCTTTCTCCTGCGGCGGCCTCCTGGCGAGCCTCGCCGCGGACGGCTGGCGCGTGGTGATGGCGACCCTGTTCACCGGCAGCGTCGCCGAGCCGAAGGGCTTTGCGCTGGCCTGTCAGCTCGACAAGGGCCTGCCCGCCGGGATCGACTACATGGCGCTGCGCCGGGATGAGGATATCGGCGCCGCCGCCGAACTCGGGATCGCGCCACCCGTCCATCTGCCGTTCCGGGAAGCGCCGCACCGGGGCTACGGCTCGGCGCCGGACCTGTTCTCCGACACCCGCCCGGACGACGGCATCGCGGCCGATCTCGCCCCGGCCATCGCGGAGCTGATCGCGGCCGAGAGCCCCGACCTCCTCCTGGCGCCGCAGGCGATCGGCGGACATGTGGACCACGTGCAGTTGGTCCGGGCGCTCCGCAGCCTCGATCCGGCGCAGCCGATCCTGTGGTGGCGCGACTTCCCCTACACCGTGCGCGATGCTGCCCCGAAAGCGCCGCTGGCCGCGTCGTTCACGAATCTCGCCGAGCCCACGATGCGTCTCGGTCCGGATGCGCAGGCCCGGAAGCGGGCATCGTGCGCCGCCTATGCCAGCCAGATCGGCTTCCAGTTCGGCGGTCGCAAGGGCCTCGATGCGCGGCTCGCCCAGGAACAGGGAGTCGAGCGCTATCGATTGTCCGGCCGGCTCGGTGCAGCCATCCGCGGCCTCGATGTCGGCTGAGCCGCAGGCGCCGAAGTCCCTGGCTGATCCGGACGCCCTCGCGGCCCGCCGCGCGATGATCGGGGCTCCGCACATCGCGCCGATCCGGGCGCTCGGCGACCGGATCTCCGCGGAGCGCGGGGCGCCGGTCCCGGTGCCCGATCCCCTCGACGGTGGGGTCGGCGCGCGGATGCTGCTCCTCCTGGAGACGCCCGGTCCGGCCGTGCTGCGCACCGGTTTCGTCACCCGCGACAGCGCGAACGGCACCGCCGCCAACCTGTTCCGCTTCCTCGCCGAGGCCGGCATCGCCCGGACCGACACCCTGATTTGGAACGCCGTACCCTGGCTGATTCACCCGGAAGGCGCGCTCAACCGCGCCCCCCGCCGGGCCGAGATCGCGGCCGCCGGGCCCTATCTGGAGCCGCTCCTCGACCTGCTGCCGCGCCTCGCGGTGGCCATTCTGGCCGGCCGCCATGCCGGCGAGGCGGCCCCTGTGGTCGCGGCGCTCCGACCCGACCTGCCGGTGATCCGGGTTCCGCACCCGAGCCCGACCTACGTCTGCACCTCGCCGGACGTGCCCGCCCGCATCCGGCGCGGTCTCGCCGAGGCGGCCGCGATCCTTGGCCGAGCGGCAGGTTGCGGATAGAACAGCGCACACCGTCGGACCTTCCCTGGCCTTAAGCGCTTGTTCGGCCTACATGCGGGGCAACGGGCCGCGGTCCGGGAGATCCCGGCATAGGCTGACGGCCTTCGGCCGGGCCGCGCAGCCGGAAGGGCGGACGCCGAACGGCATGAATTTTCAGGGACAGCACAGGGACGCGGCCGAGAAGGCCGAGCCGGTCCAGCCCGACGACGCTGCCGCCGCGAAGCGCAAGATCCGGCGCAGCCGCTATGCCTGGATCGGCACGGCCGCCAGCATCGTGCTGGTCGCGGTCTCCCTCGGCGTGCTCTGGAAGCTCGTCCAAAGCGTGAGCTGGGCGGAGGTGCGCACCGCCATCGCGGCCGCCACCGCCGAGCAACTCGGCCTCGCCTTCCTGTTCGTCGGGATCAGCTACCTGTTCCTCACCGGCTACGACGCCCTCGCGCTGCGCCAGCTCAAGATCAAGGTGCCCTACCGGATCACGGCGCTCGCCTCGTTCACCAGCTACGCGGTGAGCTTCACCCTGGGCTTCCCGCTGCTCACCGCCGGCACGATCCGCTACTGGATCTACGCCCGGCAGGGCCTGTCGACGGCCAAGATCGCGGCGCTCACCGTCATCGCGGGCTTCACCTTCTGGCTCGGCATGGGCGTCGTACTGGGCCTCAGCCTGATCATCGAGGCGGGCCAGCTCGCCGGGCTCGCCTTCACGTCGATCCGGATCAACCAGGGCGTCGGGCTCGCGGCGCTCGCCCTGGTGCTCGGTTACCTGGCCTGGGTCTCGGCCAAGAAGCGCAGCATCACCGTGAAGCAGTGGCGCCTCGAGCTGCCCGGCGCCTCGGTGTCGATCGGGCAGATGATCGTCGGGATCGGCGACGTCTGCGCGGCCGCGGCCGTGCTCTACGTCCTGCTGCCGCAGGAGACGACGATTGGCTTCACGACCTTCCTGGCGGTCTACGTGCTCGCCGCCATGCTGGGCATCGCGTCGAACGCCCCGGGGGGCATCGGCGTGTTCGAGGCGACGGTGCTGCTCGCCCTGTCGAGCCTGCCGCGCAACGAGGTGCTGACCTCGCTCCTCCTGTTCCGGGGTTGCTACTACGTCGTGCCCTTCGTGACCGCCCTCGCGATGCTCGGCCTGTATGAGATTGTGAAGCGCGCGGGCGGTGCGCGCGATTCCGGGCCGCCGGAGGGCACCGCCGGACCGTCCGGTCGGGCGTGGCGCGACAAGACCGAGTCGCGGTAATCCGCCCGCCGCGCCCGCCATGTCCGGCCGCCTGCACAGTTCCCCCGCCTGGGCCGGTGCCGCGATCGCTGCGGGTCTGTTCGGGCTCGCCACGGCCCTCGCCGGACGCCTCGATCTCCCGCTGATCCTGGTCGGGCTCGGATCGGTTTGCCTCGGCGGATGGCTGGGGGGGCGCGACCGCGAAGCTCCGGCACCGCGGCCCGCCGCCGCGGCGCAGCGTTACGCGGTGGCGGAGGCGCTGCTCGCCCACGTTCCGGACCCGGTGATCCTCGTGGACCGGCGGACCCTGGTGGTGGAGGCGAATCCCGCCGCCCGTTCGCTCCTGCCGGCCCTGCATCAGGCCCGGCCCCTGTCCTTCGCTCTGCGTGACCCGGAGGTCCTCGACGCCGTCGAGGCCGTCCTGAATTCCGGCATGCCCCGTCGGGTCGCCCTCTCGACCCGGATTCCCCTGGAGCGGACCTTCGACGTCCAGATCGGCGCCCTGCCGATGCCCGACGGCTCGGGGGTCAGCGCCCTGCTGTTCCTGCGCGATCTCACGGCCGCCCGGCGGCTGGAGGCGATGCGGGTCGATTTCGTCGCCAACGCGAGCCATGAGCTGCGCACGCCGCTCGCCACCCTGATCGGCTTCATCGAGACGCTCCAGGGCCCCGCCCGCGAGGACACGCGGGCCCGGGAGCGTTTCCTCGAGATCATGCGCGGGCAGGCCCTGCGCATGACGCGGTTGATCGACGACCTGCTCTCGCTCTCGCGGATCGAGCTGCGCGAGCACGTCGCGCCCACCACCGTGGTCGATCTCGGGGCGCTCGCCCACCAGATGGTCGACGCGCAGGCGCCGCCGGCCGAGGCCCGGGGCGCCGCGATCCGGTTCGAGGACGGTCACGGGCCCTACCGCGTGGCCGGTGACGCGGACGAGCTCGCCCGGGTGATCGAGAACCTGATCGAGAACGCGGTGAAGTACGGCGGCGGCCGGATCAGCGTGGGGCTGTCCCGCGAGGACGACCCCCGGCTCGGATCCCGGATCGTCCTCTCGGTGGCCGATGACGGGCCCGGCATTCCGCCCGAGCACATCCCGCGGCTGACGGAGCGCTTCTACCGGGTCGACGTCGCCTCCAGCCGGGCCCGCGGAGGCACCGGCCTGGGGCTCGCCATCGTCAAGCACAGCCTGAACCGCCACCGCGGCCGCCTCACCATCGAGAGCTCGGCGGGCCAGGGGACGACGGTGCGGGTCAGCCTGCCCGAATACGGCTCCGCCGCCGTGCAGCCGCCAGCCGATCAGACGTAGGCGCCGATCCCGAGCCCGGCCTCGACGCGTCCGATCCAGGCGCGGACGGCCGGATAGGCGCCGAGATCGAAGCCGCCCTCGTGGGCCATGCGGGTGTAGGCGACGAGGGCGACGTCGGCGAGCGTCAGGGCGTCCCCCGCGATGTAGGCGGAGCGTGCGAGGGTTCCATCCATCAGCTGCAGCGCGTCGGCACCGCGCACGGCGAGCTTCGAATCCAGGTCCTCGGGCGGACGCTTGAGGTAGTGAAGCTGGTAGCGCCGGACCGCGATGTAGGGCTCGTGGCTGTACTGTTCCCAGAACATCCACTGCAGCATCCGGGCACGGGCGAGTGCCGCCTCCGGGATAAGCGGGGAGCCCTCCGCGAGGTAGGCGATGATCGCGTTCGATTCCGACAGCACGGCGCCGTCGGGAAAGACCACGACCGGCACCCGCCCGGCCGGGTTCAGGGCCAGGAATTCGGGTGTGCGCGTCCCGCCGCGGGGCACGTCGACGTCGTGCCAGAGTGCGGGAATGCCGAGGTGGGCGGCGACCCATTTGACCTTGAGGCAGTTCCCGGACCCCGGATCGCCGTAGATCGTCAGCGGTTCGGTCATTTGTTTCCTCGTCGTCCCGGGTGCGGCCGAGCTTCGACGGACCCGCGCGATTCCGCAACGGGCACTTCGACGAAGCCCCCCGTGACACGTCCGCGAGCCTGGCCCTTGACCTTCCCATGATGGGAACCCCCATCTGACGCAGCGTGGAAGCTTCGAATGGAACTGCCGCCATGCCGGACCCCGTCGTCCTGACACTCCCCGTGGAGGGGATGTCCTGCGCCTCCTGCGTCGGGCGCGTCGAGCGTGTCCTCCGGACCCTGCCCGGCGCGCGCGACGTGGCGGTCAACCTCGCCACCAGCCGGGCCAGCCTCATCCTGGAAGGCGCCGCCGGTCCGGCCGACGCGGCCGCGGTTCTGGCGGAGGCCGGCTATCCGGTGCCCGAGACGCAGAGCCTGCTGGCGGTCGACGGGATGACCTGCGCGAGTTGCGTCGGCCGCGTCGAGCGGGCGCTCGCCGCCGTACCGGGCGTGACCGGCGCCAGCGTCAACCTCGCCGCCGGGCGCGCCGCGATCCGCTATCCCGAGGGCGTCGTCGCGATGGCCGATCTGGTCGCCGCCGTCGAGACGGCGGGTTACGAGGCCCGGCCCGTCGACGCGGCGCATCCCGCCGACCCCGCGGCGCGTCAGGAGGCCGAGAGCCGGATCCTGCGCCGCGACCTGCTCGCCGCGGCCCTGCTCTCGGCCCCCGTGGTGATCCTCGACATGGGCGGCCACGTCCTGCCGAGCGCGGACGGCGGCGCAGTGACAGCGCTGGTCCAGGCCGTCCTGGCTACGCTGGTGCTCGTCGGGCCGGGCCGGCGCTTCTTTCTCAAGGGCGTGCCGGGCCTCCTGCGCGGCCATCCGGACATGAACGCCCTCGTCGCCCTCGGCGCCGGTGCGGCCTATCTCTATTCCCTGGTCTCGACCGTGGAGCCCGCCCTGCTACCCGTCGGCGCGGCGCATCTGTACTTCGAGGCGAGCGTGCTCATCGTCACGCTGATCCTGCTCGGCCGGACCCTGGAGGCCCGGGCCAGGGGCCGCACCGGGCAGGCGATCGCCCGATTGATGAACCTGGCACCGAAGGTGGCCCGGGTGGTCCGGGACGGCGCGGAGGCCGAGGTGCCGCTCGACGCGCTGCGGGTCGGCGATGTGGTCCGGGTCCGTCCGGGCGAGCGCGTCGCCGCCGACGGCGCCGTGGTGTCCGGCACCAGCCTCGTCGACGAGAGCATGGTCACCGGCGAGGCGGCACCGGTGCGCAAGGGGCCGGGCGATCGGACGGTCGGCGGCACCCTCAACGGCCGCGGCAGCCTCGATCTCCGCGTCGATGCGGTCGGAGGCGCCACCGTGCTCGCCCAGATCGCCGCCATGGTGGAGCGCGCCCAGGGCGGCAAGCTGCCGATCCAGGCGCTGGTCGACCGGGTGACCGGGCGCTTCGTGCCCGCCGTGATCGGCATCGCTCTGATCACCTTCCTGGCGTGGCTGTTCCTCGCTCCGGCCCCCGCCCTGGGGACGGCACTGGTCAACGCGGTGGCGGTGCTGATCATCGCCTGCCCCTGTGCCATGGGCTTGGCGACGCCGACCGCCATCATGGTCGGCACCGGCCGGGCGGCGGGACGCGGTGTCCTGTTCCGCGACGGCGCAGCGCTGCAGCGCTTGCGTGACGTGCGCGTCGTCGCCCTCGACAAGACCGGCACCCTGACGGAGGGACGGCCGCGGATCACGGATCTCGTTCCGGCGCCGGGCGTCGCGGCGGACGAGGCGCTCGCGCTGGCGGCCGGCCTGGAGAGCCGGTCCGAGCATCCGCTGGCCGGCGCCGTCGTGGCGGCCGCGCGGGCCCGCGGCCTCCGCACGCTCGAACCCGACACCGTCGAGGCTCTGGAGGGATTCGGCATTTCCGGCCGCGTGGCCGGGCAGGCCGTGGTCCTGGGCGCGCCGCGCTACCTCGACCGTCTCGGCATCGCGCCGGATCCCACCCTCATGGCCCGCGCCGAGGGGCTGGCCGAGGACGGGCGGAGCCCGATCCATCTGGCTCTGGACGGGCGCCACGCCGCCGTACTGGCCGTGGCCGATCCCGTGAAGGCCGGCGCCCGTGAGGCGGTGGCGGCACTGAAGGCCCGCGGCCTCACCGTCGCGATGGTGACGGGCGACGATCCCCGCACCGCCGCGGGCGTCGCCCGTGGCCTCGGCATCGACGTGGTGGCCGCCGGGGTTCTGCCCGGCGGGAAGGTCGAGGCGGTCCAGCGGTTCCGGGCGGAGCACGGGCCGGTGGCCTTCGTGGGCGACGGCATCAACGACGCGCCCGCCTTGGCCGAGGCCGATGTCGGGCTGGCCATCGGGACCGGCACCGACATCGCCATGGACAGCGCCGATGTGGTGCTGATGTCGGGCGCCCTGGACTCCCTGGTCGAGGCGCTGGCCCTCTCCCGGGCCGTCATGGCCAACATCCGCCAGAACCTGTTCTGGGCCTTTGCCTACAACGCCGCGCTGATCCCCGTCGCCGCGGGCGTGCTGGTGCCGTTCGGCGGCCCGGCCCTCTCGCCGATCCTGGCCGCGGGCGCGATGGCGTTCTCCAGCGTCTTCGTCCTGGGCAACGCCCTGCGGTTGCGCCGGGCGGGCCGGCGACCTGCGCCGGCCGGCGCGGACGCACTCACCCCGAGGCCGGCATGAGCGCCGCGCCCCTGACCATCGGCGAGGCGGCGCGCCGCACCGGCGTCTCGGCCAAGATGATCCGCTGGTACGAGGCGACAGGCCTGCTGCCGCCAGCCGTTCGGTCGGAGTCCGGGTACCGCCATTACGGCGAGGCCGACCTGCACACGCTGCGCTTCATCCGCCGGGCCCGGGATCTCGGCTTCAGCGTGGACGGGATCGCGGACCTGCTGGCGCTCTGGCGCGACCGCGCCCGGCCGAGTGCCGGAGTGAAGGCGATCGCGCAGGAGCAGATCGCCGATCTGCGCCGCCGCATCGCCGAATTGGAGGGCATGGCCCGGACCCTGGAGCACCTGTCCGATGCCTGCTGCGGCGACGACCGTCCCGAATGCCCGATCCTGGACGACCTCGCCGCGGCGGATCGTGCGCCGATGCCCCGGCCGTCGCGCCGCGGCTTGCCGGGGCGCGGACCGGCGCGGAAGAGCGTCTGAGCGGGGCAGCGTCCTCGCGGTCGGTTCTTGACGACGTTTGAGGTGGACGCGGCCGGGCCACCGCTCGGCGGTCAACCGCTCGTCCGTCAGCTTTCCTTCTGCGGCCTCCCCGAGCGCGGCCGTTGACGACGGCTCTGGCCCCGGCTTTGCTGGGACGGTCGATATTCCCTGGACCACGAGAGCCCCGATCCGATGCCCGTCCTCGAACGGATTCGCGACTTCGCCGAAACGATGCAGGCGTGGCGCCACGACCTGCACGCCCATCCGGAGCTGCTCTACGACGTGGAGCGGACGGCCGGGTTCGTGGCCGAGAAACTCCGGTCCTTCGGCTGCGACGCGGTGGTGACCGGCATCGGCCGCACCGGAGTCGTCGGCGTGATCCGCGGGAAGGGGCGCGCCTCCAACCGCGCCATCGGGCTGCGCGCGGACGTGGATGCGCTGCCGATCCAGGAGGTGCGGGATCTGCCCTACCGCTCGACCGTGCCGGGCATGATGCACGCCTGCGGCCATGACGGGCACACGACGATGCTGCTGGGCGCCGCCAAGTATCTCGCCGAGACCCGCGATTTCGACGGCGCGGCCGTGCTGATCTTCCAGCCCGCGGAGGAGGGCGGCGGCGGCGGCGAGGCGATGGTCGAGGACGGGCTGATGGAGCGCTTCGGCATCGAATCGGTCTACGGGATGCACAACATCCCCGGCATGGCTGTGGGGACCTTCGCGGTCCGGCCGGGTCCGATCATGGCCTCCACCGACCGCTTCACCATCACCGTCGAGGGCCGCGGCGGCCACGCGGCCCTGCCGCAGAACGCCGTCGACAGCGTGCTCGTGGCGAGCCACGTCATCATCGCCCTGCAGAGCATCGTGTCGCGCAACATCGATCCGGTGCAGTCGGCCGTGGTCTCGGTGTGCACGCTCGAAGCCGGCGATGCGTTCAACGTGCTGCCGCAGACCGTGACCCTGCGGGGCACCGTGCGCACCTTGTCTTCGGCGCTGCGCACGCAGGTCCGGGCGCGCATCGAGACGCTGGTGGCCGAGATCGCCGCGGGCTTCGGCGCGACCGGCGTCACCGAGTTCGGCGGCAGCTACCCGGTTACCGAGAACCATCCGGCCGAGACGGTTTTCATGGCCGACGTAGCCGCGGCTGTGGTCGGTGAGGAGAACGTCGACCGCGCGGTGGCGCCGATGATGACCGCCGAGGACTTCTCCTACATGCTCGAGCGCCGCCCCGGCGCCTACATGTTCATCGGCAACGGCGACAGTGCCTCGCTCCACCATCCCCATTACGACTTCAACGACGCGGCTGCGCCATACGGCGCTTCCCTATGGGCGCGCCTGATCGAGACGGGATTGCCGCTCCAAGCCTGAGGGTTCACGCCCTCGCCGAGGCCGTCCCGCTCTGGCTGCGCGGGGCGGCCCCGTCCTTAGGGGACCCGCCGGCCAGATCGCCGAGATGCCCCGGATCCCGTTGCTGCCCGGGCTCTACACCCTGACGACCCTGGGCCGGCTGTACCGGCTCGGGGGTCACGTCGACGTCTGGCCCGCCCGATCTTCGGCCTGAAAGCCGCGGTGCCCGCCAACAGGCCGCACGCCCGCCGGCGCCATCGTCATCGCGGGCGCACCGACGCGGAGATCGGGCGCCGCGCCGGGTAGCCCCGCAGCGCCCGCGACGACGCGGCAGCCGCATCACCCCCCGTAGCGCGCCTTCAGGAGCGCGTAGGTCAGCCGCGCGGTCTGGACCTCGCCGCCCTCCGGCCGGCCGGGCTTGGTCGAGGGGTTCCAGCCGTACAGGTCGAAATGCCCGTGCGCCTTCGTCTTCGGAGCGAAGCGCCGCAGGAACAGGGCCGCAGTGATCGCCCCCGCGAAAGGCCCGCCCGAGACGTTGTTGAGGTCGGCCACCTTGGAGTCGAGCAGGCTCGCGTAGGGGGCGTGCAGGGGCATCCGCCAGATCGGGTCGATCGCCGTCCGGCCGGCCTGCGCCACCGCCTCGGCCAGCGCTTCGTCCTCCGTGAAGAATGCGGGCAGGTCCGGCCCGAGCGCCACCCGCGCCGCGCCCGTCAGCGTCGAGTAATCGAGGATCAGCTCCGGGCCGTCCGCATCGGCCAGGGTCAGGGCGTCCGCGAGGATCAGCCGGCCTTCCGCGTCGGTGTTGCCGATCTCGATGCTGAGTCCGGCGCGGCTCGGCAACACGTCGCCGGGGCGGAAGGCATTGCCCGAGACCGCGTTCTCCACCGCGGGGATGAGCACGCGCAGGCGCAGCCTGAGACCGGCGCCCATGACCATGTCGGCCGCCGCGAGCGCCGCGGCGGCGCCGCCCATATCCTTCTTCATCAGCAGCATCGCGGAGGACGGCTTGATGTCGAGGCCGCCCGTGTCGAAGGCCACGCCCTTGCCGACCAGGGTCACGCGCGGGGCGTCCGCCGGGCCCCAGGTCAGATCGATCAGCCGCGGCGCCCGCGGCGAAGCGACCCCTACGGCGTGGATCAGGGGGAAATTGCTGGCGAGCGCGTCCCCCTGCACGACACTGATCGCCGCGCCATGGCGCTCGGCGAGCCCCCGGGCGGCGGCCTCGATCTCGGCGGGGCCGAGGTCGTTGGCGGGGGTGTTGACGAGGTCGCGGCCAAGCGCCACCGCGGCGGCGATGCGCTCCACTTCGGTGGCATCGATGCCCGCCGTCGCCGCGAGCCGCGCCTTGGTGCCGCCGCCGGAGCGGTAGCGGCCGAACCGGTAGCTCCCCATCAGCCACGCGAGGGCGGCCTCTGCGGGATCGGGCGCGTTCTCCAGGCGGAAGATGCCCTCGGGCAGCAGACCCAGCAGCTTGCCGACGAGCAGCCGGTCGTAGGTGGGCGCCTCGGGGTCGCCGAGGCCGTACAGCACGCGGGCGAGGGTGCCGTCCGGGCCGGGCAGCAGAGCGAGGCTGCCCGCCTTCGGCGTGAAGCCGAGGGCCTGCGCAAATCGCCGCTGGGCCTGTTCCAGGCCGGCCTCGGCCTCCGTCCAGGACGCCGTCGTGACCAGGGTCACCGGCACGGCCGGCGTGTCTGCGGGCATCATAGCCGGCCGCCCTGCCGGAGTTCCGGCCTGCGTCGTGTCAGCCTGAGTCATGGGCCTCTCGTGCGCCGGCCGGTCCGCCGGCTTAACCGCTGGTTAGGGTTAACGCTCTATCACCGGCCGGCCGGGAGCGTGAAGCGCGCGCCAGCCTTCACCGTCCCGCCCGCGGAGCGTACCATGATGACGGCCCTGACCCGTGTCGCCACCACGTCGGCTTCCGCGGGACGCCGCGCCGGCCTCGCCGTCGCCCTGCTGGCCGCCCTCGGCCTCGCCGGCTGCAACACCCGCTCCCCGGAGACGACCGGCTCGATCGGCGATCGCGGCGCCCGAGCGCCCGATGCCCGCAAGGAGGTCGAGTCGCTGGCCGAACGCTACAACGCCAACCCGGGCGACGCCCGCACCGCCATCGCGTATGCCCGCGCCCTCCGGGCCACCGACCAGACCAGCCAGGCGAGCGCCGTCCTCCAGCAGGCGGCCCTGCGCAACCCGCGCGACACCGTGATCCTCGGCGCCTACGGCAAGTCGCTGGTCGAGGTCGGCCGCTACCGCGAGGCGATCGACGTCCTCGCCAACGCCCATTCCCCGGCGGCCCCGGATTGGCGCATCCTGTCGGCGCAGGGCTCAGCCTCCGCACAGCTCGGCGAGCAGACCCGCGCCCAGGGCTTCTACGAAGCCGCCCTCAAGATCCGGCCCAACGAGCCCTCGCTCCTGTCGAATCTCGGCCTGTCCTACGCCCTGTCGCGCAACCTCGATCAGGCCGAGCAGACCCTGCGTCTGGCCGCCGACCAGCCCGGTGCCGATGCGCGGGTGCGGGCGAACCTCGCCATGGTGCTGGGCCTGAAGGGCCGGTTCGCCGACGCCGAGGCGGTCCTGTGCCGCGACATGAGCCCCGAGGAGGCGGCCACGAACGTCGCGTCCCTGCGCAAGCTCGCGGCCCAGCCGAATCGGTCCAAGGCGCTGTCCGGCGCGGGTGCGCCGGGGCAGGGGTGACGCGGCGGCGCATCACAGTACCGCTTCGCGGACGCCCCGAGACCTCCGACGAACAACCGCCTTGCCGTCAACCGCCTTGCCGTTCAGGGGCCGCGACGCGGATCCCCTGCGTGACGCCGTGCCAGGACGCCTGAGTGCCGGTCACGGCGAAGCGACCCCGCGCGTCCGCCCGCCACCGTCACGCGCCTCCGCGCCATGCCGGACACGCAAACGCACCTGTCATCACGACACGGTAGCGGCCAGATTCGAAAAGTTCTATATCGTTCCGCGGCTGCGCCGCGCGGCTCCACGGGCGTCCAAATCGCCCCCGCGCATCGTCTCCTGCCCGGGCACTCCCGGGGCGGCGCGCGCCCGTCGGGCGCTACACAGGCCGAACACAGACTTCGTAGCGCAGGTCTTGCCTGTGCGTGTTCGACAACCGCAGCGAGGATAGAACCAGCCGTGCCATCATTAGACAGCTTCAAGGCTCGCCAGACGCTCGAAGCCGGCGGCAAGACCTACACGTATTATTCGATTCCCGAGGCCGAGAAGAACGGCCTCGCCTCGGCGGCCGCGCTGCCCTTCTCCATGAAGGTCATCCTGGAGAACCTGCTGCGCTACGAGGACGACCGCTCGGTCAAGAAGACCGACATCGTGGCCGCGGTGGACTGGCTCGCCGAGAAGGGCAAGGCCGAGGCCGAGATCGCGTTCCGCCCCGCCCGCGTGCTGATGCAGGACTTCACCGGCGTCCCGGCCGTGGTCGACCTCGCCGCCATGCGCGACGCCATGGTGGCCCTGGGCGGCGACCCGCAGAAGATCAACCCGCTGGTCCCGGTGGACCTCGTCATCGACCACTCGGTGATCGTCGACGAGTTCGGAACCCCGAAGGCGCTCGCCGATAACGTCGCGCTGGAATACGAGCGCAACGGCGAGCGCTACACCTTCCTCAAATGGGGCCAGTCGGCCTTCGACAATTTCTCGGTGGTCCCGCCGGGCACGGGCATCTGCCATCAGGTGAACCTGGAATACCTCTCGCAGACCGTCTGGACGAAATCCGAGGACGGGTCCGACGTGGCCTACCCGGATTCGCTGGTCGGCACCGATTCGCACACCACCATGGTCAACGGCATGGCGGTGCTGGGCTGGGGCGTGGGCGGCATCGAGGCCGAGGCGGCCATGCTCGGCCAGCCGCTCTCCATGCTGATACCCGAGGTCGTCGGCTTCAAGCTGTCGGGCAAGCTGCCCGAGGGTACCACCGCCACCGATCTCGTGCTCACCGTCACCCAGATGCTGCGCAAGAAGGGCGTGGTCGGGAAGTTCGTGGAGTTCTACGGCCCCGGCCTCGACGACATGGCGGTCGCCGACCGGGCCACCATCTCCAACATGGCGCCCGAGTACGGCGCGACCTGCGGGTTCTTCCCCGTCGACCAGAAGACCATCGACTTCCTGAAGGTCACCGGCCGGTCCGACGACCGGATCGCCTTGGTGGAGGCCTACGCGAAGGCGCAGGGCATGTGGCGCGACGCCCGCACGCCCGATCCGGTCTTCACCGACACGCTGGAGCTCGACATGAGCGAGGTCCGGCCCTCGCTTGCCGGGCCGAAGCGCCCGCAGGACCGGGTGCTCCTCGACGGCGCCAAGCCCGGCTTCGCGACCTCGATGGAGACCGAGTTCAAGAAGGCCGCCGACCTCGCGCGCCGTTACCCGGTCGAGGGTACGAACTTCGACATCGGGCACGGCGACGTGGTGATCGCCGCGATCACGAGCTGCACCAACACGTCGAACCCCTCGGTGATGATCGGCGCGGGCCTGCTCGCCCGCAACGCCGTCGCCAAGGGCCTGCGCTCCAAGCCGTGGGTGAAGACCTCGCTGGCCCCCGGATCGCAGGTCGTCGGCGAGTACCTGGAGAAGTCCGGGCTGCAGGAGCCCCTCGACGCCCTGGGCTTCAACCTCGTGGGCTTCGGCTGCACGACCTGCATCGGCAATTCCGGCCCGCTGCCGGAGGCCATCTCCAAGGCGATCAACGACAACGACGTCGTCGCGGCGGCGGTGCTCTCGGGCAACCGCAACTTCGAGGGCCGGGTGAACCCGGACGTGCGGGCGAACTACCTCGCCTCGCCGCCGCTGGTCGTCGCCTACGCGCTGGCCGGCTCGATGCAGATCGACATCACCACGGAGCCGCTCGGCCTGGGGTCTGACGGCAAGCCCGTCTACCTGAAAGACATCTGGCCGTCCTCGGCCGAGATCCAGCAGTTCATCGAGGAGAACATCACCTCGGCGCTGTTCAAGTCGCGCTACGCGGACGTGTTCGGCGGCGACCAGAACTGGAAGGACGTCGAGGTCACGGAGGCCGAGACCTTCGCGTGGAACCCGGGCTCCACCTACGTGCAGAACCCGCCGTACTTCGTCGGCATGGAGAAGACCCCGAAGCCGGTGGAGGACATCGCGGAGGCCCGCATCCTCGGCCTGTTCCTCGACTCGATCACCACCGACCACATCTCGCCCGCAGGCAACATCCGCGCGGCCTCGCCGGCCGGCGAGTACCTGCAGTCGCATCAGGTGCGCGTGCAGGACTTCAACCAGTACGGCACAAGGCGCGGCAACCACGAGGTGATGATGCGGGGCACCTTCGCCAACATCCGCATCAAGAACCAGATGGTCCGCGACCCCTCGGGCAGCGTGGTCGAGGGCGGCTGGACGCTGTTCCAGCCCTCCGGCGAGAAGATGTTCATCTACGACGCGGCGCAGAGATACGCCGCCGAGGGTACGCCGCTCGTCGTCTTCGCCGGCAAGGAATACGGTACCGGATCGTCGCGCGACTGGGCGGCCAAGGGCACGAAGCTGCTCGGCATCCGCGCCGTGGTCGCCGAGAGCTTCGAGCGCATCCACCGCTCGAACCTCGTCGGCATGGGCGTGGTGCCGCTGGTCTTCCAGGGCGAGACGAGCTGGCAGTCGCTGGGCCTGAAGGGGGACGAGACCGTCACCATCAAGGGGCTGGCGGGTGAGCTGAAGCCGCGCCAGACGCTGATCGCGGAGATCAAGTCCGCCGACGGCTCGGTGAAGGAGGTCCCGCTGACCTGCCGGATCGATACCCTCGACGAGCTGGAATACTTCCGCAACGGCGGCATCCTGCCCTACGTGCTGCGCTCGCTCGCGGCCTGATCCCTCAGCGGGGCGGCGTTCGCGCCGCACCCGGGTGAGTTCGAGGCGGCGCCCGGGAGGGCGCCGCCTTATTTGTCTGTCAGTCTGGTATGTTTCGCTTGCGCGCAACCTTGTTTGGCGGGTCTGGCGCCCCATAACCCGGCTCCTGAAGTCAGGATGGGATCCCGATGAAGCACCTCAGCAAGACCCTCGCCGCCGCCGGCCTGACAGCCCTGCTGTCGAGCGCGGCCCTCGCCGCGCAGGTCGAGCGCGTCCGCGGCACCATCGACAAGGCCGAGGGCAGCACGCTCACGATCAAGACCGACGACGGCAAGTCGGAGACGGTGGATGTCGGCGGCGCCAAGTTCGCCTGGGTGGTCCCGTCGAACCTCGACGCCATCAAGGACGGCGTCTTCATCGGCACGGCCACCAAGGGCGAGGATCCGATGACGGCCCTGGAGGTGGTGCTGTTCCCCGAGTCGATGCGCGGCACCGGCGAGGGCCATTACGGCTGGGACACGATCACCGACCAGACCGCGGGCGCCGGCGCCAAGGTGAAGAGCGCCATGACCAACGGCACCGTGAAGGCCGAGACCTCGAACGCGCCCAAGGTGAAGAGCGCGATGACCAACGGCACCGTGAAGGCCGACAAGGCGGCCTCCGGCGGCGAGCGGACCCTGACGGTGAGCTACGGCAAGGACGGGTCGAAGGAGATCGTGGTGCCGTCCTCGGCGCCGATCGTCGCCTTCGAGCCGGCCGACAAGGCGATCCTGAGCCCGGGCTCCAAGGTGTTCGCGGTGGTCGCCAAGGACGGCGCCAAGGCCGAGGGCAAGCTGGTGGCCGTCGGCAAGGACGGCCTGACCCCGCCCATGTAACGACGCGAGGGGCCCGCCCGGCGATCCTCGTCGGGCGGACCGGAATGGTCGGAGCGCGGGGCCTGACTCCGCCGCCGCGGGCCATCCCGCCCGCGCCGCCATCGCGCGGTGCGGGGGCGCAGCGGAAGCCCCCAGATCGAACCGCGTCCCGGGAGCGCGCCGCCGAGGCTGCTGCGGAGCCGTTCGGGATCATAACGCGGGGGGGACGATCCCCGATCACGATGCCCGGCGAAGGGTGTCGCCGGGCTCGCGTGGATCAGCCCTTCAGCGCGACCGTGAAGTCCGCCTCGGTCTTCGTCCGGATCTCGTCCTCGGTGACGCCGTCGGCGAGCTCGATGAGCCTCATGCCGCCGTCGCCCTTCTTGTCGATCTCGAACACGCCGAGGTCGGTGATGACGAGGTCGACCACCTGGGTGCCGGTCAGCGGCAGGTCGCAGGCCTTGAGCAGCTTCGGGCTCTCGGTGCCGTCCTTGTTTCTGGCGACGTGCTCCATCACCACCACGACGCGCTTCACGCCCGCCACGAGGTCCATGGCGCCGCCCATCCCCTTCACCATCTTGCCCGGGATCATCCAGTTGGCGAGGTCGCCGTTGCCGGCCACCTGCATGGCGCCGAGGATCGACAGGTTGATGTGACCGCCGCGGATCATCCCGAAGGAGTCGGCCGAGGAGAAGTAGCTCGTCGTCGGCAGGGCGGTGATGGTCTGCTTGCCGGCGTTGATCAGGTCCGGGTCCTCCTCACCCTCGTACGGGAAGGGACCCATGCCCAGCATGCCGTTCTCGGATTGAAGCTGCACCGACATGCCCTCGGGGATGTAGTTCGACACCAGCGTCGGGATGCCGATGCCGAGGTTCACGTAGAAGCCGTCCTCCAGCTCCTTGGCGGCGCGCGCCGCCATCTGCTCGCGGGTCCAGGCCATGATGTTCGCTCCCTTCCCGTCCGATCAGTGCGTGCCGCCGCCGGCGGCGGCGGCCGGGGTGCTGTCGCCGCGCTTGCGGGTCGTGCGCTGCTCGATGCGCTTGTCGCGCGTGCCCACGTCGATGATGCGCTTCACGAAGATGCCGGGCGTGTGGATGGTGTCCGGGTCGATCTCGCCGGGCTTCACGAGGTGCTCCACCTGCGCCACCGTCATCCGGGCGGCGGTCGCCATCATCGGGTTGAAGTTGCGCGCGGTCATCCGGTAGCGGAGGTTCCCCTCGGTATCGCCCGTATGGGCGTGGACCAGGGCGAGGTCGGCGAACAGGCCGCGCTCCATGACGAAGTGCTCGCCGTCGAACTCGCGCACCTCCTTGCCCTCGGCGACCTTGGTGCCGACGCCGGTCTTGGTGAAGAAGGCCGGGATGCCGGCGCCGCCGGCGCGGATGCGCTCGGCCAGCGTTCCCTGCGGGTTGAACTCGATCTCCAGCTCGCCGCCGAGATACTGCCGGGCGAATTCCTTGTTCTCGCCCACGTAGGACGAGATCATCTTCCGCACCTGGCGGGTGTCGAGGAGCTTGCCGAGGCCGACGCCGTCGATGCCGGCATTGTTCGAGACGACGGTCAGGCCCTTGACGCCGGAGAGGCGCACCGCCTCGATCAGCTCGTCGGGAATGCCGCACAGGCCGAAGCCGCCGCACATCACCATCATGTCGTCGCGCAGGAGGCCGGCGAGCGCCGCGGCGGCATCCGAGTAGACCTTCTTCATCGAACCGTCCTTTTCCCGCCGGACCCGACCGGCCGAAATCTTTGGGAAGCGCGTTTCCTCGCGCCCCCTGTCGGCGATTCCCCCGGCGAAATCCAGTGCCGTACACCGCAACTCCGTGCGGCCGGCGGCGATCCGTAACCCCCGGCGGCAGGGGAGGGGCCGAAGGTCCTGTGCGGAGCCGGCAGACAAAACCCGCGGAGGACGCTACAACGCCGCCTCGATGAGCAGAGCCTGCCGGGCCCCGCGACGGCTTGAGGGGGCCTGGCGCGGCCCCGGCTTCCGGCCGCAACCGCGGCCCGTCCGGAGCAAGATGTCGCCGCGCCGCCCTATCCTCTTCCTCGCCGCCGGGAGCGTGGTCGTCGCTGGTCTCGGCCTGCGCGACTGGCCGGTGGATGCCGTGAGGGCTTCCGCCTTCGCCGGCCGCGCCTTCGACGCATACGGTCTCACGGTGACCGTCGAGGGGCCGGCGAGCCTGACGCTGCTGCCCCTGCCGCGCCTCACCCTGGGCCGCGTCCGCGTGGCGGCGGAATCAAACGGGCCGCCGCTGGCGGCGGACGGCCGCCTGGTCCTCGACTTCGATCTTCTGAGCCTGCTCGCCGGGCGGGCGGCCGTGGGGGGGCTGCGCCTGGAGGGCGCCCGCCTCGCGCGCGACGCCGATTGGCGGACGCCCCTGACCCGCCTCGCCGAGCAGGCCCGCGCCGGCGGGACGGTGCGGCCGCGCCGGATCACTCTGAGCGCTGCCCGCCTCGACGGTGGCGATGAGGCCCGGGACATCGACCTCGACCTCGCATGGCCGTTCTGGAGCGCCGCGGCGGAGGGCCGTGCGAGCCTGACCTGGCAGGGCGTGGCCACGCGGATCACCCTGGCGAACCTGCGCCCGGCCGACATCGTCCAGGGGCGAAGCAGCCCGTTCTCCGCGGAGGTCGCGTGGCCGGGCGGGCGCCTCGCGGCGGACGGGACGGTGGCGCCCCCGAGGCCCGGCGCTGCGCTGCCGGTCCTCGCCGGACAGGTGCGGTTCGAGACGCGCGCGCTGCCGGAGTGCCTCACCTGGATCGGCCGGGACGTGCCGCTCTCGCCCCTCGCCGGCGCTTTCTCGATCGCCGGGCGGATCGAGACCGCGGACAGGTCGGTGTCCTGGCCAAGCCTGCGGATCGGCCTCGGCCAGAACGTGCTGGAGGGCGCGGGCTCCGTCGCCCTGGGCCCCGGCGCCACGCCCCGCCTCTCCGTTCAGGCGACGCTGGCGGCCGAGACCCTCGACCTCGCGCCCCTGGTCGGTGACCTCAGGCAACTCCTCGACCGGGAAACCCGACCGCTGGCCCTGGGACCGTTCACGCGCGGGGACCTCGATCTGCGCCTGTCGGCGGCCGAGGGACAGGTCGGGCCGGTTCAGGTCCAGGATCTGGCGGCGAGCGTCCTGGTGCGCGACGCCGCCGTCGAGATCGCGGTGAACCGGGCCCGGATCCAGAACGGCACGTTCAAGGGCCGGATGACCCTGGCGAGCGGAGCCGATCCGGACGCGACCGAGATGCGCGCGCAGGGAAGCCTCGACCGCCTCGATCTCGGCAGCCTGCTGAGCGACCTCGGCGTAGCCCGCTGGCTGACGGGGCCTGCGCACGGCCAGTTCGCCCTCGAGGCCAGCGCCCGCGACAGCGCCGGCCTCTTGGCGCGCCTCGGCGGTCGGGCGAGCCTCGCCGTCGAGAACGGCACGATCACGGGCCTCGACCTCGCCGACGTCATCCACCGCAACGGTGCCGTCGCGGCCGGGGCGCTCGCGCGCCGCAACGGCCGTACGGCCTTCGAGCGCGCCGCCATCACCCTCCGCTTCGCCGACGGCATCGGCGAGATCGCCGAGGCGGGCCTGATCGGGTCGGCGGTCGGGGCGACCCTGCACGGACAGGTGTCGCTGCCGGACCGGCGCCTCAACGCCAGGGGCAGTCTCGTCCTGCGACCCTCGAGCGAGCCGTCGCGCGGGCTGTCCTTCGAGATCGCGGGACCCTTGAGCGCGCCCGCCGTTCAGACCGGCGCGCAGGACGAGGCCGCCGAGGCGGCGGGCCGGGCAG
The DNA here is from genome assembly GCF_022179385.1 of Methylobacterium longum. Lineage (GTDB taxonomy): Bacteria > Pseudomonadota > Alphaproteobacteria > Rhizobiales > Beijerinckiaceae > Methylobacterium > Methylobacterium longum. Next base: position 61,837 of record NZ_BPQS01000007.1, on the reverse strand, counting down.
GGGAGGCGATGTTGCCCGAAGCCCTCAAGGAACCCGCCGCGCTGGGCCTCCCCGGCACGGTCCGCGCCTACGCTCCGTAGCATCCCCGATGGCGCCTTCGACGGCCAAGCTCTAAGATCGCGCCCACCGCCCCATGATCCCCATGCGCCGCCTGCTCATCGAGGAACCCGTCACCCGCGCGGGGCCGCTGGCCCGCCGGCTGGCCGTGTTCTCCATCGTCGCCACCGGGATCGCGCTGATCCTGGTCCGCGACCCGCGTGCCGATACCGACGCGGCGCTCGCCGCCCTGGTGGCCGGGCTCGGCATCGCCATCGCGGCGGCGCTCGCCGCGGTCTTCGCCTTCGTGCAGGTCTGGCGCGAGGGCGCGCGGGGTCTCGGCGCCGCCGTCGCCGGGTTGATCCTCGCACTCCTCGTGCTGGGCTATCCGGCCTTCCTCGGCCTGCGCGGCCTGCGCCTGCCGGCCCTGTCGGACATCACCACCGACATCGACAATCCGCCCGCCTACTCGCGCTCCCGCGCCGCCTTCACGGCCCGCGGCGGCCGCTACCCGGCCGAACCCGATCCGTCGCTCCGCGAGCGCCAACGCGGCGCCTATCCGCAGATCGCCCCGCTGACCCTCGATATCGGCGCCGACGAGGCCTTCGAACTGGCCCGCAAGGCCGCCCTGAAGCGGAACTGGCAGATCGTCGAGGCGATCCGCCCGGGCGGCCGCACCGGCAACGGCCGGATCGAGGCGGTGGCGCGCGGTCTGATCCTCAACCTGCCGGACGACGTGACCGTCCGGATCCGCCCCCGTGCCGACGGGGCCCGGATCGACGTCCGGTCGGCCTCGCGGCTCGGCGGGCGCGACTTCGGCAGCAATGCCGACCGGATCCGCGCCTACCTCGACGACGTCGCCAACCTCGCCCTCGCGGTGAAGTGAGGCCGCGCCGACCGTCCTCAGGCGGGGGCGAAGGTCCCGTCGAGGCTCGGCGTGCCCTCCGTCCGCGCCAGCCCGCGCCCGACCAGATCCTCCAGATGGGCGAGGACCGACAGGGCCGCCGCTCCCTTCAGCCGCGGATCGAGTCCCTGGTAGATCGCCGCGACGATCTCGGCGACGCGCTCGTCACCGGCGGCCAGCCGGCCCCGGATCGCGGCTTCGCGCTGGCGGCGGTGGCCCGCGAGGCCGCGGAGGAAGCGGGCCGGGTCGCGGACCGGGCCGCCATGGCCCGGCCAGTAGATGGATTCAGTGCGGCCGCGCAGCTTGTCGAGCGAGGCCATGTAGGCGCGCATCGTCCCGTCCGGTGGGGCCACGATCGTCGTGGACCACGCCATGACGTGGTCACCCGAGAACAGGGCTTCCGCCTCCGGCAGCGCGAAGGCGAGGTGGTTCATCGTGTGCCCGGGCGTCTCCACCGCGACGAGGGTCCAGCCCGGACCGGTGACGGCATCGCCCTCCGCCATGACACGGTCGGGGTCGTGATCCCGGTCGGCGCTGGCGTCGAGCCTCGGTACCTCCGCGTCGGTCAGGTCCCGCGCGGTCCGATGCAATCCGCAGCCGAGGATCGGCGCCCCTGTCCGGGCGGCGAGGAGCCGGGCGCCGGGCGAGTGATCGCGATGGGTGTGGGTGACTACGATGGCCTCGATCGTCTCGCCGGAGAGGTCACGGAGGAGCGCGTCGATGTGGCCGGGATGGTCCGGGCCGGGATCAAGCACCGCGACGCGACCCTGGCCGATCACGTAGGTGCAGGTGCCGCTCGCCGTGAACGGGCCGCCGTTCGGCGCCACGCGCCGGCGTATCAGCGGTGCGACCGTCTCCAGGCATTCGGCCCGGGGCATCGAGGGATCGAAAGTCAGCTTGATCTCGTCTGCGTCCGCCATCGCCGCCTCGCGCGATCTGGTGGGCGCTTCCTAAGGCTCATCCACGCCGCGTAGCAAACGCTGCAGGCACCGACGACATCCTGGGCCAGCCGCCGATGCGGGCCGGTCTGGGATCGACCGACGGCGTCGGCTCATTCCGCCCGGTTCTGGCGCCGGGCGCGGACGCGGACCGGGACGGGCGCGGGGGCCGGAACGAGGCCGAGCGCTGCCTCGCGCAGAGCGTCGCCGGCTCTGTCGATGAACGCCGCGAGGCGGGCGGCCGTCGCGGCTGTCTTCGATTGAACGGCTTTCTTGGCAGAGTGCAGCATCACGGATCCCGGCTCGAACCTGACGACCTATCTTCGAACGCTAGCCTCTCCGTACCGTTCCGTCACCCATTGCCGCGGCCCGACGTTCTGGACGTCGCAGCCCTGGGGATACCGCGCACAGGACTTTGTCGAGGGGGCGGAACCCGAGCGAAACCTTGGCGTTTTCGTGGTCAGAACGACGCGGCCCGCCCGCGTTGAATTTTTTCGAAGGATACGAACAATGCTCGGTTGGGCCGTAACTTTCCTTGTCGTCGCCCTCGTGGCCGCGCTGCTTGGTTTCGGTGGAATCGCCGGAACGGCTGTGGAAGCCGCAAAGCTGGTGTTCTTCGTGGCGATCGTCCTATTCGCGATCTCGGCCGTCGTGGGCCTGATGCGCGGCCGCTCGCCGACACTCTGACGCGTGTCAATTCACGCCGGCCCGGCGTTCGTGCCGGCGCGACGAAGGTGAGGGCCGCCGCGATTCGCGGCGGCTTCTTCGTTGATACTATCGGTCGGTGCGACGGGCGGCTTCGCGATCGCGGCAGTGCCGCTTCTCAGACACGCAGGCGTGCTCCGGTCCGTTGGCCTCTGGTGAACTGCGAGCCTTGTTCTCGGCCGGCCTGCGCGATCAGAGCGGAGCAACCGGATGCTGCGGCCGCCACGCCTCACGAGTCTCCGCTGTCGTCATCTGCCCGCGAAGACTGCGCAGAGAGCGTCGCGCAAAGTTGCCGCGATGAGCGGCCGAAACCAGACGCCCGTCAGGCTTTCCCGCCGTCACCACTGTCGAGCTTGGCGATCAGGTCCGCGAAGCGATCGGGCACGGGCTGCTGCGTGATGGAATCGTACATCGTCCGCAACTGCGCGGCGAGGCGATTGCGGGTGTGATCAGTCAGGCTGCTGCGGGTCGCATTTCTGGCGCTCGACGGACGGGTTTCGTCGACGTTGCTGTTTCGGATCTCTGATCTGTGATCGGAAGCAGTTCCCGAACGCGGATCCCGCGCGCGGAGAGCCGCATCCTTCCCCTGGTCCACCATCGATACGCCCCTTAGTGCCGAAGTCGGCTTGGCCGCATTGTGCTGCGGCTCGACATACGCCATGGCTGCGGCGGCAACGCCTGCCCGCCGGGATCGGTTCCGCCGGGGGGTGGAACGGAGTGCGGGCCGCCGCGTTGGGCGGTAGGCTGCGCAGGATACAAGCCGGCCCCGGCACCGCTTCGGTTACAGATCGAGGTGACGCGGCCGGGCAACACGGCGAGGCACAGGGGATCGAATGTCGACATCGCAACTCGTGGTACAGCACCTGCCGTACCTGCGCCGCTACGCGCGCGCGCTCACGGGGAGCCAAGTGGCGGGTGACGCGTACGTCGCCGCCACGCTGGAGACCCTGGTCAACGAGCCTGACACGCTCGGCCGCAGCACCAACATCAAGGCCGACCTGTTCCGCGTCTTCACGCGGATCTGGAACTCGCTCTCGGTGAACGGCCGCAGCGAGCAGGTTCAGCACGACCTTCCGGCGGAGGTCCGCCTCGGCCAGATCACGCCGCTGCCGCGGCAGGCCTTCCTGCTCTCCTGCCTCGAAGGCTTCTCCGAGGAGGACGCTGCGATCATCCTGGCCGTCGACGTGTCAGAGGTCCGCGACCTCGTGGACGAGGCCGGCCGTGAGCTCGCCGCCGACATGGCCACAGAGATCCTCATCATCGAGGACGAGCCGCTCATCGCCATGGATCTCGAGGCGCTTGTCGAGGGTCTCGGCCACAACGTGATCGGCGTCGCCCGCACTCGCACCGAAGCGATCAAGATCGCTGGCGAGGGCAAGCGGCCCGGACTGATCCTGGCCGATATTCAGCTCGCCGACGGATCCTCCGGTCTCGACGCCGTGAACGACCTGCTGAAGACTTTCGAGGTGCCGGTGATCTTCATCACGGCCTATCCGGAGCGCTTCCTCACCGGCGAGCGGCCCGAGCCGGCCTTCCTCATCGCGAAGCCGTTCCAGCCCGCCAACGTCTCCGCTGTCATCAGCCAAGCGCTGTTCTTCCAGCAGACGGCCCGCCGTCGGGAAGCCAAGACCGCGTGACCTGACGCGGCGTATCGGCGGGACAGTCCGCCGCCCCGACGTCTCCGAACGGATACGAAGCCCCGGCGCGAGCCGGGGTTTTTTTATGCCGGCACGGTCCGGCGCCGGACGCAAAAAAACGGGCCGGAGAAGGCTCCAGCCCGTCGCGAAGGTTCCGGCCGATGCACAAGGGGAATGCGGGGAGGACCAGGTGGCCGGGTGCTGGAGAAACGGCCGCGGAACCGGGAGGTTCCAGGGCGCGCACTTTTTCGACGGAAGTGGCTAAAAAACCACGGGGGACAGTTGTGGATGGCGCGCGTGCGCCGTCGCACCAATCCCGCGACGGCGATTGAATACTGAGGGCGCGTAGAAGCGCGGAAGTCTAGGAACCTGCGATTGCAGGCCGCGTTATCACCACATCCTGTCAAGCTCTCGCGATGAGGTCGGGGCGATGCTGCGGTCTGGTTTCATTCTGGGCGTGAGCGCTCCCGCCGCTCTCCTCACCGTTCTGGTGCAGCCGGTGGTGCGGGAAACAGCCGATCGCTGGACTGCGCCGGTCCCGACGATGCAGATGAGCCAAGCGCCGCTGCCGGGAATGCGGCCGGTCCCATTGTCCATCAGCCCCACCCGGGTCGCGGGGGTCCAGAAGATTGAGAGCCGTACGGCGCCGGTGGCGGGCGAGGCGGAGGATCTGAGCATCCGCCCGATCCTGAAGCAGCCCCCGCGTCGCTTGGTGCGTGAGGGTTGCGAGACGGCCCTCAGCTCACTGGTCGGTCCTGAGGCGCGGCGCATGACCCCGGGCCGCTGCATCTCCTGATCGAGAAACCTATCACCGCGCACAACAAAAGGCCCCGTCCATCGGCGGGGCCTTTTGTTGTGCGCGCCATGTTGGGAATGAAGACGGCGCCGGTCCGGAGGACGCGGCGCCGTTACGCATTACGAAGGTTCGGCTGCGTCACTCGGCGCGGCCGGTACCCGTGGACTGGCCACCCTTGCGCCCCGCCGACGACGCGAGTTCGCGGTCCTGGGAGAACGAACGCTTCTCGGCGGGCACGCTGCGGCCGCCCTTGCTGGCGATCTCGCGCTGCCGCTCCAAGTTCATCGAGGCAAAGCCCCGCTTCGAGGTCGAATTTCCGGATGCCATCAGTTCCTCCTCAGGCTTCGCTTCACCCCGCAACAACCTTCAGCAATAACCAAGGTTCCTGTTCCGAGACCTGCTTAAGCTTCTAACAGCTCAGCTTGGCGGCAACCGGGCTCTTGTGCGCCGCGTTGACCACCGAACGACCGGGTTTGCTTGTCCGCGCCTGTTCTCGGAATGCGCCCGAGGCGCGGCGGACGACTCGGCGGGCCGCATGGGGCGGCGATCGCGAAAGGGCTTCTGACAGGATGACGAATCGCAACATGGTGAAGGACGGCGCCGGGTCGCCGCCGCAGATGAAGCCGAATGCACCGCCCCTTCCGCCGATGCCGGCACCGGAGGATTCCGCCCGTCCAACGACCCGCGAGGAGCCGGTGGATTCGCCGCACCTGAATGCGAGCCTCAAGCGCGAGGCCCCCGGGCCCGGCGAGCAGGGCCTGTCGACCAAGCGATGAGGTGCCGGCTCAGCCCGCCTGCCTCCGCGTCAGGCGGGTGAGCCCGAAGATCAGCAGTCCGATGGCCAGGATCGTGACGATCCCGGCCACGGCGAGGATGCGCTGGACGAGTGGCGTGTAGACGCCGCGGACGGCGTCGAAGCCGTAACACAGCAGGGCGAGCCGGTCGGCCAGCCCGCCGATCCGGCCCTCGCCGGCCTCCGTGAGCGCGAGGCGCAGGTCCCGCCCGGTGAGAGCCAGGGGCGAGAGCACGCGGGCGACGCGCCCGTCGCCGGCGAGCAGCAGGGCGGCGGCTGGGTGGGCGAAGCTGTCCGTGTCGGCATCGTAGATCGCGGTATAGCCGAGGGCCCCGGTGAGCCGGGCGACGGCCGCCTCCGCGGCCACGAGCGGCACGAGGGCGATCGCGTCCGCGCGGTCGCCCAGCGTCTCCCGGATCATCCGGCGGGCGGCTGCGGCATCGTCGCGCGGGTCGATCCCCACGAGGATCAGGGCATAGCCGCCCGCCGGCAGGCCGGTGGCCGCCAGGGCGTCGGCCGACATGGACACCATCGGGTCGCAGACGTTGCCGCAGGTGTAGTCCACCGGCAGCAGCAGGGTGGGCCGTCCGGCCAGCGCCTGTCCGAGCGTCGTGGCCCGCCCGGTACGGGCGTCTGTGACCGGAAGGTCGAGGGGCGCGCGGGCGCCCGGCGACGGTGCCGCCGCGACGCGGGCGAGGTCGGCCTGAACGAGGCGGGCCCGGGCCGGCGGCGCGGCCAGGCACAGGGCCAGCAGCGACAGGGCGGTGAGGCTCCGGCGCGTCCGGGAGCCCCCTTGGCCCGGTGCGGGACTAGACAAGTGCTTGACGAACCGCATGGATGTGCGGGCTCGTCCGGCCCCGCCGTCCTGGGCCTGAGATCCGCCGCGGAGCCGCTGTATGACCCTCGACACCGAGGTTTCCTCCCTGAAGCAGGTGCCGCTGTTCCGCGAAGTGGAGCCGGCGCGCCTGAAGCTCCTGGCCTTCACCAGCGAGCGGGTGCATTTCGAGCCCGGGCAGCGGTTCTTCGCCCGCGGCGACGTGGCGGATGCGGCCTACGTGATCCTGCAGGGGACCGCGGAGGTCAGCATCGACGGTCCCGCCGGCCCGGTGCGTCTGGCGCTGCTCGGCCAGGATGCCCTCGTGGGCGAGATGGGCATCCTGGCCGAGCAGCCCCGGTCGGCCACCGTGACGGCGGAATCCGCGGTGACCGCCCTGCGCATCGACCGCGGCGTGTTCCTGGAGCTGTTGGCACAGTTTCCACAGATCAGTATCGCCCTGATGCGGGTGCTCGCGCTGCGCCTGGAGCAAACCAACCAAGCGCTCGCCGAGAGCCGGGGCTGAGGCGGGATCACGCCGGCGGATAGGTGATGAACTCCAGCAGTGAGCCGTCCGGATCCCGGAAGTAGACGCTGACGCCCGCGCCTGCGGCGCCGTGCCGCTCGACCGGGCCGAGTTCCACGGGCACGCCGGCCGCTTCGAGATGCGCGATCGCGTCCTCAATCGTCCCGGACCAGCGGAAGCAGAGGTCGCTGTTGCCGGGCTGGACCGGCTTCTCGGCCACCGGCGTCGCCGCGACGCCCGGACCGTGGCAGTTGAGCTGCACGCCGCCGAACCTGTAGGCGAAGCCCGGACCCCGCTCGATGATCTCGGCGCCCACCACGTCGCGGTAGAACGCGTTGGAGCGCCCCCAATCGCTCACGTGGATCACGCAATGGTCGAGGTGGATGGCCGGCCTGAGCGCCGCCACCGGCGCGAGCGTGGATTCCTCGGACAGGGTCTGGGTCTCGGGCATCGATCTCCTCCGCGAATGGCGCCGTCACGATCCGCCGCCATTCAGAATTAGGGCGCAACCGTGGCCGCGGGAGCAGGCGCTGGCCGCCCGCTGCGGCGGAAAAGCTACATCGTCGCCGACCGCGAGACGGTAGTCATAGCCCGAGGACCGCACCCGCATGACAGGACCTATGATCGCGACTTACCCCTCGGCCTGGAGCCGCATTCGCCGGCTTGTCCGCTCGCGAATCCTGCTCGCCGTCGTGGCGATCGCACCCCTGGCCGCGTGCCAGACCCGGCCCGTTCAGGTCGCGCAGGACGACGATTCGGCGTGGTACATCGGGTCCAAGCCCGACAAGCCCTACGACATCCCGCTCGTCGACACCGGGCGCCTGGATCCGAAGTATCGCCGCCAGCAGGTCAGCTACAACGGGCCGGAGCAGCCCGGCACGATCGTGGTCGACATCGACAAGCGCCAGCTCGTCCTCGTGCAGGCGGACGGCACCGCGATGCAGTACGGCGTCGGCGTCGGGAAGGCTGGCTTCTCGTGGAAGGGCGAGGCCCGGGTCGGCCGCAAGGGCGTCTGGCCGGATTGGAGCCCGACCGTCACGATGGTCTCGCTCAATCCCGATCTGCCGCGGACCCGCAAGGGCGGCGTCGACAATCCCCTCGGTGCCCGCGCCCTGTACCTCTACCAGGGCAACCGCGACATCCTGTTCCGCATCCACGGCACCAACGAGCCCTGGAGCATCGGCGAGCAGCTGTCGTCGGGTTGCGTGCGGATGCTGAACGAGGACATCGCCGACCTCTACGAGCGCGTGCCGGTTGGGACCCGCGTCCTCATCAAGCGCAACGGCAAGTACCGGGTCTGAGGCGCGGTCCACCCGGGCGCGGCGCCGCGCCGGCCGGAAATCGGTCGCCCGTTCCAAGCCGTCATCCCTCACGGCCTTCGCCGTGCTCCGGCGGCGCAGGATCGCGGTTCTCGGACCGCCTTCACGGCAAGCGGCGCGGGTTCGACGGGGCGGAGACCTCAGGCCGCGCGTGGCCCGACGTCATCGCGACCCGCCCGTCATGGCGGCGTGTCGAGCCGGTGCCTCAGCCGGCCGGCGCGGTCGGTTCCTTCCCGCCCGCGACCGCCCCGACGAGCCGGCCGAGGGCCGCGCGGTCCAGGATGGGATCGCCGGGCCGCCCGTCCGGAGCCATGCCGTCGCTCGCCAGCACCTCGGCGGCCGTCAGACCCGTCGCCGTCTCGACGACCGGACGGACCGGTCCGATGGCGTGGTCGGCCCAAACCAAGAGGGCCGTACACAGGGCGAGGGCGCCCATCAGGGTCTTGAAAAAGGTCATGCAGCTCAACGGTCGCCCGGAGCCGCCGTTCCGGGGCGCGGCGCGGAACACTTTCGCAACCCGCGCGCGATAGCGTTCCCTTTGTGCGACCTGCAAGTGTGTGAGTCGGCAAAATCGCCACATTGGCCGCGCAGCTTGGCGGCTTCACCAGACCTCTCTCAGATCGAACGCCTCCCGCGTGGACCATTCTTCGATGATCAGACCGATGTTCGCCCTGCTCCTCCTCTGCGGCCCCGCGGCCGCGGCCGGGACGGTCAGCGGTCCGGCGACCGTGATCGACGGCGACACGATCGAGGTGCAGGGCACCCGCATCCACCTCTACGGGATCGATGCCCCCGAGACCGCGCAGAGCTGCGAGACCGCGAAAGGGCTGGAATACCGCTGCGGTCGCGAGGCCGCGCTGGCGCTGGACGCCCGGATCGCCGGGGCCGTGGTCACGTGCGAGCGGCGCGACACGGTCGCGGGTCGGCTCGCCGGGATCTGCCACGTCCACGGCGAGGACCTGTCGGCCTGGATGGTCGGACAGGGACTGGCGCTCGCCAGCCGCCAAGTCACGGCATCCTATGTCCGCCAGGAGGGCCACGCCTGGGCGACCCGCCGCGGCATCTGGGCCGGCACCTTCGAGAAGCCGGCCGACTGGCGCCAGGACCGGCGCCGCGTCGAGGCGTCGGCTGGGGCCGGCGCGGCCGAGTAGCCGCGCGGCCGGTTCAGGCCGTCCGGTCGTGGCCCTCGGTGTAGTCCCGCCACAGTAGCACGAGGGCGGCCATGACGGCCGGACCGACGAACAGGCCGAGCAGCCCGAAGGTCTCCACACCTCCGAGGATGCCGAGCAGCACCCACAGGAAGGGCAGCTTCGTCGTGCCGCCGATCAGGGCCGGTCGGATGAAGTGGTCGGCCACGAAGGTCACCACGAGGCCGGCCGCCGCGACCACGATGGCCGCCGTCACCGAGCCCGCCGCCACCAGCAGAAGCGCCGCGATGGCGATGGCTACGGCGGCGCCGAACGGGATCATCGCGGCCACCGCCGTGAAGGCGCCGAGCAGGACCGGGTGCGGTACGCCCGCGAAGTAGTAGACGATCCCGAGCACGAAGCCCTCGCCGAGGCCGACCAGCACGAGGCCGTCGACGGTGCCGTGCACGGAGGCCACCATCTGACGGGCGACGCGCTCGCCGCGCGGGCCGAACAGGCGATGGCAGGCGGTGAGCGACTGGTCCCGCACCGTCCGCCAGTCGCGGAACAGGAAGAACAGGGCCACGAGGCTGAAGCCGAACAGCACGATCCGGTGCATGACTTCGCGGCCAACGTTGCGCGAGGCGCCGATCACCGAATGGTTCTCGAAGCGGCGCAGCAGCTCGGAACCCGCCTTGGCGTGGCCCAGATTGTCGTTCCACCACGCCGTCGCCTGAGGCGCGCCGTAGGGCAGGTGCTGAAGGAATTCGGGCGCCGCGATGCCGTTCGCCTCCGCGTTGCGGACGAACTCGGCCACGTCGTGGGCCTCCCGGGCGGCCTGGATGCCGAGGATCGCCAGGGGCGCCAGGAAGACGAGGGCCACGGCCGCCGTCATGAGCGTGGGCAGGAGCAGGTTGTGCTTGCCGGGCGGAAAGCGGTGCTCGAGGCGCGTGTAGAGCGGCCAGAGGGCGATCGCCAGCACGACCGCCCAGGCCAAGGCCGGCAGGAACTCGTGCAGGATCCACAGGCCGAGGGCCGCGAGCGCCAGCGCCAGAAGGACCCGGGCCGCCCCCTGCGAGCGCGCTCGCTCCTGCGGCGGCTCCGCCCCCGGGGGCTGCGTCTCGACCGGCACCGGCGTCGTGCCGGGCTTGATCATTGGTTGCATCCGTCAGGTCTCCTGGGCAGACATGGCCGCCGCACCCTGCACCTAGGGGCGGCGCCGGGCAGCGGTACGCGCGTCCGCGCGCACGATCCTGCGCGCTGCCGATACGCTGTGGACAAGCCCTGAAACGCCGTGGGAACCGTCGCGGTTGCCGCCCCTGACCCCCTCGTGTAGAGGTCGCCGCCATCCGACCGGGCCGTGTAGGATGGCCCGTATATGCGTAGGGTGGCCGCGCAGGGCGCGAGTGCCGGGCCGCCCGGCGGCGAGGGGGCTCCCGCACGACCGACCCGGAATTCGAACAGCCCGCGAGAAGACATGTCCGACGAGCCCGCCCACGGCAGCGCCACCTTCCAGCGCGTGGCCGATATCATAGCCGAGACTGCCGACATCCCGCGGGACAAGATCACGCCCGAGAGTCACGCCATCGACGATCTCGGTATCGACAGTCTGGCGTTCCTCGACATCGCCTTCGCGGTTGACAAGGCCTTCGGGATCAAGCTGCCCCTGGAGCGCTGGACCCAGGAGGTCAACGAGGGCAAGGTCCCGGCCGAGGAATACTTCGTCCTCAAGAACCTGTGCGCGCGCATCGACGGCCTCGTGGCCGAGAAGGCCGCCAAGGTCTGAACCAAGGCCGATTCGACACGTCATGCGCCTCGAATACTTCGAGATGATCGATTCCGTGCGGCTCCTCGACCGGGCCGCCGGCCGCATCGAGGCGCTCGCCCGGGTGCCCCTGGAGAGCCCCGTCTTCGAGGGGCACTTCCCCGGCCATCCGCTGGTGCCCGGGGTGCTCCTGACCGAGACCATGGCGCAGGCCTCCGGCTACCTCGTGCTGGCCCATCTCGACTTCACGCGGATGCCGTTCCTTACCGGCGTCGACAAGGCGCGCTTCCGCTCCTTCGTGGGGCCGGGGGCGGAACTGGTGGTCACGGCGAGCCTGGAGCATGACGGCTCGGGCTACGCGGTCACCCGGGCGGCGATCAGCCATGCCGGCAAGGCGCTGTGCGATGCCGAGCTGCGCTTCCGCACCATGCCGTTCCCCGACGGGCTCGACGTGCCCATGCGCGAGCGGGCACGGACGATCGGCCTGTTCCCGGACGCGCGCCAGCCCGTGAGCCGATCATGAGCCGCGCGGTCGTCATCACCGGTCTGGGCCTCGTCTCCTGCGCGGGCGAGGGCGTCGAGGCGCACCTCGCGGCCCTCGACGGTGACGCGGCGCCGCGCACCGACACCGAAACCTTCGCCCCGTATCCGGTTCATCCCGCCCCGGCGATCGCCTGGGACGGCCAGATCCCCAAGCGCAGCGACCAGCGTCAGATGGAGGCGTGGCAGCGGCTCGGCGTCTACGCCGCGGGCCTCGCCCTCGACTCGGCCGGGGTGAAGGACGACGCCGCCCTGAAGCAGGCGCTCCACCTCGTGGTGGCGGCCGGCGGCGGCGAGCGGGATTACGCGGTCGACGGGGCCATCCTGACGGGCCTGCGCGACGCACCGGACCCCGGCGCCTACCTCAACGAGCGGCTCCAGAACGACCTGCGCCCGACCCTGTTCCTGGCCCAGCTCTCCAATCTCCTCGCCGGCAACATCGCCATCGTGCACGGGGTGACGGGGGCCTCGCGCACCTTCATGGGCGAGGAATCCGCCGGGGTCGACTCCCTCCGGATCGCTCGGGCACGGGTCGCTTCGGGCCAGATCGACGCGATCCTGGTGGGCGGCTCCTACAGCGCCGAGCGGCCGGACGTCTTGGTGGTCCACGAGATGGGCGGATACCTCGCCCACGGGGGCTATCGGCCGGTCTTCGCGCGCGGCGCGCCGGGCGGCTTCATCCTGGGCAGCTGCGCCGCCTTCCTGATGCTCGAATCGGACGATCACGCCGCCGCCCGTGGGGCCCGCGCCTTCGCCCGTCTCGACGCCGTGGCGAGCGACCGCACCCGGCGCATGCCCGGCAGCCTCGCCGGCAGCCTCGCCGACCTCTGGCAGAAGGCCGGCCTCACGGCGCCCGACCGGATCCTGTCGGGCGCCACCGGCGTCCCGTCGATCACCGCGGAGGAGGGCGATGCTCTTGCACGCCTGGCGCCCGGAGCCCGCATCCGCGCCCTCGGCGATGTCGTCGGGCACGGGCTTGAGGTGGCGGCACCGCTCGGGGCGGCACTCGCGGCCGCCCTCGTCGCCCACGGCCGGGCCCGCGAGGTCGCCGTGACGACGGTGGGGCATCGGCGCGGCGAAGGGGTGCTCCGCGTGGTTCCAGCGTCACCCTAGCCGCCAGAGCCACCGCGAAGCGGCGGGTCTGCGCCGCCCCGCGATCCGCCGTCGGCCTGATGCCGCGGCGGCGTCCGTCGTCGGCCAAGGGGCCCGCACCGCGCGGGTCCCGCTCCGCTGCCCGGAAGCCAGCCTGCGTCGACGGACGGGCGGACCGGCTCCGCTCGCGCGAATGCGCAGCCTCACGGGCTCCCGGGAACAGATCTCCAGGATCGCGCCCGGTACATCCCGCGGCCGCCTGGCTCACGTGGCGCTTCCGGCGCCATAAACCGCCGTTATCGTTCGAGGAATTGCCAGCGCGGCGGGCCGATTGCCGTCGGAAGTATTGCTCCGCGCTTGCCAAAAAACCGTCGGGGGTTTATTTCAGTGCCATCGGCACGTGTCCGGATATCTTGGACCGTTACGCCTTCGCAGGGCGGTTCTGACTTTCCTATCGCTAGCGGTCGATGCCGGCGCCAGCTCAGCCGAGCGGGCGCAACCACTCACTTTTCCTGCGAAGATCTAAGGACTTCCATGAGCACCGGAACCGTCAAGTGGTTCAATGAGACCAAGGGCTACGGCTTCATCCAGCCGGATGACGGCGGCAAGGACGTGTTCGTCCACATCTCGGCCGTCGAGCGCGCGGGACTGCGCAGCCTGAACGAGGGCCAGAAGGTCTCCTACGAGCTGGAGACCGACCGTCGCTCCGGCAAGCAGTCAGCCGGCCAGCTCCAGACGGCCTGATCCCCGTCCGAAGGGTCTCTTTTGAAGCCGCTCCCCCGGAGCGGCTTCTTCGTATCTGCAATTCCCTCTGTGGGCGGCGGTTTCCGCGCCCGATCCAGGAGTGTCTGTGAGCTTTCTGAACAAGCAAGGTGTCGTCGATCGCCTCGAGACGGCCGCCAAGGCGCGGTCCGAGATGCTGGCCCGCTTCCGGGCGCGTCCCACCGCCGACGATCCGGCCGTTCTCGCCCGCCAGTCCGCCCGCCGCGCCGTGGTCGATGCCCGTGAGGCCCGCGCGGCCGAGCGCGCCGCGCAGCGTCAGGTCGAGATCGAGAAGGCCGCCGCGCGCGCCGAGGCCGAGCGTCTCGCCGAGATCGAGCGCAAGCACGCCGAGCAGCTCGCCGCCCAGGAACGCGCCAAGGCCCTCCAGGCCGAGCAGAAGGCCCAGCGCGACGCACGCTATATCGCCCGCAAGGCGAAGGCGCAGAAGCGGCGCTGAGCCGCGACGCGCGCCTCCGGAACCGCTCAGGAGCCCGGCATGTCCCACAAGTACAAGATCGGCCAGCGGGTGTGCCGGCCCCGACTCGGGCTGCCCGGGGACAAGGGCGAGGGCGAGGTGTTCGAGATCCTGCGGCTGATGCCGGCGGACCAGACCGGCGAGCCCTCGTACCGGATCCGCACCCAGGCCGGGGAGCGGGCCATCCGCGAGAGCGATCTCGTGGCCGCGCCCCTCGCCTGAGGGCCTAGAGCCGCCGGAACATCACCAGGGCGTCGACTTCGCCCAGCCCCGGGTGCCGGAAGGCCCCCGGGAGACGTCCGACCGTGTCGAAGCCGAAGCTGTGCCAGAGCCGAACGGCCCGGACGTTGGTGCTCACCACGAAGTTGAACTGCATCGCCGCGAAGCCGCGCGCCCGCGCCCGGTCGAGGGCGTGCGCGCACATGGCCCGCGCGATCCCGCGGCCCGACGCGGCCGCCTCGGTCATGAAGCCGCAATTGGCGACATGGGCACCTCCGCCCGCCTGATTGGCGCGCAGGTAGTAGGTGCCGAGCATAGCCCCGTCCCACTCCGCCACGAAGGTTTCGCGGTCCGCGCCGGTCCAGTACGCCAGGGCCTCGGCTTCGGGCAGGTCACGATTGAGCGCGTAGGTCTCGCCGGCCCGGATCACCGGCAGGATGATCTGCGCGATCCCCGCGTGATCCGCTCCGTCGGCGTGGCGGATGCGGAGGCTCAACCGAACTGCTCGCGCAGGATGCGCTCGTCCAGGCTGTGTCCCGGATCGTGCAGCAGGACCAGTTCGGTGGCGCGGTCGAGCGACGTTTCGACCGTGCAGACCCGGCGGAACTCGGTGTGGTCGGCCACCGCCGCCACGGGGCGATGGGGGGCGTCCAGGACGTCGATCCGGATCCGGGCATAATCCGGCAGCAGTGCACCGCGCCAGCGGCGGGGCCGGAAGGCCGAGATGGGGGTCAGCGCCAGCAACTTGGCGTCGAGAGGTAGGATCGGGCCCCCGACCGACAGGTTGTAGGCCGTGGAGCCGGCCGCGGTGGCGACCAGCACGCCGTCGGCGATCAGCAGATCGAGACGCACGTTCCCGTCGACGGCGATCTTCAGCTTGGCGGTCTGATGCGTCTGGCGCAGCAGATAGACCTCGTTGATCGCCCGCGCCCGATGGGAGCGGCCCTCGGTGTCGAGCACGTCCATGATCAGCGGGTGGATGACGCTGCGCTGGGCGCTCTCCAAGTGTTCCAGGAGATCGTCGTCCCGAAACTCGTTCATCATGAAGCCGACCGTGCCGCGGTTCATCCCGTAGATCGGCTTCGGGTGATCCATGAACCGATGGAGGACCTGGAGCATCAGACCGTCGCCACCGAGAGCGATCACGACGTCCGCCTCCTCGGGCGGGACGTGGTCGTAGCGCCGCATCAGGGCGGCGGCGGCTTCGCGGGCGTAGCCGGTGGGGCTCGCCACGAAGGCGATCTTCTTGAAGCGCGGCATCGCTCAGGCGCAGCCAGGCGGGCGCGTCGGGGTCGCGTCGGCGTTCACGTCACGGCTCCAGTCTGTTGAGCGAACCGCCCGGTTGACGTCCAGGCCCGGCCTGCGCCTCACTCCCGAGACACCCGCGCACCCGGAGGCATAGCATGGAGCGTCCGCTCCTCGTCTACACCACCTTTCCCGACCTCGCCTCGGCCCTCAATATCGGCGAAGCCCTGGTCCGCGAGCGGCTCGTCGCCTGCATCAACGTGTTGCCCGGGATGCACTCGGTCTACAGCTGGCAGGGCACCGTGGCGCGGGGCGAGGAGGTCGCGGCGATCCTCAAGAGCCGCGAGGGTCTCGCCGACGCGCTGTCGGCGGCCCTGAAGGCGCGCCATCCCTACGAGACGCCGATCATCCTGCACCTGCCGGTTGCGGGCGCGGATGCCGACACGGCGGCCTGGATCCTGGCGGAGACGGGGGCCGGTGCGTCGAACGGCTCGCCGGTTCAGGAAGCCTGACCGGCCGATGCGGGGGCGGGGGCAAGCGGCGGATCGGCCCCCCTCTCAGGCGCCGCTCACCGGATAGCTCCGGCCCTTCCAGGTGGCCGCGCCGGCGCGCTCCCGGCGTAGCAGGACGTTCCACTGGATCGCCAGGGCGACCAAGACCGCGACCGGATGGAGCGGGATCGTCGCCAGCGGCGCCCGCACCGCCAGGGTGATTGCCGTCCGGGTCGCGAGCGCGAGGAGGAGGGCGAGCGCGGCGGCAACGAGGGCCGGGGTTGGGATCAGCCCGCACAGGCCGGCCAGGACGAGGAGCGGTGGCAGGACTTGGCCGCAGCCGAGCAGCAGGGTCCAGACCGGCAGGGCGCGGGGCGTCGCCATGCCCTCGTGCGCGTTCTTGGAGAAGCCCGCCCAGGCCTGGGCGAAGCCCTCGTACATCCGGCACGTGGCCAGCGTTGCCGCCGCGACGAGCTCGGTCCTGTAGCCGGCGGCGCGGAACAGCCGCGGCAACCGCACGCCGTCGTGCAGGGACATGCGGATCGCACCGTGGCCGCCGGTCGCCTCATAGGCTGCGCGGTCGATCAGGATGAGCTGTCCGCAGGCCGCGCCGAGGGACGGATCGCGCAGGCGGCGCATCAGGAGGACGGGCAGGTAGCCGAGGAGCAGGAAGTCGATCATCGGCACGGTCAGCATCTCGCCGACGGTCTCGGTGCGCTGGCGCGGCACGCCGCTGACCAGGGCCGCCCCGGTGCGGCGCGCCTGCGCGGCGAGGCAGGACGCCGCCTCCGGTACCAGACGCACGTCGGCGTCGATGAACAGCAGGTGCCGGCCGGCGGCCGACCCGGCCATGTGGCTGCAGGCGTGGTTCTTGCCCGTCCAGCCTTCGGGCAGCGTCGGAACCGATACGAGGCGCAGGCGCGGGTCGCCGATCGCGCGGACGATCTCCGGCGTCGCGTCCGTCGAATGGTCGTCGCCGACGATCACCTCCACGGGCACGCCGGTGCTGGCGAGGGCCGCCCGCACGGTCTCGGCGATGTTGCCGGCCTCGTTCCGCGCCGGAATCAGGATCGAGACGAGATCGGGATCGTCCTGCGGTGCGGGCCGGCGCAGGACCGAGAGGTTCACGGCGGCCAGCACCGCCGGGAGCAGCGCCGCGATCAGGCACAGCAGCGCCAGCGCGGTCGGAATCGCGGTGAACGAATCGGTCATGCTCCGGCCTTGGGTGAGGCGCCGCCGGCTCCCGGCATCGCACGCGGACGAGAGCGAGTGGAAGAGGTCATGCGGTGGGACCGGATCGGTTCGGCGCCCGGTGAGCCGGATCGAAGCGGCGCCCGGAGAGCCGCGCCGCGAGGCGTCGCCACAGGTCGTAGATCCCTCCGACGCCCTTCCGGCCCGTGACCAGGGCGCGGAAACGTTCCGGCTCCCGGCTGATCACGTCGGCGCTGAGCCGGTCCAGGGTTGCAGTCAGATCGAGTTCGAGGCGTGCGAGCCGGTCCGCTCGCGGCAGGGCGGCGATCTCCGCGGCGGCGATGCCGGCCCCGAAGGCCGCGAAGGCCCCGGCGCCGCGCTCGTCCCAGAAGGCGTACTCGACCGCCAGCGGGACGAACAGGGCGTCCGGTGCGATCTCGGCGAGCCGCGCCACGCCGGGCCGCAGGTCGAGCGGCCTCGCACGCGCGTCGGCGAAGCGGCCCTGCGCGGTGATCCAGAGCATGCCGTCGGACGTCGCGAGGATGGATCGGGCGGCGGCCAGGAACTGCGCGGCGCCGCGCGGGCTTTCGAGATCGACCCCGAAGGCGCCGATCCGCTCGAAGATGCGGTAGCGCGCCAGCATGGCCGCGTCGAAGGGCGCGCGGCTGATCCGCGACGGATAGAGCCGCCCCGCCAGCACGATGATCAGGGCCGCGTCCCACCACGCGGGGTGGTTGCTGTAGACGACGATCGGGCCGGGATGGTCGGCGGCCGGCGGCGTGCTCCACAACGGCAGGCGCAGGGCGTCGAGGTGACGGTGCAGGTAGCGCTCGAACCACGCCACCATGAAAGTGCGGATCGTGGGGGAGACAGGTGGCAGGGGCGAACGTCGCCCCGCCCCGCCGGTCGGGGGAGGGGAGGGTTGCGCGGCTGTCACGCCGAGGCGCGCAGGGCGCCGCGTGCGTCCTGGTCGTGCGCGTCGGCGGCGATCCAGCCGGACATCATCACCATCGGCATGCCGGGCCCCGGATGGGCGGCGCCGCCGGCGAGATAGAGGCCGCGGACCTGCCGCGAGCGGTTGCCGGGCTTGAACGCCCCCATCACCCGCCCGTGTGAGGCGAGCCCGTAGATCGCGCCGTTCAGCACGCGATAGCGCTCGTGGATGTCCTGGGGCGTCAGGTGGCGCTCCACCACGATGCGCTCCTCCAGGTCCGGCATGCCGCCGGTGCGCTTGAGCTTCTCGAGGATCGTCCGGCGGTAGTTCTGGAACAGCGGTCCGTCCGGACGCCAATCGTGATGCGGCCGAAGGTAGGGGGTGTGCACCAGGACGTAGAGCGCCTCGCCGCCCTCCGGTGCCACGCTCGGATCCGTCGAGGAGGGCGCCGCCAGGTAGGCGGTCGGGTCCGGGGCCGGCTCGCCCTTGTTGTAGATGTAGTCGAACTCTTCCTCGGGATCGCGGGAGAAGACGAAGTCGTGGTGGTTCAGGTGCTCGTAGCGCTTGTTCAGACCGAGGTAGAGCACCACGCCCGAACAGGCCGGCTCGGGGTTCTTCTTCGCGTAGGCCTTGGCGGCATCGCCCCCGACGAGTTCCCGGTAGGTGCGCACCGAATCCATGTTGGAGATCACCGCGTCGAAGGGCGTCACGCCCGCGGCGGTGCGCACGCCGCGGACCGCGCCGTTGGCGGTCTCGATCCCCGTGACCTCCGTGTCGGTCCTGCAGGTGGCGCCGAGTTCCTGGGCGAGCTTCGCCAGCCCCTCCGCCACGGCGCGGGTCCCGCCCATCGGGTACCAGACGCCGTCTGCCGTCTGCATGTGTGCGATGGCGCAGAGGACCGCCGGCGCGCCGTAGGGCGAGGAGCCGACATACTGCACGAAATGGTCGAGCATCTGCGCCAGACGCGCATCCTTCACCTTGCCGCGGATGGTGCTGGCGACCGAGGCGTGCATGCGTAGGGACAGGACGTCCCGCAGCGTGCCGGGATTCATGTTGGCGCGGATGTTGATCGTATCGAACAGGTCCTCGACGGGCTTCCAGAAAAAGAACTTCTCCGAGACGCCGTGCAGATGCTCCGAGATGGACAGGAACTTCTTGTAGCCCTCGCCGGTGCCGGGGGCGAAGCGCTCCATGTCGCCGGCCATCCGCTCGACATCCTGCATCAGGTCGATGTGGGTGCCGTCATCGAAGAAGCAGCGCCACTGGGGGTCGAGGCGGCGCAGGTCCATGTAGTCGTGGACTGAGCGGCCGGCCTCGGCGAAGATTCGCTCCAGCACGCGCGGCACGGTCAGGATCGTCGGGCCCATGTCGAAGCGGAAGCCACCCTCGTGCAGCACCGCCGCCTTGCCGCCGAGCCAGCCGTTCTTGTCGTAGACCGTCACGCGGTGGCCCCGCGCGGCGGCCACGCACGCGGCCGCGAGTCCGCCGAGCCCGCTGCCGATGACGGCGACCGTGGAATCCTGGCTCATCCTGCTGGATCGCTCCCGAGGCCCTCTCGAACGTGGCCCACGAGAGCGAAGCTAGACGCGGGGCCGGCCCGGTCAACGCGCCACCCGGTCGCGGCAGCGGCCGATCAGGCTTCGCCTGTGGACAGGCGCGCCAGGAAGTTGCCGATTTCCCGGCGGCGCAGATCCGCTTCGAGCACCTCCGGGCCAAGGCCGTGGCGCCATGCGAGACGGCGGGCCGCCTCCGGGTCGTCCCCCTTCAGGGCCACGATCTCGTCCGCGTAGCCCGACACGCCCGCTGGATCCTCGGCGAGGCCCGCCTCCACGATCGCGGTTTCGCAGAGGCGCAGCATGGCGGCGAGATCGTCGAGATCAAGTTCCGGATGGTACTGGGTGCCCCAGAACCACCCGGCGCCGTGCCGGATCTCCAGAGCCTGGATGCCCAGGATTCGGTTCCCGGCCAGTACGCGGGCGCCGGCCGGGGGCTGCAGCACGGCGTCCGAATGGATCGCCGGCGCGTCCCACGAGGCCGGACGCCCGGCGAGCAGCGGATGCGTGCGGCCCTCCTCGGTCGGACTGATCGCCCGGGCGAACCCGTATTCCGGCCCGCGCGGGTTCGCGGCAGCCTTGCCGCCGGCCACGGTGGCGGCGACCTGCACGCCCCAGCACGAGCCGAAGACCGGCAGACCCGCCTCCAGGGCCGACCGCATCAGGTCGAGCTGCCGCGTCACTTCGGGCGTGCCTTCGCCGACCTTGAGGGTCGATCCGGTGAAGATCAGCCCGTCGAAATCCGACAGGCCGGCCGGCAGGTTCGCGTCGGCATCGGCCGGGTTGACGAGGCGGCAGGCGGTCTCGGGGACGAGATCCCGCACCACCGCCGCGTAGGACTCGGCCGAGGTGCGGCCGGTGGCGGCGACGTGCCGATCACGGGCCGCACGGTCGTTGCCGTCGGCGATGAGCAGGCGGAGCATTGGGCTTTCCGTAGAGCAGGTTCGAAGCGGCGCGCTGTCCGTATGTCGGCGCGCTTACGCGCGCGGAAACGGCGCGGATCGTCGCGGAGCCGATGCGTCCCGGCTCAGGCGGTCCGTCGCGCCGCCAGCGCCAGGGCGAAGCCCAGCCCCCCGAGGGTCAACGCCCCCAGCACCGCCAGTGCCGGCGCCGCGGCGGCGAAGCCCTCGCCCAGGGCGCTCTGATAGGCCTCGATCGCCCAGGCGTTGGGAGTGAGCCAGCCCGCCTGTTGCAGCCACGGCGGCATCAGGAACCGGGGCACCATCGAGCCGCCCACGGCCGAGAGCAGCAGCACGCCGAAGGTCGAAGCGAGGTGAGCCTGCTGGCGCGAGGCGGCGAGGGCGCAGGCGGCGAGGGCAAGGCCCGCCGCCATCGCGGAGACCAGCAGGCAGGCCGCCAGGAACGCCGGCCAGTGCGGCCCGATCTCGACACCGTACAGGAGCGCGGCGGCCAGGAAGATTAGGCCGGCCTGGACGACGCCCTGCACGGTCAGGAAGCCGAACTTGCCCAGCACGACGACCGGCAGGCCGCCCGGCCCCGCCATCAGCCGCTCGGCGAGGCCGGTCTCCCGCTCCTCGACCAGGGACATCCCCCCCTGCATGGCGGCGAACAGCAGGAAGACGGCCGTGATCGCCCCCGCGTAGTAACTCACCCGCGCGTTGCCGCTGCCGGCGGCGGTGCTGCGCCGCTCGACCATGTCGGCGAAGCTGAACGGTTCCTTCTTCGCGCGCTGCTCCGCGAAGGCCTCGTCGAGAAAGCGGCGCTCGTCCGCCCCGATCTTCCCGGTCCGCTCCACGTCGGCGACGATGCGGGACAGGACCACGTCGGGCAGCGCCTCGTTCAGAACGCGCTGGAGCTGGCCCAGCGCGATCGGCGTCGCGAGAGCCTTGGCGGGATTCTCGACCAGGACCACCGGCTGGCTTGCGGGCGCGGATGCCGCGGCCGCGGGGGCCGCGATCAGGTCGCCGCGCAGGACGAGCGCCACGTCGACCTCGCCGGAGCGCACGGCGCGCGCCACCTCCGCGAGACCCGTTGCCGGCAGGCGCGTGACCCGCAGGGACGCGTCGGCCGCCAGCGCGTCGGCGAGGCGGCCGGTGGCGGCCGTCTGCGCGAGATCGGCCAGCCCCAGGTGGATCCGGATCCGGTCGCCGGTCGCCCCGGAGAAGATCGCCGCGAAGATCGAGAAGATCACGGTCGGCAGGACGAAGGCCATCACCAGGGCAGCGCGGTCGCGCATGAGGGTCAAGGCCATGACCCGGAACGCGGCGCCGATCACCGGGCGGATCCGAGGCGGCGCGGGGGCGGCGCGGCGCGGTCCGTGACCTCCCGCGGCCGGAGCGCGTCGAGGTAGAGCGCTTCCAGACGCGGCGCGCGCACCCGCACCTCAGCGACGGGCACGCCCTGCGCCCGCAGGGCGCCGAGCAGGGCCGCGCCGTCGAGGCCGGAGCGCTCCACCGAGCGCCACGTCAGGCCGTCCGCCTCGGCCGGTGCGAAGCCGGCGCGTCGCAGCACCGCCTCGGCGGCGGCGTCCGCCGGCACGGCGAGGCCCAGCTCCCGCTCCGGCGCGCCCGCGCGCAGCTGCGCCAGGAGATCGGCGAGCCGTCCCTCCCGCACGATGCGACCCTGCGCCAGGAAGGCGACCCGGGTCGCGAGGCGCTCCGCTTCGCCGAAATCATGGGTGGCGATGAGGATCGCCGTCCCGGCCGCCTTGAGCCGGTCGAGCACCGCGTGGATCGCCGCCCGGGCCGCGAGGTCGACGCCGCTCGTCGGCTCGTCGAGGAGGACGAGGCGCGGCCGGTTCATCAGGCTCGCCGCGATGTTGACCCGCCGTTTGTACCCCCCCGACAGGACCCCGACGGGGCGGCGCGCCACGTCGGCGATGTCGGCCATCGCGAGCGCCGCCTCGACCGCCGCCCTCCGGTCGCGCCGGGGCACGCCGGCGAGCTGCCCGAACACGCCGAGGTTCTCCGAGACGGTCAGCCGCGGGTAAAGGGCGATCTCCTGCGGCACCCAGCCGATGGCGCGGCGAGCGCCGCCCTCCCGGTGGGGATCGGCACCCGCCACGCGCACGGATCCTGCGGTCGGTCCCAACCGGCCCGCCACGAGGCGCATCAGCGAGGATTTTCCGGCCCCGTTGGGTCCGAGCAGGGCCAGGGTCTCGCCGGCGGCGAGGGCGAGGTCGACCTGCTCGAGCACCCGTCGCCCGCGGAGATCGAGGTCGACGCCCTCGATCCGGACGAGGGGGTCGCTCATCGTCTCACCGCCGCGGCAGGGCGCGCGCGAGACGCACCCGCACGGCGACACCCGGATCCCGGAGGGCGAACGCGGCCTCGGCGAAATCCGGCCGCCCCCGGCGGCCGATGCCCCCGGAGAATCCGTAGGGCTCCAGCGGCAGGCCGAGGCCGGTGCGGTCGAGCCGGCCGTTGCCGTTGCCATCCTGGTAGGCCGCCACCGCGTAGGTCCCGGGCGCCACGCCCCGGAACGTGAACAGCGCCCGGTCGGCCGAGGCCGGGGCGTCGTCGCCGCGGCTGCACGACGCCTCCGAAAGCCCGCCCTGGCACAGGGCCACGCGCACTTGGCCGCCGCCGGGCTCGATCCCGTCCACCTCGACGTGAACGGTCGCGGCCGCGACCGGCAAGGCGAGGGCGCACAGCGAGGCCGCCACGGCGAGCGCGAGGCGACCCGTCGCGTGCTGACCGCCCCTCCGGGCCCCGGTCACGAGGCTTCGCCGGAGGTGGCGAGCGGCGCGGTCTCGGGGATGCCGGCCGTTGCGGCCGCGCGGGCGCCGGCCAGCTCCTCGATCAGAAGCCGGGCAGAGATGCGCGCACCCTCGTAGATCACCGGCAGGCCGGAGCCCGGATGGGTGCCGCCGCCGACGATGTAGAGCCCGGGTCCGAAGCGGTTGTGCGGCCGGAAGTACAGCATCTGCATCAGGTCGTGGGCGAGGTTGAAGGTGGCGCCCTCGTGGACCGCGAAATCCTCCTCCCATTGGGTGGGGTCGATGATCCGTTCGTAGCGGATCCGGGATTCGATATCGCCGAGGCCCAGGAGCTTCAGGCGTTCCAGGATCAGGGCGCGGTAGGTCTCGCGCAGGGCGGCCCAGTCGATCCCGGCCTTCAGGTTCGGCACCGGCACCAGCACGTAGAGGGCCGTGTGGCCGGGCGGCGCCATGCCGCCGTCCGTGTAGCCGGCGTGCTGCACGTAGAGGGAGGGCTGCATCGGCAGCGTCCCCTCGGTGATCTCACGGATGTTCTTCTCGTAGCCCTCGGCCAGGAGGATCGTGTGGTGCCCGAGGCTGTCGGGCATGTTCCCCTCGATCCCGAGGTAGAGCATGAAGGTCGAGCAGGAGAGCCGGGCCTTCTGGATCTTGGCGTCGCGCCAGCGCGGACGATGCCGCTCCGGCACCAGGGCCCGGACCACCTTGGCGAAGTCGCCGTTGATCAGCACCGCGTCGGCGTTGAAGGTCTCGCCGTCCGCCACGACGCCGCTGGCGCGTTTGCCGTCGAACAGCACGCGCTCGACGTTCGTGTTAAGCCGGAGGTCGACGCCCATGCGGCCGGCCAAGCCCGCCATGGCGTCGGAGACGGCGCCGCAGCCGCCGACCGGGTGGTAGACCCCGTGCTCATATTCGAGGAACGACAGGATCGTGAACAGGCTCGGGCACCGGAACGGCGACATCCCGAGGTACTTGGTCTGGAACGAGAAGGCGAGGCGCACCCGCGGGTCGGCGAAGTAGCGCTTCAGGTCGCGGTCGACGCTCCGGCCGGGATGCAGATGAGGTAGGGCCGCCAGCATGGCCGGGCTCACCATGCTCCGCAGCGTGTGGAAAGCCTGCTCAAGCACGGGCTTGAAATAGTTCAGCTTCGTGCGGTTCTCCGCGAAAAAGGCTTTGACGTTCTTCGCGTCGTCCGGGGCCACCCCGGCGATCTCGCGCTCCAGGCGTTCGACGTCGCCCGTGGCGCGGATCGTGCCCGAGATCCCGTCCGGACCCTCGAAGACGAGGTGGTATTGCGGGTCGAGGCGCTCCAGTTTGACGTGGTCCTCCAGCCGCTCCCCGCAACTCGCGAATATGTCCGCAAGAATCTGTGGATAGAGGAAGAACGTCGGGCCGATATCGAATCGATACCCACCCGGAGCCTTGACCGTCTTGGTCCGGCCGCCGACCTGCGCGTCCTTCTCGAACAGCGTGACGTGGATCCCGGCGCGCGCAAGCAGCAGGGCGGACGCGAGCCCACCCGGACCGGCCCCCACCACCGCCACCCGGCGTCCGGTCAGCGCCCGCAACCCATTCCCAGACTGAAGCAACGCAGTTGCCTCCTTACACAATCCCCGCACCCGTCGCGGCCAAGCTAGCTTCGCATCATCGGACGACAATTGCAGCCGTTTGTCGCGTGTCGATTGCGGGACGTGGACGGACGCCGCGGTCGTGCCCTCTTGGACTGCGCCGCCGCGGCAGAATACGGAGTTTTCGCCGCGCCGGAAAATTCGGGGACGGGCGGTGACGCCGTGCGGCCGCGCGTCGGGCAGGTGCGTGCGGTCCAACCGTCGCGGACCGGATCCGGGGCGCCCAGAATCCGATCGACAGGTGACACCGATGCCAGACCGGAAGACCCCCTCGCTGCGGTGCCGCGCACTCCTCCTGACCGCCGCCATATTGTTGTCGGGCACGGCGAGCGGGCGCGCGGAGGAGGCGCCGGACCTGCCGGCCCCGAAGCGCAACGCCGCCAAACTCGCCGGGCTGGTGGGCTTCGTGAACCTGCACTGCGACACGCTCCGGCCCGATCAGGACCGCTTCAAGGGAGCGGTGCAGGCGATGGGCGTCGATCCGGCCGAGCTGGACCGCGACATCCTGCTGCTCCAGGCTCGATCCTACCTGGCCGCGTACGAGAAGGACGTGCCGGGCAGCTGTCAGCGCGCCGAGGAACTGTTCGGCCAAACCGGCAGGATCATTCCCCGGCTGTTTCTCCCCCGGTGAGGCCCCACGCGCTGGGCCCGGCGGCGGAGGTCCGGGCGGAGCGGGCGGGCGCGGCGATCCGTCATCCGGGCCCGGCCCCGGGCCCCTCCCACGGACGGCTTTTTCGCCGGAGCCCGCGGTGCGGCGGTGGACTGGATCCGAGCGCGACGGATCACGCCGGTCCGGTTCGGACGGTTCCGGCGCGGTCGAGCCGCCCCTGGCCGCGCGCGATGGCGTGCAGGGCGATCCCAGCCGCGGTGGCGACGTTGAGGGAATCGAAGCCCGCCGCCATCGGAATGCGGATCGGCCGGGCGCCTGCGAGGGTGGCCGGGTCGAGGCCGGGCCCCTCGGTGCCGAGGATCAGGAGTGCCCGCGCCGGGACGGCGAGGGCGTCCAGAGGCTCGACCGCACCGGGACTGAAAGCGAGGGGCTGCAGATCCAGCGTCTGCGCGAGACGCAGCCAATCCTGTCCCGCGGGCAGGCGCGCGAAGGGCTGGATCAGCGCGGCACCGGCCGAGACGCGGATGCTCTTGCGGTAGAGCGGGTCGCAGCTTTCCGCATCCAGGAGAACCGCGTCCGCCCCGAAGGCGGCGGCGTTGCGGAAGGCGGCACCGACATTGTCGTGGTTGGTCAGCCCCGCGAGGCCGAGCACCAGCGCCGGGGCGGGCCTCGGCGGCACCGGGGCGGCCGCGTCGAGCTCTCCGCCGCGCACGCCGATCGCCAGCACGCCGCGGTGGATCGGGAACCCCGTCACGGCGCTCATCACGGCCTTGGCGGCGAGATAGACCGGCGCCGGGCAGGCCGCGACGGCATCGGCGAGCCCCGGCCAGCGTTCCGGCGCGAGCAGGATCGACTCGGCGCGGAAGCGGCTGCGCGGCCCGAGGAGCAGCCGCAGGGTCACCTCGCCCTCGACGACGAAGCGTCCGGCGCGGCCGACGAGGTCGCGCTCGCGCATCCGCGTGTAGGGATCGAGGCGGGGATCGCCCGGGTCGGTGACCGTCTCCGGGGCCGGCCCCACCTCAGCCCTGCTGTCGCTCGGTGCGGCTCGCCAGCGGATCGGCCTCGGCCTTGGTCGGCACCTTCACCAGCGCCTCGCCGTCGAGGACGGTTTCGCCGGCCACCGAGCACTGGCAGGCGAGGCGCGCCCGCCGCCGCTCGGGCATCAGCTCGGCCACCGTGACGGTCACCTCGACGACGTCGCCGATCCGCACGGGCGCGCGGAAGTTCAGGGTCTGCGAGATGTAGACGGCGCCAGGACCCGGCAGGCGCGTGCCGAGCACCGCCGAGATCAGGCCGGCGGTGTACAGGCCGTGGGCGATCCGGGTGCCGAACGGCGTGCGCGCCGCGAAGTGTTCGGACAGGTGGATCGGGTTGCGGTCGCCGGTGATTTCGGCGAAGCCGACCACGTCCGAGGAGGCGATCGTCTTCGAGAGGGTTTCCGACAGCCCGACCTCGAGATCCTCGAAATAGAGCACGCGCAATTCGGGCAACATGGCTCGGCAGACCTCCGGTTGCGGCCGGTCTCTGATCGCGCGCGGCCGGCTCTCGACATCGCCTCGCACGATCGCGGCGCCGAATCCACCCGGACGAAGGCGTAAGAGCCTCGAACTTTCTTGAGGCGCCGAGAGGGATTTCTCAACAGTCCTCGACAGGCGCGCCGCTCTCGGCGAAGAGGCCCCGTGACCGCCGATAACGCTCCCAGGCCCACGCCGCCTGCCCTCCGCACCGTCGTCGCCCGCGTGGCGGCGCTGAACCTCGGCTATTTCGGCATCGAGATCGCGGTGGCGCTCGCCATCGGCTCGGTGGCGCTCATCGCCGACAGCCTCGATTTCCTGGAGGACGCGGCGATCAACCTGCTGATCTTCGCGGGCCTGAGCTGGAGTGCGCGCAACCGCGCCCGCCTCGGCACCGCCATGGCGGGCATCCTGCTCTTGCCGGCCCTGGCGGGGGCCTACGCGGCCTACGAGAAGGCGTCGGATTTCGTCGCCCCCGCGGCCCTGCCGCTCACCCTCGCGGGCCTCGGGGCGCTCGCCGTCAACCTGACCTGCGCGCTGATGCTCGCCCGGCACCGCTCCGGGGCGGGCAGCCTGACCCGTGCGGCCTATCTCTCGGCCCGCAATGACACCTTCGCCAACCTCGCGATCATCGCGGCCGGGCTCGTGACGGCGCTTTATCCGTCCCCGTGGCCGGACCTCGTGGCGGCGGCCGGGATCGCGCTCCTCAACGCCGATTCCGCCGCCGACATCCTCCGGGCGGCCGCGGCCGAGCGCCGGGCCGCCCGGTGAGCACGGCCCTGCGCATCTTCCCCATCTCGGACCTGCACCTGGAGCGGCGGCGGCTCGACCGGATCGCGCTCGCGGCGGAGCCGTTCGACCTGCTCGCCTGCCCGGGGGATCTCCATGAGGGGCATCCCGAACGGGGGCTCGCGGCCCTGCTGCACCTCGCGCGGGGGCGACCCGTCGTGCTGGTGCCGGGCAACCACGAACGCTACGCCCCGGCCGGCGATCCGCGCACCGCACCGGACTTGCTCGCCGCCCTGGAGGCGGAGGTCGCGCGGCGGAACCGCCAGGGGGCTCGCATCCACCTGCTCCAGCGGGCACAGACCTGCACCATCGACGGGGTTCGCTTCATCGGCGCCACCCTGTGGAGCGACTGGGACCTCGCCGGGCGCTGGCTCGCTCCGGACGATCCCGACAGGCCCGACGACCCGGTGGCCTATGCGGCCGCCCGCATGACCGATCCGGCGACCGGCTCGCGGGAGTATCTCGGGTCGATCCGCAAGGGTGACGGCAGCCCGTGGCAGCCCGCCGACGCGATGGCCGCGCACCGGGTCGAGCGGGCCGCCGTGCACGCCGCGCTCCAGATCCCCCATGCGGGCCCGACCGTGGTGGTGACGCATCACCCGGCGAGCCCCCGCGCGGCCGACCGGTTTCGCGACGCGCCCGGCGTTCCCTGGTGGGTGCCGGCCTTCTACGCCAGCACCGCCCTCGACGACCTCGCCGACGCCCAGCGGCCGGATCTGTGGATCTCGGGGCATTTCCACGCGGGCCACGATATGCGGCTCGGCCGCTGCCGGTGGGTTTCCAACCCCGTGGAGGGCGCAACCTACCGGAGCGATCTCATCGTGGACGTCGGGGACGCGCCGCGGCCGGCCCCCGAGCCTTGCGGATGAGCGACCGCGACGCCGGACGCGTCCGAACACCCCTCCGACGACGTCGAGCGGGCCGGTCGGTCGCGAGGCTGACGGTCGACGGCCTGGGGACGAGCCCCAGGTCGGGGCGGCGCCGGCTGGATCGGGGCCCGATCCCCGGCCACACGGTGCGGCCGTGGACGCGCCTGTCCTAGGTCAGGGCTCGCGCCTTCGACGCGTGTTCGAACTTCTGAGCGTATGCATTCAGCTCATCGTGTCTGCGCAGCAACGCCGGCGTAGCCTCCAGTCCGACGACCTTGAGGATCTTTGCCAGACGGTGGCTCCAATCGTGCAGGCGCAGGCATTCGATCACGCCCATCGAACGCGCCGCGTTCAACTGCTCCTGCCGCCGATCGAGGTCGTGCAGGAAGTCCGGGACGTCTTCCGAGTCCGAGGGTAGGCTCACGACTGCGTCCGGCCAGGGGAAGATGTCGTTGAACTCGGGGCACTGCGGCGGCGATCCGATGATCGTAGAGCCGCAGGCTATGCCCTCGAAAATGCGAGGCGGCACGATCTGCTCCCCTTGGCTCTCCGTGAACTTGTGCCCGCCGGCCCTCAGATGATCGAAGCAGACGAAATACTTCGCACGCTTGATCTTGCTGAACATGAGAAATCTATGCTGTTCCCAGTCGAAGACCCGCGCTTCCGAGATGCGCACCGTATCGTACTCGTAGAAGATGTTTTCCGATCGGGCCATCTCAAGGAAGCGGAGATGGACATCCTCGGAGCGGCGGCCGATCGAGAGGATGTCGATCGTTCGGTCCGGCGCGGAGATCCGGGGTGCGGCCTCGAGGGCGTTGACTGCGGTGGGAAGGAACTCGCAGTGAACGCCTATGGCATCCTGCAAGACCGGCGCAGTATTTGAATGCAATGTAAAAACGTAATCGAACTGCGCCAAAATATCGATGTATTTCTTCTCTTTCTTCAGGCGGTTGGCCCAGATTTCGATGATGTAGGCGACTTTCAGACCGGTATGATTTTTCCATCCGTGAAAATTGTTGAGTTCGATCACCGACTCGATTGTCGATCCAACAAAAATGAATAAATCGTAGTTCTTCTCGATTCTGACTTTAGTCGTGTGCGGTAGTCTCGCGTGCCTGACCCGTCTGCTCAGGCCTGACATGACGGTATGCGTGAAAGTCCGGTAAATCGAATCGCCGCCGACCAGGGGAGGGGTTACGACATCAGCATCCGTGATGTCGGCGAGGATCTTCACCATTTCAAATGCTGTTACTTGAAAGGCTTGCATCTTAGCCATATAGTCTGAAAATATCAGCGTTTTATAGGCCATAATACCGCCCTTTGATTTGAAAGATACTGTTCTTCATCGGTTCTGACGTGCCCACGCCGACCGCTCCAGCTCGAAGTCAGTGACGCGTCGCCGGCAAGCCTAGTCCTGCTCACCGCCGACCGGCGCGCCAAGCGGGTCGCTGACTTCGGTGCGAGCGGTCGATGGATGGCGATGCGTCTGTGCCGATGTTGATATTGGTCGCTCGCTATCGTTCGATTAGGCTACATGCCGTTCAATTATAGAGCATATCAAGCCGTTGGAAAGATCGTCTGGCAGTTTTGCGGCCAAGCCCCGGCAATAACCGCACTCTCACACGCGGCCGAGTTCGATTTCAGCGATCTGCCAAGTGGCGATGGCAAACCGATTTCGGCTGATTGTGACGTGAGCGTCGGATCATCGTTCAGGCGTGTGCGATGTTGACAGTCGAACGCGCGCTTACAAGCGGGATGATTTTGAACATGCGGAGTATAAATCCGTATATCTTGCCAAAATCATTGGCATTAAAGCTGGCAGATAATTAAGTGTAATGTTGGTCGATCTGTGCGGGTCGACCGAAATCCGAGACCTCAACAGGATAGGGGTGGACGGCGCCGCCGCTTCGGCCCTGAGCGGTCGTCTGCTGCCGCCGCCACTTTTTTAGGCAGAGCGCGCCGGGCCTGTGTCGCCGCCGCGCCACCCGCGCGTGTTGCGCGCGAGAGGCGGCCAGCCCGGTCTCCGGTGCCGCTCCCGTTCCATGAACGAGGGCGGCGCAGCGCATCCGATCACGCCGCGGTCGCGACGGTCCCGGAGATCGGACGACCACGCACCACCCTGCGGTGATGCCGGTCCCCGGCCGGGCGAGCCCGGCCCGTCCGGAGGCGCTCCGCTTCGGCCGAACGCCGCGACCTCCGCGAATCCGCGGGGCAGATGCCTGTGGTCCAGACGATAGGACCCGATCGGGCCGGATCTCGATCTATTCCCGCGCCCCGCCCGTGAAATGTTGTTCCGGTGTCGTTCCGCACAGCTTGGCTGGAGCGGCAGGATGGTGACGGTCCTGATGCGCGTCCAACCCTGATCAGCCCAGGTCTCGGGCTCTGGTTTGGAGCTCTCATGGCCGGATTTAGCCTGACGTCACGCAGAGTCGCGGCGACGACTCTTGCCCTTTACAGTGCAACGACCGCGACAGTCGTGCGGGCCGGATCCGCCGCGCAACCGGGGCAGACGGTCGGCCTGCCGGTCGGCGATCAGTTGCCGATCGGGTTGTACTTCGTGAACCTGTCGAGCTTCGGCACGCGCAGCACGCAGCCCCGCGACTCGTCGACGAGCGTCAACCTGCCGACCTTTGCATGGGCGACGCCGTGGACCATCGCGGGTGCGCGCCTGCAATTCTTCTTCACCCAGCCGATCGTGGCGGCGAGCAGCCAGGGGACGGCCTATCAGAGTGGCGTCGGTCAGCAGCTGCTGGCCGCCCAGCTCGCCTGGGACCTCGGCGGCGATGTCGGCGTCAGCTACCTGTTCGGCGGCTACCTGCCGATCCAGACGCGATTCCTCACCCAATCCGCCTCGCTGAGCCACCGCTTCGCGGTGAGCTACACCGGCCAGGGCTGGAACCTCACGTCGAACCTGCTCTACGGCGTCTTCCTCGACAGCCGCTCGCCGTCCGGCACCCTCTACCCGGATTACCTGAACCTCGATCTGACCATGACGAAGAAATTCGGGCAGTGGCAGATCGGCGCGGTGGCGTTCGGCTCGACCGACCTGCCCACCGGCGTGGGCAGCTACCGGCCGCAGGGGCAGATCGCCGTGGGCGGCCTCGTCGGGTACAATTTCGGGCCCGTGAACCTGCAGGCCTACCTGACGCACGACGTGATCGAGCGGAACTATCGCGGACGCGAGGTCCGCGGCTGGCTGCGCGCGATCGTGCCGCTCTATCGGGACAAGAACGAGGTCGAGCCCGGCCGCACCCTGGTGACGCGGCGTCAGGCCGAGTAGCCGGGGCGCGGATCGAAGTGCCAGCCCGCGCCCGTCTCGGATGGGCGCGGTCCGGCGTCTCAGCCGTGCACCAGCACGTTGCGGAACTGCCAGGGATCGCTGGTGTCGATGTCCTCCGGGAACAGGCCCGGGCGGTCGGTCAACGGCGTCCAGTCGGTATAGACCCCCACGACCGGGCCGAGATACGGGGTCTGAACCTCCAGGCAGCGGCGGAAATCCATCTCGTCGGCCTCGACGATGCCGGCCTCCGGATTCTCCAGGGCCCAGACCATGCCGGCGAGCACGGCCGAGGTCACCTGCAGGCCGGTGGCGTTCTGGTAGGGCGCGATCCGCCGGGTCTCCTCGATGGAGAGCTGCGAGCCGTACCAGTAGGCGTTCTTCCTGTGGCCGTAGACGAGCACGCCAAGCTCGTCGATGCCGTCGACGATCTCGGTCTCGTCGAGGATGTGGTGCTGCGCCTGCACCTTGGCGGCGTTGCCGAACATCTCATGGAGCGAGAGCACCGCGTCGTCGGCCGGATGGTAGGCGTAATGGCAGGTCGGCCGGAAGATCGGCGTCCCGTTCTCCTGGACAGTGTAGTAGTCGGCGATCGAGACGGCCTCGTTGTGGGTCACGAGGAAGCCGAACTGCGCCCCGGCGGTCGGCACCCAGGTGCGCACCCGCGTGTCGGCTCCGGGCTGCAGCAGGTAGATCGCGCAACGCGACCCCTTCTCCTGCTGGCGGGCATTGGCGGGCTTCCAGGTCTCGTGCGTGCCCCAGCCGAGCTCGGCGGGCTGGTTGCCCTCGGAGACGAAGCCCTCCACCGACCACGTGTTGACGAAGACGCCGCGCGGCTTCGGCGTCCTGGCGCGCTGGGTGTCGCGCTCGGCGATGTGGACGCCCTTGACGCCCAGGTCCTTCATCAGGCCGGCCCAGTCGGACCGGGACTTCGGCTCCGGCCGCTGGAGGCCGGTATCCTGGGCGATGTTCAGGAGCGCCTGCTTGACGAACCACGAGACCATGCCGGGATTGGCGCCGCAGCACGACACGGCCGTGCTGCCGCCGGGCTTCTGCGCGCGGGCGTCGAGGATGTCCTGGCGGAGCGCGTAGTTGGTGCGGTCGCCCTGGCTCTTGCTCTTGTCGAAGTAGAAGCCCGGCCAGGGCTCGGCCACGGTGTCGATGTAGAGGGCGCCGAGTTCGCGGCAGAGTTCGAGGATGGCGCGCGAGGAGGTGTCGACCGAGAGATTGACGCAGAAGCCCTGGCCGCCGCCCTCGGTGAGGAGCGGGCTCAGCACGTCGCGGTAGTTCTCCGGGGTCAGCGCGACCGTCTCGAAGCGCAGGCCGTGCGACTCGGCGAGCGCCCGGTGGGTGTCGACCGGGTCGATCACGGTGAAGCGGGCGCGGTCGTACTCGAAGTGGCGCTCGATGAGCGGCAGGGTGCCTCGGCCGATCGAGCCGAAGCCGATCATCACGATGGGGCCGGTGATGCGGCCGTGGATCGGGTGATGGGTCGGCTGGTCGGTCATGGCGGGAGATCCTCGTTGGCGGATGCCGGGCGCATCCGCGGGTCTGGCTCGCGGGCGGGTTATGGCGCGCGTGTGACAGGGCGGCGACAGGCGCTCCGCGGGCGGCGCCAGCACGGTGCTCGAGGCCGATCGCCGGACGCGCGCTCAATGGCGGGTCGACCGCCGCCGGTCAACCGCGCCGCGCTGTGGGAGGGGCCGACAGATCGGCCGCGGCTTGCGGGGAGAGGCGCAGCGCCCCGCCCCGGGTCCGTGCCCGGATGCACCGCGCCGGCGCTGCCTCGGGTGGCGAAGGGCCGACTCGCGCAGACGACGGATCACGGCGGGCCGCACAAAGGTTAAGGTTCGCCTGATGCCCAGGACGACGATCATGCCTCCGGTGCATGCGTCGCCCGCGCTTTTCCCGGTGGCAGGCGTGAATTGCAAGTCTCATATTGCAATGCAGCAAAGCCGCCGAGACG
The DNA here is from genome assembly GCF_022179385.1 of Methylobacterium longum. Lineage (GTDB taxonomy): Bacteria > Pseudomonadota > Alphaproteobacteria > Rhizobiales > Beijerinckiaceae > Methylobacterium > Methylobacterium longum. The sequence continues at coordinate 27,646 of NZ_BPQS01000007.1, read as the reverse complement.
GCTGCAAGCTCAGGGATCATGGAAGCGCCCGGGACTTCACGCCTCGGAGTTCGCCATGCTCGCGCTCATCACCTCCCGGATCCCCGGCCCGGTCATCGAGATCGCCGACCGTGACCCCGGCTTCCTCACCCTCGTCTTCGCCGTGGCCCGCGCGGCCCGCAACGGGGCCGAGACCGCATTCGCCCGTCGCTGTGCCCTGGCGCGCGCGGTCGGCGGCCCCAACCCGCTCTGACGCCGGAGCCGACGCCACGGCTTCGCGCCGGCCCCGTCACGGGGGTCGGCGACGTCCGGAGATTGCGTCGTCCCGGCTGGGGCTTTAGGCGGCTGTGCCGCTCCATGGCCCGGGGGTTCGTGATTCCATGCCGTCGTTCTCAGCCCATGTGCGGGTCAGCCTGGTCGCCGCGCTGCTGCTCGCAGTTCCCGTGACGCCGCGGGCCCAGGATGCCGAGCCCGACGCGGGGGCGCCCGCGGAGGCGGCCCCCAAGGCGCGTCCGAAGCCCAAGCCGAAACCGGTGGCCGCGCCGAAGCCCGCCGCCAAGCCCGCCGAGACCGCGCCGAGTTCCGCCGCCCACGGACCGGCCGCGGCCCATGCCGCTTGGCCGACGGGCGCCAGCACGGTCAGCGAGAGCTACGGCGACTGGACCATGACCTGCACGCGCCCGAACGAGACGGTGACCTGCATCGTGGCCCAGTCGCAGGGTGATTCGCAGACCGGCCGGCGCAAGTTCGCGGTCGAGCTGCAATCGCCGGCGGGGGGACGCTCCGAGGGTCTCGTGTTGATGCCCTTCGGCCTGTCCATCGAGGCGGGCGTGACCTTCAAGCTCGACGAGCAGACCCTCGGCAAGGGCGCGCCCTACTCGATGTGCGGGGTCGACGGCTGCTTCGTGCCGATCAGCTTCCCGACCCTGGCCCTCGACGGCATGCGGACCGCCAAGAAGTTGTTCGTGACCGGCCAGAAGGCGAGCGGCACCGATCCGGCGACGATCGAGGTCCCGCTCACCGGCTTCCCCCAGGCCCTCGACCGCGCCGCCGCCCTGAGCGGCTGAGCATCGGTCGTCGGGCCAGTTTCCCCGTTACGGTTAAGCCAGCGTTAGTCCGGCTGCCGCAGGATCCCGCCGGAAGTGGCGCTGTGCGTCGCGGCGGTGCCGCGCGCCGGGATCGGATCGGCGGGGGATGGAATCGGTGGGCGGGCGACCCCGAATCGGTCGAGGATTCGGCGCGCGGCTGCTGCGCGCGTCGCTGCCCCTGCTCGCCCTCGTGGCCGGTCCCCTGGCCGGGATCGATCCGGTTCTCGCCGCGAAGTTGATCGGCGCCAAAGGCAGCGAATCCGGGAGCGGTCCGGGCGGCTACGGCCGGATCGTGCTCACCTTCGACAAGCCGGTCCCGGTCAAGGCCAAGCTCGCCGGCGGCGTGCTGCTCCTCGGCTACGGAGAGCGCATTGCGGCCGGCCCCGAGCGCCTCGCCGAGGAGATGCCGGTCTACGTGTCCAGCGTCCGGCGCGACCCGGACGGGTCGGGCCTGCGTGTCGGCCTGCAGCGGCCCTACCGGATCAATCTCCAGGCGGCGGGCGAGCGGGTGTTCGTCGACCTGCTGCCGGAGAGCTGGTCCGGCTTGCCGCCGCCCCTCCCACCGGAGGTGGTGGCGGAACTCGTCCGCCGGGCCCAGGTCGCCGAGGAAGCCCTCAAGGCGCGCATCCCCGAGCCGGTGCGCAAGCCCCTGTCCCTCGAGATTGCGCGGCTCCCGACCCTGACGCGCCTGTCGCTGCGCCTGCCGACGGAAGCGGTCACCTCGGTGACGGCCGAAGGACCGGCGACGCGCCTGCGGGTGGTCGGTTCCTGGACCATCGATTCGGGCGAGACCCGCGGCCGGCCGCGCCCCGGCATCGCGAAACTGGCGACCGACACGGACGCGACTTCGGCCAGCCTGCTCGTCACCCCCGAGGACGGGTTCACGATCGGCACCGACCGCGAGGACGACGCCTTCATCCTGGACGTGGTCCGGCGCAAGCCGCCAGAGCCCGCCAAGACCGCCGTCGAGGTGCCGGGACCGGCCGCATCCGGTCCGGCCTCGGCGGCGCGCCCCGCGCCCACGCCGTCCGTGCGCGCGGCCACGCCGGCCTTGCCGGCTGCGCCGGAGCGCCCGGCCGACGCGGCGCCGACGCGCCAGGCCGGATCCGGTCTCGTCTTTCCGTTCCGCGCCCTGCCGCCGGCCGCCCTGTTCGAGCGCGGCGGCATCGCCACGATGGCCTTCGAGACCGCCGAGCCCGTGAAGGTACCGGAGGGACGCCAGGGTCTGATCCCGGTGGGACCGCCGGAGCGGAAGGGGCCGCTCACGATCCTGCGCTTCTCGGTGCCGCAGGGCCGTCTCGTCGATCTCAACGCGGTCACCACGGGGAGCGGGCCGGCCTGGGAACTCTCGGCCGGCGACGCCCTGAGCCCGAGCGACTCCGTCGATCCCGTGCGCAAGCCCGACCCGTCCGGCCGGATCGCCGTCTCCCTCGCCCTGCCGCACCCGGGAACGACGACGTGGCTCGACCTCGACGGCGAGCGCGTCGCGGTGGTCACTTCGGCTGCGCTGAAGCCCGTCGGCAATCCGAAGAGCCGCCGCTTCGTGGATTTCGAGATCCTGCCCAGCCGGCACGGCCTCGCGGTTCTGGCCGGCGCCGACGACCTGGAGGTGCGGCCCGAACTTGACGCCGTGACGATCGGCCGAGCGGGCGGCCTCGCGGCTTCCGGCACCGGACGGAAGCCCGACCCAGTGCTCGCCGAGGTGGGGACGCTCGCGATCACCCGCGAGAGCTGGGACCGGGCGCGGACCGGGAACGTGCGCGAGACCCTGCGCGGCCTCACCACCGCGGCGGCCGCGGCGGCACCCTCCGAGCGCGGCCCGGCGCGCCTCGCGCTGGCTCGGGCCTATCTCGCCAACGGGCTCGACCCCGAAGGCCTGGCGGCGTTGGAGACGGCGGCGGCCGACGACCCGCTGCTCGCCGCACAGCGCGATACCGCGATCCTGCGGGGCCTCGCGCTGGTGCGTCTCGGACGGAACGCCGACGCCCTGAAGGTGCTGTCGGTGCCGCAACTCGCCGACGATGCCGAGGCGGCCCTGTGGCGCGCCATGGCCTCGGCCGCCACCGCCGATTGGAAGGCGGCGGAGACCTGCTTCCTGAAGGTCCTGCCGCTGGCCCAGAGCTATCCAGCCGATCTCGCGCAAGGCATCCGCGCCGCCGCGGCGGAATCGGCGATCGAGACGGGGGACGCCGAGACGGCCGCCGCCCGGGCGGAGCCGGAGCGCGACCTGCAGCCCTGGATCCGCGACCGGCTGGCCCTGACCCGCGCCCGCGTCGCCGAGGCGACCGGCCAGACCGCGGCGGCGCTCGATTCCTACGCCCGCCTGCAGGACGCCGGCGTGCTGCCGGTCGCGGCCGAAGCGGGCCTGCGCGGGGCGCTCCTCGCCCGGGCCTCCGGCAAGCTCACCGTGGACGCGGCCGTCGAGCGCCTGGAGCGCCTCGCCCTGACCTGGCACGGCGGCCCGATCGAGGACGCCATCACCGCCGGCCTCGCGCGCCTCTACCTCGGCGCCAACCGCTGGCGCGACGCCTTCACGGCGGTGCGCCGGGCGAATACGTTCGCGCCGATGGCCGCCTCCTCGGAGGCGCTGACGCGCGAGGCGCAGGCGGCCTTCGAGGATCTGTATCTCACCGAGAAGGGGGACGCGCTTCCGGGCATCCAGGCCGTGGCGCTGTTCTTCGATTTCCGCGAGCTGAGCCCGATCGGCCGGCGCGGCGACGAGGTGGTGCGCCGGTTGGCCGATCGTCTCGTGGGCCTCGACCTTCTCGACTCCGCCGCCGACCTCCTCCAGTACCAGATCGACCACCGCCTCACCGGCCCGGCCCGCTCCGCCGTCGCGGCTCGCCTCGCCACGGTGCGGCTGATGGACGACAAGCCGATGCGGGCGCTGCAGGTGCTCGACGCCACCAACCTGCCGGAGCTTCCCGGCGAGTTGAAGCGCGCCCGCGGACTGATCCGCGCCCGGGCGCTGTCGGACCTCACCCGCACCGACCTCGCCCTGGAAACGCTGGAGGGCGAAAGCGGTCCCGACGTCGAGCGCCTGCGCGCCGACGTCTACTGGGGCGCCCGCCGCTGGCGCGAGGCCGGGGAGTCGCACGAGGCGCTGCTCGGCGATGCGTGGCGGTCGGGCCAGCCCCTGGACGAGCAGTCGCGGGCCGACGCGATCCGCGCCGCGATCGCCTATGACCTCTCCGGCGAGACGATCGGACTGGAGCGGCTCAAGGCGAAGTTCTCGGAGACCATGGCGGTGAGTCCGGACGCGCGCACCTTCGCGCTGCTGACGGGCGCCAACCCCACCCGGGCGCCGGGCTTCCGCGCCATCGCGGCCCGCGCCAGCAAAGCCGACACGTTGTCGGCGTTCCTGGCCGAGTACCGCAAGCGCTACCCCGACGCCGCAACGCCCGACCGGGGCCGTCCGGAAGCCCCGGCGGGCGCGCAGGGGGCACCCGGCAGCGCGCAGCAGAGCAGCGCCGCCACCGCGGAGTCGCCGCCAGGGTGACCTCCGCCCGCGTGGTCGACCCCGACATCGTCCTGAAGGTCGACGGCGTCCCTGTGGGGACTCCGGTGCGAGACGGCGAGGCTTGGCGGCGGGCCCACGAGGCGCCGCGCCCCGGCTGACGGCAGGATCGCGCGGGTGGTGACCGTCCGGGGCCGGCAGGGGGCCAATCCCGCCGGATCGCCCGGCCGGTTCAGGCCGACGCGGCCCTGCCCCGGGGCGCAGCGCCGCGCGCCCTTCATCGCCCTCGCGCGGGTCCGGATCCGCAGGCCGCCGCCCGTCGCGCCGGAACGCAACCGCCCGCGCGCCCGACCGACGCGTCCCGCGGCTCTACTGCGTGAGACGGGCCACGGCGAGCGCCTGATCGAACATCGCGTTGAGCGCGGCCGTGATGTCGCTCGGGCTGTTGGCCGTGTAGAAGAAGCCCGGTGACGCGCAGCTCTTGAGCGGCGTTGCCAGGGTCGGGCTGAACCCGTTCACGCGGTTGTTCTCCCAGGCGATCCCCCCGCCGTAATCCGTGAAGCTGATGGTGTTGTAGGGGATGTAGAGGACCGAGATCGTCGCGCCCGCGGTCTTCAGCGCCGTGCAGAGCGACGGGTCGATCTGCGAAGGCTGCGAGCCGTCCCAGTTGCCGGCGCCGTAGCCCGTGAAGCTCGAAGGGTTGCCAGGATAGTAGTACTTGCCGTTCTGGTTGATGGCGAAGTGCTGGTTGTTCTGCATGCCGTCGGTGACCAGGAACACGAAGGGCCGCCGCAACAGAGCACTGGAGCCGTCGCCGAAGCCGCCCGCCGCCGTAATGGTGGTCTTCATCTGGGGCAGCACGACCTCGAAATGCGTGCCGCCCGCGCCCGTGCCCGTGCTCGGGTCGTTGGTGGTGTAGAGCTGGGTCGTCCCGGTATCGAGGAGGCTCGTCAGGGCGAGCGGCCACGATTGGGAGCACTGGACCTTGCTGTTCAGCGTGGCGATGGAGCTGTTGATGTCGGCGAGCGTGCCCATCTGGTTGATGAACGGGTACAATCCGACCCGGTACTGGTTCGTCATCGACGGCGTGGACGCCCGGGAGATGAGGGAACAGACCGCGTTGTTCAGCGCGTCCGACCGCAGCTGGATCTTGCCGGCAGCGAGGTTCCAGCCGGTATAGCCCGGGAAGTGGCAGGCGAACTGGCAGCCCTGCTTGTAGTCCGACCACATGTCCTTGTTGCTGGACGCGAGCTGCGCCATGCCGCCGCTCGTGGCGGGCAGGCCCATGGAGCCGGACACGTCGAGCAGGAGGTAGAAGTCGAGATAGCTGGGCAGGTCGGCCGAGGCCGTCACCGTATTGCCGATCGTCGTGGTCGGCGTCCGGAAGATCTGGCCGAAATTGTTCTTGATCGTGGCCGTGTAGGTGACCGACGACGTGATGGTCTGGCCGGTGCGGCTGATCTGCGGCACCTGCAGCTGCACCTGCGCGAACGGCACCTTGCCGGCGTTGACCGTAAAGGCGTTGGTCGCCTGGGCGGAGCCGGCCGCGAAGGCGTTGGCGGTGAGGTTGCTCTGGATCGGGTTCGCCGCGAAGTAGGCCTTGGCGGAGACGACGCCCGCGATGGCGGCCGCGTCCGCGGCGGCGTCGAGCTTCGCCTTGTCGGTGATCGCGACGCCGTAATCGACGCCGTAGCCGATCAGTCCGACCATCGGCACGAGGCTGAACGCGAACAGGATCGACACGTTGCCCGACCGCGCCCTGCGCAGCCCCGCCGCTCTGTCCCGCAGGCGACGGACCGGGTTCAGTAACCGGGGCATTTCACGGCGATCCCATCGTTGCCCGTCGTGTCAAAATTGACGAGGGCGGCGTAGCGCGGCTGCACGTACATCGAGCGGGCGATGCGCACCGCCGGTATGAACCGTGCGCCGAAGCTCGGCTGGAAGTTGAAGACCACGTCGACCGCGATGAGCGAGCCCGGCCCGAAGACGGAGCGCGGCAGCGTGGTGCGGGAGGGCGGGGCGGTGTTGTCCGCCGGGAGCTGGGCCGGCGTGCAGGGCCGGTAGTTGCCCCCGCTCGTCCCCGTGCTCGTCCAGACGACGTTCGCCGCGTAGCAGTTGCTGAGGTCGGTGGTCCCGGTGCAGTTCGAGGCGGTCTGCGTGAAGGCGACCGACGCGAAGGTGATCGTGATGTCCTGCCACCATTGGAGGCCCTGACGGGGGGCGTCCTTCATGAGGTACGGGAACAGGACGAGGGTCGAGTCGAAGCTGAAATGCAGATCGGCGGCGTTGACGGTGGCGACCGTCGTATTCTGGGGCGGCTGGGCCTGCGAGAGCATCTGGCTGATCGACTGGGCGAGCAGCTCCACCTTGCGGGTGGCGTTGATGTAGGTGACGAGCTGCGTCCCGGCGATCATGAGGATCAGCAGCACCGGGAAGATCAGCGCGAACTCGACCGCCGACACCGCCCGGGTGTCCGTCCCGAAGCGCCGCGCCGCCGATCGTACCGCCGGGCCCATCAGAACAGCTCGTTGCGGAAGGCCGCCGTCGAGACGGCGAGGTAGGCCGGCGAGCCGTTGAAGGTGCCGCTCCCGCCGAGCACCGTCGCGAAGGCCGTGGGCAGGAACGTGATCGGGTAGACCACCAGCAGGTACTGAGAGGCGCCGCGCGGGCCGAGGGTGTACTGGCCCGACCCCGGCGTCAGAGGCGGCATCAGCAATCCGCTGACGTCCGGCTTGACGTAGCTGTAATAGCCGCTCGGCGAGGTTCCGGTGGGCACCGTGTAGAGGTTGATCACGACGTTGCCGCACTTCACCATCGACGGCAGGTAGCCGCACAGGGCCGCCCGGAAACCGGCCTGGTCCATGGACTTGGCCTGCGCCGCGCCGGTCATGATCTGCCGCGACGCGCGGGTCGTCGCGTAGTCGATGGATTGGTTGACGAACAGGATCATGGCGACCGTCATGACGAACAGGATCGTCAGGATCAGCAGTCCGGCGACGAGGGCGAACTCGACGGCCGCGGCACCTCTTCGATCGCGTAGAAATCGGCACACTGAGAGCATGCGGAATGGTCGCATGAGAGTGCTAAACGTCCCTTAAAGCAGACGCGAGCACTCCCTATGGCATCGCTGAATCGTTATCCGCCGTAGCTTTGAACAAGCGAGCCCGCCACCAGGGTCCAGCCGTCGACCAACACGAAGAAGATCAACTTGAACGGGAGTGAGACTGAGGCCGGCGGGACCATCATCATGCCGATGGCCATCAGAACCGAGGCGACCACGAGGTCGATGATCAGGAACGGGATGAACAGCAGGAAGCCGATCTCGAAGGCGCGGCGCAGCTCCGAGATCATGAAGGCCGGGGTGACGATCTCGAGCCCGATCTCGTCCGGACCCTTCGGCACCGGCACCTTCGCGAGGTCGAGGAACAGCTTGAGGTCCTTCTCGCGGACGTTGCGCAGCATGAAGGTCTTGAACGGCGCCGAGGCCCGCTCGAAGGCCTGCGCCTGCGTGATCCGCCCGGCGATCAGGGGCTCGATCCCGGCGCTGTAGGCGGCCCGGCCGGTGGGGGCCATCACGAAGGCGGTCAGGAACAGCGCGAGGCTGACGATCACCGCCGTCGGGGGCGCCGTCTGGGTGCCCAGCGCCGAGCGCAGGAGCGAGAGCACGACGACGATGCGGGTGAAGGCCGTGGTCATCACCAGCACCGAGGGTGCCACCGCCAGCACGGTGATCAGCGCGACGAGCTGGAGCGCGCGCTCGGTGGTGCCGCCGGCCCCGAGGTCGAGGGTGACGCTCTGGGCGAGGGCCGGACCGGCGGCGAGCAGCGCGCCAGCCAGCAGGGCGGGCCCGAGGATGCGGGGGGAGCGCTTCCGCACCCTGGGCTTCGGACGGATCGGCACGGCGCGCATCGTGATCACGGACGGTCGCAGGTCGGGGCCGCGGGGCGCACGCTGGCCCGCCGCGCCTCGAGGTTCTGCCAGACGAGGAGGGCCGGCAGGCCGAGGACGACGTCGGGCACGCGGCGGGCCAGGGAGAGGGCGATGGCGGTGCCGGCGTCGATGCCGAACAGGCCGCAGACCAGCACGAGGCCGCCCTCCTGCACGCCGAGCCCGCTCGGCACCAGGAAGGCGGCGGCCTTGATGGCCTGGCTGAGCGCCTCGATCACGAGGATGTCCGACAGGCCGACGGTGTCGACCCCGATGCAGGTGAGGACGACGAAGACCTCGGCCGTGCCCAGGATCCAGGCCAGGGCGTGAAGAACGAAGGACTGGGCGAGATGCCCCCGGCGCCCCGGCGCCCAGACCGCATCCAGGGCGCCCTGGATGCGCTGGCCCGGCTCCGGACGCGTCTCCGTCTCGCGCACGAAGCGACGGCCGAGGGCGGTGAGACGCTCCTCGACCACCCGCACGATCCCCGTGCGCTGGAGCGCGAAGAAGGCCGCGAGCGCCAGGCCGGCTGCCGCGAGCGTCCGCAGCGTCCAGCTCGCGAGTTCGGCCGCCGCGGCCCCTTCGACGTGGCTGAGGAGGGTGGCCCCAAGACCGGCGAACAGGGCGAGCGTCCCGACCTGGAACAGCAGGTCGGCGAGTACGGAGGCCGCCGCCAGGGACCCGGCGACGCCCCAGAAAGTCAGGAGACGTGCCCCGAGGACGTCGCCGCCCACCGAGGCGACCGGCAGCAGGACATTGATGCCCTCGCGCACGAAGCGGAGGATCAGGCAGGCCGAAGACGGCGCGGGCGAGAGTCCGTCCAGGATGCGCGCCCAGGCGATGCCGCAGACGATCACCACGAGGGCGCGCACCAGCGTGACGCCCACGAAGCCCGCCATCCCGATTCGTCCGAACGCCGCCGCCACCGCCCCGAGATCGTTGGTCGCCACGAGCCAGGTCGCCAGGCCGAGCCCGAGCAGCGTGCCGAGCAGGGGCAGGCGGCGCACGACCGCGCGGGACGCCCGGCGCGTCCAGGATGCGCGGTCGCCGCTCACGGGCGGGGTGTGCGGGTTGCGCGACGGAGGGTGGGCAAGCGCGGGCGCTCCAGGTTCGAGCCGGTCAACGGCCCGGCGGCGATTCGTCAGGCGGTACCGCCGCTAGAGCGGTAATGGGGCCGAATTCGGGGACGGATTTGCGCGGGCGTGCCGGCGGGAGCACGGGGTCGAGTATGGCGGCGAGGGCCGCCTGGGGATCCGCTTCGGGATCGAGGAGAAGGACCCGGCCGGCCGCGAGGCTCGCGCCGGTGGCGACCGCCACCGCCCGCTTCGGGCAGGGGCCGAGGCACCCGGTTTCGACGATGCGGAGCTTCCTCCGGGGCCCGCCTCCCGCAGCCTCGGCGGCCCGCTTCCCGGCCTTCTTCAGGAGGGCGCGGACGGACCGGGCCGGGAGGCCCTGCCGCTTGGCGCATTTGGAGCACACGACCACGATCTCGGTGAGTTTCGTCTTGGCCGACTTCGCGGCCCCACCCGTGGCCCGGCCCCCGGCCGGACCGCTGGTCGAGCTCCTGGCCGGACCGGCCTCCGCGCCGCTCGCTGAACGTGGGTCTGTCATCATCCGGAGACTGTAGGCCGCGATACCCGGGCCGGGCTACGTCGCCCGTCGCCGCGGCGCGGCTGGGGGGATCGGCGCCATAAAAAGGGCCTAAAAGAACGGGATCCCGGTACCGCGCACGGGTCGCCCTAAGGCCGGCGCCGCGGCAGCGGGACCGGCGCAGATCCAGGAACAATGAGCGGATGAACTTCGACGACGTCAAGGACGACACGCGCGAAGCTGAACTCGTGACGTTCACCGCATCGCCGATGACCGAGCTGCGGCGCAGCGCGGAGACGATCCGGCCGATCCCGGAGAAGCGTACCGCCCGGGCGCTGGTCGCCTCGGTGCGCGCGCGCCTGGACTGGACGCAGCTGCCGGGCCTGCGTCCCCGCCAGGAGGATACGTCGAGCTACGGCTCGCGGCTCATCCGGCGCGTCAGCCTGTTCGTGCTGCTGCCGACGCTCGTGGTCGGCCTGTACCTGTTCGCCTTCGCGTCCAACCAGTACGTGGCCGAGGCTCAGTTCGCCGTCCGCGGCAACGTCGAGCCGATGGAGAACATCTCGCTCGGCCAGTTCACCAACCTGATCCAGAAGCACAACAGCCAGGACAGCTTCATCGTCCGCGACTACATCAGCAGTCAGACGATGGTCGAGGCGCTGGAGAAGAGCGTCGGCCTATCGAAGATGTTCTCGCGGAGCGAGGCCGATTTCTGGACGCGCTTCAACCCGAACGACCCGATCGAGGATCTCACCAAGTACTGGCGCAAGCACGTCGACGCGCATATCGACTCGATCTCGGGCGTGATCCGCCTGTCGATCCGCGCCTTCACCCCCGAGGACGCCCTCACCATCGCCCGCGAGGTGGTGACGCGCGCCGAGGCGCTGATCAACGACATCTCGAAGCGCGCGCAGGCCGACATGGTCACCCAGGCCGAGTCCGACGCGACCGTCGCCCAGGAGCGCCTGCGCAAGGCCCACCTCGCGCTGCAGACCTTCCGCAACCAGTGGGGCGTGATCGACCCGATCAAGACGGCGGAGGGGACGATGACGACCCTGATGCTGCTCCGGAAGGACAAGCTGAAGGCCGAGAACGACCTGCAGGTCCTTCGCGGCTCGACCCTCGACGATCGCTCGCGCTCCATCCAGGTCCTCGTCTCCAACCTGGCGGCCATCGAGCAGCAGATGAAGGCGCTCCAGGCCGAGCTGACCAGCGCCAGCACGGCGGGCGGCCAGAACCTGACCGAGGCCCTGGTCCAGTACGAGGGTCTGATGGTCGAGCGGACCATCGCCGAGAAGCTGGAGGAATCGGCCCACATGCTGCTCGACCGCGCCCGCGTCTCGGCCACCAAGCAGCACATCTTCCTGGCGACCTTCGTGCCGCCGGTTCTGCCCACCGACAGCCTCTATCCCGAGCGGTGGCACACCCTCATCGTGTCGTTCTTCTGCTTCCTGGTGATCTGGAGTTCCTCGGCCCTCCTGATCGCGGGTGTCCGCGACCAGAGAATGTAGGCCTCCAGGCGGGATCTGGATCCCGCGCGGCGCGGTCTGTAGAGGAAGGCGGCCCGGCTCTCCGGGCGGCCCGGTGAAAGAGCGAAGTCTAACCGTCCATGTCGGATTTCTCCGATCTCGTCGCGAAGGCGATCCAGCCGTCGATGACCCGGGAGGAGCGCGAGGCGGTCTACTCCGTCGTGCGGCAGGCCGTGCTCCGCTTGCAGGAGCGCGAGGCACTGCCCCCCGAGGACCCGCGGGTGACGCTCCAGCGCCACCTCGTCGAGGAGACGATCCGCGACATCGAGGGGGACGTCGCCCGCTTCCAGTCGCTCCGCAAGCTCGAAGAGGCCTTCGCGGCGCAGAACGCCGACGCCAAGGCCGCGCAGGGCCGGAAGCGGTAGGGCGCCGGTCAGGCGTCTGAACGGGGGCGCGGAGCCGGGCCCGGCGGCACCGTCACGATCCACCGCCCGACACCGGGAAGACTCCGGACGGCTGTCCGATCCGCCTCAGGCGGGGCCGCGAAGGAGCGCTCCGGGGACCGCGCGGTCGGCGGGAGCCCGCCTTCGAGGCGCGCCGACGCGGTCGCCGCGACCCGAGGCAGGGGCCGCGGAACGCGCTCGTGGCGCGCTGCAGCCCGATCCGGCAGGGCATCACGGCCTCGTCCCGGCTCCGCCGTCCGAACCGATGCGCCCGTGCGGCGTATGCCTACCCGCAGGCCGCGCTCGCGCGGATGCTGCCGGGTTCGGCCACGTCGAGGCCCGCCGAGACGTACTCGTTGAGCTTGTTGCGCAGGGTCCGGATCGAGATCCCGAGGATCTTGGCCGCGTGGGTGCGATTGCCGAGGCAATGGTCCAGCGTGTCGAGGATCAGGTCGCACTCGACCTGCGCCACCGTCCGCCCCACCAGGCCCCGCGTCGCCGCCTCCGCAACCTGTGCGGCGCGCGCCGCCGGCCCCTCGGCCGCGAAGGCCTCGCCCTCCGGCGAGAGGATCGCGTCGGAGCCGATCGCCTCGCCCGAGGCCAGCAGCACCGCCCGGTGCAGGGTGTTCTCCAGCTCGCGGACGTTGCCGCGCCAGGGGTTCTTCAACACCAGGGCCCGGGCCTCCGCGGAGAGGGGGCGGACCGGCACGCCGTTCACGGCGGCGTATTTGCGGGCGAAATGGTGGGCGAGCTCGAGGATGTCGGCCGGGCGCTCGCGGAGCGGCGGCAGCTTCAGGGACACGACGTTCAGCCGGTAGAACAGGTCCTCGCGGAACGTGCCCTTGCGGACCTCCTCCACGAGGTTGCGGTTCGAGGTGGCCAGCACGCGGATGTCGACCCGCACGGGCGCCGTGCCGCCGACCCGGTCGATCACCCGCTCCTGCAACGCCCGCAGCAGCTTCGACTGCAGGCGCACGTCCATCTCCGAGATCTCGTCCAGCAGCAGCGTGCCGCCGTTGGCCTCCTCGAAGCGGCCGATGCGCCGGGCGACGGCGCCGGTGAACGCCCCCTTCTCGTGGCCGAACAGCTCGGATTCGAGCAGGGCCTCGGGGATCGCCGCGCAGTTGACCGACACGAAGGGCTTGCCCGCCCGGTTGGACTTCTGGTGGACGTGGCGGGCCAGCACCTCCTTGCCGGTGCCGCTTTCGCCGGTGATCAGCACGGAGGCCTCGGACCGGGCGACCTGCTCGGCGAGCTTGACCACCCGCTCCATCGACGGGTCCCGCCAGACGAAGGCGGCGCGGTCGGTGGTGACCGCCTCCAGCACCGCGGCGATCATCTCGGGATCGGGCGGGAGCGGGATGTACTCCTTCGCGCCGGCCCGGATCGCCGCAACGGCGGCCTCCGCGTCCGCCGAGACCCCGCAGGCGACCACCGGCGTGCGGATCCGCTCCGCCTCCAGCGCGGTGACCAGGTCGCGGATCGGCAGCGAGACGTCGATCATGATCAGGTCGGCGCCCCGGGCGCGCAGGACGTTGAGGCCCTGCGGCACGGCATCGGCCTGCGTCACGGTGGCCCCGCGCTGCATGGCGATCTTCGAGGCGGTGATCAGCTCGCCGTTGAGCCGCCCGATCATCAGGAGCCGCATGGTTCGTCCCTTTCAAAGCGCGTGGCGCGGACGGCCGTCACCGGCGCCGCAGCCGAAACCTCAGTCACCCTTGACGATCTCGGTCATCGTCACCCCGAGCCGGTCCTCCACGAGGACCACCTCGCCGCGGGCGACGAGCCGGTTGTTGACGAACACGTCGATCGCCTCGCCCACCTTCCGGTCGAGTTCGAGCACCGCGCCGGGGGCCAGCCGCAGCAGGTCGCCGATCGGCATCCGGGCGGAGCCGAGCACCGCCGAGACCATCACGGGCACGTCGAAGAGCTGCTCCAGGTCGGACGCGGATTTCGGGGTCGTGGGCGCATCGCGGATCGACTCGCCCACGTAGTCCGGGTCGTGCTCGCCGAGCTGAGGCAGGCTGAAATCGTCGGACATCCGGGTTCCTTCAGAATCTCGGGGTCAGGCCGAGGGCGTCGAGGACGGACGCCTCGATGCGGGCGCGCTCCCGCACGATGCCGCCGTCCGCCCATTCGATGCGGGCGTCGCCCGCCGCCATGTCGGGGTCGCCCAGGACCACGAGGCGGCCCTCGTAGCCGCGCTCGCGCGCGAGGCGCTTCACCAGGGCTTCGGCCTCCTCGACGAGGCCGTCATGCACGCGCACCACGAGGTGGGGCACCCCGCGCAGGTGCTGGAGCGCGGTGCGCGCCGCCTCGCCGATGCCCGCGAGGGGGGCGGCGTCCAGCGCATCGCCCGCCACCTTGCGGGCGATCAGCATGGCCACCTCGACGGCCTGGGCCTCACGCTCGGTGTCGCGGGCGTCGGCCTGGGCGATGAGGCCCGCGGCGGCGAGGGCGAGGCGGGTCATAGCGTCGGCGAGGCGACCCTGCGCCTGCGCCTCGGCCTGAGCGCGCCCCTCCTGCAGGCCGCGGGCATGCGCCTCCGCCTCGGTGCGGGCGGCGGCCTCGGCGGCGCGCTGCGCCTCGGGGCTCGGGCGGGCGCTGCGGAAATCGGTCTCGAACAGGAACGGCTTCGCGCTCCGGGAGGCTTGGGCGCTCAATAGACCAACTCCTCCTCGGCGCTATTTTTGGCGATCATGATCTCGCCCTTCTCGGCGAGGTCCTTGGCGATCTCGGTCATCTTGGCCTGCGCCTCGTCGACTTCCTTGAGCCGGACCGGCCCGAGGGCGGCCATCTCGTCCGTGAGATTCTTGGCCGCGCGGGTCGACATCTGCTTCATGAAGAAGGCCCGGGTCGTCTCGTTGCCGCCCTTCAGGGCGCGGCAGAGCGTGTCGTTGTCGACCGAGCGCATCAGCGTCTGGACGCTGCCCGAATCGAGCTTCAGCAGGTCCTCGAAGGTGAACATCAGCTCGCGGATGCGCTTGGCCGAGCCGCGGTTGGCCTGATCGAGGGCGGCGAGGAACCGGCCTTCCGTCTGCCGGTCGAAGGCGTTGAACACGTCGGCCATCATCTCGTGGGCGTCGCGGCGCTGGGTCTGCGCGATGGTCGATACGAACTCGACCCGCAGGGTCTCCTCGATGTGGCGCAGCGCCTCCTTCTGCACGGTCTCCATGCGCAGCATCCGGTTGAGGCAGTCGATGGCGAAGTCCTCGGGCAGGATGGTCAGCACCTTGGCGGCGTAGTCGGCCCGCACCCGCGAGAGCACCACCGCCACGGTCTGCGGGTACTCGTTGCGCAGGAACGAGGCGAGGATCTCGGGGTCCACCTGGGCGATCGAGGCCCAGACGCGCTTTCCGGACGCGCCCTTGATCTCCGCCATGATCAGCGAGACCTGATCGCTGGGGAAGATCTTCAGGAGTAGCGCCTCGGTCCGCTCGAAATTCGACGAGATGCCGCCACTGTTGCCGAGCTTCGTCACGAACTCGATGATCAGCCGCTCGACGGTCGCGGCCTCCAGCGTGCCGAGCTGGACCATCGCGTGGCTGACCTTCTTGATCTCCTCCTCTTCCAGCATCTGCCAGATCGGCGCGCCTTCCTCCTCGCCGAGCATCAGGAGGAGCGCGGCCGCGCGCTGGGGACCGGGCATCGACGCGAACGAATCGCCGCCCGCCGTCGCGAGGCTGTTCGCAAGACCTGCCGTCATACCCGCCGCCATACCGCCCGCCATCGTGCTGCCCTCGACTCCCGACGCGTCACTCTTCCTGGATCCAGGTGCGCAGCACCTCGACGGTCTCGGACGGGCTCGCCCGGACCATGTCGACCACGCGCTGGACCGTCTCGGCCTGGACCTGACCGTTGATCTTGGCGAACTCCATCAGCCGCGCGGTCGGGCTGTCCCGGTCGATCACCGTGACGGTGGCGCCGGGACCCGCGATCACGGACGCCTCGCCGGCGATCCCCATCCCGGGGCCGGCGAGCGACGGCGGCGACGGCACGGGCGCCAGCACCTGGCGCACCAGCGGCCGCACCACGGTGAGGAGGACGATCAGGGTCAGGAGCGCCAGCACGCCGAGCTCGGCCACGCGCAGTACGTCCTCCTTGGTGGGGGCGAGGAGCGACTGCATCAGCGACGGCTCGGTGAATTGCGGCACGCTCGGCGCTTCCGCGAAGCGCAGGTTCACCACCTCGATCTGGTCGCCGCGCGCCTTGTCGAAACCGACGGCGCTGCGCACGAGCGCGGTGATCCGCTCGATCTCGGCTGGGGCGCGGGGGCTGTAGGTCTGCTTGCCGTCGGGCGCGACGGCGTAGACGCCGTCGACCACCACCGCCACCGAGAGGCGCTTGATCCGCCCGCCCTCGGCGACCTCGGTCTTGGTGACGCGGGAGATCTCGTAGTTCGTCGTCTCCTCGTTCTTGTTGGTCGCGTCCTTCGGTGCGGGGGCCTTGTCGCCGCCATTGGCGCCCGGCAGCTCGTTGCCGACGCTCACCTGTCCGTCGGCGTTGGCGGTCAGCGCCGATTCGGTGCGGGTCTGCGCGGAGCGGACCACCCGGCTCTCGGGATCGAAGGTCTCGGACCGGCTCTCGATTCGGTTGAGGTCGAGCTCCGCGTTGACCTGCACCCGGGCGCGACCCGGTCCCACGATCCCGGCGACCACGTCCTCGATCTGGCCGCGCAGGCGACGCTCCAGGGTGATCTGCCGGTCCTCGAAGCCGCTGGCGGCGTCCGCCTCGGCGCCCTTCGCGCCGTCGGCGAGCAGTCGGCCGCGCTCATCGACGATGGAGACGCGGTCGGGCTTCAGGCCCTCGACCGCGGAGGCCGCGAGGTGGCGGATCGCCCGCACTTGGCCGGCGTCGAGGTCGCCCATCAGCTTCAGGACGATGGCGGCGCTCGGGGTCTCCCGGTCGCGCTCGAACAGGCGGCGCTCGGGCAGGACGAGGTGGACGCGCGCCGCCTGGACCCGGCCGATCGCCCGGATCGAGCGGGCGAGTTCCCCCTCGAGGGCGCGCAGGTGGTTCACGTTCTGCACGAAGTTGGTGGACGAGAACGCGTCGCCCTTGTCGAAGATCTCGTAGCCGACCCCGCCCTGCACCGGCAGGCCCTTGCCGGCGAGGTCCATGCGCAGCTTCGCGAGGTCGGGGCGTGGGGCCATGATGGTCTGGCCCGCCTCGCCCTTGGTCTCGTAGCGGATGCCGCGGGCGTCGAGTTCGCGGACCACCGCGGCCGAGTCCTGCATCGACAGGTCGGAGAACAGCACGCCCATGTCGGGGCGCGAAACCCGCAGGATGATGAAGGCGAAGAAGCCGATGAGCGTCAGGGTCACCGCCGCCATGGCGGCGATGCGGGCCGGTCCGAGCTTCGTGACGAGATCGAGGACCGGCTTCACGGCGGGGTTCACTGCACTCTGAACGCGGGGCGAGGCTGTTCGGCCGGCTCGGCAGAAATTGCCCGGTCCATGGTTAGCGGGGCGTTAATGCCGGGCCTCGACGGGGCGCTGGAACGCGTAAAGCCGCGCCCGGGGTACGGACGCGGCTTCGAGAGCACCGGGAATGGTCGTCGAACCGCATCCGCGGCGTCCGGATCGGGCGCTCGCGACGGCGGCCACACCGTCGTCGCGTGACCGCGCAGCGGAGTCCCCGATGACGTCGCGCGTCTCAAGGGCTCAGCATCAGTGCCGGTAGTGCTGGATCCGGGTGGTCCGCAGACCGGCCAGCCCGTGCTGGTCGATGGAGAACTGCCAGCTCAGGAATTCCTCGGTGGTCAGCGTGTAGCGCTTGCAGGCCTCCTCCAGGCTGAGGAGGCCGCCGCGCACGGCCGCCACGACCTCGGCCTTGCGGCGGATCACCCACCGGCGGGTGCTGGGCGGCGGCAGGTCCGCGATCGTAAGGGGGCTGCCGTCGGGCCCGATCACGTACTTCACTCTCGGGCGGCTCGGTTCGGTCATGATACGCTCTACACTCGACTGACCTGTCGAGCATTGAATGTACTTGCGCCCGCTTAAGAGATGTTGAAGCGAGTCACTCGGATGTGATTCGTTAAGTGCCACTTGTGGACAACCCGATGGTCTGCACGCTGGACAGGGGCACTTTCTGGGAGCCCACCATCAGGACGGGGGTCGTCCCGCTGAGATCGACCTCGTCCACCGTACCGGTCAGGCTCGTATCGACGGCGACGCTTGCGCCGGTGGCATCCGTGGCCGCGACCTTGATCGTGTAGTTGCCATCCGCCGAGGTCATCCCGGCCGAGGTCTTGCCGTTCCACGTGTAGGCCTGGCTTCCGGCGGTGAGCGATGTGGCCTGCGTCGCCACGACGTTGTTCTTCGAGTCCAGGATCGTGATCACGGCCTTCGAGGCGGCGCGGGACGGTGTCAGGTTCCAGGAGGCCGAGCCGTTCGACAGCTGGGAGGTGCTGCCGTCCGCCGTGATGGTCTTGCCGATGTAGCTGGTGGCCGAGGCCGAACTCGCAGCCTGCGATGCGCTGAGAATGCTGTCGAGGCGGTCGTTCGACTTGAGCTGCTGCTCGACGCCGGCGAACTGCACCAGCTGCTGCGTGAACTGGTTGGTGTCCATCGGGTCGAGGGGGTTCTGGTTCTTGAGCTGCGTGGTGAGCAGCGTCAGGAACTGCGTGAAGTTGCTGGCGATCTCGGTGGCGTTGCCGCTGCTGCCCGCCGATACGGCCGTCTTGGCCGTCGTGTTCGTGGTGCTGGATATGCCGGTCGTCACGCTGTTCTCTCCCGTGCCAGGTCAATCCGCGCGGCCCGCGCGTCGCATCGTTGTCGGCGCAGGCGGGCCGGAGGCCGGGGCCTGCGCGTCATGGCCTAGATCCGTATGTCCACGCCGCCGTAGCCGCGCAGCCAGCGCGTCGGGGCGACCTCCTGCGGCGCGTCGCCCTTGTCGCGGGTCCAGGCCGTCGCGCCTCCCCGCGGGGCGCCGTCCTGCTGTCCGCCGCCGCCGGCCTGAGCGCCGCCGTCGCCCCGCAGCGACAGGTTCAGGCCCCCGCCCGACGGATCGAGGCCGGCCTGCGACAGGGCCTGCTGCAACTGGCCGGCGTCGCGCTGGAGCAGCGCCAGGGTTTCCGGCCGGTCGACCACCAGATGGGTCATCACCGTGCCGTGCGCCTTGTCGATCGCGAGCTTGACGTCGATGCGCCCGAGCTCGACCGGGTCGAGCCGGATCTGGAACTCGCTCGATCCCCCCAGGGAGCGCAGGCCGATGGTCATCGGCACCTGACCGAGGGGGATCGGGGGATCGACTCGGGCCGGCGCGGCGGCCGGGGGGGACGCCGGCTGGGCGGCTCCGGACGCGCCGACGGGCGCCGCCTGTGCGGCGGCCGGCTGCGGGGCGCCGGGGACCGGGGACGGTGCGAGCTGCGGCGGAGCCGCGCCAGCCCCCTGGCCGGCATCGGCGAGGGCGGCGAGAAAATCTCCGCCGGTCGCGGCCCCCGTCATGGCGGCCGCGGCTTCGCCGGGTCCGGCCGGCGCGCCCTCGACGGCGGTGGAATCCTTGCCGGCTTTGCCCGGGGTGACCGGCGGCGCGGGCGCCGTCGCACCGGCGGCGGGTCCGGCGGCTGGGCCCGCGGCGGCGGACAGAGACTTGCGGCCCGCGGGCGAAGCATCCGCGGCCGGATGGCCGGGCGCCGCGGAGGGCGACGCGCCCGCGCCGGCCTTCGCGGGTTCGATCGTCCCGCCG
This sequence comes from Methylobacterium longum, assembly GCF_022179385.1. Lineage (GTDB taxonomy): Bacteria > Pseudomonadota > Alphaproteobacteria > Rhizobiales > Beijerinckiaceae > Methylobacterium > Methylobacterium longum. Next base: position 8,004 of record NZ_BPQS01000007.1, on the reverse strand, counting down.
CCCCCGGCCGCGCCCGCCGCGGTGAGGCCCGGGGCCGCGTCCGCCGCCTCCGGCGCGCGGACCGGGCCGCCTTCGGCCAGACTCGCCAGGAGGGCGAGCAGCGCCGCGGTCGGGTCGACGGGCGCCGGCTGTGCCGCCTGTGGCGGGGCGGCTTCAGCCTGCCGGGTCTGCGATTCCGCGTCGGCCTGTCCTGTCTCGGCAGCCGCCGCGTCCGGCGCGGCATCCAACGCGGCGTCGGTCGCCGCGGAGGGCTGCGGAGCGCTGCGCTCCGCCTCGGCGGGGCGCGTCGCGGGTGCCGCGGCCTTCCGGTCGGCCGGCGCAGCGGTGGGGGCCGGCGGGGCCTCCGCCTGGGCGGAGTCCGGGAGCCGGCTCGGCGCGCGCGGCGTCGGCTTGGCGAGGCTCGAGCGCCTGTCCGCAGCCCGGATGTCGGCCTGCGCGGCCGAGTCCCGCGCCCGCTCCGCCGCCGTGCGCCCCGCGCCGGCCTGATCGCGCTGATCGGCCTCACGAGCCCGCGCCGCCGCGGTGTCGTCGCGGCGGGTCGCCGCGTGGGACCGCGCCGCCGCGGCGTCGTCCTGCGACCGGGCGGCGCTCAGGGCTTGGCCGAAGCGATCCTGCGGCGTGTCGACGGACCGGGCCGCGACGCCCGCCGCATCCCAGCCCGAACGCGCGGCGGGTGCGCTCCGCGCGGGCGGAATCCACGCGGTGATATCCAATCGATCCGCCGACCCGCTCGCCATACAGGACTCCTCTGGCCCGCCTCGGAGCAAGCCGCGCGCCAGTCCGGTCCGAGGATAAGGCGTTGATCGAACTGGATTTTCGCGAAGAGGGCGCGATGCCGGTACGGTCGAAGCTGCCGCGCGCCCGGCAGGATCTGCCGGGTTGCCGCAGCCGAGGCGAGCCACCGCCCTGGAAAGCCGGGCGGAGTCCCGCTATAGACGCACCGTGCAGCCGGGAAGCTTCCGGGCCGGCGGCTGCGGACCCACGTGATGAACGCCCTCGATCTCCCCAAAGCCCCCCACGAGACGCGCGTCGTCGTCGCCATGTCGGGCGGCGTCGATTCCTCCGTGGTGGCGGGCCTGCTGAAGCGGCAGGGCTTCGACGTGGTCGGCGTCACGCTGCAGCTCTACGACCATGGCGCCGCGACCCACCGCAAGGGCGCGTGCTGCGCCGGCCAGGACATCAACGACGCGCGGGCGGCGGCCGAGCATCTCGGCATCCCGCACTACGTCCTCGACTACGAGGACCGGTTCCGCGACGCGGTCATCGAGAAGTTCGCCGAGAGCTACCTCGCGGGCGAGACGCCGATCCCCTGCGTCGAGTGCAATCGCACGGTGAAGTTCCGCGACCTCCTGGGCCTCGCCCGCGACCTGAACGCCGACGCGCTGGCCACCGGGCACTACGTGGCGAGCCGCGCCCTGCCGGGCGGCGGCCGGGCGCTCCACCGCGCCCTCGATCCCGCCCGGGACCAGAGCTACTTCCTCTACGCCACCACGGCCGAGCAGCTGGATTTCCTGCGCTTCCCCCTCGGCGAGATGGCGAAGACCGAGACCCGCGCGCTGGCGAAGGAACTCGGCCTGTCGCTGGCCGAGAAGCCGGACAGCCAGGACATCTGCTTCGTGCCGCAGGGCCGCTACAGCGACGTGATCGCCCGGCTGCGCCCCGACGCGGCGCGGCCCGGCGAGATCGTCGACCTCGCGGGCCACGTGCTGGGCCGGCACGAGGGCATCGTGCACTACACGGTCGGTCAGCGCCGCGGCCTCGGATTGTCGGGGGCGGAGCCGCTCTACGTGGTGCGGCTGGAGCCGGACTCGGCCCGCGTGGTCGTCGGCCCGCGCGCCGCGCTGGCCACGACCCGCATCCGCCTCTCGGACCTGAACTGGCTGGGCGAGGGCCCGGTCGAAGCCGTGCGCGACCTGCCCGTGGCGGTTCGCGTGCGCTCGACCCGGCCGCCGCGCCCGGCGACGCTGACGGTCGGGCCGGACGGCGCGGCCGAGATCGTGCTTGCCGAGCCCGAGGACGGGGTGTCGCCCGGCCAGGCCTGCGCGATCTACGCGGATGACGGCCCCCGGGCCCGGGTCCTGGGCGGCGGCACCATAAGGCGTGTCGACGCGTTGTCGGCCCGGCCCCGCGAGGCCGCCTGATCTCAACCTCTGGAATCTTCGAACGATGCTGAGCGAGCCGCAGATGGCCGGGCCGAGCACGGCCCTGATGCGCAAGGCCTATGCCCGCTGGGCCCCCGTCTACGACGTGGTCTACGACAAGCTCACCGAGCCCGCGGCCCGCGCGGCCGTCGAGGCGGCGGCCGAGCACGGGCCGCGGATCCTGGAGGCCGGCGTCGGCACCGGGCTGGCGCTGGGCTACTACCCGAAGGCGAGCTTCGTCTGCGGGGTCGACCTCTCCGAGGACATGCTCAAGCGCGCCCGCGCCAAGGTCCGGCGGCGGAACCTGTCCCACGTGAAGGGCCTCCAGGTGATGGATGTCTGCCACCTGGGCTACGCGGATGCGAGCTTCGACGCCGTGGTGGCGCAGTTCCTGATCACCCTGGTGCCCGATCCCGAGGCCGCCATGTCGGAGTTCCTGCGGGTGGTCCGGCCGGGCGGCGGCATCGTGCTGGCCAACCATTTCGGCCAGAGCGACGGGCCGGTCGCGCGGGTCGAGGAGATCGTGGCGCCGCTCTGCACCAAGATCGGCTGGTCGTCGGACTTCAAGGCGACGCGGATCGAGGCCTGGGCCCGGCGCAACGGCGTCGAGGTGGTGGGACTGAAGCCGACCTTCCCGGGCGGGTTCTTCAAGATCCTGCGGATGCGCAAGCCCGGGTGAGCGCGACCGCGCCCATCGCCGAGGGGCGCTGGAAGCGGCTGCGGCGCTGGCTGCCGATGGTCCTGCTGCTCACCGTGTCGGCCATCGTCCTCGTCTCCGGTGCCGCCCAGCTCCTCAGCCTCGACCGCCTGCTCGCGTCGCGGGACTGGCTGCGCGGCTTCGTCGAGGGCGGCTACTGGCGGGCGCTGGTCTCGGCCTATTGCCTGTATGTCGGGGCCGTCGTCGTCTCGGTGCCGGCCACGCTGATCCTGACCATGATCTGCGGCTTCCTGTTCGGGATCGTGCCGGGGGCCCTCACCGCGGTCTGCGCCGCCACCACCGGCGCGGCGATCGTGTTCACCATCGGCCGCGGGCCGGGCGCCGACCTGCTCCGCCGGGCGGGCGGAACACGCCTCGCCGGCCTGGCGGAGGGCTTCCGGCGGGACGCCTTCGGCTACATCGCGTTCCTGCGGCTCCTGCCCCTGTTCCCGTTCTGGATGACCAACCTCGCCCCCGCCGCCTTCGGGGTGAAGCTGCGGGTCTTCGTGCTGGCGACCTTCCTGGGGCTCCTGCCGGGGGCCGTCGTGTACGCCACCACGGGCGCGGGGATCGAGGACGTCGTCGCCGCCCATGAGACCGCCAAGGCCGCCTGCCTGGCAGCGGGGGAGGGGGGCTGTGACACTGCGCTGACCCTGCGGACGCTCGTCACGCCCAGGATGGTGGCGGGCCTGGGGATGCTGGCCGTCTTCGCCCTGGTCAGCCTGCTGCTCGGCCGACGCGCCAAGCACCGATGATATTCATAATTCAAGCGCGACGCGATTTTTCCGTGTCGTAGGGAACATCCGGCTGCCTCCGGGTAAATATCGTATAGTGCCCGCCGCCGAGTGCCTGTATTCCCGCTAGCGAAACTGTGGCTTGCGAACATGTCTCCCGCGACGGCCGGACCCGGCTCGAGCATCGTCAACCCTCGTCCCGCCGATTCACATCCGCGATGCCCGCGCGGAGCGTGACCGGCATGACCGTTGAACTCGATCCGACCGCTGCGCCGGCGGTTGCCCCGACCCGCGAGCTGTCCGAGCGGCGCGCGACGCGCCTCGGCCTGTCCGGCCGGCTGTTCCTCGTCACCGTCGCCTTCGTGGTGGTGGCCGAGGTGCTGACCTACGTGCCGGCGGTGGCCAACTACCGGATCGAGTGGATGTCCGACCGTCTGGCCGCCGCGCAGGTGGCGGCCCTCGTCCTCGACGGGCGGACGGGCGAGCCGGTCTCGGAAGCCCTGGAGAGCCGCCTGCTGGCGGGCGTCAACGCCCGGGCCATCGCGGTCCGCGGCGGCGGCGCCCAGCGGCTGCTCGCGATCGAGCCCATGCCGGAGATGGTCGCCGACACCGTCGACCTGCGCGAGGTCTCGGCCCTGTCGGCGATCCGCGGCGCGTGGCGCACCCTCGTGGCTCCGGTGCGGGAACCGATCCGCGTGGTCGGCGAGGGGGGCATCGGCTTCGACCGCGTCGAGATCCTGCTCGACGAGGCGCCCCTGCGCACGGCGATGATCGACTACGCGCTGCGGCTGCTGGTCTCGTCGCTGATCATCGCGGCCTCGGCGGCGGGACTCGTCTTCGTCGTGCTGCAGGTGCTCATCGTCCGCCCGGTCCGGCGGCTCGCCACCAGCATCACGGCCTTCTCGGACGATCCGGAGGATGCCGGGCGGATCATCGCACCGTCCCGCCGCAGCGACGAGATCGGTCAGGCGGAGCGGGCGCTCGGGCGGATGCAGCGCAGCCTCGCCGATCAACTCCGGCAGAAGCGGCGGCTCGCCGAACTGGGCCTGGCGGTGAGCAAGATCAGCCACGAACTGCGCAACCTGCTCACCGGCGCGCAACTCCTCGGCGATCGCCTGGAGGGCACCGCAGATCCGACGGTGCAGCGCGTCGCCCCGCGCCTCGTCGGGACGCTGGCGCGGGCGATCCGCTTCTGCGAGGCGACCCTCGCCTACGGGCGCGCCTCCGAGCGGGCGCCGCATCTGGCCAGGACGCCCCTGGCGCCGATCTTCGCGGAACTCCCGGACCTCGCCGCGCTGGCGGCCAGCCCGGTGGCCGTGCAGGTCTCGGCGGCCGACCTCTGCGTCCAGGCCGACCCCGAGCAGTTCGGCCGGGCGCTCGCCAACCTCGTCCGCAACGCCGTGCAGGCCCTGGACGGGGCCCAGGTGGCGGAGGCCGCCGTACGGGTCGCAGCCAGCCGCGACGAGCCGGGCCGGATCACCATCCTGGTGGCCGACAACGGCCCCGGCCTGCCGGCCCGCGCCCGGGAGAACCTGTTCGCGCCGTTCCAGGGCTCCATGCGCTCCGGAGGAACCGGGCTCGGCCTGCCGATCGCCGCCGAGCTGATCGGGATCAACGGTGGCACCCTCAGCCTCGATGCCTGTGAAACCGGGGCACGGTTCCGGATCGTGCTGCCGGAGGGCTGAGGCACCCGCGAGGACGGGTGCGGAGGGGGAGGCGGGTGAGCGCCTACTCGGCCGCAGCCCGCACCGGCTCGGCGACCCGGATGCCGAGATCGGCCAGGAGGGCCGCGTCGTCGTCCTGGCCGTTATTGGCGGTGGTGAGCAGCCGCTCGCCGTAGAAGATCGAATTGGCGCCCGCGAGGAAGCACAGCACCTGAGCCTCGCGGGTGAGGCCCTTGCGGCCGGCGCTGAGACGCACCCGCGCCCGCGGCATCACGATCCGCGCGGTGGCGCACATGCGCACGAGATCGAACGGGTCGACCGCCGGCTGGTCCTCCAGCGGCGTGCCCGGCACCGCGACCAGGGCATTGATCGGCACGCTCTCGGGATGGGGTGCGTGGTTGGCGAGCACCTGGAGCATCGCGGCGCGGTCGGTGACGCCCTCGCCCATGCCGACGATGCCGCCGCAGCACACGCCGATCCCGGCTTCCCGAACGTTCTCGAGGGTCTGCAGCCGCTCGTCGTACGTCCGGGTCGAGATGATGTCGTTGTAGAAATCCGGTCCGGTATCGAGGTTGTGGTTGTAGGAAGTCAGCCCGGCCTCGGCCAGGCGGCCGGCCTGCGAGGGCGTGAGCATGCCGAGGGTCACGCAGGCCTCCATGCCGAGGCCGCGCACGCCGCGCACCATGGCGAGGACCGCGTCGAATTCCGGGCCGTCCTTGGGCTGGCGCCACGCGGCACCCATGCAGAAGCGATGGGCGCCCGCAGCCTTGGCGGCGGCGGCCTCGGCCAGCACCGTCTCCACCGGCATCAGCCGCTCGCGGGCGACGCCCGCGCCCTTGTGGTGGGCCGATTGCGGGCAGTAGGCGCAATCCTCCGGGCAGCCGCCGGTCTTGATCGAGAGCAGCGACGCCCGCTGGATGTCGGCCGGATCGTTGTGCCGGCGATGGAGCTGCGCGGCCCGGAACACGAGGTCCATCAGCGGCAGGTCGTGGAGCGCGCGGATCTCGGCCACGCTCCAGTCGTGGCGGATGTCGGTCGCGTGGGGGTCGACAGCTTGGTTCATGGTGCCCTTGAGTGGGATCGGCGCGGAAAAATCAAGCGGTGCGACGGGCATTGGGGCGGCGCCGGTGGCGCGGCCTTCCCGTGCCGGGGTCCGGATCGCATCCCGCGCGCGCTCCGTGCGCACCGGGAGGGGGATGGATCCCGGTCCGCGCCTGCACCGGGGCGCGGGCCGCGGAAGCGGGACCCGATCCGGAACCGGCACGCGCATCGCCCGGTCGGGGGCGCAGGATCGGCCCCGAAGGCGCTAGTCCGTCGGCTCGCCGGCCGAGACCTTGGCGGTCCAGTCGTCGAACGCGATGACCTTCTGGCGCTGCTCGCCGAGCCGCTCGATCCGCAGCACCATCTCGTCGCCGGCCTTCAGGTAGCGCGGCGGCTTCATGCCCAGGCCGACGCCGGGCGGGGTGCCGGTGGTGATCACGTCACCGGGCTCCAGCAGCATGAAGTGCGACGTGTACGCCACCAGCTGGGGCACGTCGAAGATCATCGTGGCGGTGGAGCCGGTCTGGCGGCGCTCGCCGTTCACGTCGAGGCTCATGGCGAGGTTCTTCAGGTCCGGGATCTCGTCCAGGGTCACCAGCCACGGGCCGAGGGGGCCGAAGGTCGGCGCGCTCTTGCCCTTGGTCCAGGTGGGACCGCGGTTCATCTGCCACTCGCGCTCGGAGACGTCGTTGCAGATGCAGGCGCCCGCCACGTAGCTCAGCGCCTCGTTGGCGTGGACGTAGCTGGCGCGCCGGCCGATCACCACGGCGAGCTCGACCTCCCAGTCGGTGCTGTGCGAACTCTTGGGGATGATCACCGTGTCGTTCGGCCCGCACAGGCTGGACGGCGCCTTGTTGAAGATGATCGGTTCCGCGGGGATCGGCGAGCCGGTCTCGGCGGCGTGGTCGGCGAAGTTCAGGCCGATGGCGACCACGTTGCGCGTGCCGCCCACGCAGGGTCCGAGCCGCACGTCCGGCGGCAGCTTCGGCAGGGTCTCGGGATCGAGGGCGCGCAGCCGCGCGAGCGACTCCGGCGCTAGGGCCGGGCCGGCGATGTCGCGCACGACCCCCGAGAGATCGCGCAATCCGCCCCCCGCGTCCACGAGGCCGGGCTTCTCGTCGCCGCTCGGGCCGTGCCGGAAGAGCTTCATCGCCGCGTCTCCTCATCGTTCCCTGTGCCGGTCCGTGCCGGCTGCGGGGACCATGGCCGGGCGCCGATCCCGGCGCAAGCGCGCGGCCGATGCCGGGGGGCCCACCGGGTGTCGCATTCGGGCAACATCATGGCGGAAAAGTGCAGGATAGCGGTCTTCCGGATCTATCATTCATGGCGGCGAATGTCTGCCCGGATTCAGTTTTCGACCGGCAATAGTTCAGCGCCACATGGATACGCGTGTCGATCCAACGTGCAGCATACGCCCTCGTCTTGGCGTCGTCTTCGTCCCCGCCATCGCGATCGCGATTGCGAATGCCCCCTCAAAGACGGCACCATCCGGCAAAAGGGGCCGCCCGAAACGGGGCGGGCACATCGAGACGGGTTGGGGGAACGAGATGGGCGGGACAATGCGCGCGGGGTTGCTCGCGGCCACGGCGGTGATCCTCGGTGCCGGGCAGGCTCACGCCGGCGCCTTTGGGATCCGGGAGCAGAGCACGCAGGCGCAGGGTCTGGCCTGGGCGGGGGCGGCTTCGGGTTCGGGTGGTGTGTCGTCGATGTTCTGGAACCCGGCGACG
>NZ_BPQS01000006.1 GCF_022179385.1 Methylobacterium longum | reverse complement strand
GTGGCAGGTCTCGGGCCGCTCCGACACCACCTACGCCGAGCGCGTCGCCCTCGACCTCGACTACGCCACCCGCTGGAGCCTGCGCCGGGATCTCGCCATCCTCCTGCGCACAATCCCCGCCGTCCTCGCCCAGCGCGGAAGCCGCTGAGCCGGGGTCGCGCCGCGACAGCATGCGGCGCGATCCGGTGAACCGGCCTCGGCCTTACGGATCGACAGATCACCCGCCCTCCCGCTGTTCAGCCGGCATCGAGTCTGGGGTGGATCGGCTCGATGCCTCGCCGTCAACGCGCGTCGAGGATGGTGTTCCGACATGCCTGCGCCGCCCGCAACCGTCGGCGGTGCCCTCGGCTTGAGCCCGCGCCATCTTCTGGGGCGACCCGAAGGCCACCTTTCGGGCGGTCGGTGCTCATTTCTGAGTCAGTCGTCAGAGCAGGTCAGTTCCGCTTCGACACCCTCGTTCGCCGTACCGGTAGTTTGCGCGTCGACGACCCGGTGCACGGCCCTGTGCCATGGCGTGACAGTGCGGGTGGTAAATGATTTGCTAAGATCGGGTGTCGCGTTCGTTGACGGCGGCGGAGAGGATCCTGACTTTGGAAGAGGGTGATCCGAACGGGGGTTCCGACCCACTTTGGTACGATTGTGCCGAGGTCGATACGCCCCCGGGTCTGGTGCTGAATACCGCAGCCTACCTGTTCCTATGGGCGGTGGCCGGTCTCATGCTGTTACCGCGCCTCTACTGGCTTCCGGACCGTCTGTGGTGTCGGGTCGCCAGCCACGTTCAGCGCCGTCGTGAGATGGGGGACAAGCGTCTCTGAACCGAGCGCGACGCCGGCGTCACACGGATCCTCGCACAGATCGCCCTGTTCGCGCGGTCTCTCAAGCGCATCGCGTTCCAGAGCCACAGGTTCCAGACCTTCGTCGATCATGAGTGGTGCCGTGCGACACAGGCGCCAGAACTCGACGAACCCGGCAACAAAGACGGCGATGATCACGACTGACCAGGACATGATCGTCAGTTCCCAGTGCCGAAGGCGTATTCAAGATCGCTCGAAAGCTTGACGTTTCCACAATACGTTCAGCATTCGGCGCGCAGGTGCTGATGTAGTGTCACGAAGCACCGGCGTCAGCGGCGCGGACGTTAGATTCTTCGGCTGAACGGTATCCGCGACGATCTGGCTCCTTGGAGCCGAGCCTGCAGGTCCCAGGGTCGAGAGATCTTCGCATCGTCACTGGACGGCGAGATCCCCGCATCGGCTTCGCGGCGCCAATAGAGAATCGACATTTCGACTGAGCTTGACCGACACGATTGGCGGGCCGGACACGAGTGTACGCTGCTCGATCGGAGCAGTGCGAGCGTCCCGAAAGCTTTCTCCGGCACGAATGATCGCTCCTCCCTTGCGGGAGAAGCGATCATGATACGTCAGGATTGCGGGCGATCGGCGCGCCGCGCGCGAGTTCCTGGACGGTCAGTGAAACGCGCCGAAGAACCACCACGGCACGATGATTGGCAGCGGGAAGCCGAGCAGCCGGAGCAATCCACTGCGCAGCATTACACCCTCACTCTGCCAATATTTGCACGACTGTTGCCGGTTCTCGACAAGTCGATCGCGCTGCTTTCGGAAACTGATGCGTCGATCAGCGAAGAAACATGAAGCAATGCAGCAGAGTAGGTGCGCCGGCGCGCGTGTACCGGTCCGGAGGTGGCGCCGATAGGGCCGGACCTACGCGGTTCTGGGACCCGGTCGCGGGACACGTACCTCGACCATCTGCCCGGTAAGCGGGTTGAGGATCAGCATGACTGCGCGTCTCCGATGGGTGCACCTGGAGAACGCGGTCGTCTCGCTGAAGGATCACTGCGTTCCGTGCAATTGCGCACAAGTGGTGAACGATTTGTTTACCCTGCGGTCCTTCGCCTGAAGCACGCGGTCTTGGAAGAGGGCCAGCCCGCCACCGGTGGTCGCGCGGGGCTGAGCGGACTACGGCGGATACCCTCGGCTCGCCTTGATCGGCGCCGGGTTCGAACAAGTGTCAAGCGGCTGGGACCGGGCGGGGACGCTGAGGATCCAGCCGGCATCCCCGGTGTTTCTCCATATACGGCTTCCAGCAGGAGCATCGCCATGGGTCTGACCGCCTTCCTCGTCTTCATCGTTCCCTGGGCACTTCTGGCCCTCTGGCTGACGCGCACGCCGACCGCTCTGCGTCTGGGCGCACCCGCGGCTCCGTGGCGGGTTATCCCGACCCATCGGGATCTCGCCCGCGCGCAGCGCAGCGAGACCAACCCGCACGGCAAGCGAGCGGCCGATAGCTCGGGGTCCACGAACGGGGGCAGGCTCGACCGAACTGAAATGTCGGACGGTGGCGCCCTACACACCAGCGTCGAACCCACCGAGCCTACCGCTTAGGACAATCATTCGCGCCGGCCGCTCGAACCGGCCACATTGCGGCCGGTAGAATTGTGGGGCTCCGTTCTGCTACCGGCGAGGCTCGTCGCGCGACGCAGATCCCTTTCCGGCGCGGATGAATTTTCCGATGAACAAGCCGACGGGAAGCGAGATCAGGAACCACGTCCGTACAAACCGAAATGCCTTGTGCATGGCTCGCTCCTGATGGCCGCGCGTGGTCCGGTGGCGCCCGCCGGACGTGAGACAGGGTATCCCGCAAGGTCTGCCATCGTGGTGCGGTGACTGCCATCGCGGAATGGCGGGTTTGGTGCGCGGCGGGCGCTCTCCCTCGCCGAACCGCCGGAGCGTTGCCCGCACGCGATAGGGAATACCGCTGCGATCTCGATGATCCCGGCGGTCGGCAGCGCGAAAGGCTTACCGGCCGCGGGTATGGTCAGATGGGGGAATGCGCGCGGTGGCCGGACATATCTCACCGGTGCCGGTGACGCGCGATCCGCTCCCGCGCCGGCCCGTTGTTGCGGTCGCACCCGATGCAGACGCGCGGATCCCAGCGCAGATCGACACCCAGGGGCTTCACGCTGAGCGTTCCGAGCGTGACGGTCCCGGCGCGCTCCACGGGCGCGCGGGCAAAATGCGTCCCGGCGGCGACGGCAGGCACTTCGAGCGCGTGAGCACTGCCGCAGGCCGCGAGCATCAACAGGCTGCACGCCGACCATCGCATCATCGTTCGCCGAGCCGACATCGTTCTCCTTCCCAAGGGGCACGTCTCGTCCGACAACGTCCGGCGAATGGATCGGGTCGCTAAGCAGTGTCTGCGCACGCACAGCCTGATACGCCCATCCGGCAACAGAGTGGTCATGTCTCTCAGCCGGAACTGCCGGCCTTCCGCGACGGATCAGATTTAAGACGGCTGGCGGGTCCGGCGCGGATCGTCCGCCATCGTCCCCGACATGTCCGCGCCGGTCGGCGCACGTCGACCCGCAGGCGGGACCAAAGCGGCCCTGAAGCGCGTGGAACGTAGGATGTCCGGAGGCCGTCGAGAAATCGTCGCCCACGGACCAACGGCCGTTCTGCGATCCCGATCAGCTGGCTGGTCGTTTGTAAGCCGTCAGCCCGTCACGAGGTACGGAGGGACTAAGTCTTGGTGGGCGCACTAGGGTTCGAACCTAGGACCCGCTGATTAAGAGTCAGCTGCTCTACCAACTGAGCTATGCGCCCGATCGCGTCTGCGACCGCCCGGTGGCCACCAAGTCCGTCCGGGGTGGCGGGCTAGTACCAACGTGGCCGGAGGCTGTCCACCCCCGGCCGGTGATTTTCTCATTCGGCAGCCGCATGCTGTGCATGCACGCGCACGGAATGAGCCGAGAGCTTGTTCAGCGCCGAGAGATAGGCCTTCGCGGAGGCAACCAGCGTGTCCGGGTCGGCACCGCGCGCGGTGACGCTGCGCTCGCCGTCACGCAGGCGCACCGAGACTTCAGCCTGCGCATCGGTGCCGCCGGTCACGGCGTGCACCTGATAGAGCTCCAGCTGCGCCTGATGGGGCACCAGCGCCGAGATCGCGTTGAACACCGCGTCCACCGGCCCGTTCCCGTCCGCTTCCTCGATCCGCGTCCCGGTCTCGTCGGCGATGCGGAGGGTCGCGCGCTGCGGCCCCCGGGTGCCGGCGATCACCGAGAGGGAGACCAGCCGGATCCGGTCGTGGGCCGTGGCGAGGTTCTCGTCGACCAGTGCCTCGATGTCCTCGTCGTAGACGTGCTTCTTGCGGTCGGCGAGCGCCTTGAACCGCTCGAACGCGTCCTGGAACTGGTTGTCGGACAGGTGCAGGCCGAGATCCTCCAGCTTGGAGCGGAACGCCGCCCTGCCGGAGTGCTTACCCATCACCAGGGAGGTCTTGGTCAGGCCTACCGAGGCCGGCGTCATGATCTCGTAGGTCTCGGAATTCTTGAGCATGCCGTCCTGATGGATGCCGCTCTCGTGCGCGAAGGCGTTGCGGCCGACGATCGCCTTGTTGAACTGCACCGGGAAGTTCGTGGCGTGGCTCACGAGCTTCGAGGCGCGGGTCAGCATCGTCGACTCGACGCCGGTCTCGTAGGGCAGCACGTCCGCGCGGGTGCGCAACGCCATCACGATCTCTTCCAGAGCCGCGTTGCCGGCCCGTTCCCCGATGCCGTTGATCGTGCACTCGACCTGCCGGGCCCCACCCTCGATTCCCGCCAACGAGTTGGCGATCGCGAGGCCGAGGTCGTTGTGGCAATGGACCGAGAACACCGCCTTGTCGGCGTTCGGCACCCGTTCGCGCACGTTCGCGAACATGTCGCGATATTCCGTGGGCGTGGCGTAGCCCACGGTGTCGGGCAGGTTGATCGTCGTGGCGCCGGCCTTGATCGCCGCCTCGACGCAGCGGCACAGGTAGTCCAGCGGCGTCCGCGTCGCGTCCATCGCCGACCATTCCACGTCCTCGACGAGGTCGCGCGCCTGCGCCACGGTCTTCAGGATGATCGCGATCACCTCGTCCTGGCTCTTGCGCATCTGGTGTGCGAGGTGGATCGGCGAGGTGGACACGAAGGTGTGGATCCGCGCGCGGTTGGCGTGGCGCACGGCCTCGCCGGCCCGGGCGATGTCGGCCGGGATGGCGCGGGCGAGGCCCGCGATGGTCGCGCGCTTGGTCCGCCGGGCGATTTCCGAGACCGCCTCGAAATCGCCGTTCGACGCAATGGGGAAACCCGCCTCGATGATGTCGACGCCCATCGTGTCGAGCAGTTCGGCCACCGCGAGCTTCTCGTCGAAGGTCATGGTTGCGCCGGGGCACTGCTCGCCGTCGCGGAGCGTGGTATCGAAGATCAGGATGCGGTCGCGGGCGGTGGTGCTGGTCGTGGTCATGGCGTTACCCTGTCGCGGGCCGCCCGGCTCCGATTGGCGCGGCGCGGCGTAATGCCCTCACGGGCGGATTCGCGAATGAAAGGCATCCCCTGAAGGCCCAGGCGCGCGCCCGGACGGCCCTCAGGGGCGGGTAAGCAGAAGCGGGAGGGCAAGCCCGACGCGGCGCGCACGCGACCGCGACGCCGTCATGACGGCGCGGGCGATCTTAGGCGCTGAGCCGGCTCTGGCCAAGGCTCGTCTCTCCTGTCGGCGGCCCGCGCGGAGTGGTCTCACGGCGCGGTGCTGCCCGTAGGTAGCCTCGGAGCGGTCGGAACACAAGCGAGACCCGCGCCTCCGGCCGCACCGTCAGGCGCAGTCGGGAACGGCGGCGTCTGGTGGGTCCGCCAGGACCACCGCCGCGAGATCGTCGTAGAACAGCATCTGGCCGGCGGCCCAGCGCTCGAATTCCAGCAGTAGCGTCGGGTCGAAGGCGGTCAGGCGGCCATCGGCGATCCGGATCCATCCGGCGGCGTCCACCTCGCCGAGCAGATTTCCGACATGCGCCCGCGATAGGTCCAGCCGCTCGGCGAGGCCGCGCAGGCTCAGCGGTGCCGCCGCCGGCGCCCGCGGTATCGTGGCGGCGTAGTGGGCACCGACCAGGGCAACGAGCAGGGGGTAGCCGCAGTCCCGGCGGGCGAAATGGAGGATCCGCGGAAACGGTGCGATGAGCGCCCCGTGCCGCAGCACATGGGCCGCCGCCCGGCGGACAAGTTCGCCGAGCCGGTCGGGAGCGGCGAACCCCGCGGCACGGCCCGGATCGCGCTGCGCGACGGCGTCCATGGCGGCGACGAAGAGGCGCCCGGATCGTCCGATCTCGGTCACCAGGGCCGGCGAGGCCCGCAGGCACTTCACGCGCCCATCGCACCGATCCGCGAACGCGGTGACGAACCGCCCGGCCTTCAGGGCCGACACGAAGCCGGCCGTCTGCCGGGGGCTCAGTCCGACCATCGCCTGGAGGGCCGTCAGTGTCGGGCGTGGGCCTCCCCGGTGGCGCCACGCGTAGTCGTTGTGGATCAGCATGAACGAGACCAAGTAGCGTTCGAACTGATTGAGCAATTTGTGGCTGGACCAAACGATCTGCGATGGATCGATCATGGCCTGACAGTAACCGGCGAGCGCCTCGCGGAAATCTCGCTCGGATCGAAGGAGATCGATCCGCTCCCGGAAGTGATCGTCCAACATTCGTGCCCCGCAGCCGCCGGACCCATGACCCCGGGATGCCCCGCGCACGGGATCCGGTCCAGTCTTTCCTGCAAAGTTTGGACTCGATGATGAAGAACCGTCGGGATTACGACTGGGTCTGCTCGGCCCATCCCCGCCGGGACGAGCGGTCCGCCGGGCCATGCCGGCATGGAATGCGAAGGGATCATCGATCGTGTGCGCGCGGCATCGAGCCTTCCTCTCACGGCGCGGCCTGCTTACGGCCGTCGCGGCCGGCACCCTGGCGGCCGCTTCCGCCCGGATCCGGTGCGCCGAAGCGGCCCCCGACGGGGCGGGGTCTCGCGCCATCACGCCCGAGGAGGCCCTGGCACGGCTGCAAGACGGCAACGGCCGCTACGCCGCCAACGCGCCCGCCAACCGGGACTTCTCGGCCGGTCGCGCCGCCCGGGCCGGCGCGCAGTATCCGATCGCCTGCATCGTCGGCTGTGCCGATGCCCGGGTCGCCCCGGACTTCATCTTCGACCAGGGACCGGGCGATCTCTTCGTCGTCCGTGTCGCCGGCAACTTCATGAACACCGACGGCCTCGCCAGCCTCGAATACGGCGTGTCGGTTCTGGGCGCCCCGCTGATCCTCGTCCTCGGCCATTCCGATTGCGGGGCCGTGAAGGCCACGATCGACGTCATGAAGACCAACGCCGTGCTTCCCGGCCATCTGCCGGCGCTGA
Organism: Methylobacterium longum; assembly: GCF_022179385.1. Classification (GTDB taxonomy): domain Bacteria; phylum Pseudomonadota; class Alphaproteobacteria; order Rhizobiales; family Beijerinckiaceae; genus Methylobacterium; species Methylobacterium longum. The sequence continues at coordinate 242,132 of NZ_BPQS01000006.1, read as the reverse complement.
TCGATGCGATCCGCCCGGCGGTCGATCTGGCCGAGAAGGCGCGGGCGCCGGATCCCCTCGCCGAGGCCATCGCCCAGAACGTCCGTCACAGCGTCAGGCGGCTGGAGCAGGCGGGGCCGATCCTCGCGGAGGCCGTCGCCGCCGGGCGGGTGAAGGTCGTGGGCGGCTACTACGAGATCGCCACCGGCAAGGTCGCGTTCCTCTGATCCGGGGCGCGGCCCGCCCCAGCGGTCTCGCGGGCGCCTTGGCCCAAGCGCCTTGCCAAAGCCTCTTGCCCAAGCGGCTTGCCCGGGCGCCTTGCCAACGACGGTCTGCCCTCGATAAAGCCCGCCGGCACGTCGAGACAAACCCGCGAGACCGTCATGGCCAGCTACAAGCTCCTGCTCCTCCCCGGCGACGGGATCGGCCCGGAAGTCGCCGGCGGCATGCAGGTCGTGCTCGATACGCTCAAGGAGACCGGCCTCGCCGCCTTCGAGATCGAGACCGACCTCGTCGGCGGCTGCGCGATCGACGCCCACGGGCGCCCCCTGGCGGACGAGACGCTGGCGCGCGCCAAGGATGCCGACGCGATCCTTCTCGGCGCCGTCGGCGGTCCGAAATGGGCGAGCGTCGCCTACGAGAACCGCCCCGAGGCCGGCCTGCTGCGCCTGCGCAAAGAACTCGACCTGTTCGCCAACCTGCGCCCGGCAATCTGCTACCCGGCGCTCGCCGAGGCCTCGGCGCTGAAGCGCGAGCTGGTCGAGGGCCTCGACATCATGATCGTCCGCGAACTCACCGGCGGCGTCTACTTCGGCGAGCCGAAGGAGATCACCACCCTGGAGGACGGCTCCAAGCGCGCGGTCGACACCCAGGTCTACACGACGGCCGAGATCGAGCGGATCGCCCACGTGGCCTTCGACCTCGCCGGCAAGCGCTCGGGCCGGGTCGCCTCGGCCGAGAAGCACAACGTGATGAAGTCCGGCGTCCTCTGGAAGGAGGTCGTCACCAAGGTCCACGCCGAGCACTATGCGCAGATCGAGCTGGAGCACATCCTGGCCGACAACTGCGCCATGCAGCTGGTGCGCCGGCCGAAGCAGTTCGACGTGCTGGTGACCGACAACCTGTTCGGCGACGTCCTGTCGGATATCGCCGCCATGCTTACAGGCTCGCTCGGCATGCTCCCGTCGGCCTCGCTCGGCGCGGTCGACGCGAGCGGCCTGCGCCGCGCCCTCTACGAGCCCGTCCACGGGTCCGCCCCCGACATCGCCGGCCAGGACAAGGCCAACCCGATCGCGATGATCGGCTCGCTCGCCATGTGCCTGCGCTACTCCTTCGGCCTCGGCGATGCCGCCGACGCGCTCGACGGCGCCATCACCGACGCCCTGGCGGGCGGGGCGCGCACCGCCGACATCGCCGGCGAGGGCACGAACCCCATGGGAACCCGCGCAATGGCGTCGGCGGTGGCCGACGCGCTGCGGGCGCGCGCCCGCTGAGCCGCATCGGGAACGCACCGCGCCCTGCCGCCGTGGTGCCATCCGCGACCTCATCCTGAGGTGGCCGCGTCAGCGGGCTTCGAAGGACGGCTCCGGGGATCAACAGATGGCTGAAGGGCTCCGTCGAGGCCTCCGCTGCGCTCCGGCACCTCGGGCCGGGGACTCGAGCGGCCCTGTCGGACGGGCGGAGAGCCCGCTTTCGGCGCGTCGATGCATCGGGATCGATCCCCAGCCGCCCGTTTCGACGCATGGCGGTCGGGCTCGACCTTCGCTATGACGCGCCCATCGAGGAACGGGAGCGTCATGAAGGCCGGAGACGGGGCGTCTGAGCGCGCGAGCGCGGATTTCGGCTTCGAGCGCGTTGCGCTCGACGAGAAGCAGGGACGGGTCGACAGCGTCTTTCACTCGGTCGCCCGCCGCTACGACATCATGAACGACCTGATGTCGGCGGGCCTGCACCGGGCCTGGAAGGCGCAGCTCGTCTCGATGCTGCGGCCGCCGCAGAATCGCGCCTTCGCGCATCTCGACGTGGCCGGCGGCACCGGCGACGTGGCCTTCCGGGTGCTGGCAGCGGGCGGGCCGCGTACCCGGGTCACGGTGCTCGACATCAACGAGTCGATGCTGCGCGTCGGCGCGGAGCGGGCACGGGAGCGCAACATCGACGAGGCCGGCGACCGGATCGCCTTCGTCACCGGCAACGCCGAGACACTGCCGCTTCCCGACGCGTCCTTCGACGCCTACACGATCGCGTTCGGGATCCGGAACGTGCCGCGGATCGAGACGGCGCTCGCCGAGGCGCGGCGGGTGCTGAAGCCCGGCGGGCGCTTCCTCTGCCTGGAGTTTTCCGCCGTCGACATTCCGCTGCTCGACCGGATCTACGACGCCTATTCCTTCAACGTGATCCCGCGCATCGGGGCCCGGGTGGCGGGGGATGCCGAGTCGTACCGCTACCTCGTGGAGTCGATCCGGAAGTTCCCGACGCGCGGCGCCTTCGCCGGCATGATCGAGCGCGCGGGCTTCCGCCACGTCACCGACCGTCCGCTGACGGGCGGGATCGTGGCGATTCATTCGGGCTGGAAGGTCTCTTGACCGCCACCGCGCGCGACGGGGACCAGCACCGGTGATCGGCGCCGCCATCAACCTATTCCGCGGCGCGCGGGTCGGCTTCGTGCTGGCCCGCGAGGGCGCGCTGGCCTTCGCCGATCCGTCCGAGATGCCGCCGCACCTCCGGCTCGCCCTGCGGCTCGGACGCTGCCTCGAGCGGCCCGGCATCGGCGACGGCGCCGCGCGCCTGTCCGTTGCGATGACCCGCCTCGGCCCGTCCTACGTCAAGTTCGGCCAATTCCTGGCGACCCGGCCCGACATCGTCGGCATGCGGGCGGCCTTCGATCTGGAGACGCTGCAGGACCGGGTGCCGCCCTTCCCACAGGCAATCGCGCTGCGCACCGTCGAGGCCGCTCTGGGCAAGCCGGTGAGCGCGCTGTTCGTGTCGTTCAGCGAGCCTATCGCCGCCGCGTCGATCGCGCAGGTCCACAAGGCAGTGGTGCAGGACGCCGACGGCACCCAGCGCACGCTCGCCGTCAAGGTGATGCGGCCGGGCGTCCGCGAGCGCTTCATGCGCGACCTCGAGGTCATGCGCTTCATGGCCCGGGTGGTGCATGCGCTGTCCCCGCAGGCGGAGCGGCTGCGCCCCCGCGAGGTGGTCGAGATCCTCGCCCGCTCCGTGCTAATGGAGATGGACTTCCGCCTGGAGGCGGCGGCCGCCTCTGAACTTGCGGAAAACACCAGGGACGACCCTGACTTCCGCGTGCCGAAGCCCGAATGGGAGCTGACCGCCCGCGAGGTGCTCTCGGCGGAATGGATCGAAGGCACCCGGCTCCACAGCGCGGCGGAACTCGCCGCAAGCGGGCATGATCCGCAGATCATCGGGCGGACCGTCATCCAGAGCTTCCTGCGGCACGCGATCCGGGACGGCTTCTTCCACGCCGACATGCACCAGGGCAACCTGATGGTCGATGCCGAGGGCCGGCTGGTGGCCGTGGATTTCGGCATCATGGGCCGGCTCGGCGCGAACGAGCGCCGGTTCCTCGCCGAGATCCTGCTCGGCTTCATCCTGCGCGACTATCGCCGGGTGGCGAAGGTCCATTTCGAGGCGGGCTACGTGCCGGCGCATCATTCCGTCGAGGATTTCGCACAGGCGATCCGTGCGATCGGCGAGCCGATCCATCAGCGCCGGGCCGACGAGATCTCGATGGCCAAGGTGCTCACGCTCCTGTTCGACGTGACCGCGCTGTTCGACATGAGCACCCGGACGGAGCTGGTCATGCTCCAGAAGACCATGGTGGTCGTGGAGGGCGTCGCCCGATCCCTCGATCCGCGCCTCGACATGTGGACCACCGCCGAGCCGGTGGTGCGCGCCTGGATCGCCCGCAACATGGGGCCGATCGGCCGGGCGCAGAGCGGCCTGGATGCGCTGCGGGTCATGTCCGACGTGGTCGGCGACATCCCCGACCTCGCCATGCGGCTCAAGCGGGTGCTGATCCGGCTGGACGAGACCGGCAACGACGAAGCGCTCCGCCTGGAGCGCTTGGCACGCACCGAAGGGACCCGGGCGATCTGGTCGACGCTGGCCCTGTGGGGCATCGCAGCCGGCGCGCTGATGCTGGCGTTCCGGGGACTCTGATCCTGCGTCCGGTCATAGCCCGGGGGCGACGAACCCTATCGCCCCGCGCGTGCGGCGGACAGGTGCGGAGCGGTGCTCGGGTGTCGACCGGAGGGCTCGCGTTGATCGCGAAGGCTGACGACGCTCATCCCGGATCCACGGCCGCCGGCATCAGCGCGCGCAGCTCCCGCGCCAGCTCGCCGAGGCCTGTCTCACCTTTGGCCAGCACCCGGTCGGCCTGACCGGCCAAGCGGCGCCGATCGTCGGCGGTAATGTCCTTGGCGGTGAGCACCACCACCGGCACGTCGCGCCAATCCGGTCGAGCGCGCAGTGCGCGCAGGAAGCCGAAGCCGTCCAGCTCCGGCATCATCAGGTCGAGAAGAATCAGGCTGGGCCGCTCGGCCTCCACGCGTTCGAGGGCGCGGACGCCGTTCTCCGCCTCGCGGACCGGGAATCCCTCGCGCCGCAAATAGGCGCAGACGTGCCCGCGCGCGTCGGCCTCGTCCTCGACTACGAGAATCGGTCCGTCGCGGGTCGCGGGCTGGAACCGCTCCACGATCTGGCGCAGGCTGACCCAGTCGATCGGCTTCTGCAGATAGTCAGTCGCGCCCAGCGAGAAGGCGAGGTGCTGCTCGTCGAGGATCGACACCATCACGATCGGGGTCGCGCCGATCTCGGTGTCGGCCCGGATCGCCCGCAAGACCGCCCAGCCGTCCATCTGCGGCATCGTCACGTCGAGGAGGACGGCACGGGGGCGCAGGCTGCGGGCGAGTTCCAGGCCGCGCCGGCCATCCTCAGCCACCGCCACGGCGAAGCCCTCCCGCTCCAGGAAGCGGGCGAGCAGGTCCCGTGTCGCGGCGTCATCATCCACGACCAGGATGGTGACCCTGCCGTTCCGCACCGTCTCCGCCTGCTCTGCCTCCGCTCCGCGGAAGCGGGCCGGCAGCGTCAGCGTGAAGGTCGTACCTTCTCCGTCCCGGCTCTCGACCGCGATGGCGCCACCGAGCATCTCGGCGAAGGCGCGGGTGATGGCAAGGCCGAGGCCGGTCCCGCCGAACCGCCGCGTTGTCGAGGCGTCGGCCTGGGTGAACCGCTCGAACAGCTTGCCGACCTGCTCGTGCGTCATGCCGATGCCGGTATCGGCGATGCGGATGCGCAGATCCGCGCCGACGCGGTCGGCCGCCAGGCTGATCCGGCCGTTTTCGGTGAACTTCGCCGCGTTGCTCAGGAGATTGATCAGGCACTGGCGCAGCTTCGTAACGTCGGTGTGCGCCGTGCCGAGATCGTCCCCGAGGTCCAGAGCCAGCGTGTTGTTCTTCTTCGCGATGAGGCCCTCGACGGTGGCGGCGACGTCCTGAATGACCGCGGCGACGTCGAAATCCTCGGCGTGGATTTCGACCCGGTCCGCCTCGATCTTCGAGATGTCGAGCACGTCGTTGATCAGGCCGAGGAGGTGCCGCGCGTTGGCCTCGATCTTCTTCATGTCGGCGATCAGGTCGGGCTGGCCCAGATCCTCCAGCTCCTCCTGCACCATCTCGGAATAGCCGATCACCGCCGAGAGGGGCGTGCGCAGTTCGTGGCTCATGTTCGCCAGAAACTGGCTCTTGGCGGCGTTGGCCGCCTCCGCGGCCGCCCGCGCCGCCTCGATGGCCGCCTCCGCCTCCTTGCGCTCGGTGATGTCGGTGTGGGTGCCGACCCATTCGCGCAGCGTTCCGTCGGATTCGAGGATCGGGACGGCGCGCACGCTCATGTGCCGGTACGCGTTGGACGCGGTTCGGATCCGGTGCTCGGTGGCATAGGGTTCCAGGGTCGTCACCGCCCGTGACCATGCGGCCCTCGTATGCGGTCGATCCTCGGGATGAACCGCATCGAGGAAGCCGAGCCCCGCATAGGCCGCCTCGTCCTGGCCGGTGAAGCGGCTCCAGGCGACCTGCCGCCGGTGCAGGCTACCCTCCGGATTGGCCGTCCAGACGATGGCGGCGCTGGCCTCGATCAGCGAGCGAAAGCGTTCCTCGCTGCGGCGCAGGCGAGCCTCGGCGAGGTGGCGGATGGTCTCGTCGACCACCACGAGGCCGACGCCCTCGACCTCCTGGCCGGGGCCGTCGGCGGGGCCGCGGAGCGGGTAGAAGCTCATCGAGAACTGGCGCACGCCCCCCGGAGCCGAAGGGGCCGGGACCGCCACCGGGACGTCGGGCGAGACCAAGCCCTCCCGAAGCGCCGCGGCGAGCTTGGCAGCCAGCGCGTCCTGGAGGGTCGGCAGCATCGCCCAAATGGGCGCGCCGAGATCGGCACCGAACCCCCGCTCGCTCATCGTGGCCAGCGACCGGTTCATGTGCCGGATCTTCAGATCGCGGTCGAGAAAGCCGAGGCCGACGGGCGCGTTGGCCAGCACGCCGTCGAGGAGCCGCGACATGCGCAGCGACTCCTGACGTCGGACCAGGGCGAGGCGCGCCAGCAAGACGATGGCGCCCAGGGCCGCCGCTCCGGTGAGCAGGAACAGGATCAGCCCGCGCCGGTACTCCCGGACCTGCAGGGCAGCGAGCTCCTGCGCGGCGGTCTCCTGGCGCGCGGCCGCCTCGATGCGGATCGCGTCCATCAGGCGCTTGCCATCGCCGGTCCGGACGAGGTCGGTCGCCGCGTCGAACCCCTGCTGACGGCGGGCCGCGACCACCCGAGCCGCGAAGTCGCGCTTCTGCGCGATCAATCCCGCCAGCGACGGGCCGCCGGCGCGGACAGGCTCCTGCGCGGCCGAGCCGAGACTCGACAGCTCCGTCTCGATACGCGTCAGCGCGCTGGTGTACGGCGCGAGGTAATCTTCGCTGCCGACCAGCACGAAGCCCCGCTCCCCGGTTTCCAGGTCCTTGACCTCGGAGATCAGGCGTTCGACGCCCGCGATGGTGGCGTTCGTCCGCGCGGTTGCCGCGCGGTCCGCTTCGCCCGCCAGATAGTTCGCCATCCCGGCCGCCAGCGACACGACGACGAGCAGGAACGCGGAGGGCGATCCGAGCAACGGTCCGAGCGGATTGGCGCCGCGCCAGTTCCTGCGGCGCAATCCGAAGATCGATCCGCCGCCGGGCGCGCCGCTCACGTCTCCACCAGCCCGGTGCTGGTACCGGACGCCTCTGAATCGGGTCGGCCATGCGGCAGGGCCAGGTATTCCCGGGACCGCATCTCGATCAGGCGCGAGACGGTCCGGTCGAACTCGAAGGCCTCCCGGCCGGTCTCGGCGGTGTAGAGATCCTGCGCCTCTGCGGCCGCGGAGGCGACGAGCTTCACGTGGCGGTCGTAGAGCGTGTCGACCAGCGTGATGAAGCGTTTGGCTTCGTTCCGCTCGGCTTCCCGCATCACCGGGATCCCGTCGAGGATCACCGTGTGGAAGGTCCTGGCCAAAGCCATGTAGTCGGAGGCGCCGAGGGGCTTGCGGCAGAGGTCATCGAAGTGGAAGCGGGCTACGCCGCTCGCCTCCTCGGGGATTTCGACGTCCCGCCCGTGCACCTTGACGATGGCGGTGCGGCCCCGGGCCTTGCCGGTGAGCCCCCTGAAGGCGGCATCGAGGGCCGCGCGTGCGGTGTCGTCCGCCGGCACGTGATAGACGGCCGCGCCGCCGAGCTTCTCCAGGCGGAAGTCGGTCCTTGCGTCGAGGCGCACCATCTCGACCCGCTCCTTCAGCGTCGCGATGAAGGGCAGGAACAACGCCCGGTTCAGTCCGCCTTCGTAGAGCCGGTCCGGCTCGACATTCGAGGTCGCCACCACGGTGACGCCGCGCCGGAACAGGTGTCCGAACAGCCGGCCCAGGATCATCGCGTCGGCGATATCGGTGACGGTGAACTCGTCGAAGCACAGCAGGGTCGCCTCGTCGGCGAGCTGGTCGGCCACGGGGCCGATCGGGTCGTCGCCCTTGACGCTACCGGCCTTCAGCGCCTGCCGGTAGGCGTGGATCCGCTCGTGAGCGTCCGCCAGGAAGCCGTGGAAGTGGACGCGCCGCTTCGGCTCCGGCGCCGCCTCGTGGAACAGGTCCATCAGCATGGTCTTGCCGCGCCCGACCGAACCCCAGACGTACAGGCCCCGGGGCTGTTCGACCTCGTCCTTGCGCCGGAACAGCCAGCCGAGGGCGCTGGTCTTGCTGGCGCGCTTTTGACGCTGGAGATCCTGGATCAGCCGGTCCAGGGCCCGCACCAGCCGCGTCTGGGCGGGATCGCGCTCGATAGCGCCGCCGGCGACCAGCGCCTCGTACCGCTCGTGGACCGGGCCCGGGGAGACCGCACTGGCCCGCGCCTCGGCAGAGGGTGCCTGTTGGTTGCCGGATCTCTCGCTCACGCCGCCGGTCCCTCGCAGCTCGCCGCGGCGCCAGCCCGGCACCGCCCGCGTCAGCATTCATCGACCCGGACCTTCCCTGTGACGCGCAAGCTGAACGTGAATCAAGTCCGGGCTCGAACAGCGGACGGGAAGCGTCCCATCGGCTCCGTGCATGGCTGCCACGTTCATGGACCCTTCGTAGTCCTGCTGCATTGCACAATGAACGGGGAGCTGCGAAATCGGCGGCGTCTCTTGGGAGGAACGTCCGGATCACTCTGCGCGCACGTGCGCACCAGACCGGAGACCCATCATGGCCGCTCACGCGCGAAACGACGTGCTGGCCCACAACATCCGGCGCCTCTGGCCTGCCGACCGCAACGCAGTCCTCGACTATTTCATGCGACTGGACCCCGAAACCCGGGCGAGCCGCTTCATGGGCAACGTCAGCGAGGCCGGCGTGCGGGCCTATGCCGCGCAGGCGGTCACGGCCGAGGGCGTCCTGTACGGTGCCTTCGTCGACGGCGCGCTGCGCGGGCTCGGCGAGCTCCGGCCCATGGGAGCCAGTCCATCTCGCTACGCCCTCGGCCCATGCGCGGAAGCCGCCTTCGCGGTCGAGCTGGCTGTCCGCCGGCGCGGCATCGGCGCAAGCCTGTTCGCGCGCATCGCGCGCTCGGCACGGCACCGCGGCGTGATCGACCTGCACGTGCGCTGCCTGTCCGGAAACGGTCCGATGCTGCGGCTCGCCGCCAAGCACGGGGCTGCCCTGCAGCATGTCGGCAGCGAGATCGACGGCGCCCTGCACCTCGCGCGGCCCACCCCGTTCTCGCTCTGGTACGAGGGCATCGCGGAGGCCTTCGACTTCACCGTGGCGGTCAGCTTCCCGAACCGGGAGATCGCCGCTGTCTGACTGGCAAGCGCGTCTCACCCCGCGGCGTCGCCCACCAGCGCGAAGGTCAGGAAATCGACGGAGGTGGCTCCGGCGCGCAACAGGGCCCGGGTCGCTGCATTGCCGGTGGCGCCGGTCGTGGTTACGTCATCGACGAGAAGGATCCGCCGCCCGCGGATCCGATGTGCCTCGGGTTCGGGCACCCGGAATGCGCCGCTGAGGTTCTCGGCTCGGGCCGCGCGGCTGAGGCCGACCTGCGAGCGCGTCGCCCGCACCCGCACCAGCGCGGCCGGCATGCAGGGACGCCCGGCCTCCCGGGCGATGCGCCGGGCCAGAATCGCCGCTTGGTTGAACCGGCGGCGCCACAGGCGCCCGCGATGGAGCGGAACCGGGACGAGGCAGTGCGCCTCCGCGATCAGGGTTCGGCCGCTCGCGGCCATCATCCGTGCCATGACGCCGGCGAGATCGAGGCGATCCTCGTATTTCAGCCGGTGGACGAGCTGGCGGGCGACGCCGTCGTAGAGCGCCACCGCTCGGCCGCGCCCGAAGGCCGGCGGATCGGCAATGGCTCGGGGCGAGAGCAACGGTCCGACGCCGAGATCGACGGCGAAAGGCGTTCCGTAGCGCTGGCAGACGGGCTCCTCGATCAGGCGCATCCCCGACCAGCAGGCCGGACAGAGGGCACCGGGATCGGCCGTCGCCGCGCCGCATCCCACGCAGGTCGGCGGGTAGATCAGCGACAGAACCCCGCGCGGCACGCCGCGCAGGGCCGAGGCGACGACGTCGAGGGTCGTCACCGGGAAGCGGACCTGTGTTCGGCCGGGCGTTAGCGGGCCGAGACCGGCTGGGCTTGGGAACCCATCTGCTGCTGGTCCATCTGCCGAGACCGGGAATTGGCGCGGTGACGGCCGATGGCGCAGCCCGCCGCGGCGCCCATCAATCCGTGATGCCCGGCATAGTGCCCCGCGATGCCGCCGACGATCGCGCCCTTGATGCAGCCCTTCGCCTCGGCGGCGCCGGCGGCGGTAAGGGCGGCGAGGGCGATCGTGGCCCCGAGGAACATGCGCTTCATGGTGGGTGCTCCAAGCTCAATCTCGGCCGTGCGGCCAGTTGCAGCAGGAACAGCGACGCTGCCGAGTCGTTCCACGGTCCTAGACCACATCACGACTCCGTGCACGCGCCACCCCTCCCGGCACAGCGACGCTGGCGGTGGGCCGTGTCGGATGCCATCTCCCCGCGATGGATGCACCCGCCGCCCTGTTCGACACCGCCCTCGCCCGCCGCCGCCTCGCCCGAGCGGATCGCGGCGGTTACGCCGGTTTCCTGCTCGACAGGCTCGCGGAGGATCTGGATGACCGGCTCGGAGCCGTGCTGCGCGGCTTCAGCGCGGTGCTCGACCTTGCCACGCCGACGGCGGCAGCCGAGCCGATCCTCGCGGGCCGCTATCCCGAGGCACTGCGCTTCCGCCTCGCACCGTTGGCGGGGCCCGGGGGGGGCCTGATCGTCGGCGATCCGGAGCTGCTCCCCCTGGCCGCTGGAAGCCTCGATCTCGCTGTGTCGCTGCTGTCCTTGCATGCGGTCAACGACCTTCCGGGCACCCTGATCCAGCTCCGCCGCGCGCTTCGGCCCGACGGCCTGTTCGTCGGATGCCTGCTGGGCGGCGCGACGCTCACGGAACTGCGCCAGAGTTTCGGCCAAGCCGAGAGCGAGGTCGAGGGCGGGATCAGCCCGCGGGTCGCCCCCTTCGCGAACGTGCGCGAAGCCGGTGCCCTTCTCCAGCGGGCGGGTTTCGCGCTGCCGGTGGCCGACACCGACACGCTCACGGTGCGCTATGCCGATCCGTTCGCGCTCATGCGCGACCTGCGCGCCATGGGCATGACCAACGTACTCACCGACCGCCGCCGCACGCCGCTGCGTCGGGCGACGCTCCTGCGGACCGCGGAGATCTATGCCGCGCGCTTCGCGGATCCGGACGGGCGGGTGCGTGCAACCTTCGAGCTCCTGTGGCTCTCGGGTTGGGTGCCGCACGAGAGCCAGCAGAAGCCGCTCCGCCCCGGAAGCGCGCGGTCCCGGCTCGCCGACGCCCTCGGGACCGTCGAGTTGAAGCTTCAGACCGGAGGAGCACCATGAAAGAGCCCGGAGCGGATCATCCCATCACGATCGTGCCCGAACCGCGTCGCGTCCGCGTGCTCGCGGCCGGCGTGGCCGTTGCGGACACGCGCAACGCCCTGCGCCTGGAGGAGGCCCAGTACCCAGCCGTGTTCTACGTTCCGCGTGCGGACATCCGCGCCGCCAGCTTCGTCGCGTCGACGCGGACGAGTCACTGCCCCTACAAGGGCGACGCATGCTACTTCGACCTCGCGGTCGACGGGACCCTGCGCCACGATGCCGTGTGGAGCTACGAGGCCCCTTATCCGGCCGTCAAGGCCATCCGGGGGCACGTGGCGTTCTATCCGGAGCGCGTCGACGCGATCGAGGTCACGGATTGAGGGCCGTTCGACGAGGCAGGGCTCGGGTCACGGCCACGCTGTGCGCCGGGCGGCCAGCCCGGGTCGCAAATGGAGATTGCCGGCTTCCGGCTGGGCGGCCGGTATTCACACCGTTCAATCCCGCACGAGGCTCCAGAACGCGTGCTTGCGGCCGTGCTCGCGCCGCAGCTTGGCGCGATACGCATCCGGCGCTGGGCTGATCGCGCTCGCATCCAGCCGTCCGGCCAGTCCCTCAAGCTCCGCGAGGTAGCGCGCCCCATGGGGGTAGGCGGCGCTGCGAGCGCCTTCGAGGATGCCGTCCAGCAGGCGGCGATAGAGAATTGTCGCGGCGAGCGGGTGGTTCAGGGCGAGGGCGTCGGCCGCCGGGCCCAGCACGGCGTATTGGTCGCCCTGCCAGATCGCCGGTCGGGCGATGACCAGCCGCGCCGCGCGGTTCAGCGCCGGCCAATTTACCAGGAAGGCCAGCGCGCGATGCGGCTGCGGGAAGGCCTCGGCATGGTCGAGTCCACGCTGGAGCGCCTCTTCGTCCTCGAAGTCCGGAAGCCTCGTGAGGTGGTTGCGCAGCATCGGCGCGTCGAGTTCGCGCTCGAACCGTGACCAGCGCAGCGTCTGCGCCTCGCTGGTTCGACCGAGGGCGTCGAGGATCTCGATCTCCAGGGCCTGCCGCTCGCGCTCTGGGCCGCGCAGATCGAAGCCTGCGATCAGGTCGGCCCGTGTGGCGACCCGCAATCCCGGATCCTGCATGCGCCGGATCCACTCCAGCGCCTCCCCGGGCCGGCCGGCGCCGAGGAGCCGCCGGGCGATCTCGACGCGGTTCTCGCGCCCCGGCAGCATCGCGCGCTCCAGCGCGATGAAGATGTCCGGGTCGCCGCGCCGGTCCGCGATCGCCTGCCGGAGCCGCAGGATCTGGATCCGGCCAGCCTCCCGGTGCTGGGTGGCGGGCTTACGGGGATCTCCGCCCTTCAGTGTCGCTGCGTCGGCCTCGGCCAGCCGGCCGTCGATGTCGCCGAGCGCGTCTTCCTGCAGAGACGGGATCATCGCGCCGAGGATCGGTCCGATCGGACCGAACGGGTCGGCCGCGAAGGCTGCGACGAGGCCGGCCGCGACCCGTCCCGCCTCCGAGGATGGCAGCGAGCCTGCAATCTCCACGAAGGCGTCCGAGGCTCTCTCGAAGATCGCCTGCACCGTGCCGTTCCCGTCATCGACCCGGCTCAGCACGTCGTCGGCGCCGTTGAGGAACCGCCGCAGACGGTCGAGGGCCGCGCCCGGATCGAGGGGGCGCATCTCACTGAGGATCACCGTCACGATCGTGTTGAGATCGGCCACGAAAGCCCGGCGCTTCTGCCAGTTGATGTATCCCTGAGCCCCTTCCAGAGCTGTCAGCCGCCGGTCGATGATCGCCGCCACGGCATCCGGGCCCTGAAGCGCGGCCAGAGCGGCGCTCACCAGTTTCTTGAAGCCGGGATTGCGAGCCGTCTCACCGAGGATCAGCGCGATAAGCCGGTCCGGTCCGAGGGCCGCGAGGGTCTCGGGCGACGGCGTCGTGCGCCGCGCGCCTTTTGGGAGGACGGGCGCCTTCGGGCCCGCCACCGTCACGCGCCGCGCGCGCGCCACGGTAGCCCCCATCGATGAGCCTGATGCGGCACGATCGTCAGAGCGGCGCGGCTAATCCACGACCTTCGCGCGGGGTCGGTCGTTCCCCTGCGCGGTCTCGTCGTGCCAGCCGCCGGCCTGATCCTGGTAGCGGATGCCCTCCGTCGAGCCCGGCACCTGCTGCTCCGCCGCCGCCGCTTGGGCCGCCTGGAGCGCGTCCTCGCGGCTCGGAAAGGTCTCGGAGAAGACGTCACCGACCTTGTAGGCGAAGCCGCCGTCGTGCTCGACGATGCGATAGGTAACCTCGGACATCACGCCTCCTGTACACGCCCATCGTTGTTGAGCGCGAACCCGCCGGATGCGCCGCGGTTCCAGGGAACGCCGTCCCCGGCCTCCGATCCGCCGGAAAGTTCGGCTAGCGGCGGCAGATCCCGGCATGCAGGCGACCACGATGCAGCTTCGACCGATACTCGCCCTGGCGCTCCTCCTGTCCTCGATTCCGGCCCGCGCCGAGGATGGATTCCTGGACAAGCTCTTCGGTGGATCGGGTCGCGGCGCGCCGCCCAATCCCTTCGCGTCGAACTATCCGTCGGCGGCACCCACCGCCGAGGATGTGCGCGCCGAGCGGCAGGGGCGGTTCGACCGCCGCGAGCGCGGCGCCGGACAGGGCGCTCCCCGCCCTCCGGGCCGCATCCCGGAGGAGTGAGGCCGGCTCAGGGATCGCCGACGACGCCGGCCTCGTCCTGTGCCTGAAGCACGTCCGGACGCGGCATCGAGATAATGTTGTAGCCGGCATCCACGAAATGCACCTCGCCGGTGACGCCCCCCGAGAGCGGCGACAGCAGGTAGAGGGCTGAGCCGCCCACTTCCTCCAAGCTGACCGTGCGCCGCAGCGGCGCGTGCGCCCGCTGGTGGTTGAACATCAGCCGCGCATCCGCGATCCCCGCCCCGGCCAGCGTCCGCATCGGACCGGCCGAGAGGGCATTGACCCGGATACCGTCCGGACCCAGATCGCCGGCGAGATAGCGGACCGACGCCTCCAGTGCCGCCTTGGCAACGCCCATCACGTTGTAATTGGGCATTACCCGGGTTGCGCCGCCGTAGGTGAGTGTCAGCAGCGAGCCGCCCGGCCTCATGCGCTTGGCCGCGCGCTGCGCGATCTCCGTGAACGAGAAGCATGAGATCGTCATCGTGCGCACGAAGTTCTCGCGCGTCGTCACGTCGACGTAGCGGCCCTTGAGTTGCGCCTTGTCGGAAAAGCCGATGGCATGAACGACGAAGTCGAGTCCGCCGTCAAAGCGCGCGTCGAGCGCTTCGAAGGTTGCGTCGACGGAGGCAAGATCCTCCACGTCGCAGGGCAGGACGATGTCGGAGCCGAGCTTGGCGGCGAGCGGCGCCACCCGCCGGCCCAGCGCCTCGCCCTGATAGGTGAATGCGAGGCGGGCACCCTCGGCGTGAAGCGCCTTTGCGATGCCCCAGGCGATCGAGTGATCGTTGGCGACCCCCATGATCAGGCCGCGCCGGCCCGCCATCAAACCTGTCATGCCGACCCTATCCTGAACGAGCCCGCGACCTCGGAGCGAGGGCGAGCCGCCGTGCGAGCGACCGAAGTCCCGATGATCGGGAGTTTAGCGAGGTGCTCTTAACGCGGCTCGACGCACGCGCCAAACGGACCTGCGGTCTTCGCGGGGCAAAAAAAAGCCCCGCCGATCGGCGGGGCGTTCCCGGTGCGTGGTCCGAGGTCAGAAATAGCCGTCCGTGCGAGAACGGGCCTCCTCAATCAGCACCTGCTTGGCATAGATGGCAGCACAACCGGCGATCATCAGGCCGCTCAGCGTGCCGAGTATGAATGTACCCATCGCCATCACCAGATCTCAACGTCGGGTAAACGCCGCCCGTGGGCGGCGGTTCCAGATGAGGTCAGGTCAGGCGTCCACGTGTTTCAGAACCAGCGTGGCATTGGTGCCGCCGAAACCAAAGGAATTGGTCAGGACGTGACCGAGCTTCGCATCATCGCGACGTTTCCGGAGGATCGGCATGTCGGCGAAGGCGGGATCCAGCTCGTCGATATGCGCACTTTCGCAGATGAAGCCGTTGTTCATCATCAGGAGGCTGTAGATTGCCTCCTGAACACCAGTGGCACCGAGCGAGTGGCCGGTCAGCGACTTCGTTGCCGAGATTGGCGGACAGGCCTCGCCCCGGCCGAACACCTCGCGGATCGCCTCGATCTCCTTGTCATCGCCGACAGGCGTCGAGGTGGCGTGCGGGTTGATGTAGTCGATCTTGGCCCCCTTCAGCCCGTCGAGCGCCTGACGCATGCAGCGCACGGCACCCTCGCCGGAGGGCGCGACCATGTCGTGCCCGTCCGAGGTGGCACCGTAGCCCGCGACCTCGCCGTAAATCCGCGCGCCGCGCGCCTTGGCGTGCTCCAACTCTTCGAGCACGAGCACGCCCGCCCCGCCCGCGATGACGAAGCCGTCGCGATTGGCGTCGTAGGCGCGGGAGGCGCGCGACGGCGTATCGTTGTACTTGGACGACATCGCGCCCATGGCGTCGAACAGCACCGACAGCGTCCAGTCGAGATCCTCGCATCCGCCCGCGAAGATGATGTCCTGACGGCCGCCCTGGATGATCTCGGCAGCGTTGCCGATGCAGTGATTCGACGTCGCGCAGGCGGACGAGATCGAGTAGTTCACGCCGCGGATCTTGAACCATGTCGCCAGGGTCGCCGAGGCGGTCGACGACATCGCCTTCGGCACGGCAAACGGGCCGACGCGCTTCGGTCCCTTGTCGCGGGCGATGGCAGCCGATTCGACGATCACCCGGGTCGAGGGGCCGCCCGAGCCCATGATGATGCCGGTGCGCTCGTTCGAGATGTCGCCCTGCTCCAGGCCGGAATCCTGGATCGCCTGATCCATGGCGACGTGGTTCCAGGCGGTGCCGCCGCCGTGGAAGCGCATGGCGCGCCGATCGACGACGCCCTCCGGATCGAGGGAGGGCGCGCCGGAGACCTGGCTTCGGAAGCCGTGCTCCGCGTAGCTGGCATCGCGCGCGATGCCCGAGCGGGCCTCGCGAAGGGAGGCGAGCACCTCCTGCGTGTTGTTGCCGATGGACGAGACGATGCCCATCCCGGTGATGACGACACGGCGCATGATGGTGACATTACCTCCGTCGCGGCTTCGGTCGCCCGCGCCGCGTTCCGGTCAGGTAAGGTGACGCGGACACAATCTCAACAGCCGAAAACGTCCGGCGTTGCAGACCAGCCTCGAACATCAGTCGCGCGAATCCGGCTCAGCTCTGGAACAGGCCTACCCGCATGTCCTGGACTTGGTAGACGCGCTCGCCGTCGGCCTCCAGCCAGCCGTCGCCGATGCCGAGGACGAGCTTGCCCTGGCGGACGCGCTTCACATCGACGTTGTACACGACCTTCTTGATCGACGGCAGCACTTGGCCGGCGAGCTTCACTTCGCCCACCCCGAGAGCACGGCCGCGTCCCGGCGAGCCGAGCCATCCGAGGTGGAAACCGAGCATCTGCCACAGGGCGTCGAGGCCGAGACAGCCCGGCATCACCGGGTCGCCCTGGAAGTGGCAGGGGAAGAACCAGAGATCCGGCCTGATGTCGAGCTCAGCCGTCACGTGCCCTTTGCCGTGGGCGCCTCCGTCGGCGGCGATCGACGTGATCCGGTCGAACATCAGCATGGGCGGCAGTGGCAGCTGCGCGTTGCCGGGCCCGAACAGTTCGCCGCGCCCGCAGGCCAGAAGGTCTTCGTAGGTGTAATGCGACCTGCGGCTCGTGCCCTGCGCGGGTGTCTCGGCGTCTGGCGGCATTGCGGTGGCTGTTTCCTCGGTGATGCGCGCAGGGCGCGTTCTCGGGCGGCGTCGCTCGCCCTTGCGGAGGCGCGCGGGTTAGCACGGGGCGCAGCGCCTTCAAAGCCATTGCCACCCATCGCGGCCGTGCGGGCGTCGGGTTGCGACAGCCGGGCCCGTCTCATATACTAGAGGTAAGTCCGTTCCCCCGGCCCCTTTGTCGAGCGTTCAGTCCAGCAATGTCCGAACCGGTGCCATTCCAGGCCGTCTTCAACGGGCGGGTCCCCCTCCCTCAGCTGGAGGCCAACGGGACCCCGCGCCGCGGCTGCCCGCTCTCCGACCTGCGCGATCGCCTGCGCCGGGCTGGCCTGCGGCCGACGCGGCAGCGTCTGTCCCTCGGCTGGCTGCTGTTCGGTCGGGGCGACCGGCATCTGACGGCCGAGATGCTCTACGACGAGGCCATGCGCGCGAAGGTGCCGGTCTCCCTGGCGACGGTCTACAACACGTTGCACCAGTTCACCGAGGCGGGTCTGCTTCGCCAGCTCGCCCTAGATGGCTCGAAGGCATACTTCGACACCAACCCGAGCGAGCACCACCACTTTTATCTCGAGGATGAGAGTCAGGTGATCGACATGCCCGATTGCGGCATTACGGTCGATTCGCTGCCCGAGGCGCCCGAAGGTATGGAGATCGCGGGTGTCGAGGTGATCGTCCGCCTGCGCCGCAGCCGACCGGCGGGTCGCCGCTAGGGCTGAAGCCGTCGTCCCCACGACGCGAAATGTTCAAGATCGGCATGAGGCCCGGCATAGTCCGGGCCTTTCGCGTTCTAGAACGAGGACTGCGCCACAGTCGGGCCGGGGAATCGAAAACGCCGTTGGTGCTGATCCTGTGAGGTTCAGCGGTTTCCAATCCTAGGCTCCGCTGTGCGGCCCGCGACGATGGAGCGACTGGCGTCAGGGCCTCGGAAAAACCAGCGGCCTTGCTCCCCAGCCTGATCGTGCCACTTCACGCGCACCCCGGAAGGTGTTGCCGAATGGGTGGTCGGGGCTCGCCGAACCCTCGGTGATACGTCCATCACAGGGAGGCACTGCACGAACAGCTACTCCACGACCTCGTTCGGGTAGACGCCCCAGAGCCGGTTCTGCCGGATGTAACCATCCACATCCCGCTTGTTCGGTAATGCCACGATCAGGCGGCACCACGTTCCGGTGCAGCTCTTGACGTTGCCGATCACGCCCGTCTGCAGTCGCGCTTCGTCCGGCGCCCCGTCATCGGCCTTGGCCCGAAGCGATACGGCGGATTTCTCGACGCCCTTGTCGGGGCCCGCATTCACGAGGGCCGTGCGGCGCCCCGAGAGAAGTGAATGCAGCACCCAACCCTCCGTCCCTTCCGAATCGCGGATTCGGCGCCAGGTCTCGAACTCGCCGACGATTTCCACCGGCAGGCCGGCGCGCTGGAAGACCCAGAGGGTCCGGTGATCCTTCGATGGACCCTCCCGGAGATTGACGCGATCGGTCTTCAGGCTGGCATAGCGCGGTAGCGGCAGCTTGGTCACCGGACCGACGCCCGTTTCCGGTCCCGCGGGGGCCGCCACGGCTCCGGTCGCGAGGCCGCCGGCCACCAGCGCCCCGATGGCGAAGCGGAGGCGTGACACGCGCATGGTCCTCTCCCATTTTCGGACGTGACGGGTTCGAGTGCCGGGCCATTCAGAAGCGGGCCGGGCCGGCTTCCGATTGTGTTCCGGCCCACCTCTGGTAGAGAGGCCAGTGGGTCGGAACAGGCTCCGAAACCGGCGCCTCGTACCCGATCCTGTCTGGCCGAGTTCGGTTAACGGACGCTTGCGGGAAGCGGTCCGGACGGAAGTCACCGGACACGCGCTGCAACCAGGGCCGTGGGGCGACGGGGGAGAGAGACGTGTCGAAGCGCAAGCCGCTGGTGGTCGTGACGCGGCGCCTTCCGGATGCCGTCGAGACGCGGATGCGCGAGCTGTTCGACGTCCGGCTCAATTCCGATGATGCTCCCATGGGCGCGGACGCCATGGCGGTAGCCCTGCGCGAAGCCGACGTGCTCGTCCCCACGGTAACCGACGAGATCGATGCCGGGCTGATCGCGCAGGCCGGTCCAAACCTGCGGCTGATCGCCAATTTCGGCAACGGCGTCGATCACATCGACGTGGCGGCGGCGCTGGAGCGGGGCATCACGGTCACCAACACGCCCGGCGTGCTGACCGAGGACACCGCCGACATGACGATGGCTCTGATCCTGGCGGTGGCCCGCCGGGTCACCGAGGGCGCGCGCATCATCCCGGACGACGAGTGGACCACCGGCTGGTCGCCGACTTGGATGCTCGGCCGGCGGATCACCGGCAAGCGGCTCGGTATCGTCGGTATGGGGCGAATCGGTCAGGCGCTGGCCAAGCGCGCTCGCGCCTTTGGACTGCAGGTGCATTACCACAACCGCCGCCGGGTGCCCGCCGCCATCGAGAGCGCGCTCGACGCGACCTACTGGGAATCCCTCGACCAGATGCTGGCGCGGGTCGATATCGTGTCGGTGAACTGCCCCCACACGCCGGCCACCTATCACCTGCTCTCGGCGCGGCGCTTGAAGCTCCTCAAGCCCGAGGCCGTCGTCGTGAACACCGCCCGCGGCGAGGTCATCGACGAGAATGCCCTCGCGCGCTTGATCGAGGGCGGGGAGATCTCGGCGGCCGGCCTCGACGTGTTCGAGCAGGAGCCCGCGGTCAGCCCGCGGCTGGTGAAGCTCGCCCGTCAGGGAAAGGTGGTTCTCCTGCCCCACATGGGCTCGGCGACCTACGAGAGCCGCACCGACATGGGCGAGAAGGTCATCATCAACATCAAGACCTTCATGGACGGCCACCGGCCGCCGGACCGGATCCTGCCGAGCATGCTCTGAAGCGCCGTTCGACGTGGAGAACTCCCATCGGCGGTTGTCCTGAGCGGGCGACCGCTTAATCCCGATTCCTGCCGGTAGTCCCGCGTCGAATCCTAGGCCTGTGGGAAGCAGACCTCCGGGGCGGCTTCGCCATAGCTCGGGATCAGGGCGTCGGTGGGAATGGCCGGGTCAAACGGGCGGTAAGCGATTCCGGCCGACGTCTCACAGGGCGTCCCCCGCCACAACCTGCGGTTTCGCCATGCCCTGCACGCCTTGGAAGAGGCGCTCACTGGTCAGCTTGAGGAAATAGAATCCGAATTCCGGGTTCTGGTAGTAGAGCTGCTTGACGTCCGAATACGACACGCACAACGCGTGTCCGGCCTCGATACAGACCAGCGAAGCGGTGCGCGCATTTCCGGGGGACAGGAGGCCGAGCTCGCCGACGATGGCCCCTTTACGGACTTCGATCCCGACTTCTGTGATCCGGAATACGCCGCTCTCGATGTAGTACATCTCGTCGGCAGTATCACCTTTGCTGAAGACCACCTCGCCGACGCCGAACGGCCGGCGCGAGCCGAAGGGGCGCAGCCATTCGAGGGACAGGTCTCCGTCGGCCGCGGTCTCCACGTCCCGGACGAGACGCAGCATCTGCCAGAGCCGGTAGGCGTTGAACGGCATCTGGATGACTTCGGTGAGCACCACCGGCATGCTCCCGATGAGGATGCCGTACGTGATCACCGCGCAGCTTGCGCAGAGCGAGATGATCCGCAGTGGGATCATCGTGCTCATCGCGGTGGCCGAGATCGTCAGCGCGGTGCCGAGGTATCCGATGCCTTCGATCCAATCCATTGCGGCCCCCTCAAGCTCTTGGCCCGGGGGATGCCCGTCTTGTCCGAGCCCGGCAAGCTGGCCCAATGCCTGCGCGGTGCGCGTGCCTCAACCTGTGCTCGCGCGGGCACGCTCCGGGAGAGTGCCGGCGACGGCCTCGGCGACCGACCCCGCAGCCCGCGTTCCCTCCTCGTAGGCGCCGCCCACCGTCCCCCACTGCTCCCGCGAGAGCGCCTCCCCCGCGAACCAGACGGTGCCCGCGAGCGGCTCCCGCAGGAACTGGCGGGCGGGCGCGTGGCCGGGCGGTACGACCGCCCAGGATCCCAGCGACCAACGATCGTGGCGCCACGCGCTCACCGCCGGGATGGTCAGGTCACGTAACCGCGCCCGGCCGAAGAAAGCGCCGAGGACTGCGCGGACGTGGCGGCGCACGCCGTCGGGCCCCGAGCCGGCGGCATCGATCGCCGCGGCCTCGTGGAGGTCGAGTTCGTAGTAGTGGAACGGCGTGCCGTCGATACGGGTGAGCAGGCCCGCCGGGGCTCGCCGCCCGCCATGGATCGCCGCCAGCCGGTCGCGGCCCCGGAACGGGCTCGACGGCCAGTGGAGCACGGCGTGCTCGTAGATGCCCGTGGAGAAGCCGCTGATCGCGGCCTGAACCGCGTTCGGAAGCGGCGGTGAGAAGGTCGGGCCATCGCGCAGCACCATCAGGGGCACGGTGACGATCACCGCTCGGGCACGGTATTCCGCGCCGCTCTCCGCAGTGACCCGGACGCGCTCGCCTGACCAGTCGATCCGCGTCACCGGGGTGGACAGCGCCACCGGTAGTCCGTCGGCGAGGCGGGCGAGGTAGCTGCCGTAGCCGTCGGCAAGGAAGAAATTCTCACTATACTCGAGGCTGGGGAAGTCTTGCAGAGAGACCTCACTCAGAGGTCTGCCGGACACGAGGCCGTGGACCTGAACAACCCGTCGGCCCCACGGACCCAACCCAGGCGGCAGGGCACTGGAGGCGGGGCGGTCCGAACCGGGTTGCGCGGCGCCGCGTGTCATGGCCCGATCGGCGCGTTCGAAGGCGCGAGCATTAGCGCGAACCGCATCCGGCCCGCCGGGGCGGCGATCGACCCAGACGTGGCTGTCCTGTGGAGCTCGGCGCAGCCGCTCGCCGCGGGCGCGCCCGAGGGCGACCAGGGGATTGATCGGTCCGGCGTGGAGCCAGTGCGCACCCAGATCCAGGGCATGGCCGCGCAGGGCGACCGTGTGAGCGCGTCCCCCCACGCGATCCCGCGCCTCCAGCACTGCCACCCTGACGCCCCGCGCCAACAGTGTCCGCGCCGCGCCGATGCCGGCCGCGCCGGCCCCGATCACCAGGACCTCCGGCGCATCCGGAAGCGCCGCGAGACGCGATACGTAGGCAGGCCGATGCGGCGGATCGGCGCTCCTGAAGCCGTGAGCCTGAACCGCCGGGGTGTCCGTCCCTCTGTCCTGCACGTGTCCTCCCCGTCATCCATCCGAGCCACCGCGACGACCTTGCGCCACCGGTCGCATCGCTTCACAACGCAGCCGCGCCGCGCCTGGCGCGGGCCGGAACCTTCGCCCGATGCTCGTCGAGTCCGCCACGGCGGCTTTGCGCCAGACCTTTTCCCCGCCGCTGCGGGCGATCCTCTGGAAATCCCTCGGCCTGACGCTGGGGCTCCTGGCGCTGATCTGGCTTGCTTTGACCCGCCTGATCCAGGCGTTCCAGGCGAGCCACCACATCTCCGCTCAGTACCCGATCCTCGACAGCCTCGCCTATTATCTCGCAGGGTTCGGCCTCGTCGTCGTGCTGGCCTACCTGATGCCGGCGATCTCGATTCTGGTGGCTGGCTTCTTCCTCGACGACGCGGCCGCCATCGTGGAGCGGACCGACTTTCCCGAGGATCCGCCGGGCCGCGCCATGCCGTTCGGGACCGCCATGCTGTACGCGGCCCGGTTCGCCGGTGTGACGTTGCTGGTAAACCTCGCCGCGTTGGTAATCTTCTTCGTCCCGGTGATCGGGATCGCGGCCTTCTTTGCCGCCAACGCTTACCTGCTCGCCCGCGAGTATTTCGAGATGGCGGCCGCGCGGTTTCGCCCCCTTCCCGAGGCCGCCGAGATGCGCCGGGCCTTCTCGGGCCGGACGCTGGCAGCCGGATGCCTCCTCGCGGGCCTGATGGTGGTGCCGATCCTCAACCTGCTCACGCCGCTCTTCGGGATCGCCCTGATGGTCCATCTGCACAAGCGCCTGAGCGGACGCCCGCGCTTGGCCGGTCCCCGTCCGGCCTAGGCGGCACTGATCCGGCACCGATGCGGCCAAAACCCGCTCTGGCGGTCGTCGGTTACCACCGCTACCATCCCGCAGTCCCGGCTTCACGCTCGGGCGGAGAGCCGGTCGGATGAAGGCGCACGACGCGGGAGAGGACATCCCCCCGCCGCCCGGCAAGGCTCCGTTCCTGCTCGTCGGTCTCGTGGGGATTGGTCTGCTGGCCTGGGGCGGCTACGGCCACTGGCGGCGGGACGCCGAGGCGACCGCCACGCTGGAGCAGACCAAGTCCCTGATCCCGCAGGTCCGCACGGTCGTGGCGGAGCGCGCGGCGGGGCCGCTGGACTTGGTACTGCCCGGCGAGATGCAGGCCTTCACAACGGCGTCGATCGCTGCCCGCGCCACCGGCTACATCGCGGAGCGGCGCGTCGATATCGGCTCCCGGGTCAAGGCCGGAGACCTTCTGCTGCGGATCGCCGCCCCCGACCTCGACCAGCAACTGGCGCAGGCCGAGGCGCAGGTCGGCCAGTTGAAGGCGCAATTGCTCCAGGCGCAGGCGCAGGTCGAGCAGGCCCGCGCCAACGTGAACCTCGCCAACCTGACCAACAACCGCACCACGACGCTGGCCGTTCAGGGCTGGGCCTCGCGGCAGAACGCCGACAACGCGCAGGCCGGCGTGCTCTCCCAGGCGGCGACCCTTGCGGCCGCGGAAGCCGGCGTGAAGGTGGCGACCGCCAACATCCGGACGCAGGAGGCCGCGGTCGAGCGGCTGAGGGCGCTGACCGCCTTCGAGCGGGTCGTAGCGCCCTTCGACGGCGTGGTCACGACCCGCAACGTCGATGTCGGCGATCTCGTGCGGGCCGACAACGGCGGCACGCCGCTTCTGAGCATCGATCAGGACAGCATCCTGCGCATCACCGTCAACGTGCCGCAGAACGATGCAGTCGGGGTCAAGCCGGGCGTCGAGGCGGTGATCACCGTGCCGCAGCTTCCGGGTCGCAGCTTCGACGGCTTCGTGGAGCGCAGCTCGGTCGCATTGAACGCCGCATCGCGCACCCTCACCACGCAGGTCGACGTGCCCAACCCGGACCGGATCCTCCGGGCCGGGCTCTACGCCTACGTGACCCTGAAGATCCCGCGGGGCGCGCCGTCGGTCTCGGTCCCCGCGGAGGCCACGGTGTTCAATACCCAGGGCCTGCAGGTCGCCGAGGTCGGCGGCGACGATCGGGTGACGTGGCGGACCGTGCGGGTGCGGCGCGATCTCGGGCGGACCCTGGAGCTGGAATCCGGCCTGTCGGCGGACAGCCACATCATCTACAGCCCGCCGCCGGACCTCCGCGACGGTCAGGCGATCGAGCGGGTGACGCCGGCGACCGGGGCGCCGGCGATACGCTCGGCCCAGCGCTGACGGGGCTCAGTCCACGCGGACGACGAGCTTCATCTTCGGATGGATGCCGCAGAGGACCTGGAAGGTTCCACGCTCGGTGAAGGTGACCGGCGTCCGGCTGCCGGGTTCCTGATCGCCGGAATCGAAGCTGAAGCTGTCCGATTCGACGAAGACGTGATGCAGCAGGTCGCTGTCGTCGTTGACGAAGGTAATCGTGTCGCCGCGGCCGACGACGAGATTGCCCGGATGGAACATGCGTCCTTTCTGGGACACGGCCGTTCCGGCGGCCTGCAGGGTTCCCGTCAATACCAAGCCGCACAGCGCACCCGCCACCAGGGCCAGCGCGGCGGGGATCATTGTCGGACAGGGTGCAAAGTCGGACACCCGCAGTTTCGAGGCGAACATGTTAGTCCCCGGCATCACGAGATCAGCTTTGCCGGTACTTCCTTGAGAAACCATTTTCTCGATGCGCAAACTATCGCGGATCTCCTCGATCAGTCGGCTTTTAGATCGTCCGATGCGGTCGCCATCCCAGGAAATTCTGGAAACGGACGCATAAGCGCCTCTTAACATGTGGCAATTACACGTGATCGGACGTGCGATGCGGCGACCGGTGCGATGCGAGACCCCGACACAGCGGCGGACGGATACGAGCAGCCTCGGCAGGGACGCGCGGCGCGTCGGACCTTCGGGCTGACCACCACGATCCGGGGCCGGATCTTCGTCGCCTTCCTGGGCATGAGCCTGCTGTCGGGGGCGCTCGGGCTCTACGCGGTGATCGCGATCTCCCACATCGGGACGCTGATCAATCGCACGTACGACGAATCCCTGATGTCCATCAATTACGCCCGCGCGACGGCGGCCGATTTCGCCAAGATGCGGATGGCCTTCGCCCGGCGGATCAGCCGTCACGGCGCGGCCGAGACGGCCAAGCTCGACGCGGAGATCGCGGAGCTGTCGACGACGCTGGCCGAGGATCTGACGATCGCGGTCGAGCGCTCCCAGTCCGATCGGGCGGTCCGGACGGCCGGCGCGGTCCAGGCGGCGGTCGCCGCCTGGGAGGAGATGCGCCGGACGTTCGATCCCGCCACGGCCCGGCCGGAGCGCTGGGATGCCCTCGACCAGCAGGCCAGCGTGGTGGACAATCAGATCGACCTGCTGGTGAATCACACGGCGGGCGACGGCTTCACCTTCCGGCAGGCGGCGCGCACGCTGGTCGCCTGGGAGATGCGGCTCAACGCCATCGCGGCCGCCCTCGCCATCGTGACCTGCGCGCTCATCGCGTGGCTGCTCCACCGGCGCATCAGCGGGCCGCTGGCCGCGGCTTCGGCCGCCGCCGAGCGCATCGCCAGCGGGCGCCTCGAAGACCGCATCCCGGCGGGCGGTCGCGACGAACTGGGCAGCCTGCTGCAATCCATGGCGGCGATGCGCGACAACATCCGGGCCATGATGGCGCGCGAAGTCAGCCAGCGTCGCCGGGCCGAGGCGCTGGTCACCGATGCCCTCCAGACGTCCCGCGAGGCGGTGGTGATCGTCGACGCGGCCGGGCGCATCGCCCTCGCGAACGATCAGGCCCTGCACTTCTTCGACGGCCTCGAGGCCGCCATGGAAGCGGGAACCCGCCTGGACATGCCGGCCGGCGGACCCGAATCCGCCGAAGCCGAGGGCCTGGCGGATTGTTTCCGGGCGCTCGCACGGGATGGCGACCTCCGCCTCGACGACGGCCGCTGGCTGCGGGTCAGCCGCAGCGCCACCCAGCAGGGCGGGTTCATCGCGGTGTGCAGCGACATCAGCCTGCTGAAGGAGCAGGAGGATCGCCTCAGGCAGACCAACCTTCGTCTCGACGCCGCCCTCGACAACATGTCGCAGGGTCTCTGCCTCTACGACGCGCAGGACCGCCTGATGGTGGTCAACCGGCGCTACGGCGAGATCTACGGCCTTCCGCCGCGAGTCGTCGTCCCGGGGATGACCGCTGTCGAGGTCCTCTCGGCGAGCTTGGCGGCCGGCAATCACCCCGGCTGCGACCTGGACACGCTGATCCGGCAACAGGGCGAGTCCTACCTGAACGGTGTGTGGCGCACCCACTTCCAGGAGCTGGCCAACGGACGCATCGTCGCCATCGACCGTCGCCAGACCGCGGACGGCGGCTTCGTGGCCACCTACGAGGATGTCACCGAGCGCCGACGCGCCGAGGCGCGCATCGCGTTCCTGGCCCACCACGACATGCTGACGGGGCTGCCGAACCGCGTAGCCCTGAGCCAGCACATCGAGGCGGCGATGGCCCAGGCCGGGCGCGAGCACGGCTTCGCGGTCTTCGCCGTCGACCTGGACGATTTCCGGCCCGTGAACGAGACCCTGGGCCACGGCGTCGGCGATGAACTGCTGGCCGCGGTCGCCAACCGGCTCACCGCCTGCGTGCGCGAGATCGACTGCGTCGCCCGCCTGGGCGCCGACGAGTTCATCATCGTCCAGCGCGGCATCGACCGCCCGGAGGACGCCGCCGTGCTGGCGCGCCGCATCATCGAGGTGGTGGGTGCCCCCTACAGCCTGAGCAGCCACGAGATCAGCGTCGGGCTGACCATCGGCATCACGCTGGCGCCGGGCGACGGGTCCGGCGGCGAGAAGCTCCTGAAGAACGTCGAGGTCGCCCTCGACCGCGGCAAGGCCGAGGCGCGGGGCTCGTTCCGGTTCTTCGAGCCCGAGATGGATGCCCGTCTCCAGGCGCGCCGCGTTCTCGAACGCGACCTGCGCGACGCCCTCTCCCGCGAGGCCTTCGAGGTCTACTACCAGCCGATCTACAGCCTCGACACGGACCGGATCTGCGGCTTCGAGGCCCTGCTGCGCTGGAACCACCCGCAGCGCGGCTTCATCTCGCCGGCCGAATTCATCCCGATCGCCGAGGAACTCGGCCTGATCGTGCCGCTGGGCGAGTGGGTCCTGCGCCAGGCCTGCGAGGAAGCCACCCGGTGGCCGGACGGGCTCAAGGTCGCCGTCAACGTCTCGGCGGTGCAGTTCACGTCGGCGAGCCTCGTCACGGCGGTGCGCGAGGCCCTGCGCTGGACCGGACTGCCGGGCCGGCGCCTGGAGCTGGAGATCACCGAATCGGTGCTGGTGGCCAATCCCGGCGCCACAACGGCGATCCTGCACAGTCTCAAGGCGCTCGGCGTGCGGGTCGCGATGGACGATTTCGGGACCGGTTACTCGTCGCTGAGCTACCTGCGCAGCTTCCCCTTCGACAAGATCAAGATCGACCAGTCCTTCGTGCGGGATCTCTGCATCAAGGACGGGACGGATTTCATCGTCCGGGCCGTGATCGGCCTGGGCGCGAGCCTCGGCATGACGACCACCGCCGAGGGTGTCGAGACCGAGGCCCAGCTCGCGCAGCTGCGTGCCGAGGGATGCGACGAGGTTCAGGGCTACCTCTTCAGCCGCCCCGTGCCGGTCTCCGAGGTCGCCGCGGTGATCCTGCGCTGGAACGGGGCCAGCCGGGCCATCGCCTGAGCGGATCGAGGGCCTCGGCGACCGCGCTCCAGGGCGGTTCCCCGCCCCCGGCGCGCGGGACAGCGGCGGCGTCGCCCCGGAACCCGGCGCCGGTCGTCGCGCCGCCTCGCTGTCGAGACGGGAGCCGCCCGCGGCCCCGTGCCGTCCGTCCCGGTCCGGGTCCTGCTGTCGCGTCGTCCGTCCGGGACAGGGCCGGCGCGGGCCTGCCGCCCGCGCCCCCGCCCTACTCCGCCGCGTCGAGGCGCGGCCGCTCCACGTGGCTGCGCTCGGCCTTGACCAGCTCGGCCGTGCGGAACGCCACCTCCAGCGCCTGCTCCGCGTTGAGACGCGGGTCGCAGTAGGTGTGATAGCGGTCCTGCAGGTCGTCAGCGGTCAGCGCCCGGGCGCCGCCCGTGCACTCGGTCACGTCCTTGCCGGTCATCTCCAGGTGGATGCCGCCCGCGAAGGTGCCCTCGGCCCGGTGAACGCCGAAGAAGCCCTCGATCTCCTGCATGACCCGCTCGAAGGGCCGGGTCTTGTAGCGGCCCGCCGCCACGGTGTTGCCGTGCATCGGATCGCAGATCCAGACGACCTTGCGGCCCTCGCGCTCCACGGCCCGGATCAGCGCCGGCAGGTGGTCGCCCACCTTGTCGGCCCCGAAGCGGCAGATCAGGCTCAGGCGTCCGGCCTCGTTGTCCGGATTGAGCATGTCGATCAGCCGGATCAGGCCGTCGGCCTTCATCGACGGACCGCATTTGAGGCCGATCGGGTTCTTGATGCCGCGGGCGTATTCCACGTGGGCGTGGTCCGGCTGCCGGGTCCGGTCGCCGATCCACAGCATGTGGCCGGAGGTGGCGTACCAGTCGCCCGTCGTCGAATCGACGCGGGTCAGCGCCTCCTCGTAGCCGAGCAGCAGGGCCTCGTGGCTGGTGTAGAAATCGGTGGTCCGCACCTCCGGATGGGTCTCCGGATTGATGCCGATCGCCCGCATGAAGTCGAGGGCGTCGGTCATGCGGCCGGCGACATCCTGGTAGCGCGAGGATTGCGGCGAATCCTTCACGAAGCCGAGCATCCAGCGATGCGCGTTCTCCAGGTTGGCGTAGCCGCCGGTCGCGAAGGCGCGCAGCAGGTTCAGGGTCGCGGCCGACTGGCGGTAGGCTTCCAGCTGACGCCGCGGATCCGGCACGCGGGACTCGTCCGTGAAGCCGATGCCGTTGACGATGTCGCCGCGGTAGCTCGGCAGACTGACCCCGTCGAGGGTCTCGGTGGGCGAGGAGCGCGGCTTCGCGAACTGCCCGGCGATGCGCCCGACCTTCACCACGGGCGAGCCGCCCGCGAAGGTCAGCACCATCGCCATCTGCAGGAACACGCGGAAGAAGTCGCGGATGTTGTCGGCGGAATGCTCGTCGAAGCTCTCGGCGCAGTCGCCGCCCTGCAGCAGGAAGGCCTCGCCCGCTCCGACACGCGCGAGCGCGGCCTTCAGCTTGCGGGCCTCACCGGCAAACACCAGCGGTGGAAAGCTCGCGATCTGCGTCTCGACGGCACCCAGCGCGGCGGCGTCCGGATAGGCGGGCACCTGCTCGATCGGCAGATGTCTCCAGCTCTTCGGTGTCCAACGCTCGCCCATGACCTCTCTCCGCGCACCTTTCGTGCGACCGCGCTTCGTGCGCGAAGCGCGGCTTATAGAGGGGTTCCCGCCGCGTTGCGAGTGCCGGGCGTGCAGGGGCAGGCACGCCGACGCGTCAGGCCTCGCCGTCCTCGACCTCGATCCCGTGCTCGGCGAGGATCCAGAAGATGGCCTCGAGATCCTCCGCCGAGACGTCGCGGGGCGGCAGGGCCTCCTCAAGGTCGTCGTAGGTCAGGCAGCGGCTGCGCTGGGATTCTGCCTTGGCGAGGAGCTGGTCGATGGCGTGCCGGATGTCCGGCGGCAGCGCCTCGTGGCTCGGCGGCCGGTGGAAGGCCGGGCGCAGGGCGTCGGCCAGCAGGCCGTCGATGACCGCCTGTCGACGCGCATGCGCGTCGTCGCCGCCCCGTCCCTTGCCTGCGCCCTGCTTGCCCATGACCCTGATATGGCTCGGGCGAGCACCGCGTCGAGGGCCTGCGCCGCGGAGTCCTCAGCCGACGCCCACCGGATGCTTGGTGACCTCCGGGACCCGCATGGTCACGAGTTCCTCGGCGGCGGTGGGATGGACCGCGATCGTGCGGTCGAAATCGGCCTTGGTGGCGCCCATCGTCACGGCGATGCCCACCGCCTGGATGACCTCGCCGGCGTCGTGGCCGAAGATGTGGACGCCCACCACCCGGTCGGTGGCGCAGTCGACCAGCACCTTCATGAAGATCCGCTCCTCGCGGCCCGACAGGGTCGCCTTCATGGGGCGGAAACGCGCCTTGTAGACGTCGATCTTCCCGTAGACCTCCCGCGCCGCCGCCTCGGTGTGGCCGACCACGCCGATCTCGGGGGTGGAGAACACCGCGGTCGGGATCAGGCGATGGTCGACGCAGGCCGGCTTGCCGCCGAAGACCGTGTCGGCGAAGGCGTGCCCCTCGCGGATCGCCACCGGGGTCAGGTTGGCCCGGTTCGTCACGTCGCCCACCGCGTAGATCGACGGGACGCAGGTCTGGGAATAGGCGTCGACCGGGATCGCCCCCGCGGCGTCGGTCCCGATGCCCACCCGGTCGAGGCCCAGCCCGGCGACGTTCGGACGCCGCCCCGTGGCGACCAGCACCTGATCGACCGGGATCGCGCTGCCGTCATCGAGCTCGGCCCGGAGGCTGCCGTCGTGGCGCTCGATCCGCGTGAGCGTCCGCCCGAGCCGCAGGTCCATCCGGTGGCCGTAGGCTTCCGCGAGGGCATCCCGGACCTCGTCGTCGAAGCCGCGCAGCAGGCGGTCGCCGCGGTGCAGCAGGGTCGTCCGGCTTCCCAGCGCGGCGAAGACGCCCGCGAACTCCACCGCGATGTAGCCGCCGCCGATGACCAGGATCCGCTCCGGCAGGCTCTCCAGCTCGAACACCTCGTTGGAGGTGATCGCACCCTCGATGCCGGGCACCGCGGGCTCCTTCACCGGATGCCCGCCGACCGCCACCAGGATCCGTTCGGCCCGGACGGTCCGCCCCGATCCGACGAGGCGCACCATGTGCGGATCCTCGATCACTGCCCGCTCGGGCACGATCTCGACCCCGGCGCGGATCAGGTTGGCGTCGTAGATGCCTTCGAGGCGGGTCACCTCGGCGTCGCGGCGGCGCTTGAGGGTGCCCCAGTCGAAGCGGGGCTTCTCCACCGTCCAGCCGAAGCCGGCCGCGTCCTCGAACTCGTCGGCGAACCGGCCCGCGTAAACCATCAGCTTCTTCGGGACGCAGCCGCGGATCACGCAGGTGCCGCCGACCCGGTACTCCTCGGCGAGCATCACCCGGGCGCCGTAGCCGGACGCGATCCGCGCCGCGCGGACGCCCCCCGAACCGCCGCCGATGACGAAGAGGTCGACGTCGTACGCGCTCATGCCGAATCGTCCATCCCGGATCCCGTGATCGCGCCGGGCTTCGAGGCGGCGCGCATCCACGAGATGGCAGCGCCGAGCCCCGCCGTCCACCACGCGGCCCAGCCGTTGTGCTCGACGAACGCGATCGCCGCCGTGCCGGCGACGAGACCGAGGGCCGCGGCCCGGTCCGGCTGGGGCAGCCGGGCGATCCGGGCGAGGAGCAGCATCAGCGCGAGGCTGGCGAGGACCGCGCCGGGCAACCCCAGTTCGGCCCAGACCTGGAGGAAGCTGTTGTGCGGGTGCCCGACCCCGAGCAGGACCCGCATCTCGGGCGGGACCGTCCCGGCGACGGGTGTCTCGGCGAAGCGCGCGCTGGTGCCGACGCCCGCGCCCCGCCAGGGATCGGCGGCGACGCTCGCCCCGAAGCTCCGCGCGATGGCGACCCGCGCCCGCGACGAGGACTGGACGAGGCGCTCGTGGGCGGCCTCCGGCATGATGCGGGCCAGGAGATCGCCCTCGACCGGGGCGAGGGCCACCGCGAGGCCGAGGCCGAGGCCGGCCAGCCCGATCCCGATCCGCGGCGGCAGCACCCGGGCCAGGGCGAACATCGCGGCGCCGGCCAACAGGCCGAGCTGCGCGGCCCCGCTGATCGAGCGCAGCACCCCGAGCGCCGCCAGGGCGATCACCGCCGTCGCGGGGCCGCGGGCGCGCCGCCGCCACAGGACCAGCGCCACCGGGCCGGCCACGAGATCGAGCGTCAGCGCCGGCCTGTTGTGCACGAAGGCGGCGACGCGGCGCCCCAGCGCGCGTTCCAGGGCGAGATCGGACGCCAGATCCCCCGCGATCAGCAGGCCCGCGAGGCCGATCACGCCTGCGGCCAGGCGCGGCGCGAAGGCCGGGATGCGGCCGGGCGCCAGGGCGGCGAGCAGGTAGGCGGCGGCCAGGGTCGGCAGGAACTCGCCGAGCACCCGGAGCGCGCTCGCCGGGAACGGGGTCCAGCTCAGCGAGACGAGACACCAGGCCAGGAACGCCAGGGCCGTGCCCCCGAGCGCGCTCACGAGGGGCCGGAGGAGATGCTCCCGGCAGGCGGCGGCGTCCTCAAGGCAGCGCCCGGCCAGGAAGGCGAGCGCGGCGAGGCCGACGACCGCCGGGCTCGACCGGTTGGCGAGCACCATCGCGAGCGGCATGACGGCAAGCAGCCCGCCACCCGCCGCGTAGAGGCGGCCGGCCGCGACCATGCGGTCCGTCACCGTGACCCGCTCCCGGGCGCGGCCGTCCTCACTGCATCTGGTGTCCGCGCTTGCCCATCTCGGCGCGGACGCGGACCATCACGTATTCCGAGACGTCCTGCGTCCAGTCCTGCATCTCCTGCACCATCTCGTCGAGGAGCTGCGGCTGCGCCTCGACGTAGTGCTTGCCGGCGGGCGAGCGGAAGAAGGTTGCGATCTCCTTCAGCTCGGTCTCCGAGAACTTGGTCGCGTAGGTGCGCGCCGCGATGCCGATCATGCGCTGCTTCTGCAGCTCCATCTCCGGCTGGAGCGAGGCTAGGACCTCGTCGAGGTCTTTGGCGAGTTCGGGCCGGGTGACCGCCTGCTTGCGGATCTGCTCCGCGAAGGACGGCAGCACCGAATCGAACGAGCGGGCGATGCCGGAACTCAGCATCACCTCGCGGGCGAGCGCGAGGTGGCTCTGGGAATAGGTCTCGCCGGGCGTGTTGGCGGCCGCCGTGCCGGGCGTCGCGGCCGGCTTGGCGGGCGCGGGCTTGTTCGCCTGGGCGGAGGCCGCCTGCGGAGACGCGAGGAGCGCGAGGCCGAGCGCGGCGATGAGGCGTCGGGACATGCGGGGCTTTCTTGAGACGATGGCCTGAGGGGAGCGCGGCGCCTCAGGCGAGGCTGCCGAGAACGGTGACTTCGGCCGTCCCGTCGCGGGCGGCGGCCAGGATCGCGGCGTCGGCGATGCCGAGGAACAGGCCGTGTTCGACGACGCCCGGCACGGCCCAGAGCGCGGCGCCCAGGCCTTCCGGATCGAGGATCGTGCCGAGATGCGCGTCGAGGATATGGTGCCCGCCGTCCGTGACGACGGCGCCGCCGTCCGGCCCGTGCCGGAGGCGGACCGGGCCGGCGCAGCCGGCGCGTGCGACCGCCGCCTCGACGGCGCGCTGGGTGGCGGTGAGGCCGAACGGGTTCACCTCGATCGGCAGGGGAAAGGCGCCCAGCGTCGCGACCCGCTTGGCGGCGTCGGCAATCACCACCATCCGGCGGCTGGCGAAGGCCACGATCTTCTCGCGCAGGAGCGCGGCGCCGCCACCCTTGATCAGGCGCAGCTCAGAATCGACCTCGTCGGCGCCGTCGATCGTCAGGTCGAGGTCCGGCTGCTCATCCAGGGTGGCGAGGCGGATGCCGAGGCCCTCGGCCTGCAGGCGCGTCGCCTCCGAGGTCGGCACCCCGATGATGTCGAGCCCGTCGCGCACCCGCTCGCCAAGGAGCGCCACGAAGGCCGCGGCGGTCGAGCCGGTTCCGAGGCCGAGCCGCATGCCGGGCTCGACGAGATCGAGGGCGCGTGCCGCCGCCGCGCGGCGCAGGTCCGGCCCGCTCACCGCGCGGGGTTCCTGTCGGCGATGTCGGTCGAGGGAGCGCGCATCCTGTGCCGATCGTCCTTCCGCTGAGTCCGGCCGGCCCCTAGCATGGGACAGGTCCGATCGGAACGCCCGCTCCGACAATGCCGCGACAATGCCGCGTCACCGGCGGCCGGCGCGCGTCGGCCGCCTCAGGGGCGCCCGCCCTGCGTCGGCGTGGCGCTGGCCCCGGCGCGGCCGGGCGCCGAGCCGGTCAGCGGCGCGTCGGATCCGGCCTCGGCTCCGGGCTTGCCCTGCTGGGTGCAGACCACCTGCTCCTTCTTCACGAGCACGAAGCAGATGCTCATCTCGCCGGTCCGGTAGTTCACGCGGAAGACGCCGGCCTCGCGGCTGTGGCGGCTCGCCACCAGCCCGTATTCCGACGGGGTCTGGGCGCCCGCGCCCTCGCCCGGGCCGAAGCAGACGGTCTGGCCGATCCCGCCCACCGATTCCTGCAGGCCGTACTGGCAGGAGGTCACCTCACCGGTGACCTTGTCGACGCGATACATGCGGTTGAGGTCGGTCTGGGGCGCGGGCACGAACTCGTAGGACGCCGCCGCGGCCGGCAGGGCGTGGAGCGCGGCGCACACGGCCAGGAGGGGCAGAGACGGTTTCATCGCGGATCCCTCGGGGCGGGTGAACGCAGCCTCTCGCGCCGCTTTCGGGCGAGTCTGGGGCGTGGCGTCCCATATACCGGGCCCGTCCGGAAAGGTACCTGCACGCGCCCGGACCCGCGTCGCGGCGTCGGGTTGCTCCGCGTGCCGCGCACCGCTAGCGAGACCGGACCCAACAGGAGCCCCGCATCCATGTCCGCCGAACCGTCGTCCCGCCCGCCGATCGCCGTGTTCGACCTGGACGGGACCCTCGCGGAGACCGCGGGCGACCTGATCGGCACCCTCAACGTGCTGATGAAGCGTGAGGGGTTGGCCGAGCTGCCCCTGTCGCAGGCCAGGGGCCTGATCGGGGCCGGCGCCAAGGCGCTGATCCGGCGCGGCTTCGAGGCTGAGGGGCGCGCCCTCTCGCCGGAGGATCACGAGCGCCTGTTCGACGACTTCATCGCCCATTACGGCGACCACCTCGCCGACACGTCGCACCTCTACCCGGGCGTGGTCGAGGCCCTCGACGCGCTGGAAGCGGCGGGCTTCCGGCTCGCGGTCTGCACCAACAAGTACGAGGGACAGTCGGTCGAGCTGCTGCGGATCCTCGGCATCGGCCACCGCTTCGCGGCCATCTGCGGCCGCGATACGTTCCCGCAGTTCAAGCCCGATCCGCGCCACCTCGCCGGCACGATCGCGCAGGCGGGGGGCGACCCGGCCCGGGCCGTGATGGTCGGCGATTCCCGCACCGACATCGACACCGCCAAGGCGGCGGGGATCCCGGTGGTCGCCGTCACCTTCGGCTACACCGACCGCCCGGTCGCCGAACTCGGGCCCGACCGGGTGATCGAGCATTTCGCGCAGCTGTTCGAGGCGGTCGGCGATCTGGTGCCGGTGGAAGCCGCCTGACCGTCAGCGCAGCCAGGCGCGCAGGCGGGAGACCGCCTCGCGGCACTCGGCCTCCGAGCCCGCGAACGAGAACCGGACGTGGTGGTGACCCTCCTCCGGGTCGAAGTCGAGCCCCGGCGTCGCCGCGACATGCGCCTCGTCGAGCATCCGCCGGCAGAAGTCGGAGGCGTCGCCGGTGAGGTTCGCCACGTCGGCGTAGAGGTAGAAGGCGCCGTCCGCCGGGTGGAGGCGCCCCAGGCCGAGGCCGGGCAGCGCGTCGAGCAGGATCCCGCGGTTGCGCGCGTATCCGTCGCGCACGGCGTCCAGTTCCGCCGTGGCATCGAAGGCCGCCAGCGCGGCGACCTGCGAGAGGTAGGGCGCCGAGATGTACAGGTTCTGCGCCAGGCGCTCGATCGGGCGGACCAGCGCCTCCGGCACCACCATCCAGCCGATGCGCCAGCCGGTCATGCAGTGGTACTTCGAGAACGAGTTGATCACCACCGCGTCCGGATCGAACTGGAGGGCCGTGACGGTGGGCAGCCCGTAGCTGAGGCCGTGGTAGATCTCGTCCGAGATCAGTGGCAGGCCCAGGGCCCGGGTCGTCGTGCAGAGGTCGCGCAGGGCTGCCTCCGTGATCACCGTGCCGGACGGATTGGCGGGGCTCATCACCAGCACGCCGGCCACCGCGGCACGCGCGTGGGTCTCGCGGAGGAGGGCGGCCGTCGGCGCGAAGCGATCCTCGGCGCGCAGGATCATGGGCGCCGGGACGAGGTCGAGGGCCGACAGGATGTTGCGATAGGCCGGATAGCCGGGCTGCGGCACCGCCACGCGGGCTCCGGCGTCGAACAGGCTCATGAAGGCCAGGATGAAGCCGGCCGAGGATCCGGTCGTGATCACCACGCGCTCCGGACCGACCGCGACGCCGTGCCGCTCCGCGTAATCCCGGGCGATCCGCGCGCGCAGGGTCGGCAGCCCGAGGGCTTCCGTGTAGGGCACGCGGCCGGTGGCCAGGGCCGCCTGCGCGGCCGCGATCACCGCCTGCGGTGCCGGCGCGGAGGGCTGGCCGACCTCCATCCGCACCACGTCGCTCCCGGCGCGGGCCTTCGCGGCGGCGGCGGCCATGACGTCCATGGCGAGGAACGGCTGGACGGCGGCGGCGCGCCGGGAAATCGGGGTCATGCGGTTGCCATTCTGCGCCGGGCGAGGCCGGCCCCCCGGGGTAGCCCCTCGCGGTGCCAGCCTCAAGCGGAGGGCCCGCTGGGCCGCGTCAGGACCTTGGCCGCCTGGGCCCGGCCGCCCGTACCCTCGGCCGCAAAGCCGTGCCTGATCCCGCCCTTGCCGTCCCGCCTGTCGTCAGTGCTGGCTGAGCGCCTTGGCCCCGGTGCGACCGAGCCGGTCCTCTGGCCGGGCGCGGCCGCCCGGCTTCTGGATTCGGGCGCTGCCGGACCGACGGCGGCCGCTGTATCGCCCCGCGAAGTCGTCACCGGATTTGACCGGGTGCCGTGAAAACGCCAAACCCGGTTCCTACCGCTCGCCCCACGCGCGGGCCGGCTTGCCCCGCAAGCGAGGATCCATGCCGTTCATCCGCCCCCTGCCCGCTCTGATCCTCGCGCTCGGCCTCGCGGCCGCGCCAGCGCTCGCGCAGACCGCGCAACCGCCCGCGGCGGCGCCGTTCACGGACGCGCAGCGCGCCGGTATCGAGGCGATCGTCAAGGATTACTTGGTCAAGCACCCCGAGGTTCTCCAGGAAGCGCTCGCCGAGGCCGAGAAGCAGCAGACCGAGACGCAGCGCCTCGCCCAGGCCGCCGCTCTCAAGGAGTCGCGCGAGGCGCTGCTCAACGGCCCGCACGACGTGGTCGCCGGCAACCCGTCGGGCGACGTCACGCTGGTCGAGTTCTTCGACTATAATTGCGGCTACTGCCGCAAGGCGCTGGGCGACGTGCAGGCGCTGATCAAGTCCGATCCGAAGCTGCGGGTCGTGATCAAGGATTTCCCGGTGCTCGGTCCGGAATCCCTCGAGGCCAGCCAGGCTGCCGTCGCGGTGCGTCAGCAGCTTAAGGGCGAAAAGCTGTTCGAATTTCACCAGAAGCTTCTGGAATCCAAGGGCCGGGTGAACGGCGCCAAGGCCATCCAGGTGGCCAAGGACCTCGGCGTCGACACCGCCAAGTTGCAGAAGGACATGGCCTCGCCCGAGGTGAAGGCCGCGCTCAGCGAGAATCGCGGTCTCGGCGACCGGCTCGGCCTGTCGGGCACGCCGGCCTTCATCATCGGCGACGAGGTGATCCCGGGCGCGGTCGGCGTCGAGCCGATGCGCAAGACCATCGCCGACGTGCGTCAATGCGGCCACGCCTCCTGCTGAGCGGCAGGGTCGGCCCGCCGCATGACGGAAGGTGCTCCGCGTGGCCTTGTCGCGCCGGGCTGCCTTCGTCTAAGAGCCGCCAGCCGCAGGGCCACGGTCCAGCGCCGTTCCGGATGAACCGGGCGGCGCGCCGCGATACGAAGTAGGCCGGATGCCAAAGAACGACGCCATCGATCCCGAGCTCGTGCGCGAGCTCGCCAACCTCGTCACCGAGACCGGCTTGTCCGAGATCGAGGTCGAGAAGGGCGACCTGCGCATCCGCGTCGTGCGGCGGCTCGAACCCGTGAGCGTGCAGGTCGCGGCCCCGGCGCCGATGGCGGCGATCGCCGCCCCCGTGCCGGCGGCGCCCTCGGCTTCGTCCGCCCTCGCCCCCGCCGAACCCGTGCGGACGCAGCCCGGCAGCGTGCCGTCGCCGATGGTCGGAACCGCCTATCTGCGGCCCTCGCCCGACGCCAAGGCCTTCGTGGATATCGGCTCGACGGTCGCGGTCGGCGACAAGCTGCTCCTCATCGAGGCGATGAAGACCTTCAACGAGATCGTGGCGCCCCGCGCCGGCACGGTCACCGCCATCTTCGTGGAGGACGGCCAGCCGGTCGAGTTCGGCGAGGCCCTGCTCGTCATCAGTTAGGACGTCCGCCGGGCTCGCCGTTCAGTCCTGGAAGACGCCGCACAACAAGAGGATAGTGCCTCCTGCGCGGTTCGGATCGCCAGGACGCCCTAACGGGTCCGATGTTCGACAAGATCCTGATCGCGAACCGCGGCGAGATCGCCCTGCGCATCCTGCGGGCCGCGAAGGAGCTCGGGATCGCCACCGTGGCGGTCCACTCGACGGCGGATGCCGACGCCATGCATGTGCGGCTGGCCGACGAGAGCGTCTGCATCGGGCCGCCGGCCGCCCGCGACAGCTATCTCAACATCCCGTCCCTCATCGCGGCCTGCGAGATCACGGGCGCGGACGCGGTGCACCCCGGCTACGGCTTCCTGTCGGAGAATGCGCGCTTCGCCGAGGTTCTGGCCCATCACCAGATCGGCTTCATCGGCCCCAAGGCGCAGCACATCCGCACCATGGGCGACAAGATCGAGGCCAAGCGCACGGCGCTGAAGCTCGGCATCCCCTGCGTCCCCGGCTCCGAGGGCGGCGTCGAGGATGCCGTCACCGCCAAGCGGGTCGCCGCCGAGATCGGCTACCCGGTCCTGGTCAAGGCCGCGTCGGGCGGCGGCGGGCGCGGCATGAAGGTGGCGCGCACCGAGGCCGATCTGGAGCAGGCGATCGGCATGGCCAAGTCCGAGGCGAAGGCGGCGTTCGGCGACGACGCGGTCTATCTGGAGAAGTACCTGGAGAAGCCCCGCCACATCGAGGTGCAGGTCCTGGGCGACGGGCGCGGCGGCGCGGTCCACCTCGCGGAGCGCGACTGCTCGCTCCAGCGGCGTCACCAGAAGGTCTGGGAGGAAGGCGGATCGCCGGCGCTCAACGAATCGATGCGCGCCGAGATCGGCGGCATCTGCGCCAACGCCATGAAGGAACTCGGCTATCTCGGCGCCGGCACCGTCGAGTTCCTGTACGAGGACGGCCGGTTCTACTTCATCGAGATGAACACCCGGATCCAGGTGGAGCACCCGGTCACCGAGATGATCACCGGCATCGACCTCGTCATCGAGCAGATCCAGGTCGCGTCGGGCGGTCCGCTGTCGGTGTCGCAGGCCGACATCAAGGTCGAGGGCCATGCCATCGAGTGCCGGATCAACGCCGAGCACCCGGAGACCTTCCGCCCGTCGCCGGGCGAGATCACCCACTACCACACGCCGGGCGGTCTCGGCGTCCGGGTCGATTCCGCCGCCTTCCAGGGCTACCGGATCCCGCCGCACTACGACTCGCTGATCGGCAAGCTGATCGTCCACGGGCGCACCCGCAACGAGTGCCTGATGCGCCTGCGCCGCGCGCTGGACGAATTCGTCATCGACGGCGTCGACACGACCCTGCCGTTGTTCCGGACCCTGGTTCGTAACGCGGACGTGCAGAACGGGCTTTACGACATCCACTGGCTGGAGCATTTCCTGGAAGACGGCGGCATGAAGGCCTGACCGGCTCAGGCCGGATCTGCGGCGACCGCGCCCCGCCCGGGCTCTGGTCTTCGCGCCGCCCGCGCGCGACACTGAGGCCATGCACGATCCCAGCCGCGTGGACATCACCCCCGAGATCCTGCTGAAGGCCTACGCGGCGGGCATCTTCCCGATGGCCGAGGATGCCGACGACCCGACCCTCTACTGGGTCGAGCCCAAGGCGCGCGGCGTCCTGCCCCTCCACGATTTCCGCGTGCCCCGGCGCCTCGCCCGGACGGTGCGGTCCGACCAGTTCGAGGTCCGCTGCGACACGGATTTCCACGGGGTGATCGACGGCTGCGCCGCGCCGCGCCGGGACAGCGAGCGCACGTGGATCAACGGGCGGATCCGCGACCTCTACGGCGCGCTCTACGATCTCGGCTACGTCCACACCGTGGAGGTCTATGCCGGGGAGGACCGCCGCCTCGTCGGCGGCCTGTACGGCGTCTCCCTCGGGGCGGCCTTCTTCGGCGAGAGCATGTTCCACGAGGTGCGCGACGCCTCGAAGGTCGCTCTCGTCCACCTGATGGGCCGCCTGCGCGCCGGGCGATACCGGCTCGCCGACACCCAGTTCGTCACCGAGCACCTCTCGCAGTTCGGCGCCGAGGAACTGCCCCGCCATATCTACAAGCGGCGGCTCGCCGAGGCCCTCGAACAGGCCGCGGATTGGCACGTCTGGCCCTGCGACGGCTCGGTCAGGGGCGCCCGGGTGCTCGCGGCCCTCGGGAGCGGCGACGAGGCTTAGGCGCCGCGACGGGTGCGTCCGATGGCGCCGCGCTTCCGGGGGCAAGCTGTCGGGCCGTCACGGCCGGCCCCGTCCGACCCGAGGCCCTCAGGCCGAGCTTCAGGATGAGGGTGGGCTGGAGCGTCCGCCCATGGGTCCGAATCCCGGCACCGGACGCGTTTCAGGGTTCGGGATCTGTCCTATCGGAACAGCGCGTCGAACAGGTTCTGCGGCTGCTGCTGCACGGGTGGCGGCGCCGGCGCCGGGCCCTCGTTCGACGGGAAGAATTTGCGCGACGGCTTCTGGCGGGGCTGGACCGGCACTCCGCGGGGGGCCTCCACGTCCACCTGGCCGGCGGCGTTGAGCTGCTGGGCGGTCTTCGTGGCGTCCCGGCCCGGGCGCTTGGCCTTCTCGGGCTTGGCCGCGACGGCGGGAACATCCTCCTGCTCCTTGGCCTCGGCGATCACGTCGCTGCCGCCTTTGCAGTCGACCAGCCACACGTCGTAGATCGGATGCTCGATGGCGTGCAGGCCGGGGCTCGACGCGAACATCCAGCCGGTGAAGATCCGGCGGTACTTGCTGTCGAGGGTCACCTCGTCGACTTCGAGGAACGCCGTGGTCTTCACGCTCTCGGTGGGCGGCCTCGTGTAGCAGACCCGCGGGGTGAGCTGCAGGGCGCCGAACTGCACGGTCTCGTCCACCGCGACCTCGAACGACACGATGCGGCCGGTGATCTTGTCGAGACCGGAGAAGACGGCGGTCGGGTTCTTGATCTTGTCGGCGGCGGCCGGGCTCGCGCAGAGAGCGAGCGCGAGGCTCGGGGCGAGCACGCGGCGTGCGAGGGTTGTGATGCGGCTCAAGGCTCGGACCCCTAGACGAGGGTGGCCGGCCGCGCCGTCAGGTGCGCGGCGGACGTTCGGGATTGGCCCGCCATGAACACCGCAACGGTGGCGGCAAAAGGGCGCCGCAGCGGCCGGAGCGCCGCGTCCTACTCGCCCGGCGTCCAGGACACGTAATCGCCGGTGGTCGCCGGCCGCTGCCCCCAGGAGAGCTGCGATCCCGCGGGCCGGTAGGCGTTCGGCGTCCCGGTCTGGTTCTCGACGTGGGACTTCTGCCACGCGCGCGGCTCGTAGGTCTCCTCGCTCGGGGCCACGTCGACGTTGTGGCAGAGCCAGCCGCGCCAGCCCGGGGGCACCTTCGAGGCGTCGGCGTAGCCGTTATAGACCACCCAGCGCCGCTCCGAACCGACCGAGCGGTCGATCAGGGCGCCCTCGGCCTTGTAGTACTTGTTCCCGAACTCGTCCTCGCCGACGAAGATGCCGGTGCGCGCGGTCTGCATGGCGAGGGAGACGGTCTGACCGTTCCACCACGTGAAGACGCGCAGCAAAGTGTCCTTCAGCGCCATCGCCGATCCCGAGGTCGTGCCGCGCCGCCACGGCGCGTCTGGGCGCCGTTATGGTCAGCGCGCACGTCCAAGTCCAGCCGCCTGGCGGTTGTGTCGCTCTCCGGCAACGCACCGACTCCGGATCGGGCCTTCCGCCGCACCCGATGGACCCCGGCTTCGCGTTGCGCTGTGAATCCAAAATTTTCCCGAGGCGATTCCGGGAAGCCGGAAGGACACTTATCCGGACCGCCCGGGATATCCACAGGCTTTTGCGAGCCGGCACAACATCTAGCGTGGAACAGAGTCGCCGCACACCACTTGTTGACGTGAGTGGCTTGGCGGCGGTAGTGTCCCTGCATCGGTCGCGCCCTTGAGTGGTGCGTTAGAGCAGGGCTGGCCGTTCCAAGATTCGATTCGCGGATCCGCCTCGCGCCCGGCCTTCGGGCGCGGCGGACTCCGAGTCCCATCATCGGGCACAGACCCCGCTTCGAGGCGGGGCCGGGACCGTCGTGTCCCGTCGGGAGAGGTGTGTTTCATGCGGTTCGAGCGTCGCTACACCACGGCCGGACAATCGCCCTATTCCGGCATCCCCTTCCGCAAGGCGCTGAGCGAGATCCGCAACCCGGACGGATCGATCGTCTTCCGCCTCGACGGCATCGACGTGCCGGAGAGCTGGAGCCAGGTCGCGAGCGACGTGCTCGCGCAGAAGTACTTCCGCAAGGCGGGCGTGCCGGCCCGGCTGCGCAAGGTCGAGGAGAACGCGGTCCCGTCCTTCCTCTGGCGCGCGGTGCCGGACGACGCGGCGCTGGCCGAACTCCCCGAGGATGAGCGCTTCATCTCCGAATCCTCCGCCACGCAGGTCTTCGACCGGCTCGCCGGCTGCTGGACCTACTGGGGCTGGAAGGGCGGCTACTTCTCGTCCGAGGACGATGCCGCGGCCTTCATGGACGAGCTGCGCTTCATGTTCGCCCGCCAGATGGTGGCGCCGAACTCGCCGCAATGGTTCAACACCGGCCTGCACTGGGCCTACGGGATCGATGGCCCGAGCCAGGGCCATTATTACTGCGACCCGAAGACCGGCGTGCTGACCAAGTCGGCCTCGGCCTACGAGCACCCGCAGCCGCATGCCTGCTTCATCCAGTCGGTCCAGGACGACCTCGTCAACGAGGGCGGCATCATGGACCTGTGGGTCCGCGAGGCGCGGCTGTTCAAGTACGGCTCAGGCACCGGCTCCAACTTCTCGATGCTGCGTGGCGAGAACGAGAAGCTCGGCGGCGGCGGCAAGTCGTCGGGCCTGATGAGCTTCCTCAAGATCGGTGACCGGGCGGCCGGCGCGATCAAGTCGGGCGGCACCACCCGGCGCGCCGCCAAGATGGTGATCGTCGACATCGACCATCCGGACATCGAGTCCTTCATCGACTGGAAGGTGAAGGAGGAGCAGAAGGTCGCCGCCCTGGTGACGGGCTCGAAGGTGGTCTCCAAGCACCTCAACCTCGTGATGAAGGCCTGCACCCAGTGCGAGGCGGAGGGGGACGCCTGCTTCGATCCGGAGCGCAACCCCGCCCTCAAGCGGGAGATCAAGGCCGCCCGCCGCGCCTCCGTGCCGGACGCCTACATCAAGCGCGTCGTGCAGTTCGCCCGGCAGGGCTTCACCAAGATCGACTTCCCCGTCTACGACACCGACTGGGACTCGGAGGCCTACCTCACGGTCGCGGGCCAGAACTCCAACAACTCGGTCTCGCTGACCGACGACTTCCTGCGCGCCGTCGAGGCGGATGCCGACTGGAGCCTCCAGGCCCGCACCACCGGCAAGGTCACCAAGACCCTGAAGGCCCGTGAGCTGTGGGAGCGGATCGGCGAGGCGGCCTG
The DNA here is from genome assembly GCF_022179385.1 of Methylobacterium longum. Classification (GTDB taxonomy): domain Bacteria; phylum Pseudomonadota; class Alphaproteobacteria; order Rhizobiales; family Beijerinckiaceae; genus Methylobacterium; species Methylobacterium longum. The sequence continues at coordinate 198,055 of NZ_BPQS01000006.1, read as the reverse complement.
GGCCTCGGCGGATCCGGGCCTGCACTTCAACAGCACGATGAACGACTGGCACACCTGCCCGGCCGGCGGGCGGATCCGGGCGTCGAACCCGTGCTCCGAGTACATGTTCCTCGACGACACGGCCTGCAATCTCGCCTCGGCGAACCTGCTGACGATGTACGACCGGGAGACCAAGCGCTTCGACGTGGAGGCGTTCGAGCACCTCAACCGCCTCTGGACGGTGGTGCTCGAGATCTCCGTGATGATGGCGCAGTTTCCGTCGAAGGAGATCGCGGAACTCTCCTACCGCTACCGCACGCTGGGTCTGGGCTACGCCAACATCGGCGGCCTGCTGATGACCATGGGCCTGCCCTACGATTCGGACGCCGGCCGGGCACTCGCCGGCGCGCTCACGGCGATCATGACCGGCGTCGCCTACGCGACCTCGGCCGAGATGGCGGCCGAACTCGGCACCTTCCCGGCCTATGAGGAGAATGCCGACGCGATGCTGCGGGTGATCCGCAACCATCGCCGGGCCGCGCACGGCGAGGCGGAGGGCTATGAGTTCCTCAACGTCGCGCCGGTCGCCCTCGACCACGCCAACATCCCGCAGGCCGATCTCGGCGACCATGCCCGCGCCGCCTGGGACCGGGCGCTGAAGCTCGGCGAGGAGCACGGCTACCGCAATGCGCAGGCCACCGTGATCGCGCCCACCGGCACGATCGGCCTCGTGATGGACTGCGACACCACCGGCATCGAGCCCGACTTCGCCCTGGTGAAGTTCAAGAAGCTCGCCGGCGGCGGCTACTTCAAGATCATCAACCAGGCCGCGCCGGACGCCCTGCGGGCCCTGGGCTACCGCGAATCCGAGATCGCCGAGATCGAGGCCTACGCGGTCGGTCACGGCTCCATGGGGCAGGCGCCGGGCGTCAACCCGACGACGCTGCGCGCGAAGGGGTTCTCCGACGACAAGATCGCCGCGGTGGAGAAGGGCCTGAAGTCGGCCTTCGACATCAAGTTCGTGTTCAACCGCTGGACGCTCGGCGACGACTTCCTGACCCAGACCCTCGAGGTCCCGGCCGAGAAGCTGTCGGACCCGACCTTCGAGCTGCTGCCCTTCCTCGGTTTCTCGAAGAAGGAGATCGAGGCCGCCAACACCCATATCTGCGGGGCGATGACGCTGGAGGGCGCGCCCTTCCTCAAGCTCGAGCACTACGCGGTCTTCGATTGCGCCAATCCCTGCGGCCGGATCGGCAAGCGCTACCTCTCGGTGGAGAGCCACATCCGCATGATGGCGGCGGCGCAGCCCTTCATCTCGGGGGCGATCTCCAAGACCATCAACATGCCCAACGACGCCACGGTGGAGGATTGCAAAGCGGCCTACCTGCTGTCCTGGCGCCTCGCCCTCAAGGCGAACGCCCTCTACCGCGACGGCTCGAAGCTGTCGCAGCCGCTGAACGCCGCCCTCATCTCGGAGGAGGACGACGAGGCGGACGAGGGCATCGAGGCGCTGCTCCAGGCGCCGGCGGCCGCCAAGGCCGCGGCGGTGGCGGAGAAGATCGTCGAGCGGGTGATCGAGCGCGTCGAGCGGATCCGGTCCCGCGAGAAGCTCCCGACCCGCCGGAAGGGCTACACCCAGAAGGCGGTGGTGGGAGGCCACAAGGTCTACCTGCGCACCGGCGAGTACGACGACGGCCGCCTCGGCGAGATCTTCATCGACATGCACAAGGAGGGCGCGACCTTCCGGAGCCTGATGAACAACTTCGCCATCGCGATCTCGCTGGGCCTCCAGTACGGCGTGCCCCTGGAGGAGTACGTCGAGGCCTTCACCTTCACGCGGTTCGAGCCGGCCGGCTTCGTGCAGGGCAACGACGCGATCAAGAACGCGACCTCGCTCCTCGACTACGTGTTCCGGGAGCTGGCGGTCTCGTATCTCGGCCGTGCCGACCTCGCCCATGTCAGCCCCGCCGAGATCGGCGGCACGGTGATCGGCGGCGGCGAGAGCGGCGACACGACCCGCGAGGGTCCGAAGCCGGCGCCGGCCTCCTCGGTGGTCTCCCGCGGCCTGCTGCGCGGCTCGGCCGACCGTCTGACCCTGATCCAGGGCGGCCCGGCCGGCGGGACTGTCGGCGTCGGCGCGGTGAGTGCCGGCCAGTCGGCCCCGGCCGGCGGCGTCGTCCACGCGATCCGCGGCAGCGCGGCGCTGAAGGCCGAGCCGGCGGCTGCCGGCCACGCCGAGACCATCGCCGACACCCTCCCCTTCGCCAAGGCGGAGCGGAGCGTCGCCGACCGCCGCGCCGAGGCGAAGATGAAGGGCTATGTCGGCGAGGCCTGCCCGGAATGCGCGAACTTCACGCTGGTCCGCAACGGCACCTGCCTGAAGTGCGACACCTGCGGCGGCACCACCGGCTGCTCGTGATCGGAGCCGTCTGATCCGGCGGGCGAGCAGCGCAGGCTGCGCGCCCGCCCGGAAACCGTGTCGAACGCGTCCCGGCGGGGCGCGGTCGGCCACAGCGTCCGGACGACCGACGGCGATGCGCCCGAACGGGCACCGGACCTTACGACCGCCCGTCGCACCGGCCGCCATGCCGCGGAAAACCGGGAGCGTCCGCAGGCATTTCGCTGGAATACCAATTCCCGCTACCCGCCGGCGCCCTCTTGCACTAGCCTGGCCGCAGGGTTCGGCCGAAACGACCGGTTGGGCTCACCCATCCCGTACGGGGGCCCCATGCGTTCAGGCGACACCAAGACAGTTCGTGGCGGTTCCACCCGCCGGAAGCTCCTGCAGACCGGCCTCTCGGTCGCTGCCCTCGGATCGCCCCTGGTCTGGTCCCGCTCCGCACGGGCTGAGGCCGGCGAGCTGCGCATCGCGAAGCAGCCCGGCCTGTCCTACCTGCCCGCCGTGATCGCCGAGAAGCTCGGCCTCGTCGAGAAGCACGCGAAAGCCGCCGGGATCGACAATCTCCGGGTGAGCTGGACGCGCCTCACCAACGGCGGCGCCAGCAACGACGCGCTGCTGTCGGGCGGCGTCGACATGGTCATCAGCGGCGGCCCCAACATGCTGATCATGTGGGGCAAGACCAGCGGACGGGTGAAGGGCGTCGTGGCGACCGGCGCGCTGCCGATGAAGCTCGTCACCAACAATCCGAACGTGAAGGCGCTGAGCGATTTCGGGCCGAACGACCGCATCGCGGTTCCGACCATCCGGGTCGGGACGCAGCCCGTCGTGCTGGGGATCGCCGTCGAGAAGCAGTTCGGGGCCGGAGCCCTGGAGAAGTTCAACGCGATGACCGTCGGGATGGGTCACCCCGACGCGATGATCGCGCTCCAGAACAAGAACAACGGCGTCACCGCGCACTTCTCCCAGCCCCCCTACCAGGACCAGGAGCTGGCCATGCCGGACGTCCACGAGGTCCTCGACTCGGTGGCGGTGATGGGCGGTCCGCTGACGAACGGCTGCGTCTACAGCACGACCACCTTCCACGACGCCAATCCCAAGATCATCGCGGCGTTCGTCGGGGCCATCAAGGAGGCCATCGCGCTTATCGAGACGGACAAAGCGGCGGCGGCCGGGATCTATCTCGAGATCAACAAGGAGAGCATCTCCGCGGACGCGCTCGCCGCCCTGATCGCGCGGCCCGGGATGGTGTTCTCGGCGGCGCCGCAGAACCTCCTGCCCGCCGCCCAGTTCTTTTCCCGGGCCGGCTACATCAAGCAGAAGCCGACCAGCTGGAAGGAATTCTTCTTCGAGGAGGTCCACGATCTCCCCGGAAGCTGAAGCGCCGGCGCGGATCCGGCCGTCCTGACGGGCGCATCGACGAGGCGGGTGGGTTGGAGGGCGCCTCCGGCCGCTCGCGTCCGGCGTCGCAGATCGCTGGCGGGGACGATGGCGTCCGCCCGATCCTAACGCGGTCCTTATAAGTTCACCCCCGCGGCCGTCTCGAACCCTCACGCGGTTCGGGGCCATTCTTCCGGCCGGCCAAGACCGCCGCCGGACCTCCGCGGCCGGTCCGCCGAACCGGACCGGATCACCATGCTCGACATCGTCTTTCTCGCGGGGGGGCTCGCCGCCTTCGCGGCTTCCGCCGGCTACGCCGCCCTGTGCGAGCGGCTCTGAGCGAGGCCGCCGTGACCCTGGACCTCGCCCTCGGCGCGTGCGTGACCGCCGGCCTCCTCGTCTACCTCACCTACGCCCTCGTCCGCCCCGAGCGGTTCTGAGCGGCTGAGCACGGACCTCCCCCATGAATCTCGACGGCTGGATCCAGATCGCGCTCTACGGCGCGGTCGTTCTGGCGCTCGTGAAGCCCCTCGGGTCGTACATGACCCGCGTCTTCACCGGTGAGCGCACCCTCCTCTCGCCCGTGCTCGGCCCCGTCGAGCGCGGGCTCTACCGGGCTGCGGGGCTCGATGCCCGCCAGGAGCAGCACTGGCTGGCCTACACCGGCGCGGTGATCCTGTTCCACCTGCTGGGCTTCGCGGTGCTCTACGCGATCCTGCGCCTGCAGGCGGTCCTGCCGCTCAACCCGGCCGATCAGGGCGCGGTGGCGCCGGACCTCGCGTTCAACACGTCGACCAGCTTCATCACCAACACCAACTGGCAATCCTACGGGGGCGAGACCACGCTCTCGTACCTGTCCCAGATGCTGGGGCTGACGCACCAGAACTTCCTGTCGGCGGCGACCGGCATCGCGGTGGCGGTCGCGCTGATCCGCGGCTTCGCCCGCGCCTCCTCGGGCACGATCGGCTCGTTCTGGGTCGATGTCACCCGCGCGACCCTCTACGTGCTCCTGCCGATCTGCGTGCCCTACACCCTGTTCCTCGTCTGGCAGGGCATGCCGCAGACGCTCGGCGCCTACGCCGACGCCACGACGCTGGAGGGGGCCCACCAGACCATCGCGCTGGGGCCGGTGGCGAGCCAGGTGGCGATCAAGATGCTCGGCACCAACGGCGGCGGCTTCTTCAACGCCAACGCCGCGCACCCGTTCGAGAATCCCACCGCCCTATCGAACTTCGTCCAGATGGTGTCGATCTTCGCGATCGGCGCCGCGCTCACCAACGTCTTCGGCCGCATGGTCGGCGACGAGCGCCAGGGCTGGGCGATCCTCGGCGCCATGGGGATCCTGTTCCTGGCGGGCGTCGCCGTCACCTACTGGGCCGAGGCCCACGGCAGCTCGGTGCTTAACGGCTTCGGGCTGACCGGCGGCAACATGGAAGGCAAGGAGACCCGCTTCGGCATCGCGGCCTCGGCGCTGTTCGCGGTGATCACCACGGCGGCCTCCTGCGGCGCCGTCAACGCCATGCACGACTCGTTCACGGCGCTCGGCGGCCTGATCCCGCTGCTCAACATGCAGCTCGGCGAGATCATCATCGGTGGCGTCGGCGCCGGCCTGTACGGCATGCTGATCTTCGTGATCGTGGCGATCTTCGTGGCGGGCCTGATGGTCGGCCGCACCCCCGAATATCTCGGCAAGAAGATCGAGGCGAAGGAGGTGAAGATGGCCATGCTCGGCATCCTCTGCCTGCCGCTGATGATGCTGGGCTTCACGGCGCTCGCCACCGTGCTGCCGGCGGGTCTCGCCGGCCCGGCCAATGCCGGCCCGCACGGCTTCACCGAGATCCTCTACGCCTACACGTCGGCGGCGGCCAACAACGGATCGGCCTTCGGCGGTCTGTCGGCCAACACGCTGTTCTACAACAGCACCCTGGCCATCGGCATGCTGGTCGGGCGGTTCTTCGTGAAGATCCCGGTCCTGGCGATCGCGGGTTCGCTCGCGGCCAAGAAGACGGTTCCGGCCTCCGCGGGCACGTTCCCGACCCATGGCGGCCTGTTCGTCGGGCTCCTCGTCGGCGTGATCCTGATCATCGGCGGCCTGACCTTCTTCCCGTCACTGGCGCTGGGCCCCGTGGTCGAGCACCTCGCGGGCGCGGCCGGCCAGACCTTCGCGACGGGGGGCTGAGATGCCCCGCGCCCTCCCCGCCCGGCGTCTGCCGCGCCACCACCTCGCGCTGCGCCGGCAACCACGGCGGCGCGACCGCGCCGCGTCCCAGCCGGTGCGGACCTCCGACCTCGTTCTGGCGCTCCTCGGCGTGGTGCTGCTCGGCGGCTTCGCCCTGCTGGCCGCCTACGCGCTGACGGCCGGCAGGCTGGCCTCCTGATCCCGACAGTGCCCGGCGCGCGGCGCCGAGTTCCCCATCCCTTCCGGACATCCCCCATGTCGCGTCAGACATCATCCCTGTTCAGCGCCGCCCTGATCGGGCCGGCCCTCCTCGGCTCCGTCAGGAAGCTCGATCCCCGCGCCATGATCCGCAACCCGGTCATGTTCGTGGTCGAGGTCGTGGCGGCGCTGACCACGGTCCTGTTCGCCCGCGACCTCGTCGCCGGCGGCAGCGACCTCGCATTCTCCGGCCAGATCATCCTCTGGCTCTGGTTCACCCTGATCTTCGCCAACTTCGCCGAGGCGCTCGCCGAGGGCCGCGGCAAGGCCCAGGCCGACAGCCTGCGGCGCACCCGCACCGAGATGACGGCCAAGCGCCTCAAGGGCCCCGGCGCGACCTACGAGACGGTGCCCGGCACCGCCCTGAAGGTCGGCGACGTCGTCCTCGTGGAGGCCGGCGACCTGATCCCCTCCGACGGCGAGGTGATCGCGGGCGTGGCCTCCGTGAACGAGGCCGCCATCACGGGCGAGTCCGCCCCGGTGATCCGCGAATCCGGCGGCGACCGCTCGGCCGTCACGGGCGGAACGCAGGTCCTCTCCGACACCATCAAGGTCCGCATCACCGCTGCCGCCGGCTCGACCTTCGTGGACCGCATGATCGCCCTGGTCGAGGGCGCCGCGCGCCAGAAGACGCCGAACGAGATCGCCCTGAACATCCTGCTCGCCGGGCTGACCATCGTGTTCGTCTTCGCGGTGGCCTCGATCCCGAGCTTCGCGAGCTACGCCGGCGGTGCGATCCCGGTGATCGTGCTGGTGGCCCTGTTCGTCACGCTGATCCCGACGACCATCGGCGCGCTGCTGTCGGCGATCGGCATCGCCGGCATGGACCGCTTGGTGCGCTTCAACGTCCTCGCCATGTCGGGCCGGGCTGTCGAGGCGGCGGGCGACGTCGACACGCTGCTCCTCGACAAGACCGGCACCATCACCCTGGGCAACCGGCAGGCCACCGAGTTCCGCCCGGTCTCCGGCGTCACCGAGCAGGAACTGGCCGACGCGGCGCAACTCGCCTCCCTGGCGGACGAGACGCCGGAAGGCCGCTCGATCGTGGTGCTCGCCAAGGAGAAGTACGGCATCCGCGCCCGCGACATGGCCGCGCTCAACGCCAGCTTCGTGCCGTTCACCGCACAGTCGCGCATGTCCGGCGTCGATCTGGAGACCGCGTCGATCCGCAAGGGCGCGGTCGACGCGGTGATCGCCTCCCTGTCCGGGGCGCCCATGGCGAGCCGGGGCTCGAACGCCGCTCTGGCCTTCCGGCCGGACCCGGAGACGGCCGCCGCCACGGAAACCCGCGCCATCGCGGAGGCGATCGCCAGGGCCGGCGGCACCCCGCTCGCGGTCGCCCGCGACGGGCGGCTGCTCGGGATCGTCTACCTGAAGGACATCGTGAAGGGCGGCATCCGCGAGCGCTTCGCGGAGCTGCGCCAGATGGGCATCCGCACGGTGATGATCACCGGCGACAACCCGATGACCGCGGCCGCCATCGCGGCCGAGGCCGGGGTGGACGACTTCCTCGCCCAGGCCACCCCCGAGGACAAGCTCGCGCTGATCCGGAAGGAACAGGCGCAGGGCAAGCTCGTCGCCATGTGCGGCGACGGTACCAACGACGCGCCCGCGCTCGCCCAGGCCGATGTCGGCGTCGCCATGAACACCGGCACGGTGGCGGCCCGCGAGGCCGGCAACATGGTCGACCTCGACAGCGACCCGACCAAGCTCATCGAGATCGTCGGCATCGGCAAGCAGCTGCTGATGACCCGCGGCGCGCTGACGACATTCTCCATCGCCAACGACGTGGCCAAGTACTTCGCCATCATCCCGGCGATGTTCCTGGGGCTCTATCCGCAGCTCCAGGCGCTCAACGTCATGCACTTGGCCTCGCCGCAGAGCGCGATCCTGTCGGCGATCATCTTCAACGCGCTGATCATCGTGGCGCTGATCCCGCTGGCCCTGCGCGGCGTGACCTATCGCGCCGTCGGCGCCGCCGCGCTGCTGCGGCGCAACCTCCTGATCTACGGCCTCGGCGGCGTCCTCGTGCCCTTCGTCGCCATCAAGGCCATCGACCTCGCCGTCACCGCCCTCCATCTCGCGTAAGGTCCCGGAGACCGCCCATGCCGAACCAGCTTCGCCCCGCTCTGGTGCTGCTCACCGCGCTGACGGTGATCACCGGCCTCGCCTACCCCCTCGCCATGACGGGCCTCGCCGGGGCCCTCTTCCCCGCCAAGGCCGCCGGTAGCCTGATCGAGCGCGACGGCAGGGTCGTCGGATCCAGCCTGATCGGTCAGAGCTTCACGGGTGCCGGCTACTTCCACGGAAGGCCCTCGGCCACCACGGCCCCGGACCCCGCCGATGCCTCCAAGACGGTGCCGGCGCCCTACAACGCCGCCAACTCGTCGGGCTCGAACCTCGGGCCCACCAGCGCGGCGCTGGCCGAGCGGGTCAGGGGCGACCTCGAGGCGCTGAAGGCCGAGAACGCGAAGACCCCGGTGCCCGTGAACCTCGTGACCACCAGCGGATCCGGCCTCGACCCGGACATCTCGCCCGAGGCGGCCTATTTCCAGGTTCCCCGCGTCGCCGGGGACCGCCACGTCCCGGAGGACCGCCTGCGCGATTTCGTGACGTCCCGCATCGCGGGCCGCACGTTCGGCATCCTCGGCGAGCCGCGCGTCAACGTGTTGGCGCTGAACCTCGCGCTGGACGAGCTCGCCCGCCGCTGAAGGCGAGCGGGGTCCGGTCCGCTCCCGCGTGGGATCGCGATCCTGTCGCCCGGTCCCGGTGCGGCGGAATCGTGAGATGTGGACACCGCTTACCCGCGACCGCATCCTGTGACGCCGCGCCGGTCGCGCCGACGGAGGCGTTCCGGGATCGCGCGGCGGCCGGAGGCCTCCGTCGAGGGCTCCGTTCGCCGTCGGCCCCACAGGATGCGGTCGCCGGGGGCGTGACGGAGCCGAACAGGCGCGCCGTGGAGAATCATGCCCGAGACCGGACGCGACCCGAACCGCCCCTCCCCCGAAGCGCTCCTCGAGGCGGCGCGTCGGGAGGAGCGGACCCGCGGCCGGCTCAAGGTCTTCCTCGGCGCGGCGCCCGGTGTCGGCAAGACCTACGAGATGCTCACCATCGGTCGCGCCCGGCTGAAGGCCGGAATCGACGTGGTGGTCGGCGTCGTCGAGACCCATGCCCGGGCCGAGACCGAGGCTCTGCTCGACGGGTTGGAGACGGTAGCCCGCCGCCCGGTGGCGTATCACGGCACCGTCCTCGACGAGATGGATCTCGACGCGTTGCTGGCCCGGCGCCCGGCCCTGGCCCTCGTCGACGAACTCGCCCACACCAACGCGCCGGGCTCACGCCACCCGAAGCGCTACCAGGATGTCGAGGAGCTGCTCGACGCCGGCATCGACGTCCTGACGACGCTGAACATCCAGCACGTCGAGAGCCTCAACGACGTGGTCGCGTCGATCACCCGTATCCGGGTTCGCGAGACGGTCCCGGACGGCGTGCTCGACCGGGCCGACGACATCGAGGTGGTGGATCTCAACCCCGACGACCTGATCCAGCGCCTCAAGGACGGAAAGGTCTACGTTCCGACCAACGCCGAGCGCGCGTTGAAGCACTACTTCTCGCGCGGCAACCTCACGGCCCTGCGCGAACTGGCGCTTCGGCGCACGGCCGATCGCGTCGATGACGAGCTGCTCGGCCACATGCGGGCCAACGCCATCCCGGGGCCCTGGGCGGCGGGCGAGCGGGTGCTGGTCTGCGTGAACGAGGATCCGCGCTCCGCCGGCCTCGTCCGCTACACCAAGCGGCTCGCCGACCGCCTGCACGCGCCCTGGACGGCGCTCTCCATCGAGGGCGCGCGCACGATGTCCCTGCGCGAGGCGCAGCGCGATCGGATCGCCGAGGCCCTGCGCCTGGCCGACCGGCTCGGGGGCGATGCCGTCACCCTCCCGGGTGGCCGCCGGATCGCGGACGACGCCCTGGCCTATGCCCGTTCGGCCAACGTGAACCACATCGTGGTGGGCAAGGCGAACCGGTCGCGGCTGTTCGAACTGCTGCACGGCTCGGTGGTCCACGACCTGCTGCGCGACAGCGGCAACATCAGTGTGCACGTGGTTCCGGGGGAAGCGGCGCCCGCCGACAGGCAGACGCGCCGCGCGATCACGATGGCCGCACCGCGCCGCGGCTTCAGCCTCGGTCCCTATGCCGGGGCGCTCGCCGCGATCGCGGCCGGCCTGGCGAGCGCCATCCTGGCCCAGCCCTACGCGGGCGTCGAGAACGCCGACCTGTTCCTGCTCACCGCGGTCGTGTCGGTCGCGGTGCGCTGGGGGCTCGGCCCGGCCCTCGCCAGCGTGGTGGCGGCTTCGCTCGCCTACAACTTCTTCTTCCTGCCGCCGGTCTACACCCTCACGATCGCCGACCCGACCAACGTCGCCGCGTTCCTGCTGTTCACGCTCGTGGCGGTGCTGGTCTCGAATCTGGCCGCCCGCGCCCGCCGGGTCGCCGTGGTCAGCCAGGGCCGAGCCCGGGCCACCGAGCGCCTGTTCGGCTTCTCCCGGAAGCTCGCCGCCTGCGGTACCCTCGACGACGTGCTCTGGGCCACGAGCGCCCAGGTCGCCGCGATGCTGAAGGTCCGCGTCGTCCTCCTCCTCCCCGACGGCAAGGCCGTGACGGTCATGGCCGGCTATCCGCCCGAGGACAGGCTCGACGAGGCCGACGTGGCGGCGGCACAATGGGCCTTCGACAACGAGCGTCCGGCCGGCCGCTGCGCCGACACGCTGCCGGGCGCCAAGCGCCTGTTCCTGCCGATGCGCACCGGCCGGGGCACGATCGGGGTGATCGGCCTCGACGCCGACGGCGCTGGTCCGATCCTGACGCCGGAGGGCCGGCGCCTGCTCGATGCGCTCGCCGACATGGGCGCGCTCGCCATCGAGCGCGTGCGCCTCGTCGAGGATCTCGACCGGGCCGAGCGGGCCGCCGAGACCGACCGGCTGCGCCAGGCGCTGCTCACCTCGATCAGCCATGACCTGCGCACGCCGCTCGCCTCCGTGCTGGGCGCGGCCAGCACCCTGCGCGACCTCGACGCGGCCCTCGCGCCCGACGCGAAGGCGGAGCTGCTCGGGACCGTCATCGGCGAGGCGGAGCGCCTCAACCGCTTCATCGCCAACCTGCTGGACATGACCCGCCTGGAGGCCGGCGCGGTGGCGCCGAACCTGTCCGCCCAGGACGTCGCCGAGACGATCGATACAGCCCTGCGCCGGACCGACAAGATCCTGGCCGGGCATGCGGTGGCGGTCGAGGTCGCGCCGGACCTGCCGCCCCTCGCCCTCGATCCGGTCCTGTTCGAGCAGGTCCTGGTCAACCTGCTCGACAACGCCGCCAAATACGCGCCGGCGGGCTCGACCGTGACCCTACGGGCCGCGCGCGAGGGCGAGTCCGTGACAATCCGGGTGCTGGACGAGGGCGACGGCCTGTCCGGGGCGGATGCCGAGCGGATCTTCGACAAGTTCTACCGCGTCCAGAAGGGCGACCGGGTCCGGGCCGGCACGGGGCTGGGGCTCGCCATCGCACGCGGCTTCGTCGAGGCGATGGGCGGGACCGTCACAGCCGGCAACCGCCCCGATCGCCGCGGGGCCGGCTTCACCGTCACCCTGCCGGTTCCGGCTCGCGGCGCCGCCGAGGGCATCGCCGCCTGACGCTCGCCTTCCGCTCGGGGCCGGCGCGGCCGGGCCGGTGGCTCAATGCGCCCCGCCCGTCTCCACGAGCTTGAACAGGAACACGGCCGCGATCACCCAGACCACCGGCTTCACCTCACGGGCCCGCCCGGCCAGCAGCTTCAGCACCGCGTAGGTGATGAAGCCGAACGAGACGCCGGTGGCGATCGAGTAGGTGAACGGCATGAACAGCGCCGTGACGCAGGCGGGGATCGCCTCGGTGCGGTCATCCCAGTCGAGCGCCACCAGCTCCCGGATCATCAGGCAGGCCACGTAGAACAGGGCCGGCGCCGTGGCGTAGGGCGGCACCGCCGCGGCCAGCGGGGCGAGGAACAGGCAGGCGAGGAACAGCAGCGCCACGGTGGCGGCGGTCAGGCCGGTGCGGCCGCCCTCCTCCACGCCGGAGGCGCTCTCGAGGTAGGCTGTCGCGCTCGATGTGCCGAGCAGCGAGCCCGCGAAGACCGAGACCGAATCGGCCATCAGCGCCCGGTCGAGCCGGCGCATCCGGCCCTCGGTCAGCAGCCCGGCGCGGCTCGCCACCGCCATCAGCGTGCCGGTAGCGTCGAACAGCTCGACCAGGAACAGCACGAGGATCACGTTGAGCAGGCCTGCCGACAGGGCGGCCGGCACGTCGAGGGCGAACAGGGTCGGGGCGATCGAGGGCGGCAGGGCGACGATCCCCTGGAAGGCGTTGTCCGTCATCCCGAAGCTCAGCGCCGTGACGGTGAGGATACTGGCGAGCAGGGCCGCCCGCACCTTCCGGGCGGACAGGACGGCGACCATCAGGAAGCCGATCACCGCCCGCACCGCCTCGGGCTTGTGCAGGTCGCCCAGGGTGACGAGGGTCGCCGGGCTCGCCACGACGAGACCGGCGTTCTTGAGGGCGATGATCGCCAGGAACAGGCCGATCCCCACGGTCATCGCGACGCGCATCGAACGCGGGATCCCGTCGACGATGAGCGCGCGCAGGCCCGTCAGGGTGACGATCAGGAAGCACAGGCCGGAGATGAACACCGCTCCGAGGGCGGCCTGCCACGTGAAGCCCAGCCCCTGGACCACCACGTAGGTGAAGTAGGCGTTGAGCCCCATGCCGGGGGCCAGGGCGATCGGGTAGTTGGCGCTGAGCGCCATGATCAGCGAGCCCAGGGCCGACACGAGGCAGGTCGCCACGAAGACCGCCCCCCGGGGCATGCCGGCCTCCGCCAGGATGCTCGGGTTGATGAAGACGATGTAGGCCATCGTCAGGAAGGTCGTCAGCCCGGCCAGCACCTCCGTACGGACGGTCGTGCCGTGCTCCGCCAGCCGGAACCTGCGCTCCAGGAGGCCGCGCAGGCCGGACATCCGCGCCGGGTCCGCGGGCCGCGCCTCCGTCACAGCGTTTCCGCCAGGCCGCCCGCCAAGCTGCCGGCCACGGCCCGGTAGATCCGGTCGGCCGCGAACGGCGTCGCCGTGAGCCGGGCGCCGGTGGCGTCGCGGATGGCGTTGCCGAGCGCCGCCGCGACCGGGTTGAACGGCGATTCGCTCATGGATTTGGCGCCGAGCGGCCCCACGCTGTCATACGTGTCGGCGAACAGGACCTCGGTCTCCGGAACGTCGGCGCAGGTCGGGATGTGATAGTCGCGGAACGTCTGGGTGACGACCCGGCCGCCGTCGTCCAGCGTGAGATCCTCGTAGAGCGCGGCGCCGATCGCCTGTGCCACGCCGCCCTCGACCTGGCCGCGGCACTGCATCGGGTTGATCACGCGCCCGGCATCGGCGGCGTGGATGCTCCGGAGGATGCGGACCTCGCCGCTCACCGGGTGGACGGCCACCCGGAAGGCCTGGACGTTGAACGCCACCGAGCGCGGGCTGCCGTCGGCCCGGCCGCTCGCCTCCAGCGGGCCGATCGCCGCGAGCGGAACCGCTGCCACCGGCGTCTCGACCGCCGCGCCGGCCAGCCGACACGCCGTCGGCGCCGCGCCGGTGAGCTCCGAGGCGCGGCCGCGGATCCGATTCAGCAGGGCCTCGGCGGCGCGCAGGGTCGCGAGGCCCGCCACCACGATGCCGGTGCTGCCGTAGGCGCCCGTATCGTGGCCGACCGCGTCGGTGTCGGCGCCCACGATGCGCACGCGCTCCGGCGCGATGCCGAGCGCCGAGCCGGCGATCTGCCGGTGCACGGTGCTGGTGCCGTTGCCGAATTCGGCCGTGCCCACCCGGATGGTGACACTGCCGTCGACGGCGAGGCTCGCCCGCGCCTCGGCGTGATGCCCGCGAGGCGGGATCGTGTCGATCATCGCCATCGCCATGCCGGAGCCCGCGCACCAGCCGGGCTCCGGCTCCGGTCCGGGATCGGCCTTGAGCGCGTCCTCCACCAGGGACAGGCACTGATCGAGCCCGTAGCTGCCGTACTGGACGTCGTGCGGGGCGAGGCTGTGCGCGACCAGCGGGTCGCCGGGCTTCACGGCGTTGATCCGGCGCAGGGTGAAGGGATCGATCCCGAGGGCGCGGGCGACCTCGTCGAGGGCGGATTCCAGCGCGAAGATCGTCTGGCTCAGGCCGTAGCCCCGGAAGGCGCCCGCCGGCAGCGTGTTGGTGTAGACCGCGCGGCCCGTGACCCGCTTGTTCGGGCAGGCATAGGCGGCCAGAACCTCGTTGCAGCCGTGATGGAGCACGCCGCCCGCGTGGTTGGCGTAGGCGCCCGTGTCGGCCAGCACGTCGAGGCTGAGCGCCGTCAGGGTGCCGTCCCGGCGTGCGCCGACCTTGACGCCGACGCGCATCGGGTGGCGCGTCGGCGTCGCGATGAACTGCTCCTGCCGGGTCAGCTCCCAGCGCACGGGACGGCCGGTGCGCAGGACCGCCAGGGCGACGAGATCCTCGGTGAGCATCTCCTGCTTGCCGCCGAAGCCGCCGCCGACGCGACCGCAGACGACGCGCACGGAATCCCGCTCCAGGTCGAACAGCGCGCACAGGGCGTCCCGGGTCAGGAAGGGCACTTGGCTGCTCGTGCGCAGGGTCAGCCGCCCGTCCGGATCGCGCCAGCCGACGCAGCCGTGCGTCTCCAGGGCGGCGTGCTGCAGGCGCTGCGACTGGAAGGTCTGCGCGTAGACGAAGTCGGCCCGCGCGAAGCCAACATCCACGGCGCCGACCTCGCCCCGGACCTCGGCGGCGAGGTTCGGGTGGCCTGCGCCGGCCTGCGGATCCCCCTCCGGGCGGTCGGCGGGATCGTGGACGCGGGGCGCGTCGGGCAGAAGCGCCCGGGCCGGATCCAGGAGCGCGGGACGCAGGTCGTAGCGCACGCGGAGCGCCCGGCAGCCGGCCTCGGCGGCGGCCTCGGTCTCCGCGACCACCGCGGCGACCCTCTGGCCGACGAACCGCAGGATCGGGTCGAGGACGAGGGTGTCGGCGGCGTCGTCGCGGGGGTCCTGATGGCGGGCGGTGGAGAACCGGCGCTGCGGCGCGTCCGCGTGCGTGAGCACCGCCACGATTCCCGGGATCGCGAGCGCCGCCGACGCGTCGATCGCCGTGACCCGGGCATGGGCGTGGGGCGATCGCAGCACCTTGAGGTGCAGCGCCGCGTCGGCCGCGCTATCGAAGGTGAACCGGGCTTGCCCGCGCACCACGGCGGGCGCCGCCGGTGCCGGCAGGTTCTGTCCCACAGGGTCACCCGCTCCGCACCATTGATCTGCCTGCGCGATCCCCGCGACGGCATCCCGGACGGCGCGATAGCCGGTGCAGCGACACAGGTTGCCCTTGAGGGCGGTGCCGAGATCCTGCCTCTGTCCCTGGTCGAGGCAGGCAACCGTCATGATCATGCCGGCCGTGCAGAAGCCGCACTGGAAGCCCTGCGCCGCCAGGAAGGCGGCCTGCACCGGGTGGAGCGCCGGGGCCTCGGCATCCCCGGGTCGGCACGGTCCTGCGAGCCCCTCGATGGTGGTGACGCTGCGTCCCTCGGCGCGGAAGACCGGGATCAGGCAGCTCTGCACCGGTTCGCCGTCGAGATGGACCGTGCAGGCGCCGCAATCGCCTGCATCGCAGCCCCTCTTGACGCCGAACCAGCCGGCCTCGCGCAGGAACGTGCGCAGGCACTGCCCGGGCCGAGCCGCGCCGTCATGGACGTGCCCGTTGACGGTAAGCCTCACGGGCCGGCTCCCTCGGCCGGTGCGGCGCCGAGCGCCGCGTGGATCTCGTCGGCCGGTGCGTCGCCGAGCGCGGCGCGGATCTCGTCGGCGAGGTGCCGGGTGACGTGACGGCGCCAGTCCGGCCGACCGTGCACGTCGTCGTGATAGAGCGCCTCCGGGATCGCGTCGTCGATGGCCCGCGCCAGGGCCGCGGGCCCGGGCAGCCCCTCGAAAGTGAGGCGCAACGGCCGCCGCACCGAGGCCGTGACGGTGAGCGCGAAGGCGCCGTCCGCATCGCGGGTCCCGATCAGCAGCGCTCCCGATCGCCCGTTCGCGCTGAGGCTGGTGCGGCGGAACGCCGTGCGGCGCGCGAGGGCCACCGCCGGGATCCGCACGTCCCGGAGAATCTCGCCCGGTTGCAGGATCGTGTGCCGCGGACCGAGGACGAACTCCGTCGTGGCGAGGCCCCGCTCGCCCCCGCCCGGGGACCAGATCGTGCAGGTCGCCTCCAGGGCGGTGGCGAGCGCGATCATCGGCCCGGCCGGGAGGGCCAGGCACAGGTTGCCGCCCACGGTGGCGGTGTTCCAGATCTTGAAGGAGCCGAGCAGGGCCCGGCAGCACTGCCCTATGAGCGGGGCGGCGATCCAGGCCGGGGGCAGCGCCAGCCGGTCGAGCTGCGCGATCGTGCAGGTCGCCGCGAGGGTCAGGCCGTCCGCGGTGATGGTGTGCGGCGGCCAGCCGAGGCTCGCGAGGTCGAGGAGACGCCGCGTCGCGGGTTGCGGCTCGGAGAACAGCCACGTACCGCCGCCCAGGCACGCATCGCCGTCCCGCCACGCCGGCAGCTCGCCCCGGCTGCGCGGCTGAAGGATGGCTTCGATGGTGTTCAGGTCCATGCTCTCTCCTGAACCGGAATCACGCGTCCGAGCCGGGCAGTATGCGGACCGGCCGACGGCCGCGGTCAAGTCGCACGCCAACCGGTCTTGGAGCCGCCGCCACCCAGGCCCTAAGCTCTTGCATCGTCCGTGCCGCGGTTTGCCGAGGAGATCCCCATGCCCCTGATCGCGTCCCGCTACGGCAAGGAACGGGTTCGGGTGCTGCGCCTCGCCCGCGACGGCGACCACCATGTTCCGCGCGAGCTGACGCTCTCCGTGATGTTGACCGGCGACTTCGACGCAGCCTGGACCGCGGGCGACAATCGCGCCTGCATCGCCACCGACAGCGTGAAGAACATCGTCAACGTCACCGCGGCCCGCCACCTCGCCGCCGATGCCGAGGGCTTCGTCACCGCCGTGGCGCAGGTGCTGCTCGATACCTATCCGCAAGTGGAGGCGGTCTCGATCGAGGCCGAGGAGACCCGGTGGAAGCGGCACCTCGTCGACGGCGTGCCGCACGGACACACCTTCACGCGCGACGGCAACGGCTTCGGCTTCGTCGGGCTGGGGGCGAGCCGGGCGGGCTCGTCCCTGCATTCGGGGCTGCGCGGTTTCACCTTCATGAAGACGACGCAGTCCGGCTGGTCCGGCTTCGTCGATGACGGATACCGCACCCTGCCCGACACGGAGGATCGCATCGCCGCGACCAGCATGGACGCGACCTGGACGTGGTCGGGCACCCCGCCGGACTACGCCGCGGCGAATGCCCGGATCCTGGCGACCATGCTGACGGTATTCGGCACCACGTACAGTCGAGGTGTGCAGGACAGCATGTACCGGATGGGCGAAGCAGTGCTCGCCGAGGTCGCGGATCTCGCGGCCATCACCTTCGTCATGCCCAACAAGCACTACCTCCCCGTCGACCTCAAGCCGTTCGGGCTCGCGAATGCGGGCGCCGTCTTCCTGCCGACCGATGAACCCTACGGTCGGATCGAGGCGACGGTCAGTCGCAGCCGCTGAAAATGTCGCAGCCCGTCTTCCGACGGACCGTCGGATGCGTCCAAACTTGGATATGCAACCACAGGTGGGCGATATTTAACAACATGCGCTAAGGTCTTGCAATCTCCAGATGCGTTGAAACGGGGCGCTACACAACCGTTGGCGCAAGTTTACGTGGGCGCCCAAGATCAGATCGGGCGTCTTAACTGTTGTTCAAGGCACCATCTGATAGATCCGATGTGAAACGGGTCGGGTCAGCTGCGTGGCGGTCTGCATCAATCCAGTCGCTACTGAAATTTACATCGCAGATCTGATCGGTTCGAAAAAGCGCGCGCTCTATCGCGTAGAACGCTCAAATACTTGGAGGAAGCCATGTTCGCGCGCTTGAGGAGCCGCCGAGACCAGCATGCCAAGCTGGCCGCGCTGAGTCGATCGCTCGCCACGATCGAGTTCGCGCTGGACGGCACCATCCTGGATGCCAACCAGAACTTCCTCGGGGCGATGGGCTACACGCTGGAGGAGATAAGAGGCCGCCATCACGGTCTGTTCGTCGAGCCGGGCCACCGGGAGAGCGAGGCCTATCGACAGTTCTGGGAGCGGCTGCGGCGCGGCGAGTTCCAGACCGCCGAGTACAAGCGCATCGCCAAGGGCGGCCGGGAAGTCTGGATCCAGGCGAGCTACAACCCGGTGCTCGACGCGACCGGGGCGCCGGTCAAGATCGTGAAGTTCGCCACCGACATCACGGCGCACAAGTTGCGCTCCCTGGATCTCGAAGGGCAGATCTCCGCGCTGCACCGCTCCCAGGCGGTCATCGCCTTCGGCCTGGACGGAACCGTGCTGAGTGCCAACCAGAACTTCCTCGACGCGGTCGGGTACCGCCTCGACGAGATCGTCGGTCGCCACCACGGCATCTTCGTCAGCGAAGCGGATCGTGCCAGCGAGGCTTACCGCGCCTTCTGGGCTGCGCTGGCCCGCGGCGAATACCAGTCCGGCGCGTACAAGCGCCTCGCCAAGGGCGGCCGGGAGGTCTGGATCCAGGCGACCTACAACCCGATCACCGATGCCGACGGCCGGCCCGTCCGGGTCGTGAAGTTCGCCACCGACATCACCGTGCAGGTCAACGAGCGACAGCGCCGGGCGGAGACCCAGCGGGCGATCGGCCATGACCTCGATGCCATCGGTCACGCCGTCGCGGATGTCACGCGGCAGACGGGCGAGGCGGCGGCCACGGTCGGTCGGGTCTCCGACGACATTCGGTCCGTGGCATCCGGCGCGGAGCAGCTGTCCGTCTCGGTGGACGAGATCAGCCAGCAGGTGAGCCACGCCGCGGGGATTGCCGGTCAGGCGGTCGATCAGGCGCAGCGCACCGGACGCATCGTCGCCGGCCTCAGCGAGCAGGCCACGCAGATCGGCGACGTGGTCGGGCTGATCTCCGGCATCGCCGCGCAGACCAACCTGCTGGCCCTGAACGCCACGATCGAGGCGGCCCGCGCGGGCGAGGCGGGGCGCGGCTTCGCGGTGGTCGCCAGCGAGGTCAAGACCCTGGCCGAGCAGACCGGCCGGGCGACCGACCAGATCCGCGGGCAGATCGCGTCGACCCAGTCGGCGACCCGCGAAGCGGTCGACGCCATCGGCATCATCCAGGGCACGATCAGCACGCTGAGCCAAGTGTCCTCCACCATCGCGGCGGCGGTGGAGGAGCAGTCGGCGGTGACGCGGGAGATGTCCGGCAGCATGCGGGCCGCGTCGCAGGGCGTTTCGGCGATCTCGTCCGGTATGGACACCATCGCCCAGGCGAGCGAACGGGTCGACCATGCCACCCGGCAGGTGCGCGAGGCCTCGCACGCCCTCGCCTGAGCGGGTCTGAAGTCTCAGTCCGCCTCGCCGTTCTCCTCGGCGCCGGTCTCGTCGACGACGCGTCCCACCCGGGAAACGAGGGGAAACGTCACGGTGCAGCGCAACCCGTCGGGCTCGAAGGCGAGGGCGACGCGGGCGCCGAGCTCGTAGTTCAGCATGTCGTTCAGGACCTGCATGCCGAAGCCCTGCCGCGTCGGCGGGGCGATGCCGGAGCCGCCCGTCTCGTTCCAGACGAGGCTCAGGACGCCCGGGCCCTTCGGGTCGTCGCCCTCCACCACCCACGCCACATCGACCTCGCCCCCGGCGCGGCCGAAGACTCCGTGCTCGACGGCGTTGCTCGAGAGTTCGTGGATCGCGAGCGCCAGCAGTTGCGCGGCCTTCGGCCGGAGCTTCACCGATGGCCCGGACAGCGCCGCCTGTTCTCCCTCGCGGATGAGGTGA
The DNA here is from genome assembly GCF_022179385.1 of Methylobacterium longum. Classification (GTDB taxonomy): domain Bacteria; phylum Pseudomonadota; class Alphaproteobacteria; order Rhizobiales; family Beijerinckiaceae; genus Methylobacterium; species Methylobacterium longum. Next base: position 177,893 of record NZ_BPQS01000006.1, on the reverse strand, counting down.
ATCATCAGCTCGTCCGAGATCAACGTGTGCAGGTTGACGTCGCCGAACGTGTCGGTGGCGACCCGGACCCGCGCGATGGCGTCGAGCCGTCCTTCGAGGTGGGTCGCGTAGCCCTCGACGCTCTCCGCCGTCTCGGCTGAGAGGCGCAGAACCGCCCGCAGCATCGCCATTGTGTCGCGCAGGCCGTGGCGCAGTCCGTCGGGTGTGCCCGTCGTATCCAGGAGGCGGCGCAGGCGCGCATTATCGGCCTCCAGCCGCGCGAGGCGAGCCGCCATGTCGTCAGCCTCTGCCATGCAGGCCTACTCCGCGGGAAACGCTCTAACGGTGGGCGGCTCAGAGGATACTGGCGACGCCCGGGAAAGCATCACGCCTCGACGAATGGGGGTCAACTGTGCCGACGGGCGGGCCCGTGCGCCGACCGTCTGCTCGGCGCGGCGTTGCCGGCGTCACGGTTCTCCCGGAGCTGCGGTCTCGCGGCGGTCTGACGCAGCGCGCGGGGCTGATCCGCGGGCTCGAAACAGCCGGCCGGCGGCCTTCATAGCCGGCGAGAACCACGGGACGAAGCTGACTCTCCGGTAGGATTAAAAAAATTGTTTCATCCCTAGGTTTTGACAAAGCTCGGTCATGAATTTTGATTTAAAGAAAATTGCGCTAATATTGTATGGTATTTATCAATATATATGTGTCTGTATATGCTGACCGCGTCATGGGAGACGTTTGCGATCAGTTTGATCGGAAGATAAAATCCGGTCCATAAGCCCAGGGTTGTGACCATATCTGGGTTTTTTGGAACTGTCGGACGATGAATGTTTCAGACCAAAAGATTTGCCTCTCGATGATCGTCAAGAATGAGGCGCACGTTATCCGTCGGTGTCTCGACTCGGTCCGGCCGATCATTGATCATTGGGTGATCGTCGACACCGGATCGTCGGACGGGACGCAGGACGTGATCCGGGCCGCCATGGACGGCTTGCCCGGCCGCCTCGTGGAGCGCCCCTGGGTCGATTTCGCCTTCAACCGAAGCGAGGCGCTGACGCTGGCGCGGCCGCACGGTCACTATTCACTGATCATCGACGCCGACGACGAGCTCGTCATCCCGGCAGGCTTCACGATGCCGAGGCTCGATGCGCCGGGCTACGTCTTCACGATCCTGGATAGTTTCACCCGTTACACGCGGATTCAGTTGGTCGATAACGCCTATCCCTGGCGCTACCGCGGCGTGCTGCACGAGTTCCTCGCCTGCGAAGGGGCGTCCGGGACGGCAACCCTCCCCCTCGCGATGCGGCGCGGCGAGGACGGCGCGCGGCACCGCGACAGATCCACGTACGACAGCGACGTCGCGGTTCTCGAGAAGGCCCTCGCCACCGAGAAGGATCCGGCTCTGATCTCCCGGTACACGTTCTACCTCGCCCAGAGCTACCGGGATCGTGGTGATCGGCGGAAGGCGCTTGAACTGTACATGAAGCGCGCCGAACTCGGGTTCTGGCATGAGGAGGTCTACATCAGTCTCCTGAGCTCCGCCTATATCATGGAGGGCTTCGACGAGCCTGAGGGCGCGACCCTCGCCGTCTATGACCGGGCGATCGCGATCTGTCCGGAGCGCGCGGAGGCCCGCCACGGCGCCAGCCGGTATTGCAGGGAACGTCGCAACTACGTGAAGGGTCTGCATTACGCGGAGGCCGGCTTGCGTCTGCGCATGCCGGCCGACGCGCTGTTCCTCCAGCCGTGGATCTACGCTTACGGTCTGCAGGACGAGTATGCCGTCAACGCGTACTGCACGGGCCAGTATCGGGCGGCCCTGCAGACCTGCCTCGATATCCTCAAGCACCCGGACGTCCCGGCCGAGCATCGTGCGCGGATCGCGAGATTGTCCCAGGAGGCCTTGGACAAGATGTTGGATCCCGTCTGGGGCTTCTCGAAGACATCGTATCGTTCTGAATTCATGCCGCTGTGGCAGTTCTGACCCACGTGCAGCCGGCCCGTGCCGCGTCGCGACTTGCCGTTCCCCGGCCCTCGCCGGCCCGTTGCCGCCGATATCTCGCACGGGGGACGGTACGGGAGATCGGATGCGGCGGAAGGTGAGTCCGCGTGGCGTCGCCCGCGACAGGCCGCTGCGCGGTCCCCGGCGTGACGCTGACGTCGGCAGCGCCGTCCCGGGGGGATCGCCGCGGGACTCGTCACCGTCGAATCGTTTGTCCGTTCGTGGATGGCACGGGCTGGCTTGATGTGGCTCGGGCGGCGGTCGCGGCCGCTCTGAGGCTGCTCCGTCCCAGGGTTCGATGGCGCGTCGCGCCGGCCGCGGACAGTCGCACCCCATGCCGAGGCACTGGAAGGCCGGAAGCCACGTGCGGGCGGCGCGCCGTCAGCCCAACTTCGTCACCCGGTCGTCGCGCCGGCGTCGGGGTCTGGCGATGCCGTGGGCGGCCGATCACTCGGTCTCTCCTCGCGGGAACGATCGAATCGGGCTCGATCGAAGCGAATCGTACATGCTGATCCCGAAAACTATTTTGGGTCCGCAGATAGTATATGTGCGGATTGGATGTGACGTAGCTGATCCAAATGTATCATTAGTCGAACAAAATTTGCGCTCCTGGGGTCGGTCATTTAGATAAGACGTTCCGCTGCGTCGGTACCTGGCTGAATGTCTCTCGAGAAAATCAAATCTGCTCGGACGTCTATCTCCAGTTTGCGCGTCATCATCATCGGCACGACCCTCCTTCTGTTCGGCCTCTCTGCCGGGACCGGAGCCTTCTCGATCGCGCGTATCGGCACGATCAATGCCGTCGGCCGGGCGCTGGCCGGCGAGGTCAAGGCGTTGACGATCCTCGGGACGATGAAGCAGCTGAGCCAGGAGCTGCGCGCCCTCGATCTGCTGGCCCACAACGCCCCGTCCGAGGCGACGCGTCGGGGTTATCGTGAGCAGGCCGCCCGGGCGGCGAAGGCCTTCGCGGCGGCCTGGAGCGCCTATGCGCCGACGGTCGCCGGTGCGGACGAGCAGCGGCTCGCCCACGAGCTGAGGGAGTCGTGGCAGCACTTCATGGCGGTGGAGGCCGAGGCCGCCGCCCTCGACCGGGCCGGGGAGCGCGACTTGGCCGAGACGGTCTTCACCGCCGCGCTGCAGGATGACGCCGCGACCTTCACGCGGGCCGTGGATGCCGTGCTCGTTTTCCGGCAGGCCCGGACATCCGAACGGACGGCCGAAGCCGATGCCGTGGGCGCCAACGCATGCTGGGCGGTCATCGTGGCCGCTTCCGTCGCCGGCTCGATGACGCTGGGGGTGGTCTGGTTCGTTCTTCGCCGGGTCGCGGCACCCATCGGCACGATGACCCGCGTGATGGAACGGCTGGCCGAGAACGACCTCACCGTCGCAATCCCGCACGCGGAGCGAACCGACGAACTCGGCGCTATGGCGGGGGCCGTGCGGGTGTTCAAGGACAACATGCTGCGCGCGCGGTCGCTGGAGGTGGAGGCGGTGCAGGCCCGCATGGCGGCCGAGCAAGAGCGTCAGGCCGCTTTGCGTGCGATGGCGGAGGGCTTCGAGACCGCGGTCGGTGGAATCGTCGGTACGGTGACGTCGGCGGCGGTGGAACTGCGCGGAACGGCTGACGTGATGAGTCAGTTTGCCGGAGAAACCGCGAGCCGGTCGACGGACGTTGCGGCCGCGGCTGAACAGGCCCGATCCCACGTTCGCATGATCGCCGCCGCCGCCGAAGAATTCGGCAGCTCCGTCGGTGAAGTGGGACGTCAGGCCGAGATGACGGCCGCGATGGCCATGGCCGCCGCCGCGGAATCCGGACAGACCACGGCGCTGGTCCTGGCGCTGAGCGGTGCGGCGGACCGGATCGGCGACGTGGTGCGCATCATCGCCAAGATCGCAGCCCAGACCAACCTGCTCGCCCTCAACGCGGCGATCGAGGCCGCCCGCGCCGGCGAGGCGGGCCGCGGGTTTGCCGTCGTCGCCGCCGAGGTGAAGGCGCTGGCCGCCCAGACCAAGCAGGCGACGGACGACATCGCCGGGCACGTGGCCGTGATCCAGGGCTCCACCACCCAGGCCGTCGGCGCCATCGCGGGGATCACCACGCGGGTCGAGGACATGAGCCGGGCCGCAGCCTCGATCGCCGCGGCGGTCGAGGAACAGGGTGCGGCCACCCGGGAGATCGTCCACAGCATCGCGCAGGCCGCCCATGGCGCCGGCGAAATCAGCGCGCATATCGCGGGCGTTGCCGGCACCGCCGATCGGGCGGATGCGACCGCGCACGGGGTCCTCGCGGCGGCGAGCGCCCTGTCCCACGACGCGGAGCGGCTGAGCGCTGAACTGGACCGCTTCCTCGAGCATGTCAGGGCCGCCGGATGAGGGCGATGGCGATCAACCACGGGGCGGCAGCCGGCAGGGACCTCTCACACCCCCCACGTGCCCTCACCCGGATCGTTCGCATCGCCGCGGCGGTCGTGCTCCTCGTCGTTTCGGCGCCCGCCTGCGCCACCACGATCGGCGTCACCATGAGCCCGCCGGTGGCCTTCATGCGGCTTCTGCGGGACAGCATCGCCGAGCACGCGGCGTCCCGCGGCCTCACCGTGGACTTCGCCCATGCGGCGGACGGCGCCGGTGAGCGGCAGATCGCCCAGGTCCGGCAGTTCATCGCCGCGAAGGTCGATGCCCTGCTGGTCGTACCGGTCGACGCCGCGGCCGGCACGACCATCACGCGCCTCGCCCAGGAGGCCGATATCCCCTTGATCTATATGAACAACGGTCCGCGGGAGGACTGGGTCGCCGGTCGCGTCGCCTTGGTCCTGCCGAACGATCTCGTGGCCGGGCGTCTGCAGATGCGCAAGCTCGCCCAGATGCTGAACGGAACGGGACGTGTCGCGATCCTGTCGGGCCACCCGGCCCATGCCGGCGCGGCGTTGCGCACGCGTGGCGTCAAGGAGGTGATCGCGGAGTTCCCCGGACTCCGGCTCGTTGCGGAGCGCGCGGCCGATTGGGATCGCGCGAAGGCGCGGATCTGCGTCGCGGACTGGCTCACCCGAAACATCGCCATCGATGCGATCGCCGCCAACAACGACGAAATGGCCCTCGGCGCCGCCGAAGCGCTGGAGGCCGCCGGCATTCCCACCGGCCGCATTCTGATCGGCGGAGTGGATGCCACTGCCGACGGCATCGCCGCCATGCAGCGCAAGCGCCTTGCCGTGACGATCTATCAGGACGCGGCCATGCAGGCGCGACGGGCGATCGAAGATGCCCTGGCGTCGATCTGGCGCGAGCCTGTGCAGCAATACGATTGGGTGCCCTTCGAGCTGGTGACCGATCGCATGTCGACGACGCACTTCGCCAGATGAGGCCTCGGAGGGCCGCGTTCCGGAACGCTGCCGGCGAAGCCGAGACGTGGACAGGCCGGGAGCAGGACGTGTCCGCGCACCCGGCTCTACCCCGTTAGGATATGCCGCAGCACCTTGAAGGCGCCCCTGCGCCTTCTCGCGCGGGCAGCTCCCCATTGGGGGCGGGCGTGACGTCCGACCCGCTCGACGAAGCGGACGAGTGGGCTGAAGCTGCGGCGGCGGCCGTTCCCTGCCCCGTCCGCGACGCGGCTCACCGCATCACGAACGGATTGTCCGGCGCGTCGCGGCTGGTCGAGATCCAGACGCTCTTGGTCTCCAGGTATTCCCGGATCGCCTCGATGCCGCTCTCGCGGCCGATGCCCGAGCGCTTCATGCCGCCGAACGGCATCATGTAGCTCACCGCCCGGTAGGTGTTCACCCAGACCGTGCCGGCCCGCAGCCCCTTCGACATGCGCATCGCCCGGCCGATATCCTGGGTCCAGACGCCGGCGGCGAGCCCGTAGATCACGTCGTTGCCGACCCTGAGCGCCTCGGCCTCGTCCTCGAAGCCGATGATCGACAGGACCGGGCCGAATACCTCTTCCTGGGCGATGCGCATGTCGTTGGTGACGCCGGTGAAGATCGTCGGCTCGACGAACTGGCCGCCGAGCACGCCGGGACCGGAGGCGGGATTGCCGCCGAAGACGCAGCGCGCGCCCTCGCTCTTGGCAAGCGCGATGTAGTCGAGCACCTTGGTGTACTGGGGCGGCGTCGTGATCGGCCCGATATTGGTTTCGGCCTGCATCGGGTCGCCGAGCTTGGCGGTGCGGGCGAGCTCGACCAAGCGGTCGGTGAATTCCTGTCGGATGCTGTTCTGCACCAACAGGCGCGAGCCGGCGATGCAGGTCTGCCCGGTGGCCGCGAAGATGCCCGAGATCGCGCCCGCCGCAGCGGCTTTCAGGTCGGCATCAGCGAAGACGATGTTGGGCGACTTGCCGCCGAGCTCCAGGGACACCCGCTTGATCTGCCGCGCGGCTGCCTCGTAGACCTTCGCGCCGGTCACGTCCGAGCCCGTGAAGGTGATCTTGGCGACGTCCGGGTGCTCGACGATCGCCGTGCCGGCCTCGCCGCCGAAGCCGGTGACGACGTTGAACATCCCGTCCGGAAGCCCGGCCTCCTTCGTCAGCGCGGCGAATTCCAGCGTGCTGGCAGAGGCAAATTCCGAGGGCTTCACCACGACCGTACAACCGGCGGCGAGCGCGGGGGCGCATTTCCAGGCCACGAACAGCAGCGGCGAGTTCCAGGCGGTGAGCGCCCCGACGACGCCCACCGGCTCGTGCCGGGTGAACGCGAAGGTCTCGGGTTTGTCGATCGGCACCTGCGCGCCCTCGACCTTGTCGGCGAGGCCCGCGTAGTACCACCACCATTCCGGCTGGTAGCGGGTCTGGCCGTACATCTCCGCGAAGAGCTTGCCGTTGTCGCGCACTTCGACTTCGGCGAGGGCCTTCGCGTCGCGCTCGATGAGATCGCCGATTCGGCGCAGCACCTTGCCGCGGGCCGAGGCCGTCATGGTCGCCCAGGGTCCGTCCCACATGGCGCGCTTGGCGGCAGCCACGGCCCGGTCGACATCGGCCCGGGAGGCGCGGGGGATGCGGGCCCAGGGCTCGCCCCGATAGGGATCGATCGACTCGAACCACGAGCCCTCGACCGGATCGACGTGCCGGCCGTCGATGTAGAGCTGATAGGTCTTCACGGCGCGCATCTCCGAGGCTGGACGCGCGCCATATGGACCGGGAGGCGGGCCTCGGCGAGCCCGGCCGGTCAGGCGTTGGCGCTGAGGCGCTTGATGTCGGCGTCGACCATCTCGGTGATCAGCGCCTCCAGGCTCGTCTGGGCCTCCCAGCCGAAGGTCGCCTTGGCCTTGCCGGGATTGCCCAGCAGCACCTCGACTTCCGCCGGCCGGAACAAGGCCGGGTCGATCACGAGGTGATCGTCGATATTCAGGCCGACATGCTTGAACGCGATCGCGCACATGTCGCGCACGGTCGTGGTCCGCCCGGTGGCGATGACGTAGTCGTCCGGCCGGTCCTGCTGCAGCATCAGCCACATCGCCTGCACGTAGTCGCGGGCGTGGCCCCAGTCGCGCTTGGCGTCGATGTTGCCGAGCCGCAACTCCTTCTGCTTGCCCAGCTTGATCCGCGCCACCGCGTCCGTGACCTTGCGGGTCACGAACTCCACGCCCCGCAGCGGGCTCTCGTGGTTGAACAGGATGCCGTTCGAGGCGTGCAGCCCGAAGCTCTCGCGGTAGTTGATCGTCATCCAGTGGGCGTAGAGCTTGGCCACACCGTAGGGCGAACGCGGGTAGAACGGCGTGGACTCGCTCTGGCGCTCCTCCTGGATCAGCCCGAACATCTCCGAGGTCGAGGCCTGGTAGTAGCGCGCGTGCGGCGCGGTCGAGCGCAGGCACTCCAGCATGTGCACGGCGCCGAGACCCGTCACCTGCCCGGTGAGCAGCGGCTGCTGCCAGGAGGACGTCACGAACGATTGGGCGGCGAGGTTGTAGATCTCGTCGGGTTTGGCGGCCTGGACGATGCGCAGCAGCGCAGACTGGTCGAGCAGGTTGCCGTCGACCAGCTCGACATCGTCCAGGATGCCGAGCCACTTCAACCGATGGTCGAATACGCCGGCATGGCTGGAGCGGCGCACGATGCCGGTGACCGCGTAGCCCTTCTCCAGCAGCAGCTGCGCAAGATACGCGCCGTCCTGGCCCGTCACCCCGGTGATCAGCGCTCGCTTGGCCGTCATGTACCCGTCCTGTCCCGACAACGTCCGGCTGCTACGACCGCGACGGCATCCGCGTCAAGGCGAGGTGTCTACGGCAATACTCGCTGAAGTCGTGCGCCGCCGGAGCCGGGTGGATGTTCGAAGGCGTGACGCGGACACATCGCGGGGTCAGATCTCGCAAGACGAGGATGCCGGACCTAATCCTGGCGCAGCCAGTCGATCACGCCCGCGAGCGACCGGAACTCATCGACGGCGTGGATTCGGGCCTCCGGGAGCGCGGTGCGCGCCATGGTGGCCAGGGCGTGGCCGGGGCCGAGCTCGAGCACGCGGTCCGCGCCGAACTCGCGGCAGGCTTCCAGGCAGGCCGCCCAATCGATCGCGTGCGAGATCTGGAGCGCGAGCTTCTCGAGACCGTCCGCGACACGAAAGACGGCCGCGCCGTCCAGTCCGCTGAGGAGGCGGGGTGCGGAGGGCGGCGGCGGGCGCTGCGGCGTCGCGGCCAGCGCGGCCCGGAACGCATCCGTGGCCGCAGCGAGGAGCGGCGTGTGCGAGGGCGTGTGGACCGGAAGGACCACCGCCCGTTGCGCGCCCGACGCCTGCGCGTCCCGGCACAGGCTCTCCAGGACCTCGCGCGGGCCGCCCACGACCCCGCTGTCGGCGGCGTTGCGGATCGCGAGATGGCACCCGCGTCCCGCGGCGAGGCCCGCGAGGGCGTCGAGGGACAGGCCGCGGATGCCCGCCAACCCGAAGCCCGCGCCGGAGGCCGCGTCCATCGCCTCCGCGCGCCGCGCGGCGAGTCCGAGCAGATCCGCCGGATCCAATCGTCCGACGATGCCCCAGGCCGCGAGGTCACCGACGCTGTAGCCGGCCGCGATGGCGCGAACCGGCCGAGCCGCGCCGAGGGCGCGCCAGGTGGCGAGCGCGGCGACGCAGCACAGGATCTGGCCCGTGCGGTTCTCGTGCAGGCGGTCGCCGCCGGACCGGGCGAGGTCGCGCGGGTCGACCCCGCCGAAAAGGGGCTTCGCGAACGCGAAGATCTCCTGCGCCTCGGGAGCGTCCGCCGTGAGGTCGAACATCCCGGGGTGCTGGCCGCCCTGGCCGGACAGGAGGATCGCGAGAGTCATGCGGGTGTCGCTGCACGGAGCGGATCGGCGGGCCGAATGGTCAGCCGGTCCATGCTCTTGGCCAGGACCGAACCGCCCGCCGGTGCCTCCAGCAACTCCCGCCAGTGCAGGCCGAAACCGTCCGGGAACAGGATCTCTCCGTCGACGCGCATCGGTGCGGCGGCCGCGACAACGCCGATCCGTTCGAGCAGGCCGGGCGGCACGCCGCGGTGGCAGGGCCAGAGCAGGTCGAGATCGGAGGTCGTGCTCAGGTAGGTCAGGCCGGTCACGGCCTGCCACAACAGACTGCCGAACGGCCGCGGCGTGATCTCGTGGGCCGATCCGATCGCGTCGAGAGCCCTGATGGTCGACCGCCAGGCCGGAGGGGCTTCGCCTGCGACGTCGCTCAGGCTGATCCGAGCCAGCGGCGTGAGGGCCGTCGTGGGAAACGCCAGCGCGATACGCCGCTTGCCGTCCGCGGGCGGGAGGGGCAGGCCCAGCGGGACCGCCTCGTCGCCCTCACCCGGCATTCGGCGCCGAACGATCAGCGGGCGACCCGCATCGGCCCAGCCACGAAGTTGGCGCAGGCCGGCGAGTTCGGGGTGGGCCGCGAGCCACGCCGCCCAGGCCGCCGGATCGGCCCGGACGAGGTCGTGACGCTGCAGGGGCTCAGCCAAGGCGAGCCTGATCGGCCACGGCCGCCGCGACGGCGCGGGCAACCGGCCGGCCGCCGCGCTCCTCGCCGAGCCGGTCCCGGACATCCCCCGGCTGCATCCCGGCGATGAGCGCGCCGATCTGGCCGGGGAGTGGTTTGCCGGGATCGAGGACGACGTGGACGGCGCCGGTGGCCACCATGTTGTCGAGGCCGGGCGCGAAGACCGGCGTCGACGTCGCCATGTCCTGCAGTTTCTCCAGGGGCAGCTTCGTGACGCGCGCCACCGAGGGCAAGTCCATCACGCTGGGATTGGCACCGGGCAGCGCCGCCAGCACCCGCGTGGCGAGCGCCGTGGCGATGAACGCTCCCGCGGCCGAATGGCCGTAGATCAGCCCGATGGTCGGATGTCCCGACCGGTCCGCGAGCAGCAGCGCCTTGGCGAGGTGGGCGAGGTACTCGTTCAGGCCTAGGAGTTCATCCCGCCGGCTCATGCGCTGGCTGTCGGAATCGACGGCGACCAGGATCGGGGCAACATCACCTGCCCGCACCGCGTCGAGCACGGCGCGCGACAGCGTCAGCGCCCCCTCGATGCCCAGCGGCGCGTCGCCGTCGACGCCCACGACGTGGATCCGGCCGTCCCCGAACGGTCCGCTGCCGGTCACCAACCCGTCGCGGACGGCGACCGCGTGCCCGTCCGGGAACAGGCCGAGGAGAATCTCAGCGAGCGTCATGATCGGCCTCCCCGACCCGGGCCACAATGGCCTCGAAGGCCGCCGTGTCCATGCCCGGCACCGTCGCGGGGTCGTTGACGCCGAGCCGGGCCCAGACCTCCGTGGCGTCGCGGCAATCGCCGAAGCGCGCAATCCGCGCCGCGAGCCGGGCCTGCTCGGCCTCCAAACCCGCGAGGTCGAAGGCCGGTGCACGGTCGATCAACGCGACGGCCGCCTGCCTGAAGGCCGCGACCGTGTCGGCGCAGAAGGCGTCGGCACCGCCGGTGAGTCGGCGGTGCTTCCCGCCCATGGTGCGCCAAACCAGGGCGCGGTCCCGGGAGTCGAATTCCTCGGCGCCCTTGTTGGTTTCGATCACCTCGGGTCCTGAGACCGAGATGCGACCGCCCTCTGAGACGGCCAGCCTCGAGCAGGTGCCGGCGATCAGGCCGCCGCCGCCGTAGCAGCCGGCGCGGCCCCCGATCAGTCCGACGACCGGGATTCCGGCGGCGCGGACATCGACGATGGCGCGCATCGCCTCGGCGATCGCGGTCTCGCCGGCATTGGCCTCCTGCAGGCGCACGCCGCCTGTGTCGAACAGGATCAGGACGGCCCGCGGCTTCAGGTCGAGGGCGGCGCGCAGCAGCCCGACCAGCTTGCCGCCATGCACCTCGCCGAAGGCACCCCCCATGAACCGGCCCTCCTGGGCGGCGAGCAGGACCGGTGTGCCGGCGATGTCGGCTCGACCGATCACGATGCCGTCGTCGAAGGCGCGGGGCAGGTCGAACAGCGGCAGGTGCGGGCTCATGCGCCGCTCGGTCGGCCCGAGGAACTCCCGGAAGCTGCCTGGATCGACGAGGGCCGTCACGCGCTGGCGGGCGGTGGCCTCGTACCAGCTCAGGGCATCCGGATCGATGCTCGCGGCGCGATCACCCGCCATGGTCAGGCCTCCATCAGCCGGGCGCCCTGGAGCAGGCGCAGTGACACGGTGTCGGGGCGGGCGCCGCCGTCGTTGATGCTGATGCGGATGCCGCCGGGCTGCGCCCGCGCGACGAAGTCCGCCACCACCGCCGCCCAGACATCGCCGTAGCCGGCGATCGGGGTGTCGATGGCGACCTCGCAGGCATCCGGCGGGAGCACCCGCTCCAGCAGGACCTCGAGATTGCCGGAGGCCACCACGCCGGTGACCGCGCTCGGTTGGGTGCCGGGCAGCGGCGTCTTCGTGGTGTGGCGGAAGGTCAGGGATTCCATCCGACGATTCCTTGAAGGCCCCTCACCGCGCGGAGAGGGGAACTGTTGTGATCCAACCTACCAGTTCCGAAAGCGAGCCGGCGGCTCGTAGAGCCCCCCGGACCAGTGGACGAGATCCTTGATCGACTTCGCGGCCAGCAGCGCCCGATCGGCGTCGAGCGGCTCGATCCCGAGATCCTCCGGACGGCGGATGACGCCGCGGGCCCGCAGAGCCTCGACCTTGGCCCGGTCGCGGCCGCGGCCGACCTCGGTGTAGCCGGCCACGCCCCGGATCGCCTGCTCGCGCTCGTCGGCATCGCGGCACAGGAGGAGGTTGGCGATGCCCTCCTCGGTGACGATGTGGGTGACGTCGTCGGCGTAGATCATGACGGGTGCAAGTTCGAGCCCGATCTTTCTCGCCAGCTCCAGCGCATCCAGCGTCTCCACGAAGGTGGGGACCAGCTTGTCGCCGAAGGTCTCGACCAGTTGGACCACCAGCTTGCGCCCGCGCATCAGCGCCGGATCGCCGACGATCTGCCCTTCGCGCCCCGCCTTCATCCAGGCGTCGGTGGGGTGGCGCCGGCCGTGCGGATCCGAGCCCATGTTGGGCGCCCCGCCGAAGCCGGCGACCCGCGACTGCGTGATCGTGGACGAATGGCCCATCAGGTCGATCTGGAGCGTCGCGCCGATGAACATGTCGCAGGCGTAGAGCCCGGCGGTCTGGCAGAAGGCCCTGTTCGAGCGCAGGCTACCGTCCGCGCCGGTGAAGAAGATGTCGGGCCGCTCGCGGATGTAGCGGTCCATGCCGACTTCCGAACCGAAGCAGTGGACCTGCTTGACCCAGCCCGACTCGATCGCGGGGATCAGGGTCGGGTGCGGATTGAGGGCCCAGTGCGTCGCGATCTTGCCCTTGAGGCCGAGCTTCTCCCCGTAGGTCGGCAGCAGCAGTTCGATGGCGGCCGTCCCGAAACCAATGCCGTGATTCAGACGGCGGATGCCGTACTCCGCGTAGATCCCCTTGATCGCCATCATGGCGATCAGGATCTGGGTCTCGGTCATCGCCGCCGGATCGCGGGTGAACAGCGGTTCGACGTAGAACGGCCTGTCGGCCTTCACCACGAAATCGATCCGGTCGCCCGGGATGTCGACCCGCGGGACCGTCTCCACGATCTCGTTCACCTGCGCGACGACCACACCGTTCTTGAAGGCGGTCGCCTCGACCACCGTGGGCGTGTCCTCGGTGTTCGGCCCCGTGTACAGGTTGCCGTCCCGATCGGCCGAGACGCCCGCGATCAGCGCCACGTTCGGCGTCAGGTCGACGAAGTAGCGGGCGAACAGCTCGAGGTAGGTATGCACCGCCCCGAGTTCGATCTGGCCGCCGTAGAGCATCCGGGCGATGCGCGCGCCCTGGGGCCCGGAATAGGAGTAGTCGAGCCGGCGCGCGATGCCGGTCTCGAACACGTCGAGGTGCTCCGGCAGCACGATGCCCGACTGGACCATGTGGAGATCGTGGATCTTCTCGGGATCGCAGGCGCTCAGCGCCCGGGCGAGGCAGTCCGCCTGCTTCTGATTGTCCCCTTCGAGGCAGACCCGATCACCGGGCCGCAGGATCGCTTCCAGCAGGTCGACCGCGGCGGTGGCCGGTACGATCTTGCCGGCCGCGTGGATGCGGCCGGCCGCGATACGGGCATCCCGTGCCTGCCGTTCGCCCCGCCACTCCGTCATCTGCCGACCCCCGGTTGGTATGCTGCTCATCACATAACGCGCGTGCCAGTATTATGAAAGCACCTGAGACCGTTGTTCGGTATGCGCGATTGCCGATCTGTTCATATACTGCATACTCGGTGCGGCGGTTGAAACGATCCGGGGCTCCCCGCCATGCGCGCGCCACCGCGTGCGCCGTCGATGCCGCGTCGCCGGTGCCGCACGAGGGTCAACGCCGATGGTCGTCCGGGGTGTCGCCCAGCCCGCGGCCCGCACGCTGATCGGCGTGGGTCCCCGTGATCCTCTCGGCATCGCCCTCGGCGTGAAGGCCGATATCGGTGGCGTCGGCGGCCCGATCGGTCGAGGCGGTCGCCGCGGTGGCCGGTCCGCCCCCGGTGGCGCGGCTGATCGGGCTCGACACTCCGCGTTGCGCCGGGGCGTGTGGCGGCCTGATGGGGAGGGTAAGCGGCGTCGCCCGGGGGGCTTGCGGCGACCGCTTTGACGCGGGTGTCCTGCGACGCGCCGACGGCCGCCTTCCACACGGGCACCGGCTATCCCGTCGGCCCCTCGGTCTTGGTCGCGACGGCGCGGGCCCTCGTCGGCTGAGTGTCCGGCCCGACGGATGAGGGTGTATGCCTGCATCGTCTGCCCAGACGAATGGCGGCCGCCGCGCGGTATGGTCTAGGAGGGTCGGATGCACGGTGATTTCCAGAAGATCGACAGCGGATTGTTGTCGGACCGGATCCGCGACGCGCTCACGGACGCCATTGCGTCGGGGACCATCGCGGCCGGTACCGCCCTCGACGAGCAGAACCTCGCGCAGCGCTACGGCGCCTCCCGCACGCCGGTGCGGGAGGCGCTGCGGCAGCTTGCGGCTTCGGGCCTCGTGGAGATCCGGCCCCGGCGCGGTGTCGTGGTGGTGCGGCTGACGCCGCAGCGCATCGCCGACATGTTCGAGACCACCGCCGAGATCGAGGCGATGTGCACCCGCCTCGCCACCTATCGGATGACGCCCCTCGAACGGGGCGGGCTCATGGAGCTCCACGAGGAGTCGGCCGAAGCCGTGGAGGCCGGCGACCTCGACGCCTACGACCGGTTCAACCGGACTTTCCACGAGGCGCTCTACGCGGGTACCCACAACGCCTTCATGGCCGAGCAGGCCCTGGCGATCCGGGAGCGGCTCGCAGCCTTCCGCAGGACGCAGCTGCGCCACGCCGACCGGATCCGCCGCTCCCGCGAGGAGCACGGCGACATCCTGACGGCGATCGCCGAAGGCGACGGCGAGACAGCGGCCCGGCGCATGCGCGCCCATATGCTCCGCGCGGCCGCCGCGCTCGGGCGCTACATCGCCGAGACCGGATAGCGGTTACGCGGCGCCTTCGATCGGCGCGGAGCGACCGTCCGGCGGGTCGACGGCCATCCGGCGGATGCGCGGCCCGGCGAGAATGGCCCGGCCCCGATCCTCAGCCGCGGGAGGCCGGTCCGCCGAGGGCCTCAGCCAGCTTGCCGATCCGCTCGGCGGCGCGCCCGATGCCGGCTGCCGCTCGTCCGGCGTCGTCGGCTCGCGCGCGCTCCGCAGCCTCCGCGGCGGCGCGAAGCTCCGTGACGTTCGCCTCCAGCCCGGCGAGCCGCCCCCGCAGTTCCGCCAGCTCGTCCGCGATGGTCAGCGCCGCCATCACCTGCAGGCGCATGTCGCCGATTTCCCCGAAGCTCTTGCGCATCTCGCCGATGCGGCCGTCCAGGGTCTCGGCAAGGCCCGTCAGGTGAGCCTCCTCTCCCGCCCCGCAGGCCATGCGGTAGAGGCGGCCGTCGATGGTGACGTTGATCTGCGGCAAGGGGGGCTCCGACGGGCGCTCCGGTTGTCAGGACATGCCGATCAGGCGCGATGAAGCACATCTTGAACGGTCTCGATCGCCCGGTCGAGCCGCTGGCCGACCTCGCCGGTCGTGGCCGTGACCTCGGCGAGGCGCGCGCTCGCGGCGTCCAGGGCGGCGGCGAGGCGGGCGCGATCCTCGTCCATCAGGGCGAGTTCCGCGTCGCGGCCGTCCGGCTGTGCCGCGGCCTCGAGCCGACGCGTCACGACGGCGTCCAGGCGGTTCACCGCCGCATCGAGGCGCGCGAGGGCTTCGTCGATGGCGCTGGGATCTGTCTCGTCGGCCATGGCTGTACGTCCGCTGCGACGGGTAGCTTTCCGTCGAATGCCGCCGGATTTCCAGCCCGAAATGGCATCCGATGCCGGGATCCCTGGGATCGGATGATGGAAACGCGCGAACCTGTTTATTGGTCGGTGGATCGAAGGTCTTTGTCACGGTCTCGCGTTTGACAGGTGAAGGCGCCATGTTAGACAGCCGCGCGCTCCCGAGAGGGGCCGCACGAGACATGCCGAATGGCCGGTCCGCGACAGTCCCGAGGCCTCAGCCGCGCCGTCCGATCCGACGGCCATGGGCGACGAAGCCCGGCCTCTCCCGGCCCGGTTCATCGCAGGTTCAAACCCGCCCGCCCAGACCGCCCGGCTTGCTGGCGGGCCGCCGAGACCGCTCCGTTTCCGCGGGGCCGGCGCGCGCTGAGCCGCATCAGGAAGGAGTGACGCCGTGACGAAGGTAGCCATCAACGGGTTCGGACGCATCGGCCGGAACGTCCTGCGCGCGATCGCGGAAGCGGGCCGCAGCGACATCGAAGTCGTGGCGATCAATGATCTCGGACCGGTGGAGACCAACGCCCACCTCCTCCGCTACGATTCCGTCCATGGCCGATTCCCCGGCGAGGTCGCGGTCGACGGCGAGTTCCTGGTGGTGAACGGCAAGCGCATCAAGGTCACGGCCGTGCGCAATCCCGCCGAGCTGCCGCACCGCGACCTCGGCGTCGACATCGCGCTGGAATGCACCGGCATCTTCACCTCGAAGGACAAGGCGAAGGCCCACATCGATGCCGGCGCCAAGCGCGTCCTCGTCTCCGCGCCGGCCGACGGCGCCGACCTGACGGTGGTCTACGGCGTCAACCACGACAAGCTGACGGGCGAGCACCTCGTTGTGTCGAACGCCTCCTGCACCACGAACTGCCTCGCGCCGGTGGCGAAGGTCCTGGACGAGGCCGTGGGCATCGAGCGCGGTTTCATGACCACGATCCACTCCTACACCAACGACCAGCCGTCGCTGGACCAGATGCACAAGGACCTCTACCGCGGCCGCGCCGCTGCCCTCTCGATGATCCCGACCTCGACGGGCGCCGCGAAGGCGGTCGGCCTCGTGCTGCCGGAGCTCAAGGGCAAGCTCGACGGAACCGCGATCCGCGTGCCGACCCCGAACGTCTCGGCGGTGGACCTCGTCTTCACGGCCAAGCGCGCCACCTCGGTGAAGGAGATCAACGACGCCATCAAGGCCGCCGCCGCGGGCCCGCTGAAGGGCGTCCTGGGCGTCACCGACCGGCCGAACGTGTCGATCGACTTCAACCACGATCCGCACTCGTCCACCTTCCACCTCGACCAGACCAAGGTCATGGATGGGACCTTCGTGCGCATCCTCTCCTGGTACGACAACGAGTGGGGCTTCTCGAACCGCATGGCCGACACGGCCGTGGCGATGGCCAAGCTCATGTGATCGACGAGGCCCGCTGCCCCTGGGACGGGGCGGCGGGCCACGCTCCATCGGACGACCTTTCCTCGAACCAGGGATCCTCCAGGGATGACCGACGCACCGCAGGGCATGTCGAGCGGTTCGGCTGGCGTGCCGCCCGCGCCGAGACCGGCTCCCGCCCCGCCCGGCACGATGGGCGAGCCCGTCATCGCTGGATCGTCCCAGACACTCACGACCAACTACTTCTTCGATCAGCTTGCGCGCATTGAGGACAAGTGCTCGCGCATCGAAGACAAGTACGCTCGCTCCGAGTCGCTGCTCTCGCGCGTCGAAGACAAGGTCGAGAACGCGTCGAACCGGATGAATGAGGCGGCCCGTCAATCCGACCTGGCGGCCCTGCGGACGGAGATGCGCGGCCTCTCCGAGCGCACGCGCCGCCTGCCCAGCACCGGTGCGCTGGTCCTGACTGCCGTCATCACCGCCGTCCTGACCGTCGTGCTGATGGTCGCGGTGCAGCGGCTGAACCTCGATCGCCTGCTGCCGCAGCGGGCCGCGATCGGCACGACGACCCAGTAAGATCCTTCGACCTTCACAGGACCTCGACAGCACCGCATGAGCGCCTTCCGCACCCTCGACGACGCCGGATCCCTGAAGGGCCGCCGGGTCCTCCTGCGCGTCGACCTGAACGTGCCGATGGAGAACGGCCGGGTCACCGACGCCACCCGCATCGATCGTGTCGTCCCGACGATCCGCGAGATCGCCGAGCAGGGCGCGAAGGTGATCCTGCTGGCGCATTTCGGCCGGCCCAAGGGAAAGCGTGAGCCGAAGGACTCGCTGGAACCGGTGGTCCCGGCCCTGGGCAGCGCCCTCGGCCGTACCGTCGCCTTCGCGCCCGACTGCGTCGGCGACGAGGCCGCCAGGGCGGTCGCGGCCCTCCGGGACGGCGACGTGCTGCTCCTGGAGAACACCCGCTTCCATGCCGGCGAGGAGAAGAACGACGCGGCCTTCTCCGACGCGCTGGCGGCGAACGGCGATGTCTACGTCAACGAGGCCTTCTCGGCGGCCCACCGGGCCCATGCCTCCACGGAAGGACTGGCCCACCGCCTGCCCGCCTATGCCGGGCGTGAGATGCAGGCCGAACTCGAGGCCCTGACGAAGGGCCTGGAATCGCCGCAGCGTCCGGTGATCGCCCTCGTGGGCGGCGCCAAGGTCTCGTCCAAGATCGACCTCCTGGAGAACCTCGTCGCCAAGGTCGACATGCTGGTGATCGGCGGCGGCATGGCCAACACCTTCCTGCACGCGCAAGGTAAGTCGGTGGGCA
The DNA here is from genome assembly GCF_022179385.1 of Methylobacterium longum. Classification (GTDB taxonomy): domain Bacteria; phylum Pseudomonadota; class Alphaproteobacteria; order Rhizobiales; family Beijerinckiaceae; genus Methylobacterium; species Methylobacterium longum. The sequence continues at coordinate 159,501 of NZ_BPQS01000006.1, read as the reverse complement.
AGTCCCTCTGCGAGAAGGATCTCGCCGAGACCGCAACCCGGATCCTGGCGGCGGCCGAACGGGCCGGCTGCCGGATCATCCTGCCGGTCGATGCCGTGGCGGCCGCCGAGTTCAAGGCCCACGCGACGCACGAGACCGTGCCGGTCGACGCGGTTCCGGATTCCAGCATGATCCTCGATGCGGGTCCGCAGTCGGTCGCCGAGATCAACGCGGCCATCGACGGTGCGAAGACGCTGGTCTGGAACGGCCCTCTGGGCGCTTTCGAACTCGCCCCGTTCGACGCCGCGACCGTAGCGGCCGCCCGGCACGCCGCGGCGCGCACGAAGGACGGTCGCCTCGTCTCGGTGGCCGGTGGCGGCGACACCGTCGCGGCCCTCAACCACGCGGGCGTGGCGGACGAGTTCACCTACGTGTCGACCGCGGGCGGGGCTTTCCTCGAATGGTTGGAGGGCAAGGCCCTCCCGGGTGTCGAGGCGTTGCGGGCCCAGAGCTGAGGGCGAAGGTCTAAGGGCGAAGGACTGCGCGGTGATCGCGGGCTCTTCAAGGCCCCGGGTGGTCACCTATCTGGGTCTTGGGTTCCGCCGGTCAGTGCCGTAGTCGATGGGCGAGGCTTCGGAGATCGGGCTGCCCGGGGGGCCGCAGGTGACGATCGTTCGGTCGCGGACGGAGACAGGGGAGCGCGTCGAGGCGGCCGTGGCGGTGGGCCCGAGCAGGGCGCGTGCCTTGCTCACGACGGAGCGCCCTTCGGTTGCGGGGCGCGATGTCCGCGTCGTCGACGCGGAGGCGCTGCTCGCCAGCCTGGAAGGCGAGACCGATTAGATTACCGTCGCCATCGGCGATCGGACGGATAACGATACGGCAAACGGGAAGACAGGCACGATGGCACGCATCACTCTCCGGCAACTCCTCGACCACGCCGCCGAGCACGAATACGGCGTGCCCGCCTTCAACCTGAACAATATGGAGCAGGGGCTGGCCATCATGGCGGCCGCCGACGCCACCGACTCGCCGGTGATCCTGCAGGCCAGCCGCGGCGCCCGGGCCTACGCCAACGACGTGGTGCTGGCCAAGCTGATCGACGGTCTCGTCGAAATCTACCCGCACATCCCCGTCTGCATGCATCTCGACCACGGCAACAACGAAGCCACCTGCGCCACCGCGATCCAGTACGGCTTCACGTCGGTGATGATGGACGGATCGCTCAAGGCCGACGGCAAGACCCCGGCCGACTATAACTACAACGTCGAGATCACCCGCAACGTCACGAAGATGGCCCATTGGGCCGGCGTGTCGGTCGAAGGTGAGCTGGGCGTGCTGGGGTCCCTGGAGAGCGGCCAGGGCGAGGCCGAGGACGGTCACGGCGCCGAGGGCACGCTGAGCCACGACCAGCTGCTGACCGATCCGGACGAAGCCGTGAAGTTCGTCGAGGCCACCAAGGTCGATGCTCTGGCGGTTGCCATGGGCACGAGCCACGGCGCCTACAAGTTCACCCGCAAGCCCGACGGCGAGGTGCTGGCGATGAACGTGATCGAGGAGATCCACCGCCGCCTGCCGACGACGCACCTCGTCATGCACGGCTCCTCCTCGGTCCCCCAGGACCTTCAGGACATCATCAACCAGTACGGCGGTCAGATGAAGCCGACCTGGGGCGTGCCGGTCGAGGAGATCCAGCGCGGCATCAAGCACGGCGTGCGCAAGATCAACATCGACACCGACAACCGCATGGCGATGACCGGCCAGATCCGGAAGGTACTCACGGAGAACCCGTCCGAGTTCGATCCGCGCAAGTACCTGAAGCCCGCCATGGAGGCGATGACCAAGCTCTGCAAGCAGCGCTTCGAGGAGTTCAACACCGCCGGCCAGGGCGCGAAGATCCGCCCGATCTCCGTGGCCGAGATGGCCAAGCGCTACGCCAGCGGCGCCCTCGATCCGAAGATCGGTGCCCGCTGACGCGGGCGCCGCAGGTCCGATGAGCACCAGCGCGCGTCTCACCCTGCTCGGGCCGCACGGCCTCGACGCGGCCGGCCTCGACGAGTTCTTGGCGGCCTTGCGGGCCGCCTGCGGAGCCGGCGACGTCGCGGCTTTGATCCTGCGGCTCGCGCCGGCCGACGACCGGAGCCTCACCGCTCGCATCAAGCAGATCGCGCCGGTGGCGCAGGACCACGGCGCTGCGCTGGTCGTGGCCTGTCCGGGTTTCACCGGGGATCTCGCCTCGGTGGCGGTCCGCGGCGGCGCCGACGGCATTCACGTCGACAAGCCGCGCGACCTCAAGGACCTGCGCGGCCGGTTGCCGGACGGGCGCATCCTGGGTGCGGGCGGCCTCGAGACCAAGCACGGCGCCATGGAGGCCGGCGAATCGGGGATCGATTACCTGATGTTCGGCGGCCTCTACCCGGACGGCATCGCGCCGGATCCGGAGACGGTCCGCGCGCGCGCGACTTGGTGGGCCGAGATCTTCGAGACGCCGTGCGTCGCCGTCGCCGCGAATGCCGACGAGATCGCCGGGCTCTGTGAAACCGGCGCGGAGTTCGTCGGCCTGGAGAGCGGCCTCTGGTTGCAGGATCCGGGCATCGTTGCCCGGGCCCTTCAAATCGCCCGGGAGGCTGGCGCGTGAGGGGACGCGTGCTTCGTCCGCTGTGGGGCGTGGCCGTCGCCTGCGCCCTGACGATGCCGGCTTGGGCGGCCCCCGGTCCCCCCGATCCGGCCAGGAATCCCGTGCCCGCGACGGCCGGCGCCGCCGTCCAGCCCGGCAAGAAGCCGTTGCCTGAACTGCCGAGCCCCTACACGCCCAACTACACGCGGGGCGCCGTTCCGCCAGCTAACGGGCAACCGCCGGATCTGGCCTACGGGGCCTATCAGCGCGGCCAGTACGTCACCGCCTTCCGGGAGGCGACAAAGCGCATCGAGGCGAATCCCAAGGATGCGCCCGCGATGACGCTGCTCGGCGAACTCTACAACCAGGGCCTCGGCGTGAAGCAGAACGCCGTCAAGGCGGCCGAGTGGTACCGGCTCGCCGCGGCGCAGAACGATGCGGCCGCCATGTCGTCGCTGGGCCTGATGGCCCTCGACGGGCGCGGGATGGCCAAGGACGCCAAGGCCGGACGCCGCTGGCTGGAACAGGCGACCGGCCACGGCTCACCCACGGCCGCCTACAATCTTGGCTTGATCCTGATCGGCAGCGGCGCCGCCGCGGACGAGGCCGCGGCGGCCACGCAGTTCCGCAAGGCCGCCGAGGCCGAGATCGGCGCGGCGCAGCACGATCTCGGAGTGCTCTATCTTCAGGGGCGCGGCGTTCCGAAGGACCCGGTCAAGGCGGCGGAATGGTTCCGGCGGGGCGCCGACAACGGCGATCTCGCCAGCGAAGTCGAGTACGCGATCCTGCTGTTCAACGGGAACGGCGTCACCAAGGACGAGCGCGCGGCGGCGCGCTACTTCCTTCACGCGGCCTCCCGCGGCAACGCGATCGCGCAGAACCGCGTCGCCCGTCTCTACGCGGTCGGCCGTGGGGTCGCGAAGAACACCGTGGAGGCGGCAGCCTGGAATCTCGCGGCCGCAGGTCAGGGGCTGTCGGACGCGTGGCTCGACCAGACGCTGTCGGGCCTCTCGGCGGATGAGCGCACCCGTGCCGAGCGCCTCGCCAACGAGCGGATCGAGCAGCGCTGATCCTTCAGGCCTCGGCCTTCGACCAGTCGACGCCGGCCTCGAGGTCTGGCAGGAGAACGACGCTCTCCTGCTCGTTCGGATCGGTCCGGGCAATCACGGCCGTCACCGGCTCGGTCTCACTGCGGTTGTAGGGCAGATGCGGCACGTCCGCGGCGATGTAGACGAACTCCCCGGCCCCCGCGATCGCATGATTTTCCAAGCGCTCGCCCCAGAAGCAGCCGGAGATGCCCGACAGGACGTAGATCGCGGTCTCGTGCGATTCGTGTTTGTGCGCATGCGCGCGCTCGCCCGGCGGGATCTCCAGCAGCTGCATGTGCAGCGCCCGGGAGGCCACGGACTCGGCGGAGATCGCCGGCCTGTAGACATGCCCCTGCTTGCCGCGGAACGGCGCACTCTCGTGCACCACCCGGAACCCCCGCGCGTCTGACCCGGAACTCATGGCGTATCCTCCACCCTGAAGGCGGAATCGATGGGGATCTGCAGGCCATTGACCAGCGCGTTCGTCTGGTTCGCCATACCGACCACCGCCAGGAACTCTCCGTGCTGCGCAGCCGTCAAGCCCTTCGTCCGCGCGGCGGCCGTGTGCGAGTGGATGCAGTACGGGCAGCCGTTGGCAATCGAGACCGCGATATAGACGAGTTCCTTGGTCAGCGGATCGAGCGTCCCCGGGCCCATGACGGTCTTGAGCGTGGTCCAAGTCCGCTCCAGCAACCCGGCATCGTGAGCGAGACCGCGCCAGAAGTTGTTGATGAAGTCAGAACCGCGGGTGGCGCGGATGTCGGCGAAGACCGCGCTGACGCGCGGATCGGCCTCCGCCTCGGCATCGCTCCAGAGCTTGACGGTCGCCATCGCTGCCCTCCCCTCAGAGCTTGCACGCTCCCGCCAGGGCCTGATTCTCGGCCTCGGAGAACAGGCGTGAGCGAATGTGGAAGCGCTTCTCGCGCCCGTTCTCCAGCGAGAACATGCCGCCGCGCCCTGGAACCACGTCCAGCAGCAGATGCGTGTGCTTCCAGACCTCGAACTGCGACCGGCTGATGAAGAAGTCGGCGCCACCGACCGTCCCGAGACGGACGTCCCCGTCGCCGATGACGAAATCACCGACCGGGTAGCACATCGGGGAGGATCCGTCGCAGCAGCCGCCGGACTGGTGGAACATCACCGCACCGTACTCGCCGCGCAACTCGTCGATCAGCGCCAGCGCCGCCGGGGTTGCCGTGACCCGCAGGGGCGTGCCGTCGGCACCGACCTGTTCGGCCGTGTCGGCGTCGATCGTCATGTTTGCACCCATGCCATCCTCCACTGTCGAGACCTGACTATGCGCGGCGGCCGGCGAAGATGCACGATGGTTCTACATCGCCGCCGCGCGCGTTGCCGTCTGATCGGTCCGAGGCTCAGCCGGGCGGCCCGGAGAGACTGCCATGCCGCACAGCCGCTCTGCCGCCTGCCTCGCTCTCGCGCCGATCCGCCTTGCAGGACCGGCCGCATCGGAGCCGCTGAGCCTGCGGGTCCAGCCCCGGGCACAACCGCTCTTCCTCCAGCACGGTGGCGTATCGCCGGAAACCCCGACGTCACGCCCGACAACCCGACGGGCGTGGTCGGCGGGGACTGGCCGCTCGACGACGTACCGAGCGTCAGCGGCGATGCCGGCCCGTGGCGCCGGGCTCGATCGCCGACGCACCCGTCGCGGCTACGGCTTCGGCCGCGAGTGACGGCTCCTCCGAGCGAAAAAGCCCCGACCTTTCGGCCGGGGCTGAAGTTGTCTCGGGGGGTTAACCCGGGAAGAGGCTCAGAAGAACCCGAGCTTCTTGGCCGAGTAGCTGACCAGCATGTTCTTGGTCTGCTGGTAGTGATCGAGCATCATCTTGTGGGTCTCGCGGCCGATGCCGGACTGCTTGTAGCCCCCGAAGGCCGCGTGGGCCGGATAGGCGTGGTAGCAGTTCGTCCAGACGCGGCCGGCCTGGATCGCCCGACCGAAGCGGTAGGCGCGGGTCCCGTCGCGGGTCCAGACGCCGGCGCCGAGGCCGTAGAGCGTGTCGTTGGCGATCGAGAGCGCCTCGGCGTCGTCCTTGAAGGTCGTGACCGACAGGACGGGGCCGAAGATCTCCTCCTGGAAGATGCGCATCTTGTTGTGGCCGCGGAACACGGTCGGCTTCACGTAGAAGCCCTCGGCGAACTCGCCGTCCTTGACGTTGCGCTCGCCGCCGGTGAGCAGCTGCGCGCCCTCCTGCCGGCCGATGTCGATGTAGCTGAGGATCTTCTCCATCTGCTCGCCCGAGGCCTGGGCGCCGATCATCGTGGCGGGGTCCAGCGGCGAGCCCTGGGTGATCGCCTCGACGCGCTTCACGGCCCGCTCCATGAAGCGGTCGTAGATCGACTCGTGCACGAGGGCGCGGCTCGGGCAGGTGCAGACCTCGCCCTGGTTGAGGGCGAACATCGTGAAGCCCTCAAGGGCCTTGTCGAAGAAGTCGTCGTCCTCGTTGGCCACGTCGGCGAAGAAGATGTTCGGCGACTTGCCGCCGAGTTCCAGCGTCACGGGGATCAGGTTCTGCGAGGCGTACTGCATGATGAGGCGGCCGGTAGTCGTCTCACCCGTGAAGGCGATCTTGGCGATCCGGGGCGAGGAGGCGAGCGGCTTGCCAGCCTCCAGGCCGAACCCGTTGATCACGTTGAGCACGCCCGGCGGCAGCAGGTCGCCGACGATCTCCATCAGCACCAGCACGGAAGCCGGGGTCTGCTCGGCGGGCTTCAGGACCACGCAGTTGCCGGCGGCGAGCGCCGGGGCGAGCTTCCACACCGCCATCAGGATCGGGAAGTTCCACGGGATGATCTGGCCGACGACGCCGAGCGGCTCGTGGAAGTGGTAGGCGACCGTGTCGTGGTCGATCTCGGAGATCGAGCCTTCCTGCGCCCGCACGCAGCCGGCGAAGTAGCGGAAATGGTCGATGGCGAGCGGGATGTCGGCGTTCGTCGTCTCGCGGATCGGCTTGCCGTTGTCCCAGGTCTCGGCCAGCGCGATCAGATCGAGGTTCTCCTCCATCCGGTCGGCCATCTTGAGGAGGATGCGGGCGCGCTCGGCCGGAGCGGTGCGGCCCCAGGCTTCCTTGGCCGCGTGGGCGGCGTCCAGCGCCTTCTCGACATCCTGCGCGTCCGAGCGGGCGACCTCGCAGATCACCTTGCCGGTGATCGGCGAGGTGTTCTCGAAGTAGCGGCCGGCCGCGGGGGCCACCCACTGTCCGCCGATGAAGTTCTCGTAGCGCGCCGAGAAGGGCGACTTGACCTTGGCGTCGCCGAGGAATTCCGGCTTGTTCATGGCTTGGTTTCCTCCTTGGGGCCCGGCCTCGCGAACCGCGGCTCTTGGGCGTCAGCTTGTTTACGGGCGGCCACTTCGTCGGGCCGCGCCGTGTTCTGCTCTGGTCACAGCCAATGGCTTTTGGCCTGCCGAATCAAGATGGACTTTTGGCCAGTGCGCGAGAGTAGGGATCCTACGCCCTTCCGGCCGATGCCGCGAGGGGACACATTCGGCGGTGCGGCCGAGGCGTAGGGCCGTCGCTCCGGACAGATTCGACATCGATTCGACGCGTGAAGACAAATCGCGCGGATGGCCCGGCGTGTCGAGATGCTGGCCGTGACCGCGCGCGCCGCGGCGTCTGCGGTTTCAGCCCGTCAGCACGAGCGGCAGCATCAGCACGGCGAGCGGTAGCGCCGTCAGGGCAGCAATCCGCAGCCAGCCCGGCTGATAGGCCATCAGCGCCACCACCAGGAGCGCCGAGCCGGTGAGCGATCCGATCCATTGCACGGGCCCGAAATTCCAGCCCCCCGCGGCGACGGCGGCCGCGAAGGACAGGGCAAGTCCCGCCCAGCCCGCGGCCCGCAGCCCGCCGGCCCGCCGCTTGGGAACCGGCGTGCGGAAGGCGGCCCGGTGATGGCGATCCAGGCTGAGCGCCAGGGACGAGAAAGCCGAAAAGCCGAGGAGCAGGCAAAGGGCGAGCGCGGCGACCGTCATGCTCTAGCCGTGGTCTGGAGGGCGCGCGCGGTCCTGCGCGGCGCATCCGCACGGCGGCGCGCGGCCAGCCGGGCGGCCAGCAGGAGGATCAGGCCCAGGATCGCCATCACCGCGTCGAACCCGACGAAGCGCGGTTGGCCGACCATCACGGCGTCGACGACGGGGATCGCCAGGAAGGCGAGCGCGGCGATCGACAGCGTTGCCGTCCAGGCCCTGCCGTGTGGCCAGAGAGCGGCGCCCGCGCCCGCGCAGGCCCAGGCTGCGAAGAAGCATCCCATCTCCCAGGCGGCGCGGGCATTGAGGCCGAGGGGCAGCAGGCGATTGGCCAGGAAGTAGGCCGCGAGGCCGATCGGAAGGCCCGCGATGGTGCCGAGATTGAGGATCCGCACCGCGCGCAAACCGAAGCCGGCCGGATCGGCCCCCTTCGGTGCTCGCGCCACGGCCCAGAGGATGAGACCGCTGGCCACCGTCGCCGCGCCGAGGGCGCCGCAGAGGAAGAAGAGCAGGCGCAGCGGCGCCGCCGCGAAGTGGGCCTCGTGCAGACCGACCATGACGGCGCCCGTGCGGGTCGCCGCGCCGGCCTCGCCCACGCGCCCGATCTCGATACCGGTATCGGCCGCGTAGACGATCTGCGGATGAAGATGCGCGAGCCCGTGCGGCTCCTCGAAATACGCCGTCACCGTCGCCCCCGCATCGCCGGGCTGGGAGACCAGCAGCACCTCCGGCACTTCGCCGGCGGCCGCCTGCGCCCGCGACAGAATGGCGCCCAGGGGCAGCGGCGTGCCGGGCCGCCCTTCCGGCGGGCGACCCGGCGACATGATCCCGGCCTCCGCGTAGTAGCGGAGGACATCGTCGCCGTAGGCCGTCTTGATCCCCCACGGCATCAGCATCGACGAGAGGGTGACGAGGCCTGTGTAGACGATCATCAGGTGGAACGGCAGCGAGAGCACCCCCGCCACATTGTGGGCATCGAGCCAGCCGCGCTGCATCGAGCGGTCGCGCCGGAAGGTGAAGAAATCCACGAAGATGCGCCGGTGCGTCACGACTCCGGAGATCAGCGCGATCAGCAGGATCATCGCGCAGGCCGAGACAATCCAGCGGCCCGCCAGCGGCGGCAGGCTCAATTCGAAATGGAAGCGATAGAGGAAGTCGCCACCGCCGGTATCACGCGCCCGCGACAGCTCGCCGGTGGACGGGTCGAGAAGAGCCCTCTGGAACGGGCCCGCCGGGTCACGCCACCAGTAGACTTCGACGGTGGGGTTCTCGGTCGTGGGCGGGCGGACGGACCAGCCCATGGCGTCCGGTACCGTCTTGCGCAGGTACGCACCCGCCCGGGTCGCGGCCGCCGCGGGATCGACCGACGTTTCCACCAGTTCAGGCCGCATCCAGCGCGAGATGTCGGAGCGACAATAGCTGGCGGTGCCGGTCACGAAGATCGCGAACAGCACCCATCCGACGACGAGGCCCGACCACGTGTGCAGCCACGCCATCGATTGGCGGAAGCTTCCCGATCGGCTCAAGCGGCGGCTCCGCCATTCAGGCCGCCCGCGAGCCACAGGGCTGCGGTCAGCACGGCGGCCACGACGCTGAGGGCCAGGGCCGCGGTGGTGAGCGTTCGCGCCGCAAAGACCCAGATCGCCGCGGCAGCCATGATGGCGAAGCTCAGGAGCGTCGCCGCGGAGACGGCCTCGGCCTTGGGGCCCGGGAGGACCAGCGCGAGAAACCCGGTCGCGAGGGCGGCGACGCCGTAGCCGCCGAGGGCCGCCAGGATCACGCGGCCCGCCACGGCCAGTCGACCGGCCAAGGTCGGCATCACACGGGCGCTCATGGCGCGGCCTCTCGATTCCGTGAGCCCATGCCGCGACCTAGCAGCGGCCGCGGCCGGGGCGCAACGGCTATGTTCCGGAACGATTCCAGTGTGTGCGGAAGCGTTTAGGCGGAACTCGAAGACGCCGTGCAGCGCGCATCGCGATGGGCGCGCGGGCGAGCCGGTGCGATGCCGGAACCCTGCCCGCGCGGACGCCGACTCCCGAGAAGCCCGTGCTTCCCGCGCAGGCCCGGCCCTGGTCCGTGCCCGATCAGCGCCCCGGACGCGTCTTTGCACCGATCCGTTCGGGTCCGCGAACCGAAGCGGACGCCTCCGAAGCGCTCGGAGGCAGGCCGGGCCCGGCACTGCGTTCGTCGATCACCCTGCGGGCATCGGGGGTTGTTACGGGGCCGTGGTGGTCCCGCCCCCAGCCGTAGCCGGCGTTGAGACCTGCATAGAAGCCCGTGAAGTCTTCCGCCCGCGCGTTTCCAGTGATCAGGATCAGAAGAATCGGCAGCAGAGCACAATGCATCGTTGACCTCAAACGGCAAAGGCGGCGGTCCCGTCGGAGCCGCCGCCCTGCAGTGTTTCCCGGATCGCGGCGGCTCGGCGGCCGCCGCGTCGCTCTCAATCTTCGACGTTGATGCTCTGAGCCTCGCGGCCCTTCTGACCCTCAACCACGGCCAGGGTGACCTGCTGGCCTTCGGCGAGGGACTCGAGCCCGGCCCGCGACAGGGCCGAACGGTGGACGAACACGTCCTTGCCGCCGTCGTTCACCGAGACGAAGCCGAAGCCCTTGGCGGGATCGTACCACTTCACGGTGCCGCTCATCTCCACGGAGGGGCCGCTCGCGAATCGGCCACCGCCGCCGCCACCACCCCCACCGTAGCCACCGCCGCCGCCGGCTCCGTAGCCGCCACCGCCGCCGGCTCCGTAGCCGCCGCCACCGCCGGCTCCGTAGCCACCAGTCCGCGGTCGCAGTTCACGCCGGGGCGCGGGCGCCTCGGCCGTTGACGTGTCGACGCTGGTGACGCTCGTCACCTGCGGGCCCTTCTGGCCCTGAGCCGTGGTCACCGACAGGCGGGTGCCCGGAAGGAGATCGGCGTGACCGGCTGCCTCGACGGCGCGGATGTGGAGGAAGGCATCACCCGAGCCGTCACCGAGCTCGACGAAGCCGAAGCCTTTCTCCTTGTTGAACCACTTGACGGTGGCATCACGCTCCGGGCCGGTCGCGACCGGCGCCGCACCCCGGGCCGGGCCGCGGTCGAAGCCGCCCCCACCGAAGCCGCCACCGCTGCCACCGCCGCCGAAACCGCCGCCGCCACCACCACCGTACCCGCCGCCGAAACCGCCGCTGGGGGGAGCTTGATCAGGCCATCTCGGCTCGCCACTCTCGTCGAAGCCGCGCTTCTGCGGCCCCCTGAAATCACGACCACGTCCCATAGAAAGCTCGCAAAAACCGTCCGCCGCCCTTGTCTCGAATACCGCGTGCGCGCCATCCCAGACAGCCCACGCCCCGCACTATCATTACCCCAGGTCGCGGTAACCAAGAATAACGCCCCAGTCCTGACGCAATCGGGCCTTGACCGCAAGGACCTTCTTGGCCCAAACGCGCCCGTTTCGTTACTTTCTTGCGGCAAACAACGGGGGCGTCTGGACGCGGGCGTTCAGGTCTTTCTCATTCGAACGAGGACGTTAGCGAAACGCAAACGCTGTCCGGCTAGCTTGGTGGACGTCCTGTAAGGCCGGCCGCTTTATGATCGCAACTCCGACCTTTCCCGATCTCTCCGCCCTCGTCGTCGACGAGAGCCTCTACATTCGCCGAATCGTGCGCGACATGCTGATGCGCGTCGGGATCAAGCGCGTCCTCGAGGCTCCGGACGGAGCCGAAGCCCTCGGCGTCCTGGCAGAGAGCAAGCCCGATATCAGCATCATCGACTGGGACCTCTCGATTCTGTCGGGCGAGGAATTCATCCGGCTCGCGCGCACGCCGACGACGTCCCCCTGCCCCACCATCCCGATCATCCTGATGCTGGCCCAGCCGCGCCGGAACGTCGTGGACCGGGCCGTGGCGCTCGGCGTCAACGAGGTCATCGCCAAGCCGTTTTCGCCCAAGACCCTGTGGTCTCGCCTGGACGAGGTGATCAACCGGCCCCGCCCCTACTCGCAGGTCAAAAGTCTCCTGCGCCCCATCCCGCGGCGCGCCAGCGCCATGAAGGCGGTGGCTTGATCGGGGCTGCGATCGGACGTTGCAGTTCCCCGCCGAGCCTGTAGGGTCACAGATCAATCAAGGCCGAGCGCGACGCTCCCGGCCGACCCGAAGGATCGACGGCCGCGCCGATGAGGGACGAGACCGCCGCGGCCGCGCCGTCCCGACCCCAGACCGGCGCCGCGCCGCTCCACGCGCCAGCCCCCCCGCCGGGCCGCGATCGCCGTCGGGCGGCCTACGGAGCGCTCGATCTGGGCACCAACAATTGCCGCCTGCTGATCGCCGAGCCGACGTTCAGCGGCTTCCGGGTGATCGACGCGTTCTCCCGCATCGTCCGCCTCGGCGAGGGCCTCGGGACCTCGGACCGCCTGAGCGAGGCGGCGATCGAACGGACCGTCGAGGCGCTGCGGATCTGCCGGACCAAGATGCAGGCCCGCGGGGTGCAGCGGGCCAAGGTGATCGCCACGGAAGCCTGCCGCCTGGCCGTGAACGGGGAGGCCTTCGTCGAGCGCGTCCGACGCGGCGTCGGTCTGGACCTCGAGATCGTGGATCGCCAGACCGAGGCCTATCTCGCCGTCACGGGCTGCGCGGCCCTCGCGGACCCGCTGGCGGAATCGGTCGTGATCTTCGACATCGGCGGCGGCTCCACCGAGATCGCGTGGCTCGACGGCGCGGCCGCCAACCCGTCCACCGACCCCACCCTGCGGATCCGGGCGTGGGATTCGCTTCCGGTCGGCGTGGTCACCCTCGCCGAGCGCCACGGCGGCGCCGAGGTCACGCGCCGGATGTTCGAGGGCATGGTGGAGGAGGTGGCCGAGAAGCTGTCCGCCTTCGCGCTCCGCGCCGCCGCCGCCGCGACGGCGCCGCGCTTCCACCTGCTCGGGACGTCCGGCACCGTCACGACGATCGCCGCGATGCACCTGCGGCTGGCGCGCTACGAGCGCCGCCGGGTCGACGGTCTGTGGATGACGGACGGCGAGGTCGGGACCGCGATCGACGATCTGCTCGACACCCGCCTCGAACAACGGGCCGACAATCCCTGCATCGGCCGGGACCGGGCCGATCTCGTGCTCGCGGGCTGTGCGATCCTGGAGGCGATCCGCCGGGCGTTCCCGGCCGAGCGCCTGCGCATCGCCGACCGGGGGCTGCGCGAGGGATTGCTGATGAACATGATGCGGGAGGACGGCGTCTGGAACAGGAAGCCGGTGCGATGAGGATCTCGCGATGACCGACCGGCGCGGCGGCGCGAGTTCCGGCGGCGGCGTGCGCGGGGAACTGAAGCAGCGGGTGAAGACCGGCCGCGGCCGGACCCTGTCGCAGAAGCGCTGGCTGGAGCGCCAGCTCAACGATCCCTACGTGGCGCGGGCCAAGCGCGAGGGCTATCGGTCCCGGGCGGCCTACAAGCTCATCGAGATCGATGAGCGTTACAAGCTGCTGCGGCCCGGCCAGCGGGTCGTCGATCTCGGCGCGGCCCCGGGGGGCTGGTCGCAGGTCGCCGCGCGCGTCGTGGGACCGTCCGGCCGCGTCGTCGGCATCGATCTCCTCGAGATCGAGCCCATGGCCGGTGTCGAGTTCATCACCCTGGATTTCCTCGATGCCGAAGCGCCGGACAAGCTGACCGCTCTGCTCGGGGGGGCGGCCGATCTCGTGCTGTCCGACATGGCGGCCAACGCCACCGGCCACAAGAAGACCGACCACCTGCGCATTATCGGACTGGCCGAGACCGCTGCCGAATTTGCCCGCGAGATCCTGGCGCCCGGCGGCGCCTACCTCGCCAAGGTGCTCCAGGGTGGCACCGAGAGCGCCCTGCTGACCGACCTGAAGCGCGACTTCGCCACCGTCCGTCACGTCAAGCCGGCCGCCAGCCGCGCCGATTCCAGCGAGCTCTACGTCTTGGCGACGGGCTACCGCGGCACGGCCGGCCGGACACCCGAGCCCGACGAGGACTGAGCCAGTCCGCGATGCCGGTCGCGCGGGCGTTGGCCCTCGTGAGTCCCACGCCGTTGCGCCTGCGGCGGCTCGGCTACGTGCGGCAGAGCAATCTGCTCCATACCTGGTCCCGCCGCCGTCGCCGGGCCTGGGCGCCACATCTCGAGCGGGCGCGCGGACATCGTCACGGCGGCTGCGGAATCCACCCTGCGGCGCCGGCACGCCCTCGTGCTGGGCTCGGGCTTCCGCGACGACGTGCCCTCAATGCCTTTGCCGGCCTCTTCGGCGGGGTCAGTCTGGTGGATGCGGTGCATCCCTGGCCGGCCCGGTTCGCGGCCGGGCGCTGCCTGAACGTGATTATGATGCACGGGGAGATCAGCGCCGGGATCGCCGGTGTCCTGAGAAATATCTGCGACGGGGCCGACCTGATGGCCTCAGCCAATCTGCTGTCGCAGCTTCCCATCGTTCCCATGGCCGTCCACGGAGCGCGCGGGCGCGACGTACCCCCTCGCCTGGGCCAGCGGATCATCGCGGCGCGCCTGATGACGCTGGACCATCTGGCCGGACGCGGAACGGGTCTGTCTCACCACCGAGACCGTACAGCGCGGGGAGGACTGCTCCGGCCGCGTTACCGACAGCCTGGACCTGATGTTCGGTTCCGTCCTGCCGCCATCCGGCGTGGCCTGGGATTGGATAATCGAACCCTTCGGCGGGATCGGCCGTCGGCGGCGGCAGCATCCACCGTGTCCACGCCTCAACGGGCTGGCGGACGGCGCGGGCCTGAACCCCGACACATGAAAAAGGCTGCCCCGGTTGCCCGGGACAGCCTCCATCGCGTGTGCGGCGAGCGGGACGGACGTTTATTCCGTCGTCCCATCCTCGCCGGGCGTACCCGTTCCGCCTTCGTCCGCGGCGACGCTCTCGAAGCGCGGCCGGCGGCGGCGGCGCGGCTTGGCAGCCGGCGCTTCCTCGCTGGCCGTCGCGTCCGGCTCGGGGGCAGCCGGCGGCTCGGCCGCCGGGACGGGTCGTGCCGGAGCCATCAGGAAGGCAGGCAGGCCCGTGGGATCCTCGGCGACGGCGGCGGGCGGTGCCTCGCGGCGTCGCTCGCGACGCGGTGCCGGTTCGGCCGGCCGCGGTGCGTCGCTGCGCGGCGCGCGCTCCGGACGGTTTTCAGACCGGCTCTCGGTGCGGGGTGCCTCGGTTCGACCGTTATCGTAACGGCCCTGATCACCGCGGGCCTCCTGCCGGTTCTCCTGACGGGGCTCGTTCCGGACGTCCTGCCGCCCGTCCTGACGTTCCTGCCGGTAATCCGGCCGGTTGTAATCCTGCCGCTCCGGGCGGTCCTGCCGCTCGGGGCGGTCTTGCCGCTCGGGTCGGTCTTGCCGCTCCGGACGATCCTGCCGGTAATCCTGGCGCTGGTAGTCCTGCCGATATTCCTGACGCGGCTGATCCTGCCGCGACGGATCCTGACGCCGGTAGTCCGGCCGGGCATTGTTGTCGAAGCGGCGTTGATCGCGGTTCTGGAACCGGTCCCGGTTCTGTCGACCGTCCGCATTCAGGTCCTGGCGGCTCTCGTAGGGCTGCGGCTGCTGGCCCGGATCGCCGTCATCGTAGCCGTTGTAGGCGTGACCGTTCTGCGCCGAGCCGTTGCCCTGCCCGTCCTCGTCGCCCTCGTCCATGTCTTCATCGAAGGGACGGCTGGCATAACCTCCAGTATTGGCCGGACGGTTCTGCTCCTGGGCGCCGGAGACGATACGGAAATAGTGCTCGCCGTGCTGGAAATAGTTCTCAGCAGCCACGGGATCTCCCGCCGCCAGCGCGTCCCGCGCAAGCTGCGCGTACTTGTCGGCGATGTGTTGCGCGGTGCCGCGGATTTTGACGTCGGGACCGTTGGATTCGTACGAGCGCGTCAGCGGATTCGGACCCTTCGGCCGATTGCGGCCGCGCATCCGTCGATTCTGGTTTGGTCTCATCGGTCTGTAATGACCCTCGTTCACGCAAACGACTGTCTACGGGGGCGCCCAGCAGGGATCTCCTGACGCTCTCCGGCCAAGCGCATCCGGCAGCGCCGCGCGTGCAGCCGATCGACGGCCTGCGCGCCTGTCTGACCATCCCTCGTGCCGCGCGCTTGGATACAGGCGAGGCAGTAAGTCGATTGTCAGGTTCGAAAGCTGCCGCACCGCCGCGCATTCCTCTGCGCGCTCTGGCTCGGCGTTCTTGGGGGATCAGCGAACCAGCCAGCGACCACGGTCGCTACCGACCATAAGGCCGTCCGTCTTAACGAACGGTTCGCGATCTTCAAGCCGACTTTAGCGTTCCCCGGTTGATCCAACAAGCAATTTTTCGGTGCCGCGATCGTCAACGCAGAGTTAGGCATCCCTGTGACCGGTTGTAAGGGCCGTCCGGGCAATCGAAGCTCAAGACGCGATCACGACCTGCCAGATCCCGGTGCAACCCGCGCTCCGTGAAGCCGGCCGCGCGAGCCAGCATCCGCACCGCGTCGGCTTGGTCGAAGCCGATCTCCACGGCCAGCGTTCCGCCCCGGGCGAGGAGATCGCCCCGGCGCACCCCCTCGAGGATGCGACGGTAGGCGTCGAGGCCGTCGGCACCGCCGTCCAGCGCCGCGGCCGGATCGTGGGTGCGGACCTCCCGATCGAGGGTCGGAATCACGTCCCGCGCGATGTAGGGCGGGTTCGAGACGATGAGGTCGAAGCTGCCCCCGATCGCGTCGCACCAGTCCCCGGCGAGGAACGCAGCGCGCTCACCGATGCCGTTCGCCACGGCGTTGTGCCGGGCTACGCGCAGCGCGGCCTCCGAACGGTCGACACCGATCCCGCATGCCGCCGGGAGTTCGTGGAGGATCGCCGTCAGGATGCAGCCCGATCCGGTTCCGAGATCGAGGCAGCGCGGGGGCGCGGTCCGGCCCGCCGCGGCGGCCAGAGCGACCGCGACGAGGGTTTCGGTGTCCGGCCGCGGGACCAGGGTGTCGGGACCCAGCCGGAACGGCAGGCCCCAGAACTCCCAGGCGCCGAGGATGCGGGCGACCGGCTCGCCGGCGAGGCGCCGTGCCAGGGCCGCGTCGAGCGCGGCCGCCTCGTCGGCGGCGAGGCGCCGGTCGCCGTCGACGAGGAGATCGCGCGTCTCCAATCCGAGGATGCCGAGCAGGAGGAATCGGGCGTCCCCCTCCGCCTCGCCGAGGCCGCGGTCGCTCAGGAGCGCCGTGCTCCGCCGCAGGGCGTCACGCCGGGACGGGCCCCCGCCCGGTCCTGCCGTCACGGCGGTGCTCAGGCCATGCCCTCGGCGGCCAGAAGCTCGGCCTGATGTTCCGTGATCAGGGCATCCACCACCTCGTCGAGGGCAGTTCCGGCCATCACCTCCTCCAGCTTGTAGAGTGTCAGGTTGATGCGGTGATCGGTCACCCGCCCCTGCGGGAAATTGTAGGTGCGGATCCGCTCGCTGCGGTCGCCGGAGCCGACCTGCGCCTTGCGGTCCGCCGCCCGCGCCGAATCCTTGGCGCTTCGCTCGGCATCGTAGAGACGGGCGCGCAGCAGCGCCATGGCGCGGGCGCGGTTCTTGTGCTGCGACCGCTCCTCCTGGACGAACACCACGATCCCGGTCGGCAGGTGGGTGATGCGGATCGCGGATTCGGTCTTGTTGACGTGCTGGCCGCCCGCGCCCTGGGCGCGCATCGTGTCGATCTTCAGATCCGCGTCGTTGACGTGGATGTCGACGTCCTCGGCCTCGGGAAGCACGGCGACCGTGGCCGCCGAGGTGTGGATCCGGCCCTGGGTCTCGGTGTCCGGCACGCGCTGCACCCGGTGGGCCCCGCTCTCGAACTTGAGCCGCGCGAACACGCCCCGCCCCTTCACCTCGGCCACGACCTCGCGGAAGCCGCCGACCGTCCCCTCGCTCTCGGAGATGACCTCCACGCGCCAGCCCTTCGACTCGGCGTATTTCGCGTACATCCGGAACAGGTCGCCCGCGAACAGCGCCGCCTCGTCGCCGCCGGTGCCGGCCCGGACCTCCAGTATCGCGCTCTTCTCGTCGGCCGCATCCTTGGGCAGAAGCAGGAGCTGCAGGGCACGATGCGCGGCTTCCAGCGTCTCCTGCGCCTCCGGCTTCTCCTCCGCGGCGAGCGCCCGCATGTCGGGATCCGTCCCGGGCTCGTCGATCAGGGCTTCGACACCGGCGAGGTTCTCCAGGGCCGACCGGTAGGTCCGGATCGCTCCGACGACCGGATCGAGGTCGGACAGCTCCCGCGAGAGCTGGACGACGATGTCCGGCTGACCCTCGCCGGAGGCGAGCTGGGCGGTGACGATATCGTGCCGCGCCAGGATGGCGTCGAGGCGCTCGGTGGGAAAGGGGATCATCGCCCGTGATTCTGCAGGTCCGTGCGGTTCGCTTCGGGGCGGGCTCGGTTCGCCGCATGCGGGGGACGGTGCGTGGCTCCGAGGGTGAACCGACCCGACAGGACCTCCCCCATTCCACACCCCTTCCGTCCGCGAGCGGAAGCCGTGGCGCACCGACCGAAAGCGTCGTGCCGTTGCCGTACAACCCTGGCCGAATGTTCGGCAAGGGTCGCACACGCGCTTAGATAGGGACGCCGTTCGCGTGCGCGAAGGCGGCGAGGGCCGGGCGCAGGGAATCGCCGTCGTGCAGGCGCGCCATCTCGGTATCGATGAGCTCGGCCACGGCGCCGGCATCGAGGCTCAGCACCATCGCCTTGACGGGACCGATGGCGGCCGGCGACATCGAGAGGTCCCGAAAACCGAGGCCGATCAACGCCATCGCGTCGAGCGGCCGGCCGCCGATCTCGCCGCAGACGGTCACCGGGCAGCCGGCGGCGGTCGCCCGCTCGGCGATCAGCCTGAAGGCGCGCAGAGCGGCGATGCTCAAGGGATCGAAGCGGTTTGCGACGCGACGATTCTCGCGGTCCACCGCGAAGAGGAACTGCATCAGATCATTGGACCCGACCGACAGGAAATCCGCCTCCCGGGCGATCTCGTCGATCTGGAACAGCAGGGACGGCACCTCGATCATCGCGCCGAGGCGGCACTCCGTCGGCAGGCGGTAGCCATGGCGCTTCAGGTAGGCCTTCTCGCGCTCGACGATGCCGCGGGCGCGCACGAACTCGTCCACCGTGGCGACCATCGGGAACATGATCTTGAGCGGATCGCCGTCCGCGGCTTTCAGGAGGGCCCGGAGTTGCATCCGGAGCAGGGCCGGCCGATCGAGGCCGATCCGGATCGCCCGCCAGCCGAGTGCCGGGTTCTCCTCCTCAAGCTTGGCCATGTAGGGCAGGATCTTGTCGCCGCCGATGTCCAGGGTGCGGACCGTCACGGACTTGCCCGCCGACGCGGCGAAGACCTTGCGGTAGAGCTCCTCCTGCTCGGCCGCCGAGGGCATGCGCTGGGCCACCATGAACTGCAGCTCGGTGCGGAACAGGCCGACGCCCTCGGCCCCCGTCTCCGACAGGTGGCTGAAATCCACCAGAAGTCCCGCATTGAGGTGCAGGCCAACCCGCACGCCGTCGCGGGTCTGCGCCGGCACGTCGCGGAGCGCCCGGTACTGCTCCTGCCGGCGGGCGCGCAGACGCACCATCTCGGCATAGGCGGCCTCGACCTCCGGTCCGGGACGGACGTGGATCTCGCCGGCGACGCCGTCGACGATGATGGCGTCGCCGGCGTCGCACAGGGCCGTCGCGTTCTCGACCTCGCCCACCGCGGGGATGCCCAGTGCCCGGGCCACGATCGCCACGTGGCTGGTGGGACCGCCCTCCTCCAGGACGATGCCCCGCAACGTCGAGGCCTCGTAGTCCAAGAGCGCTGCGGGACCCATCGTGCGCGCCACCAGGATGGCGTTCTCCGGCAGGTTCACCACGCCGGACCCTTCGGAGCCGAGCAGGGTGCGCAGGACACGGTTGGTGAGGTCGTCGAGGTCGTGCAGCCGCTCCCGGAGGTACGGATCGGACTGGCGCATCATCCGGGCGCGGTTGTCCGACTGGACCCGCTCCACGGCCGCTTCGGCGGTGAGGCCGGAGGCCACGGCCTCGCGCATCCGCCGCAGCCAGCCCTTGTCGTGGGCGAACATCCGGACGGTCTCGAGGACCTCGCGCGATTCGGCGGTGCCGATCCTGTCGCCGCGCTCCACCAATGCATCGATCGCCGAGCGGACCTCCTCGATCGCCTCGTCGAGACGCGCGACCTCGCGCTCGACGTTCTCGGCGATCAGCGTCTTCACGACGACGCGCGGTTCGTGCAGCACCACGTGGCCGAGGCCGATGCCGTCGGCCAGCGCGATGCCCCGCGCCAGGACCGGGCGGCGCGCGGCCGTTCCCGCGTCCGGCGCCAGCCCCTCGAGCTCGCCGGAGGCGATCATCTCCGAGAGCACCATCGCGGTGGTCTGGAGCGCCTCGATCTCCTCCTCGGAGTAGACGCGGTAGGTCTTGTTCTGGACCGTGAGGACGCCGAGCGTGTTGCCGGCCCGGAGCAGGGGCACGCCCAGGAAGGCGTGATAGGCCTCTTCGCCCGTCTCAGGCCGGTACGAGAAGGCCGGGTGGTTCTGGGCGTCGGAGAGGGAGAGCGGTTCGGCCGTGCGGGCGATGAGGCCGACCAGGCCCTCGTCGGTGCGCATCCGTGTCTGGTGAACCGCCTCGCGGTTCAGACCTTCGGTGGCGAAGAGTTCGAGGGTGTTGTCGTCCCGCAGCACGTAGACCGAGCAGACCTCGGCCACGACGTTGGCGGCGATGAGGACGACGATGCGGTCAAGACGCGCCTGGGGGCTGACCGGCTCCGCCATCGCTTCGCGGAGGCGGCGCAGCAGCAGGCGCGGGCCTCCGGGCGCAGCGGGCATCTTTGCGTCGTTCCAGCGTTGGTGAGTGGCCTTGGCGTCGACCACCCTGCAACCTTGGCGCCAAGCTCGGGACAACCGGCGCCGGATGAACCGTGCCGCTGGTCCCAGAAGCGCTCTGAGATCGGAGGACCGGCCCGCGACTGTTCAGTTCAGACCACGCGACCCGCTCGAAACCGCGTCGTCCCAGGCTCGGGCCTGATCCAGGCCGTATAGCGAGTGAAGCGTGCGCACGGCAAGCTCCGTATAAGCTGCATCGATCAGCACGGAGAACTTGATCTCCGACGTGGTGATCGCGCGGATGTTGATCCCCTTCTCGGCGAGCGCCCGGAAGGCTTTGGCCGCGACGCCCGCGTGACTGCGCATCCCGACGCCGATCGCCGACACCTTCACCACGTCGGTTGCGCCCTCGATCTGCGCGTAGCCGATCTGCGCGCGGGCCTCGTCGAGGATCGCGCGGGAGCGCTGGTAGTCGGAGGCCGGCACCGTGAAGGTCATGTCGGTGGTCGACTGGTCGCCCGACACGGTCTGGATGATCATGTCGACGTTGATGTTGGCGTCGGCGAGCGGTCCGAAGATCGCCGCGGCCACGCCGGGGCTGTCCTTGACCTTGCGCAGGGTGATCTGCGCCTCGTCCCGGGAGAAGGCGATCCCGGTGATGATCTGCTGTTCCACGATGTCGTCCTCGTCGCAGATGAGGGTGCCCGGGCGCGCGGCGTCGGGCGGATCGAAGGAGGACCGGACCGTGGTCGGCACCCGGTGGACCATGGCGAGCTCCACCGAGCGGACCTGCAGCACCTTGGCGCCCAGCGAGGCCATCTCGAGCATCTCCTCGAAGGTCACCCGCTCCATGCGGCGGGCCTTCGGCACGATGCGCGGATCGGTGGTGTAGACGCCGTCCACGTCGGTGTAGATGTCGCAGCGCTCGGCACCGATGGCTGCCGCGATCGCCACCGCCGACGTGTCCGAGCCGCCCCTGCCCAGGGTGGTCACCCGGCCGGTCTCTTTGTGGACGCCCTGGAAGCCGGCGATCACCGCCACCTCGCCCTGCGCGAACCCGGCCTCAAGGTTCTTCGGATCGATCTCGGCGATGCGGGCCGAGCCGTGTGCGTCGGAGGTCACGACCGGGATCTGCCAGCCTTGCCAGGACCGGGCCTTGACGCCGTCCTTCTGCAGCGCGATCGCCAGAAGGCCCGCGGTGACAAGTTCGCCCGAGGCGACGACCGCGTCGTATTCGCGCGGATCGTAGAGGGCGTTGGCGTCCTTCACCCAGTCGACCAGCTCGTTGGTCTTGCCCGACATCGCGGAGACGATCACGGCGACCTCGTAGCCGGCCGCGACCTCGCGGGCGACGTGGCGGGCCACGTTGCGGATGCGATCGACATTGGCGACGGAGGTGCCGCCGAATTTCATCACCAGACGGGGCATGGTCTCTCGGTCGCGGGTTCCCGGTGGCGATTGAATCAGACCGCTTCATACCGGTCCGGACGGTGCCCGGCGGGTACAAGCGGCTCGGTGGAGTGTCAACAAGCGGCCCGGCATCGCACCGGCGCGTCGCAGCGACTTCCCGGGCCGCGGCGTGCTAAGGCGCGGGCGGGACGGATCACCGGGACACATCGCGGTGGGTCACACCCGTCGAACGGCCCCGGGGGATCGGGGCCGGACGCCGCGGGTCGGACGCCGGGAACTGGGTAGGGCGCGCATGGACAGGGCTGCCACGGACGGCGACGCGGAGAAGGGCGCCGGCGGAAGCGTCGACGGGTTCGTCGATCGTGGCGAGGTCGCGCGTTTCGATGCCCTCGCCGCCACTTGGTGGGACGAGACCGGACCGATGCGGGTGCTGCACCGGTTCAATCCGGTGCGGCTCGCCTACATCCGCGACGCGCTCTGCCGGCACCATGGCCGAGATCCGAACGTGCCGTTTCCTCTCGACGGACTCGCGATCTGCGACGTCGGCTGCGGCGGCGGCGTCCTGTCGGAGCCGCTGGCGCGTCTCGGCGCGACGGTGACCGGCCTCGATCCGGCGGAGCAGAACATCGCCGTGGCCCGCGCGCACGCCGAGGCGTCGGGCGTGCCCGTCGATTATCGCGGCGCGACGATCGAGGCCGTCGTCGGATCCGGGCAGACCTTCGACGCCGTGCTGATCATGGAGGTCGTCGAGCACGTCTCGGACATGCCGGCCTTCGTGCGCACCGCCTGCGCCGCCGTGAAGCCCGGCGGGATGCTGTTCGCCGCGACACTGAACCGGACCCTGCGCTCCTACGCGCTGGCGATCGTCGGGGCCGAATACGTGCTGGGCTGGCTGCCGCGCGGCACTCACGATTGGGACAAGTTCGTGCGGCCGGAGGAATTCAGCCGGGCCATCCGCGCCGGCGGACTCGCGGTCACCGATACGGTGGGCGTCGTCTACAACCCGCTCACCGACGGCTGGCGCACCGGTCGGGATCAGGCCGTGAACTACATGCTCGCCGCAGAGCGCCGGGTCTGAACCGGACCGGCCCAGCGGTGTTGGGTGTCGGTGGAGGATCCGGTGATGCTTGAGCACATACCCAGCGCCCTGGGCGCGGCACTCTCGGGGCTCAAGGCCGGCTTGGCCAAGACTGCCTTCCACGCCGCGTTCTCGGACGTTCCGGATACGATCACGCTGACCAGCCCGGCCTTCAGCGACGGAGCGGACCTGCCGGCACGGTTCACGGCCGACGGCGAGGGCCTTCTGCCACCGCTGGCCTGGCGCGGCCTGCCGGATGGAACCGATTCCGTGGTCCTGCTGGTCGAGGATGCCGGCAGCCCGACGCCACAACCGCTGGTTCATTTTATCGCCTGGGATATTCCACCCGATCCGCCCCGCCTCGGCGCGGAGGCCCTATCGGAGGGCGGCCTCTCCGGTGAGGCGCCGCGAATGGGCAGGAACAGCTTCCTGCATACCGGGTGGCTGCCTCCGGATCCCCCGAGCGGACACGGCCGGCACGCCTATGTCTTCCAGATCTACGCCCTTCGACAACCCCTGCGCCTCGCCGAGCGCTCTGGCCGGGGCGCATTGCTCCAGGCGATGCGGGGGCGCGTCATGGCCAGAGGGCACCTGATCGGCACCTATTCCCGGGTCTGATTTGCGTGGGAAGACTGGCTAAAACGAGCTGAAGATGCGCATTCGGCGTTAAGCCTTCCGCAAAGGTCAGGTATTGTGTCGACCGTATTTACGACTACGGATAGTATCGCCTTTTGAATAGGGGAGGTCTGGCCGGTGGCCGTCGACGCGCGGACGAAGGGGTTGGGCACCGCCAGCATGGCACGCGCCCTGGCCGCATCGGATGTCGGCACCTGGGAATGGCACATCGCGGACGACATCCTGCGTTGCGACGAGGCCGCGGCGGCGATGCTGGGGGTTCCGCAGGCGCGGCGCGGAAGCGGCGCTACCATCGCGCTGTTCCTGGACCGCATCCATCCCGAGGATCAGCCGCGCGTCGGTTCGCTGATCGACGGTCTCCGCCGCAGGGGCGGCCCGTACATCGCGCAGTATCGGACCGTTCCGGAATTCGGCGACGTTCGGTGGATCCTGGCGCGCGGCCGGTTCGGCGAGAACGCGGACGGGATCGTGAACGAGGCCCGCGGGATCGTCATCGACATCACCGCCGCCATTCCTGAGGGATTCCCCGACGAGGCCGCGTTCTACGCGACGGACGTCGTCGCCGGCGGTATCGACCACGTGGCGGAGTTGGCGCTGGCGCTGTTCGCCTCGGCCGAGGCCGGCTTGCCGCAACAGGGCTTCGAACGGTTGAAGCCCCTGCTGGAGTCGCTGCTGCACGAGATCGGGCGCCAGCTCGTCAGTGCGCCGCCGGTGCCGGACCTCGACAGCATCCACTGAGCCCCACCGAACCCCGTTCCTTCGGCGCCTTGCCTAGCGGGGGCGAATCCTGATATGGCGGCGCCATCCCGCGATGCGTGAGCCGTGATCGCTGGGCGCGATCACGCGTCCTGCCTCTTGGCCACGTTCCCGATACTCCACCATGGACGGCCCTCCGGGCTCGAGAGACCGATGAAGATCCGCAACTCCCTCAAGTCCCTGCGTGGCCGCCACCGCGACAATCAGCTCGTGCGTCGCAAAGGCCGGGTCTACGTGATCAACAAGACTCAGAAGCGCTTCAAGGCGCGTCAGGGCTGACGACAGATGCCCGGCTCCGGCCGGGTCCGCTAGGCCGACAACAGCCGCATCCCCCTCGGATGCGGCTGTTGTCGTGTGCGCGTCACAGCGGCGCGTTGACCAGGGAGCCGACTGCGCTCAGTCTCGCGTGATGATGCCGACGCGCCTTCTTGCCGCTCTGGTGTGCTTCACGTCGCTGGCCGTCCTTGCTTCGGCGGCCGACGCGGCACCGGATGCCGCCCGATCCGGCCGCGCAGCGCCGGAGGCCAAGCCCGCTCCCAAGCCGCCGAGCCTCGACGACCTGTTCGCCCGCCTCCGCGCCAGCGAGGATCCGGTCGAGGCCAAGGGCATCGCCCGCCTGATCGAACGGCGTATGGCCGGTTCCGGCAGTCCGACGGTCGACCTGCTCACCGACCGGGCGCGGCAGGCCGTGTCGTCTCACGACTTCGCTCTGGCGGCCGAACTGATGGACCGGGTCACGGTCCTGGAGCCGAACTGGTCCGAGGGCTGGAATCGGCGCGCGACGGTGTTCTGGCTCCTGACCGACAGGGACGATGCCATCGCGGATCTGCAGCGCGCGCTGGTGCTCGAGCCGCGCCATTTCGAGGCCTGGGCTGCCCTGGGCCGGATCTACGAATCGGCCGACGACAAGACTCGTGCGCTGGCCGCGTTTCGCCGGGCCCGCACGCTTTATCCGCAGATGGAGAAGGTCAAGGAAGCGATCGACCGCCTCACGCCTGAGGTGGACGGCCGCGACCTGTGACCCGGGTGTTCGCCGTTCTCCTGACGCTCCTCGCCCTTCCGCTCGCCATCACGGTCCTGGCCCTGGTGGTCGGCGCGCTGGCGAGTTTCATCCTGACGCTGCGGGTCGAGGCTGCGCATCCGCCGGCCGGTCCCGACGTGGCCGTTCGGGGCGGCAGACTCGCCACGATCCAGGACGGGCCCGCGGACGGCCGTCCGATCGTGCTTCTGCACGGGGCTTCGGCCAACGCCTCGGATCCGATGGAGGGTGTCGGACGCCGGCTCGCGGCGCGCGGTTTCCGGGTCATCGCCTTCGACCGTCCCGGATTTGGCTACAGCGATCGGATCGCCGGTGATGAGGCTGCCGCACCGGCCGTTCAGGCCCGCCTGATCGCGGAGGCGCTGAAGAATCTGGGCATCGGCCCGGCGATCATGTTCGGCCATTCCTGGGCTGGAGCCCTGGCGCTGGCGCTCGCCCTCGATCATCCGGAACGGGTCGCCGCGCTCGCCCTCGCCGCGCCCGTGGCGATGCCGATGCCGGATCGCATGCCGGATCTGCCTTGGTACTGGCGATTCGCCGTCAAGCCCCCCGTTGCGTGGCTCCTCAGCCGGACGGTAGGTCCGCCGCTGGCACAGCGATTCCTGCCGGAGGCCGCGCGCCGGGTGTTCCAGCCCCAGCCACCCATGCCGGACTACGCCGAGAAGGCCCGGGCATCCCTGGTGTTGCGCCCTGGCACGCTGCTCGCCAACGTGCAGGATCTACTGGGCTTGCCGGCGGCGCTGGCAACCCAGAGCCCGCGCTACGGCGAGATCCACGTGCCCACGCTGGTGATTTCCGGCGCGGCCGACCCGATCGTCCGCAGCGAAGCGCAGGCCGTTCCGCTGGCGCGGTCGATCCCCGGGGCGCGCCTCGTACTGCTCCCGGGGATCGGGCACATGCTCCAGTACGTCGCCGCCGAGCAGGTGGCCGACGAGATCACACGGCTGTCCGAAGGGCTGCCCGACGGGGCACGCGAGGCGGCCGGCCCCCCCTCGGCTGCAGCCCGTTGAGCCGCAGGCCTATGGCGGCGCCCCCTCACCCTTCGAGGCGTCGCCTCATGCCGCGGCGCCCGTGCCGCACGGCCTCGAAGCCGACCTGCTGAGATCGCCGCGATGGCGGCAGCCCGTGTCGGGAGCCTGCCAGACCCCTGTGTGACGAGACGGGTCCGCGCGCCGGTTGCTACGCCTTCTCGGCGTGCTCCCGGGTGATGAAGGTGAGCCGGACGAGGTTGGTCGCCCCCGGCGTGCCGAAGGGCAGGCCGGCCACGACGATCACCCTGTCACCCACGGCGGCGAACTTCTCGCGCACGGCGAACTTGGCGGCGCGGAACGACATGTCGTCCACGTCGCTCGCGTCCTTCGTGACGATCGGATGCGTACCCCAGGCCAGGGCGAGGCGGCGTGCGGTCTCGCGACGGGGCGTCAGGGCGATCACGGTGGCGTTCGGGCGCTCGCGCGACAGGCGCAGGGCCGTGGAGCCGGAATTGGTCCAGGCCATGATCGCGTCGAGGTTCAGCGCGTCGACCATCTGGTGCGCGGCAGCCGCGATGGCGTCGGCCGCGGTCTCGTCCGGCGTCGCGCTCTGCGCCCGGATGATCGACCAGTAGATCTGATCGCGCTCCACCTGCTCGGCGATGCGGTTCATGGTCTCCACCGCGCCGATCGGGTGCGCCCCCGAGGCACTCTCGGCCGACAGCATCACGGCGTCGGCACCCTCGTAGACCGCGGTGGCGACATCGGAGACCTCGGCGCGGGTCGGCACCGGCGCGGTGATCATCGATTCGAGCATCTGGGTCGCCACCACGACCGGCTTGCCGTATCGCCGGGCGCTCCGGGTAATCCGCTTCTGCACGCCCGGAACCTGCTCCAGGGGCATCTCCACGCCGAGATCGCCCCGGGCGACCATCAAACCGTCCGAGATCTCGATGATCTCGTCCAGGCGCGTCAGCGCCTGGGGCTTCTCGATCTTGGCCATGACCAGGGCGCGGCCGGCGCAGACCTTCTTCACCTCGGCCACGTCCTCCGGGCGCTGCACGAACGACACGGCGATCCAGTCGGCGCCGGCGTTCAGGCCGGCATCGAGGTCCGCCCGGTCCTTGTCGGTCATCGCGGGCACCGGAATGACGGTGTGGGGCAGCGACACGCCCTTGCGGTTCGAGATCCGCCCACCGACCTCGACGCGGGTCACGGCCCGGTTCTCCGAGGTCTCGACCACCGAGAGCCGCAGCTTGCCGTCGTCGAGGAGGATCGCGTGGCCCGGCTCCAGAGCCTGCAGGATCTCCGGATGCGGCAGGTGGCAGCGGGCGGCGTCGCCCGGGGTCGGGTCACCGTCGAGGACGAAGGTCGCCCCGGCCTCGATCATCGCGGATCCGTCCGCGAAGGTGCCGAGCCGGAGCTTGGGTCCCTGCAGATCGACCAGGATGCCGATCGGGTGCTTGGCCTCGCGCTCGATGGTGCGGATCACCTCGACCTTTTCGGGCAGCTTCTCCCGCGGGAGATGGCTCATGTTGAGCCGGAATACGTCCACGCCCGCGCGGAACAGCCGCTCGATCATCTCCGGCGAGTCGGAGGCCGGCCCGAGGGTGGCGACGATCTTCGTGCGGCGCGAGCGTTTCAAGCGTAATCCTCCGGCTGTTTTCGCGGCGCGCTCCAAAGCATCGCCGCGTGCTTATGATGGATGCGTGTGTGAGCACCCCGATGAGGACAGCGTCAAGGGCGCCGTCCTCACGTTACGGCTTCGCGGGTGCTTCGGCCCGATTCGGGTCGGTGAGCTGTATCGTCCAGCTCTTCTGCTCGCCGGTATCGACCTCGAAGAAGCCGTTGCGGTCGTAGCCGCGGGCGAGGCAATCCTCGATCCCGCGGATCGTGAACTCCGAATCGCGGGTGCACATCAGCGAGCGCCCGCTCCACTCTCCGCCCCGCGTGTAGTCGACTGCGAAGACGTAATAGAATCGCCCCGCCAGAGCGCCCCTGAGCAGGGTTTCGCAGGCCTTCGGCGCCAGATCCCACCAGCCTTCAGTGACCCAGCCCTGCGGGTCGCGGTAGCCCAGCGCGATTCCGACCTTGCTACCGGTCTGATTGCAGAGGCGCAGGTCCGCCCGTGCGGGGCTCGCGCTCAGAAGCGCGAGGCCGAGCGCCATGATAGCGGGGAGGACCTGAGCCGCCGGGATTCGCAACCTAGTCGACGAGGATAATGCGGCAATCGTTGACATTGGTGCAGGTCGGGCCGGGGTTCACGAGGTCGCCGATGGCCGCGAAGAACGCGGTCGAGTCGTTCTGCTCCAGCATCGCGGCGGGGTCGAGGCCGGCGGCACGGGCGCGGTCGAGCGTCGTCGGGTCGATCAGGCCGCCCGCCGGGTCGGTGGCGAGGCCGCGACCGCCGTCGGTGCCATCCGTGTCGGCGCTGATGGCGTAGATGCCCGGTGCACCCTCCAGCGCGACCGCCAGGGCCATCGCGTATTCCTGGTTCGGACCGCCGTTGCCCTCGCCCCGGATCGTGACCGTCAATTCGCCGCCCGAGATCAGCGCCACGCGCCGCCCGGCCGCCTTGTGGCGCCTGGCCTCGGCCGCGTGCTCGGCCGCGACCTCGCGCGCCTCGCCCTCCAGGTCGGCGCCGAGCATCACCGGCTCGTAGCCCGCGGCCTTCGCCGCCTCGGCGGCGGCGTTCAGCGCGTCGATCGGGCGGGCGATGATGCGGTACTCGGCGCGGGCGAAGGCCGGGTCGCCCGCCTTCGGCGTCTCATTGTTGGGGTCGTTGAGGAGGCGCACCGCCTCCTCGGGCAGCGGGATGCCGCGCCGCTCGCAGATGGCGCGGGCGTCGGCCAGCGTGGACGGATCGGGCACCGTAGGCCCCGACGCGATCACCGCCGGATCGTCGAACGGCACGTCCGAGATCGCCAGCGTCAGGATCCGCCGGGCGTTGCGGGCGGCCAGCGCGAGGCGGCCCCCCTTGATCCGCGAGATGTGCTTGCGCACCGTGTTGATCTCGCCGATCGGCGCGCCCGAGCGCAGCATCGCGCGGGTGATCGCCTGCTTCTCGATCAGGGTCAGCTCGCCGGCCGGGGCGATCCAGTTGGCCGAGCCGCCGCCCGAGAGCAGCACCAGGACCTCGTCGTCCGGACCGGCCTCGGTGGCGAGGCGCAGAGCCTCCTTGGTGGCGGCGATGCCGGCTTCGTCGGGGACCGGGTGGCCCGCCTCGACCATATGGATCCCGGGCGCGTCCTGCCCGTAGCCGTGCCGCGCGACCGCGAGGCCGACGATCCGATCGTCGCCGAGGCCGTGCTGTCGGCGGTAGAACCGGCTGGCGACCGCGCTCATGCTGCCCGCGGCCTTGCCGGCCGCCAGGATGATCAGCCGGCCGGGGCTCGGCTCCGGCAGGTGCGGCGGTAGGGCGAGGTCCGGATGGGCGGCGCGGATCGCGGCCGTGAGGATCTCGTTGAGGAGCGCGCGCTGCGCCTGCATGGCCGGATCGGCGACGGGCGGGACGGTCTCGGACATGGCGTCGAACGGGCTCCTCTCTCGATCATGTCGTGCGATCCCCGCCCGTTTCTTCCCTGGGCGGCGGGCCCGTTTCTTGCCGTGAGCGCACGATCCTTGATAGGTGATCTGCCCGAGCGGCCGCCCTACGGCAAGCACCATCGGCGCCCTCGCACAGATCTGAAGACCTCGGAGCCCCGTGACCCGCCCGGAGACAGAATCGGCCGCCCCCCCGGTGCACCCCTGCGAGATCATCCCGGGCGATCCGGCCTGCGGCCTCGTCATCGCCTGCGACCACGCCTCGAACCATGTCCCGCCGGACATCGATCTCGGCGTGCCGGCCTCCGAATTCGGACGGCACATCGCCTACGACATCGGCGCGGCGGCCGTGACGCGACGGCTCGCGGCCCAGCTGAATGCGCCCGCGATCCTCACGAACTTCTCCCGCCTGATCATCGATCCCAATCGCGGCCGGGCCGACCCGACGCTGGTGATGCGCCTCTCCGACGGTGCCATCGTGCCGGGCAATGCCCGGATCGACGAGGCCGGCAAACGGGCGCGCATCGCCCGCTTCTACGCGCCGTTCGACGCGGCCATCGACGCCGCGGTCGACGCCGCCATCGCGGCCGCCGAGACGACCGGCCGGCCGCCGGTGGTCCTGACCATGCACAGCTTCACGCCCTACTGGCGGGGGATCGCGCGGCCCTGGCAGGTCGGGATCCTGTACGACCGGGACGAGCGCTTCGCCCGCCCGCTCATCCAGGCGCTGGAGGACGATCCCGCCGGGCTCACCGTCGGCGACAATGAGCCTTACGGCGGCGGCCTGCCGGGCGATACGATTGACCGGCACGCGACGGCCCGTGGCCTCGCCAACGCCCTGGTCGAGATCCGCCAGGATCTCATCGCCGGCGAGGCCGGACAGGCCGAGTGGGCCGAGCGCTTCGCCCGTGTCCTGCGTCCGCTCCTGACGGCTTGATCTCCGCCCGGCCGGTCACAAAATCCGAACGTCCCGCCCGACACCAACGAGAGCTGCGACCGATGCGCGAGATCGACGCCAAGACCCAGACCGAACTCGAAGCCGCCGTGTTCCGCCGCCTCGTCGCGCATTTGCGTACCCGGACAGACGTGCAGAATATCGACCTGATGAACCTCGCAGGCTTCTGCCGGAACTGTTTGTCCAACTGGCTCAAGGATGCCGCCGACGAGAAGGGTCTGCCGCTCACCAAGGATGAGAGCCGCGAGGCGGTCTACGGGATGCCCTATGCCGAGTGGAAATCCCGCCATCAGACTGAGGCGAGCCCCGAGCAGCAGACGGGTTTCGCGGCCTCGCAGGCCGAAGGACACTGACGGTCCCCGTTCCTCCGGAAATCGGCTAAGCTTCCGGTAAGGCCGGCCCGTTAACCACGGGTCCAGGGCGCAACCGCGCCGCGCAGTCCGGAGAGCCTCATGAACGCCCATTCGATGCCCACCGCAGCCCAGCGGCCCGGCGGCGACGTGTCGTCGGCCGAGGGCGTGGCCGCCGACGAGTTGAAGCAGTTCATCGAGCGGCTGGAGCGGCTCGAGGAGGAGAAGGCCGGCATCATGGGCGACATCAAGGAGGTGTTCGCCGAGCTGAAGGGCCGCGGCTTCGACGCCAAGGCGGTGCGCACCATCCTGCGGATCCGCAAGCAGGATCACAGCGAGCGCCAGGAGCAGGAGGCGATCCTCGAACTCTACCTGCAGGCCCTCGGCATGGCGTAGGCGCCGGATCGCCCGGCGGGGATCATCCCGTCGGGACAGTCGACGGGTTCGCGCCGCAGCCGCTCAGCGTGGCTCGGCGGAGGCCGACTGGGCGGTATCGGTCAGGCCGAGGGTTCGGCCCGGATACCCCGCGGCGTCGAAGTAGCGGGTCCCCTCGACCGTCTGGTACTCCAGCACCGTGACCTGTCCGACCACGTCGGGCGCCGAGCGCAGGACCTGCGCCTCGAACTTCGGCGCGCTGACATTCGCCAGAGCCTCCGTGAGGACAGGCCCGACCAGCGTCCCCTTGGCGGGGATCGTGAGATCGAGGATTCGGGCGATCGTCCGTCCCAGATCGGCATTGCTGGCCGGGAGCGGGCTCGCGAGACCCTCGCGGAATCTCGGGCCGACGGCGCCCATCACGTTGCGGGTATCCGCGCGCGAGAAACGGCCGTGCATCCCCTGACCTTGTTGCAGCACGGAGTCGGCGATCTCGACCCCGCAGGTGGTCGGGTTCGCGCATCCCGTCGAGAAGCTCCGGAAGTTCACCACGATGGCGGGTATCGGCGTCAGAGCCCTTCCGTCGAGGGCGATGCTGGAGAGCGGCAGCGTCGCCGGAACCTTGCCGAGGGCGGCGCTCACGAAGAGGCCGCTAACGTAATCCTGCCGCGACAGGGCCTGCACCACCCTGTGCGCCAGAGCCCTGTCACCGCTCGGAAGGTAGACGAGTCCGAGCCGCTATTTGCCGCCACCACCACATCGGGCTTCGCCGGATCCGCACCGATCAGGCCGTTGGCCCGGCTCGGGAAGCTGTCGGCGCCGAGCCGAGCGCCCCTAGCGTCGGGATCGAAGAGGCTCAGGCCCAAATCGTGCGCGAGGTCGATAGCCAGGAAGCCCGGCGGGAGCTGGCGCGGTGGAACGCCTCTGTAGCCCCGGGTCGCGGAAACGCTCGTGGCGCTCTCCTTCGAGATGGTGGAGAAGCCGTGGTCCGACGTCACCACCACATCGGTGGTGTCGGCGAGCCCCTGCTCGCGGAGCGCCTTGAGGAGCGCCGCCAGGTTCGCGTCGGCATTGCGGATGGCGGCGAGGCTCGTCGGACCGTTGATGCCGGGAACCAGCGGGCCCAGACTATCGCCCTGGTTGTGCTGCGTCCCGTCCGGATCCCGCGACCAGAACACGAGAACGAACGGTTTCCCGCGCGCCTTGAACAGCGGCAGCACCGCCCGCGTCGCCGCGGCGGCGAAGAAGTTCTGCTGCTCGACATTGGCAACCATCGTCCCGGGCGTCACCGCGGTCTCGGCCTGTCCATTGGCACCCCGAGGCGGGGTGCCTGGAGCGGAAGGCCGGCTTCGCCGAGGCGCGCCCGAGGCTCGTCGCTCAAGGGAACGCCGCCGGGACGTCCCGTACTGTCGTCGATCAGGACTGTCCTGTCCGGCCCGCGCCGTATGGCCGAAGACCAGGGACGGCCCGAGCTTGCCGATGCTGGCCGTCGACAGCCCCTTGGCTTGGGCCGCCCGGAGGATCGTCTCCTCGTTGAGGTAGTTGCCGGCGCCATGCGCATCGACGTCGCCCAGGACCGGGTCGCTCTCGAGAAACAGGGTCGGGCTCTCACCGGCGCCCGGCACCGGAGAGCCGGTGTAGATCGTGTTGCCGAACTGCCCCGTATCACCCAGCCGATGTCCCGTCGCCATCGCGGCGGCGTTCGGCATCGTGAAGGTCGGGAACAGCGCGTGCGTGTTGGTGAACCGCACGCCGGCCTTCATGAGCCGGTCCATAGCGGGGGGCGTTCACCGCGCTCACCATCCCGTCGCGCAGGCCGTCGGCCACGAACAGGACGACGTTCCGCGGCGCGGCCAGTGCCACCCCCGAACCGGCGATGACCACCCCGATCAGACCGGAAACCATGAGGCGACGCATCCCGGATCCCCGCGCGATCCGCGGATCGGGGGTGGCCCCTCAAGATGACAGAGGCATGACGACGGCGGGGCGATCGACGATCACGATCGCCCCGCCGCGGATTGTCGTCCCGGGAACGCCTCAGGCCGCGCGCTTGGACCGGTTGAGGAGCTTGCGGTTCACCAACACCTCGGCGATCTGAACCGTGTTGAGGGCCGCGCCCTTGCGGAGGTTGTCCGAGACGCACCAGAAGTTCAGGCCGTTCTCGACCGTCGCGTCCTCACGGATGCGCGAGATGTAGGTCGCGTCCTCGCCGGCGGCCTCGTGGGGCGTGATGTACCCGCCGTTCTCGCGCTTATCGATCACGAGCACGCCGGGGGCGGCGCGCAGGATCTCGCTGGCCTTCTCGGCCGAGAGCGGGCGCTCGAACTCGATGTTCACCGATTCCGCATGCCCGATGAAGACCGGAACGCGGACGGCGGTCGCCGTCAGCTTGATCTTCGGATCGAGCATCTTCTTGGTCTCGGCGACCATCTTCCACTCTTCCTTCGTGTAGCCATCCTCCATGAACACGTCGATGTGAGGGATCACGTTGAAGGCGATGCGCTTGGTGAACTTGCCGCCCTGCTTGATCTCGCCGGCGGTGAACACCGCCCGGGTCTGGTTGAACAGCTCGTCCATCGCCTCCTTGCCGGCGCCGGAAACCGACTGGTAGGTCGAGACCACGACGCGCTTGATCGTGGCCGCTTCGTGCAGCGGCTTCAGGGCGACGACCAGCTGGGCGGTCGAGCAGTTCGGGTTCGCGATGATGTTACGCTTGGTGAAGCCCACGATCGCGTCGGCATTCACCTCGGGCACGATCAGCGGCACGTCCGCGTCGTAGCGGAAGGCCGACGAGTTATCGATCACGACGCAGCCCTGCTGGCCGATGCGCGGCGACCACTCCTTCGAGGTCTCTCCGCCGGCCGACATCAGGCAGATGTCGGTGTCGGAGAAGTCGTAGGTGTCCAGCGTTTTGACCTTGAGCGTCTTGTCGCCGTAGGACACTTCCTGCCCCTGGCTGCGGCGCGAGGCCAGAGCCACGACCTCGTCGGCGGGGAAAGCCCGCTCGGCCAGGATATCGAGCATCTCGCGGCCCACGTTGCCCGTGGCGCCGACGACGGCGATCTTGTAACCCATCTCACGTCTCCGCGCGGAAAACCCTGATCGATCCGGGTGCCACGCTCCTGCTGGAAGGCCGGCCGAAGGATCGTTCGTGCCGGGCGAGCGCCCGCTGAACGGGCGCGGCCGCAGAGCCCGGCCTCTACGGAGGTGGGATCGACGGCCTCTGCGAGCAAGGCGCGCAAGGTACCGCGCTGTCAAGGCCGCCGGATCCGCAACAAACGATTCACCCTGGGCGCGGGAAACTGTTGACGGTTGGCCGGCCACGAAACGGAACGCAATCCTTGCCGGCCAGGGTGGCGGACGCACCATGAGGTTCGTCGTCCGCACGGAGCACCATGCCGGCCGGAGCAGCACACGCCGTCGATCTGATCGAACCCGCCGCGGGGACCGGCAACGCCGCGCTCTCGCCGGTGTCCCTCGGCTTGCGCATCCTGCTGGCCTCGGCCGTGATCGCCCTCCTCTGCGTCTGCGCCGGGCGGCCCGGTCATGTCGCCGGTGAATTACCGGCCGAGCCGCGGATCGCGACGCCGTTCGTGCCCTCGACGCGGGCCGTACCGGCGCCGCCGCCGGTTGCAGCAGCGCATTTCGACTTGGCGGAGCCCGGTATCGATCCCGTACGGGTCTCGGCCCGGATCGATCCGCGGACGGGGCAGCGCGAGGATGCGCTGACCCGTGGCGACGTTGCGGCGATCGAGGCGGTCGCGGTGCGGGTGACGCTGACCCGCGGCGCGTCCCGGCATCCTGCGCCGACGCTGTTCGTGCTGATGGCTCGGCGGGCTGCCGGCGGTCCAGCCGTCGACAGGCCGGCACTCTCGGTGCTGCGGACCGGCGCCCGCGGTCAGATCCTGACGAAGTTCGGCGCCGTCGAGACCCTGGACGTGACCTTCAGCGGCTTCGCGCCGCGAACCTGCACGGGCTTCGTCACGCGCGACACCGACTTCCAGCTCGACGGCTGGTTCTGCGCGCCGCTGGGGTACCCGCCGGAACCTCAGGCCCTGGTCTGCCTGATCGACGCCTTGCGCCTGGTCGACTTGGCCGATCCCGAGACCACCGCGGCCTTCGTAAGGGCATCCCCGGCGGAACGTGGCTGTCTCGCCGCGACGGGTGCCGAGGCGGCCGGTCGAACCGGTTCGCTCGCGCCAAGCGCCCGAAACAAAAAATAAGGCTGGAGTGTGGCAAAACGCACGAGCTCGGCCGTTTCGCTGGAACAACAGCTTCGCTCAAGCGTCATCTCATCAAAGGCGGCGAACTGTTAAGCTTCGGTCGCCATACCGTTCGGCACTCTCATACAAGGTTGGCCATGCGCTCGCTCAAGATCGCCCTTCTCGGCGTCGTCGCCGCAGCCGGCTTCGGCGCTGCCGCCCCCGCGCCGGCCCAGGCCCAGGACGGGTTCGTTGCGGGCCCGGTCTACCGCGTGAGCCGGCCCCTTCCGATCCGCGTCCGCCCCCGGAGCTGGCTCGACGCCGGCAACGTGCCGCTGACCTCCAACGTTCCGGGTGCCGGCGGCTCGCGCAACCCGGCCCTGAACCCCTACCTGATCGCCGCGTCGAACCAGCTGACGCCGCCCTACGGCCCGACTGATCGCTTCGGCCGCGGGATCCTGCCCGATCCGATCACCAACGGCCCGTTCATCGGTGCGCGCTCCAGCGCGGTCCGCAACGTCGACTTGTCCTTCGTCGATCGCCTGGATCCCACATCGCCGCTCTACGGCCGTCCTTACTGACGGCACCCAGTCGAGCTGGACGGTTCTTACAGAGCGCGGACCCTCGGGTCCGCGCTTTTCGTTTGGGCGTCGGATGTTCGACACTTCTCCCAACGCCGTTATCCTATATGCCAGTCAGCCTGTGAGCCTTGTGCCGCCGCCGATGGGATCTGCGCCATGAAGCCGTTCGACTGGGTGACCGGGTACCCGTCGCTGCGCATGCCGATGTTCGGGCGCAACTGCGTGGCGACCTCGCACGCGCTGGCGGCACAGGCCGGGCTCCAGATGCTCCAGGCGGGTGGCAATGCCGTCGATGCGGCGATCGCCACGGCTGCCGCCAAGACCGTGACGGAACCCTGCAGCAATGGCCTCGGCTCGGACGCCTTCTGCATTCTGTGGGACGGCCGAGCGCTGCACGGACTGAACGCGTCGGGCGGTGCGCCAGCGGCCTGGACGCCCGACTACTTCGCGCGGAAATACGGGCCGGCGGAACGGCCGCCGATGCGCGGATGGGACTCGGTCACGGTGCCGGGCGCGGTCGGTGCGTGGGCGGCGCTCAGCGAACGCTTCGGGCGGCTGCCCTTCGCCGATCTGATGCAGCCCGCGATCCGCATCGCGGAGCGCGGGTACCTCGCGCCGGTGGTGGTGCAGCAGAAATGGGCGGCGGCCGCCGGCCTGGAGGCGATCACGCGCCAGCCGGGTTTCGCCGAGTTCTTCCTGCCGCGGGGGCGCGCGCCGGACGTGGGCGAGCTGGTGACCTTCCGGGGTGCCGAGAAGACCCTCCGACTGATCGCTGAGACCAAGGGCGAGGCCTTCTACCGCGGCGCCATCGCCGAGGCCATCGCGGCCCATGCTCAGGCCCACGGCGGCGCGATGACGACGGACGATCTCGCCGCTTTCCGACCCGAATGGGTCACGCCGACCGCCAAGGATTACCGCGGCTACACCCTCCACGAGATCCCGCCGAACGGACAGGGCATCGCCGCGCAGATCGCCCTCGGGATCTTGGAGCAGTTCGACCTCGGGGCGATGGCCGTCGACGGCCCCGAAGCCCAGCATCACCAGATCGAGGCGATGAAGCTCGCCTTCAGCGACACCTACCGGTACGTCGCCGACCCGAGCAGCATGGACGTCACGCCGGAGGCGATGCTCGATCCCGCTTACCTCGCGGAGCGCGCCAAGCTGATCGATCCGCGACGTGCCCAGGTGTTCGGTCCCGGCAAGCCGCCCGCGGGCGGCACGATCTACCTCACCGCAGCCGATGAATCCGGCATGATGGTAAGCTTCATCCAGTCGAACTTCATGGGATTCGGCTCCGGGGTCGTCGTGCCGGGCTGGGGGATCTCCCTCCAGAACCGCGGCTACGGATTCGTTCTCGACCCGCAGAGCCCCAACGTGGTCGCTCCGGGCAAGCGGCCGTTCCACACCATCATCCCGGGTTTCCTCACCAAGGACGGTGCCCCGGTGATGAGCTTCGGCGTGATGGGCGGCAACATGCAGCCGCAGGGCCATGTCCAGACCCTCGTCCGGATGCTCGACCACGCCCAGAATCCGCAGGCTGCCTGCGACGCGCCGCGCTGGCGGGTGAGCGAGGGCCTCGACATCAACGTCGAGGCGGCGATGCCGGGCGAAACCCTCGAGCGGCTGAAGGCGCTGGGCCATCGGGTCGAGGTGATCCAGGACAGCTACCAGGATTTCGGGGCCGGCCAGTTCATCTGGCGGATGGGCGATCCGGGCGTCGAGGGCTACGTGGCGGCCAGCGACCCCCGTCGCGACGGACAGGCGGTGGTGTGGTGAGGCGCTACTTCACCTGCACGCTGTCCACCACCTCACGGAACTTGGCGAGCACGCCGGTGCGCTGATCCTCGCGGACCACGCCGAGGGCGCGAAGATAGCCGTCGGGCGCGAACCGGATCGTCTGCGACACCACCACCGGTACGTTGGTTGGCTGGTCCACGGCGCGGGCCACGATCTCGTGCCAGTCCACCCCATTCGAGCGGTAGCTCTGCGACCGCTCGATGACGAAGTCCTTGAGGGTCTGGTTCGACGCCAGGGCGGCGCGGGCAAAAGCGTCCCTCTGCTCGGCGGTGGGCGGCTGCTGCACCGCCTGCGCCAGAACGAGGATCGGCTGCTCGAGGTTCTGCATCTGGTCCTTCGGACCCTGGGTGAGCAGGACCGAGTTGCCGGCCAGCACCCGCACCGGCCGGAAGCCCCCCAGGTCGGCGATGCGGAACGGCAGCGCGTCGACCTGCTGGGTCAGGCTCAGGGCCGGCCGCAGGGTGACGCCCGTCACCAGCTTGCGCATCGTCGCCTCGGTCTCGGCGTCGGGCAGCGCCTGG
The DNA here is from genome assembly GCF_022179385.1 of Methylobacterium longum. GTDB lineage: Bacteria > Pseudomonadota > Alphaproteobacteria > Rhizobiales > Beijerinckiaceae > Methylobacterium > Methylobacterium longum. Next base: position 120,827 of record NZ_BPQS01000006.1, on the reverse strand, counting down.
GCGATCACGAGACCGGTGACGCTCGGTGCGCCGACGACCAGGATCCACTTCCGGATCGCCGGTGCGGACGCGTTCGGATCGGCGGGCTGCTCGCCGGTGTAGAGCATGCCCTCGTTGTCGCCGACCTTGACCTCCTCGCGCTTCTCGACCGCGAAGCCCTGGCTCAGGAGGTTGGCGTCGGTGAAGCCGCTGACCAGTTCGGCGAAGGCGTTCGGCGGCAGTTCCACCACCGACAGCGTGGCGCCCCCCTCCTTGCGTTCGAAACCGGTGAAGCGCCGCGACAACGCCATGTCGGAAGGGGGTTCGAACCCGAAGCGGGAACCCGGCGGGAAGATCGGATCACCGGCTTGCGCCGGGCAGACCGCCAGGAAGGCGAGGACGAGTAACTGCCCGAGACGCAGCGACAGGGCACGCACCAGCATCGGACATCCATTCTCCACACGCGCCCGAGGGGCTTCGCCTCCGTGAGGGGTCGGACGCCTTGCAGCGGGTGTCAAGCCGCCAGAACATCGGTCGATCGCGCGATTCATCGGTCCGCGTCGCGCGGTGCGGGCGTGACCCGGCGCAAGGTGAGATTGCAGCGGCTCCCCGGCGGCAGGAAGCTCGGTGCGGCGGGCCCGCCGAAAAGGTCGTCGGCCGGGTAGAGGCGGTCGACGCCATGATGGATCAGCCGCGAGGCACCGCCGATCACCAGGGCATCGCCATCCGACAGTCGCACCGACCGGGTCGGGTCGGTCCGCTTCAAGCCGCCATACCGGAACAGGGCGGACGCGCCGAGCGACAGCGACAGGACCGGCACCGTGAGATCGGCCTCGTCACGATCCTGGTGCAGCCCCATCCGTGATCCGGGTCCGTAGAGATTGATCAGGCAGGCTTCGGGACCGGCGGGATAAGCCACCAAGGCGTCCCAGGCCGCGAGGGCGGTCGGCGGCATTGCCGGCCAGGGACGACCGGTCTCGGGGTGCGCCGGCTGGTAGCGGTAGCCCCGGATATCCGACACCCAGCCGAGCGGGCCGGCATTCGACATCCGCACGGTGAACGGCCTGCCCGTGCGGGGCATCCGCGGTGTGACCCAGGGCGCGTCAGCGAGGATGGCCGCGGTTTCATCGGCGATCCGGGCGCGCGCTGCCGCGTCGAGATAGCCCGGATGATGGAACAGCCCGGGAGCGAGTTCCACCGCCACTCAGGGTGTCGCCCGTTCGTCGGGTACGAGCACGGTCCTGGAGGCGACCGTGGTATCGGCCTTGAGGCGATAGATCAGCGGGATACCGGTCTTGATCTCGAGCTCCGCAACGCGCTCGCCGCCCACGCCGTCGAGGACCATCGCCAGCGCGCGCAGCGAATTGCCGTGGGCGGCCACGAGGACCTGCGCGCCGGCCATAACCCGGGGCAGGATGGCGGCGATGTAGTAGGGCAGCACCCGCGCGGCAGTGTCCTTCAGGCTCTCACCTCCGGGCGGTCGTGCATCGTAGGACCGACGCCAGGCATGAACCTGCGCCTCCCCCCACCGGCTGCGGGCATCGTCCTTGTTGAGGCCCGCGAGGTCGCCGTAGTCGCGCTCGTTGAGGGCGCGATCGCGCAGGACGGGGAGATCGGACAGGCCCATCTCCGCGAGGATGAGGGCGCAGGTCTTCTGGGCCCGCACGAGCTCCGACGTGAACGCCGCGTCGAAGGCGTAGCCGTGCTGCTTCAGCCCACGACCGGCCGCCCGGGCCTCGGCGACGCCCCGCTCGGTGAGATCGGGATCCCGCCAGCCCGTGAACAGGTTCTTGCGGTTCCACTCGCTCTGGCCGTGCCGGACGAGAATCAGGATCCGTTCCATGGCCCCACGGCGCCGTCAGAAGCCGAGGACGTCGGTCATGGCGTAGAGCCCCGGCGGCTTCGGGTGGGCCCAGAGCGCCGCCTTGACGGCCCCCGAGGCGAACAGGCCGCGGTCGGCGGCGTGGTGGCTGATCGTCAGGCTCTCCCCGGTCCCGGCGAAGATCACGCTGTGGTCGCCGACGACGCTGCCGCCTCTGAGCGTCGCGAAGCCGATATCGCCGGGCTTGCGCGCGCCCGTGATCCCGTCCCGCGTCGAGACGCGGACCGCCTTCAGGTCCACGCTCCGGCCCTCCGCCGCGGCCTCGCCCAGCATCAGCGCCGTGCCCGACGGCGCGTCCACCTTCATGCGGTGGTGCATCTCGCAGATCTCGACGTCGAACTCGTCGCCGAGCGACTTGGCCACCCGTCGCACCAGCTCGGTCATCAGATTGATGCCGAGCGACATGTTGCCCGACTGCACGATGCGGGCGTGATAGGAGGCCGCCCTCAGCTTCGCGAGGTCCTCCTCGGACAGGCCGGTCGTGCCGACGACGTGGACGATGCGGGCCTGAGCGGCCAGTTCGGCGAAGGCCACGGTGGCGGCCGGCACGGTGAAGTCGAGGACCCCGTCGGCGGCCGCGAAGGCCGCGAGCGGATCGTCGGTGATCGGGACGTCGAGGGACGGCAGGCCGGCAAGCGTTCCCGCATCCTGGCCGAGGGCGGGCGAGCCCGCCCGTTCGATGGCAGCCGAGAGGGTGCAGCCTTCGGCCTGCGCCACCGCCCGCACCAGCATCCGCCCCATGCGCCCGTCGGCGCCGACCACCACGAGCCGCATCCTGGTTTCATCTCCGCTACGGGGCACGGGACGGCCGGACCACCCGGCGCCGCCCTCCCCGCCTTATCCCATCGGGCTCGCGCTCCGCCGCGGCGGAGACGCGAGCCCGGGCGACATCAGTCCTTCTCGGGCGCGATCGGCTCGAGCCCGCCGATGTGCCTCTGCGCGTAGAGCGGCAGGCCGATCTGCTTGATCAGCTCCTGCTGGGTCTCGAGGAAGTCGATATGGCCTTCCTCGTCCGTCGCCAGATCCTCGAACAGGATCTTGGAGACCCGATCGTTGATCGAATCACAGTACTTCGCGGCCTCGAGGTAGAGGCTGCGAGCCTCGTTCTCGGCCGCGAGATCGCACGCGATGATCTCCTCGACGTTCTGGCCGATCCGCAGCGGGTCGAGTTCCTGCAGGTTCGGGAACCCGTCGAGGAACAGGATCCGGTCGACGAACCGATCGGCGTGGTTCATCTCCTCGATCGATTCCTTGCGCCAGAACTTGGCGAGGTCGATGTAGCCCCAGTCATTGAGCATGCGGAAGTGTAGCCAGTACTGGCTGACGGCCGTCAACTCGCTGCGCAGACCGCGGTTTAGATACTCGATGACGTTTGTGTCGCCCTTCATGCCCCCGTACTCCTTACCGTTATCTCAGGCGGGGGGCAGAGGCACTAAGCTGCGACTCCCTCATCCGCAGTTTGGAATTTCACCAAACTACAGGCGTTCGCGCAAGCCGTCGTGCAGGCATGGCTGCCCTCAGGCGCCGCCACTTGGCCGAGGGCATTCTGCATGATGGAGCGGATTGTCCGCGCGCAACGCCCGCATTTCGGGCTGCAGCCGAGGCACGCGTAGACCTGCGCGGGGGTGCGTGGGCAGCCCGGGCCGGGCGCGAGGCAGCCGCGGACCGCGCCGTCCGATATGACATTGCAAGAACAGACGATCATGCGTGCCGCAAATCCCGTCAATCCACATCCCGACGCGGCCGTCGTGGACAGAGCCAAGCTTCCGGGCCAGATTAGAAGCGTTGAAAAGTAGCTGTCTTTTCAAGGCTTTACTGGCCGGCGGTCGACATGGCACCCACCGCCGCCCGGGTCAAGGGCGGGGTCTATTCCGGGCGGGGGCGGCCCGACGGCGCGTCAGCGGGCCAGCTCCCGCAGACCCAGGCGGATCAGCACCTTGGTCTCCGCCCCCTCCCCCGCTCCCTTCAGGGCGGCCGCGATCGCGGAAGCGGCCTGGACCTGCGGATAACCTAGATTGATGAGCGCCGAGACGGCGTCGGCCACGGGCTGAGGGGCGGCCCCCTCCTCGACGGCACCCGTCAGGGCGACCAGGGCCGCGTCCAGCGGCGCGAAGGCGGGCGCCTTGTCCTTCAGCTCGGCCGCAAGCCGGGCCGCCAGGCGCGGCCCGACGCCGGGCGCGCGGCTGATCGCGCCCTTGTCGCCGGTCGCGATGGCGCCGGCGAGGGCATCGGGTTCCAGGACGGACAGGATGGCGAGCGCCACGCGCGCGCCGACGCCCTGGACGGTCTGGAGCAGCCGGAACCATTCCCGTTCCGGGTCGGACCGGAACCCGTAGAGACGGATCATGTCCTCGCGGACATGGGTCTCGATCGAGAGCTCCGCGGGCTCGCCGACCTTCGGCATGCGCTGGAGGGTGCGCGCCGAGCAATGGACGATGTAGCCCACGCCGCCCACGTCGAGGATCACGAAATCCTCCCCGAAGGAATCCACCACGCCCTTGAGCTTGCCGATCATGTCACGCCTGCCCGCTGTCGAGGGATGCCTACAGAAGCGCGCCCGCCGCCGCCAGACGTGGTTGAGCGCGCAGGAACTTCATGGAATCAGGGGTCCCGCCGCGGTCAGGCTCGACCGCGCATCCGGGGGGACGAGCATGCGTGCGCCACTTCTAGCCGTATTAGGCCTGCTCTGCCTGGATGCGGCCCGGGCGGCGGACGATCCGGCCGGCACGCGCGTTCCGGTCGCACCGAGTGCCGATCCGACGCAGGTCCGGCCGGGCGCCTACGTGCTCGATCCCGATCACGGCAAGATCACGTGGTCGGTCTCCCATCTCGGCTACTCGACCTATTACGGCCAGCTCACCGGGCTGACCGGCACCCTCGTCCTCGATCCGAAGGCGCCGGAGAAGAGCCGGCTCGATGTGAGCGTACCGCTCGGCGGCGTCATCACCGGGAGTGCGCGGCTCAACGAGCACCTCGCGGCGCCGGACTTCTTCGACACGGCCAAGTTCCCGAACGCGACCTTCACGGCCACCGCGGTGGAGCCCACAAGCCCGACGACTGCGCGGATCACCGGCGACCTGAACCTGCGCGGCGCCGTCCGGCCGCTCGCCATCGACGCCACCTTCAACCAAGCGGGCATCCACCCGGTGGACCAGCGCTACACCGTGGGCTTCGACGGTCGCGCCGTCATCAAGCGGTCGGAATTCGGCATCAACGCCTATCTGCCGCACCTCGGCGACGAGGTGACGCTGCGCATCGAGGGCGAGTTCAAGGCCGCTCCGTAGCGGCGTCACGAAGGTCGTCGGCCGAAACGCGACCGCGCGCGGTCGTCACGCCACCAGGGAGATTCGAGCAGTGCGGAGCACGCGCGTGGTCAGCGTCAGTCTGCTGTTGTCCTTCACCGGTCCGGCCGGTGCGCAGGTCCCCGCGCCGGCCAGCCCGGCATCGCCGCTGGACAATTATGCCGAGGCGGCCTCCACCACGATCATCGCCGAGCAGGCCTGCCCGGGCGTGCAGGTAAGGGCGGGCCAGCTCACCACGCTCCGCCTCGCCGCGCGCGTCAATGCCGGCCAGGAGGTCGTGCTGGAGGAGAAGCTGCGGAGCCGGGCCGTCCAGGTGCGCCAGCAACTGGCGGCCGTCGGCCGGGAGGCGTGGTGCGCCGGTGCGTTGGCGGCGTTCGGTCCGCAGGGCACTGTCGTCAAGGGTATCCTGGCGACCGGCGCGCCGATCCGCTGAGCCGCCGCGGATTGACACGGCGCGACCGCGCCCGTAGTGACCGGGCACGGCGCGCGGCCTCTGACGGAGGTCCGCGCGTTTCGCGTTGTCCGGGCTCAAGCCCGCGCAATGACTTCAAACAAGAAGCCGGTCCAGGGGCTGCCGCCCCGGAGGCCGTTCGAGAGCACGAGAGAACGATGTTCGCAGTCATCAAGACGGGCGGTAAGCAGTACCGCGTCGCCGCCAACGACACCATCACCATCGCGACGCTCGCGGGCGAGGCCGGCGAGGCCGTGACCTTCGGCGAGGTCCTCCTGTTCGCCGACGGCGCCGGCGCCACGCAGGTGGGCGCCCCGACCCTGTCGGGCATCAGCGTCACCGGCGAGATCGTGCGCCATGGTCGCGACAAGAAGGTCATCGCCTTCAAGAAGCGCCGCCGGCAGAACTCGCGCCGCAAGCGCGGCCACCGGCAGGACCACACGGTCGTGCGTATCACCGGCATCTCGGCCTGACGCACGGCTCAAGGCTGGGCGCGTAGTGGTCCCTCAGGACCCGATCCGCGACCGCATCGAAGCAGATCAGAATTCGGAGCTCTTCCCATGGCACACAAGAAAGCAGGCGGTTCGTCCCGCAACGGCCGCGACTCGGCCGGCCGTCGTCTCGGCGTCAAGAAGTTCGGCTCGGAGGCCGTGATCCCGGGCAACATCATCGTGCGCCAGCGCGGCACGAAATGGCATCCCGGCACCAATGTCGGCATGGGCAAGGACCACACGCTGTTCGCGCTGGTACCGGGTCATGTCCGCTTCGAGACGCGCCGCGGGCGCGAGTTCGTAGCCGTTACCCCGCTGGCCGAGGCCGCGGAATAAGAGGCGGGCGCCCCAAGCGGCGAAGCTGGCGTCCCGCCCGGTGTCCCACACCGGTCCGGAGACGTCATTGCCGAGCCCCTGAAGGCCGGATCGGACGGAACACCGGGGAGGATGGGGCGCCATCCTCCCCTTCGTCGTCTTGAGGCGTTGCCCCGGAGCCGGGTGCATCGCCCGGTGAGGGCACGATGTTCCCCGATCTGACCCGCGATGATGTCTTCCGGATCGAGACGCGCCGGCTGTGGCTGCGCTGGCCCACCGCCCGGGACCGGGACGCGATCCTGAAGCTGGCCGGTGACCCCGCAGTTGCCGCGATGTTGGCGCGGGTGCCGAATCCGTTGCCGGCCCAGGTGGTGGACGCCTTCGTTCTTCAGGCCCGATCCGACAACACCGCCGGGACCGGACTGACACTGGCGCTGGCGCCGCGCGCGGCACCAGCCAGCCTGATCGGCATCGTCAGCATCGAAGGATCGGCCGGCGCGGAACCGGAACTCGGCTACTGGCTGGGACGGTCCCACTGGGGCACCGGCCTCATGCGCGAAGCGGTCTCGGCCCTGTGTCAGGCCTATTTCGCGTATGCGGGCGGGGCGGAGCTGACCGCCTCGGCGCGCTCCGCCAACCCGGCGTCCCGGCGAGTCCTGGAGGCCTGCGGCTTCGTTCACACCGGCACCGGGATGCGGCCGTTCCCGGCGCGCGGCGAGGATCTGCCCGTCGATCTCTTCCGTCTCGATCGGCGCCGGTGGCAGACTCTGGGAACGGAGCCGGCACTGACCGAAGCCGCCTGAGGCGACTTCGCGGCCCCGGCAGTTGCCGGCCGTCGCCGACTGAAGGATGGTGCGGGTCGCGGATCCGCGCCCGATTAGGGATTCGAGCCGTGAAGTTCCTCGACGAAGCCAAGGTGTATGTCCGCTCCGGTGACGGCGGTCCCGGCTGTGTCTCGTTCCGGCGGGAGAAGTTCATCGAGTTCGGAGGTCCGAACGGCGGGGACGGCGGCCGCGGCGGCGACGTCTGGGTGGAGTGCGTCGAGGGTCTCAACACCCTGATCGACTACCGCTACCAGCAGCATTTCAAGGCCAAGAAGGGCGAGCACGGCATGGGCTCGAACTGCCACGGCGCCAACGGCTCCGACACGGTCCTGAAAGTACCGGCCGGCACGCAGATTTTCGCCGAGGACGGCGAGACCCTGCTCGCCGATCTGACCGAGGTCGGCCAGAGGATCCGCCTCGCCAAGGGCGGCAACGGTGGGTTCGGCAACGCCTACTTCACGACCTCCACGAACCGCGCCCCGAAACACGCCAATCCCGGCCTGGAAGGCCAGGAAATGTGGATCTGGCTGCGGCTCAAGCTGATCGCCGATGCCGGCCTCGTCGGACTGCCGAACGCCGGCAAGTCGACCTTTCTGGCGAGCGTCACGGCGGCCAAGCCGAAGATCGCCGATTACCCGTTCACGACTTTGCATCCCGGGCTCGGCGTGGTGCGGTCGGATGGGCGCGAGTTCGTGCTCGCCGACATCCCCGGCCTGATCGAGGGCGCGCACGAGGGTGTCGGTCTCGGCGATCGGTTCCTCGCCCACGTGGAGCGCTGCCGGGTGCTGCTGCACCTCGTCGACGGCACGAGCGAGCATGCCGGCAAGACCTACAAGCTGGTACGCGGCGAGATCGAGGCCTACGGGAACGGCCTGGCGGAGAAGCCCGAGGTCGTTGCACTCTCCAAGGCCGATGCCCTCGATGCCGATACCTTGAAGAGCCAGGTCGCCAAGCTGAAGCGGGCCGCCGGCCGCGCGCCTCTGGTCCTGTCGTCGGCGAGCCGGAAGGGCGTGCCCGAGGCGCTGCGGGCGCTCCAAGCCGAGATCGACGCCAGCGCCGCGGCCGAGGCGCAGCCCGTTGCGGCGTGGCAGCCGTGATCCGATGAGAGCACCGCGCAAGATCTGAGTCCGGCGTCGACGGACCTGCGACCCGGGTCTGCCGCGGGGCGCTTGTCCGACGGCGCGCTGTTCTCCCGATCGTCCTGGCTCCGGTACCCTGCGAAGCATCATGATCCCGGTTCTCGAAGATTTCCGTCGCGTCGTCATCAAAGTCGGATCGGCCCTCCTGGTCGACCGGGCCGCCGGACGCCTGCGGCACGCCTGGCTCGCGGCTTTGGCCGAGGACATCGCCGAGCTGCACGCGCGTGGCGTCGACGTTCTGGTCGTCTCCTCGGGCAGCATCGCGCTGGGACGGACCGTGCTGGGGCTGCCCCCCGGCCCCCTGCGGCTGGAGGAGAGCCAGGGGGCCGCCTCGGTGGGGCAGATCACCCTGGCGCGTCACTGGGCCGAGGCCCTCGGTCATCACGGCATCGTGGCCGGTCAGATCCTGGTGACGCCGCAGGACACCGAGGAGCGCCGTCGCTACCTCAATGCCCGGGCGACGGTGCTGAAGCTCCTGGAGATGCGCGCGGTCCCCGTGGTCAACGAGAACGACACGGTGGCGACCTCCGAGATCCGGTACGGCGACAACGACCGGCTCGCCGCCCGGGTCGCCACCATGATCGACGCCGACGTGCTGGTCCTCTTCTCCGACATCGACGGCCTCTACACCGCACCGCCCTCGAGCGATCCGCATGCGAAGCATCTGCCGGTGATCGAGCGCATCACGCCCGAGATCGAGGCCATGGCCGGCGGGCCGGCCTCGGAACTGTCGCGGGGCGGCATGCGCACGAAGGTCGAAGCGGCCAAGATCGCGGTCTCGGGCGGCACGCATCTGGTGATCGCCGACGGGCGCGGTAAGAACCCGCTCCGCGCCGTGCGGGACGGGGCCCGCTGCACGTGGTTCCTCTCCGGCTCCACGCCGACTGCGGCCCGTAAGACCTGGATCGCCGGCTCTCTCGAGCCGCGCGGCATTCTCACCATCGACACCGGCGCCGTGAAGGCCTTGCGGGGCGGCGCGAGCCTGCTGCCGGTGGGCGTGCGGGCGATCGAGGGCAGCTTCTCCCGCGGCGACGCGGTGGTGATCCGCGACGGGGAAGGCCGGGTGCTCGGTCGCGGCCTCGTCGCCTACGACAATGCGGAGGCCGCTCTGATCATCGGACATCCGAGTGCGCGGATCCCGGAGCTGCTCAATTATCCTGGTCGTGCCTGGATGGTGCATCGCGATGATTTGGCATTGTTCTAGGGTTCTTGTCAGATTTTGAATTAATCACAATCTTGCGGTCACTGACTATTGTGACTTCTAGAGCTCGGACACCCTTGTGTCCGCGGCGCGCGATATGCAAATACGGCCTCACCCTTTGTCGAGCCCCCCTGAAGGCGGCCGAGCAACCGAGGACGCCAGCGTGCCCGTCCTGAATCTGAGATCGGACTTCGCCGAGGCCGAGGCCCTCCCAGAGCAGATGGCCGCCATCGGCCGCCGCGCGCGCGCCGCCGCGCGCCTGATGGCGCTGGCCTCCGCCCGGACCAAGGACGTCGCCCTGAAGGCGATTGCCGAGCGCCTGCGGGCCAGCCGCGACGAGATCCTCGCCGAGAATGCCCGCGACGTGGCGGCCGCCCGGAGCGCCGGCCAGACCGCCGCGCTGATCGACCGGCTGACTCTGGATCCCGGTCGGCTGGGGGCTATGGCGGACGCCGTCGAGAAGGTCGGATCGCTGGCGGACCCGGTTGGGCGCCAGCTCGCCGCGATCGAGCGCCCCAACGGTCTGCTGATCGAGCGCGTCGCGGTACCGCTCGGCGTGATCGGCGTGATCTTCGAGAGCCGTCCGAACGTCACGGCGGATGCCGGCGCCCTCTGCCTCAAGGCCGGGAACGCCGCCATCCTGCGGGCGGGATCGGACAGTCACCGCACCGCCATGGCCATCGCCCGGTCCATGAGCCGCGGCCTCGCAGATGCCGGCTTGCCGGAGAACGCGATCCAGCTCGTGCCGACCCGCGACCGGGCCGCCGTGGGCCTGATGCTGGCCGGCCTCGACGGCTGCGTCGACGTGATCGTGCCGCGCGGCGGGCGCGGGCTCGTCACGCGCGTCCAAGCGGAGGCTCGGGTTCCCGTCTTCGCCCATCTCGACGGCATCAACCACGTCTACGTCGCCGCCGGGGCCGATCCCGAGATGGCGCGCAGGGTGCTGCTCAACAGCAAGATGCGGCGGACCAGCGTCTGCGGCGCCGCGGAGACGCTGCTGGTGGACCGAGCCTGCGCGGCGACGCAGCTCGCGCCGCTGGTGCGGTCGCTCCTCGACGCCGGCTGCGCCGTCCGCGGGGATGCCGAGACCTGCGCGGTCGATCCCAGGGTCACGGCGGCCTCGGAAGAGGATTGGCACACCGAATATCTCGACGCGATCATCGCGGTTCGGGTGGTGGAGGGGATCGACGCCGCGATCGAGCACATCGAGACGTACGGCTCACATCACACCGACGCGATCATCACCGAAGACGACGCGGAGGCGGCGCGGTTCCTAGCGGAGGTCGATTCGGCAATCGTGACCCACAACGCCTCCACGCAGTTCGCCGATGGCGGCGAGTTCGGCTTCGGCGCCGAGATCGGCATCGCCACCGGGCGCATGCACGCACGCGGGCCGGTCGGGGTCGAGCAGCTGACCACATTCAAATATCGCGTCCACGGCAGCGGCCAGACCCGCCCGTGACGCCGATTCAGGACCCGGCGTGCGGCTGACCCTGCCGCCGAGCGCCCCCGGCATGCGGATCGGCCTCTACGGTGGATCCTTCAATCCCGCCCATCTCGGCCACAGGCACGTCACCGTCATGGCGCTGCGCCGGCTCGGGCTGGACCGGGTCTGGTGGCTGGTCAGTCCCGGAAACCCGCTGAAGAACCGGAACGCGCTTCCTCCCGTGGTGACCAGGTGCGCGCAGGCGCAGCGGGTCGCCCGGCACCCGCGCATAGCGGTGACCGGCATCGAGGCGGCGCTCGACGTGCGCTTCACGGTGCAGACGCTCCGGTTTCTCGTCCACCGCCGGCCCGGGGTGCACTTCGTGTGGATCATGGGCGCCGATTCGCTCGGTACGTTCCACCGCTGGAAGGGCTTCGCCGAGATCGCCCGCCTCGTGCCGATCGCCGTCATCGACCGGCCCGGCTTCACCATGACGCCGTTGAGCGCGCGGGCGGCGCGCCGCTTGGCGAAAGCGCGGCTGCGCGAGACGGCCGCGCCCACGCTTGCGCTGCGCGAACCGCCCGCCTGGGTGTTCCTGCACGGGCCCCGCTCGACCCTGTCGTCGACGGCGATTCGCGAGGGCCTCCAGGGACGCACTGCGCATTCGGGGACGCCACGGTTGCAATCGGCGCCCGATGCCGCCAATTTCACAGGATCCCGCGAGGCGTGACTTTGCCCGCGGCACCACGAGGAACCAGGACTCTGCCCGAGACCATCCGCACGGAGACGATCCGCACCCCCGTTCAGGCTCCGGGTGAGCCAGGCCAAGCGCGCTCGGACGACCTGAAGGCCCTCGCCCTCGGATGTCTCGACGAGATGAAGGCCGAGGAGACGATCGCCATCGATCTCGCCGGGAAGACCTCTCTCGCCGACACGATGATCATCACATCGGGGCGGTCGCAGCGCCATGTCGGCTCCATCGCCGACAAGGTCATCCAGGAGATGAAGAACCGCGGCTTTGGCAACGCCCGCGTCGAGGGCCTGCCGGCCTGCGACTGGGTGCTGATCGACGCCGGCGACGTGCTCGTGCACATCTTCCGCCCCGAGGTGCGCGGCTTCTACAACCTCGAGAAGATGTGGGGCGCCGATCGGCCGATCGGACTCGCGGCCGGCTAGAACGGACTGCACGGTTGCGCCTCATCCTGGCGGCGGTCGGGCGGCTCAAGGCCGGCCCTGAGCGCGAACTCGCCTCACGCTACCGCGAGCGGGCGGCGCAGCTCGGACGCGGCTTGGGTTTCCCAGCCTGCGACAGCATCGAGATACCCGAATCCCGGGCCCGGCGTGCCGGCGACCGCTGCGCCGAGGAGGCGGCGGCGCTCCTCACCCACCTGCCGTCCGGCGGGGCGCTGCTGGCCTACGACGAGCGCGGGCGCTCCGATCTCGCAAGCGAAGCGCTGGCGGAGCGCGTGGCCGCGTGGCGCGACGTCGCGCGACCGGCCCTCGTGGTGGCGATCGGCGGACCGGATGGTCTGGACGCCTCAATTCGGACGAAGGCGGAGTTGATCCTGTCCTTTGGGGCCGCCACCCTGCCCCACGGACTCGTGCGCGTGCTTGCCCTCGAACAGATCTATCGCAGCCTGACGCTCCTGGCCGGCCATCCGTATCACCGCGGCGAGGCGGGCTGACCGGCCGTGACGATACTGGGGATCGCGGAGAGGCTTGCCGCTGCATCGGAGAAGGTTTCCGCCGAGGTCGAGCGGCGGGCGGAAGCCACGGGGGTCGGCACGGCTCCGAGGCTCCTGACCGGTGAAATCTCCCGTCGCCGTCCTTATCCCGGCATACCCCGATCGGCGGGCCTCGAAGGCGCCCTCGGGGCGGCTGCGCGATGGCTGAAACCGGCTTTCGACGCCGGCGCCGCACTCCGGCATATCGGTCCGGGCGGGACGGGTGGTGGGGGGCGTCTCGCCCGCCGCAGGCTTTCCGCCCTGGCTCTCCTGGCGCTCAGCGGCGGCACGCTGCCTGCGCGCGCCGAACCCCCCGCGGATGCGGAGGCGAACCAGCGCGCCAGCGAGGAGCGCGACCGTCGCGCCGAGAACCTCAAGCGCGTGCAGGACGCGCTCGCCGCCAGTGCCGGCCAGCGCACCCAGTTCGAGACCGAAATCGCCGCGATCGGCACCGACCGGGCCAAGCTGGACGCCGCGCTGGTCGATGCCGGTCGGCAGGCCCAGGCGACCGAGGATCGTCTGAGCCGCCTGGAAGAGCGCCTCAAGGCGATGAGCGAGAGCGAGTCGGCGATCCGGCGCTCGCTTCAGGCGCGGCGCAGCATCGTCGCCGAGATTCTGGCGGCGCTCCAGCGTATGGGACGCCGTCCGCCCCCGGCGGTGCTGGTGAGTCCCGAGGACATGCTCGCGGCGATCCGCACGTCGATGCTGCTCGGCGCCGTGGTGCCTGAGCTACGCGGCGAGGTCGACACCCTCGCGGCCGACCTGACGGAGATGATTCGGCTGCGCGGCCTGATCGCGCAGGACAAGGAAGGTCTCGCGTCCGACCTCGCCGGCTGGGCGCGCGAGCAGCAGCGCCTGCAGGCGCTGGTCGCCGCCCGCCGCGCCCGTCAGGCCGAGGTCGAGAGCGGTCTCTCCGCCGAGCGCCGACGTGCTGCCGAACTCGGCGCCCAGGCCAAGACCCTCAAGGATCTCCTCGACAGGACCGAGGCGGAGGTCGCCGCCGCGAAACGCACAGCCGACGAGGCGAAGGCCGCAGCCGAGCGCGAGGTGCGGGTTACGCAGGAGCGATTTGCCGCGGCCGGGTTCCGGGATCCGGCCCGGTTGGCCCCGAAGGTGCATTTCTCGGATGTGCGGGGCGAAGTGCCGCGGCCGGTCAGCGGGCGGGTGATGCGTGGTTTCAACCAGCCTGACGGCAACGGCGGCACCACGCGGGGCGTGTCCTACACGACGCGGCCGAAGGCGACGGTCTCCGCCCCGGCCGATGGGTGGGTGCAGTTTGCCGGGCCCTTCCGGTCCTACGGGCGACTCTTGATCATCAACGCTGGCGACGGCTACTATCTTCTGCTCGCGGGGATGGATCAGATCAGCGTCGAGGTCGGTCAGTTCGTGCTCGCGGGCGAACCGGTCGGTAGCATGGGCGAGAAGGGTGCGGGTTCGCCCGGATCCGATGGCGATCCCACCCTGTACGTCGAGTTCAAGAAGGACGGCGGCTCCATCGATCCGGAGCCGTGGTGGGCGAAGAGCCCGAACAATACGGTACTTGGCGAGAAGGTTCGCGGCTGATGCGCAAGACATCCCTGATCATGCTCGGCGCCTTCCTGGGTGCCGGCACCTCCATGGTGGCCACCCAGACCGACTTCCTGTCGGGTCCGCGGGCCGTGGCCGCCTCGGCCGAGACCTACCGCCAGCTCAGCCTCTTCGGCGACGTCTTCGAGAAGGTCCGCACCGACTACGTCGAGAAGCCGGACGAGTCGAAGATGATCGAAGCGGCCGTCAACGGCATGCTGACCTCCCTCGACCCGCATTCGAGCTACATGGACGCCAAGGCGTTCCGCGACATGCAGACCACCACTCGCGGCGAGTTCGGTGGGTTGGGCATCGAGGTCACCATGGAAGACGGCCTGATCAAGGTCGTCACCCCGATCGACGACACGCCGGCCGCCAAGGCGGGCCTGCTGGCCAACGATGTCATCACGCAGATCGACGACGATCAGGTTCAGGGTCTCACCCTGAACCAGGCGGTCGACAAGATGCGCGGTCCGGTCAACTCGAACGTGAAGCTCAAGATCTCCCGCAAGGAGTCGAAGGACCCGATCGACGTCACGCTGACCCGCGACGTGATCAAGATCAAGCCGGTGCGCTCGAAGGTGGAGGGCGGCGACGTCGCCTACATCCGCCTGACCCAGTTCAACGAGCAGACCTTCGACGGCATGCGGGCGGCCATCGACAAGCTGTCGGGCGAGATCGGCAACGACAAGATCAAGGGCTACGTCATCGATCTGCGGAACAACCCGGGCGGCCTGCTCGATCAGGCCGTGATGGTCTCGGACGCCTTCCTGGATCGCGGCGAGATCGTCTCCACCCGCGGCCGCAACCCGGACGAGACGCAGCGCTTCTCGGCGAAATCGGGTGACCTCACCAAGGGCAAGCCGGTGGTCGTGCTGGTCAACGGCGGTTCCGCCTCGGCCTCCGAGATCGTCGCCGGCGCTTTGCAGGATCACAAGCGCGCGACCATCATGGGGACGCGCTCGTTCGGCAAGGGGTCGGTCCAGTCCATCATCCCGCTCGGCGGATCCGGCGCGCTGCGGCTCACCACAGCGCGCTACTACACGCCCTCGGGCCGCTCCATCCAGGCGAAGGGCATCGAGCCGGACGTCGAGGTCCTGCAGGATGTGCCGGACGAGCTGAAGGGCAAGGACGAGACCAAGGGCGAGGCCGGCCTGAAGGGCCACCTCAAGCAGAAGGACACCGACGAGCGCGGCGGATCCTCCGCCTACGTCCCGCCGGATCCGGCCAAGGACAAGCAGCTGATCTCGGCCATCGACTTCCTGCACGGGATCCAGAAGGGGGCCGCCAATGGAACGCCGGCTGCCCAGCAGCAGAAGCCGAGCCTGCCGAACTGATCGATCCCGCTTCGGCGGATCGTGCGCGCTTCAGTCCCGTCCGGCTAGCTGCCGGGCGGGACTTCCGTTTCCGAGGGGCCGCATTAGCGGAACGTTAACCCTATCCGACGGGAATGGGGGTCGGGATCCGCACCGCGCCCGCGGGTGCAGGGACCACGATCCCGCATCGAGAGCCCGTTGACCGAGTCCACCGACGATATCCTCACGCGACCCCTCGGGGTGCCGGAGGCGGAGGCGCCGGACCAGCCCGGCCGCCGTTTCGGACGCCTCGTCGCGGGCGTACGCCGCCCCAGGATCGCCGGCGGTGCCATCATGGCAGCGCTCCTCGCAACGGCGGGGCTGGTGGTCGCTCTCGGCGACCCCACGGGTGGCGAGCCCCGCGCCGAGGCCAAGATCACCCTCCGCGAGCCGATGCCGCGGTCCGCACCGCCCGCGCCGGTCGTCGCCGCGGCGCCAATCGCTGCGACTCAGCCCGGCACATCGCCGCTCCAGCGCAGCGCGGAGGAGATCGAGACCGCCTCTGGCGTGACCGTCGTGCGTCCCGCAGGGTCCGGTCCCACCGACGCCGTACTGATCCGGGTGCCGCCGCCCAACGTGGCGCGGCTCGCGCCGGCACCGGACCCACGGATCAGCGAGGCGGGACGCCACGGGCTCATGCCGAAGCTCGGCGAGGGCCGGGTGCGTGCCCTCGATGTTTATGCCCGCACCGAGGAACCCGGCACCGGCCCGCGGATCGCCGTCGTGATCACCGGACTCGGCGTGGGCCAAGCCGCCACCGCCGGAGCGACCGCCCGGCTGCCGGCGGCCGTGAGCCTCGCGTTCCTGCCCTATGGCGGCGAGGCTGAGCGGTCGGCGGCGAGGGCCCGCGATGCCGGCCACGAGGTGTTCCTGCAACTCCCCATGGAGCCCTTCGATTACCCCGACAGCGATCCCGGTCCGCAGGCCCTGCTCACGGCCCTGAAGGGACCCGAAAACGCCGACCGCCTCGCCTGGGCGCTGGCCCGCTTTCCCGGCTATGTCGGTGTCGCGAACTTCATGGGCTCCAAGCTGATGGCGGATGCCGCCTTCGAGCCGGTTCTGCGCGAGATCGGCGCCCGCGGCCTGGGCTTTCTCGACGACGGCACCGCCGCCAAGGCGGCGAGTGCTCCGGCCAACAAGGCGCGGACGCCCATCGCCCGCGCCGAGATCGTCCTCGACGCCACGCCGCGCGCTGATGCCATCGATGCCGCCCTGGCGCAGGCCGAGGCCCGCGCCAGGGCGAATGGTTTCGTCCTCGTCTCGGCGAGCGGTGCGGCGCTCAGCGTCGACCGAATCGCCCGTTGGGCCAAGGATCTCGATGCCCGCGGGCTTCGACTCGTGCCGGCCAGCGTGGCGCTGCGCGGCGCGCGCGACAAGCGCGTCTCGACGGCCGATTGAGTGTCCGCGCGTAAATCATCCGTCAGAGTAGGCAAACCGGCTCCGTCGGGTTCGAGGTCCCTGGTCGGCGTTGCCGCCCCCGGCGTGCCTGACCTATGCTCGCCGCGATGACGACACATTCGGATACCGGCAGCACCCTGCCCTACCGCCCCTGCGTGGGCGTCGCCCTGATCGCGCGATCGGGCGGCGTCTTCGTCGGACGTCGGAGCAAGAATGCGGGCCCTGAGCACGTCGCCGGCCCGCACATGTGGCAGATGCCGCAGGGCGGCATCGACCCCGGCGAGGAGCCGGAGGAGGCTGCCCGCCGGGAACTCTACGAGGAGACGAACGTGCCGCCGGACGCGCTCGAACTGCTCGGCGAGATCCCGGATTGGCTCGCCTACGACCTGCCGCAAGACGTCATGAAGCAGGCGTGGCAGGGACGCTATCGCGGCCAGTCGCAGAAGTGGTTCGCCTACGGTTTTCGGGGCAGCGAGGACCTGATCGACGTGCTGAACCCGGGTGGGGGCGCGCACAAGCCCGAATTCGACGCGTGGCGCTGGGCGCGTTTCCCGGAGCTGCCGGAACTGATCGTGCCGTTCAAACGCCCCGTCTACGAGCGCGTGGTGGCGGCCTTCTCCGGGCTCGAGCGGTGGGCGCCCGAGTCATGACGCCGCGAAGCGGGTTCTGATCCCGTGCGCTGGCTCGCGATCCCGCTTGCCCTCGCCCTGGCATGGCTGGCCTTCACGCTGAGCCCGCTCTGGTCGCTCTACGATCTCGCGCAGGCGGTGCGCCGGCACGACGCCGCCTATGTCGAGAGTCACGTGAATTTCCGGACGCTCCGCCTGTCGCTGGTCCGGCAGATCACGGCGGCCATGCGGGTTGCGGCCGAGACCGACACGGATCTGGAACCCCGCGACCGCCAGCGGCTCAACGATGCCGCCTACGGTCTGGCACTCGCCCTGTCCGAGACCATGGTGACGCCGGAGACCGTGATCGATCTGCTCGCCAACGGCTGGCCCGACAAGCTCGATGTCGAACGGCCGGCGGGGGCGCGGCCGGAGGGTCTCGCGATCCGCAATCTCGGCCGGCTGATGCCCTATTATGCGGCGCTCGAAATGCGGGGTTTCCGCGCCGTCGTGATCCCGATCCCCCCCGAGGCGCCGCGCGCGGAGCGCACGCGCATCCGGCTGCGCCTGCGCGGGCTCAGCTGGCGGCTCGTCGATATCGAGATGGCCGACATGTTGCGCGAGCAGATCGCCGCCAAGCTCGGCCGCGCCCTCGCGCGCGCCAAGATCGGGGCGAGCGCCGGCGAGGAGCGCTAGTCGCCGGCCAAGCGTCGCGACGCTCCGGCAACGGCGCTCCCAGTTGCGCCGGAGGTGAGGGATCGGAACCACGCCCCCGCGGATGGCGGCGGCTCCAGGGTGATGGTCGGCCGCGCAGACGTGTCGGAGCGCCGCTGCCGAGAGCCCGCCGGGCCCCCCATTCACTTCGCCTTGGTGCTGCCGGCGGCGTCCTTGGGTTCGCGCGCTTCGCTGAGGCTGTCGGCCTTGTCCTCGTCGGTGTCGCCGCCCTGCTCGATGGTCTTGGACGGATTGGCCAGGAGCGATTTCGCGATCCCGAGCAGGTTCTCGCACTCGCCCGGGAACTTGTAGGTCTCGAGCACGATGGCGGCGTCGCGCAGCGTGCGCAGATCGCGCACGAGCTGGGTGTTCTGATCTGCGCGCAATTCGCTCTTGGCGGCGATCGCCTCCTCGATCTGTGCGCCCTTCACGTCGCAGGCGGCGACGGCCGGCGAGGCGGCAGCGGACAGGGCGAGGGCGAAACCGGCTGCGGAAAGGGTGCGCCGCATGGCGTGGGTCCTTGGGGGCGGGATCAGGCGTGGTCGAGGGACGCGGCGCGCAGGACGTCGCGGGTGAGGGTCACGAGCTGGCCCGGCCGGTAAGGCTTCGGCACGAAGATCGACCCCGGCACGGCCTCGTTGGCCGGCAGGCAGGCGCGGCCGCCGGAGGTGTAGACCACCGCCAGCTCAGGGCAGAGCCGCCGCGCCCACCGCGCCAGCGCGAGGCCGTTCGTGTTGCGGGCGAGATCGATATCGGTGAAGAGCATGTCGATGCTCTCGCCGGCCAGGATGGCCTCGGCCTGCCAGGCATCCGCGGCGGTGATCACCCGGTAGCCCTCGTCGAGGAGCGTCTCGGCGGCAAGCTCGCACACGGTCGGCTCATCCTCGACGACGAGGATGGTGGCGGCGGCCGGGTCCAGGACCGGCATGGACGGGCAGACGAAAGCGGCGGCGAACGGAACCATGACGCAACTCCCACTCACCCGGCGGGGGCGCGATGTCCCCGGACCGGATCGCAGGGGCAACGGCCCCTCCCGACACGGTGTTCACCCTGTTTGCATCGAATTGCCTGGGTTTGGTGAGTGTCGCGTTAACCGCAGCCCGGCAGTGCTGAACGAAGCGGCCGGAATGGTTAACGGAAAGTTACCGGCCGCGCGCCGGGGAGGCCGGGCGTGACCCGGCCATGGCAGCTCGGCATCGGCCTGCTCCTCACGGGGCTGGCCGGCTACGTCGATGCCCTGGGCTTTGTGCGCCTGGGCGGCCTCTACACGTCGTTCATGAGCGGCAACACCACCCAGTTCGCGGTCTTCGGTGCCGAGGCCGAGCTGCATCGCATGGTCCTCCCGGCGGTCCTGCTGCTGGCCTTCCTCACCGGCTCAGTCCTCGGAAGCGGGCTCGCCATCCTCACGCCGCCGCGCTGGACGACGCCGATCGTCCTTGCCTACGAATCGCTGCTGATCCTGGGCGGTCTCGGGCTGGGCCTGGAATCGCCGGAGCTGGGCCTCGCGGCCTTCTTCGTCGCCGTGGCCATGGGGTCGCAGAACGCGGTCCTCGCGCAGGTCAAGGGGTTTCGCGCCGGCACCACCTTCGTCACCGGCGCCCTGTTCAGCCTGGGCCAGAAGATCGCCCAGGCCTTGACCCGGACCGGCGACCCCCTGGGCTGGATCGGCGACGGGCTGGTCTGGATCTCCTTGCTGTTCGGCGCATTTCTCGGCGCGCACGCCTACGGCCTCTTCGCCCTCTACGCGCTGATCGCGCCGGCGGCGATCTCGGGCGGGCTCGCGTTGATTACGGCGTTCCTGGTCTTGCGCGCGGCGCCGCCCGCCGCGAAGGTCCCCCCGACATGACGAGCCCCCTCAGCAATCCGTCCCTCACCAGCCACGTGGCCGCCCTGGAGCCGGGTGCCCACGTCGTCGCGGCCCATTTCCTCAAGGACGTTCCGGTGCTCGCGCTGAGCGACGGCACGGTCGCCCTGGCGCGCGACGGTGGCCTCGATCGGCTGGCAGCCCATCCCGACAGCGGGATCCTGGTGGCCGCGGGCAGCGGCGACCGCCTGGTCACGGGCGGCGACGACGGGCGCGTGGTCGAGATCCGCGCCGACGGCGCGATGGAGCAGCGCGGCCGTTCCAACGGCAACGCCTGGATCGACGCGCTGGCGCTTCATCCGGACGGTGCCGTGGCCTGGTCTGCGGGCCGCAACGTCGTGACGCGGGACGCCAAGGGGCGCGAGAAGCAGTTCCAGGCGCCCTCGACCGCCCGGGGCCTCGTCTTCGCCCCCAAGGGCTACCGCCTCGGCGTCGCCCACTACAACGGCGTGAGCCTCTGGTATCCGAACCTCGAGACGCCGGCCGAGGTGATCAGCTGGAAGGGCTCGCATATCGACGTGACGTGGTCTCCGGACGGCCGCTTCGTGGTGTCCACCATGCAGGAGAATGCCCTGCACGGCTGGCGGCTTCAGCCGGACCGCGGCCACATGCGGATGTCCGGCTATCCCGGCAAGGTCCGCTCGGTGGCGTGGTCGTTCGACGGGCATTGGCTCGCCACCGGCGGCGCGGAGGCGGCGATCGTCTGGCCCTTCGACTCGAAGGAAGGACCGACCGGCAAGGCTCCGCGGGAATGCGGCGTGCGGCCGGCCCGGGTCTCCCGCGTCGCCTTCCACCCGAAGGCACCGGTTCTGGCGGTCGGCTACGAGGACGGCTGCATCCTGCTGGTCCGCTTCACCGATGCGGCCGAGCTGCTGGTACGACCGGCGGTCCCGGGCAGCACGGTCACGGCGCTGGCCTGGGACGGGCGCGGCGCGCGGCTGCTGTTCGGCTGCGCCGACGGGGCGGCTGGCCTGCTCAGCCTTCCGAGCTGAGTCGGGCTGGAACCCCGGCCTTCGGCATGCTCTTTGTCGAGGGACGATTCCCCGTGCCGGAGGCCAGACGTGTTCCGCGTGTTCCGTACCCTCGGCCTCGCCCTGGGTCTGCTCGGCGGCGTCGTGGCGGCGCAGGCTCCAGAATTCGCGCAGCAATACACGCAGCGTCTCGGCGGTGCCGCCGATGAGCTGCGCCGGCAGGTCGCCATCCTCGAATCGGACGCGCAGGCCTCCGGCACGACCCGCGACGACGCGGTGGACCGGCTGCGCACCAACCCGGATCAGCTCGTCGCCCGGCGCGGCGACGCAGCCCGGGCCGACATCGCCCGGCTCGCCCGGCTCAGCGCCCAGCAGCAGGCGCTTGCCTCGGCGACGAGCCCGCTCGGTCGCGTGGTGGCGATGCTGCGCGATCCCGATCTGTCGGTGGCCCAGGCCGCCTACCGCGACTTCAGCCCGGCCATTCCCACCAATGCGGACGGGCTCGCCGCGGGATTGATCGGTTTCTTCGCCGCCTGGGGCGGTTGGCGGGTGGTGTCGGATCTCGGCCAGCGTGCGGCGCGCCGCCGACCGCGCCGGACCGTGACGGCCGCCTGAGACGGCCGGAGGCCGCCTGACGCCGCATCGTGCGGCCCGAAGTGTGGCTTCGCGTCTACAGCGGCTTGCGCGCGCCTTGCGTATCGAGCAGGGATCCGGCCGTCCCGGTTCGGAAGAAGGCGCCAGATGCCTCGCGCGTCGAACTCGTCCACCATCGATCCGGCCCTCGACGCCGCCGCCCTGCTTCGGCGCATCGGCTTCTTCGGCCTGTTCGTGGTGCTCCCGGTCCTCGCGCAGGTGGCGCGCCGCGCCTCGGTGATCCTGGCGCCCATCGCCGTCATCCTGCTCATCATCGCCAGCGTGATCGACCGGCGCCAGCGCCCGGTGCGACTGGCCACGCGCCGCCTGCTCACCGCGCCGGCCTTCCTGGCGGGCATGCTGGTGGTGCTGTGGTCCGCGCTGTCGCTGACCTGGACGCCCTTCCTCGGACCCGCCCTCGAGCGACTGGCGAATCTCGCGGCCACGATCGGGCTGGCCCTCCTGGGCTACCTCGCCCTGCCCGATCGGATGCGCTCGGCCAACCTCTACCTGCTGCCGCTCGGCGTGGTCGCGGGCGCCATCGTGGCGATCATGCTCGGCCTCTTCGGCGCGCACATCGCCCCGCCCGGCACCGAGGATGACGGGGCGCTGGATCGCGGCTTGGTGCTCCTGATCCTGCTGCTCTGGCCGGCGCTCGCGTGGCTCAGGTCCCGCCGCAGGGACCGGGAGGCGCTGGGATTGGCGCTGCTGGTGGCCCTGGCACTCACGGTCCAGCCCGACGCAACCCAGATCGCGGCACTCACCATCGGAGCCCTCGCCTTCGCGCTGACCAGCTACCGGCAGAAGCTCGGCGTGGCGCTGACGGCGATCCTGTCGGCCGCTCTGCTCGCCGTGGCGCCGCTGCTGCCCTTCCTGGCGCGCCCGGTGGGCGCCGCACTGCTCGGCCCCCTGGCCCCTTCGGTTCTCTCTTTGAAGAGCTGGCAGAAGGTCGTGACGGGCGATCCGGTCCGGCTGATCACCGGCCACGGCTTCGAGACCGCGCTGCGCGGGCGCCTCGTCGGCCTGCTCCCGCTGAACGCGCCGACCACGGCGCTGTTCGAGTTCTGGTACGAGCTCGGGATCGTCGGCGCCCTCGCGGCCGCCTTCGCGCTCTACGCGTCGATCCGCCGGGCCGGTCGGGACGGGCCCGCGCTTGTGCCGGGCGCCATGGGATGCTTCGCCGCCGCCTTCACGGTGGCGTGCCTCGGCGCGGGCATGACGGCGATCTGGTGGCTCACGACCCTGGCCATCGCGACCGTCGTGTTCGTCTCCGTGGAGCGGGGTCAGTTCCGCACCAGCCGGCCGAAGGTCGCCAAGCTGCACCGCCTTCAGACGGGCGAGGGCTGACGCCTCACCGGCGCAGGAATCCGTGAAGCCGGATCCAAGCCAGGAACAGACCGGGCCACGCCGCCGCCGGCGTGCCGGGTGCGCCGAGGCCGAAGCCGTGGCCGCCGCGCTCGAACAGGTGCAGCTCGGCCGGCACCCGCGCCTTGCGCAGGGCCGTGAACATCAGCAGCGGATGATCGGCCACCGCGACCGGATCGTCGATCGCCTGGACGAGGAACGTCGGCGGCGTCTCCGGCCCGACCTGAAGGTCGACCGAGTAGGTCTTCATCTCGGCGGGGGTGACGTCATCGCCCACCAGGATTCGACGGGTATGGGTCCGGTCGAAGGGCTTGCGCATGGTGATGACGGGATAGATCAGGCCGGCCAGGACGGGCCGCACCGGCTGTGCGTCGCCCGCGTCGACCCCCGGATAGAGGTCGTGGGCGCTCCCGACCGCCGTCTCGCCCATGAGGTGCCCTCCCGCCGAGAAGCCGAGGACGCCGACCCGCTCGGGGTCGACGCCGAACTCCGTGCCGCGGGCCCGGACCAGCCGCAGGGCGCGCTGCGCGTCCTGCCGGGGGGCGTCGGGACCCGAGCCCCACCCCTCCGCTGGCAGGCGATAGACGAGCAGGAAGACCGTGATGCCCGCCGCGTTCAGGACCCGGCCGACCGGGACACCTTCGTTGCCCAGAGCGATGAACTCGTAGCCGCCGCCGGCGGCGACGATCACCGCGGCGCCGTTGGGATTGGCCGGGCGCATCACCAGCAGGCAGGGACGCGCCACCCGGGTGATGTCGCCGAACGGGCCCTCCACGTAGCGATACCCGCGCGCGTCGGGTCCGCTGCCGCCGCCCGGTGGTTCGCCCGGCCAGAGGTCGATCACCTGCAGGTCCGCGCCCGGCAGCGATTGCGGTAGGGCCCGCACGGCTTCGTGCGCCGCCGGATCCGGCGGTCCGTCGACCTCCGCTCGGGCGGAGCGAAGGCCGAGGGCGCTCCCGAGTCCGGCGAGCAGGAGTCGGCGATCGAGGCGCACGGGCATCTCCCGGATCCGGCCGCAGGCGGGAGCCCACCTCGGCGACCCCGGCTCCCGCGGGAGCGCCGGTCCAACGTCGCGGATGCGGGTGCGGGTTCCCCTCCTCAGCCCCGACGCGCGACGGTGGCCACGTAGAAGCCGTCCGTGCCGGTGCGGAGCGGGCTCATCTGGATGCCGTGGGCGGTCATGCGCACCGCGTCCCGGAGCGTGGCCGGCCCCGCGGCCAGCACCTCGGACGCCGGCACCACGTCGAAGCGCCCGCGCCAGCGCGACAGCAGGCCGGCCACCGCGGCGTCGTTCTCGGCGGCGAGCAGCGAGCAGGTGATGTAGACGATCCGTCCGCCCGGCTTCACCAGCCGCGCCGCCCGGTCCAGCACCTGGGCCTGCTCCGCCGTGCGAAGCGCGAGGCTTCCAGGCCGAAGCCGCCACTTGGCATCCGGATTCCGGCGCCACGTGCCCGATCCGGTGCAGGGGGCGTCGACCACGACCCGGTCGACGGTGCCGTCGAGATCCTCCAGCACGTCGGCCCGCGTCTTGCCGGTGCGCGGGGTGCGAACCTCGGCGACCGCACCGGACCGGCGCAGCCGTTCGTGGATCGGCGCCAGCCGTCGCGGATCGCCGTCCGTGGCGATCAGGCGGGCGCCGTTGCCGGTCTCGGCCGCCAGCGCCAGGGTCTTGCCCCCGCCTCCGGCACAGAGGTCGACGATGGTCTCGCCCGCCCGGGGCGCCGCCAGGAGCGCGGCGAGCTGGGAGCCCTCATCCTGGATTTCGTACCAGCCCTCAAGGAACTCACCCTCGACGTGCAAAGCCGGGCCGCGCCCGTCCGCCCCGATCGGGATGCGCAGGCCGTAGGGGGCGTGGGGCGTCGGGGCCGCCGCGAAGGCGGCCAGAGCCGGTGCGACCGCGTCGCGGTCGCCGCGCAGGGCGTTGACCCGGATGTCGAGGGGCGCGCGCCGGGCCAGGGCCTTCAACTCCGCGACGAGATCGTCGCCGAGGGTCGCCGAGAGGTCGGGCAGGATGAAGGCCGGCGCGTCGCCCGCCACCTCGGGCGGGGCATCCTGCAGGGTCGCGGCGTCGAGGCGGGCACGCTCGTCGTCGCTCAGGGGCTCGGGCGCGAAGCGCTCGCCCGAGAACAGGCTGGCCACGGAGGCGGCGGCGAGGCCCTGCTGCAGCCGCAGGGCGCCGATCAGGACAGCGCGGGGCTTGTCCGAGCCCATGATCCAGGCGGCGGACGCGCGCCGACGCAGGGCGTCGTAGACGAGGCTCGCGATCCCGGCCCGGTCGCCAGAGCCGGCGAAGCGGTGCGCGAGACCCCAATCCTTCAGGGCGTCGGCGGCGGGCCGGCGGCGCTCGGAGATGTCGGTCAGGATCTCGATGGCTGCGGAGCAGCGGGCGGCGGGTGTCAGCGGTCTGGTCCTTCAGAATGGGTCTACGATGACGCGAAACGGCCACGCTTGGTCCGCGATGTCGCCACCTTACGGCCGAGCTTCAAGCACGTTCCCGGCGCAGACGATGGTTCAGGCGGCGCGCCGTGCGGGCCGTCGCGTGTCGTATGGCATCGGCCGGCCGCGGACCAGAGCGGTCTCCGGACCGGCGAGCCCCGGAGTGTCCCAGCCCATGATGTCTGCCGCTCGCGTCGCCCTCGCGTCCCTGGTCGTCGCCGCCCTCGCCGCCTGTGCGAGCGCCCCCGCCGCCCAGCCGGATCTGACGCCGCCGCCGCGCCGGCCGGTGGATGCCAAGACGCAGCTCGAATACGGCAATCCGCCCCCGCCCCCGCCCGGCCGCTACTGAGAACCCGGCGCGGGAGGGGAGCTCAGGCCGCCTCCCGCGCCTGCCGGGCCTCGTAGGCCTTCAACCCGGTATAGACCGTGCCGAGCAGCGGGAAGGCGGCCTCGGGCGCGAGCCGCAGGCCGCGGGCGATCAGGTCGCCGATGACGTGATCCGCCTCGATCCGCCCCTTGCCCTCGATGTCGCGCAGCATCGAGGCCGTGAAGGTGGAGCCGGCCGTGGTCAGCTGCGCCCGCGCTCGCTCCGCCACCACCGCCCGCGGCGCGAAGCCGCTCGCGGTCGCCACGGCCGTGCATTCCGCGTGGAGCGCGGCGATGAAGGCGGTGCCCCCGGGCGTCGCCACGATGTCGCCGACCGCCGCGCGCATCAGCGTGGTCGCCCCCGCGAGAGTCGCCAGGAACACCCACTTCTCCCACATCTCCTGCAGGATCACGTCGCTGAGACGCGGCTGGAACTTCAGGCCGCGCATCAGGGAGTCGACAGCCTCGATCCGCGCGGAGCGTGATCCGTCCCGTTCGCCGTAGGTGATGCTGCAGAGTTCGCTCATGTGGCGGATGGTGCCGTCCGGCGCGAGCGTCGCCGCGATGGCGCAGGATCCGCCGAGGACGCGCTCCGGGCCGAAGCGGGCATCCAGGGCGTCGAGATGCGACATCCCGTTGAGCACCGGCAGGATCGCGGTCCCCGTGCCCACGGCGGGCGCGAGATCCGCGATGGCGCTGTCGAGGTCGTAGGCCTTGCAGGACAAGACGATCAGGTCGAACCGCCCCGCCTGCGCCAGCCGGTCGGCCGTGACGGTGGGCGGGTTCGGCAGGTGCAGGTCGCCGAGCGGGCTGCGGAGGTTGAGGCCGCCCGCGGCGAGCTTGGCGGCCCGGGCCGGCCGGACCAGGAAGGTCACGTCGGCCCCCGACTCGGCAAGCCGTGCGCCGAAATACCCGCCGGTCGCGCCGGCCCCGACGATCAGCGTGCGCATCAGGTTCCTCAGGTCCGCGAGGGATAGTTCGGGCTCTCGCGGGTGATCGTCACGTCGTGGACATGGCTCTCGCGCAGGCCCGCGTTGGTGATGCGGATGAACCGCGCCCGCTCCTGGAATTCCGGGATCGTCGCGCCGCCGACATAGCCCATGGCGGCGCGCAGGCCGCCGGCGAGCTGGTGCAGGACGTTGCCCACCGGGCCCTTGTACGGCACCTGCCCCTCGATGCCCTCCGGCACCAGCTTATGGGTGTCGTTCACCTCGGCCTGGAAGTAGCGGTCGGCCGAGCCGCGCGCCATGGCGCCCACCGAGCCCATGCCGCGGTACGACTTGTAGGAGCGGCCCTGGTACAGGAACACCTCGCCGGGGGCCTCGTCGGTGCCGGCCAGCAGCGAGCCGAGCATCGCCACGGAGGCGCCGGCCGCGATCGCCTTGGCGAGGTCGCCCGAATACTTGATGCCGCCGTCGGCGATGACCGGGATGTCGGCCTCGCCGGCAGCCTCGACGGCCTCGATCAGCGCGGTGAGCTGCGGCACCCCCACCCCGGCGACGATGCGGGTGGTGCAGATCGAGCCCGGCCCGATGCCGACCTTGATGGCGTCGGCGCCGGCATCGATCAGCGCCTGGGCGCCGTCGCGGGTCGCGACGTTGCCGGCGATGACCTGCACGGCGTTCGAGAGCTGCTTCACCCGGGCCACGGCGTCGAGCACCTTGATCGAGTGGCCGTGGGCGGTGTCGACCACGATCACGTCGCAGCCGGCGTCGATCAGGCGCTCGGCGCGCTCGAAGCCGCTGTCGCCCGTCGTCGTGGCCGCCGCGACCCGCAGTCGGCCCTGTTCGTCCTTGACGGCGTTCGGGTAGGCGACGCGCTTCTCGATGTCCTTGACGGTGATCAGGCCGATGCAGCGGTAATGGTCGTCGACGACCAGCAGCTTCTCGATCCGGAACTGGTGGAGCAGGCGCTTGGCCTCGTCCTGGGTCACGCCCTCGCGGACCGTGATCAGGCGGTCGCGGGTCATCAATTCGGCGACGGGCTGCGAGGCATTCGTCGCGAAGCGCACGTCGCGGTTGGTCAGGATGCCGACCAGCTTGCCGCGCGAGCCGTTCGGGCCCCGCTCGACCACCGGGATTCCGGAGATGCGGTTGCGCTTCATCACCTCGAAGGCGTCGGCCAGGGTCTCGTCGGGGTGGATGGTGATCGGGTTCATCACCATGCCCGACTCGTACTTCTTGACGAGGCGGACCTGCTCGGCCTGCTCCGGCGGCTCCAGGTTGCGGTGGATCACGCCCATGCCGCCGTTGGCCGCCATGGCGATGGCCATGGGTGCTTCCGTCACGGTGTCCATCGCCGAGGCGACGATCGGCAGGTTCAGCGGGATAGTCCGGGTGAGCCGCGAGGCCACGTTCACCTCGGTGGGCATCACCGACGAGGCGGCCGGTCGCAGGAGCACATCGTCGAAGGTGAGGCCCTCGATGATCGATGCGGTTTCTACTCGGGCCATGTGCCAACTTTCCTCGGACGGCGGCGCGCAGGGGTGGCGCTGCGGGATCGGGTTGGCAAGTGCCAGTATCACGGGCTCCGCGACGGCGCCAATGCGCGCTTGATGCGTCGCAGCGCGAAATCGCGCATGGCTCGGGTCTTATCCACCTCGGTCGGATCCCCCGGGTCGCACCGGAAGGTGCCGCGACCGTTCTGGCTGGGCTTCAGCGATCGACCGGACGGATCGGCGCTCGCGGGCCGCGCGGCGTGGCGTGCCCTAGCGCAACGCCGGCACGGCAGGCCCCTTGTCGGTGTATTCGGGCGGCAGGCCGATATAGTCGCCCAGGATGCCGTCGATGCCGGGGGCGCGGCCGAACGCCTCGCAATCCGGGTCCAGGGGCGCCTCACCCAGGGTGGTGATGCGGATGCGGTCCCAGGTCGGGAGCGTGTTGGAAGCCGTGAACGGGTCCTCGCCGGTGGCCAGCATGTAGCCGAAATCCTGTCCGAACTCGCCCGCGAGATCGTAGGCGTCGCTGGCGCGGGAGAAGCGCGGCTGACTGGTGAAGGAGTTTGCCGCACCACCCCAGACCATCGCGGCCCGCTGCTCGCGCCGCCGGTCCAGCGCCTCGGCCTCCACCGTGAGGCTGCCCAGGCCGATCGGCACCCGCGGGATCGGCACGCGGCCGACGCCTTCGGCGAAGCTCAGGCCCAGCTGCGACGCCACGGTCACCCCGGCCGAGCCCGCGATGGTCGCGCCGGCGCCGAGGAGGTCCGTGGGATCGACGCGGGTGACCTGCGCGCGCACGGTCAGGTCCGCGTCGCGGCTCGTCACGATGTCATACTTCAGCGACAGGTCGTAGCAGAGCGCCCGGTCGGCGGCGTTGGCGATGAGGCGCCGCTCCGCCGGCGTCAGCGGTGCCGCCCCGGCTACGTCGCCGTGGAAGGCCGTCGGGATGATGCGCACCGTGCGAGCCTTGGCCAGAGCCGGCTGGTCGACGTAGATCCGCGACGCCGAGGCGACCTGGTCGCTGGATTTCAGGCGATCGTAGCGCGTCAGGGAACCGCGGTCGTTCAGCAGGACGGTGCCGCAAGCGGCCACCATCGAGAGGAGCGCGACGCCGGCGGCGATCCGCGGCAGGGAGCGGACCTTGCTGGGGCTGGACTGCATCATTTCCTCTTGGGCCCGGCCCCGGGCCGGCTGGAGCGGACTCACGGCCGCGTGACGGAAACGTAGCCATTGGAGCACCCGCAAAAAAGGTGGGCCTCGTCAGGCACGCAACGTCTGTTGCAGGAGGGATACAATCGCGAAACACGAGGGTGCGAGGTGGCCGCTCGGCCGTGCAACCGTCGCGGCGCGACACGCGTCTGCTGTCTGATGCCCGCCGCCACCCAAAGACCGATCTGGATCGTCCCCCTGACGGTCGCCACCGCGCTGTTCATGGAGAACACCGACTCGACGGTGATCGCCACGGCGCTGCCGAGCATCGCGGCGAGCCTGAACGAAGATCCGATCGCCCTGAAGCTCGCCCTGACCTCCTACCTGGTCAGCCTCGCGATCTTCATCCCAGTGAGCGGCTGGATGGCCGACCGCTACGGGTCGCGGACCGTGTTTCGGGTCGCCCTCGTGGTGTTCATGGCCGGCTCCCTCGCCTGCGCGGCCGCGAACGGCCTCGCGTGGTTCGTCGCCGCGCGGTTCCTCCAGGGGATGGGCGGCGCCATGATGGTGCCGGTGGGTCGTCTCGTCGTGCTGCGCAGCGTGCCGAAATCGCAGCTCGTGACCGCTCTGGCCTACCTGACCTTCCCGGCCCTCGTCGGCCCGGTGCTGGGGCCACCGGTCGGCGGCCTGATCACCACGTGGTTCGACTGGCGGTGGATCTTCTTCATCAACCTGCCGATCGGCTGCGCTGGGATCGTCCTGGCGAGCCTGTACTTCGAGGACGTGCGCGAGCCTGAGCGCCCGCCCCTCGACCTCGCCGGCTTCGTGATCCTCGGTACCGGACTTGCCGCGCTGATGCTCGGTCTGGCATCCCTGGGCCGCCACCTGCTGCCGGCGGCCGTCTCGTGGGGCTGCCTCGGCGCCGGCGCGGTGCTGCTGCCGCTGTATTGGGCGCATGCCAGGCGGGCCGCCCAACCGATCGTGCGGCTCGACCTGATGCAGCGGCCGACCTTCCGGGTCGCGGTGATCGGCGGCAGCCTGTTCCGCATCGGTACCGGCGCGATCCCGTTCCTGCTGCCACTGATGCTGCAGGTCGGCTTCGGCCTCGACGCCCTGCATTCCGGTCTGATCACCTTCGCGGCGGCGGCCGGCGCGATGTTCGTGAAGACCCTGGCGCCGAGGATCCTGCGCCGCACGGGCTTCCGGACCCTGATGGTCTGGAACGCGCTGGTCGCGTCGGTCTTCCTGGCGGTCAACGGGTTCTACACCGCGCAGACCTCGCACTGGATCATGGTGGCCCTGCTGTTCGCCGGCGGCTGCTCGCGCTCGATCCAGTTCACCTGCGTCAACGCCATCGCGTACGCCGATCTCGAATCCCGCGAGATGAGCGCGGCGACGAGCTTCGCCAGCGTCTGCCAGCAGCTGTCGCTGAGCCTCGGCGTCACGCTGGGCGCGCTGGCGCTGGAGGGAACGGCCGCGTGGCACGGGCGCGCGCAGATCGAGGCCGGTGATTTCGGGCCGGCCTTCTTCGTCGTCGCGATGATCTCGGCGGCGTCCGTGCTGGGGTTCCGGAAGCTGGTGCCGGATGCCGGCGCGGAGATCTCCGGCCGGACGACCGCCGCCGCGCCGCCGCCGGTCGCCGAGATGAAGCCGCGGCACGGCTGATCAGGCCGCCGCGCGGGCGGGGGCGCGCCCAGCGGGCCGCTTGCCGCCGCCCCGTGCGGCGTTGCTCTTCGCCGCGGTCTTGGCGGCGGCGGGCTTCGCGCTCGGCGCGGACCCCCGGACTTCGCTGCGCCAGCCCTGCCAGCTCCACGCCCCCGGGCCCGTCAGGGCGTACATCAGGAAGCCCCCCGCCAAGCCCAGATCGGCCAGCATCAGCGTGCGCTCCGCGACCGCCGCCGGGCCGACGAAGTGCCAGAACGGGTGGAGCACGAAGGCCGTCACGGTCGCGAAGGCGGCGAGCGCCACGCCGGTCAGCCGCGGCAGCACGCCGAGCATCAACGCCAGGGGGCCGAAGACCTGCACCACCACGGCGGCGGTGGCGACGCCGTTCGGGAACGGCATGCCGCTGCCGGCGAGCGTCAGGGCGAATCCCGAGACGTTGAGCGCCCGCGCGATCCCGGTGGGCAGGAGCGCGGCCGCGAGCAGCATGCGCGCAGCGAAAAGGGTTCCGTCCTGGGCGCGGGCGATCATGGGTGGATCCGGTCGGCGGGAATGACAACTGGAGCTTGGCGATCTCCGCTGAAGACCGCGTTAAGCGGGACGCCTCAGCCGCCGACCCCACCGCGGAACAACCGGCCCCGCTCCGTCCAGGCGACCACGAGCAGCGCGAGCCCGCCGAGGCTGGCGTAGCCGAGCGACACCGGCAGAACGGTGCCGTCGAAGGCCTGCCCGATCAGGAAGCCGCAGAAGGCGCCGAGGATGGTCGTGTAGAAGCCGAGGAACGACGAGGCCGTGCCCGCGATGGCGCCGAGGGGCTCCAGCGCCAGCGCGTTGAAATTCGGCATCGCGAAGCTCATCAGGAACTGGTTCAGCGCGAGGAGCGCCAGGAACAGCACCAGCGGCGGACGGCCCTGGTAGGCGAACCCGACGCAGACCTGCATCAGCGCGACCACCGTGAAGGCGATGACCCCGCCGTGGGACATCGCCCGCATCCCGACCCGCCGGACGACGCGGGCGTTGATCAGCGTCGCGGCCCCCATGGCACCCGCCACCAGCCCGAAGGCCAGCGGGAAGAGCGGTCCCAGGTGGTACAGGCCAGTGTCGAATACCTGCTGGGCCGAGCCCACGTAGCCCATGATGCAGCCGGTCATCAGGCCCAGGGCCGTGGTGTACCCGATGGCGACGCGGGTCCGGAGCGTCAGGCGGATCGCCTCCCAGGTAGCGGCGGGCGAGAGCGGGCGGCGGTATTCCGGGTGCAGCGTCTCCGGCATCCGCAGGGAGAACCACACGCTCAGCCAGAAGGCCAGGACCAGCATCGAGACGAAGACGTAGATCCAGGAGCCCAGCGCCAGCATCATGCCGCCGATTGCGGGGGCGATCATCGGGACGATCAGGAACACCATCATGGTGAGCGACATCACGCTCGCCATCTCGCGACCGGCGAAGCGGTCGCGCACGATCGCCACTGAGAGCACGCGCCCGCCGGCCGCGCCGATGCCCTGGATGATCCGCGCGGCCAGCAGCCACCCGAAGCTCGGAGCCACCATGGCGAGCCCGCAGCCCACCACGTAGACGGCGAGGCTGGCGAGCAGCACCGGCCGTCGGCCGAGGGCGTCGGAGACCGGCCCGTAGACGATCTGCGCGAAGCCGAAGCCGATCATGTAGACGTAGACGAGGAGCTGCAGCCGGTTGGGATCCGGCACGGCGAAGCGCGCCTCGATCGCCGGGAAGGCCGGCAGCAGGTTGTCGATGGAGATCGCCGTCACCGCCATCATGAGCGCGATGATGGCGACGAACTCGGCGAAGCCCGGTCCCGACCAGGGGCGCGGGGCGCGAACGTCCTGGACCGGCGGCACGGGCCGGATCGCGATGGTCAAGGCGGACTCTCGGATTGCGAGGAAGGCGGCCGATCAGGGCTCGTCCTTCGCGGCGCACTTGTGACAACCCCGCCCGCGCGGCGCAGTTCAGGCCGTCAGCGGACGCAGGACCGGCTCGGCGGGCTTGCGGCCGACGAAGACCGCCATCAGGGCGGCGACGAGGCAGAGCAGCCCCGCCGACACGAAGGCGCCGAGATAGGTGCCGCTGTCGGTCCGGACCATGCCGGCGAGCCAGGCCGCCGAGGCCGCGCCGATCTGGTGCGCGGCCGCGATCCAGCCGAACATCAGCGCGGCGTTCTCCTCGCCGAAGGACTTGCCCGCGAGCTGGACGGTGGGCGGCACCGTGGCGATCCAGTCGAGCCCGTAGAAGACCGCGAACAGCGACAGGCCGTAGAAGCTGTAATCGAAGGAATAGGGCAGGAAGATCAGCGAGAGCCCGCGCAGGCCGTAGTACCAGGCCAGGAGCTTGCGCGAATCGAACCGGTCCGTGAGCCACCCCGAGGCGGTTGTGCCGATCAGGTCGCAGATCCCCATCAGCGCCAGCAGGCCCGCCGCCGTGACTTCGGCGATGCCGTGGTCGATGCAGGCGGGGATCAGGTGGGTGCCGATGAGGCCGTTGGTCGAGGCGCCGCAGATGAAGAACGTGCCGGCGAGCAGCCAGAAATCCCGGGATTGCAGGCCGATCCGCAATCCGCGCAGGGCGCGCACCGCCGGGTTCTCGGCCAGGACCGGCGTCGGCGTCACCGTGTCCTCGCCGTAGCGGGGCAGGCCGAGATCCGCCGGCCGGTCGCGCAGCAGAAGCGCGGCCAGCGGGATCAGCGCCAACGTGGCGGCCGCGACCACCAGGGAGACCGAGCGCCACCCCTGCCCGACCGCGAGCGAGGCCAGCATCGGCAGGAAGACGAGCTGGCCGGTGGCGCTGCTGGCCGTGAGCAGGCCGAGCACGAGGCCGCGGCGCTTGGCGAACCACCGCCCCGCCACGGTGGCGCCGAGGACGTTGGCGACCATGCCGGAGCCCGATCCGACCACGAGGCCCCAGAGCAGAACCATCTGCCACGGCGCGGTCATCAGGCTGGTGGCGGCGGTGCCGATCGCCAGGATGAGGAGCGCCGTGCAGACCGAGCGCCGCAGGCCGAACCGCTCGATGATCGCCACCGCGAAGGGACCGATCATTCCGTACAGGAAGATGTTGAGTGCGATCCCCACGCTGATCGTGGCGGCCGTCCAGCCGAACTCCCGCTCCCACGGCACGATCAGCACGCTCGGGGTGGCGCGCACGCCGGCGCCGACCAGCAGCACCACGAAGGTGATCGCCACGACCACCCAGGCATAGTGCAGGCGCTGCCCTGAGGGCGTCTCGAGACTGGCGGACATGGACGGGCTCCGGGGTACGAGGGCCTGGGGCGACGGATTCAGGAGGCGGAGATCAGGGCATCCGCCAGGGCCGCCACGGCCCCGGGCGCGACCCGGGCGTTGATGCGGGCCTGGGCGTCCCGCCAGTAGGGGATCGCCGCCGCGATGGCGTCGCGGCCGGCCTCGGTCAGGACCACCACGCGCTCGCGGGCATCGACCGCACCGGCCGCGATCCGCACGAGGCCGCGCCGCTCCAGCGGGTCGAGGTTGCGGCCCATCGTGGTCCGCTCCAGGGCCGCCTCGGCGGCGAGCCGCGTCACCGGGGTCGGACCCAGGCGGTCGAGCAGGCGCAAAATGGCGAACTGGGTCACCCGCAGGCCCGACGGACGCAGGGCCGCGTCGTAGGCCGTGGTCACGGCGCGCGTGGCGCGCCGCAGCGCCGAGCAGGTGCAGGGCTCCAGGGAAGCCCGGGGGTGCGATTCGTCGGACACGATGCGGGTATATGCACGTTTCGCGGCGTCGGCAAGGCGCCTGCAAGGCGACGGCGAGGTGGTGGGGAGCGGGTCCTGACGGTTCGCGCCGATCGACACCCGTCGACCGGCAAACTGGCGGGGAGTGTCATCGACACGGCCGATCACGCTGCTATCGCTTGGGCGAGTGACCCGGTTCGGGAGACGCGCGATGACACTCGAGACCGCCACGGCACTGTCCTCCTCGGAGCAGAAGACGGCCCGGACCGGGCTGATCGAGGCGGCCGCCGACATCGTCACTGGACAGGGTGGCCCGGGCGGCTTCGTCCGCGACCTGTTCGGACGCGTGACGCCGGAGGATCTCGCCTCCTACGGCGCCGGGGCTCTCGCCGAACTCGCCGGGCGCGCCCGGTCGTTCCTGTCCGAGCCCCGCCGGCCGGGCGATCCGGCACGGCTGCGCCTGAGCGAGGGTGAACTCGCGCGCGACGGCCGGGCGCGGGAGATGACGATCCTCGAAGTCGTCAACGACAACCGGCCGTTCCTGCTGGATTCGACCCTCGCCGAACTCGCCGAGCAGGGCCTGTCGGCGCAGCTCGTCGCCCACCCGATCCTCGGCGTCGAGCGGGATGGCGGGGGCGCGCTGATCCGCGTGGTCGGAGAGACCACCGCGGATGCCCACGGCAGCCTCGCGCGCGAGAGCTTCATCCACATTCACCTCGACCGCCTCTCCGACGAGGCCGGGGAGCGGCTGCTCGCCGCCCTCGCGCCGGTCTACCGGGACGTCGCCCTGGCGAGCGCCGACCACGACGCCATGCTGGCACAGCTGAGCGACCTCTCCGAGAATCTCGGCCGTTCGCCGACTCCGATTCCGGAGGGAGAGACCGCCGAGGCGCGGGCCTTCCTCGACTGGCTGAAGGACGGCCAGTTCCTGCTCCTGGGGATGCAGCAGCACGGTATCGACGGCGAGGCGCATCCCCTTGTCGAGGGTTCGAGCCTCGGCGTGCTGCGCGATCCGGGCGCAACGCCCCTGCGCCGCGGCCGCACGCCCGTCGACTACACCCCGGAAATCCTCGCCTTTCTGGAAGAGCCGCAGCCGCTCATCATCACGAAGGCCAGCGTGAAGTCGCGGGTCCACCGGTCCGCCTACCTGGACTATGTCGGCGTCAAGCTGTTCTCCGGCTCCGGCAAGCTGTCGGGCGAGGTGCGGATCGTCGGCCTGTTCACCGCCTCGGCCTACACCAGCCCTGCCCGCGAGGTGCCGGTGCTTCGCCGGAAGGTCGAGGCCGTGGTCCAGCGCGCGGGCCTCGACCCGACGAGCCATGCCGGGCGCAGCCTGCTCGCCGTGCTGGAGAGCTACCCGCGCGACGAGCTGTTCCAGATCGACGGCGAGCGGCTCTTCCGGTTCACCCTGGCGATCGCGGCGCTGGCCGACCGGCCGCGGGTGCGCGTGCTGTCCCGGCCGGACCGGTTCGGCCGCTTCGTCTCGCTCCTCGTCTACGTGCCGAAGGACCGCTACGATTCAACCGTGCGCGGCCGGATCGGCGGCTACCTCGCCGAAGCCTATGGCGGCCGGCTCAGCGCCGCCTATCCCGATTATCCGGAGGGCTCGCTCGCCCGAATCCACTACATCATCGGCCTGCCCGATCAGGGCAGCCCGGAGCACGATCCCGCGGCCCTCGAGGCCGGCATCGCCACCCTGGTCCGGACCTGGGGCGACGCGCTGCGGGCCGCCCTCGCGGAGGCCCAGGGCGGTGATCGAGCGCGCCTGCTGGCCTCGCGCTACGCCGAGGCTTTCTCGGTCGCCTACCGCGACAACTTCCATCCCGAGGCGGCGGTCGCCGACGTGGCGATCCTGGAGGGCCTCGGCGAGGCACAGCCCCGGGCCGTGCATCTCGGACGCCGGTCGAGCGACCCCGCCGCGCAGGTTCGCCTGAAGGTGTTCTCGCGGGGCACCGCCATCGCCCTCTCCGACCGGGTGCCGGCCCTGGAGAATCTCGGCTTCCGCGTCATCAACGAGCGCACCTACCGGATCGTGCCCACGGGCGCCGACGAGGCGGCCCGGATCTGGCTGCACGACATGCTGATCGAGCGTGCCACCGGCGAGGCCGTCGACCTGGCGGCGCTGGAGCGGCCGCTGGAAGTCGCGATGCTCGCCATCGCCGAAGGCGCCGCCGAGTCGGACGGTTACAACCGGCTGATCCTCGAAGCCGCCCTGCCCTGGCGCGAGGCGGCGCTCCTGCGTGCGCTCGGGCGCTACCTGCGGCAGCTCCGCATCCGCTACGGACAGGATTACCTCGCCGGCACGCTCAGCCGCCATGCGGGAATCGCCCGAGCCATCGTCGCGCTGTTCCACGCCCGGTTCGACCCAGCCGCGACAGCGGATCGGTCGGACCGGGAGGCGGAGATCCGCGGCGGCATCGAGACGGCGCTCGCGGACGTCACGAGCCTCGACGACGACCGGATCCTGCGCCGCTTCGTCAATCTCGTCGAGGCTGCGGTGCGGACGAACTTCTTCCAAACCGGCGCGGACGGGCAGCCCCGGGAGACGATCAGCTTCAAGTTCAGCTGCGCGAAGGTCACAGCGATGCCGCTGCCGCGGCCGTTCTTCGAGATCTTCGTCTATTCGCCCCGGGTCGAGGGCGTGCACCTGCGCTTCGGCTACGTCGCCCGTGGCGGCCTGCGCTGGTCCGACCGGCCGGAGGATTTCCGCACCGAGATCCTGGGCCTCGTGAAGGCTCAGCAGGTCAAGAACGCCGTGATCGTGCCCGTGGGCGCCAAGGGCGGATTCTTCCCGAAGCGCCTGCCGCCGGCCTCCGACCGTGCCGCCTGGATGCAGGAGGGCACCGAGAGCTACCGGATCTTCATCCGCACGCTGCTGGAACTCACCGACAACATCGTCGACAACGCCATCGTGCCCCCGCCCGATACGGTCCGGCACGATCCCGACGACGCCTATCTGGTGGTCGCCGCCGACAAGGGCACCGCCACCTTCTCCGACATCGCCAACGCCCTCTCGCTGGAGAAGGGCCACTGGCTGGGCGACGCCTTCGCGTCCGGCGGCAGCCAGGGCTACGACCACAAGGGTATGGGCATCACCGCCCGTGGCGCCTGGGAGGCGGTGCGCCGCCATTTCCTCGAAATCGACGTCGACGTTCAGCGCGATCCGATCACCACGGTCGGCGTCGGCGACATGTCGGGGGACGTGTTCGGCAACGGGATGCTGCTCTCGGAAAGCATCCGGCTGATCGCGGCCTTCGACCACCGGGACATCTTCCTCGACCCGAATCCCGACGCGGCCGCGAGCTTCAAGGAGCGGCGGCGGCTGTTCGATCTCGGTCGCTCCTCCTGGGGCGACTACGACCGATCGCTGATCTCCGCGGGCGGTGGGGTGTTCTCCCGCAGCCTCAAGACCGTGCCGCTCTCGGAGCCGGTCCGCGCCGCCCTCGGCTTCGACCGGCCCGAGGCGACGCCCACCGAGCTGATGCAGGCGATCCTGAAGGCGCCCGCCGACCTGCTGTGGTTCGGCGGCATCGGCACCTATGTCCGCGCCACCGCCGAGACCGACGAGGATGCCGGCGACCGTGCCAACGACGCCGTCCGCATCACCGGGCCGGAGCTGCGCGCGAGGGTCGTCGGCGAGGGCGCCAATCTCGGCCTGACGCAGCGCGGGCGCATCGAGGCGGCGCGCGCGGGTGTGCGGCTCAACACCGACGCGATCGACAACTCGGCCGGCGTGAACACCTCCGACGTCGAGGTCAACATCAAGATCGCCCTGATGATTCCGGAGCGGGACGGGCGGCTCAGCTACGAGGCGCGCAACGCC
Source organism: Methylobacterium longum (assembly GCF_022179385.1). GTDB lineage: Bacteria > Pseudomonadota > Alphaproteobacteria > Rhizobiales > Beijerinckiaceae > Methylobacterium > Methylobacterium longum. The sequence continues at coordinate 82,046 of NZ_BPQS01000006.1, read as the reverse complement.
CTGCTCGCCACGATGACCGACGAGGTCGGGCACCTCGTCCTGCGCAACAACGCGTTGCAGACGCTCGCGCTGTCGCTCGCCCAGCGCGGCGGTCTCGGCGAGACCGGCTTCGCCATGCGGACCATGCAGGCCCTGGAAGCCCAGGGCCGGCTGGACCGGGCGGTGGAGTATCTGCCCGACGACGCAGCGCTCACCGAGCGGATGCGCCGGAACGAGGGCCTGACGCGACCGGAATTTGCCGTGCTCCTCGCCTACGCGAAGCTGTCGCTCCACGACGCGATCCTCGACAGCGCCGTGCCGAACGATCCGTATTTCGACCGCGAGCTGCAACGCTACTTCCCGAGGGCCCTGCGCGAGCGGTTCCCCGACGCCGTGAAGGCGCACCGCCTTCGCCGCGAGATCATCGCGACGGCGCTGGCCAACATCATCGTCAACCGCGGCGGCCCGTCCCTGGTCAGCCGCCTGACCGACGGCACCGGCGCCGACGCGGCGACCATCGCCAAGGCCTACGCGGTGACCCGCGACGCCTTCGGGCTGATGGAGCTGAACCTCAGCATCGACGGACTCGCGGGCCGGATCCCCGGGCAGGGCCAGCTCGGCCTCTACGCGGAGGTGCAGGACCTGCTGACCAACCGGATCGTCTGGTTCATCCGCAACCTCGACCTGAGCGGAGGCCTCGCGCCGGTGGTCGCCCGCTATCGGGACGGCGTCGCCGCGGTGGAGGCGGCCCTCCCGAAGGTGCTGGGCGACGAGGCGCGTGCCGCGATCGCCGCCCGCGAGGCGGACCTGGCCGGGTTCGGCATGGCGGGGGCGCAGGCCCGGCGTCTCGCTTCGCTGACCGCCCTCGTCTCCGCCCCCGACATCGTCCGGGTCGCCGAGGCAAGCGGCCGGCCGGTGGAGGAGGTGGCGGCGACGCATTTTGCCCTAGAGCACGCGTTCCGCCTCGACGACCTCGCCGCCGCGGCCCGCACGGTTCCGGTGGCCGACACCTTCGACCGGGTCGCCCTGGAGCGCGCGGTGGCGGGCATCGCGGCCGCCCACCGCAAGCTCACCGCCGAGGTCGTGGCCGATCTCGGGGCCGGCCCGGGGGCGGTGGAGGCCTGGGCGAAGGCCCGCGGCGCGCCGCTCGCCCGCATCCGCGAGGCGGTGGACGCGATCAGCGCCTCTGGCCTCACGGTCTCCAAGGCCACGGTGGCGGCGAGCCTGCTGGGTGATCTCGTCCGGACCGACTGACCGGTCAGGCCCCGGGCGCGGAGACCGAGACGATCCCGCGCCCGCTGCGGCCCACGGCCGTCAGCACCAACCCGAGCCCCGCGAGCGACACCGCGGCCGCGATCAGCGGGAGCTCACCGTAGCCCGCGCCCAGGGTCAGGGCCGTGCCGCCGATCCAGGCACCGGCGGCGTTGCCGAGGTTGAACGCGCCTTGGTTGAGCGTGGAGGCGAGGTTCGGCGCATCGCTGGCGGCCTCCACCACCCAGATCTGGAGCGGCGAGACCAGCGCGAAGACCAGGGCCGACCACAGGACGAGAACCACCAGCGTCATGCCCGGGTGGTGGGCGACGGCGGCCAGCAGGAGCAGCGCCGCCACGATCCCGAGGAAGCTGCCGATGATCGTCGCCATCTGCGCGCGGTCGGCGAACTGGCCGCCCGCGAGGTTGCCGATGGTCAGACCCACGCCGGCGGCGAACAGCACGCCCGTCACACCCTGCGGCGTGAACCCGGTCACGCCGGTCAGGAATGGCGTGATGTAGGTGAACACCGTGAAGAAGCTCACCGAGGACAGCGTCGAGATCAGCATCGGCCGCAGCACCGGCCAGCGGCCGAGGGCCCGGAACTCGCTGACGAGGCGACCCCGCGTTCCCGGCAGCCCGGCGGGGACGCAGAGCTGGATTGCCAGGGCCGCCGCGAGCCCGATGATCACCACGGCCCAGAACGTCGCGCGCCACCCCGCGATCTGGCCGAGGGCGGTGCCGAAGGGAACGCCGAGGACGTTGGCCAGGGTCAGGCCGGCGAACATCAGCGCGATCGCCTGCGTCCGCTTCTCCCGCGGCACCAAATTGCTCGCCACGACGGCGCCGATCCCGAAGAACGCCCCATGGGCGAAGGCCGTCAGGATTCGAGCCGCCATCAGCAGGGCGTAGCTCGGCGCCACCGCGCAACCGAGGTTGCCGACGAGAAAGACGGCCATCAGCGCGAGGAGGGCCTTCTTCCGCGGCATCCGCGCGGTGGCGATCGCCACGATCGGGGCGCCGACCACCACGCCCAAGGCGTAGCCGGAAACCAGGTAACCGGCCTGCGGAATGGTGACGCCGAAGCTCTGCGCCACCTCCGGAAGAAGGCCCATGATGACGAATTCGGTGGTGCCGATCCCGAAGGAGGCAACGGCCAGGGCGAGGATCGGCAGGGGCGGCACGGCGAAGGTCTCCGGCGCAGGGAGCGGTGCGATGGTGCACGGCAGCATGCGCAGGATGGCAGCCCGGGACGGTGTCGATTACCCCCGATGACGCGGCGCACGGTTGTGCGGCGCGCAAGGGGTCACCCCGACCCTGGTCGCAGCCGGTCCGGCCCGGGTGCCGGCCTCCTCTCCGGCGAGACGTGGCAGGCGCGTGACGGCACGCCGCTCCTCGTCCGGGATTCACCGGCCCCCGTCCGGGGACGCCTCGTCCCTGCCTGCAGGGGCGGGACGGCTGTTGCAGCCAGGCTGGAGCACTCGCCCGGCGTCGCGGCGCGCGCCTATTCCGCCGGAGCCTTCTTCCGGCTGCGCGACTTCGGGGCCGCCGCGGCTGGCTCGTTCGCTGTCACCGCCGTCCGATCCTTGCGGCGCTGCTGCCCGAGACCCAGCGCCCTCGCCAGCTCCGACCGTTGCGCCGAGTAGCTCGCTGCGGTCATCGGGTAATCGCGCGGCAAACCCCACTTCTCGCGATAGGCCTCGGGCGACAGCCCGCGCAGCGTCAGGTGCCGGCGAAGGGTCTTGTAGGGCCGTCCGTCCTCGAAACTGACGATGTGGTCGTGAGTGACGGATTTGCGGATTTGCGCCGCACTCATCTTCTCGACCGGCGCATTCGAGCTGCGCCCCGCAGTCGAAAGGCTCGATAAAGCGGTATGAACACCGCCGATCAAACCTGGAAGATCGGACGGAGGCACCGAGTTGTTCGACACGTACGCGGCTACGATATCGACGGCAAGCTCAATGTGCTCGACCTGTCCGCTTTCGATGCTCTCGCTCACGGCCGACCCCCGTCGTTGTAATAGTGGTACCGATCAATCCCTCGCGGATGCGATCGAATTCTGCCCGATGATAGCGGATCTAGAGCGATTTCTCAATCGGACTTCGTATGCTCCGTGGAGGTCTCGGCGCTGACTGCGGTCGCCCGTGAACAGCGCCGTTGACGGGGAATTAACCACGACGGCCTAGCCTTCATTAACCATGCCGATGACCAGTTTGGCCGCGGCGCGGTCAGCGAATCCCAGCATCCGGCGCTCGGGACGAAGGCGGAGACCGAGATCAGGTGCTGACGGCGGGGGCTGACCGGCTGGAAGGGCGACAGATGCGGCTCGGCGTCGCGGCGCTGGCTGTCGCGCTCGCGACGACGCCGGCCGTGGCCCAGCGGTTCGACGCGACGAGCCCCGTCGCGGGACAGCCCGACAATCCCGGCATCGGTCAGGATACCGCACCGAACGGCCTGCCGACGCTCCGCCGGCGCATTCCCGACGGCCTGTCGCGCGACGAGGGGCGCGCCTCGCCGGGCGGCGACGCGACCAGCGGAGAGCAGACCGGCGGCGACAGCCTGCGGTCGCCCCTGTCGCCGGCCATCCCGACGCAGTCGCAGGCCCAGCCGGGCCTCTCCCAACTCGACACGCGTATCACCACCGGCGGCCAGCGCACGGGCGGCAGCTCGACGGCGCCGCGAAACCTCGCGCCGTCGAGCTTGCTGCGGACCCGCGCGGCGCCGCCGCGGCGGCTCGGGACCGCTACCCGGCGGATCACGCAGGAGATCACCCAGGTCCCGAGCCCGGCCCTCCGGCTGACACCGATCATCCAGCAGCCCGTGGTCGGGGTGCCGCTGCCGCAGGCGACGACGCCGGTGCGGCCGATCCTGTCGCTCCTGCCGCTCTCCTCGGCCCTCGGCCTGCTGACACCCGGCTTCATCCTCGGGACGGATCTCGCCCGGGCGATCCCGACCGACCCCGCCTATGCGCCGATCGGCTATCAGGTCGGCACCTTCACGGTGCTGCCGAGCTTCGCACAGAGCATCGGCTATGATTCGAATCCCGATCAGACCAGCCGGGAATTCGCGAAGGGCTCGGTGGCGCTCCGCACCGAGGCGGCGGTCGATTTCCAGAGCAACTGGTCGTCCAGCGCGCTCCAGGGCTCGCTGCGCGGCGCCTACCTCGAGACACCCCAGAACGAGGCGGCCAGCCGCCCGGCCGCGGACGGGACGGTCCGCCTGCGCATCGACGCCAGCCGGGACCTCCACATCGACGCCGAAGGGCGCTTCCTGGTGGACACGCAGCGCACCTCGAGCCCGAACCTCCAGGCCGCGGCCGGCAACCTTCAGGTCGCCACCGCGACGAGCCGGCCGCTCCTGGCGGTCTACGGGGCCTCCCTCGGCGCGACGGAGACGTTCAATAGGCTCTCCGTGACGCTGCGCGGCTCCGTCGATCGCTCCGAATTCGACAACGCGCGCCTCTCCGACGGGACGATTATCAACCAGGCCGATCGGAACCTGAACCAATACAGCCTACAGCTGCGCACGGCCTACGAGGTCAATCCGGATTTCAGCCCCTTCGTCGACCTCCTTGGCGACACCCGCGTGTACGATGTTAGGCGCGACCCGACCGGGGTGCCGCGGGATTCGGACGGCGTCGCCTTCGCGGTCGGGGCCAGCTTCGGTCTCGCGCGGACACTCACCGGCGAGGTCTCGGCCGGCATCCAGCACCGCACCTACGTCGATCCGAGCCTGCGCGACGTCAACGCACCGCTGGTCAACGCCGCCCTCGTCTGGTCGGCGAGCCCGCTCACGACGGTGCGGCTCACGGCGGCCACCGGCGTCACCGAGACGACGATCCCCGGCTCCAGCGGCATCCTCACCGATGTCGGGACCCTGGAGGTGCAGCACGATCTGCTGCGCAACCTGTCGCTCGTGGTCGGCGGCTCGTTCCTGCGGAACGTCTACCAGGGCAGCACGATCCGGGAAAACGGGTTCTCGGCCACCGCCCGGCTGGACTACCACCTGACGCGCTGGCTGACCCTGCGCGGCACCTACATCTACCAGCAGATCAACAGCACGGTGCTCGGGTCGAGCTTCAACGAGAACACGGTCCTGCTGGGCGTGCGGGTCAATCCGTAGTCCGGATCAGAACCGCTCCACCCAGGGGCGCAACTCCAGCTCGGACGTCCAGGCGCTGCGGTCCTGCCGCAGCAGATCGCGGTAGGCGCGGGCGATGGCATCCGGATCGAGGTGGCTGTCGGGCGCATCCGCCGGCTCGCCGCCGCGCATCGGATTACGGATGGCGCCGTCGATCACGACGTGCGCCACGTGGATCCCCTGCGGCTGCAACTCGCGGGCGAGGCTCTGCCCGAGACCCCGCAGGGCGAACTTGCCCATGGCGAAGGGCGCCGACCCGGCATAACCCTTCACGCTCGCGGAGGCGCCGGTCAGGAGGATCGCGCCGTGGCGGTGCGGCAGCATGCGACGCGCCGCGGCCTGCGCCACGAGGAACCCGCCGTAAGCCGAGACCATCAGGGCCTGGGCGACGGCGCCTGGATCCAGATCGATCACCGGCCCGCGCAGCCGCCCGCTGGCATTGTACACCACCACGTCGGGGGCGCCCCCGAGGGCCGGCTCCATCCCGGCGAACAGCGCCTCGACGTCATCCGGCCGGCTCGCGTCGCAGGTGTGGACGACGGCGCCGGTCTCGGTGGCCAGATCGGCGAGCTTCTCGATGGTCCGGGCCGCGAGGCCGACCTTGAGGCCGTCGGCGGACAGGAGCCGGGCGAGCGACGCGCTCAGGCCCGAGCCCGCGCCGACGATCAGGGCGCGGGAATATGTCGGTGTCATCGGGCGGCCCTCCAGGTCGTGAACGGGGTCCGCAGGGTCGGCGGCCGGGGGCCCGCGGGTCAAGACCGCCTCTGCGCGAAGAAGGCCCGCAGCAGGGCCGCCGCCTCCCCCTCGCGGAAGCCGCCATAGACCTCCGGCGCATGGTGGCAGGTCGGCTGGTTGAAGACCCGCGGACCGTGCTCGACGCCGCCGCCCTTCGGGTCCGCCGCCCCGTAGTAGAGCCGCCGGATCCGCGCGAAGGAGATCGCTCCCGCGCACATCGGGCACGGCTCCAGCGTCACGTAGAGGTCGCAGCCGGTCAGGCGTTCGTCCCCGACGGCCGCGCAGGCGGCCCGTATCGCCAGGATCTCGGCATGGGCCGTCGGGTCCCGCAGGGTCCGAGGTTGGTTATGCGCGACGGCTAGCACGGCGCCGTCCCGGACGACCACGGCCCCGACCGGCACCTCGCCGAGGTCCGCCGCCGCGCGGGCCGCCGCGAAGGCGCGATCGAAGGCCGTCCCCACGCTCGCAGATGTGAACTCCGCCGGCCGGATCGGATCTGCAGCCAAGGTGTTCTCACTCCATCGCCGAAGCGGGCCATCGCGGACGCGGATACGGGCGGCGCAGCGAACTAACACAGGGCAATGTTAAGGCCTGGAACATTCGAGCGACTGTGACCGTTTCTTGACCGATTGCGGCGTCGCCGCAGCAACCGCAAGAAGGACATCGCCATGAGCAGCACCACCGACAAGATCAAGGGCGCCGCCAACGAGGCCCTCGGCAAGGCCAAGCAGGGCCTGGGCGACGTGACCGGCAACGACAAGATGAAGGCCGAGGGTGCGGCTCAGGAGCTCAAGGGCAAGGCCCAGGGCACCGTGGGCGACGCCAAGGGCGCGGTGAAGTCGGCGACCGACAAGCTCTGAGCGGCGACGATCGGAACGGGACCCGCATCGCGCGGGTTCCAGTCTTGAACCGGCTTGAATAACGCGAGGATGCCATGATCGGTTGGGCGGTAACGTTTCTCGTCGTCGCGCTCGTCGCGGCGCTGCTGGGTTTCGGCGGCATTGCCGGCACCGCCATGGAGGCGGCGAAGATCGTCTTCTTCGTGGCGATCGCTCTCTTCCTCATCTCGGCCGTGTTCGGCGTGATGCGGGGCCGCTCGCCAAGACTCTGACGCCGGCCGATCGGCATCGTCGACGGGGCGGTCCATGGGGCCGCCCCTTTTCGTTGGGCGCGCGCGTCCAGGCCCGTTTTCGAGAGCAGTCTCGCCTGTCGGTGATGGCTCTGATAAGGCGCGGTCATGAGCGACACGCCGAACGACAACCCGCCGGAGGGCTCCGCCCGCCCCGAGCCCGAGACCACGCGGTCCGCAGAGTGGGCCCCGAGCACCGACGCGAGCCTGCCCGCCGAACCCGAGTCCCGTCCGGTGAAGGCCCGCGCCGCGAAGCGGCCGGCCGGACCGGCCGCGCCCGAGCGAGACCCGGAGCCGGAGACGGAGGGGGAGAGCGGCGAGGACATGTCGGCCGTGACCCCGCCGGGCGAGCGCATCGCCAAGGCGATGGCCCGGGCCGGCATCGCGTCCCGGCGCGATGCCGAGGTGATGATCCTGGCCGGCCGGGTGAGCGTCAACGGCGAGACCTTGACCTCCCCGGCGCGCAACGTGACCGAGGACGATCGGGTCCTCGTCGACGGCGCCCCCATGCCGTTGCGCGAGCGCAGCCGCCTGTGGATCTTCCACAAGCCGCGCGGTGTCGTCACCACCGCCAAGGATCCGGAGGGACGGCAGACCGTCTTCGAGGTGCTGCCCGAGGAGCTGCCCCGGGTCGTGGCCGTAGGGCGGCTCGACATCAACACCGAGGGCCTGCTGCTGCTGACCAACGACGGCGGCCTCGCCAAGGTGATCGCCCATCCCGACACGGGCTGGCTGCGCCGCTACCGCGTCCGTGCCCACGGGGATACCGATCAGGCGCAGCTCGACCGGCTGGCGCGCGGCGTGACGATCGACGGCATGGAGTACGGTCCGATCGAGGCGACCCTGGACCGCGTTCAGGGTGACAACGTCTGGCTGACGCTCGGCCTGCGCGAGGGCAAGAACCGCGAGGTCAAGCGGATCCTCGAACATCTCGGCCTCTCGGTGAACCGGCTGATCCGCCTCTCCTTCGGGCCGTTCCAGCTCGGGGATCTGGAGGTCGGACTCGTCGAGGAGGTGCGGACCCGCGTCCTCAAGGATCAGCTCGGCAAGAGTCTCGCCGAGCAGGCCGGCGTGGATTTCGAGAGCCCGGTCCGCGAGCCCATCACGCCCTTCGGCGGGCCGAAAAAAACCGATCGGGATTCCGCACCGGCCCAGACGGCCGCCAGCCGGCGCAACGCAGCCCGCCCCGCACCGACGCCGCGCGTCTCGACGGGCGGCAGCGGTTCGGGGCCGCGCAACGCCACGTGGCGCGACGACGACGGAACGAAGCCGCGCGGCACGCGCATCCCGCGCCGGGGGGCCGATCCCCGAGCCGCGCAATCCGCCGCGGCCGAGCGCGGCCGTGAGCGCGTGGGCTCGATCAAGTCCGGCGAGCGCCGGGTGGTCGTGGAACGCCTGGCGGCGACGCCGGTCGAGGCCGCGCCCGCCGAGCAGCCGCGTCGCCGCTATGCCGACGACGGACGGTCCGAGCGGTCGCAGCGCGGCCCGGGGGGGCGCCCTGGGCGCGAGGGCGGATCCGGCGGCGAGCGCGGCTTCGCTCCGCGCGGCGACCAGCGTCCGGCACCGCGCGGCGAGGGCAACTTCGCACCGCGCGGCGAGCGTGGCTTCGCCCCGCGCGGCGAGCGCGGTGCCGGGGACCGGCCGCATCGGGACGCGGCGCGCGCCGCCGAAGGTCCCCGCGCGCAGACCCGTCAGGATGACCGCCGTGGTCCCAGGCCTGCTGGCCGTGAGCGCTCCTTCGACGGTGCTCCGTCGGAGGGCGCACCCCGCGGCAAGGGCGGGTTTCGGTCTCAGCGGCCGGACTCCGCCGGTGGCAGGCCGGCCTTCGATGGTCCGAAGCCCCGTGGCGCCAACCCGGGTGGTGGCAAGCCCGGCGGCTTCGCCGGCAAGGGCTTCGGCAAGAGTTTCGGCAAGGGTGCGTCCGGCGGAGGCGATGCCAGGCCCGGCGGCCGCCCCGGCGGTGCGCGGGACGGTAAGCCCGGCGGTTTCAAGTCTGGTGGGTTCAAGCCTGGCGGTGCCAGGCCGGGTGGCGGTGCCAGGCCCGGTGGCGGTGCGAGGCCCGGCGGATCCAGGCCCGGTGGTTCCAAGCCCGGCGGCAGGCCGCCGCGCGACGGGCGATGAGGATCGTCGGCGGTGCGTGGCGGGGCCGAAGGCTCGCGACGCCGCGCACCGACGCGATCCGGCCGACGTCGGACCGCCTGCGGGAATCGCTCTTCAACGTGCTGACGCATGCCTACGATGAGGCCATCGCGGGCGCCCGGGTGCTCGACCTGTTCGCGGGTACCGGGGCTCTCGGCTTCGAGGCGCTGTCGCGCGGGGCCGCCTATGCCCTGCTGGTCGATGATGGTGCCGAGGCCCGCGCGGTGATCCGCTCCAACATAGAGGCGCTGGGGGCTGAGGGCGTCACGCGCCTGTTCCGCCGCGACGCGACCCGTCTCGGGCCGGCTGGCACCGCCGGACAGTTCACCCTGGCCTTCTGCGATCCACCCTACAACCGCGATCTGGCGCCGCGGGCGCTGTCGAGCGCCGCCGAGGGCGCGTGGCTCGCCGCCGGTGCCCTGGTGGTCGTGGAAGAGGCCGAATCCGTGCGGATCCCGTGGCCGCCGGGCTTCACCGAACTGGAGCGCCGCATCTACGGCGACACGGCGGTCGCCGTCGCGCGCTACGCCGCCTGAACCCGTGTCACCCGTCCTCCGGAACTTCGATATCCGGACCGAAATGAACCGCTAGCCACACGGTCGGAGACTCCGTGCGTTCCACCCGGTGACGGCGGTGCGGCGCGATTAGGACCGAGTCGCCCATTCTGAGATGCCGCAGCGTCGCCTCGTCGGCGAATCGCAGATCGGCCGAGCCAGCCAGGACGGTGACCCACTCGGAATGCGGCTGGTCGTAGTGAAACCCGGGTGGGCTCGCATGGCCATACGAGACGATGCGCTCCACCCGAAGCCCTGGCGCGGCGACAAGCACCGACACCTCCTCGTCCGGAGCCTGAACCGGCAGATCTTCGAGCAGGTTGACGGGATCCATCGAACACACCGGCCTTCACCCCCGGAAACCGATCGCCGGAGCTGAGCGAACCGCCCCGCGCGAGACCCGGATCTCAGTCGCCGGACGCGATCCGGTCCGCCGCACGGCTGTGGGCGAGCCGCGCCGCGGATTTCACCAGGGCCAGCACGTCGCGGCGGATCTGATCGTCCAAGATCTGGTTGTAGGCCCGCAGAAGCTCAAGGGAGCCGGAGACCCTCAGCAGCGTCGGCCCGTTCTCCAGTCCGGTTTCCGGTTCCGGATCGAAGAAGCTGGCGACCGGCACTCCGAGGCGCTCGGCGATCGCCTGCAGGCGGCCGGCCCCGACGCGGTTCTTCCCGGTCTCGTATTTCTGGACCTGCTGGAAGCTCACGCCCAGCGCGCTGGCGAGGGCGGACTGGCTCAGCCCGTTGGCGGCACGCAGGAACGCGATGCGGCTGCCGACCCCGTGATCGATCGCGGTGGTCTGCTTCGGCTTGGGGGTGGGATTGGCCATGGGAAGTCGTCCGAACGTCAAATCTGTGGTTGGCCAGCCCGCCCGCGTCGTCGGCCGCGGATCACGACCCACCGGCACTCCGTCGCGCGGCCAAGCTTTCGACCTGCAGTCGTTGATGCCACAGGCGGACACTGCACGCAATGAATGGTTACGCGGGAGAAACATGAGATCAGCAGCACAGGTCTGGATCGCGTCGGATGTCGGAAAGGGTTTATCTGAACCAATCGACGCTATTAGAGAAATTGAGTCGGGTGAATGCGTAGAATTACATCTGTAAAAACTGGCAGAGGCGGACGAACTGTCCGGAGAACCGCGATCTTACGCGGGCTGGACTGCCGGACGGCCGATGCCGAAATGCGCCCCGTTCCCAGCACCGACGCCCGGAAGCGCGACTCAGGCGGCCGGACCGAGCCAGTCCGTCACGATCTTGAGTTGGGCATCGTCCAGCAGGGCCGGCGCGTGGCCACAATCGGCGATCTCGACCCGCTGGGTCGGCGGCCCGCGCCGGGTCATCTCATCCGCGGTGCTGGCCAGGAGCAGCTCCGAGAGCGCCCCGCGCAGCAGCAGCACCGGACACGCGATGGCGTCCCAGTCCCGCCACATGCTGACGCTGTAGACCCGACCGGGCCGGAACGCGTCGCCGATGCCGGGATCGTAGTGGGGGCGCCAGCCGCCGCTGGGCTCGCGGAAGAAGCTGTGCTTGGCGATGTGGCGCCACTGCTCGTCGGTGAGCGGCCCGAAGGCCCCCAGCACGATGCGCAGACGCGACTCGCCCGAGGCGAGGTTGTGGTGGAGCCGCGGCGCGTCGCGCAGGCGCGAGCCGATATGGCGGATCGGCGCCCAGGGCAGGAACGGCCCGATATCGTTGATGACCATGCGGCGGATCGGCGTGTTGGCCGCGGCGGCCAGCACCATGCCGGTGAGCCCGCCCAGGGAGGTGCCGACCCAGTCGATCTTGCCGGGGATCCGCAGGTGCGCGACCAGCGCTGCCATGTCGGCGGCGTATTGCGGAAGGCCGTAGAGTTCCGGATCCTTGAGCCATCCGCTCAGGCCGCGCCCGGGCAGGTCCGGGCAGATGACCCGGTAGCCCATCTTCGCCAGCCGGTAGCCCAGCGGATCGAAGTCCCGGCCCTGGCGGCTCAGGCCGTGGACGCAGACCACCACGTGCGGCGAAGCGGGATCCCCCCATTCGACGTAGGCGATGCGGTGGAAATCGTGCGGCGCGTAGGCCCAGAAGTGACCGGTCCGGAACGGCACGTCGGCGCGGCTGAGGTCGTCGAGCCGCGGCATCGCCGCGCCCGGATCCGCAGCGGCCTGCTCCGCTGAGGTGACGCTCACGGCTTTTCGGATCGGGCAGCGGCCTCGCGGGCGAGCCGGCTGGTCGTCTGGTGGAGGTCGACCATCTGGTCGGTGATGCGGCGCGACTGCTCCTGGAGGAAGGCGAGGTTCAGCGCCGCGGCCTCCTGCGCGTCCGAAGCCTTCGCGATGCGGTCCGCGAAGTCCAGGTTGGCGCGGATGTTCGTATCCGCCGCCACCAGCACGCGGTGCCCGATCTCGCGCATCGCCGCCATGGCGTGGACCGCGTTGTCCTCGAAGGCGTTGTACAGCCGGGCGCCCGCGGCCTCCCACTGCTCGCGCATCCGGCGGGTGCCCGCCACGTTGCTGTCGGCCAGCTGATGGGCGGTCTCGCGGCTGGAGCCCATCACGGCGCGCCAGCCGTCGAAGCTCTGCGCCATCGTGGTCTCGAAGGCGTTGAGCGCCATCTCGCCGGCCTCGGCGAAGCGCTCATAGGCCTCCCGCGCCCGCGCGACCCCGGTCTCGGCCGCCTCGCGTCCGGCTTGCATGGAGACGGCCGGCAGGTTGTCGTTTCCCAAGGTCGTCCCCCGCATCGCCAGTTGCGCCGCCAAGGGTGGCGCGTCGATCAGAAATGGCCTTCCGTCAGGGCGGTCCCGCCGTCAACCATGCGTCGTGACAGAATGCGACCCGGTCGGCGATCGCGACCGCGGCGGCGATTGACAGCCGTGGCAGCCGCGAAAACTCTTCCCGCGGAGCGAACGCCACGCCCGCCGCCCGCGCAGAAGGCCGCATGATGACGGAGACCCCTCAGAGCCCCGCGCGCCCAGAGGGCGCCGGTCGGCACCGGTTCGAGTCCGGGCTCGATCGGACGCCCGCCAATTACGTGCCGCTGACCCCGGCGAGCCTCCTGGCGCGCGCGGCCGCCGCCGTTCCCGGCCGGGTCGCGGTGATCGACGGCGACCGGCGCCTCACCTACGCGGACCTCTACGTCCGGTGCCGCCGCCTCGCCTCGGCCCTGGCGGCCCGCGGCGTCGGGACCCTCGACACCGTCGCGATCCTCGCCCCGAACGTGACCGAGATGATCGAGGCGCACTTCGCGGTGCCGATGCTCGGCGCCGTGCTCAACCCGCTCAACACCCGCCTCGACCCGGCGACAATCGCCTTCTCCCTGGCGCATGGCGACGCCCGGGTGCTGATCGTCGAGGCCGAGTGCGCGCCGCTGGCGGCGCGGGCGCTCGCGGACCTCGCGCAGCCCGTCCTGGTGGTGGCGATCGGCGAGACGGGCCTCGACGGCGCGATCCCCTACGAGGCGCTCCTCGAAGCGGGGGACCCGGACCATGCCTGGGCCGGCCCGGCGGACGAGTGGCAGTCCCTCTGCCTGCTCTACACCTCCGGCACGACCGGCGACCCGAAGGGCGCGGTCTACAGCCACCGCGGCGCCTACCTCCAGGCGCTCGGCAACGCCGTCACCTTCGGGCTGACCGCCGAGAGCGTGTATCTCTGGACCCTGCCGATGTTCCACTGCAGCGGCTGGTCCTACCCGTGGGCGAGCGTGGCCGCCTGCGCCACCCAGGTCTGCCTGCGCAAGGTCGAGCCGTCGGCGATCTTCCGTCTGATCGCCCGGCACGGCGTGACGCATCTCTGCGGCGCGCCAATCGTGCTGTCGATGCTCGCCCACGCCCCGGCCTCCGACCGCACGGCCTTCCCGCAGCGGGTGCGCTGCGCCGTCGGCGGCGCGGCGCCGTCCTCCACGATCATCCGCACCATGGAGGAACTGGGCTTCCAGGTGACGCATCTCTACGGCGCCACCGAGAGCTACGGCCCGGCCACGGTCTGCCTCGCGCAGCCGGACTGGGCCGAACTGTCCGACGCGGACCGCTACGCCCGGATGGCCCGCCAGGGCGTACCGCTCGCCACCCTCGAGGCGGTGGCGGTCGTCGATCCGGCGGGCGGCGAGCCGGTGCCGCGGGACGGTGCGGCGGTCGGCGAGATCGTCCTGCGCGGCAACACCGTGATGAAGGGCTACCTCGGCAATCCCGACGCCACGGAGCGGGCGCTCGACGGCGGCTGGTATCGGACCGGCGACCTCGCCGTCTGGCACCCGGACGGTTCCGTGGAGATCAAGGACCGGGCGAAGGACATCATCATCTCGGGCGGCGAGAACATCTCCAGCCTGGAGGTCGAGGAGGTGCTGATGCGCCACCCCGCGGTGATGCTGGCGGCCGTCGTGGCGCGTCCGGACGCGACCTGGGGTGAGAGCCCCTGCGCGTTCCTGGAGATGAAGCCCGGGGCCATGATCCCCAGCGATCAAGAGGTGATCGCCTTCTGCCGGGACAGGCTGGCGCGGTTCAAGGTGCCGAAGACCGTGGTGTTCGGGGCGCTTCCGAAAACCTCGACCGGCAAGATCCAGAAATTCGTCCTGCGCGACCAAGCGCGGGCACTGTGATCGCGCGATGCCGACGGGAGGCCCCACAGGACCTCGCGAGCGGAGCGGGTCGGTTCTCGGTCCGGCGCCACGATCCCGGACTGGCGCCGTGCCGGGGCGCCGCAGGTCGCCCAAGACGTCGCCGACATCGGTGCGAAGGCGGGCCCGGAAACGGCGACGGGGCCGGACGGTCCCGCCCTCCCCGATCGCGGCCCGCGCCTGACCGCGCGCGACCTCGAAGCCCCATCCGGTCCGTCGACGCGAATCCGCCCAGGGCGGCTCACGCGCCCGGGGCGGCCGGCTTCCAGATCTGCGCGGCAACCTCCGCCGCCGCAGTCAGGGCGGCGTGCAGCTCCGGATCGGCGTCGCGTTCGCCTGCGCGGATCGCCTCGATGAGCGTCTCGACGGGTTCTCCGGCCACGACGCGTCCGGCCGTCGCCCGCCAGAATTCGGCCTGGGTGATGTCCCGGGCCGCGATGCCCAGAGCGTTGGCCACCATCAGGGCGACGTAGCGCGGGCGGCCGGTGAGGCCGGGCACGACCTCCTCGGTGAGGGCGCGGCGGGCCGCGTCGAGGAGGGCGGCGCCGGAGGGTTCGTCCTGCATGCTCAGCTCCATGCGGCGGGGGCGGTCGCCCGCAGGATCGCCCGTTCCAGGTCGGGCACCATCCGGCCGGTCAGCGCCAGTTCGAGGGAGAACTCGCGTCCGGAGACGTGGCGCGCGCCCTGCTCCAGCGCGATCACCGCCCAGCGCACATGGGCCATCACCTCCCAGTAGGCCACGCGCGCCGGATCGACCGTCCGCCCGCTCTCGGACGTATAGCCCCGGTAGAAGGCCGCGCGGGAACCGACGCCGCCCGCCTCACGCTCGGGCCGGCCGAAGCGCCAGCAGGCGGCGCAGAACCAGCCGAGGTCCTGATCCGGGTCACCCCAGCCGGCGAACTCCCAGTCCAGCACGGCCGTGAGGCCGGATCCGTCGACCATGTAGTTGCCCGTCCGGAAATCCCGGTGCACGAGGGTCGGCGCCGGGCAGGCCGGGGCGCGGACCTCCCCCCAACGCAGCCCCCACTCGATCGCCGGGCGCCGGACACCGATACCGTCGAGGCTCGCGCGCAGACGCGCGATCTCGGCTCGCGCAGGATCCGGTTCGGGCGCGCCCAGGAAGGCGAGCCCGGCCGGCAGCGCCCGCGGGTCGAGCGCGGCGTGGATCTTCGCCAGCTCGCGGCCCAGGGTCTCGGCGAGCTGCTCCCGGTCGCCGCCGAGGCTCGGATCCTTGGCGATCCGCGGGCCCAGCCCCACGCCCTCGACCAGCCCCATGACCGCGAACGGGGCGCCGATCACCTCCGGATCCTCGCAGAAGGCGACGGGTTCGGGCACCCGGACCCCGGCGTTCCAGACCGCCTCCAGGATCCGGAACTCCTCGGCACGGGTCCGGCTCGACGCGATGGTGGCGGCCGCGTCCATGCGCAGCACGAAGGCGCGCACGTCGTCGCCGACCCGGCAGCTGACAAGGCGATTCTCCTGAATGGAGCCGCCGCCGAGGGGACGCGTATCCGCGATGGCGAGGTCCGGGCAGCCGAGCGTCTCGGCCAGCCAGATGCGCAACCGATCCTGATCCATCCGCTACAGGCCCGACACGAGGTGGCCGCCATCGACCGCCACGACGCTGCCGGTCATGTACGCGCCGGCATCGGAGGCGAGCAGGAGGAGCGGCCCGTCGAGTTCGGCCGCCTCCCCCAGACGCCGCTGCGGCACCCGCTTGATCAGGGCCTTGCCGGGCTCCGATTCGAAGAACGCGTCGTTCAGCTCGGTCTTGATGTAGCCGGGCGCCAGGGCGTTCACCCGGATGCCGTAGCGCGCCCATTCGAGGGCGAGGCTCTTGGTCAGCTGGACGACCCCGGCCTTCGAGGCCGCGTAGGGCGCCAGTCCGCCGGTGACCCGCAGGCCCAGGATCGACGCGATGTTGACGATGCTGCCGCCCGCGCCGTGGCGGACCATGCGCCGGCCGGCCGCCTGAGCCACCAGCCAGACGCCCTTCAGGTTCGTATCGAGGACCCCGTCCCAGTCGGCCTCGTCGAGGTCGAGGGCGGGCTTCGTCGCGGTGATCCCGGCATTGTTGACGACGACACGGACTGGACCGAAGCGGGCCTCGGCGGCGTCGAGGGCCCGCTCGATGCTGGCCGCGTCGGTGACGTCCATGACGACGGCCTGCGCTTGCCCGCCCTCCCCGGCGACCCCGGCGACGGTCTCGGCGAGGGCGTCCGCCCGGCGCGCGCAGAGGGACAGGTGCGCCCCCGCGCGCGCCAGCGTCCCGGCGAAGTGGCGGCCGAGGCCGCTGGAGGCGCCGGTCACCAGGACGTGCCGGCCGGCGAGATCGAAGAGGTCGGCCATCTCAGCGCAGCCGCTCGACGGCCATGGCGATACCCTGTCCGCCACCGATGCACATGGTCACCAGCCCGTAGCGTCCGCCCGTCCGGGCCAGCTCGTAGAGCGCCTTCACGGTGATGATCGCCCCCGTCGCGCCGATCGGATGGCCGAGCGCGATGGCGCCGCCGTTCGGATTGACCTTCGCGGGGTCGAGGTCGAGTTCGCGGGAGACGGCGCAGGCCTGGGACGCGAAGGCCTCGTTCGATTCGATCACGTCGAAATCGGCGGCCCGCAGGCCCGTCCGCTCCAGCAATCGGCGCACGGCCGGGACCGGACCCATGCCCATCTCGGACGGGTCCACGCCGGCATGGGCGTAGCCGACGATGCGGGCCAGGGGCGTGCGGCCGTCCCGCTCCGCCCGGTCGGCGCTGGACAGGACGAGGGCGGCGGCGCCGTCGTTGAGGCCCGAGGCGTTGCCGGCCGTCACGCTGCCGGTCTTCGAGAAGGCCGGGCGCAGCTTCGCCAACTCCTCGGCGCTCGCGGCCTTGGGGTGCTCGTCGGTGTCGAACGCCACCGTCTCGCGCTTGCGCTGCACGGCGACCGGCAGGATCTGGTCGCGGAACCGTCCTTCGCGGATCGCCCGCGCGGCCCGGGCCTGGCTCTCGGCCGCGAAGGCGTCCTGCTGGTCGCGGGAGACGGCGTAGCGCTCCGCCACGTTCTCGGCGGTGACGCCCATATGGCCGTTGCCGAACGGGTCGTTCAGCGCGCCCAGCATGTAGTCCACCAGCACGGCATCGCCCATGCGCTGGCCGGTGCGCCCGACCTTCAGCAGATGCGGCGCGCGGCTCATGCTCTCGGCTCCCCCGGCGACTGCCGTCTCGGCATCCCCGAGGAGGATCGATTGCGCGGCCGAGACGATCGCCTGCAAGCCGCTGCCGCAGAGGCGGTTGACCGTCATGGCAGGCACCTCCTTGGGGATGCCGCCCTCCATGGCGGCGACGCGCGCGAGGTAGGCGTCCCGCGGTTCGGTGGGAATCACGCTGCCGAAGACCACGTGGCCGATCGCTTCGGGCGCGGTCGCGGCGCGCCTGAGCGCCTCCGCGACGCACTGCGCCGCCAACGCCGCCGGCGGGATCGATGCGAGCGACCCCCCGAACGTGCCGATCGCGGTCCGTACCGCCCCTGTGATCACGACATCGGTCATCGTCATAAACTCCACGCTTCGGTGCGCCTGTCAGATCCTGTCGCGGGACGCGGACATCGGATCCCGGCCCCGCGTGCGGCGGTGCCGGACCGCGGGCGCGGGCAGATCAGGATGCGGGTACGGGGTCGGATACCGGCGCGTCGTCGCCGGCCCGGCGGTCACGCCCCGACGGTCCACGTCCAGAAGGCATCGCCCTCCGCCTCCAGGTTGCGGTTCAGCACCATCTTGTGGACCTCGTCGGCGCCGTCCACCAGCCGGGCCTGCCGGGCGTAGCGGTAGATCCATTCCAGCGGCGTGTCGGTCGAGTAGCCTCGGGCGCCGTTGATCTGGATCGCCACGTCGGCCGCCGCGTGGAGGAGGTTGGCCACGTGCACCTTGGCCATCGAGACCTCCTTGCGGGCGAAGCTGCCCTGATCGAGCGCCCAGGCGGCCTTCATCACCAGCAGGCGGCCGACCTCGATCCGCATCGCGAGGTCGCCCAGCATGAGCTGGATGCTCTCGCGGTCGGCCAGCCGTATGCCGAAGCCGTGGCGCTCGGCCGCGTAGGCCCGGGCGATCTCGACGCAGCGCTTCGACAGGCCGAGCCAGCGCATGCAGTGCGTCAGCCGCGCCGGCCCGAGGCGGATCTGCGTGAGCTTCAGCCCGTCGCCCTCGTTCATCAGGACGTTTTCGGCGGGGATCTCCAGACCATCGAACAGCAGCTCGCAATGGCCGCCATGCTCCTCCGGCCCCATGATCGGGATGCGGCGCAGGATCTCCCAGCCGGGCTGGTCCTTGTGGAACAGGAAGGCGGTCAGACCTTTCCGCGCGTCGTCGGAGGTGCGCGCCATCAGGATGAAGTGGGCGGCCTCCTCGGCGCCGGTGATGTACCACTTGCGGCCGGTGACCACGTAGGTGTCGCCCCGCCGCTCGGCCCGCGTCTGGATCATGCCGGGATCGGAGCCGCCGCCGGGATGCGGCTCGGTCATGGCGAAGGCGGAGCGCACCCGGCCGTCCACGATCGGCGCGAGCCAGCGCTCCTTCTGGGCGGGGGTCGCCACCTTCTCGAGCACCATCATGTTGCCGTCGTCTGGCGCCGCGGAGTTGAACACGACCGGCCCGAAGATCGAGCGGTTCATCGCCTCGTAGCAGACCGCCATGCCGACCTTGTCGAGGCCGGCCCCGCCGGTCTCAGGCCTGAGCTGGAGGCACCAGAGACCCTGCTCCTGCGCGAGGCCGCGCAGTCGGGCCAGTTCGCCCAAGCCGATGTTCCCGTGCCCGTCATAGGCGGACGGGTCCGCCTCCAGGGGCAGGATGTGCGTGTCGACGAAGGCCGCGATCCGGGCGCGGTACGCCTCGACGCGGGGCGAGATGGTGAAATCCATGGGTCGGGGCCTCCGGCGGGTGCCTGTGCGCGGTGAAACCTATCGGCGGCCGAACAGCCGCTCGATGTCGGAGAGCTTCAATTCGATGGAGGTCGGCCGGCCGTGGTTGCACTGGCCGGAATTCGGCGTCGCCTCCATCTCACGGAGGAGCGCGTTCATCTCCTCGGGCCGCAGACGCCGGCCGGCGCGGATCGAGCCGTGGCAGCTCATCCGCGACAGGACCGCGTCGAGGCGCCGGCCCAGCGGGCCGCCCACCGTCGCGGCGGCGCCACCCTCCTCGTCGCCGCCGGCCTCCAGGGCGTCGAGGATGTCGGTCACGAGGTCGCGCACCGAGGCGCCGATCAGCGCGGCCGGCACCTCCCGCACCAGCACGGCGCCGGGGCCGAACGCCTCGATGGACAGGCCCAGCCGGTCGAGGTCCGGCGCGGCGGCGACCAGGCGGTCGGCCTCCTCAGGGCTCATCTCCACGACGTCGGGGATGAGCAAGCCCTGCCGGGCGATCCCGCCCGCCGCCCGCTCGGCCTTCATGCGCTCGTAGACGAGGCGCTCGTGCGCGGCGTGCTGGTCGACGATAACGAGGCCGTCGCGGGTCTGCGCCAGGATGTAGGTCTCGTGGATCTGCGCCCGCGCCGCGCCGAGGGGATGGTCCACCGCCGCGTCCGCGGCGGGGACCGGACGGCTGTCCGCCTGCGGCGGGGCCAGTGGCTCCTGCGCGGCCGCCGGTCCCGCGAAGGGGGCCTGGGCCGCCTCGCCGAAGCCGGGCGCGGCGTCGCGGTCGAATGCCCACGCGGTCGCGGCCCCGGACGGCGCGGGCCGCCACGCCCCCGGCTGCCGGTAGCCGGCGGGGGCCGCCACCGAGGGCGTGTTTGCCGCGACGGGGTCCGGGCGCGTCGGCCGGAACAGGCTCGGCATCGCCGCGCCCGTATGGGTCGCCAGGGCCGGAGCCGCGGGGCGCAGGGCGTCGAGGGTCCGGGCCGCGCCGGTCGTCGCCGAGTGGGCGCCGCCGCGGCGCAGGGCGTCGTGAATCGCGCTCACCACGAGGGCCCGCACCAGCCCCGGTTCGCGGAAGCGCACTTCGGTCTTGGCGGGGTGCACGTTGACGTCGACGAGATCCGGATCGCACGCGATCGCGAGCCCCAGCACCGGATGGCGGTCGGAGGCGAGGGTGTCGGCGTAGGCGCCGCGCACCGCGCCGAGCAGCAGCCGGTCCCGGACCGGCCGGCCGTTGACCACGAGGTGGATGTAGCCGGCCGCGCCGCGGTGATAGGTCGGCAGGCCGACATGGCCGGTCACCGCGAAGCCCTCCCGCGCGAGGCTGACCGGCAGCGCGTTCGGCGCGAAGTCCGGCCCCAGCACCGCGGTGAGGCGGCGCAGATCCGCGTCCGCCCCGGCCTCGGCCGGCAGCACGAGGGGCTGGCCGGCATCGGCCCGCAGCGTGAAGCGCACGTTCGGCTGCGCTACGGCGAGGCGGCGCAGGGTCTCGGCGATGGCGGCGTTCTCGGCCCGGTCGGATTTCAGGAACTTCAGGCGGGCCGGCGTCGCGGCGAACAATTCGGTCACCTCGATGCGCGTCCCCCGCTGCGCCGGGGCGGGACGGACGGCGCCCTTCAGCCCCGCGTCGACGGTGAGGCTCGCGCCGGCCTCGGCGTCGTGGGTCCGGGTGACGAGGGTGAGCCGCGACACGGCGCCGATCGACGGGAGCGCCTCGCCGCGGAAGCCGAGCGTCCGGATCGCCGCGAGGTCGCCGCCCGGCAGCTTCGAGGTGGCGTGGCGCTCGACCGCGAGGTCGAGGTCCTCCGGCGCCATCCCGCGGCCGTCGTCGACCACCCGGATCAGGCGGCGGCCGCCGGCCTCGACCGTGACCTCGACGGACCGGGCGCCGGCATCGACGGCGTTCTCCACCAGCTCCTTCACCGCCGAGGCCGGCCGCTCCACGACCTCGCCGGCCGCGATGCGGTCGACGAGGACGGGGTCGAGGCGCCGGACGTGCAGGGCTGTCGGGGGGGTGGACATCGGCCGCGACGATAGCCGCTGCGGCGCGGCGTTCCAATCGCGCCGGGTGACAGGGACGGGGCTGCGGCGCTCAGGCGCGCCGGGCTGCGGCGCTCAGGCGCGCCGGGCGGAGCCGCCGAGGGAGATACGGCTGCCGCCGCCGCTGCGCGTCCCGTGGCTCGGGGCCGCGTAGGGACGGCGCGACAGGTCGTAGAGGACGTTGCCGACGAGGCCGGCCGCCCGCCGGAGGGTCGCGCCCTCGCAGGTCGCGGCCACGCGGATCCCGATCTCGTGGGTGTGGCTGCGGCCGTAGAGCCACACGGCCAGTCGCGCCCGGGTCGCCTCGGGGATGCCGTCGAGCAGGTAGCGGGCACCCTCGGCATCGGACTTGATCAGCCGCCCCACGGTCTCGGGCGGGACCGGGCAGTCATGGGCGGGGTCGTCGATACTGAGCGCGAGGGCCTTCGTCATGGCGGCACCTGACCGTTCTGGAACTCCAGGTTGAACGCTCTTGGTTAACGAAGGATGACCGCGGGGTCCGGCCCGAGACGGAGTCTTAAGCTCAGAGGGGCTTGCGGATCACCCGGGCGATCAGGCCGACGACGCCCTCGCGGAACAGCAGCACGCAGAGGACGAAGACGCAGCCCTGGATGATCGTCACCCAGGCGCCGAACTGCGCGAGGTACGTCTCCATGGTGACGATGACCAGCGCGCCGACGATCGGCCCGAACACCGTGCCCATGCCGCCGACGAGGGTCATCAGCACCACCTCGCCCGACATCGACCAGTGGACGTCGGTCAGCGAGGCGAGCTGGAAGACGATCGCCTTGGTGGAACCCGCGAGCCCCGCCAGCGTCGCCGAGAGCACGAACACCGCGAGCTTGTACTGGCTCGCCCGGTAGCCGAGGGAGATCGCCCTGGGTTCGTTGTCGCGGATCGCCTTCAGCACCTGCCCGAAGGGCGAGTGGATGATGCGGTAGATCAGCAGCATGCCGGCCATGAAGATCACGCAGACGACCGCGTACATCGCCCGGTCGTCCGCGAGGCTGATCACCCCGAACAGGCTGCCGCGCGGCACGGCCTGGATGCCGTCCTCGCCGCCGGTGAACTTCGCCTGCAGGGAGAAGAAGAACGCCATCTGGGCGAGCGCCAGGGTGATCATCGAGAAATAGATGCCCTGGCGCCGGATCGCCAGCGAACCGAAGATCAGCCCCAGCAGCGCGGCGGTCGCGGTGCCGGCGAGGATCGCGAGTTCCGGCGTGAAGCCGAGCTGTTTGGCCGTGTAGGCGCAGAGGTAGCTCGCCATGCCGAAATAGGCGGCGTGGCCGAAGGAGAGCAGGCCGCCGTAGCCGAGCAGCAGGTTGAAGGCGAGCGCGAACAGCGCGAAGCACAGCACCTTCATCAGGTAGACGGGGTAGAGGACGAGCGGCGCCACGATCAGCAGCACGGCGATGCCGACGAAGATCAGGCGGTGGAGGGCCTTGTCGTCCCGGGCCGCCGGCAGCGCGGCGGCGATCGGGGCGGCGTCGATGGCAGCTGTGTCGGCCATGGGATTCGTCCCTTCGATCGCGATCAGGCCGTGCGCCCGAACAGGCCGGCGGGTTTGACGAGCAGCACCAGCACCATGATCACGAAGATCACGGTGGCCGAGGCCTCGGGATAGAACACCTTGGTGAGCCCCTCGACCAGACCGAGCGCGAAGCCCGTGATCACCGATCCGATGATCGAGCCCATGCCGCCGATGACCACCACGGCGAAGACCACGATGATGATGTCGGCGCCCATGTTGGGGTTCACCGAGTAGATCGGTGCGGCCAGAACCCCGGCGAAGCCCGCCAGCGCGACGCCGAACCCGTAGGTCAAGGTCAGGAACAGCGGCACGTTCACGCCGAAGGCCTGGACCAGGGTCGGGTTCTCGGTGGCGGCCCGCAGATAGGCGCCGAGCTTGGTCTTCTCGATGACGAGCCAGGTGGCGATGCAGACGGTGAGGGAGGCGACCACCACCCAGGCCCGGTAGTTCGGCAGGAACATGAACGGCAGCCGCTGGCCGCCGGACAGCTCGGCCGGGATCGCGTAGGGCAGGCCTGAGACGCCGTACTGGTTGCGGAACAGGCCCTGGATGATCAGCGCCAGCCCGAAGGTCAGGAGCAGCCCGTAGAGGTGGTCGAGCTTGTAGAGCCGGGCGATCAGCACGCGCTCCAGCACGATGCCGAAGGCGCCGACCACGAGGGGCGCGAGCCCCAGCGCCCACCAGTAGCCGAGGCCCACGTAGGTGAGCAGCATCCAGGCCACGAACGCGCCCATCATGTAGAGCGCGCCGTGGGCGAAGTTGATGATGTTCAGGAGCCCGAAGATGATCGCCAGCCCGAGCGACAAGATCGCGTAGAACGAGCCGTTGATCAGGCCGAGCAGCAACTGCCCGAACAGGGCCTGCGTCGGCACACCGAAGATCGTGGTCATGGCCGTTCTCCGCGCCCCGATCTTACCGTCAGCCCTTCACGAGGGGGCAATTGCCCTCGTTCAGCGGCCGGAACACCTGATCGCCCGGGATGGTCTCGAGCTTGTTGTAGAGGTCCCACTCGCCCTTCGACTCGGCGGGCTTCTTGACCTCGAACAGGTACATGTCGTGGATCTTGCGGCCGTCGGCGCGGATCACGCCCTTGCCGAACAGCGGGTCGTCGGTCGGCATCGCCTTCATCTTGGCGACCGTCGCCGCGCCATCGGACGTCGACTTCAACTCGGCCACCGCCTTCAGGTAGTGGAGCACGTCCGAGTAGACGCCCGCATGGTTGGCGGTGGGCTTCGAGCCGCCCTTCATCTGCTTGGCGAACCGGTCCGAGAAGGCGCGGGTCTGGTCGTTCAGGTCCCAGTAGAACGGCTCGGTGAGCACGAGGCCCTGGGCGACCTTGGTGCCTAGCGAGTGCACGTCCGAGGAGAAGACCAGGAGGCCGGCGAGCGCCTGCCCGCCCTCGGTGATGCCGAACTCGCCCGCCTGCTTGATCGAGTTGATCGTGTCGGTTCCGGCATTGGCGAGCCCGATCACCTTGGCGCCCGACCCCTGCGCCTGCAGCAGGAAGGACGAGAAATCCGAGGTCGGGAACGGGGTCTTCACCGAGCCCACGACCTTGCCGCCGTTCTTGGTGATGACCGCGCTGGTGTCGCGCTGGAGGGTCTGTCCGAAGACGTAGTCGGCGGTGAGGAAGAACCACGTGTTGCCGCCGCGCTTGACCATGGCGCCGCCGGTGCCGTTGGCCAGCGCCACCGTGTCGTAGACCCAGTGGATCGTGTTCGGCGTGCATTGCGGGCCGGTGAGGTCGGCGGTGCCGGCGCCGGTGTCGATGAAGACCTTGTTCTTCTCCTTGGTGACCTGGCTGATGGCGAGCGCCACCGAGGAGGTCACCCCGTCGGTGATCATGTCGACGGCGTCGCGGTCGTACCATTGCCGGGCGATGGCCGCGCCCACATCCGGCTTGTTCTGGTGGTCGGCCGAGACGATCTCGACCTTCAGCCCGTGGTCGGCGGCCTTGAAATCCTCGACCGCGAGCTTCGCGGCGACGACCGAGCCCTCGCCGCTGATGTCCGAATAGGCGCCGGAGCGGTCGCCGAGGATGCCGATCTTGACGGTGGTCTGCGCGCTCGCGGTGCCCATCATCAGGGCGCCTGCAAGAGCCGCGAGGGTCACGGGCCGGGCGATACGTCCGAACATGTTCAATTCCATCCTCGAGCGGCGCGGCGGTTCTCCGCCAGCCAAGTATCGGAGCGCCTGTTGCTGGCGCTTCTGCGGTTTCTGCCGGCGAGCTTCAGACGCCGAGATAGGCGTGCAGCTTGTCGATATTGGCGTCTAGCTCGGCGTTGGGGATCATGTCGACCACCCGTCCTTGCTCAATCACGAAGTGCCGGTCCGCGAGCGTCTGCGCGAAGCGGAAATTCTGCTCCACCAGCACGATCGTGTAACCCTGAGCCTTCAATTGCTGGATGGTCCGGCCGATCTGCTGGACGATGACCGGCGCAAGACCTTCGGTCGGCTCGTCGAGGAGGATCAGCTTGGCGCCGGTCCGCAGGATCCGGCCGATCGCCAGCATCTGCTGCTCGCCGCCGGAGAGCTTGGTGCCCTGGCTGCCGGCACGCTCCTTGAGGTTCGGGAACAGCTGGTGGATGTCCGCCACCGACATGCCCCCGGGCTTCACCCGCGGCGGCAGCATCAGGTTCTCGTGCACCGTGAGGCTCGCGAAGATGCCGCGCTCCTCCGGCACGTAGCCGAGCCCGAGCCGTGCGATGTTGCGCGAGGCCATGCGGATGGTCTCGACGCCGTCGTAGACGATCGATCCCGAGCGCCGCCCCAGGATGCCGATGATCGCCCGGAGCGTCGTGGTCTTGCCCGCGCCGTTGCGGCCGAGGAGCGTGATCACCTCGCCCGCCCGGACATCGATGTCGATGCCGTGGAGGACGTGGCTCTCGCCATACCAGCCCTCCAGCCCGCGGACGGTCAGCAGCGAGCCGGTCGCGGCGGCCGGGGTGACTGACTTCAGCGCCGCCTCAGGCATGTCCCGCCCCGATGTAAGCTTCGACCACGCGCGGGTCCTTGGAGACGGTGGCGTAGTCGCCCTCCGCCAGCACCTGGCCGCGGGCCAGCACGGTGATGCGGTCGGACAGCGATGCCACCACCGAGAGATTGTGCTCCACCATCAGGATGGTGCGGTCCTTCGAGACGCGCCGGATGAGCTGCGCCGTGCGCTCGACGTCCTCGTGGCCCATGCCGGCCATGGGCTCGTCGAGGAGCAGCATCTCGGGATCGAGGGCCAGCGTGGTGGCGATCTCCAGCGCCCGCTTGCGGCCGTAGGACAGCTCGACCGCCAGCACGTCGGCGAACTCGGTCAGGCCCACCGCCTCGACCAGGGCGAGCGCCTCGCCGTTCAGCGCCCGCAGCACCTTCTCGGCCCGCCAGAAGTCGAAAGAATCGCCCCGGCGCCTCCGCTGGAGCGCGATGCGGACATTCTCCATCACCGTGAGGTGGGGGAACACCGCCGAGATCTGGAAGGAGCGAACCAGCCCCAACCGGGCCACGTCGGCGGCCTTCAACCCGGTGATGTCGCGATCCTTGTAGCGGATCGTCCCGGCGGTCGGGATCAGGAACTTGGTCAGCAGGTTGAAGCAGGTGGTCTTGCCCGCCCCGTTCGGCCCGATCAACGCGTGGATGGTTCCACGCTCCACCTGCAACGCCACGCCGTTGACGGCCCGGAACCCCCGGAACTCCATCGTCAGGCCATCTGTCGCCAGGATCACGTCCCGTGCCAAGCGAGTCCCTCCCCGGACAAGAATTCTTGGCGGCCATATCGCCGATCCGCCCGC
Source organism: Methylobacterium longum (assembly GCF_022179385.1). Taxonomy (GTDB): domain Bacteria; phylum Pseudomonadota; class Alphaproteobacteria; order Rhizobiales; family Beijerinckiaceae; genus Methylobacterium; species Methylobacterium longum. Next base: position 55,299 of record NZ_BPQS01000006.1, on the reverse strand, counting down.
TCGCCGTCCATCGCAAACGCCCGAACCGATGCGACAATCCCCGGCGACTGATATTTCTTGGTCGCCCGCGGCCAACGGCATGGCCGAGCGCCCTTGACCGGGCCCCGGGGCCGCCATTAACTCAGACAAAAATCAGCTGGGGGAGGGTTTGCGTGGCGGGGCGAGCGGCCTACCTCGCGGTCGACTGGGGCACGACCAACCGACGCGCCTACGCCGTCGCGGCGGACGGCGCCGTGGTCGACAGCCTGCAGGACGACCGCGGCGTGCTGGCGATGACGCGGGACGACTACCCCGCTTCGATCACCGCCCTGCGCGAGCGACTCGGCGCCTACCCGGTCATCGCCAGCGGGATGGTCGGTTCGAGCCGCGGCTGGCGCGAGGCGCCCTACATCGCCGCCCCGGCCACCCTGGAGCATCTGGCCGATGCGAGCCTTGAGGCCGCGCCCGGCGTCTGGATCGTCCCGGGCGTCGCGCTGAGGCACGGCAAGCGGCCCGACGTGATGCGGGGCGAGGAGACTCAGGTGCTGGGCGCGATCCGCGCGGGCGCGGCGCCGCCGACCGCGCTCTTCTGCCAGCCCGGCACGCACAACAAGTGGATCGACACCGCCGAGGGCGCGATCACGGCCTTCACCACCGTGATGACCGGCGAGATCTTCGCATTGCTCCGCAGTCACGGCGTGCTGGCGGAAATGCTCGACGGCGCCGTTACGGACGGCGCCGCCTTCCGGCGCGGGCTCCGCCGCGGGATCGCGGCGCAGAACGTCCTCGCCACGCTGTTCGAGGTCCGGGCCGGCGTGCTGCTCGACCGGCTGGCGCCGGGCGACGCCGCCGCCTATGCCAGCGGCATCCTGATTGGCGCCGACGTCGCGACCCGCGAGGATCTCGCCCAGCGGCCGGTCCACCTGCTCGGCGGGGGCGCCTTGGGGGACCTCTACGCCGTCGCCATCCGAGAGGCGGGGGGGACGCCCGTCGCCGTGCCGGAGGGGTCGACCACGGCCGGTCTTCACGCCATCTGGAGCCTGCGGACATGACCATCCGGGATCGGTTCGAGACGTCCTTCGCGATCTGCCCGCTCGTCGCCATCCTGCGCGGGCTGACGCCGGACGAGGCGCCGGCGGTGGGCGACGCCCTCGTGGAGGCCGGGTTCACTCTCATCGAGGTGCCGCTCAACTCCCCCGAGCCGCTGCGCAGCATCGCGCGCCTGGCCGACCGGTTCGCGGGCCGCGCCCTGGTCGGGGCCGGCACCGTCCTGACGCCCGCGCAGGTGGAGGCGGTCGGCGCCGCGGGGGGGACCCTGATCGTCTCGCCCAACACCGATGCGGCGGTCATCCGCGCCACCGTGGCGGCCGGGCTGATCGCGATGCCCGGCTACCAGACGCCCACCGAGGCCTTCACGGCGCTGGCCGCCGGGGCGACGGCGCTGAAGCTGTTCCCGGCCGATGTCGCCACCGCGGTCGCCCTCAAGGCGCATCTCGCCGTGCTGCCGGCCGGCGCCCGCGTCCTCGCGGTCGGCGGCGTCACCCCCGAAAGCCTGGCCGGCTGGCGGCAGGCCGGAGCCGCCGGATTCGGTCTCGGGTCGAACCTCTACCGGCCCGGCAAGGCACCGGCCGACATCGCCCGGGATGCCGCGGCGTTCGTGGCGGCGCTCCGGGCAACGACGTAGGCGGATCGGTAGCCGGCGGAATGCTGTTGGGCCGCCGGCCGCCCTCGCGTAGACCCTGGGCGCTGGCGGAAGCGGGAGCGGCAAAATGGCGGACGGGCACGACGGACCGGGCGATGACGGCTTCGACGGGCTCGAAACCCCCTGCCTCCTCCTCGATGCGGACAGGATGCAGGCCAACATCGCCCGGATGCGCGCGCACCTCGACGGTATGGGCGTCACCCTCCGCCCACATCTGAAGACCGCCAAGTCCCTCGACGTCGCGCGCCGGGCGATGGCGGATCCCTCCGGTCCCGCCACGGTCTCGACCCTGCGGGAGGCGGAATATTTCGCCGAGGGCGGCGTCCGCGACATGATCTACGCGGTGGGGATCGCGCCGCAGAAGCTCGATCGGGTCGGCGCCGTCCGCCGTCGCTGGGGCGCCGATCTGGCGATCATCCTCGATTCGCTCGCGCAGGCCGAAGCGGTCGCGGCCTGGAGCCGGCTTCAGCGCGATCCCCTGCCCGTGCTGATCGAGGTCGACGCCGATGGTCACCGGTCCGGCGTGGGCCCCCGGGATGCGGAGCGGCTGATCGGCATCGGCCGGGCCCTCGCCGCGGGCGCCGACCTGCGCGGCGTGCTGCTGCACGCCGGCGACAGCTACGGACTCAGCGATCCCGCTGCCCTGCGCGCGGCGGCGGAGGCCGAGCGCGTGGCCGCCGTCACGGCCGCCACGATCCTCCGCGAGGCCGGCCTGCCCTGCCCGATCGTCAGCGTCGGCTCGACCCCGACGGCGCGCTACGCAGAGCACCTCGACGGCGTCACCGAGATGCGCGCGGGCGTGTTCATGATCGGCGACCTGTTCCAGGCCGGGGTCGGCTCGTGCGCGGTGGACGATATCGCGCTGACCGTCCTCGCCACCGTGATCGGCCACCAGCACGATAAGGGCTGGATCATCACCGATGCGGGCTGGATGGCGCTCTCACGCGACAGGGGTACCGCCCGGCAGGCGGTCGACCAGGGCTACGGCCTCGTCTGTGACCGCTCCGGCCGCCCCTATCCGGATCTGATCGTGCGGGATGCCAATCAGGAGCACGGCATCCTCGCCCTCAGACAGGGCTCGTCGGCCGCGCGGCCCGAAATTCCCGTGGGAGCCCGGGTCCGGATCCTGCCGAACCACGCCTGCGCCACCGGCGCCCAGCACGATCGCTACCACGCGGTCGCGGGTGGCCGGCATACGGGCGACATCTGGCCCCGCATCAACGGTTGGTGACCGGCGGCCGACCCGTCACCGCGGGGTCGCGACGCTGCGGACCGACCCGTCGGTCTGATCCATGACGAGGCGGCAGGCCCCGCTCAGGCTCGCCCGCTTCGCCCGCAGGCACTCCGTGATCGCGCCGGCATTGGGGATCTGTGCGGATCACAGGCGCATCACGTCCGGCGTGCAGGCCGCGCGCTGGGTACCCGTCTCGGCCACGGCGGGCGCCGACACCGAGGCGACGGCGAGCAGGGCGAAGAGGGCGCGTTTCATCGAAACGGTTCCTGAGGACGCAAATGTCTGTCGCGAGCAGCCGGTCTCGGATCTGGCCCAGCCGCGGCACCGGGCCCAGAACGCCGCGCGCCGCGATGATTTCCCTGCGTCCTGCATCTCTCCCGCCGCGTCCGGCCGGCGCTGGGCCGTTGGCGTCACTGGCGCGCCGCCGGCGCGATCGCGCCGGTGGCGACCGGTTCGGCCAGGGTGGTGTTGATCGCCGACTGCGTCCGTTGGCGATCGAGCTTGTCGGCGGAGATGAGGGCAGCCGCGATCAGGGCAGACACGGCCAAGGTCGCCTTCACCACATCCCAGAGCCGCGCGAACATGGCCGAGCCTCGATGGTGTCACGGAGCGGAGGTCGCGGATCCGCCCTGATCCGCGGTTCCATCATCCTCCGTCGCGACCCTTCCCAAAACCTTTCCCGGTCTCTGCGCCGCCCATCTCCGTCGCGACCTGATGCATCGGGGCCTCACATGGGCGGCCGGACGTTCCCCGCTTCCGCCGCCAGAGCCTCAAAGACCAGGGCGTGCCGCCGTGACAGCGCGTCCACATCGGAGGTGTAGCCCCCGCCGATGACCGCCACGAGCGGGATCCTGCGCGCGCGCGCCTGCGCCACCACGAAGCGGTCGCGCGCGAACAAGCCCGCATCGGTGAGGCAGAGGCGGCCGAGCCGATCGTCCCGGTGGGGATCGACCCCGGCGTTGTAGAACACGATGTCGGGTGCGAGCGCGTCGAGGAGCGGCGGCAGGCGAGCGTGCAGGACCGCAAGGTAGCCGGCATCGTCGAGCCGGTCCGGCAAACCGATATCGAGGTCGCCGGCGATCTTCTGAGCGGGGTAATTGTTCTCGCAGTGGATCGACAGCGTGAACAGGTCCGGCCACAAGGCGAGGCAATCGGCAGTGCCATCGCCCTGGTGGACGTCGAGATCGACCACTAGGGCGCGCTGAATGCGCCGCTCCGCCTGCAAGGTCCGAGCGGCCACCGCGACGTCGTTCAGCACGCAGAACCCGGCGCCCTGCAGGCGCCGTGCGTGGTGGCTGCCACCCGCGGCGCTGCCCGCCAGTCCCTCCGCGAGCGCCAACCGCGCCGCCAGAAGGGTTCCACCCACCGACGCGCGCGAGCGCCGGACGAGGGCCGCGTCGACCGGGAGGCCGATAGCTTTCTCGATGTCGCGAGTCACGGCGCAGGCCAGGACTGCGGCGACGTAGGCGGGATCGTGCGCCCGCACGAGGATCTCTGCGGTCGCGGGCTCCGGCGTCACGAATCCGAGGGGCGCAAGACCCTTCTCCAGCAGCGTCTCGGCGAGCAGTCCGTATTTCCGCATCGGGAACCGGTGGCCCGACGGGAGGCTCGACTCGTAGGCAGGATGAAAGGCGATCGGCGGGATCACGCCGCGGCGCCCCGGTCGGCCAGGATCGCTTCGGCGAGGTGCAGGCCGCTGTCGTGGGCAGCCTCGATCCGGGCACCGATACACCAGTCGCCGGCAGCGCCGAGACGAAGGGCGGGGTCGTAGAGGCTGGGAACGCCGAGGGCGACCTCCACCTGGGCGTAGCGCCAGCGATGCGCCTCCGCGACGGTCGGCCGAAGCGTGGTGCCGAGCCGCTCCGCGGTCGCTTGAACGAGCGCGGAGACGACGGTCTCGCGCGGGTCCTCGAGGTGCTGGCGCGACCAATCCGGCGTGGCATGGATGGTGAGCCGTATGCCGTCCGGACGGCCGGGCTTCGAGGAGTCGCAGGCGATGAGGCCGATCGGATCCTCCCGAGGCTCCATCAGGGGCTCCGCCGTCGCCGCCTCGACGGCGAGCATCAATGACCAGCACGGCGCGTACCGGGCCAGGGCGACGCCGGGCAGCGCGAAACCGGACGTTTCGAGCAGGGTGAGCGCTTGGGGCGCGGGGAAGGTGATCGCCACGGCGCCGAACGGCCCATGAACTGCGCCCGTCGCGTCCTCGATATGCCACTCGGACTCGCGCCGCAGAATTCGCGTGATCGTGGTGGTGCTCATCACTGCAAGACCGGCCAGCAGATCGCGGACCGGAGCGGTCATGCTGGGCTGGCCGACGTGGCGCCCCGAACCCGCCCAGGGCGCCGCCACGCCCCGCCGCACCCAATCTTCGAGCCGGATAGCGAATGCGTGTCCATGTGCCCGCATGAATTGGGCACCATGGTCGAACTGCGCGGCCCCGGACCGCCGTGTTGCCATCCGGCCGCCGACGCCGCGTCCCTTGTCGAACACTTGGACGCGTAGCCCGGCTTCGGCGAGTCTGCGGGCCGCCGCCGCACCGGCCATGCCGGCTCCCAGGATCGCGACACTGCGCTGCACGTCCACGGACTGGCTCTGCCCCGATCAAGTGGCGCGAACCGCCGCGCACCGGTCAAACTAGGGGAGATGGAAGAGGACGTCAGGGCGACCGGCTGTCTCGATCCCGCCCGTGCTCACGTCCGCGGATCTGCAACTCGCCCCCTCGCTCCGGAAAGCGGGAACGCCTCGGAGGTCTCGAGGGAGCCCCTTGATGGCCGATACGATCCGTGACGAGCTCGCTCGAGACTGCTGCGCAGTGCCTCGCGATCAGGTTCTGCGGATCCGGGTCCGACGACACGATCCGGGCGAAGCGGTTCTGGCGAGCGCCGGGCAGTTGCCTGCGGCGCGACCGCGCCGCGTCCGGCAGTGCGTGGTGCGGGTAGAGGGAATCGAACCCCCACGCCTTGCGGCTGGCGATTTTGAGTCGCCCGCGTCTACCAATTCCGCCATACCCGCCCGTACGGCGCTCTTCGCACAGGTCGGCCGCGCCGGCCAAGCGCGTTTTTCGCCCGCGGTGCCAATCTGGTCAACGCGGAGCGCCTATGCTCAAAGGGCGCCGCTCGGTCACTTCGGACGGTTGGATGCTTCGCCGGCTCTATGCGTGGATCTTGGCCCTCAGCGACAGGCCGTCCGCGCCCTACGTGCTCGGCGCCGTGGCGTTCGCCGAGAGTTCTTTCTTCCCGGTCCCACCGGACGCGATGCTCGTGCCCATGGCGGTGAGCCGTCCGGACCGCGTCTGGCTCTACGCCACCATCGCGACCGTCGCGTCGGTCCTGGGCGGACTCGTCGGTTATGCCATCGGCGCGCTGCTGTTCGACTCCCTCGGCGAATGGCTCATCCGGGTCTACGGCCTGCAGAATTCGGCCGCGACCTTTCAGGAATCGTATGCGCGATACGGGCACTGGGTCATCCTGTTGAAGGGTCTGACGCCGATCCCCTACAAGCTCGTCACGATCACCTCGGGCCTCGCCCATTACAGCCTGTTCTGGTTCACGGTGCTGTCGGTCATCACAAGAGGTGCCCGCTTTTTCATCCTTGCCGGTCTGCTCGGCCGCTACGGCATCCAGATCCGCGGCGTCCTCGATCGACACCTCAACGCCGTCGTGGCGATTTCCCTCGCCGTCATCATCCTCGGCTTCCTGCTCTTCAAGGTGATCCTGTGACGATGAATACGGCAGCTACCCTGCGCGTGAAGACGACGGGCCTGTGGCTCGCGATGCTGGCGGCCCTCGTCGTGGCGGCCGTCCTCGTGATGCAATACGGATACGGCTATGCGCCCTGCAAGCTCTGCCTGACCGAGCGGCTACCCTACTACGCGGCCGTCCCGCTCGGGTTGATCGCGCTGTTCTCGCCCGAGCGTGTCGGGCGGATGGCGCTCGGACTGGCCGCTTTGGGGCTGCTCTACGGCGCCGGGATCGGCGTCTACCACGCTGGCGCCGAGTGGGGCTTCTGGCCGGGACCGTCCGATTGCGGCGGCGGGACGGGTGCCAATCCGGGTCAGATCGGCGATTTCCTCAACGCCCTCCAATCCACGAAGGTGGTCGACTGCTCGATCGCAGCGCTGCGGGTTCTCGGGGTCTCCCTGGCCGGGTGGAACGTCCTCGCGTCCTTCGCCCTCGCGTCCCTCGCCGGCACGGCCGCGGCGCGGCCCTGAGCGGACAGACGCTTGAGCCCTCTGTCCCGGCCGGTGACGCGCTGGTTTAGTTCCGATCGTCGGGCAGAAAAGGCAGGGCGGCCACGTCGATCCCTTCCTCGATGAGCGCGCGCGCCTCGTCGGGGCTGGCCTCGCCATAGATCGAGCGGCCTTCCGTCTCGCCATAATGGATTTTGCGCGCCTCCTCCGGGAAGCGGGCACCCACATGTTCGGAATTGGCCACGACGTGGTCCTTCAGCGCACGCAGCATCGCCCTGAGCTGTCGCTCGGGTTCGGCCACCATGGTCATGGGCGCCGCCGGTTGCGGCGGCTGCCGGGCAGGTGCACGCTCCCGATCCGTGCGGGCGATGCTCGGGACCATGAGCGCCTTGCTGACTTTCGCACTGTCGCAGATCGGACAGGTCACGAGGCCGCGCGCAGCCTGCGCGTCGTAGGAATCCGACGAGGGGAACCAGCTCTCGAAGCCGTGGGCCGCCTCGCAGACGAGACTGTAACGGATCATTCGCCTGAACTTGCTGCTGTTTTATTGTGCGGCCTGCACCTTCGGGCCGGCCTGTTCAACGGTGAAGGGCCGCCCATGCTTCAGCGACGGAATGCGCGCCCGGGCATCGGCGACCTGCGCCACGTCGATCTCCGCCAGGATCACACCGGGCTCGGACCCGCCCGCATCGGCCAGCACCCGGCCCCAGGGATCGACGATCATCGAATGGCCGTAGGTTTCCCGCCCGTCCTCGTGCAGACCGCCCTGCGCGGCGGAGATCACGAATGAACCCGTCTCGATCGCCCGCGCCCTCTGAAGAACGTGCCAGTGGGCCTCCCCGGTCTGGCGGGTGAAGCAGGCGGGCGCGGTGAGGATCTCGGCCCCGGCTTCGGCCAGCGCCCGGTAGAGACCCGGGAAGCGAATATCGTAGCAGATCGTGAGGCCCAGCATGGCCCACGGCGTGGCCGCGACGACCGCGCAGGCTCCGCCGGTATAGGTCGCCGATTCCCGCCAGCGCTCGCCGCTCGGCAGATCCACATCGAACAGGTGAAGCTTATCGTAGGAGGCCAGGATCTCGCCGTCGGCACCGATCAGGTAGGCGCGATTGGCGATCTTGTCGCCCGAGCGCACCGCGATCGAGCCGATCTGCACCACCGTTCTGGTTGCGCGCGCGGTCTCGCGCAGATCCGCAAGCGTCGCATCCCGGGCCTCGTCGGTCACCTGCGCGAACAGCCGCTCCCGGCTTCGTTCGACCAGGGAGGTCATCTCAGGTGTCTGAATGTAGACCGCGCCGAGCCCAGCCGCTTCGCGGATGCCCGCGACCGCCGCCGCACGGTTCGCGCCCGGGTCCCGGCCCGAACGCATCTGCAAGCAGGCGGCCGCAAACCGGGTTTCAGGCATCGGCCGTGTCCTTCAGGAGGCGATCGAGCTTGCCAGCACGGTCCAGGGCGTAGAGATCGTCGCAGCCGCCGACATGCGTTTCGCCGATGAAGATCTGCGGGACGCTGGTGCGTCCGCCGGCGCGGTCGACCATCGTCTTGCGGGCGCCCTGCACGCGCTCGACATCGATCTCCTGGAAGGCCGCGCCCTTGTCCTTCAACAGGCTCTTTGCCGCCGAGCAATAGGGGCACCAAGCCGTGGTGTAGATCGTGACCGGCTGCATGGCGTTGGTCGTCTCGCGCGTGAACTCCGACCATATAGGAGCGCGCAATCCGAATTGCCTATGCCCGTGTGGTCACAGCGCACCGCGCCGGCAGCGGCGCATCGTGCGATGCGCTCGGCCGCGTGGCGCCGCTCAGGCCGCCAGCAGCTTCTCGACCTCGTTCACGAGGTCGCGCAGATGGAAGGGCTTCGACAGGACCTTCGCGTCCTTCGGCGCCTTGGAATCGGGATTGAGCGCCACAGCGGCGAAGCCCGTGATGAACATGACCTTGATGTCGGGATCGAGCTCGGTCGCCCGGCGCGCGAGCTCGATGCCGTCCATCTCGGGCATCACGATATCGGTCAGCAGCAGCTCGAACGGTTCCTCGCGCAGCCGATTATAGGCCGAGAGGCCGTTGTCGAAGGACAGGACGTCGTAGCCCGCGTTCTGAAGCGCCTTGGCGAGGAACCGGCGCATGTCGTTGTCGTCTTCCGCCAGCAGGATTTTCATCGGCCGGATCCGAGCCTTCGAGTCAGGAGGTTGATCCCATAAAGGGAGGCGATGGTAAACAAGGTGTTAGGATGGCGCCCGCGATTCGCACCGCGATGCCCGAAGCGGCTCCGTGAGCCGCGCGCTTGGAGTGGACAGGCGGCCGATCGCGCACCACAGTGCGGGTCTGCCGCGATTGCCCAACCGCCGGGGTGTCCACGAGACGATGACTGCGCCTGAACCGGTCGAGCCAGACGCCTTCGGATTCGCCCCGGCCTTCATGGTCGACGAGCCGGCGGCTCACACCCTGCCTTTCGTCTTCAATACCGGTCATTCCGGAGCCGTCTACCCCCCGCACTTCATCGCGGCCTCACGCCTCGACGCCCTGTCCCTGCGGCGCTCCGAGGACGCGCACGTGGAGCGCCTGTTCGCCTCGGTGGTGACGCTCGGCGCACCCTTGCTGCGCGCGAATTTTCCGCGGGCCTTCCTGGACGTCAATCGCGAGCCGTTCGAACTCGATCCGCGCATGTTCGACGGTCGGTTGCCGCCCTTCGCCAACACCCGGTCGATGCGCGTCGCCGGCGGACTGGGCACGGTTCCCCGAGTGGTGGCCGACGGTCAGGAGATCTACGCCCGCAGATTGCCGGTGAGCGAGGCGACGGCGCGGATCGAGGGGCTCTACAAGCCCTATCACCGGGCTCTGCGCGACCTCATTCAGCGGACGTCGCGCAATCACGGCCATTGTGTGCTGATCGACTGCCACTCGATGCCGTCTTCAAGCCTCGGGCGCGATACCGAGGTCAAGGCCGATGTCGTCCTGGGGGACCGGTACGGGACCGCCTGCGCGCCGAGCCTGATCGAGGGCTTCGAGGCCGCCTTCCGGGGGCGCGGCTTCCGCGTGGTGCGCAACAAGCCGTACGCCGGCGGCTTCATCACCGAGCATTACGGCGAACCCAACCTCGGGCGCCACGCGCTCCAGATCGAGGTCAATCGCGCGCTCTACATGAATGAGGTGAGCCTCGCGATCACGCCGGGCTTCACCAGCCTCGTGGCGGCCTTGGAGTCGATCGTGGCTGACGTCGCCGCCGACCTGGGCGACCTCGCACCGCGCCGGATGGCGGCCGAATAGCCTTCGCCTGCGTCCGCCTCAGACGGAAGCACCGCCGTCAAAGAAAAAAGGCCACTCCCGAAGGAGCGGCCCGAAGTCTAGGGAGGAAACGCCCAAGAAGGGCTGCGGGACCGCGACGCCATCGCGATCTCGCAACGCACAAACTAAAGTGCGACGCACAAGAAGCAAGGCTTAAATCGTCGCCGCTTCCGCGTCAGGTGCATGGCTGCACCGCGCCGTTCAGCCCTGATCCTTCAGCAGCTTGGCGATCTCGATCCGGAGAGGGCCTGCCAGATCCGGGCGCTCGAGGGCGTAAGCCAAGTTGGCCGTGAGGAAGCCGAGCTTCGAGCCGGTGTCGTAGGTCCGCCCGTCGAACCGCAGGCCGAAGAAGTCCTGCGTTTCCATCAGGTCGATCATGGCATCGGTGAGCTGGATCTCGCCGCCCGCCCCCTTCTTGCCGTGCTCCAGGATACCGAAAATCTCAGGCTGCAGGATGTATCGCCCGGAAATGATGTAGTTCGACGGCGCGGTGCCCTGCTTGGGCTTCTCGACCATGCCGGTGATCTGGAACGATTCTCCGTAGGTCTCGCCGACGCTCACGATGCCGTATTGATGGGTTTCTTCGGGGGCCACCTCCTCCACGGCGATGACGTTGCCGCCGTGCTGCGCGTAGGTCGCCAGCATCTGCTGCATGCAGCCGCGGCTCAGCATGTCGGGCAACAGGACCGCGAAGGGCTCGTCCCCCACGATCTCGCGGGCGCACCAGACCGCGTGTCCGAGGCCGAGGGGCGCCTGTTGCCGGGTGAAGCTGGTCTGACCGGCCTTCGGCAGATCCCTCTTGAGATCCTCGTAGGCCGCGGTCTTGCCGCGCTCCTGAAGGGTGTGATCCAGCTCGAATGCGATATCGAAATGGTCCTCGATCACCGCTTTGCCGCGGCCGGTCACGAAAATGAAATGCTCGATCCCGGCTTCCCGAGCCTCATCGACCACATGCTGCACGACCGGCCGGTCCACGACCGTGAGCATCTCCTTCGGAACCGCCTTGGTCGCGGGCAGGAAGCGCGTACCCAACCCCGCCACGGGCAGGACGGCCTTGCGGATCGGTTTCATCGAACGGTAACCCCGAAACTGATTGGAACGACGTGGTCGACGCTGCGGCACGTGAGATAGGCGAACGCGATACACCACGACGACCCTGCGCGGATTCTATGTGGCAGAGTGCCGTAAATATACCGTCTGCGCGCGACTAAGTGGTCATCGCAGGCAGGCTTCTCGAGGGGTGATATGGCGGTTCTTGTGACGGGTGGGGCCGGTTATATCGGCAGCCATATGGTTCTGGCCCTGCTCGATGCAGGTCACGACGAGGTCGTCGTCTTGGACGATCTCTCCACCGGGTTCGATTGGGCGGTCCCGGAAGGCGTGAAGCTCGTCGTGGGGGACGTCGCCGATCAGGCGCTCGTCACGCAGACGATCCTCCAGCACCGGATCGACGCGCTCGCCCACTTCGCCGCCAAGATCGTGGTGCCTGAGTCGGTATCAGATCCCCTCGGCTACTACCTCGCCAACACCGTCAAGACCCGTGCGCTGATCGAGGCGTCCGTGCGGGCGGGCGTGAAGCACGTGATCTTCTCCTCGACGGCGGCCGTCTACGGGGAGCCCGAGGTCGTTCCGGTGCCCGAGGATCTGCCGCTCGCGCCCATCAACCCGTATGGCCGCTCCAAGCTCATGAGCGAGTGGATGATCGCCGACGCGGCGGCCGCGCACGGCTTCTCCTACGTGATCCTGCGCTATTTCAACGTCGCCGGCGCCGATCCGAAGGGTCGGTCCGGTCAATCGACACCGAACGCCACGCACCTGATCAAGGTCGCCACGCAGGCGGCCTTGGGGCAGCGCGAGCGGCTGGACGTGTACGGTACCGACTACCCCACCCCCGACGGCTCGTGCCTGCGCGACTACATCCAAGTGTCCGATCTGGCCGAGGCGCACCGGGTTGCCCTCGATCACCTGCGCTCTGGCGGCGAGAGCCTGACCCTGAACTGCGGCTACGGACGCGGTTACTCGGTGCTCGAGGTCATCGAGGTCGTCAAGCGGATCTCGGGCCGTGATTTCACGGTGCGTCTGTGCCCGCGCCGCGCCGGAGACCCGGCCCGGATCGTGGCCGAGGCCAGCCTGATCCGCGACCGGCTCGGCTGGAGGCCGCGCAACGACGATCTCGACGCCATCGTCGACCAGGCCCTCGCCTGGGAGGACAGCCTCGGCAAGCGCAACCGGATCTGACCGGATGCCCACACGCAGAGCCGTGTGCGCCGCGGCGCTGTGCCTCGCCGCGGCTCCGGCCCGCGCCGCCGAGGGCGCGCGCAGGGACGGCACCTTCCGGACCTTCGTCGAGGCTTTGCGGCCGGACGCCGCCGCGCGCGGCGTCTCCGCGGCGACCTTCGATGCCGCATTCCGGGGGATCAGCGGTCCGGATCCTGCCATCCTCGCCAGGACCCGCGGTCAGAGCGAGTTCGTGCGTCCGGTCTGGGAATACCTCGTGGGCGCCGTCTCGGGTGGTCGCCTCGCGCGCGGGCGCACGCGGGCCGCTGCCGCAGCATCGACCTTGACGGCGATCGAGGCGCGCTACGGGGTCCCGGCGCCGGTGATCCTGGCAATCTGGGGCATCGAGTCGGATTTCGGTGCCAGTGCCGGCAGCGTCCGCACGATCCGAGCCCTGGCGACGTTGGCCGAGGCTCAGCATCGGGGCGCCCTGTTCCGCGACGAGCTCCTCGCGGCGCTCACGATTCTCGAGCGTGGCGACGTCGCGCCCGATCGCATGAGTGGCAGCTGGGCCGGTGCGATGGGCCAGGTTCAGTTTCTTCCGTCCACCTACCTGACGCACGCGGTCGACTTCGACGGCGACGGACGGCGCGATATCTGGACCAGCGATGCGGACTCGCTGGCGTCGATCGCGGCCTATCTGAAGGATCTCAACTGGAACCCGACGGTCTCGTGGGGCTACGAGGTGCGCCTGCCAGACGGCTTCGACCTGTCTCAGTACACGGGCGAACTCGGCGATTTCGCCAAGCGCGGCGTGGGTCGCGCCGATGGCAAGCCTCTTCCTGGGCGGGGCCGTGCCAGCCTCTTCCTGCCGGGCGGAGTGGGTGCGCCCGCCTTTCTGATCACCGACAATTTCGAGGTCATCCGCGGTTACAACACCTCCGACTCCTACGCGCTCGCCGTGGGGCATCTGGCTGACCGGCTCGACGGTGGTGCGCCCCTATCCGCACCCTGGCCATCGGCGTCACTGCGCCTCGACGGACCCGGTCTACGGGCGCTCCAGGCCAGCCTCGGCGCGGCAGGATTCTACGAGGGCCCGCGTGACGGCCGCGCGGGACCTCGACTGCGCGAGGCGGTGCGGCGCTATCAGATCAGCGTCGGACTGCCGGCCGACGGTTATGCCACGCCGGCCCTCCTGGCACGGATGGTGGGCAAGCCCGCGCCCCGGCCGTAAACTGCGGAGTGATTTAGACCCGCGGCCCAGTTCCCCTATACTGGGTCGATGCCGGGCGGATTCCGTCCGGCGAAAGAGTGCGGAATGCGCATGAAAGTCGCTGGTCGGCATGCCTCGATGAACCCGCTGCCGTTCGGGTTCGCGGCTGCCTTGGGGTTGGCGGTTCTGGCGCTGCTCGGCACGGCGCCCGCGCGGGCCCAGTGGGGCGACGGCTATCAGCAGCCCAGTAACGGCGCCTACTACGAGGCTCCGCCGCGTCGCCGCCCCCGGGACGCCTATTACCGCGACGACGGAAGCTACGCGCGCCAGCCACGCTACGCCCCCCAACAGGAGGCGCCGCGCCAGTTCTACTGGCCGTGGGAAGACAGGCCCCAGCCCGTCGCGCCCCAGCCTGAGCGAACCTACCGCGCCCCGCGCCCGCGTCCCAACTACGGCACCACGGAAGCGCAGCGACCGCCGCCCGCGGTCAAGCGCCGGGTCCGCCCCGCCCGAGCCCCGACGCCCGCGAAACCGGCGGTGGCCAAGAGCGAACCGAGCGTGCAGATCGCGATTTTCGGCGACTCGCTGGCGGACCACTTGGCGAAAGGCCTCGATGACGTCTTCGAGGACAATGCCGACGTGGCCGTGATCGACCGCGCCAAGGGGGACAGCGGCCTCGCCCGCAAGGACGTGGTCGACTGGCCGAAGGTGGCGCAGGATTACCTGCAGGTGAGTCCGAAGGTCCGATACGCACTGATCATGCTGGGCGCCAACGACCGGCAGCCGATCCGCGAGGGCGACGAGACGGCGGAACCGCTGACCGATCGGTGGCGGGTCCTTTACAAGGCTCGCGTCGACGCCCTGATCAAGGTCTTCACCGATCGCAAGGTCCCGCTAATCTGGGTCGGTCTCCCGCCGATGCAGAGCGAGGCGCTCAGTCGCGACCTCGCGTCGATGAACGACATCGTCCGCGACAGCGTGACCAAAGCCGGCGCCACCTACGTCGATATCTGGCCGGGCTTCGTCGATGATCGGGATCGCTACGCCGCCTCCGGTCCCGATCCGGAGGGGCAGATCGCCAAGCTCCGTACCGCCGATGGCGTTCATTTCACGAAGGCCGGCGACCGAAAGCTCGCCCACTTCGCCGATGTCGAACTGAAGCGCCTCATGGGTACGGCGGCGCCGGCAGCCGACCAGCCCCCGGCTGCGGCCGTCGCGCCGAGTTCTCCGTCATCCGTGTCGGGACCAAGCCTGGACGGAAGCGGTCAGCCGACCGATACCGCCGCGATCGACCGCCAGATCACCGCGATGCTGCCCAGCCTGCCGGAGCCGCCGGGTGTGCCAGCACTGCCGGTGAAGCCAGCAGCCGGTCCGGTGGTGCCCTTGAGCCGTGCTGAGGTTTCGCCCGGGGGCACGCTGCTGAATGCCCGTCCGAGGGACGCCGACAATCTCGGTACCGTGGAGCGGACGCTGCTGCGCGGGAACGCTCCGATGCCGCAGCCCGGCCGCGCCGACGATTTCCGGTGGCCGCCCGGCTGATCGCCGGGCTGCCCCGTGAAACATCGCCGCGTCCGATCGGCGGTGACCTACCGGGGCAGGACCGTTGCGCCCATCAGCGTCTCGTCGATGGCGCGCGCGGCCTGCCGCCCTTCCCGGATCGCCCAGACCACCAGCGACTGGCCGCGCCGCATATCGCCGGCCGCCCAGATCTTCGCGTCGGAGGTGCGGTAATCCTCCTCGTTCGCCTCGACGTTGCCGCGCTTGCTCACGCCGATGCCGGACTGCTCCAAGAGACCCTTCTGCACGGAGCCGGCAAAGCCGATCGCCATGAAGACGAGGTCGGCGGGCAGGACAAATTCTGAGCCGCTGATCGGCTGACGCTTGGCGTCGACCCGGGCGCAGACGACGCCGGTGACCCGGCCCTTCTTGTTGCCCTCGACCCGGAGCGTTGCGGCCTGGAACTCGCGCTCCGCACCCTCGGCCTGGCTCGAGGAGGTGCGCATCTTGGTCGGCCAGTAGGGCCACACCGACAGCTTGTCCTCGCGCTCCGGCGGCCGCGGACGAATGTCGAGCTGCGTGACCGAGAGGGCGCCCTGCCGAAACGCGGTGCCGACGCAATCGGAGGCCGTGTCGCCGCCACCGATCACCACGACGTTCTTGCCGCTCGCCAGGATCGGCAGTTCGCCGTTGCCGCGCATCGGCTCGTTGTTCACCCGCCGGTTCGACTGGACGAGATAGGGCATCGCGTAATGCACGCCCTCAAGGTCCTGTCCGGGCAACTGCGGGTTGCGCGGATCCTCCGCGCCGCCGCAGAACATCACGGCGTCGAACTCGGCCTTCAGCTCCTCGACCGGCTTCGTCACGCCGATGTTCTGGTTGTAGTGGAAGACCACGCCCTCGGCCTCCATCTGGCGTACCCGCCGATCGATGTGGCGCTTCTCCATCTTGAAGTCTGGGATGCCGTAGCGGAGCAGGCCTCCGGCCTTCGGCTCACGCTCGAAGACGTGGACGTCGTGACCGACCCGGGCCAGCTGCTGCGCGGCCGCCATGCCAGCCGGGCCCGAGCCGACGATCGCGACGCGCTTGCCGGTCCGCATCTGCGCCGGCTCGGGCTTGACCCAGCCCATGTTCCAGGCGCGGTCGGCGATCGCCTGCTCGATCGTCTTGATGGCGACCGGCTGGTTCTCGAGGTTCAGCGTGCAGGCCTCTTCGCAGGGTGCGGGGCAGACGCGGCCGGTGAACTCGGGAAAGTTGTTCGTGGAATGGAGATTCCGCGAGGCCTCCTCCCAATCCGACTGGAAGACCAGGTCGTTCCAGTCCGGGATCTGGTTGTGGACCGGGCAGCCGGTCGGGCCGTGGCAGAACGGGATGCCGCAATCCATGCAGCGCGCCGCCTGCTTCGTGAGGTCGTGCTCGTCGAGCGGCAGCGTGAATTCGCGGAAGTGCCGCACCCGGTCGGCGGCGAGCTGGTACTTCTGCTCCTGCCGGTCGAACTCAAGAAAGCCTGTGATCTTGCCCATTGGTCAGCCCCTGGGCCGGCCAGTCCCTGACTGCGCTGCCCGCGTCGTCTTGTATGCTGCATGCGTGACCGGGCGGTGCGCCGCCCGGCCTCGAAGGCCGCCTATTCAGCGGCGACCGGCATCCGCGCCATTTCCATCTCGCGGAGTGCGCGGCGGTACTCCACCGGCATCACCTTCACGAACTTGGTGCGATAGGCCGACCAATCGTCGAGGATCGCCTTCGCGCGCGGGCTGCCCGTGTACTTGAGGTGGTTCTTGATGAGCTGCGTCAGCCGTTCCTCGTCGTGGCCCGACATGTCGGCCAGGATGTCCACCCGCCCCTTGGTTTCCAGGTCGCCGTCCTGATGGAAGCGACGCATCAGGTCGTCCTCCTCCTCGACCGGCTCGAGGTCGACCATCGACAGGTTGCAACGCGCCGAGAACGAGCCGTCCTCATCGAGCACGTACGCGATGCCGCCCGACATGCCGGCGGCGAAGTTGCGGCCGGTCTCGCCGATCGACACGACGACGCCGCCGGTCATGTACTCGCAGCCGTGGTCACCCATGCCTTCGACCACCGTGATGGCACCCGAGTTGCGCACCGCGAAGCGCTCGCCCGCCGAACCGCG
Organism: Methylobacterium longum; assembly: GCF_022179385.1. Lineage (GTDB taxonomy): Bacteria > Pseudomonadota > Alphaproteobacteria > Rhizobiales > Beijerinckiaceae > Methylobacterium > Methylobacterium longum. The sequence goes on along the minus strand of NZ_BPQS01000006.1, from coordinate 37,855 downwards.
GATGTAGCACTCGCCGGCGATCGCCCCGTACAGCACGGTGTTGCCCACCATGATGGTCCGGTCCGGCGGCGATTTCAGCGCGTCGCTCGGCCGGATGATCAGCTTGCCGCCCGACAGACCCTTGCCGACGTAGTCGTTGCCGTGGCCGGTCAGCTCGATCGTCACCCCCGCCGCCACCCAGGCGCCGAAGCTCTGGCCGGCGGTGCCGCTGAGCTTCACCACGATGGTGTCGTCGGGCAGTCCCTCGTGACCGTGTGCTTTCGCGACCATGCCGGACAGCATCGCCCCGGCGGCCCGGTCCGAGTTCCGGATCGTGTCTGTCAACACCACCGATTCGCCGGTCTCGATCGCGTGCTTAGCCCCCTCGATCAGGCGCCGGTCGAGGACCGTGTCGATCGGATGGTGCTGCACATCGACGTGGCGGATCGCCGTACCCTCATCCACCTTTGGCCGGTGAAACAGCTTGGCGAAGTTGAGTCCCCGCGCCTTCCAGTGGGCGATGGCCTCGACCTTGTCGAGCACGTCCGAGCGACCGACCGCCTCCTCCAGCTTGGTGAAGCCGAGCGACGCCAGGATCTCGCGCACCTCTTCGGCCACGAAGAAGAAGTAGTTCACGACGTGTTCGGGCGTGCCCTTGAAGCGCTTGCGCAGCACGGGATCCTGCGTGGCCACGCCGACCGGGCACGTGTTCAGGTGGCACTTGCGCATCATGATGCAGCCGGCCGCAATCAGCGGGGCGGTCGAGAAGCCCATCTGATCGGCGCCGAGCAACGCTGCGATGATCACGTCGCGCCCGGTGCGAATGCCGCCGTCCGCCTGGAGGGCGACGCGACCGCGCAAATTGTTGAGCACCAGCGTTTGCTGAGTCTCGGCCAAACCGGTTTCCCAGGGGCCGCCCGCGTGCTTCAGCGAGGTCAGCGGCGCCGCGCCGGTGCCGCCGTCGAACCCGGAGATGGTGATGTGATCGGCCCGGGCCTTGGCGACGCCCGCCGCCACGGTGCCGACGCCAACCTCGGAGACGAGCTTCACCGACACGTCGGCCGCCGGGTTCACGTTCTTCAGGTCGAAGATCAGCTGGGCGAGATCCTCGATGGAGTAGATGTCGTGGTGCGGCGGCGGCGAAATCAGGCCGACGCCCGGCGTGGCGTACCGGACCTTGGCGATCTTGGCGTCGACCTTGTGGCCGGGCAGCTGGCCGCCCTCGCCGGGCTTGGCGCCCTGCGCGACCTTGATCTGCATCATGTCGGAATTGACGAGATATTCCGTCGTGACGCCGAAGCGGCCGGAGGCCACCTGCTTGATCGAGGACCGGCGCGACCGCCCGTCCGGCAGCGGCTTGAACCGCTCCACCTCCTCGCCGCCCTCACCCGAGTTCGAGCGGCCGCCGAACGAGTTCAGCGCGATGGCCAGCGTCTCGTGCGCCTCCTTGGAGATGGAGCCGTACGACATGGCGCCCGTGGCGAAGCGCTTGACGATCTCGGAGGCCGGCTCGACTGACTCGATGGGAACCGGCGCACGGCCGATCTCCGAGGCCGACTTGATGCGGAACAGGCCGCGGAGCGTCTTCAGCTGGTGTTCCTGGCGGTTCACCAGCTCGGCATATTCCCGATAGCGCTCCGGCACGTTGAGGCGCACCGCGTGCTGCAGCGTCGCCACGGTGTCGGGCGTCCAGGTGTGGGTCTCGCCCCGCAGCCGGTAGGCGTACTCGCCGCCGACATCCAGCGCGTTCCGATAAACCGGTGCGTCGCCGAAGGCGTCCCGGTGACGGCGCACCGTCTCCTCGGCGATCTCGGCCATGCCGACACCCTCGATCGTCGTCGCCGTGCCGAAGAAGTCCCGACCCACGAAGGTCGAGTTCAGGCCGACCGCGTCGAAGATCTGCGCTCCGCAATAGGACTGATAGGTCGAGATGCCCATCTTGGACATCACCTTCAGCAAGCCCTTATCGATCGCCTTGATGTAGCGGTAGATGATCTCATCGTCGGTGAAATCCGGCGGAAACTCGTCCTTCATCTCCAAGAGGGTTTCGAAGGCGAGGTACGGATTGATCGCCTCGGCGCCGTAGCCCGCCAGACACGCGAAGTGATGCACCTCGCGCGGCTCGCCCGACTCGACCACCAAGCCGACCGAGGTCCGCAGGCCCTTCCGGATCAGGTAATTGTGCACGGATGCGGTGGCGAGCAGCGCCGGAATCGGGATCCTGTCCGGCCCGACCGCCCGGTCGGTCAGCACGATGATATTATAGCCGCCGCGCACCGCCGCTTCGGCGCGGTCGCAGAGGCGATCGAGCGCTCCGTCCATGGCCTGCGCGCCCGACTCGGCCGGGTAGGTCATGTCCAGGGTCTTGGTATCGAACCGGTCCTCGAAATGGCCGATCGAGCGGATCTTCTCCAGGTCGCCGTTCGTCAGGATTGGCTGGCGTACTTCCAGGCGCTTGCGCCGGGACGCGCCCTCCATGTCGAGGAGGTTCGGCCGCGGCCCGATGAACGAGACGAGGCTCATCACGGCCTCCTCGCGGATCGGGTCGATCGGCGGGTTCGTCACCTGCGCGAAGTTCTGCTTGAAGTAGGTGTAGAGCAGCTTCGACTTCTCGGAGAGGGCCGAGAGCGGCGTGTCCGTGCCCATCGAGCCGACCGCCTCCTGGCCGGTGACGGCCATGGGCTGCATCAGCAGCTTGAGATCTTCCTGCGTGTACCCGAAGGCCTGCTGGCGATCGAGGAGGCCGACGTCACCACGCGACTCGCGCGGCTGCACCGGACGCAAGTCCTCCAGCACGATCTGGGTGTTCTTCACCCATTCGGCATAGGGATGCGCGGCCGCCAGCTCGCCCTTGATCTCCTCGTCGGAGACGATGCGGCCTTTCTGGAGGTCGATCAGCAGCATGCGGCCCGGCTGGAGGCGCCAGGACTGCACGATCTTCTCGTCCGGGATCGGCAGGGTGCCCATCTCGGAGGCGAGCACGACGAGGCCGTCGTCGGTCACGATGTAGCGCGCCGGGCGCAGACCGTTGCGGTCGAGGGTGGCGCCGATCTGGCGGCCATCCGTGAAGGCCACGGCGGCGGGGCCGTCCCACGGCTCCATCAGGGCGGCGTGATACTCGTAGAAGGCCCGCCGCTCCTCGCTCATCAGCGGGTTGCCGGCCCAGGCCTCCGGGATCAGCATCATCATCGCGTGGGCAAGCGGGTAACCGCCCTGCACCAGGAACTCGAGGGCGTTGTCGAAGCAGGCGGTGTCGGACTGTCCCTCGTAGGAGATCGGCCACAGCTTCGAGATGTCGTTGCCGAAGAGATCGGAATCCACGCTTGCCTGACGGGCCGCCATCCAATTGACGTTGCCGCGCAGCGTGTTGATCTCGCCGTTATGCGCCACCATCCGGTAGGGGTGCGATAGACGCCAGGTCGGGAAGGTGTTGGTGGCGAAGCGCTGGTGCACGAGGGCAATCGCGGAGACGAAGCGATCGTCCTTCAGGTCGAGGAAGTAGCCGCCGAGCTGCGTGACCAGCACCATGCCCTTGTAAACGATGGTCCGGGTCGACACGGAGACCGGGTAGAATTCCTTCACCCGCGGATCGTCGAGGGCGTAGACCTTGTTGGAAATCGCCTTGCGGGCGACGTAGACCCGGCGTTCGAAGACGTCCTGGTCGGAGACCGATGCGGGCCGGCCGATGAAGACCTGCCGGTGATGGGGCTCCGTAGCCTTCACGGCCGCACCGAGATCCTCCGGATCGACCGGCACGTCCCGCCAGCCGAGCACCGGCAGCCCTTCGGAGGCCAGGACGGATTCCACGATGTCTTGGATGATCGCCCGCGGCTCCTCGGCCTTGGGCAGGAAGAACTGGCCGATCGCGTAAGCGCCGGCCGGCGGCAGTTCGAAGCCGAGGCGCGAGCATTCGTCGGCGAAGAAGCCGTGCGGAATTTGCGTGAGGATGCCGCAGCCATCGCCCATCTTCGGGTCCGCGCCGACCGCGCCGCGGTGATCCAGGTTCTCCAGGATCTTCAGACCCTGAGCGACGATCGCGTGGGTGCGCCGGTCGTGCATGTCGGCGATGAACCCGACACCGCAGGCGTCGCGCTCGTTCGCGGGATCGTAGGCACCCTGAGCTTTCGGGAGGGCGGGATCGCGCACGACGAGCGGCATCGCGCCACCGCGCGGAGCGGCGGCGTGGACCGAGGACACAGCAAACTCTTCGGCGGGTCTGCGTTGTGACATGCTTCGTCTCGTCCTTCCCTCGAATCCGTCCGCAGCCCTTGAACCCGCGAGCATCTTTCATGCCCGCAAGCCGTCGGCGCCCTGCGCTCTGACCTCATGTCGCAGGCCGTCCGGTCGGTCCCGCTGGGACGCCCCCGTCGACTTGCCTTCATCGAGGACCCAGACCGCTCGAAGGAGCGGTGCGCTGGCGCGCCCGTATCCGTCTGCCGGATTTCTCGCCCACGCGCGAGTCGGCGACGGCCGGGGTGCACGGCCGATGGGACAGTTGTGCTGTCCTAAGTCACGAAACTGCCAGATCGAACTGCTTTCAGCAAGTGACTGGCGACCGGTGCGGCAAGGATGCCGCGACTCCACGGACGACGCGAACGCGCAGCTTCCGCATTCTCGCCCGAATCGCGCGGTCTACGAGCCAGGCCGAGCACAAGCGGCATGCGGGGCAACGACCTCGCCGGCATGGTCGAGGCCCGGGTTCGCCGGCCCGGACCATGCCGGAAACCGGACACTCTGCCGGGTCTCCAAACCGAGAACGTACAAGAGTGACGATGAAGAGCAGATCGGCCCCGCGCCTCCGCATGTTGACGAACCAGGCGTTCTGCGCAGCGCTCGTGGCGGGTAGCGCCATGCTGGGGCTCTGCGGCAATGCCCACGCGCAATTTGCATTCGAAGACGAGATCTTGCCGCCGCGCGTGGTCGCGTGGCGTCTGGCGGACCGCGGCTTCACCGACCTGAGTCGTCCGCGCTTCGACGGGCGCGTCTACGTCGTGGATGCGGTGAGCCCCACCGGGGCTCCGGTCCGCCTGCTCGTCGATCCGGCCGCCGGCGCAATCGTCGGCCAGAGGCGCGTCAATGCTCCGGAAACCTATGCGCGGCTCGAGCGCCCGGCGCCCGGCTTCGGCTGGACCGAGGAAGAGGCTGCGCCCCGACGCGTTGCGCGACCCTCGCCCTTCGATGAAACCCAGCCCCTGCGGCTTCAGCGCAGGCCGGCCGGCGAGGCCATGCGGCCGGAGCTGAATCCCGACGGCGTCAACCCCGATGCCGGCGGCCGGTCCGGCGTTCCGCGGAAAGTCGCGCGCGCGGTCCCCGCTAAACCGCCCGAACTCCGTCCATCGCTTCGTACCAGCCCTGAGGCGCCCGCCCCCACCGTCGCACCCGCCGAAGCGGGCAAGGCCGGGGCCAGACGGGATGCGAAGGCGGATGTGAAGGCCGATCCCCGGGAGGCCTCCATCGGGAAGGCTCAGCCGGCAACGCCCGGCGCCGCGGCGCCGGACAAGCCTGCCGAGACGGTGGTTGCGGAGGCACCCAAACCGGCGCCGAAGGATTGGAAGGATCCGCCTTCGGAGAAGAAGCCCGTGCGGGTGATCGGCGGTGCGACCATCGTTCCGGGCACGGTCGACAGGGACCAGGGCGCCGCTCAATAAGCCGGTTCGACGGGTATCAGCCGCTCCGCGCCGGTGAAGATCGTGACCGTGTCGGCGCGCGCGATGGCGCAGAGCGTTATCGCGTGCGCGCGGGCACGTTCGAGGGCCAGGGCGGTCGGCGCTGAGATCGCGACGATGATGGCCGCTCCGAGGCGGGCGGCCTTCTCGACCATCTCGAAGGAACAGCGGCTGGTGATCACCAGAAAGCCCGCATCGGTATCCGTCCCGGCCCGCATCAAGGCGCCGATCAGCTTGTCCAGGGCGTTGTGGCGGCCGACATCCTCACGGACAGCGACGAGGCTGCCGTCGAGCCGCGCCCAGGCAGCGGCGTGAACCGCCCGGGTCTCGGCTCCCAACTTCTGAGCGGCATCCAGCGACGACAGCGCCCGCGCGATGGCCGGGAGCGTCACCTGCACCGTCCCCCCGGCCCGCCGCTCGGCCCAGGGGAGATCGCTGAGATCCTCGATGCCGCAGACCCCGCACCCGGTGCGACCGCTGATCGCGCGCTTGCGAGCCAAGTGCTCGCGCAGGCGCCCGGGGGCCAGCTCGACATGAAGCCGCACCCCATCCGGTCCGGTCTCAACCCGCGTCTCTCGAATCTCCTCGATGCCTTCGACGATCCCTTCCGTGAGGCTGAAGCCGCAGGCGAAATCCTCCAGGTCGACGGGGGTGGCCATCATCACCGCGTGCGGCACGCTGCCGTAGATGAGGTTGACCGGCACCTCCGCGGCGAGCACGCGAACTCCCGGCCGAGGCTTGCCGCCCGTATAGGCCATGACCTGCATCGGCACCTGCTCCGAGGCGGGGGGCAGCTCGCCGGGTCGACACTCCGGTTCCCAAGACATCCAGCACTCCTATTCGAGCCGAACACGTATCCGGTGGGGCGGGGACCCGGCAATGCCAACCGTGGACAACCCCGTCGCCCTTGTGCGAGCGGGCCACGTGCGCCCGCGAACTGCCTGGAAAGCGCCCGATGCGACGCTTGTGCGGTTGCACCTCGGCGGCCCTTGTGGTCTGAAGCCCCGGTCGGATAATGCCGGGTGACACAACCGCTACTCCGTCACGTCGGTACAATCCCGCTCGCGATCAAGACGGAATGTCCGACAGTAGCCAGACAGTTCAGGGGAGCCACGAGAGGCAGATGCGAACGGTGCGGACGATCAACCGGTCACTCTGGAGCCTCGCCGCCCTCGGCGCTTCGCTCTTCCCAGTTAGTGGCGCGCTGGCGGCGGGATTCGGTCAGCCGGTCCCGTGGGAGATGAGCCGGCAGGTCCAGGTGACCGAGAACGGTCGCGACATCCTCAGCTTCGAGGTCGGCCTTCACTGGCTGTCGCTGGCGATCTCGGTCTTCGTGCTGGGCCTGATCCTGTGGTGCATCTTCCGGTTCGGCGAGAAGCGAAACCCGACGCCCTCGCGCACGACGCACAACACCGCCATCGAGATCGCCTGGACGATCGTGCCGGTGCTGATCCTCGTCGCCGTCGCGATCCCGTCCTTCCGCCTGCTGCGCACGCAGCTCTCGGATCCGAAGGCCGACATGATCGTCAAGGTCATCGGTCACGCCTGGTATTGGTCTTACGAGTACCCGCAGACCGAGAACGGCGGCGGCTTCACCTTCGACGCCAACATCGACGAAGACAAGCAACCGCGCCTGCTGCAGACCGACAACGAGATGGTGGTCCCGGTCGGCAAGATCGTGAAGATCCAGGTGACCGCGGCCGACGTCCTGCACTCCTGGGCAATGCCGGCCTTCGGCTTCAAGATCGACGCCGTTCCCGGCCGACTGAACCAGATGTGGTTCCAGGCCGACAAGGAAGGCACCTTCCACGGCCAGTGCTCCGAGCTCTGCGGCCAGCGCCACGCCTACATGCCGATCGTGGTCCGCGTGGTGAGCGAGCAAGCCTACGCCGACTGGCTCAAGGAAGCGAAGACCAAGTACGCCCGCATCGACAACGGCACGAGCTTCGCCGAGGCGCGCTGAGCCCCGGCTGACCGAACCGAACCCATCAGATCCACAAGGCACCCGAATCCATGGCTACAGCCGCAGCCCATGCCGAGGCCCACGAGGTCCACGACCACAAGCCGTCGTTCTTCGCCCGCTGGTTCCTGTCGACCAACCACAAGGACATCGGCACCCTCTACCTGCTCTTCGCCTTCTGTGCCGGCATGATCGGCGCGTTCCTCTCCTTCGGCATCCGGATGGAGATGGAAGCGCCCGGCCTGCAGTATTTCTCGAACCCCGCGACCTACAACGTGTTCGTCACGGGCCATGGCCTCATCATGGTGTTCTTCATGGTGATGCCGGCGCTGATCGGCGGCTTCGGCAACTGGTTCGTGCCCCTCATGATCGGCGCGCCCGACATGGCGTTTCCGCGCATGAACAACATTTCGTTCTGGCTGACGGTGGCGGGCTTCTGCTCCCTGCTGTGCTCGCTGTTCGTCGAGGGCGCGCCGGGCGCGTCCGGTGCGGGCACCGGTTGGACCGTCTATCCGCCGCTCTCGACCGCCGGCCATCCCGGCCCGGCCGTCGACTTCGCGATCTTCGCCCTGCACCTGTCGGGCGCTGGTTCGATCCTCGGCGCGATCAACTTCATCACCACCATCCTGAACATGCGCGCCCCCGGCATGACGCTGCACAAGATGCCGCTCTTCGCCTGGGCCGAGCTGGTCACCGCGTTCCTGCTGCTCCTGTCGCTGCCGGTTCTCGCGGGCGCCATCACGATGCTGCTCACAGACCGCAACTTCGGCACGACCTTCTTCGACCCGGCCGGCGGTGGCGATCCGATCCTGTATCAGCACCTGTTCTGGTTCTTCGGTCACCCCGAAGTCTACATCATGATCCTGCCGGCCTTCGGCATCGTCTCGCACATCATCGCGACGTTCTCCCGCAAGCCGGTCTTCGGCTACCTCGCGATGGCCTACGCCATGGTGGCGATCGGCGTCGTCGGCTTCGTCGTGTGGGCCCACCACATGTACACCGTCGGCCTCTCGCTCCAGACGCAGTCCTACTTCGTGTTCGCCACGATGGTGATCGCGGTCCCGACCGGCGTGAAGATCTTCTCGTGGATCGCCACCATGTGGGGCGGCTCCATCCGCTTCACCGCCGCGATGCACTGGGCGGTGGGCTTCATCTTCCTCTTCACGGTCGGCGGTGTGACCGGCGTCGTGCTGGCCAACTCGGCGGTCGATAAGTACCTGCACGACACCTACTACGTGGTCGCGCACTTCCACTACGTGCTCTCGCTCGGCGCCGTGTTCATCATCTTCGCCGGCATCTACTACTGGTTCCCGAAGATGACCGGTCACATCATCCCGGAATGGGCCGGCAAGCTGCACTTCTGGCTGGCCTTCATCGGAGCGAACGTCCTGTTCTTCCCGATGCACTTCCTCGGTCTCGCCGGCATGCCGCGTCGCTACGCCGACTATCCGGATGCCTTCGCACAGTGGCACAAGGTATCGACCTACGGCGGCCACATCTTTGGTCTCGGCATGTTCGTGTTCGTGATCGGCGTGGTCCTGGCCTTCCGCTCCAAGGAGCGGGCCGCGGACAATCCATGGGGTGAAGGCGCCACCACCCTCGAGTGGACGCTCTCCTCGCCGCCCCCGTTCCACCAGTTCGAGACGCTGCCCCGCATCGTCGACGAGCCGGGCGCGCACTGATAGACACACCGCGAGGGCCGCTTCGGCGGCCCTCGCCCTTCCCCGGTGGCCGATCCGCGGCCTCCCGGCAAGGGCGAGCGCTGAGGGCGACGAGCACGGGCCGGGGAGCAGTCCCGGGCCCCACTCGCGCCGTCCCTTGAAACACGTCGAATTCGTAACGTGACTCGGCCGTGACGCGCGTGGCCGGGCGCCGGCACAGCAGCAGCAGACGCGATGACGAGCCTGACGAACAGCATCGGACCGGACGTCCCAGCTCCGGCCCTCTCGGCCGCAGGCGGGGATGTGCCGGATTACTTCGCCCTGCTGAAGCCGCGGGTGATGGTCCTCGTGATCTTCACCGCCCTGGTCGGGATGGTCGTGTCGCAGGGCCACGTGCAGCCGGCCATCGGCGCGATTTCCCTGCTCGCCATCGCGATCGGCGCCGGGGCCTCCGGCTGCCTCAACATGTGGTGGGATGCCGACATCGACGCCGTGATGAGCCGCACGGCAAAGCGGCCGATTCCTGCGGGCAAGATCACGTCCGAGGAGGCCCTCGGCTTCGGGCTGTTCCTGTCGGTGGCCTCGGTGGTGGTGCTGGGGCTGGCCGCCAATCTCCTGGCCGCCGCGCTCCTCGCCTTCACCATCGTGTTCTACGCGGTGGTCTACTCCATGTGGTTGAAGCGAGCGACCGCGCAGAACATCGTCATCGGCGGGGCCGCCGGCGCGCTGCCGCCCGTGATCGGCCAGGCCGTGGTGACCGGGTCGGTCGGAATCGAGTCCCTGATCCTGTTCGCCATCATCTTCATCTGGACGCCGCCGCACTTCTGGGCGCTGGCGCTCATCAAGGCCGACGAATACGCCCGCGCCGGCATCCCGATGATGCCGAACGTGGCCGGACCGGCTTCCACCCGCCGGCAGATCGTATGGTACTCGCTGTTCCTTGCGCCGCTCGGTCTCGTGCCTGTTGCGTTGGGCTTCGGAGGCCTCCTCTACGCGGTGATCGGCCTCGTGGGCGGTGTGGGCATGATCGCCTTCAGCATCCGCGTGCTCCGGAACCGCCACGGCGAGGCGGAGAAGCGCGCTGCAATGGGCATGTTCGGCTTCTCGATCCTCTACCTGTTCGCCCTGTTCTCGGCGCTTCTCGCCGAGCAGAGCTTCGGCCTGTTCCGGCCGGTCCTGGGCTGACCGCCATGGGGAATCCCGAGGTCCAGCACCGTCCCCTGACGCCGGAGGAGGAGGCGCGGCGCCGCAAGCGGTCGATCGCCATCGCGTTGGCGCTCGGTGCCTGGGTGCTGCTCTTCTTCGTGTTGACGATCGTCAAACTCGGACCGCAGATCCTCAGCCGGCCGATGTAAGGAGGGCGCGATGATGACACCCCGTGCCAACCCCGGACGTGGGGCCACCCGGACGGCCTTCGCCTGCGCGGGTCTGGCGATCGGGATGATCGGGCTCGCCTTCGCGTCGGTGCCGCTCTACGACGCCTTCTGCAAGGCGACGGGTTACGACGGGACCCCGCGTCAGGGCCCCGCCCTCGCCGCGTCGGCGGCGCGGGCCCACGACAGCATGGTGGTGCATTTCGACACGAACGTGGCCCCGGGTCTGGCGTGGAAGTTCGCCCCCGAGGCGAACCGCGTCGAGGCCACGTTGGGGGAGACCAAGACGGTGTTCTTCCGCGTGCAGAACACCGGATCCAAACCGTCGACGGGTGTGGCGACGTTCAACGTCCAGCCCGGCCTGATGGGCAGCTACTTCGTGAAGATCGCCTGTTTCTGCTTCAACGAGCAGACGCTTCAACCCGGTGAAACCCTGGACGTTCCGGTGGTGTTCTACGTTGATCCGGCGGTCCGGGACGACTCGAACACCGCGCACCTGTCCGAGATGACGCTGTCCTACACCTACTTCGCGGCCAAGAACGGTCAGCCGGTGACGGGGAGTGTGGCGAATTCAGCGTCTTCCGGATCGAAGGGCGATTTCTGATCGCGGGACCGTGACAAGACGGACCCGCACAGACTAAACGTGCCGGCAAGCTTGGGCGGGGTCTCGGTCGCGTCCAGCCAAGGGCAAGCAGCGTAAGGCCGAATGCCGGGAACGGCGCGGGGCGCAAGGGTGAGGAGCGACGGGACGATGGCCGAGGCGCATGCCAAGAATCACGACTTTCACATCCTGAATCCAAGTCCATGGCCGCTGATCGGGGCCTTCTCGGGCTTTCTGATGGCGTTCGGCGCCGTCTTCTGGATGAAAAGCCTCCAGATCGGTACCTTGACGCCCGGCCCGTACATCTTCGGCGCCGGTGCGATAGGCGTCCTCTACACGATGTACTCGTGGTGGAAGGACGTGGCGCACGAGGCCAATTCGGGCGATCACACCCGTGTCGTGCAGCTCCATCACCGGTACGGCATGATGATGTTCATCGCCTCCGAGGTGATGTTCTTCGTGGCGTGGTTCTGGGCGTATTTCGAGGCTGCCCTCTATACCGCCGATCCGATCCAGGTCTCCCGCGTGGAATTCACCGGCGGCGTCTGGCCCCCGAAGGGCATCGAAGCCTTCGATCCCTGGCACCTGCCGCTCCTGAACACTCTCATCCTTCTCACCTCAGGCACCACGGTGACCTGGGCGCACCACGCGCTGCTCGAAGGTGATCGCAAGGGTCTGAAGTATGGTCTGTGGCTGACCATCATCCTCGGCGTGCTGTTCACGGCCTGCCAGGCCTACGAGTACAGCCACGCCGAGTTCGGCTTCTCGGGCAGCATCTACTCGTCGACCTTCTTCATGGCGACGGGCTTCCACGGCGCCCACGTCATCATCGGCACCATCTTCCTGGCAGTGTGCCTGTTCCGGACCTATGCGGGCGAGTTCACCACCCGTCAGCATCTCGGCTTCGAGTTCGCGGCCTGGTACTGGCACTTCGTCGATGTCGTGTGGCTGTTCCTGTTCGCCGCCATCTACGTGTGGGGTTCGGGTGTCTTCCACGGCGGTGGCGCCCACTGACGGCGATCCATCTCGCTGATGCATGGCGGGTCTGCGAAGGGCGGCTTGGGCCGCCCTTTTTCGTTTCGGCGCGATGGGATCCCCATATCGATGGAATGCTCCGGGCGTCGTCCGGAAGCGGTTTCCCGGATCGGTCTGGAGTGTGCACGTGGACCAACGCACCTATTCGCCGCCGCCGCCGATCCCGACGGGTTTGCGCGGCCGATGCCCGCGCTGCGGCGAGGGTCACCTGTTCAAGGGCTACTTGACCCTGCGCCCCTCCTGCGAGGCGTGCGGCCTCGACTATACGCACTTCGATTCGGCCGATGGACCGGCGTTCTTCGTGATGTCGATCGTGGGACTGATCGTGGTCGGCCTCGCCCTCTGGATGGAGATCACCTACGAGCCGCCGATCTGGGTCCACGCCCTGGTGGCCACGACGCTCTCGATCGGTCTCAGCCTGATCCTGGTCCGTCCGCTGAAGGGCATGTTGATCGCGCTGCAATACAGCAACAAGGCCGAGCAGGGACGCTTCGAGCCGTGAACCGGTCGGGATCATCGCGGCCGGCGTGGCGTGACCTGATCGCGCCGGGGATGGCATCCCTGATCGCCCTCGCGATCCTTCTGGGCCTGGGGACCTGGCAACTCGAGCGCAGGGCCTGGAAGGAGGATCTCATCACCCGGATCCTGCGCCAGACCCGTGCCGAGCCGGTGCCGCCGCCGTCGTCGGCGACCTGGGAGCCGAATCGCGACGAGTTTCGCCACGTCCGCGTGACGGGCCGCTTTCTCAACGACCGGGAAACGCTGGTCCACGGCCTCGCTGCCGGTGAGACGCCGGGCCGGGCGCTTCAGGGCTACTACGTCCTCACGCCGTTCGCGCGCGAAGATGGCGGCTTGGTACTGATCAATCGCGGCTTCGTGCCGACCGAGTTGAAGGCGCAGGGTGACCGCCGGAACGGTCTGATCGAGGGGCCGACGGAGGTCACTGGCATTCTTCGGGCCAGCGAACCCCGGACCATGTTCGTGCCGGAACCCGATCCGACGCTGGGCGAATGGTTCAACCGCGACGTCGCCGGCATCGCGGCTGCCCGCGGCCTCGCAGATGCGGCCCCTTACCTGATCGAGGCGGATGCGGTGCCGGATCAGACCACGTGGCCACGAGGTGGGCAACTGCGCATCGACCTGCCGAACAACCACCTGCAATACGCGTTCACGTGGTTCGGCCTCGCCGCGTGCCTGATCGGCGTCTTCTCGGTCTACGCGTGGCGTCGCCTACACGAGCCGGATCGCACGCTGACGGCGTAGGATAATCGTGCATGCGATACGCTCTCCGTAGCAGAGCATCGTCATTCCTGTCATAAAAAAAGTAACGTGTTCCTTTGACCTGCGGGCTCCGCGTCGGAATACTTTCCGTGTCCTTGCGTGATTGCCCGCGTTCTGCATGTTGTATTCAGTTCACGGCGATCGACAGCAGGTAAGACGGCGCGTGTGCGCCGCTCATGCGAGGTAATGCCGGATGACCAATTCTCATAGCGATACATCGCCTCCCGAACCGATCCGCTTCGCCTATTGGGTACCCAATGTGTCGGGCGGTCTCGTCATCAGCAAGATCCCGCAGCGGACGAGCTGGGACGCGGCGTACAACCGCAAGCTTGCGCAGATCGCCGAGGAGGCGGGCTTCGATTACGGCCTGACGCAGATCCGCTTCACTGCGGGATACGGCGCCGAATATCAGCACGAGTCCGTCGCCTTCAGCCACGCACTACTTGCGGCGACCACGCGCCTCAAGGTAATTGCCGCGATCCTGCCGGGGCCTTGGAATCCGACGCTCGCTGCGAAGCAGATCGCGACGATCTCGCAACTCACCGAAGGCCGCGTCGCGGTCAACATCGTTTCGGGATGGTTCTCGGGCGAGTTCCGCGCCATCGGTGAGCCCTGGCTGGACCACGACGAACGCTACCGCCGATCGGAGGAGTTCATCCGAAGCCTGCGCGGGATCTGGACCGAGGACAATTTCACCTTCCGCGGCGACTTCTACCGCTACAGCAACTACACCCTGAAGCCGAAGCCCGCTCAGTCCCTGCCGGAGATCTTTCAGGGGGGCTCGTCGCGGGCGGCGCGCGACATGGCGGCGCGCGTGTCCGACTGGTACTTCACCAACGGCAACACGCCGGAAAACATCCGCCTTCAGGTGGACGACATCCGTGCCAAGGCAGACGAGACTGGCAATCGCCCGCGGATCGGCGTGAATGCCTTCGTGATCGCCCGTGATACCGAGGAGGAGGCCCGCGCCGTCCTTCAGGAGATCATCGACGGCGCTGATCCAGATGCCGTGAAGGCCTTTGGCCATGAGGCAAAGAACGCCGGCAAGTCCTCGCCAGAGGGCGAAGGCAACTGGGCGCAATCCAGCTTCGAGGACCTCGTCCAGTACAATGACGGTTTCAAGACCAACCTGATTGGCACGCCGGACCAGATCGCCGAGCGGATCTTCGCCCTCAAGGATGCGGGCGCCGATCTGGCCTTGCTGGCGTTCCTGCACTTCCAAGAAGAGGTCGCTTATTTCGGCCAGCACGTGATCCCGCGCGTCCGCGCCCTGGAAGCCGCCCGCGAGACGCGAGCCCAGGCGGCCTGAGCGCCGCGTAAGACTGCGAAATCCTGTCCTGTCGGAGTTGCATCATGAACGTCGCCGTCGATGCGCGCACGCTCGCGCCGGAGAATCCCAGGGGCACACCGGGCCCCACCCGGTCACCCGTTCCCGCCCACGTCATCCGTGACGACGCCGAGGCACTCGCCGTCGCCCATCGGCTCGCGACTGCGTTCCGGGCAGGCGCCTCGGAGCGTGACCGCGCGTCCGTACGTCCCCTCGCTGAACTGGATGCCTTCTCGCAGAGTGGACTGTGGTCGATCAACGTGCCGCGGGCTTTTGGTGGGCCCGAGGTCTCGTACCGCACCCTCGCCCGGGTGATCGCGATCATCGCGGCGGCCGATCCAGCCATCGCGCAGATCGCGCAGAACCACCTCGGCATCGTGGCGGCGATCCGCACGGTCTCGGACGAGGCGCAGAAGCGACTCCTGTTCGACGAGGTGCTCAGCGGCATCCGGTTCGGCAACGCGTTCTCGGAGCGCGGCACCAAGCGGGCGGCGGACTTTGACACGCGCTTCACCGATCACGGCGACCATGTGGTCGTGCGCGGCGAGAAGTTCTACGCCACGGGGGCGCTTCTGGCTCACCGCGTGCCGATCGTGGCCCTCGATGACGAGGGTCGGGCCTGGTACGCCATCGCGGCGCGGGATGCGCCGGGCCTCACCGTGCTCGACGACTGGTCGAGCTTCGGCCAACGCGGCACCGCGAGCGGCACGGTTCTCATCGATGCCGTGCGGGTGCCCAGGAGCCACCTTGTCCCAGCTTGGAAGGGCTACGCGGCGCCGACCGCGGATGGGGCGGTATTTCAGATCATTCAGGGGGCCGTCGACGCCGGGATTGGGCGTGAAGCCCTGGACGACACGATACGCTTCGTGCGCGAGAAGGCGCGGCCGTGGATCGACAGCGGGCTGGAGCGCGCCTCCGAAGACCCGTACACCATTCAGGCGATCGGCGATCTGACCATCCGCCAGCACGCCGCCGAAGCGTTGCTGGATCGGGCCGGCCTCGCCCTCGACGACGCAGTCGCTCGTCCGACCGCCGAGAGTGTCGCGGCGGCGCAACTGTCCGTAGCGGAAGCCAAGGTCCTCACCACTGAAGTCGCGCTGGCGGCCTCGAACAAGCTCTTCGAGCTTTCGGGCACCCGCTCGACGCTGGCAGCGGAGAATCTCGATCGCCACTGGCGCAACGCCCGGACGCACACGCTCCACGATCCGGTGCGCTGGAAGTATGCCATCATCGGCAATCATGCGTTGAACGGCGTGAACCCGCCGTCCCATGCCTGGAGCTGAGGCACAGGTTGGAGAAGACTCGATGAGTCGACAAGGTCGTCGTCCCCCACAATCGACGGCCCCCCGGTCGGAGGTGCGCGTCGCATCGTGGTTGGTGTTCCAGTACGGGGTCGCCCCGTCGGACCGGTCAGGGCGCAGCACGACGGTGACCATCGGGCTGACGGGTCGCTTACCATGGACGAGTCCTTCCGTGTTCAGGCAGGTCAGCGGCACGTAGATCGTGTTCGCGCGCGTGCCTATCGTACCGGGCGAGCCCTCCTCCGGGGCCGCCGCATCAGCGAGACCGTCGCCTAGAGGACCGGCAAGCCGTGTGCCTTCGCTTCCGCTGCCGGCTCGACGTGGATCGTCACGACGGCCCCGGTGATCGTCGTCTCGAGAGCGCTTTCCAGGCGGTCGCAGATGGAATGCGAATCCTCGACCGTCATCGTTCCCGGCACGACCAGATGGAAGTCGATGAAGGTGGCCTGACCGGCGGATCGCGTCCGCACATCATGGGCTTCCAAGGCGCCCTCACCATGCTTCGAGATCAGCGTTCGAATCTCCGCGATCAGTTCGGGTGAGGCAGCGCGATCCATCAGACCGTCGACGGATTCCCGAACCATCTGGAAACCGGACCAGAGGATGTGGAGCGCCACCAAGCCAGCCACGGCCGGATCGAGGACGGGGTAGCCCGTCGCGAGAACCGCACTCACGCCGGCGAGTACACCGCAGGATGTCACGACATCCGCGAAGACGTGCCGAGCGTCGGCAATGAGGGCCGGTGAGCGCCACATTCGGCCCCACCGCATCAGCGCGAAGGCCCAGACGGCATTGATGATGCTCGCGCCGAAATTGATGGCGAGGCCGAGCACCGGCGCGTCGAGGGGCTTGGGGGCGAGAAGACCGAAATAGGCGTCCCGCAGGATCAGGAGCGCCGCAACGACGATCAGCGCACCTTCGATGACCGCCGAGAAGAACTCGGCCTTGTGGTGGCCATAGGGATGATCTTCGTCCGCCGGTCGCGCAGCCACCCGCAGGGCCACGAAGGCGCCCACCGCCGCAACGACGTTGATGATGCTTTCCAGTGCGTCGGAATACAGGGCGAGGCTGCCGGTGGCGGCAGCGGCATAGAATTTGAGGGCGGTGACGGCGAGGCCGACGCCGGCGCTCAGGAGGGCGGCTTTCTGTGTGCGGTCCATGGTGTGCGCCGTCTGCGAGTCGCTGGCCCCTTAAGGGACGACACACGGCCAAGGCCACGGCAAAGGTTCTAGGGCACCGAAAAATTCTTAGCCCTAGCTAAGTCTCCGACGCGCTTCCGTCCTGACCACGCGTAGCCTCGCGCTGGCGGCTGAGCTCTGCCTTGGCGCGGGCAACCTCCGCCTTCCGAAGGTACCTGCGGCGTTGCCAAGCAAAGCGCGACCCGGTGGCTAGGGCATCCAGACGCGCTGCCTCCCGCTCCCAGTAGCCGAGGAGTTGGCCATCCAACGTGACCCGTCCGGGGTGGCTCGATATCGTCATCGGCCTCAATCCCGCGATGCGGGCGGCTCGCCCGTTTCGGTCACAGTCAGCGCATCGGCATCCCCACGGAAGCTCCCCACGCCGGCGTTGGGCACCGACAGGGCCGGACTGCCGAAAGGCTGACTCGGATAGGCCGCCTCGAACTTCGTCCGAGCGCTCTCAGGATTCTCCGCCTTCAGAACGATCTCGACCTTTCCCGGCAAAGGCCAGCGCGGGTCGGCTTCATCTCGGGGTCGCACGGCGTACCAGGGCATCGGCGGAGCTTCTCGCGTCTCGGTGACGCGGAAAACGGGCACGCCCCGCACCGGTTCCGCGGTTGAAACCTGCTGCCGTTCGGTGCAGGCAGCCGGCGATGCGCGTGGACCTCTTCGATTTCGATCTTCCGGAGACCAGCATCGCCCTGCGTCCGGCCGAGCCGCGCGACACCGGGCGAATGCTCGTGGTGCGCCCCGGCGCGCCGCTGGCGGACAAAATGGTGCGTGACCTGCCTGGCGCCCTGCGGGCGGGCGACGCCTTGGTCTTTAACGACACGCGGGTGATCCCGGCCCGGCTCACCGGCGTGCGCACGCGTCCCGGCGCGCCCGGCCAGCGAACCGAGGTTCTGCTGCATCTGCGGGAGGCGCCCGCCCGCTGGCGCGCCTTCGCACGACCGGCCAAGCGGCTCAGCCCCACCGATACGCTGCGCTTCGGCGACCTTACGGCCGTGGTGGTGGGGAAAGCGGAGGCCGGCGAGATCCTGCTCGAGTTCGATCGGGCCGGCTCGGACCTCGACGCGGCCGTCGCGGCCGAAGGCGCCCTGCCGTTGCCCCCCTACATCGCCGGCAAGCGCGCCACCGATGTTCGGGACGCGACCGATTACCAGACGGTCTATGCCCGCAATCTCGGCGCCGTCGCGGCCCCGACCGCGGGCCTGCACTTCTCAGAGGCGTTGCTGGCGGACCTCGACGCCGCCGGGCTGCAACGCCACCACGTGACCCTTCACGTGGGTGCCGGCACCTTCCTGCCCGTCAAGGCAGAGGATACGGAGAGCCATCGGATGCACGCGGAGGTCGGCCATCTCGACGCCGCCACGGCCGGAGCGCTCAACGCCGTCCGCGCCGCGGGCGGTCGGATCGTGGCCGTCGGCACGACGGCTCTCCGCCTCCTCGAAAGCGCCGCCGGTCCGGATGGGCGGCTCGCGGCCTTCTCGGGCCCTACCGACATCTTCATTACGCCCGGCTACCGATTTCGCGCCATCGACGCGCTGATGACCAACTTCCACCTGCCGCGTTCGACCCTCTTCATGCTTGTCTCCGCCTTCTCGGGCTTGGAGACCATGCAGGCCGCCTACGCGCACGCGATCCAGAGCGGATACCGGTTCTACTCCTACGGTGACGCCAGCCTGCTCTTCCCGGGCCCGGGCGCGGATGTACCATGACCGACTCCGTCCCTTTCGGCTTCACCCTCGTCGCGCAGGACGGCACCGCCCGCACGGGTGAGATTGCCACGGCCCGCGGCACCATCAGAACGCCGGCCTTCATGCCGGTCGGGACGGCGGCGACCGTGAAGGCGATGTATCCGGAGCAGGTCCGCGACCTCGGCGCCGACGTGGTGCTCGGGAACACCTACCATCTCATGCTGCGGCCGGGCGCCGAGCGGATGGCACGGCTCGGCGGCCTGCACCGATTCATGAACTGGGACCGGCCGATTCTGACGGATTCCGGCGGCTTCCAGGTCATGTCCCTCTCGGCGCTGCGGAAGATCGACGAGCAGGGCGTCACCTTCCGCTCGCACATCGACGGCACGGCCCACCACATGAGCCCGGAGCGATCCATCGAGATCCAGGGCCTGCTCGGCTCCGACATACAGATGCAGCTCGACGAGTGCGTCCGCCTCCCGGCCGAGCACGGCGCCATCGAGAAGGCGATGCACCTGTCCCTGCGCTGGGCCGAACGCTGCCGTATCGCCTTCGGCGAGCAGCCCGGCCGCGCGATGTTCGGCATCGTTCAAGGTGGCGACGTTCCGGCGCTCCGGATCGAGAGCGCCCGCTCCCTGACCGACCTCGACTTGAAGGGCTACGCGGTCGGCGGCCTCGCGGTGGGCGAGCCGCAGGCGGTGATGTTCGCCATGATCGAGACGGTGGAACCGCATCTGCCGCAGGCCAAGCCTCGCTACCTGATGGGTGTCGGCACGCCGGACGACATCCTGGGCGCGGTCGCCCGCGGCATCGACATGTTCGACTGCGTGATGCCGACCCGCGCCGGGCGCCACGGGCTTGCCTACACGCGCCACGGCCGGATCAACCTGCGCAACGCCCGCCACGCGGAGGACACGGCGCCGCTCGACGACGCCTCGACGTGCCCAGCTGCCCGGGATTACTCCCGCGCCTACCTGCATCATCTGGTTCGGTCGAATGAGATACTCGGGATGATGCTGCTGACTTGGAACAACCTCGCTTATTATCAGGACCTGATGGCCGGCGCCCGGGCGGCGATCCGGGATGGGCGGTACGGCGATTACTGCAGCGCCACCCGGGAGGGATGGGCGCGCGCGGAGCGTGCGGCCGCCTGATCCAACCCGTCAGGGGCGTGCGAGCACTTGAAAATCGCCCGCGGGATCGCTCGTCCCGCGCGCCACGGCGTCCTTCAGATCCTGTACGATGCGCGCCGCGATCGGCAGGCGGTAGTGCAGCGCGTCCCAGTAATGCGCGTCCTGCGCGGTGATCGGCGATCGGATGCGGAAATCCACCACCACCGCGCCGCGTCGTGCGCCGATCGCCGCGACGCGCGCCTTGCAGGCGGCCTCGCGCCGCCCCGCCGGCGTCCCCGGGGTACCCTGCGCCACAACGTGCACCGGCATGAACGCCACGAGCTTCAGCGCATCCGCCGGAACTCGACCGAGGAGCTGGTCGAGCCGCGTCAGCGCGGGCATTGCCGAGTCGGGGGCGTCCGCGTGCGCGGCCGGATCGAGGGCGCCGGCCTGGATGTGGGCGTGCGCCCGCTCCGGATCGTACCGGTCCTCCGACGGTGTGAAGACGGCGTAACCGTCCCGGCGGATGCGCGGCCGTTCCAGGCCGAGCCGCGCCAGACCGGCCTGGAACGCCACCGTCACGGAGCGCAGGCTGGCCTGCCGCAGAGCGCCCCAGGATACAGCCTCCGCGTAGAGCCAGTCGGGGAAGGCGTTGGCGGTCCGTGTCGGCGGATCGGCGGCGCACCACGTCGTGTCGAGCCCGAACAGGATGACCCGGACCGGTCGGCCAGCCAGGAACAGGTCCGCGAGACGGATCTGCTCATCCGGGGTCGCGGCGTTGACCGCCAGATTCGCGAACGTGGCGCCGAAGGCCGCGTCCAGGGCATCCGGGTCGAGCAGCCGCGCGGTGGACGTGCCGAACACCGCCGCATCGAACCTGCCGCCGCGGGCGATCTGCGGGTAGGACAGCCGCTGGTTGGCATCCATGATCGGGCCCGGCGGCCGTCCGGGTGCGGCCCGTAAACCGTAGGGATCGAGGGCCGCGACGAAGATCAGCGCCGTCGCGCCTGCCAGAACAGCGCAGGCGACGAAGCTCTGCGCGAAGGCGCGCCATGCCGCGGAGGCGGTCGGCGACGGTCGGTCCGGTGCTGGCGATCTCGTGGCCATGAGCGGGAGCCATAGACGCTCGCCGCGGTGCTGTCGCAGGAAACGCGTCGGCGATGGGGCAGAGGGCGACGCTGCTGCCGCGCCATCGGGTCTGCCCGTCGATCTTCGAGCCCCGGGTCGCGCCCGTTGGTCCGCGCCGGTCCGCGGCGAGCGCTGTCGAGTCCTGCGTTCCGATCCGCCCGCCGCGTCGACGTGAAGAGGTGCGGATGGCGCTGCCGAGCGCGGGGGCTCGTTGGAGACACTTGCGACGAGTTCCACCCCGCTTCTGCGGCGGCATGCGCCTCCCCGCCCCAGCCCAACTCCGGGCCGGCGTCACGGACCTTTCAGCGCCGAGCGGCGCCCCACCCCGTCCGACCGCGCAGGCCTCGCGATGGCGGCCGCGGGGGAAGGGTCGGCGCGATCGTCCGGTCATGGAGCACCCGGCCCTCAAGGGAGCCCGCGCTCGACCCCGTGATCGGCAAATTTTCGTGAATCTACTTAGGTAGCCCTACGTCTTCACAACACCGATTATTTATTATTCGCCGCATTGACGGCCGACCAGTCCAAAATTTACAATTTTCAAAATTTCATCGCATGTTCGATACCATGAAACCGTTTTGGCTGGATGGAAATTTCGGTTGGTACGGCGCCGGTCGCAATAACCGCGGCGTCGTGCTCTGCGGGACATTCGGTTATGAACAGCATACGGTGCATCGCTGGTGGCGTGACCTCAGTGAAGGGATCGCGGCCGCGGGCTGCGCAGTTGCCCGCTTCGACTATCCGGGTGAAGGCGACTCGGAAGACACGCCCGTACGACTAGCCAGCGCCTGTGACGCGATCCGCGGGGCCGTTCGCGTCCTGCGGGACGAGGCGAAGGCGGAGGAGATCGTCCTCGTCGGCCTGCGCTTCGGGGCGACGCTGGCGGCGCTCGTCGCGGCGGAAGGCGGTGTCGACCGGCTGGTCCTCCTCGCGCCGTTCACGCGGGGCCGCGCCTATCTGCGCGAGATGGAGATGCAGGCGCGCCTCGTCGATATCGAGCCGGACGGTACCCCCCTGGTGAAGCGGCCGGGCCTGTTATCCGTGGGTGGCTTCAGCGTGAACGCGGACCTGAAGGAGGATGTGGCGCAGATCGATCTCTGCCGCGCTGCGCGGCCGCCGGCGCCCCGGATCCTCCTTCTGGGCCCCGATCTGGCACACCTCGCTGCCAAGTTCACGCAGCAGGGCAGCCGGGCCGAAGCCGGCGAATTCCCCAGGCTCGGCTGCCTTCTGACGGATGCGCATCAGAGCAGCATGCCGGAGGCGACGCGCACGCGGATCCTGGACTTCGTCTCCGAGGATGCTGCGGAGCGACCGGGCCGGTCGCTCTGTCCGCCGGCAGCGGACACGACGATGACCGGCGCGGGATGGAGCGAGGCGCCCCTTCGGTTCGGGAACGGACTGTTCGGCATCCGGTGCCAGCCCCCGGCCGTGCTGCCCAGAACCCCCGCCGTGCTCTTCGTCAACTTGGGCGCCTTCGTGCATTCCGGCCACGGCCGGCACACCACGACACTGGCCCGGACCCTCGCACGCTTCGGCGTGACCTCGCTGCGGATGGACCTCCGCGGGGTCGGGGATAGTGCCGACCGGCCGGACGGCGAGTCGCCGCTCTACAAGCTCGATGCCGTCGGCGACCTCCGCGCGGCCATCGACGTCCTCACCGAGGACACGGCACGGCCCGTCATCGTCGTCGGCGCCTGCAACGGTGCCTATCTGGCCTTCCACGCCATCTGCCAGGATCCCAGGATCACCGCCGCGGTCCTGATCAATCTGTACTGCTTCGATTGGGAATTGACGCACGGCGGCGAGTCGTACGGCGCCAAGCCGGCCCGACATATCTCGGCCTACGCCGCCATGTTGCTCAAATGGGGAACTTGGCGGCGGCTCCTGACCGGGGCGGCGCCGGTCGGCAAGATCGTCCGGTCCCTCGCGCGGCGCAGCACCGCGCGGCTGATCGACAAGTTCGTCAAACCCGCCGGGTCGAACGAACGATCGCGATCGATCAGCGCGCGCATCGCCGACGTGCGTCGCCGCGGAGCGAGGCTCGTCGTCATCTACAGTGCCGGCGACCTCGGCCTGGTCGATCTTCGGACCCAGCTCGGTTCCCTGGACGAAGCGGCCGCGATCCTGGGCGAGCCCGTCCGCGTCATCGCCGACGCGGATCACGCCTTCTCGGCTGAGCCCGCGCAGGCGGCGCTGCTCCATGAACTGCGCAACCTGACCGCGCCGCGGCTGGCGGAGTATCAGACGAGCGAACAGAGCAATCCGTCATCGGCGGGCCGGATCTCGATCGCACTCCAGGGCCCGCTTCGCACAGCCTGATGCGCCAGGTGCCGCCCTTCACGCGAAGGAGCGGTCGGCGGTCAGTGCCGGGATGATGCTGAATCTCGGGAAAGATTGGTCGGAGTGGCAGGATTTGAACCTGCGACCCCCACGTCCCGAACGTGGTGCGCTACCAGACTGCGCTACACTCCGAAGGCGGCCCTGCGTGTCCGCTGGGGCCGGCGACGGGTGTATAGCCGTGCCTTCCCCGGGCCGCAAGCGCGGTTTTGCCGGTTTCAGCCGAGACGATCCGGCCAGTCCGCGGCCCATGCCCGGCAGGAGACGGCTGCGTCGGCCGACCGAACCGCGACGGTGGCGGCGTAGGCCGGACCGAGATCGAGCGTCGCCAGGGTCCAGGCCTCGATCCGGGCGTCGCTCCGGGCGCCGCGCAGGAGCCGCGGCGCCGCCGGGGGGAGCGATACGCTGAACCGGTCCAGGGGCAGAGACAGGCCGGTGCCGAGGGCCTTCACCACCGCCTCCTTGCGGGTCCAGAGGTCGAAGAAGGCCGCTGCGCGCGCGTCCGCCGGAAGGGCCGCGAGGGCGGCGGCCTCGTCGGCGGCGAAATGCGTTCGCGCGATCCGCTCGGCATCCGGCAGGGGGCGCACCACCTCGACATCGACGCCGATCGCGGCGCCCGGCGTCAGGCCGACCAGCGCCCGATCTGCGGAATGCGAGAGGTTGAAGGCGAGGACGCCGCGTGCGGCGCCGGCCAGACACGGCTTGCCGCCCGACCCGGTCGCGAAGCGGATCTCGGTGGGATCGAGGTCCAGCCGATCCGCGAGGATCAGCCGGAGCGCGGCGTGGCTCGCCACGTAGCGGGCGCGATCCGCGGCCCGCGCGAACCGATCCGCCCGGGCACACTCGGAATCGTCGAGGATGCTGGCGCAGAGGTCGAGCCGGTCCGGCGACGACGCGAGGTCGACGACCCAAACCTCGGCCGCGCTCACGCGACGCCTCGCGGGGGCCGGACGCACGGGCTAGCATCGTCGGGACGTGGCACGGCGCGAATGGACCCGGTGAAGACGGCATGAGGACCATCGTGGGTCGTGAGCGGGCCGGCAAGGGCCGTTCGGCTTGATCGCGCTCCGAGCGGCAAGCCTGATCGAAGCCGCTCGCGGCTGGCCGAGCCTCGCCGGACGCCGTGCCCGCTACGGCGTCTTCTTCGCCACCTACCTCTACCAGGGCGTGGTCGCCGGCTTCTCGTTGACGGCCCTCGCCAACCACCTCGCGGTGCAGGGGGTGTCGGCGGCCGAGATCGGGTTTCACTTCGCGCTGGCGGGCCTGCCCTGGACCCTGCAGCCGATCCTGTGGGGACCGCTGATCGACCGTGCCGGCGACTTCCGGATGGGACGGCGCAGGCCGTTCGCCGTCGCGGCGATCCTCGGATGCCACGCGACCCTGGCGCTTCTGCTTCTGCCGGGCACGGACCGGATCAGTTGGCTGGGCCTCATCTTCCTGATCCACAGCCTGTTCGCCGCGCTCCTCGACACCGCCTGCGACCGCATGATCATGGACCACGTTCCGCCGGCCGAACTCGGACGGGTGAGCGCCTGTACGCGGGCCGGATTCGTGGTCGGCACCAGCCTCAGCGCCGCCCTGTTCGGGGGGCTGCTGGCGACCTCCGGGATCGCGGTCAGCAGCCGCTGGCTGCTCGCCACCGCGGTCCTGGCGAGCCTGCCGATGCTGCTGATCCGGGAGGGACGCGCCGACGCGCTGGTGGCATTCAGCCGGCGGGGGGCGCCGCCGCGGCCTCTGTCCGTCCGGCGCTTCCTGCTGCGCCTCTCCGTGTCCCTCCGGCGGCCACGGGCCTTGAGGCTCCTCGCCCTCTGCTTCGGCCTCGACTGCGCCCTCGGCTTGTTCGAGCTGCCGTTCTCGATCGATCTGCTTCAGGGTCAAGGCTGGGACCCCGCCGCCCTGTCGCGGCTCCAGGCCGTCCTGGCGCTCGCGAGCGGTACGGCCGGGGCTCTGGCCATCGGGGTCTGGTCCGACAGGGCCGGGCCGGTCCGGCCGCTGCGCGCCCTGCTGCTGGCCAGCGCCGGCACCTTCCTCCTCGCCGGCGCGCTCCTGGGCCTCGGTCTCGTCGGGCCCGCGGGCCCGCTGATCCTGGCGCTCACCAACATGCTGCCGGGTTTGCTGATCGTCGCGCTCATGCCGGCCCTCCTTCAGGCGAGCCGCGGGCGTGCCGGGGCCGCCACGCAGTTCGAGGTCTACATGGCGACGATGAACCTCGGTTCGGTGGTCGGCACCGCCCTCGCCGGCTGGATCGCCCCCATGCTGGCGCTGCACGCCGTCGCGGCCCTCGTGGCCGCCGTATTCCTGGCGGCCTTCCGATTGGCCGGCCGCAACGACCTGCTCGGGGATTCGCCCTGAGGGAAGCGGGGATGCCGGGCCCCGGCCGACTCCCCGTGGGCCGCCGATGCGTTAGAACCCCGCCATGGCCGCAGCGAAATCCGATCCGTCCGATCTCGACCTCACCGCCGAGGAGGCGCGCGCCGAGCACGCGCGCCTCTCCGACGCGATCCTGGAAGCCGATCGGCTCTACTACCAGGAGGACGCACCGGAGATCTCGGATGCGGAGTACGACCGCCTGCGTCGGCGCATGGAGGCGCTCGAGACCCGTTTCCCCGATCTCGCCGGAACGGGGGCAGCCAGCACCTCCGTGGGCGCCAAGCCGTCGGAGAAGTTCGCCAAGGTCCGGCATGCCGTGCCCATGCTGTCTCTCGGAAACGCCTTCGACGACGCGGAGGTGGCCGAGTTCGTGGCGCGCGTGCGCCGCTTCCTCGGCTGGCCGGACGATGCGCCCCTCGCCTTCACGGCGGAGCCGAAGATCGACGGCCTGTCCCTTTCGCTCCGCTACGTCGACGGCCACTTGGACACCGCCGCCACCCGGGGCGACGGCGAGGTCGGCGAGAACGTCACCGCCAACGCCCGCACGGTGCAGGACATTCCGGAGACGCTCGCGGGGTCCGGATGGCCGGAGGTCTGCGAGGTGCGCGGCGAGGTTTACCTGTCCCACGCCGATTTCGCCGCCATCAACGCCCGGCAGGAGGCGGCCGGCAAGGCGCTCTTCGCCAACCCGCGCAACGCCGCCGCCGGCAGCCTGCGCCAGCTCGATCCCGCGATCACCGCGTCCCGGCCGCTCCGCTTCTTCGCCTATGCCTGGGGCGAGCTCTCCGCACCCATCGCCGAGACGCAGTCCGGGACCCTGCAGCGATTCGCATCGTGGGGCCTGCCGGTGAATCCCCGGACCGAGACCTTCACCGACACGGCGGCAATGCTCGACCATTACCGGCGGATCGAGGCCGACCGGGCCGGGCTCGGCTACGACATCGACGGCGTCGTCTACAAGGTCGACGACCTCGCACTCCAGAAGCGGCTCGGCTTCGTGTCGCGATCACCCCGCTGGGCGCTCGCCCACAAGTTCGCCGCCCAGGAGGCGACGACCTCCGTCGAGGACATCGTCATCAATGTCGGCCGCACCGGCTCGCTGAATCCCCTGGCGAAACTGAAGCCCGTGACGGTCGGCGGCGTGGTGGTGTCCAACGCCACGCTCCACAACGAGGGCTACGTGAAGGGCGTCGGCGGCGACGGCGAGCCGATCCGCGACGGCCGGGACATCCGCATCGGCGACACGGTGACGGTGGTGCGGGCCGGCGACGTCATCCCCAAGGTGATGGACGTCGATCTGACGAAGCGTCCCGCGGGGTCGCAACCCTACGCCTTCCCGGAGACCTGCCCGGCCTGCGGCAGCCGGGCCGTGCGCGCCGTCAACCCGCGCACGGGCCGGCCGGACGCGGTGCGCCGCTGCACCGGCGGGCTGATCTGCCCGGCACAGGGCGTCGAGCGGCTGAAGCATTTCGTCTCGCGCAACGGCTTCGACATCGAGGGTTTCGGCGAGACCTATGTCGAAGTGCTGTTCGAGGCCGAACTGGTGCGACAGCCCGCCGACCTGTTCCGGCTCGACTTCGAGCAGCTGAAGGCCGCCATCGTGGCGCGCCGCGAGGCGCTGTCGGCCGAACGGAGGGCGGAGGCCGGGGCGGCCGAGCCCGCCAGGAAGGCCGCCAAGAAGAAGGGCGAGGAGGACGACAAGGCGATCAAGAACCTGCTGGCGGGCGTCGAGGCGCGCCGCGCGGTGCCGATGAACCGCCTGCTCTTCGCTCTCGGGATCCCGCAGATCGGTGAATCGACCGCGAAGGCCCTGGCGAAGCGCTTCGCCGACATGCCGGCCCTCATCGCGGCGATCCGGGCGGCCGCCGCGGCGCAGCCGGGACCCGACTGGGTCGAGCTGACGGCCGTACCCCGCGTCGGCGGGACGACCCGGGACAGGCTGCTCGATCTCGGCTTTCCGGAGGATGACGGAGGGCCGGCCAAGGAGCGAGCCCGCGTGAGCGCGATCCAGCGCGAGAACCTGCTGGCCCATTACGGTGACGGGGACGCCGTGCGGGCGGCGGTGGCGCGCGCCGCGGAGCAGAGCCCCGGGGATGCCTACCGCCTGTTCGCCGATGACGGCGAGATCGGGCCGGTGGCCACCGACGCGCTGATCCTGTTCTTCTCCGAGCCGCACAATGCCGGGGCGGTCGCGGCCCTGCTCCAGGAGATCGAGGTCGTGCCGATGGAGCGGCCCGCCGCGGCCTCGGCCTTCGCGGGCAAGACGGTGGTGTTCACCGGCACCCTGGAGAAGATGACCCGCAACGAGGCCAAGGCCGTGGCCGAGCGCCTCGGCGCGAAGGTCTCGGGCTCGGTCTCGGCGAAGACCGATCTGGTGGTGGCCGGTCCCGGCGCCGGATCCAAGCTGAAGGACGCCGAGAAGCACGGGGTCCGGGTGGTGTCCGAGGACGATTGGCTCGGGATCGTGGCACAGGGTTGAAGCCCGAGTCCGGCCGGCTTAGACCTGCGGGAGAACGCCCCGAGAACTCCCACCCGGCACGGTCGATCCGCGATGACGGTCCTGGCCCTCGACTTCGAGACGGCCAACGAGCGGCGCGACAGCGCCTGCGCGGTCGGTCTCGCCTGGATCGCGGACGGGCGGGTCGTGCGCCGGGAGAGCCACCTGATCCGGCCGCCCGAGATGCGCTTCGCACCCGGTAACATCCGGGTCCACGGCATCCTGCCGGCCGATGTCGCCG
Organism: Methylobacterium longum; assembly: GCF_022179385.1. Taxonomy (GTDB): domain Bacteria; phylum Pseudomonadota; class Alphaproteobacteria; order Rhizobiales; family Beijerinckiaceae; genus Methylobacterium; species Methylobacterium longum. The sequence goes on along the minus strand of NZ_BPQS01000006.1, from coordinate 9,114 downwards.
GCAAACCGGATTTCGCGGCCGTGATGGCACCCTACCTGGGCGATCTCGGCCGCGGCCTGATCCTGGCGCACAACGCGAGCTTCGACATCGGGGTGCTGCGGGCCGGTCTGGCGCGGGCCGGCGTGGCCGTGCCGGATCTCACCTATCTCTGCACGGTCCAGGTCGCCCGCCGGGTCTTCCCGGCGCCGGAAGGCTGCGGCCTCGGCAAGGTGGCCCGACGCCTCGGGATCCGCTTTGAGCACCACGATGCCGGCGAGGACGCCTATGCCTGCGCGCAGATCGCGCTCGCCGCGATGCGCGAGCGGGACGCCGCCGACGTGCACGCCCTCGCGGCGGCGATCGGCCTGCCGCTCACGCGGGCCACCGGCGGCCCGCCCGCGCCCCGCCGCGTGCCGGGCGCGATCAGCGGACGGGCGATGGCGGCCTTCCCCGAAGCCCCCGCCGCGCTGCGCTTCGCCATGCGGGGATCGACCGGCAATCGCTACCACGTGAGCCTGGAGGAGCAGGCGGGCGGCCCGCAATTGCGCTGCACCTGCACGGCCGGCCGCTACGGCGTGCGCTGCCGCCACGTGAAGGCGCTGGAAGTCGGCGACATCACCGACCTGCTCTCGGACAACGCGGCCGACGTCGTGCTCCTGGCCCGCATGCTCGGCGGCAAGGCGCGGGTCGCCGGCGCGGCCTGATCGGGCGGATCCGGACGGCGTGCCGGAGAGCCCGCCCGGCCGGAATCCGCGTGCAGGTCCCGGCCGGCTCCGCAACGGCCGCGGGACGACGCGGGGGCTGAAGCGTTCGGACGCTTCAGCCCCCCGGCTCAGGCAGCCCGCTTCTCGGCATCCGCGTAAAACGTGCCGCCGCGCTCGGCCATGGCAACCAGGTTGTCGGGCACCCGGAAGCGCGGTCCGTGCTTGGCCTCCAGCGCCCGGGCGAGATCCACGAAAGCCGCCGCGCCCATGAAGTCGATATACGACAGGGCACCCCCGGTGAACGGCGCGAAGCCGAAGCCGAGGATCGAACCGACATCGGCCTCGCGCGGATCCGTGACCACGCCCTCCCCCACCGTGCGGGCCGCCTCCAGCGCCTGGACCATTAGAAGCCGCTGCTTCAGTTCGCTGAAGTCGACGGCGTCGGGATCGAGGCGGTGCGGCTGCAGATCCTTCAGGCCGGGCCAGAGGCGCTTCGGCGCGCCCTCGGGGTAGTCGTAGAAGCCCTTGCGGTTCTTGCGGCCGAGGCGGCCCTGATGCTCGACCATCTCGGCCAGGATCGCCTTCTGCGCCGGATCCACGGCGCCCTGCCCCACCTGCGCCTCGGTGGCCTTGGCGATCTTGAGCACGAGGTCGAGGGCGACCTCGTCGTTGAGCGAGAGCGGCCCGACCGGCATGCCCGCTTGGCGGCCGGCGCTCTCGATCATCGCGGGCGGCACGCCCTCGGCGAGCATCTTGTGCCCTTCGAGGATGTAGGCGCCGACGCAGCGGTTGGCGAAGAAGCCGCGGGCATCGTTCACGACGATCGGGGTCTTCTTGATCAGCCGCACGTAGTCGAGGGCGGTGGCCAGCGCCGCATCCCCGGTCGCCTCACCCTTGATGATCTCCACGAGCATCATCTTCTCGACGGGGGAGAAGAAGTGGATGCCGACGAACTGCGCCGGGCGCTGCGAGCCCTTGGCGAGGCCCGTGATCGGCAGCGTCGAGGTGTTGGAGGCGAAGATGGCGTCCGCACGGATCACCGCCTCCACCTTCTGGATCACCTCGGCCTTCACCGTCGGATCCTCGAACACCGCCTCGACCACGAGGTCGCAGGCGGCCAGGTCGGCGTAATCCGCCGTCGCGGTGATCCGGCCGAGCAGGGCATCCCGGTCGGCGGTCTTGGCGCGGCCCTTGTTGATCTGCCCGGTGATGAGGGAATGGGCGTAGGCCTTGCCCTTCTCGGCGGCCTCCACCGACTGGTCCACCAGCACCACTTCGAGCCCGGCCTGCGCCGTGACGTAGGCGACGCCCGCGCCCATGAAGCCCGCGCCGATCACGCCGACCCGACGCAGGTTCGTGGCCGGCACGTCCTTCGGCCGGCGCGCGCCCTTGTTCAGCTCGCCCATGGAGATGAACAGCGTGCGGATCATCGCCGCCGCCTCGGTCGAGCGCAGGATATGCGCGAAGTACCGGCTCTCGACCCGCAGGGCGAGGTCCATCGGCAGCTGCAGACCCTCGTAGACGGAGGCCAGGATCGCCTTCGCGGCCGGGTAGTTGTCGTGCGTCTCACGCCGGTAGATCGCGTTGGCCGGCGGCCAGATCATCATGCCGGCCGGCGAGTAGACCTTGCCGGACGGTGCCTTGAACTTCGGCACGTCCCACGGCGCCACCGCGGAGCCGCCCTCGCGGATCCAGGCCTTGGCTCGCGCGACGATCTCGGCCTGCGGGGCCACGGCGTGGATCAGCCCCATGCCCTTGGCCATGGGCGCGCGGATCTGCTCGCCCTTGAACAGCATCTGGAGGGCGTCGCCGGTCTGCATCAGCCGGGCGACCCGCTGCGTGCCGCCGCCGCCCGGAAACAGGCCGACCTTGATCTCCGGCAGACCGACCCGGGTCTTGCCGTCGTCGGAGGCGACGCGGTGATGGCACGACAGCGCCAGCTCGAAGGCGCCGCCCAGGCACAGGCCCTGGATCGCCGCCGCGAACGGCTTGCCGCAGGTCTCGAGCCGCCGGAACAGCAGCGAGAGGCGGCGCGAGGCCTCGAAGAAGTGGCGCATCGCCACCTCCTCGCCCTGCTCGGCCTTCAGCTGCTCGTAGGCCCGCCCGAGGCCCTGGAGCATGGTCAGGTCGGCGCCGCCGGAGAAATTGTCCTTGCCGGTGGCGACGACGCAGCCCTTGATCGCCGGATCGGACGCGACCTGCTCGATGATCTGCTCAAGCTGGTCCATCACCCCTTCGGTGATGACGTTCATCGAGCGGCCGGGCATGTCCCAGGTCGCCACCGCGATACCGTCGGGATCGGTCTCGAAGCGAAAATCGGTCAGCGTCACGGTGCCGTCCTCCCAAAAGAGCGTTGGCGAGATACCAATGCGTTCGCATTAAGCTTCTGTAGAGCGCAGGCCGGCACGGTCTGCCGGTCGGGGGGCACCGACGGACGCCGCACATGACGAAGGACCTCGGTTGCCGCGCCTGCCGCGCCGGCACCACCCTCGACTTCGACTTCACGATGGCCTTCCAGCCGATCCTCGACCTCACGGACGGGTCCGTCTGGGCCTACGAGGCGCTGGTGCGTGGCCCCAGTGGCGAGCCGGCCTACACGGTCCTCGACCGCGTCACGGACGAGAATCGCTATCAGTTCGATCAGGCGGCCCGCGTGCGGGCGATCGAGCTCGCCGGACGCCTCTTCCCGAGAGACAGCGTGACGCGGCTCTCGATCAACTTCATGCCGAATGCGGTCTACGAACCGGTCGCCTGCATCCGCGCCTCGCTGGAAGCAGCCCGGCGCGTCGACTTCTCGCATCGCCGTCTCATGTTCGAGTTCACCGAGCAGGAGCGGTTCCGCGACATCGCGCACGTGACCCGCATCGTCGCCGCCTACCGGCAGCAGGGATTCCTCACCGCGCTCGACGATTTCGGCGCCGGCTTCGCGGGCTTGAGCCTGCTCGCCAACTTCCGTCCCGACCTGATCAAGATCGACATGGATTTGCTGCGGGGCATCGACACCGATGCCGGTCGCCACGCGATCGTCTCGGGCGTCGTAGCGATCGCCCGGGACCTGGGCGTGACGGTGCTCGCCGAGGGCGTCGAGACCGCGGCGGAGCTCGACGTCCTGCGGGGCCTCGGCATCGCGCTCGTGCAGGGCTATCTCTTCGCCAAGCCGATGCTGGAGGCCCTGCCGCCCGTTGCCGGGTTCAGCCCGACGGCCGCGCGCGCGGCCTGAGGCCAACGGGGCGCGCGCGGCGATCACCGGTCTACTTCTGGGCCGGGGCCGCGGAGGGCGGCACCGGCGGCTGACCCGGTTGTGGGGTATTGTCGGTCGCCGAGGCCACGGCCAGCATGTTCAGGAGCTTGGTGACCGAGTTCTGCGAGATCGCCGTCACCGACGAACTCGGGTCGGCGTTCATCGTCTGGAACTTGAGGTATGTCGGATCCGAGTAGATCTCGTCGAGGTGCTTCAGCTCGGTGAGGCTGAACTTCTCGGCGTAGTCCTTCGACAGCCCCTCGATCATGATGCCGCGCTGCTTCTCGAACTCGGCCAGCAGCTCCTTGCGCACGGCCTCGGCGCGGGCCTCCGGCATCGGCGCGACGGTCTTCTCCAGGGCGACGTTGAAGCCCGTCTGGAGATTCTTGATCAGGGTCTTGTTGACGAGGGTCGTGGCCGCGGTGAGGCGGTCCGCGGCCTCGTCGGCGCGGGCTGCCAGCGGCAGGCTCAGGGTGACGCCGAGGCACAGCGTCGCGATCAGGCGGTTCAAGGGCTTGTCTCCCGTGGTTTTATCGTCCGGCCCGGTGGCGGGCCGATCGTCGCCCGCGCCTCTAGCAGCGTTCCTGGACTTTGGGGAGCGGCGTGCCGCCGCTCCCCCACAAGGGTGATCCCGGCACACGCCGCCGGCATGGCCGCATCTCCGGCACTCGGGGCCGTATCCGAACGACCCTCAGACCCGTTCGATGATCGTGGCCGTGCCCATGCCGGCGCCGATGCAGAGCGTGACCAGCGCGCGCTCCTTGCCGGTCCGCTCCAACTCGTCGAGGGCCGTGCCGAGGATCATCGCGCCGGTCGCGCCCAGGGGATGTCCGAGGGCGATGGCGCCCCCGGTGACGTTCACCGAAGCGGGGTCGAGGTCGAAGGCTTGGCAGAAGCGCAGGACCACTGCCGCGAAGGCCTCGTTGACCTCGAACAGGTCGATGTCCGACAGGCTCAGCCCCGATTTCGCCAGCACCTTGCGGGTGACGTCCACGGGGCCGGTGAGCATCAGCGCCGGGTCCGAGCCGATATTGGCGAAGGCCCGGATCCGGGCGCGCGGGCGCAGGCCCGCGGCCTCGCCGGCCGCCCTGGAGCCGATCAGCACGGCGGCCGCGCCGTCGACGATGCCGGATGAGTTGCCGGCATGATGGACGTGATCCACGCTCTCCACGTCCGGGTGCGCGTCGGTCGCCACGGCGTCGAAGCCGCCCATCTGGCCCATCTGCACGAAGGACGCCTTCAGCGAGGCCAGGGACTGCATGTCGGTGCCGGGCCGCATGTGCTCGTCGCGATCCAGCAGCGTGATGCCGTTCACGTCGCGCACGGGCACGACGGAGCCGTCGAACAGGCCCTCGGCCCAGGATTTCGCCGCGCGCTCCTGGGAGCGGACTGCGTAGGCGTCGCAATCGTCGCGGGTGAAGCCGTACTTGGTGGCGATCAGGTCGGCCGACACGCCCTGCGGCATGAAGTAGGACTTGATGGCGATGGCCGGATCCACCGGCCAGGCGCCGCCCGAGGCCCCGATCCCGATGCGGCTCATCGATTCGACGCCGCCGCCCACCGCCATCTCGTGCTGGCCGCTCATGACCTGCGCGGCGGCGAAATTCACGGCGTCGAGGCCGGAGGCGCAGAACCGGTTGATCTGCACGCCCGGGACATGCGCGCCGTAATCGGCCACCAGCGCCGCAGCGCGGGCGATGTCGCCGCCCGCTTCACCCACCGGATCGACGCAGCCCAGGATCACGTCGTCGACGAGGCCGGTGTCGAGCCCGTTGCGATCCTTGAGGGCGCGCAAGGCCGTCTCGGCCAGGCGCAGCGCCGTGACCTCGTGCAGAGAGCCGTCCGCCTTGCCGCGCCCGCGCGGCGTGCGGACGTGATCGTAGATGAAGGCATCCGTCATCAGCACTTCCCCGGGGCGTCGGTTCTCGCCTGTCGGCGACGCGGCCTTACAGGGCCGTCTCCGTCCGCGCCAGTCTGCCACGGCGCGCGCGCCCTCGGCCAGCCCCGTTCGAGGGAGCCGGCGAAGGGCGCGCGACGGCCGCGGCGGCCTCAAGGTGATGACACAGCTGCGGCGCGATCACGTGCGACCGGGCGGCGCCTCCGGGCCCTGCGGGACGAAGTCCGCCCGTTTCCGGGGCGTCTCGATCCCAGCGGGACACGGCTTCCGGCTAGTCCTGCAGCATCCGCTTCAGCAGCTCGACCTCATCGCCGAGCACCGAATCTTCGCCGATCTGCTTCTCGATCTTGCGAACGGCGTGGAGCACGGTGGTGTGATCGCGACCACCGAACCGGCGGCCGATCTCGGGCAGCGAGCGCAACGTCAGCACCTTCGAGAGGTACATGGCGATCTGACGCGGCTTCACCACGGCGGCGGTGCGCCGCTCCGACAGGATGTCCGAGCGCGAGACGTTGTAGCGCGAGGCGACCAGCTTCTGGATGTCCTCGATCTTGATCCGCTTCGGCTCGCGGTTCTTCACGAGGTCGCGGATCGCGCTCTCGGCGGTCTCCATCGTCACGGCGGTGCCGGTGAGCGTCGCGTGGGCCAGGAGGCGGTTCACCGCGCCCTCGAGATCGCGGCCGTTGGCCGTGATGGCGCGGGCCACGTAGGTGGCCACCTGCGGCGAGACGTCGAAGCCCGGATGGGACGCCCGAACGGTCGCGAGACGGGCCGACAGGATCGAGACGCGGAGCGCCTCGTCGAGGGCGGTGATCTCGACCACGAGGCCGCCGCCGAGGCGCGAGCGCACGCGCTCATCGAGGGCCTCCAGTTCGGTCGGAGGCCGGTCCGAGGCGACGACGACCTGCCGGCCGGCATCGATCAGCGCGTTGATCGTGTGGCCGAATTCGGCCTGGATTGACTTGCCCTGGATGAACTGGACGTCGTCGAGGATCAGCAGGTCGATGCCGCGCAGGCGCTCCTTGTAGGCCAGGGCCGACTGCGTCTTCAGGGCGTTGACGAAGCCGTACATGAAGCGGTCGGCGGTCAGGTAGATCACGCGGCGCCCGGCTTCGCGGGCGGCATGGCCGATGCCGTGCAGCAGGTGCGTCTTCCCGAGGCCGACGCCGGCATGGAGATAGAGCGGGTTGTAGAGCGCCCCCTCCCCCTGATGCGCGGCGACCCGCTCGGCGGCGGCGTGGGCCAGGGCGTTGGAGCGCCCGATGACGAAGCTCGCGAAGGTCAGGCGCGCGTCGAGGGGCGTGCCGCTCAGATCTCCGCCGGCCTCGGCGCCGCGGGATTCGGCCGGGACCGAAGCGATGGCGGCCACCGGGACCGGGGCGCCGGCGGCGTGGAGCCGGGCCAGCGGTCCGCTGGCCGGGCTCGGCTTGGACGCTCCGACGGCGACCGGCCGGACCGGGGCGCCGGTGCCACGCACGCCGACCTCGATCCGCGCGATCTCTTCGACCTCGGCCTTGAAGGTGTTCAGCACGCGATCGAGGTAGTGCGACTCGATCCAGCTCTTGAGGAAGCGGGTCGGAACCGTGAGCCGGGCCGTGCCTCCGGCGACCGCCTCAAGTTCCAGGCGGGCGAACCAGCTGGCGAATACGTCCTCGCCGAGTTCCGCGCGCAGCCGGCGCTTCACCCGCGCCCAGGCAGACCCGTAATCCACGCCGCCGCCGTTGCGGCCCCCATCGTCGTCGCTCGCCACCGTTCCGTCGACACGCATCACTGGCTCTCCCGACGCTGCCCACGGAGTCCCGCAGGCCGCGCGTACGCACGAATTACGCCCTCAGCGTCCCGCAGACTTGGGCGGGACAGAGTTCGTCTCATGGAGTCAACCCCTCCACGGAGAACTTTTGCCGATTGAGAGAGCCTATCAACAATTACCTACAGTTCCTTTAACACTGGGACTTGCGGGGATGGCGGGGAGCCTCATCGGCAAGTGTTCTCGAGGGCGCTCAACACGGGTGCTAGAGTCTTGGCGAATCAGAACGATTCGTTTGAGTCCCGAATTCGGTGTGTTTGTCTTGGGCCGTGTCAGTTTCTGTTAAGCTACACGGCACACCCGGACTCCGCAATCGCGGCGATTCTTCAACAGGGTTAACGGTTCCGGTCACGGCTCCGCGCCGCCGAACAGGAGGCCGCCGGGATGCGGACACGAAAAAGCCCGGCGCGAAGGCCGGGCTTGAAACCGTCTGGATTGTGCGGGTGGTTCAGGCAGCGAGGGCCTTCACGCGAGCGGCGAGACGCGAGACCTTCCGCGAGGCGTTGTTCTTGTGAACGATGCCGTGCTGGGCAGCGCGCATCATCTCGGGCTCGGCGGCGCGCAGGGCGGTCAGCGCGTCCTGCTGGTTGCCGGTGGCGATCGCCTCCTCGACCTTGCGGACGAAGGTGCGCATGCGCGAGCGGCGCGAGCGGTTGATCGCCGTACGCTTGGCGATCTTGCGGGTCATCTTCTTGGCCGAAGCGGTGTTGGCCATGGAATCCTCGTTCTCTTCGTCGGGCGATGCCGACGGGCCGGCTGGGCCGGAAATCGGTCGTCGCGTCAGGTTGTCTGGCGATGGCCGAGACGCAGCGCGCGCGAAAGCGCGGCCCCTCGGCGAAGCGGCTTCTATAGTCACGGGCGTCGGGCGCGTCAACGCGGCGCAACACGCTCCTGGTCAGGAACAGCGCGACCGTCGGATCGCCACCTGTGCTGTCGCGTGGTTCGTTCCGGATCCGCCGCGAATGTCGCGCCGTCATGCCGGGGAGCGTCGAGGGGATCGAACCGGACGGAGCGTCGGGCGAGACAGCCGTCTTTCGCCACGTCCTGGCGGGCCTCGCTCCGGAGATCGAGCCGATCCGCGTAACTTGGCGGCGCCAGCCCTGAGACTCGTCCGATTAACCCGGGGGTCCGCCGGAGGGCGGGCAGCGGGTGCGGGAAGCGGTGACTTCGGGGCGTGGTTCGAATCATCGGTAGCCCGCCGAGACGTGCCGGAATCCCGTCGAGTCCAGTTATGCAGAAGAAGTTGCTTCGATGTCCCGGCCTATTGCCGAAGGCGGCTCCGTCGGACCTGAGGATCGCAGCCAAAGCTGAGGACCGATCCGCCAGGTCCGTAGCCCGATCTGGATTCGATGAAAATTTTTAGAAGCAGAAGCATTAGAGCATTTTCGGTTTGAGCTGAGTCGGCGTGGTGGGGTTCACACGGCGGGCGGCGGCTGATTCACTGCTTGCTCCGGACACGGAGTGCATCATGGGCCGCCCCTACAGC
>NZ_BPQS01000005.1 GCF_022179385.1 Methylobacterium longum | reverse complement strand
CAGCCAGCAGACGGCGGCCGGCACGCGCCAGGTCGAGGCGGCCTCGGCCAACCTCACCGAACTCGCCCAGGCGCTCATGGCGCTCGCCGAACGATACAGGCACTGAGGGCGACGCGCGAAGATCCCGACCGGATCCGCGATTGATCGCCGGCACGGACGGCGCGCCGCCGCCCGCGACGCCCGCTGCCCGGCGGCGCCAGCCGGCAGGCCCGGGTCCGGGAACCCGGCGGCGCGATGAACGGCCCGTCCGGATCCGGTTCACGGGCGGCGGCGCATCCTCCTGTCATCCGGTCCGACGGGTTCGGACCGTGGCTCGAGGAGATCGTGTGATGAGGCGCTCCAGGTTGATCGGCATGGCCGCACTGCTCGCGGCAGGTCTCTCCGGCGCCACGGCGGCGAACGCCGCGCCGTTCGGCTACGGACCGCCCTCCGGCGCGATGCCGATCGAGCGCGTCGCCGGCGGGTGCGGGCCCGGGTTCCATCCGAACCCCTGGGGGCATTGCCGGCCCAACGACCGCGGCTGGGGCTACGGCGGCCCGCGCGGACCCTACGGCGGCCGGCCGAACTACGACGGATACGGCGGCGACGCGCGCGGCCCCGGCGGCTACGGCTACGACGGCCCCCGCCGGTTCCACGGCGGCTGGTGAAGCGCCGCGGGCGGCCCGGCGTCAGCCGGGCTGTCCGGGCAGCCCCGTCCAGGCATCCCGGACGAGGTCGAGGCGGAGCGCGGCGCGGGCGGGGTCCGCGTCCGCGACCTGCTGCAGGGCGGTCTCCAGGGCGTCGGCCCCGCCCAGCGCCGCCGCCGCCTCGCCCTGACGGCGCAGGGACGAGCGGTGCGCCCGCATGGCGGGCCCCGCCTTCGGCCCGGACTCGATCGCCTCCAGGATGGTGACGAGGGCCGCCACGATCGGGGCGACCTCGCGCCAGGACGGCACGGACGGTCGCTCGGGCGCGGCCGGCGGCTCCGGGTTCGGCGGCGCGGAGAAGCTGGTGGTCAGCGGGCGCTTCAAGACGGGCCTCCTCGGACGCGGCCGGATGGGTCAGGATCGGCCGGCACGTAAGCCTTAGGAGGTGCGCATGGCCGAAAGGCGGAAGGTCCGCGAATCCGGCGGGGAGGCGCTGTCGCGCCACATCCTGCCGAGTGCGGGGACGATGGTCGGTGTCTGCACCACCCTGATCGGCCTCGTGAAGATCGCCGAGGGGCAGGTCGGTCCCAGCCATGTCGACGAGGCCGCCGCCCTCACGGCCATCCTGTTCCTGGTGGGCGCGATCGCCTCCTACCTGTCGATCCGCCTGGAGGCCGGGAGCGACCGCATGGTCCGGCTGGAGCGCTGCGCCGACATCTGCTTCGTCCTCGGGCTGGTCAGCCTGACGCTGATCGCGGTCCTGTTCGCCTACGAGACGATCTGACGGCGCGGGGCGGATCGTCCCCGGCGCCGGGTCGGGTCACTTCGGGCAGGGGGCGCCCCCCGGCAGCACCACCTCGCTCTGACCGTTGTGGACCTGCCCGCTGCGCACCGGCCAGGTCTTCTTGTACCTGTAGGTGTATCGGACGAGGCCCGGGAACAGCGGGAAGACCGGCCGGTAGGGCATCGTGACCTCCGTCATCACGAACCGGTCTCCGCCCCGGTCGAGGCCTGCCGGCGGGGGGCCGAGCGTGGAGCCGGTGGCGCGGGCCTGCCCGTTGGATTCCGCGCTGGAGCAGACCTGGGTCGTGGCCGCGGAGCCGGTCTGGTACGTGCCTGCCGCCGTCAGGACGACGCTGGCGCGGGTCACGTCGTACGGGTTGGCGATCGCGCCCAAGGCGGCGAAGACCGGCGACAGGTCCGTGTAGGTCCCGCGGGAGACGAGATCGGCCATGGTGGCCGTGGCGTTGTCGAGCCTCTTGCCGATCATGTAGGCGCGGGGCAGCTCGATCGACCCCATGAACAGCAGGATCAGGAGCGGCGCGACCAGGCTGAACTCGACGGCGCTGACCCCGCTCCGGCTGCCCGCGAAGGCGATCAGGCCGGCGCGGGGTATCCCGTTCAACACGGCTTCGGCTCGTATTCCTCGGCCTGGAAGATCTCGGTCGCGATCAGCATCTGCGACTTGTCGGACATGATCCGGCCGGTGAAATCCAGCATCTGGAACAGGCGCACCACCGGTACGGCGGCCCGCACCGTGACCGTGTCGCCGCCCTGCGGGCAGTCGAAGCGCATGCCGAACCCGGCCGTCCAGGTCTTCTTGGTCCGGTCGAACGGTTCCGCGGGCTGCGAACTCGAGAACGATGCCGCCCGCGAGACGTCGAGGCGCAGGTCCGTGCAGGGGAACAGGACCGAGGGTCCGCTGCAGACGATCTTGCGGAAGCGCTGGCCCGGATCGCTGCCGTCGGCACCGTCCTGGAAGACCCCCGTCCGAAGCTGGCGGACGCCGCGGTCGAGGGCGATGTCCAGGGTCTGCTGCTCCAGGGCGACGAGGCCGGTTTCCGCCACCACGCCGAGCAGGGCCAGGAACGGGGCCGCCAGGAGCGCGAACTCCACCGCCGACGCGCCGCCCCGGTGGCGAGCCAGGCGCCGGGCGCGGCCGACGGGTCCGGCGCCCGCGCGGCGCGTCGGCGCGGCGTCCCCGGATCGCATCCGCTCAGCCGTAGGCGCGCGGGATCTCGAGGCCGGGACCGACGATGGGGGACCGGTAACGAATGACGCCAGACACCTCAGGATACCGGTCATCGCGCATGAACTCTGCACGTCGTGCGCCGCCCCATCGCCGCGTGGGCACGATCTCCGACGACGTTAGCGGTGTCCCCTTTCGAAAGTGTTCAGGCCGCCCAGTAGTGGAACGCGCTTCGACGACGGTCACGGGGCCGTCCAGGCTGTTTCGCGGGCCGGCCGCCTATCGCCGGCACGAGTGTTGCTGGATTAGAAACAACCTAGGATAGGAAACAGGGCGTTCTAGCCTCGGCGCGACTGTATTTACCATCTTCGACCTGTCCCGGGTCGGAAGAGTAGGACCTCGCGCAACACGGATGCCGAAATTGGCCCGGTGCGACGAATTCTTTAGGAGCCCGATGTCATCCTTCGGATCGGCGGCGCGTCAGCAGCGCGCGCCGGGCCGCCGTCCTGGAGGATGCGATCATCCGACACCCCTGGTGCACGCGCCGGAACGCCCCGCGCGCCCTGCCGGACCGGTCCGGCAGCGCGGCGGCGACGGTGCCCGGGCCTCCGGGTCGCGGTCCGCGCGGCGGCCGTCCTCGTCGGCCGGACGCCCCCAGGGCTCCCGACGCCCGACAACCTTCGCCGACGATGCGTCGCCTGGGAGTGACACGGTGCTCGCGCTGATCCTCGACGATTCCGAGATGAACAACCTGCTGATGATGCAGGCGCTCAAGCCCGTGGCCGAGTGCGAGCCCGTCGCCTTCACGAGCCCGGTGGCGGCGCTGGCCTTCCTGCAGGCGAACGTCGACCGGATCGGGATCGTCGTCACCGACTACGACATGCCCGGGATGACCGGCCTCGACGTCATCGCGGCGGCGCGGGCGGTGCCCGGCTTCGCGCACGTGCCGATCGTCATGGTGACGAGCCTCGACCAGCGCAGCCTGCGCCACCAGGCCCTGCGCGCGGGCGCCACCGACTTCCTCGGCAAGCCCTGCGATCCCGTCGAGATCCAGGCGCGCGTCACCAACCTGATGAAGATCAGCGCGGCCCACCGGCAGGAGCAGGACAGGACCGCGTGGCTCGCCCACGAGGTCGCGGCGGCGGTCGCGGTGATCGAGGCGCGGGAGCACGAGATCATCGCCCTGCTGATGCGCGCCGCCGAGCACCGCGACTCCGATACCGGCGACCACATCGCCCGGGTGGCCGGATATGTGGGCGTCATCGCGTGCAATCTCGGCTTCGCCACGCCGGAGGTCCGGAGCCTGAAACTGGCCTCCACGATGCACGATGTCGGGAAAATCGGCGTTCCCGACTCGATCCTGCTGAAGCGGGGGCCCCTCTCCGCGGACGAGCGCGCCGAGATGCAGAAGCACGCCGAGCGCGGCCGCCGGATCCTGGAGGGCAGCACCTCGGAGGTCGTGCGGCTCGCCGCCGAGATCGCCGCGAGCCACCACGAGCGCTGGGACGGCGCGGGCTATCCGCGGGGCCTGAGGGGCGAGGCGATCCCGCTCTCCGGGCGCATCGTGGCGGTGGCCGACGTGTTCGATGCCCTGGTGACGGAGCGACCCTACAAGACGGCCTGGCCCCTCGACCGCGCCCGCGGCTTCGTGGCGGATCAGGCCGGGCTGCATTTCGACCCGCGCTGCGTCGAGGCCTTCCTGGCCGGCTGGGACGAGGTGGAGCAGACCTGGATCAAGGCCGCCGCCTGATCCGACCATTCCGATCGCCCTCCCCTCCATCGAGCTCGCCCGGGCCCACACAGGAGCGAACCGTGCAACGCGCGTGGCTCAGGCCGAAACGCTCCCTGGCCGGCCGGCTGGCCCTGGCCGTCACCGGCGCCGTCACGGCCGCGCTGATCCTGGCGGCCGCCCTGTCGGTCTGGCGCGAGGTCGCCCGCTACGCCGCCGACAAGCAGATCGCACTCAAGGCCGTCGCCCAGGTCTTCGCCCACGGGGGCGGCCGGGCGACCGCCGAGAACGACGCCGATGCGGCGGATGCGTCCCTGCGGGCGATCGGCCAGGTCCCGTCCATCGTCTACGGAGCGATCGAGCGGTCCGACGGGTCCGTCCTCGCGGAGCAGGGACTCGGCCTGCGCCTGACCCAGGACGCGGCCCAGGACGGCGCGGACCTGTCCCTCCTGCGGATACTCGCCACCCGCACCCTGCGGGTGACCGCGCCGATCAGGGAGAACGGGCATACGGTCGGCCGCGTCGTCCTGATCGGCGAGACCGACGACATCCTCGACCACGTCTGGGCGGCGGGGCGGAACGCGGCGCTGGCGGCGCTGCTCGCCGTCGCCATCGGCATCGGCGTCTCGCTGTACCTCCAGCGCAGCGTCACGCGCCCGCTGACGGCGCTCGCCCGCACCATGGACGCGATCCGCCTGCGCCACGACTACGCGCAGCGCGCGCCCGTCTTGAGCGACGACGAGGTCGGCGCGCTGGCCCGCACCTTCAACGAGCTGCTCTCCGCCGTGAACGAGCGCGATCACCGCCTCGCCGCCCACAGCGCCCAGCTCGAGGCGGAGGTCCGCGCCCGGACGGCGGACCTGAACGAGGCCAAGCAGGCCGCCGAGTCCGCCAACGCCGCCAAGTCGACATTCATCGCCACGATGAGCCACGAGATCCGGACGCCGATGAACGGCGTCCTCGTGATGGCGGAACTGCTGGCGAGCTCCGACCTGCCGGCGCGCCAGCGCCGCTACGCCGAGGTGATCGCCCGCTCCGGCAAGTCGCTGATGGCGATCATCAACGACATCCTCGACCTGGCCAAGGTCGAGGCTGGCAAGCTCGACCTCGAGCACGTGCCCGTGAGCCCCGCCGAGATCGCCGACACGGCGGTGACGCTGTTCGCCGAGCGGGCCCGGGCGGCCGGTCTCGACCTCGCGGCCGAGATCGCGCCGGACGTGCCGCGGGCGATCCTCGGCGATCCGGTCCGCCTCGGGCAGGTGGTGAGCAACTTCGTGTCGAACGCGCTGAAGTTCACCGAGGCCGGGCACGTCTCCGTGCGGATGGCGATCGACGCCGGGGACGGGTGCCTGGTCATCGCCGTCACCGATACCGGGATCGGCATCCCGCAGGACAAGCTGGCCACGATCTTCTCGGCCTTCTCGCAGGCCGACCAGTCCACGACCCGGCGCTTCGGCGGGACCGGTCTCGGCCTGTCGATCGCCCAGCGGATCGTCGCCGCGATGGGCGGCACCGTCGCGGTGGCGAGCCGCGTGGGCGTCGGCTCGACCTTCTCGGCGCGGATCCCGGTCGCGGTCGCCGAGCCCGCCCGCCCGGTCATGCGCCGCCCCGCGGTGCCGGCCCGGGTCGTCCTGCGTGCCGCGGGCCCGGCCACCCGGGACGCCCTCGCGGCCGGCCTGCGCGGGGCCGGGTTCGAGCCGGTGGATTCCGCCGGCCGGGCGCCCGCCCACTGGATCCTCGACGTCGCCGCCCTGATGGCGGCCGGCCGCAGGCCGGAGGGTGCGGACCGCGTCCTCGTCGTCGGCGGCCAGGGTGACACCGCCGCCGACGCGGCGCTCCGGGCGGGACTCGCCGACGAAGTCCTGCGCTGGCCGGTCACCCAGGGCGAGTGGCAGCCGGTGCTCACGGCTCTGGCCGAGGGCGGCGCCTTCGCGGTGCCGGCCGCGCTGCCGGCCGCGCGGGCGGTCCCGGCCGAGCCGCTCCCGCGCTTCCCGGGGACGCGCGTCCTCGTCGCCGACGACAGCGCGGTCAATCGCGAGGTCGCCCTGGAGGCCCTGGCGCGCTGCGGCGTCACCGACGTGGTGGCGGTGGCGGACGGGGCCGCCGCCGTGGAAGCCGCCGCGGCGCGGCGTTTCGACCTGATCCTGATGGACGGCAGCATGCCGGTGCTCGACGGCTTCGCCGCGGCCCGGACCATCCGGCAGCGCGAGGCGGGCTCCGGCCGCCGCACCCCGATCATCGCCCTGACCGCCCACGTCCTCGCCGACGCCGCCGAGGCCGCGTCGGCCTCCGGCATGGACGGCACGCTGGGCAAGCCCTTCACGCTGACGCAGCTCGTCGGGCTCCTGCGGGCCCACGCCCCGGCCCGGCCGGACCTGGCGCCGGGCGCCCCCGCGCCCGTGCCCGTGCCCGCCGACGGGCCCCGCGGCGATCTCCTCGACGGCGAGGTCCTGGACGGTCTCCTCGGCCTCGGGGACAGCGCCTTCCTGGACCGCATCGTCGACCTGTACCGTCAGCAGGCCCCAACGGCGCTGGCGGTCCTGAGGGCGGTCCTCGGTTCGTCGGACCAGCCGGGCATCGCCCAGGCCGCCCACAGCCTCAAATCCATGAGCGCGAACATCGGTGCCCGCGCCCTGGTCGAGCGGCTGCGCGCCATCGAGCTGGCCGCACGGGACGCAAGGTGTGCGGAGCCGCAATCCGCCTGCGATGGCCTGGAGGCGCTGCTCGCCGCGACGATCCGCGAACTCGACGGGCGGACGCGGATCCACAGGGCGGCCTAGCGCGCGGCCGGGGCGGCCGGGACCTCGCGCGCCGGGACCTCGCGCGCCGGGTCCGGCCCAAGGGTCTCGGGGTCACGCGCGGGTCCCGCACCCGCGGGCCGGCGGATCCGGACATCCCGGCCCGACGCCGCGACGGCGCGGTCCGTTTTCTCTCTCCGCAGCGGCGGCGCGTTGCGCCACCCGGAAGACAACCCGAGAGACCGCCCGGGAGACCACGCCTTCGACGATGGGTGGCCATCGCGCCCCGCGCGGACGCGGGCGCGGGTCGCCTTCTCCCCGCGCGACGTCGGACCATCGCTCCGGCGGCGGGCGGCGGGCGGCGGGCGGCGGGCGGCGTCCGCCGGCGGTCCTGCCCGATCCGATCAGGAGGCGCCCACCAGTTGCAGGGTGCCGCGCGGGGATGCGGCCGCCGGCACGGTGGCGCTGCGGGTCTGATTGCGGCCGCCGCTCTTGGCCTCGTAGAGCGCGGCATCGGCCAGACGGTACAGGTCCGGCGCGGCGCCGCGTCCGCCGCCCGGCCTGAGGCTGGCGAGCCCGATGCTCACGGTCACGGCTCCCGTCCCGATTCCCGCCGACGGAACCGCCAGAGTCGACACCTCGGCGTGGACCTTGTCGGCAACGCGCTGGGCGCCGGCCTCGTCGGTATCCGGCAGGAGCAGGGCGAACTCCTCGCCGCCGATGCGGCTGACGAGATCCTCGGGACGGTGGACGCTCGCCGCCAGGCTGCGGGCCAGGCCCTGCAGCACCGCGTCGCCCACCGGATGCCCGTAGCGGTCGTTGTAGCGCTTGAAATGGTCCGCATCGACGATCAGCAGCGACAGCGGCTGGGCGCCGTGGCGGGCCGTCTCCAGGGCCCGGGCGAACCTGTCCTCGAAGCAGCGGCGGTTCGCCAAACCGGTCAGGGCATCCGTGCGCGACAGCGCGGCCAGTTCGGCCCGCATCGCCTCCCGGCGGCGCAACTCGCGCCCGAACAGGAGCGAGAGCGCGATCGTGAGACCGCAGAGCACCAGCAGGATGCTGCCGATGACGATCGCCCGCGCCCGCCATTCCGCCTCCACCGCCGTCGTGGCGAGGGCGACGTTCAGGATCAGCGGAGAGGTCCCGATCCGCGTGAAGGTGTAGTAGCGCTCGACCCCATCGCGCACGGAGGTGCCGACGAAGCTGCCGCGCCCCTCCCGCAGGAACCGCCTGAAGGTCGGGGCCTGCGCGATGTTGGCCCCGATATCCGCCTCCTCGGCGGGGTAGCGCATCAGGCGGGTGCCGTCGTTCAGGTAGAGGTTGATCGCGCCGCCGTGGCCGAGGTCGATCTCGCCGAACAGGTGGGCGAAGTACGACAGTTTCACGGTGCCCAGGACCACGCCGCCGAAGCTGCCGTCCGGCTTGTCGATCCGGCGGCTGAACGGAAGCATCGGCTCGCCCGTCAGGCGCGAGAGGATCGGGGCTCCGACGTAGAGGCCCAGCCCGGTGCGCGCCTTGTGCACCTGGAAGTAGGCGCGGTCGGCGTAGTTGCCGCTGCGCGGCGGAACGGCGTCGAGGTCGGCGAGGACGGCACCGTGCTCGTTCATCACGAGCATCACGCCCATGTCGCGGGCGGTCGCCGCGCGATCGAACAGGATGAGCTGGCGCAAGGGGGCTTCGGCCTCGGCGAGGCCCGGCGCCCTCAGGTTGTCGACCGTCCCCCGGATCGAGAGATCGTACATCTCGATGTTGCGGGCGATGTCGCGCTCCAGAACCTGCAGGAGGTTCCTGGAGGTCTGCTCGGCCTTGTCCCAGGCATCCCGACGCAGGTCGAGCAGCATCAGCCCGGAGACCGCCAGCATGCCGATCGGAGCCAGGACGCCGAGCGCGATCCCGGTGCGGGCCGATCGGAGTCCTGACCCGAAGCGCCGCCACGAGACCATCGTCACATCCACGCGAAGCTGTCCGTCCGAGACGCCAGCTTTGCAGGCGCGGCCTTAACCGGCGCTTTCGACGCGGCCCGGCCGCGGCGCTCCCGCGCAGGGCCCGGCCTCCGCGCGGCGGGCGCAGGACCAAGTATCCATTATCGGCATGTGGATACCCAATTCTGTACTGATACTCAAAACGCTCGTGTGAGACTATGTTGCTCAGACCGAGAGCGGGAGTCCGCCATGTCGAACCGTGATTCCTTCGCCCACGAGATCGCGGCGCTGCTGATCGCCGACATCAAGACCTCGGGCGCGCGGACCCGGGCCGAGCTCGAGGCCGCCTGCCGCGCCTCGCTCAAGAGCCTGCTGGGCGAGGCCGCAGTGCCGGACCAGATCGCCGTCCTGATGCCCAGCGGTTTCGAGCGCTGGCCCCGGGTGGTGGTGCGGGGGCGACGCCTGCCGGACGTCTAGCGGCCCACCACGCCGGTGCCGCCGGTCGGCCCGATCGTGTTCGGGCCGGTGTTCGGCGCGGGCGTCGCGGCCTGGTTTCGCTGGATGTCCATCCGCAGCGTGTCGCTCCGGGTCGTCTGCTCCTGTCGCAGGGCGCGGAGCTGACCGCTCGATTCCATCGATCGGTTCGCGGCGTTGGGATCGGTCTGCTGCACCTGCGCAAGCACGGGGGACGCCACGGCCGTGGACAGGCAGAGGCTGGCGAGGATGAGGCGGCGCATGGCGGTTCTCGCGCGGGGTGAAGGAGTCTTCCCGTCAGACACCCGGAGGACCTGCCAAGTTCCTTCAGCGGTCGAGTTCCGTCAGCGATGGAGTTCCGTCGGCCGTCCGTCTTCCCGGCGCGGTCCGGGCCGCGCATCGGCAAGCCGCCGGAGGCAATCGGCAAGCCGCCGGAGGCAATCGGCAAGCCGCCGGAGGCAATCGGCAAGCCGCCGGAGGCAATCGGCAAGCCGCCGGAGGCAATCGGCCGCCGCAGGCAAGCCGGGCCCGCTCCTGTCGGGCGCCGCGGTGGGGATCGGATGCGCAGGGTTGTGGTTAGCCGGTCCCTGCGGTCCCGTCCCGTGCTTTACGTCTTGTTAACGCCTTCGCGCGAAGCTTGCCGCGGCCAGCCGGAGAGTCGCCCATGCGTGCATTGACGGAGGAGGACGAGCAAGCTGTCGAGCGCTTGACGCTCCGGCTTCTGCACGACGCCTATTGCGACCTCGCGGCCGTGCTGCGCGGTGCGCAGCCCCAGGCGGCCGCGGCGATCCTCGACGTGATGGAACAGCGGGTGACCGACGTTCTCACCCGGATCTGCCGGCAGCGCCTGGAGGGAGAGGCCTCCGAGGCGATCGCACTCGCGGTGGGCGAGCGGATCAGCGCGATCATGGATCAGGCGAACGGTCGGAGCGGGCACCCGGCGCTGGCCGCGTGAACGGGCGGAGCCTTCGGGCCGGGGAGGCCACGTCGCCGTAGCGTCCTCGGCCGTGGCGTGATCCCCCTCGTGGGCCGGACTCCGAACCTGAGATCGCGGCGCCTGTTCGAGGGCTTCCGCCCGCCGCTCCACCGCTTCGCGGCGCCCCGCTGGCGCGCGTCCTTCCGGCATCTCGCCCAGGCCCGGCCGGCGCCGGGATTGGCCCGCGGCCTCGACACGGCCACCGCGGCGACTATCCTGCTCCAGGGGGCGCTCTGCAGGACGCCGAGGGACCATGAGAGCCGTGCTGGTCGGGTGGTTCGCGGCCGCGCTCGCGGGCCCGGGAAGCCTCGATGCCGTCGCGCAGCCCGGTCGAGGCCACAGGGTGCCGCCGCGGGGACGGGCCGAGGCGCCATCCGTGGCGGTCCCGCGGTCGCCGGCCCCGACGCTGCGGTCCCGGGACGGCGGGATCATCTACTGGAACACGCCCAACAAGGACGGCAATCTCGGGGGCCCCGGGGCGGGAGGAAGCAGCGGCGGAGGCTGAACCGAGCCCTCCATCGCCCGAAGCGGGAGCGGCTGAGGACGGCTCAGGTCGCGACGGCGTCCGCCCCCGCGAGGTTCGCGCGCGCAGCCCCTGCCCTTTTACTGTATGCAAATACTGAACCCGATCAGATATAGGCGATTGTGTTGTCATGGAGGAAACCATGACAACGCTGAGAATGCTGCTTGCCGCTTCAATGCTGTCTTCGCTCCCGGTGACCGCCGCGCTGGCCCAGCCGGAGCAGGCCGCGCCGGCCGGAGGAGCGCTCGCGACCGAGAGGGTACCCAACACCACCGCCGTCGGGCAGACGAAGCCGCCGAGCCGCGAGGCGAGCCCGGCCTCGGTCAAGCCGATCGAGCGCTTGACGCCGCGTCAGGTCTCGGACGACGCGATCGCGTCCCGGGTCTGCGTGGGGTGTGGGACCGAGCCCGCGACGGCCGATCCCCTGTCGCTGCGGATTCGGCCCACCGGCACGGCGGAGGGACGCGCCGCCCGGCCCGACGCGCCGGAGGCGCTGGCTGCACCGCGGCAGCAATCCGACCTCGACACCGTCGCCCTGGCATCCGCCCATCGCGAGCGGGCGGAGTCGGTGGAGGAGAAGACCAACGGCCTCTGGCAATCCTGGCTGGTCTCGGTCTGCGACGGCTGCGGCGACCAGAAGCCGGCCCGGGCCCTGAAGGTGGAGGATTGGCCGGTCCGCACCCTGCCGCTGACCACAGGGTCGGTCGGCCACAAGGCCGCGCCTGAGACGAAGCCCGTTGCCGAGGCCAAGCGGCCCGAGAGCCGCCCGCACGGCACCCTCGAGGCGAATCTCTCGCCCGAGAACGTGGATTCGATCCGGCGCATGCCGCAGCGGTGATGGACCCCCGGTCGCGCACCCCCGAACGGGTTCCGCGACCGTGATCGCCGGCCTTGGGGCAAGCGCCTGCGGCAAGCGCCTGCGGCCGCGGATCGGGCGGCGGGCCGGCGGCCTCCGCGAGGCCCTCCGGCGCGGACGCCTCAGGATGGGGCGTGCGTGACCGGACAGGCCCGGCCGGAGGCGCTGTCGCGCCGAGGCCTCGCCGCCATACGTCCGATCAGGCGCGCCGACCGGAGCCGCCGTCCAGGAGGCCGCGCAACGCACCGGCCTGCGGGTCCAAGGTCCGCACGAGCGCAGTGTGGCCGCGCAACTCCGTCAGGGCGGTCGGGGAGGCCGCGACCGCCGCCGCCGGAAGGATGTCGAGCGCGAAGGCCGAAGGACCCGGCATCCCCAGGTCGCACCACCCGCGATAGGCCCGTGCGAGCCGCCTCGCCGCGGCCGGGGTGCCGTATCCGGTCAGGCGCCCGGCGCCCACGATGGCGGCCGAGCCCCCGTCCCGGTCCACGAGACCGAAATCGCTGACCCATCGTGGCGGTGCCGGGCTGGCGGCGGGCTCGAAGACCGCGAAGCTCGGCTCCGTCAGGGCCAGGTAGCGTCGGAACGCCTGCGCGGCGGCCGCGGGCTGGGCCGGGGCGAGGCCGCCGAACCAGAGCGGGCAGGACAGGCTCGGCGCGATCCCCGTACCATCCCGGAGCGGCAGGGCCTCGCGGCTGAGGCGCGCGATCTCCGCGCTCTGGCCCGCGCCGACCAGGGGCACGAAGAAACCGGGAACGCTCCAGAGCGCGCTGAAGCCGGGGCCCGCGCGGCGCAGCAGCGTCACCTCGCAGCCCTCGTCCCGGGGCAGGCGCAGGGGGACGAGGAGACGGCCGCCGGCGGCCACGCAATCGAACAGCGCGGCCGGGATGTCCCAGGTGGCGGCCGTGACGATCACCCGGTCGAACGGACCGCCCGGGATCGGCGCGCGCGGCATCCCCCGTGAGCACCGCGGCGTCGGCGCATCCGAGGCCGGCTAGGTCGGCCCGGGCCTGGTCCGCGAGGTCCGGGATGATCTCGACGCCGGTCGTCCGGCCCCCCGGTCCGGCGAGGTGGGCCATGACGGCGAGCAGCCAGCCGGAGCCGCAGCCGATCTCCAGGACGCGCTGGCCCGGCTCGACGCCGAGGCGCGCCACGAGCCAAAGCATGTAGGCCGCCTCGGAGTTGGTCGAGGGCAGCGGCGCGCCGGCGCCGTCGACAGGGGTCAGCGGTTGGCCGCGATAGACCAGGGGCAGCAGGCCGACCGGGTCGGCATCGAAATCCTGCAGCGGTCCGTCCGCTCCGGCACGGAAGCGATGCACGAAGCGGTGGCGCGGCGTCGCCCGCACCGCCGCGCGCAGCCGCTCCGGCAGTCCCTCCGCGTAGCCGTAGCGGCGGAAGGCCTCGTCGAGATGCCGGAGGAACGCCTCGCGGTGCGGCGCGGCCGCCCTGTCGAGGTTGCCCGAGCCGGTCACCGTGCCTCGCCCGCCACCCGCCATTCAAGCCGATCTCCCCGCGCCCGCGCCCGCGATCGGCGGGCCGTGCCGGAGAGGGGCACTGCGCGTCGCGCCCGGCGCCCCGGCGCGGTATCCCCCGGTCAGGCCTTGCTGAGCCGCCGGTGGTTCGCCCGGACCTTCCTCCGGTAGCCGCGCACGACCTTGCGGGGCGTGCCGCCCAGGGCGAGCGTGACCGCCGCGTTGCCGGCCGCGCGGATCTTCTCGGACACCATCCGCTCCGCCTCCCGGCGTGCCTTGGGACCGCCGACCATCAGCATCGCGATCCGTTCGCCGATGACCATCTGGGCCTCGACGCCGAGCATCGCGAGGTCGGTCCCCAAGCCGAGCCACGCGGCGGGTCCGAGGCCGGTTCGACGACGTGTCCGCATGAAGCTGGCTCCGGTTCCCGTGACGGGGCGCGTCAGGCGGTTTCCCGCCGCGTGACGATGAGAGCCCAGATCGTCGCCGGGATCCAGCCGATCAGCGTCAGGTGGAGGAGGATGCAGAGGATCCCCTGGATCACTTTCCCGCGCAGGAACATGGCGAGCCATGGCGCGAGAAAGCAGATGATGATCATGATCATGACGGCCGGGCCTCCTTGTCGTCGCGGACGAACACGCGCCTGTCGGAGAAGTTCCGGCCGCCGCGCCGGGCCGTGCGACGGGGCCGCCTCACGGTCCGGTCATCGCCCGCACCTCCATCACCTGGATCGATGCCTGGGGAATCTGCAGGTGCGGGTGGTCGGCGAACATCTGCGCGGCCGCGTCGTGCGACTCCGCCTCGGCGAACGCATACAGCATGACGTCGTTCTTGATGTCCGAGATCCCGTCCGACGCGACGCGCTTGGTGCGGCCGCCCGCCTCCGTACCGTTGACCGTTCCGGCATGGGCCTGCATCCAGTCGTCCCACGCGGCTTTCATCTTGGCCTCGGCCGGACCCCGCGTCTCCGGGGCCGTCCGCTTCCACCCTTCGATGACGGCCGAGGGCACGCAGTACAGGACGAGAAATCGTGTCATGAGCCTCTCCTCCAGAACGTCGGTCTTGAGCCGAAGTGCTTCGCCGGCCGGACCCGGTCGTTCATCAGAGACAGGATGCGCCGAGTCCGCAAGATCGGGCCCGGTTCCCCGAGGCCCGGGTCCGGTGATGCGCCCGATCTTCGCCGCCCTCTGCCTCGCGTGCGCCGCCACGGCCGCCCTCGCCGGGGAACCGCTCGGGGACGGCCCCGTCGCGGCCGGCGGCTTCGGGATGGATGGCTCTGACTATTACGGCGACATCCATGCGCGCATGCCGTTCACGCGCGAGGAGGCGCCCCGGCCGATCGGCCTGGCCGACATCGCCCGCGCGCGGGCCGCGCGCGGGCGCGCGGTGGCCTCGGCCCACACGATCCGCTCAGCCCACAGGCCGCCGCGGCACGCTCGTCCCCACCGCGGCTGAGCGCGCCGCGTCCGCCGGAGGCTGCCGGAACCCGTCCCCGTCGCGGCGGCCCTCGCCGCGGCAACGGCCGGGCCGGGTTTCGCTGTCGAAGATGGACGGCGCGAAGGACGGCGCGCGCTTCCTCAGCGCGCCCGCATGACCCCGGGAACGTATCGGGCGACTTGTCCCCCCGCACGGGCCTCCCGGGAGGAGACTCAATACCGGACGTTGGCGATGCCGCTGCCGCTGCGGCCGACGACGCTCTGGATCACCGCCTTGGTCGAGGGGCTGATGCCGCCGTCACCGCGCAGGCGGCGTCCATCCGCCCGTTCCAGGCGCGCGACGTCGTCCGCGCAGCGGTCCAGCGCGTAGCGGACCTTAGACGACAGGGGCAGGCCCCGTTGCGCGTCGCCGCCGCCCATCTCGAACCGCAGACAGGACGCGAGGTACCCTTTGAGGTCGTCGAAGGCGGCGGCCTGCGCGCTCGACGTGAAGGCGAGGACGAGCAGTGCGGACCGGATGAGCATCGGGCGCTCCTGGCGGGATCGGATCGCGCCGACAACGCGCGAGATGGCCATTGGTGGCCGCTGCCCGAACCCGCCCCGCGACGGCGATGCCCGTCGTACGCCGGGTCGGAATGCGTCGGCGTCGGAATGATGTGGCGGCGAGGTGGAGGGTCGGGCCGCCCGGCTCAGGCGCCCCGAACAGGCCGCGGCCCGCGGGGTTCCGCGGGCCGCGGAGGCCGGTCACGCGCCGGCCACCGCCTCGTCACCGGGAGGCGGCGGCCGGGCTCGGTCCGCGGACGGGATCGCCGGCTGCCCCCGGGACGGGCCGGTGGTCCGCGCCGGCAGTCAGGCCGCCGGTCGGGCCGCCGGTCGGGCCGCCGGTCGGGCCGCCATGGGCGCGTCAGGCCGCCATGGGCGCGGAGCGCCGGTGACCCTTCACGTCGAAGCGGTCCAGCATCATGACCTTGTCCCAGACCCGGACGAAATCGGCCACGAAGCGCCCGTGGCCGTCGCTGCCCGCGTAGGCGTCGGCGATGGACCGCAACTGCGCGTTCGACCCGAAGACGAGGTCGCTGCGCGTGGCCTCGAACCGCGCCTGTCCGCTGGCGCGGTCCTTGAGGACGAAGGTCATCGCTTCCGCGTCGGCCTTCTCCCAGACGAGGTCGATGTCGGTGAGCGTGCGGAAGAAATCCGTCGTCAGCACCCCGACGCGGTCGGTGAAGACCCCCCGGTTCGAGCCATCGTGGTTGGCGTTCAGGGCGCGCAGCCCCCCGGTCAGGACCGCCCATTCCGGGGCGGTCAGCGTCATCAGGTTGGCCTTGTCGAGGAACAGCGCCTCCGGCGAGACGCTGCGGGTCATCCGTCCGAACCCGTCATCGACGTAGTTGCGGAAACCGTCCACCACCGGCTTCAGCCACTCGAACATCTCGATGTCGGTCAGTGCCTGGGTGGTGTCGACGCGGCCCGGCGTGAACGGCACCGTGACCGCCACCCCGGCATCCGCCGCGGCCTTCTCCACGGCGACGCAGCCGCCGAGGACGATCAGGTCGGCGAGCGAGACCCGCATCCCGTCGCTGCGCCCGTCGTTGAACGTGGCCATCACGCCGCGCAGGGCCGCGATGACCGGCGCGGCGCGGCGGTTGACGGCCCAGTCCTTCTGGGGCGCCAGCGCGAGGCGGCCGCCGTTGGCGCCGCCGCGCTTGTCGCTGTCGCGGTAGGTCGAGGCCGCCGAGAAGGCCGTGAAGGCGAGGTCGGAGACCGACAGCCCGGTCGCCGTGATCGCCTGCTTCAGCGCGGCGATCTCCGCGTCGCCGACCGGCCGATGGGCGGCGTCGGGCAGCGGGTCCTGCCACAGGAGACCGTCCTCGATCGTCACCTCCGGACCGAGGTAGCGGTGCTTCGGCCCCATGTCGCGGTGGGTGAGCTTGTACCACGCCTTGGAGAAGGCCTGCGTGAAGGCGTCGAAGTCGTCGAGGAACTTCTCGCAGACCTTGCGGTACGCCGGATCGACCTTGAGGGCGATGTCGGAGGTCATCATCATCAGCGGGTGCGTCTGGCCCGCCACGTGGGCGTCGGGCGTCCGCGGCGCGTTCGCGTCCTTGGGCGTCCATTGCAGGGCGCCGGCCGGGCTCTTGGTCTGCTCCCACTCGAACCTGAAGAGGTTCTCCAGATAGGCGTTGTCCCACCGGGTCGGGTCGGGCGTCCAGCTGCCCTCGATGCCGTTGGTCATCGTGTCCTTGCCGGCGCCGGCCCCCTTCGGGTTGTGCCAGCCCAGCCCCATCGCCTCCATCGGCGCCATCTCGGGGGGCGGGCCGATCTCCTTGGCGGGCACCATGCCGTGGCTCTTGCCGAAGGCGTGGCCGCCCGCGATCAGCGCCACCGTCTCCTCGTCGTTCATCGCCATGCGGGTGAAGGTGACCCGGATGTCGTGCGCCGAACCCTGCGGATCGCCGTTGGCGTAGGGGCCCTCCGGATTGACGTAGATGAGCGACTGGTGGGACGCCGCGAGCGGGTTCTCCAGGTCGTAGTCGGCGTCGCCGTTCTGGCCGCGCCAGCGCTTGTCGCGGTTCACCATGTCGTCGAAGCTCGACACCGTCCCCATGTCGACCACTTCGGGACCCCAGTAGGTGGCGTTGTCCGCCTCCCAGGCGTCGAGCCGCCCGCCGGCGAAGCCGTAGGTCGGCAGGCCCATGATCTCCAGGGCGCAATTGCCGGTCAGCACCATGAGGTCGGCCCACGACAGGGCGTTGCCGTACTTGTGCTTGATCGGCTGCAGGAGGCGGCGCGACTTGTCGGTGTTGCCGTTGTCCCACCAACTCGAGATCGGCGCGAAGCGCTGCATGCCGGTTCCGGCCCCCCCGCGCCCGTCGGCGATGCGGTAGGTGCCGGCCGAGTGCCAGGCCATGCGGATCATCTGCGGACCGTAATTGCCGTAGTCGGACGGCCACCACGCCACCGACGTGGTCAGGAACTGCTTGATGTCGCGCTTGAGGGCGTCGAGATCGATCGCGTTGAACGCGGCGGCGTAGTCGAACTCCGGCCCGAGGGGATCGGCCGCGAGCCCGTTCTGGTGGAGGAGTTCGACCCGCAGCCGGTGGGGATACCAGTTCTCCAGCGCCGGCCGGGCTCCCAGGGCGCCGCCGATCCGGTCACCGCCGAACGGGCACTGGCCCTTCATCTCGAAAGTGGTCGTGTCGGTCTTGTCGATCGTCATCTCGTTCATCGAAGTCCCCCCTGCACGTGAAACCGATGTCGCCCGGCCGAGGGCGCCGCCGGCCTCTTAGCCTACACCGGCCGTCGGCGACGGCGGGACGGTGCGGGCGGCCTCTCACCTTCGGGAGCACTTCCCGCCGGGCCCGAAGCCGTCCGCGACATCTGGCGGCGAGCATCGGAATCAAGAGGCTGCCGCTTTTGCCGCAGGCGTGGCCGTGGCCGGCGCCGCCGCCGCGCGACCCGCCCCGGGGCGCCGCAGGCGGCCCCGCCGCGAGGGCGAGGCCGCGGGGAAGCGGCCTGGCGGCGGCCTGGCGGCGGCCTCGCGGCGGCATCCGCGATCCGCCCGGCTCTCGCGCGACTGTGATCGACCGCGGGGCCGTCACCCCGGCCCGGTCGCTCGGCACGGGCCGGCTGCGGGCCGGGCAAGACCGGCGATGTCCCGCTCTGAAACGGATGGGGCCGTCCCGGCTTGGCCCGCCGCATGCTGGTCGACCCCCCGGCGCGGGTCGTCCGACCAGTCCGACACGACGTTCAACGGGGCCTCCGGGTGAAGCATTCGGTCTGTGACCGCCTCCGTCATCACCGGCGAAGCGAGGTCGGCCGGGACGGCACGACGCCGGCGGCCGCGGCGCCGGCCGGGGCGCCGCCCTCCGAAATCTTCGGCGGCGGGCCGTCCCGGAAGTCGGTCCGGGGAGCGCAGGGCCCATCTGATCGCCCGGGGCGGCCGCAGGCATGACGCGGTGTGATCGCCGTCTGATCCTGCGGGGACTCGCCGTCACGGCCGCCGCGACGGCGGCCGGCCTGTCGGCCCGTCTGTCCGCCAGCCCCTCGTCAACGCGCGAGGAGGAGCGCCGCCTGCACGGACCCGCGCCCTGGCAGGCCGCCGATTTCGTCGGCCGCATCGGCGTCAATGTCCATCTGGCCCAGAAGGGCACCGTGTACGACCGGTACTTCGAGAGTTCGATCCTCGGGGCGATCGAGGATCTCGCGGTCACGCAGATCCGGCAGGGTGTCTACAGCCCGGCGCCGGGCGTGACCGATGTCCTCTACCAGCGCATGCGGGCGCTGACGCGGATGGGCTGCCGCTTCTCGGTGGTGTGCAACGATCCGAGCGATCAGTACGTCACGACGCCGCCCTCGGCGCTGCCGCGGATCCACGAGTTGTGCGGGGGGGCCATTGACATCGTCGAGGGCGGCAACGAGCCCGCCCTCCTCGCCGACCCGGTGCGCAACCCCACCCTGTCGTGGCGGCACCAGCGCGACCTTCACGAGACGATCCGCCGGGATCTGCCCGGTTCGGCGATCGCGGTCGCCTCGCCCAGCTACGTGCAGGGCAACATCGCCCTGGCGAGGCCGCTGGCGGGGTTCGTGGACCGGTCCAACCTCCACCCCTATCCCGGCATGGAGCATCCCGAGACCGGTGGTCCGGGTCGCCTGAGCGGGTTCCGCGAGGCGATGGTCCCGGTCTGCGGCACGGTCGAGAGCATCATCACGGAGACGGGCTACCACACGGCGCTCGCGACCGCGTCGGCCCATCTGCCGGTCTCGGAAGAGATCCGCGCCCGCTACACGCCGCGCCTGCTCCTGTTCGCGTATCTCGCGGGCATGCGACGGACCTACCTCTACGAGCTCCGGTCCAGCTTCGGACGCGGCCCCGCCGACCCCGAATCCGCGTTCGGGCTGCTGACCCACGAGGGCGCTCCGACGGCGGCGTACCGGGCCGTCAAGCGGCTCATCGCCCTCTTCTCGGGCCCGCGCGGACCGGCCGGGGTGCCGGCGCGGGAGCGGCCCCGCCTCCTCCAGCTCGCGACGGTCGGCGATCATCGGGATGTTCAGGCCGCCGCCTTCCGACGCGGCGACGGCGCGGTTCTGCTGCCGCTGTGGCTCGGCGTCCCCGGCTGGGACCCGGCCACGCGGACGACGCGGCCGCCGGTCACCCGCCGTCTCCGGCTGGAGGGCGCCGACGGACGCAACGCCGTCACCCTGCACCGCTTCGACGACGAGGGCGGGGTCCGCACCGAGCCGGTGGTCCTCGAGCGCGGGGCCGGCGCGATCGAGATTTCCGATCGCCTGACGGTCCTGGAACTGGCGGCCTGACGCGTCCTGGCGGGGCCCGACGCGTCCTGGCGCCTACCGCGGGTCGGGCATCGGGGGCCCGCGGCTCTCGCCGCCTCCGGGATGATCCGGGTCCTGGCGGAGTTCCGCGATGAGGAAGGCGCCGGATCTTCGCCACATCCCGCGGCGTGCCATTGAAATCGCGGCGTCGGACAGGTTCTGAGAGGGCTGCCGGGGCGCGCCGGGCGCCGGTGCCTCATGCGCCCCGGCCGCGCCGCGCGCAGAGGGAGCGTCCATGTTCGACTTCAGCCAGCTCCGGTGCTTCGCCGCGGTGGCCGAGGAACTCCATTTCGGCCGCGCCGCCGCCCGGCTGAACATGACGCAGCCGCCCCTGTCGCGGCAGATCCAGGTTCTGGAGCGCGTCCTCGCCGTGCAACTCCTCGAACGGACCAGCCGCTCGGTCCGTCTGACCGCGGCCGGGCGCAGCTTCCTGCCCGAGGCCCAGCGCATCCTGCGGCTCGCCGAGGCGGCGACGCACACGACCCGTCAGGTGGCCGCCGGGCGCGCGGGCGTGCTCAAGCTCGGCTTCACGGCGGCCTCGGCCTACGATTTCCTGCCCCGGCTCGTGACGGCCCTCCGGCGGACGCTGCCCGACGTGACCCTGGCGCTGCGCGAGATGGTGACCAAGGATCAGGTCGAGGAACTGCTCGCCGGCCGGATCGACGCCGCGCTGGTGCGCCCCCCCGTGACGCATCCCGACCTCGTCGCCGTCCGGGCGCTGGCCGAGCCGCTCGTGGTCGCGCTGCCGGCCGGGAACCCCCTGGTCGCGCGCGACGCCCTCGCGCCCCGCGACCTCGCCGGCGAGGACCTCATCGCCTACGCGCCGAACGAGGCCCGCTACTTCCACGACCTCGTCCAGGGCCTCCTCGCCGAGGCCGAGATCCAGCCGCGGATCGTGCAGCAGCTGACGCAGATCCACTCGATCCTCGCCCTGGTCCGCAGCGCCCTCGGGGTCGCCCTCGTCCCGGCGGCGGCCGAGCGCCTGCGCCTCGACGGCGTCGTGTTCCGCCCCCTGGCCCTGCCCGTCCCGCGCCCGGCCGAGCTGATCCTCGCATGGCGGCGGGACGCGGACGAGCCGCTGCTCGCGCAGCTGATCGCGATCCTCCAGGCGATGCCGCCGGCCTGACCGATGCCGGAGCGGTATCGATCAATCCACGCTTTGGCTTTGACCCCGGGACGGAACACTGCACCTATAGGTTGGATAACAATCCAGGGAGGATCGCGATGGACAGCCTGACCAATCGCTTCAAGGCGGCGCTCCGCGAGGGCCGTCAGCAGGTCGGCCTGTGGTGCAGCCTCGCCAGCCCGATCTCCACCGAGATCGTCGCGGGCGCCGGGTTCGACTGGCTGCTCCTCGACATGGAGCACTCGGCCAACGACCTCCGCGACATCTACGCCCAGCTCCAGGCGATGATGGAGGGCGACACCCACCCGATGGTCCGGGTGCCGAGCGACGACCCCATCACGATCAAGCGCATCCTCGACGCCGGCGCGCAGTCGCTGATGATCCCCAACATCGACGACGCCGAGCAGGCCGCCCGGGTGGTCGCGGCGACGCGCTACGCGCCCCGCGGCATCCGCGGCTTCTCGCAGGCGCCCCGCGCCGCCCGGTTCGGCCGGATCAAGGACTATCACACCCGCTGCGAGGCCGAGATCTTCGTGGCGGTGCAGGTCGAGTCGCGCCGCGCCCTCGACAACCTGGACGCGATCGCCGCCGTGGAGGGGGTGGACGGCGTCTTCATCGGACCCGGCGACCTCTCCACCAGCCTCGGCTATGTCGGCCAGCAGGGCCACCCGGAGGTGGTGCGCACCATCGAGGAGGCGGTCGCCCGGATCGGCAAGGCCGGCAAGCATGCCGGCATCCTGACGCCGAGCGAGGAGCTGGCGCGCCGCTACATCGCGGCCGGCACCCATTTCACCGCCGTGGGTTCGGACGCGGGCTTGCTCGCCCGCAACGCCGAGGCCCTCGCCGCCCGCTTCCGCGCCTGAGCGCGGTCGCTATCAGGGAGTCCACGATGCAGGCCGAGATCGAAGCCCCGACCCGCGCGCACCCGGCCGGCGCGGGGGCCGGTGACCTGCCGCGCACGATCCGCCTGAGCGCGGACGACAACGTCGCGATCGTGGTCAACGCCTTCGGGCTGCCGGCCGGCACGGTGTTCCCGGACGGGCTGGAGCTCGTCGAGTTCGTGCCGCAGGGCCACAAGGTCGCGCTCAGCGACATCGCGGAGGGCGGGGCGGTGCGCCGCTACGGCGAGGTGGTGGGCATCGCCACGCAGGCGATCCCGCGGGGCGCCTGGGTGGAGGAATCCCGCGTCGCGACGCCGGTCGCCCCCGCCCTCGACGCCCTGGAGCTGGCCACGCGCGTGCCGGCCCCCCTGCCCCCGCTGGAGGGCTTCACCTTCGCGGGCTACCGCAACCCGGACGGGTCGGTGGGCACCAAGAACATCCTGGCGATCTCGATCAGCGTGCAATGCGTCGCCGGTACCCTCGACGTGGCGATCCGGCGGATCAAGCAGGAGCTGCTGCCGCGCTACCCCAACGTCGACGACGTGGTCGGCCTGACCCACGCCTATGGCTGCGGCGTCGCCATCAATGCCCCCGAGGCGGTGGTGCCGATCCGGACACTCCAGAGCCTCGCGCAGAACCCCAACTTCGGCGGCGAGGTCATGGTCGTCGGCCTCGGCTGCGAGAAGCTCGTCTCGGAGCGGCTGCTCCCCGACAACGGGGCGGCCGGCGACGGGGTGGTGCGGCTCCAGGACGAGCGCCACCGCGGCTTCGCCGCCATGATCGACAGCATCCTGGCGATGGCGGAGGCCCGCCTGGAGGTGCTGAACCGCCGGACCCGCGAGACCTGCCCGGCCTCCGACCTGGTGGTCGGCCTGCAATGCGGCGGCAGCGACGCCTTCTCAGGGGTGACCGCCAACCCGGCCCTCGGCTTCGCGGCCGACCTGCTGGTCCGCTGCGGCGCCACCGTGATGTTCTCGGAAGTCACGGAGGTCCGCGACGCGATCCACCTCCTCACCCCCCGGGCGAAGAGCCCCGAGGTCGCCCAGGCGCTGATCCGCGAGATGGCGTGGTACGACGCCTATCTCGCCAAGGGCGAGGCCGACCGCCGCGCCAATCCCTCGCCGGGCAACAAGAAGGGCGGCCTCAACAACATCGTCGAGAAGGCCCTGGGCTCGGTCGCCAAGTCGGGCACGAGCGCGATCTCCGGGGTTCTCGCCCCGGGCGAGCGCGTGCGGGAGAAGGGCCTGATCTTCGCCGCGACACCGGCGAGCGACTTCGTCTGCGGCACGCTCCAGCTCGCCTCGGGGATCACCCTGCAGGTGTTCTCCACCGGCCGCGGCACGCCCTACGGCCTCAGCCAGGCCCCGGTGATCAAGGTCGCCACCCGCACGGAGCTCGCCGAGCGCTGGTCCGACCTGATCGACCTCGACGCAGGCCGCATCGCCACCGGCGCGGCCACGATCGAGGAGGTCGGCTGGGAGCTGTTCCACCTGATCCTCGACGTGGCGAGCGGGCGCAAGCGCCCCTGGTCCGACCAGTGGGGGCTGTTCAACGACCTGACGCTGTTCAACCCGGCGCCGATCACCTGAGACGGCTTTCCGGGGGAGCCCTCGGCCGGACCGCCCCTCCTTCGGCGCGGGGCGCAGCGAAGGGACCCGGGGCCGCGCGAGGCCGGTCGGCGCGGCGCCGGCCGGATGGCGTCGCGGCGCCCGCGCGGATGGCGTCGCTTCGCCCGCGCGGATGGCGGCCAAGGCGCCGGCCCGACATGGGGCGTGAGGTTGCCCGCGCGCCCATTCCGCGCCCCATCCCGGGACGCCGCGAGCGCGCCCGGCGTTGGCGATTCGGGACCGCCATCGGTGCGAAGACCTGGCGCGCCGGCGGCACCGGTCCCGGGCTCGGCCGCGCGGACCCCGGATGACGGGGAGGCCGTCCGTTCGAGCCGCTGTCCGATCCGGGACCGGCCTCGCGGCCTGCGCGCCGTCCGGATGAGTCCCGCCCCGCGACCGCCCCGGGGCATGCGTCCCGCGGCATCGTCACCTCGGCCGGACTCTGCTAGGCAGCCGCCGACCGCCATGATGCTGCCGATTCCCTCCCCCCGGACGATGCTCTTCCGCCTGCACTGGGCGCTGGGCCTCACCGCCGGCCTCGTCCTCGCGCTGATGGGCCTGACCGGGGCGCTGATGAGCTACGAGGAGGCAATCACCGCCTTCGCCAACCGCGACCGGCTGGCGGTGACGGCCGGCGACCGGCCGGTTCTCTCCCCCTCCGCCCTGATCGCCCGGATCGACGCGCAGGTGGGCGGGCGCCGGGTCGACGCGCTGACCCTGTCGGAGGATCCCGCCGCCAGCGTCCACGTCCGCTTCGCCCGCGATCCGGAGACCCGCCTGCGGCCTCCCTCGGTCTATGCCGACCCCCATGACGGCGCGGTGCTGGGGCCGGTGCGGCTCGAGGCGGCGTTCGCGACGGTGCGGGACCTGCACCGCTGGCTGCTCATCCCGGGCGGGTCCAAGGGCTGGGGCCGCACGATCACGGGCGCCTGCCTGTGGGCACTCCTGGCCTTCCTGGCGACCGGCCTCTACCTGCGCTGGCCCAGGATCCACCGCTGGCGGATCTGGCTGAGACCGAGCCTGTCGCGTCCCGGCCGCGCGCGGTGGTGGTCGCTCCACGCGGTGGCGGGGACGTGGCTCACGCCGGTCTACCTCGTCATCGCGCTCACCGGCCTGACTTGGTCCTACCCGTGGTTCAAGGACGGCGCCACGGCGCTTCTCGCGGGCGGCGACGCGGCGAAGCCCGTCCGTACGCCCGGCCGCACGGCGGTCCACGGCCGGCCGGCCGAAGCCACCGCGCCGCTGGAGCCGCCGCCCCTCGACCGCGCCTGGGCCGCCTTCCGGGCGGCGGAGGGGCGCGAGGCGGTCTCCGCGATCCTGAGCGTGCCGGAGGCCGAGGCGGTCTCGATCCGCATCCGCTGGCTGCCACGGGGCGTCGACGCGCCGAGCGCCCGCAACGAGGCGCGCTACCACGCCGCCACGGGCGTGCTGGTCTCGGCCGAGCACGCCGCCGACCTGCCGCTCGGGCGGCGCCTCGTGGAGAACATCCTGGAGGTGCATCGCGGCCGATTCTTCGGCGACCCCTTCGCCCTGCTGTTCTGCCTCGCGGCGCTGGCCATGCCGGGCTTCGCGGCCACCGGGCTGACGCTCTACCTCCTGCGCCGCCGGGCTGACGCCCGCCGCGGGGCGATCGAGCCCGCGCCATCGGCGGCGGCCGTTCGCGCCGCGAACCCCTGAGACAGCGTCCGCTCGAAGCCCCCGGCCGGAACCTGCGGTCGCCGCAGGTCCCGCGACTTAGAGCCGGGCGGTGATCGTCGCCAGCACCGAGAGCGGTGCGCCCGGGAGGTTGTTGAACGGGTTGAACGGCTGCTCGATGTAGCGCCGGTCGGTCAGGTTCCGCGCGTTGATCGAGAACCGGGCGTGCTCGCCGAAGTCGTAGAACACGGCCGCGTCCAGTCGGGCGTAGCCGCCCACCGCATAGCTGCTGTTCAGGTCGCCGGCGCGGCGCCCGACATAGGTGATCCCGGCCCCGACGGTCCAGCCGAGCAGGACGCCCTCCTGAAACTGGTAGGTCGACCAGATGCTGCCGCTGAAGGCCGGCGCGCCGACCAGCCGGTTGCCCACCGCGAAGGTGGTGTCCCGCGTGATCCGGGCATCAAGGACGCTGATGCCCCCGATGACCTTCCATCCCGGCAGGACCTGGCCGGCGAGGTCGGCCTCTACGCCCTCGGAGCGCTGCTGCCCGGTGATCACCGAGAAGCCCGTATTGACCGGGTCGGCGGCCGCGACGTTGTTGCGGATGATGCGGAAGGCCGCCGTCGACAGGGTCAGGTCCGGGTTCAGGTCGAGCCGGCTGCCGATCTCGTAGAGTTCGCCGGTCTCGGGACGCGGATTGCCGGCGTTGTAGACGTTGTCGGTCTGCGGCTTGAACGAGGTCGCGTAGCTCGCATAGAGCGTCAGCGGCTCCGCGGGCCGGTAGATGAGGCCGACGCGGGGCGAGGTCCCGGACAGTTCCTGGTCGGGCGGGATCGTGCGCGAGGTCGGGACGCGGCTGAAATAATACTGCGTGCCCGTGTCGTAGCGGACGCCGACGAGCAGTTGCAGGCCGAGGCCGAGATCGATCTGGTCCTGCGCGTACAGGCCGGCCAGCGCGTTCTTCTGCTTGAGGTCGGACTGGAACTGCAGTCCGACGATCGTGGGGCCGGGGAGCGGGGCGAGGAAGTTCACCGACGGGTAGGTGGCGCTCTGCGTCGTGTAGGCGCGGCGGTAGCCGTTGGTGTACTCGACGCCGGCCAGCACCGTGTGCCGGAAGCCCAGCAGGTCGAACTTGGCCACGATCTCGGTCTGACTGTCGACGGAGGCGTAGGTCGAGTAGACGCCGGTCTCGCGGCGGGTCACCGTCGTGTTGCCGTCGGTGAGGCCGGTGGCGCGGCTCGCCAGCGCGTTGAACCCGCCCCATTGCGCGTTGAGCACCTCGCGCAGGGTGATGTTGGCGTTGAGGTCGTGCTCGACCTTGAGCAGGCCGAAGCTCGCGTCGCCGTTGTAGCGGGAGAACGGCGCCCCGTAGTAGCGCGCGACGTTGTCGAGGGGCACGCGGCCGTTCCGGGCGACGAGGCCCTCGTCGTACTGGTTGTCGACCCGGGTGAACTCGCCGAGGAACGTGACGCGCGTGTCCGGCGCCGGGGTCCACGCGAAGGCCGGGGCCACGAAGGTGCGGGAATTGTCCCGCCCGCCGAAGTTGCGGAAGGTCGGGTCCGATTGCCCGGCGAAGCTGAGGCGCGCCGCCAGGCCCTCCACGCCCTCGATCGCGCCCGACACCGAGCCCTGCACCCGCCGGAAGCCGAAGCTGCCGGCCTGCAGGTTGATGTCGCCGGACGGCGCCCGGGTGGGCTGCCGGGTGACGATGTTGATCAGGCCTCCGGGATCGCCGCGCCCGTACAGGACCGAGGCCGGCCCCTTCAGCACCTCGATCCGCTCCACGTCGGCCAGATCCCGGGTGACCGCGGAGAAGTTGCCGGCTTGGTTCAGCAGCACGCCGTCGATGGCGTAGGTCTGGGTCCTGAAGCCGCGGATTATGAAGGTGTCGCTCCGGCCCTGGATCGTGCCCCCGGGCTGGACGCTGCTGACGTTCTGCAGCGCGTCGCTCAGGCGAATGTCCTGCTGATCGACCAGCACGTCGCGCGGCACCACCTGCACCGCTTGCGGCGTATCCCGCAGGGCCGTGTCGGTGCGGGTCGCGGTGGCCGAGCGCGTGGCGCGATAGCCGATCACCGGCCCGCCTGCCCGCTCCACCGCGGGCCCCGTCCCGGTGACGCTCAGTTCGGAGAGAGCGATCTCATCGGTCGCCGGTCCGGCTTGCGCGCCGACCGGGGCGGGAAGCAGGATCAGCAGCGTCGTGGCGAGCCCGACGGCGCGGACGGTCCAGTCATCCTGCGCGTTTGCCTTGTGATCGATCGTGTCGATCCGGTCCGAGCTCATAGGTTAAAATCGTTCTCAGGAGGTTCGCATCGTGGCGATGGCCTTTTCCTAGAAGCGTTCATCCCGAGCGGTTCAATGCAGGATGGGCGGCGGGACGACGGAAACCGTGGTCTCTCTGCCAAAATGGCCATCCATGTGGCTAAAGCGTCACGGGGATGTCGTCGAAAGATTTGAACTTGTTCAAAAGTGATTGCCTGGGCGGGTATGTGGCCGACGCCTAGACAACCCCACCGACGCGGCCCGGCGCGACGGCCAGAACGGTCTGGTTCGGGCGAATCGCGTCGCGCTCACCCTGCCGGGGCCTGACCGGGCACGCCGCCACGCGGCACACGGCCGACCGGCCCGCGCGAGGGGGGCGCGGGCCGGTCGGCCTAGCGGGGGCCGTGACTGGCCCGCGATCGGGAATGAGATCGGGATAAGATCAGGGGCCCGCCGGCGGCCCGGCGGCCCCGGCCCGCGGCAGGCGGCCGTCGAGCCCCGCCTCCAGCAGCGCGTGGAGCTGCGCCACGGCCGCGGCCACGTCGTAATCCGGCAGCGCGGCGCGGCCGACGACGATTCCCCGCATCAGCGGCCCGAGAACCGCGTAGAGCGCGGCCGGATCGAAGTCCGGGGCGCTGGACAGCGCCGCGAAGGTTGCCGTGAACCAGTCCCGGGTCTCGGCCTCCGTCCGCGCCGTCATGGCGGCGATGGCCGCGTTGCGGGTGGATTCCGACCAGATCTCCACCCGCAGGGTCGCGGCCTCGCGGCTGATCGACACGAAGTAGCGGGCAATGATCTCCAGCAGCGCGCCGCGTCGGTCGCCGCTGACCTCCATCTCGGCCACCAGACGGGTGCCGCGCTCGCGCTCGCGCTCCACGAGCCCGAGGACCAGGGCCTCCTTGGATTCGAAGTAGCGATAGAAATTGCCGGGACTCATCGCCGCCTCGCGGGCGAGATCCTGCATGGTGGTGCGGTGGAAGCCGTTGCGGGTGAAGCAGGCCTCGGCGGCGTCGAGGATGTGTTCGCGCCGGGTGGCGGGATTGCCGCGGGGGGGCGCCGCTCCGGCGGCCTCGACGCTCACCGCCCGGGCTGGGCCGCGAGGGCGACCGGCACGATCCGGCTCTGATCCTTGGCCGGGATGGAGACCGCGCAGGATTGCGGCCCCTGATGCAGATCCGCGCAGATCCGCGCCTGCCAGCCGTCCGGACCGGCCCCGGTCCAGCCGATCAGCGCCAACCAAGCCAGGGCCAGAACGGCGCCGAAGGTCAGGTTGGCGGGTGTGCAGACCGCGCGGGCGAGGGCGAGGACACCCGGGCCACGGGCGCCGAAACGATCGGAGTCCAGATCGGACCAGCGGCCTTCGAACGTGAGAGCCATCGTGCGCTCCTGCTTGCCTTCTCCTTGTAATGAACGTTCATTCCCACTGGATGCCGGAAAGTCGCCACGACGGCGGGATCCCGCCGGCCGTCGAGCACGGGGACAGGCGCGGGCGTGACCCTGGCCGGTTCGAAGGCGCCGCTTCAAAGGGGTGCCGGTGCCGTCTGCGCGGGACGAGGCGGGCGGGAGGACCGGGGTGGGTCCGATCCCGGCCCCCTCTCGCCCCGCCGCCGCATCGCCCGGCCGGAGCGCATCCGGGCGGCCTGCCCCGGATGCGCGCGGCGCGCCGTCAGCCGAGCACGGCCGGCTTGAGGGCCCCGGTGCGGTCGTGGAAGTCCGGGCCGTTGGTGGTCCGGGCCACGTGGCCGGCCCGGATCAGGTAGTCGCCGAAATGCTCGCCCGGCTGCCGGCCCTTGGCGTAGTCGGCAAACAGCGGGTCGAGGGTGCCGCGGATCTCGGAGGCGGCCACGTCCTCCCGGTAGAGCTTGTTCAGGCGCGAGCCGTCGAAGGCGGCGCCGAGATAGAGGTGGTAGCGCTCCGGGCCGCGGCCCACGAGGCCGATCTCGGCGATGAACGGTCGGGCGCAGCCGTTCGGGCAGCCGGTGGAGCGGATCGTGATCTCCTCCTCGGCGAGCCCGTGGGACGCGAGGCTCTCCTCCAGCTCGCTCATCAGGTCGGGCAGGTAGCGCTCGCTCTCGGCCAGCGCGAGGCCGCAGGTCGGCAGGGCCACGCAGGCCATCGAATTGCGCCGGAGCGCACCGGCGCCCCGGGTCAGGCCGTACTCGTCGACGAGCGCGTCGATCTCGGCCCGCTTCTCCGCCGGGACGTTGGCGACGATCACGTTCTGATTGCCGGTGAGGCGGAAATCGCCCTGGTGCACCTCGGCGATGCGGCGCAGCCCCGAGAGGAATTGCGGGCCGCCGTCGATGTCCTTGATCCGGCCCGACGGCACGTACAGCGTCAGGTGATGGCGGCCGTCGTCGCCCTCGACCCAGCCGTAGCGGTCGCCGTTGCCGGTGAACACGTAGG
This sequence comes from Methylobacterium longum, assembly GCF_022179385.1. Lineage (GTDB taxonomy): Bacteria > Pseudomonadota > Alphaproteobacteria > Rhizobiales > Beijerinckiaceae > Methylobacterium > Methylobacterium longum. The sequence continues at coordinate 226,545 of NZ_BPQS01000005.1, read as the reverse complement.
GCTTGGGTGCGCCGAGCTTCTTGCCGACGCGCGCCTCCACCTCGGCGCGGAAGGCGTCCAGCCCGTAGCGCTCGATCGTGTACTTGAGCCGGGCGTTCTTGCGGTTCTTGCGGTTGCCCCAGTCACGCTGGACCGTCATCACGGCCTCGGCGACCTTGATGGCGTCCTCGGGCTCCACGAAGCCCATCACGTCCGCGGTGCGCGGGAAGGTGTCGGGCTCGCCGTGGGTCATGCCCATGCCGCCGCCGACCGTGACGTTCCAACCGGTGACCTGGTTCTTCTCGTCGAGGATCGCGATGAAGCCGAGATCGTGGGCGAAGATGTCGACCTCGTTGGAGGGCGGCACCGCCACCACGGTCTTGAACTTCCGCGGCAGGTAGGTCCGGCCGTAGACCGGCTCGACTTCGGCCGCGTCCTCGCCGCCGACCACGCGCTCGCCGTCGAGCCAGATCTCGCGCCACGCGCTGGTCTTCGGCAGCAGCGAGTCGGAGATGTCCTTGGCCAGCTGGTAGGCGGCCCTGTGGGCGCCCGCTTGCGCCGGGTTCGTCGCCGCCATGACGTTGCGGTTGACGTCGCCGCAGGCCGCGATCGTGTCGAGGAGCGCGCCGTCGATGGCGGCCATCGTGCGCTTCAGGTTCGACTTGATCACACCGTGGTACTGGAAGGTCTGGCGCGTGGTCGCGCGCAGCGCCCCGCCCGCGTAGGTCCGGGCGATGTCGTCGAGGATCAGCCACTGCTTCGGCGTGATCACGCCGCCGGCGATGCGCAGGCGGATCATGAAGCTGTAGGCCTTGTCGAGCTTCTTCTTGGTGCGCTCGGGGCGCAGGTCCCGGTCGTCCTGCAGGTACATCCCGTGGAACTTCACGAGCTGCCCGTCATCCTCCGAGATCGCCCCGGTGGCGTGCTTGAGGAGGCCGTCGGCCAGCGTGCCGCGGAGGTAGCCGCTGGCGATCTTGATGTGCTCGTTGGCGGCGAGCTGGGCCGCGCGGGCGGCCTCGGCCTCGGTGATCGGCCGCTCCGCAGGCGGGGTCTCGTAGATGCGCTTGGCCGGGGTGGCGGCGCCGGGGGCCGGGGTCTCGGCGGCGTCGCGGGGGCTGTGGTCGTCCATGGAACGAATCCAATATCGTCGACTGCGTAGGCCTCTGCCCGGCCGCGGATCCCCGCAGCCCAGGCCAGAGCGTGAAACTCGATGTCCCGGGAGACCGCCTCCGCGGCCACCTCCCGCGCCCCGCCGGGGCTGGCCCGCTCCGCGCCGGAGCGGGCCGTGCGATCCCTAGTAAACGTCCTGCTGGTAACGATGGCTGCGCTCCAGCGCCGCGACCTGCGCCTCCGCGTCGGCGGCGCTCAGGTTCTTGGTGGTCTCGTAGGCCTTCACCACCGCGGCGCGCACGTCCTTGGCCATGTTCTTGGCATCGCCGCAGACGTAGAAGTGGGCGCCTGCGTCGAGCCAGGAGACCAGTTCCGCCGCGTGCTGGGTGATCCGGTCCTGCACGTAGACCTTCTCCGGCTGATCCCGCGAGAAGGCCACGTCGATCCTGGTGAGGGACCGGTCCTCCAGGGCGTCCTGCCACTCGAGCTGGTACAGGAAGTCGTGGGTGAAGTGGCGGTCGCCGAAGAACAGCCACGACCGCCCGGTCTTGGAGCCCTCCGCCTCGATCGCCCGGCGCTCCTGCACGAAAGCCCGGAACGGCGCGACGCCGGTGCCCGGCCCGACCATGATGATGTCGGTGGCCGGATCCTGCGGCAGGCGGAAGTGGCGGTTCGGCTTCAGCCGCACCCGCAGCTTGGCGCCGTCCCGGATCCGGTCGGCGACGTGGACCGAGGCCACCCCCGAGCGGGCGCGGCCGTGGGTCTCGTACCGCACGGCCACGATGGCGAGGTGGACCTCGTCGCCCACCTCCTTGCGCGAGGAGGCGATCGAGTAGGCCCGCGGCGGCAGCGGCCGGGTGATGGTGGCGAGATGTTCGGCGGTCAGCGCGGCCGGATAGGTCTGGATCAGGTCGATCAGGTGCCGCCCCTCGATCCAGGCCTTGGCCTCGCCGCTGTCGATCAGGGTCTGCGCCTCAGCGTGGCCGGTGGCCTTCACGAAGCGCTCGATGGTGGCGGCCGAGAGCGTGGTAATATCCCGCTCGGCGAGGAGCGCCTTGCGCAGGGCCTCGTCGTCCGACAGCCCCGCGGCCTTCAGGATCTCGTCCACGAGCTGCGGATCGTTCTCGGGGTAGATCTCCAGCGAATCGCCAGGCTCGTAGGCCGGCGCGCCGTCCTCGAAGGCCAGCGCCAGGTGGATCGTCTCCTTGTCGGAGCGCGACGAGTTGAGGTTCACGTGCTCCACGACCTCGACCACCAGGGGCTCGCGGCTCGGCTCGGCCTCGTCGTCCTCGCCGGCACCGGCGCGGGCGAAGTCGACCGCCACGACGTTGTCGGTGGCCTCCGCCGGGGCCAGGGCCTTCAGCGTCGCCTTGATCCAGTCGGCGGCGGGCTTCTCGAAATCGAGGTCGAGGTCGGCCCGCTCGGCGGCGCGCTTGGCGCCCAGCGCCTCGAAGCGCGCGTCCAGCGCCTTACCGATGGCGCAGAACTCCGCGTAGGACGTGTCGCCGAGCGACAGGACCGCGAACTCGACGCCGTCGAGGCGCGGGGCACCCTCCCCCATCAGCTCGCCGTAGGCCCGCACGGCCCGGGCCGGCGGCTCGCCCTCGCCCCAGGTGGCCGCGATGGCGACGAGCTTGCCGGCCTTGGGCAGGGTCGAGATGTCGAGATCGGAGAAGTCCACGACCTTCGGCTTGAAGCCCTGCTTGCGGGCCAGCTTGGCGACGCTGCCAGCGAGGGCCTCGGAATTCCCCGATTCGCTGGCGTAGATCACCGTCAGCGGCGCGGCGGCCTTGGGCGGGGCGGCCGGCACGGCGGCCGGCTGGCCGCCCGCGGCGTCGAGCCCGGCGAGGAAGCCCGCGAGCCAGGCGCGCTGCGTGGGGCTCGCGGCCCCCAGCACGGCGTCGAGGCTGGCGCGCTCGCCGTCCCCGAACGGGGCGGTGCGCGGAAGGAGGTTCTGGCGTGACATCAGGAGACCATGTCGTGGCCTACGCGGCCGGTGTCAATCGAGAAACGTTCTTTTTGCAGAACGGGCGGAGATTAGGACATCGCATTCGTTGCGCTGCGAAAGAAAGGAATATTATTCCCCTACCACGGCGAGGACCGGACCCGTGCCCGGCAGGTGCCGCCCGTTCTTGGGCGGCGCCGGCAGCGGCAGGGCGGTGGTGGACTTCACCTTCTCCATGGCGAACCGCGACGTGACGTTCTTCAGGGGCAGAACCGCGATGAGGTGCTTGTAGAAGCTGTCATACGCCTGCATGTCGGCGACGACGACCCGCAGCATATAATCCACGTCGCCCGCCATCCGGTAGAACTCCAAGACCTCCGGCATCGCCGAGACTGTCGCGGCAAAGCGCTGCAGCCATTCCTGCGAGTGATCCGCTGTCTCGATGGAGACGAACACGGTCAACCCGAGGCCGAGCTTGACCGGATCGAGCACCGCGACCCGCCGGTCGATCACGCCGTCGGCCTCCAGCTTCTGGATGCGCTTCCAGCAGGGGGTTTGCGACAGGCCGACCCGCTCGCCGATCGCCGCGATGGAGAGCGTCGCGTCGGTCTGCAGCAGGGCGAGAATCTTCAGATCGATCGCGTCCAAAGCTGTCTCCGTTGGCTTCCCCCGTGCGGGTCGGCGCGGGGGCGATAAGAATGGCGTACGACAAAAGTGAGAAGAATTTTTTATTCTACAGGCCGTCTGCCCTCGCCGTCCGCCGTGTGCAACCGCACGTCCGGTCCCGGTCCTGGGTCGACTCGCCCGTCGAAGCGCCTTGACTTCGTTCGGTATAGCGAACATTTCGACGGTTCGACAACAGGGTGCCGCGCAGGCCGTGCCCTTTCCATCACGCCAATCCCGAGACATGTCGCGATGACCCGTCCGGACCGACAGACAGCTGAAGCCCTCGCGGAGCGGCTGTCCGGGCTCGACCTCCCAGGCCGCCTCCACCTGATCGCCGCCGAGATCCCCGGCCGGCTCGTCTTCACCACGAGCCTGGGCGTCGAGGATCAGGCGCTCACCCACGCGCTGGTCATGGCGGGTCTCGCCAAGGGGCTCGCCGGGGGCCGCGTCGCGATCGTCACCCTCGATACCGGCCGCCTCTTCGCCGAGACCTACGACACCTGGGCCGAGACCGAATCGGCCTACGGCATCCGCATCGCCGCCTACGCGCCTGAGCGTGCGGCCGCGGAGGAGTTCGTGCGCGACGCGGGCATCAACGGCTTCCGGCGCTCGGTGGCGGCCCGGCAGGCCTGCTGCGGCTTCCGCAAGGTCGAGCCGCTGGGCCGCGCCCTCGACGGCGCGAGCGGCTGGCTCACCGGGCTGCGGGCCGGCCAGTCCGCCAACCGGGCCGAGACGCCGCTCGCCGAGTTCGACGCCGGCCGCGGCCTGATCAAGCTGAACCCGCTGGCCGACTGGTCGCGGGCGCGGATCGACGCCTTCGTGCGCGACAACTTCGTCCCCTACAACGTGCTCCACGACCGCGGCTTCCCGTCGATCGGCTGCGCCCCCTGCACCCGCGCGGTGAAGCTCGGCGAGCCGGAGCGGGCCGGCCGCTGGTGGTGGGAGCAGGAAGACAAGAAGGAGTGCGGCCTGCACGTCGGACGCCCCCTCGCGTCGGTGCAGCCGGGCCAGGAGCCCGCCGCCTTCGAGACCACCCCGCCTCAGACCCGCCAGCCGGAGTTCGCCCGATGAGCGCCGCCCTCGCCGCCGCCGTGCCGCCGAGCGCCACGATGCGCGCACAGACCGCCGCCGACCGCCTCAGCCACCTCAAGCGGCTGGAGGCCGAGAGCATCCACATCTTCCGGGAGACGGTCGCCGAGACCGAGAATCCGGTGATGCTCTACTCGATCGGCAAGGATTCCTCGGTGCTGCTGCACCTCGCCCTGAAGGCCTTCGCGCCCGGGCGCCTGCCGTTCCCGCTGCTCCACGTCGACACGACCTGGAAGTTCCGCGAGATGATCGCCTTCCGCGACGCCCGCGCGAAGGAACTCGGCCTCGACCTCCTGATCCACACCAACCCGGACGGGCTCGCCCGCGGGGTCGGGCCGGTGAGCCACGGCTCCGAGGTCCACACCGACGTGATGAAAACGCAGGCCCTGCGGCAGGCGCTGGACCGGCACAAGTTCGACGCCGCCTTCGGGGGCGCCCGCCGCGACGAGGAGGCGAGCCGCGCCAAGGAGCGGATCATCTCCCTGCGCACCGCGCAGCACCGCTGGGACCCGAAGCGCCAGCGCGCCGAGCCCTGGCACCTCTACAATCTCCGGAAGAAGCGCGGCGAGTCCCTGCGGGTCTTCCCGCTGTCGAACTGGACCGAGCTCGATATCTGGCTCTACATCGAGCAGGAAAACATTCCGATCGTGCCGCTCTACTTCGCCAAGGAGCGGCCCGTCGTCGAGCGCGACGGCCAGCTCATCATGGTCGACGACGCGCGGCTGCCCCTCGCACCCGGCGAGACCCCGCAGCAGCGCCTCGTCCGCTTCCGCACCCTCGGCTGCTACCCGCTGACCGGCGCGGTGGAGAGCGACGCCGCAACGCTGCCCGAGATTATCGGCGAGACGCTGGCCGCCCGCACCTCGGAGCGGCAGGGCCGGGTGATCGACAAGGACGGGGCCGGCGCCATGGAGCGCAAGAAGCAGGAGGGCTACTTCTAATGACCGTCCACCAGGCTCCCACCGCCTTCACCGACCGCGCCTCCGGCTACGCGGCCTTCCTCACCGCCCACCGCAGCAAGGCGGTGCTGCGCTTCATCGCCTGCGGCTCGGTGGATGACGGCAAGTCGACCCTGATCGGGCGGCTCCTGCACGACACCAAGCAGATCTTCGACGACCAGATCTCGGCGCTCCAGCGGGATTCCCGCAAGCACGGGACGCAGGGGCAGGAGGTGGATCTCGCGCTGCTGGTGGACGGTCTCCAGGCCGAGCGCGAGCAGGGCATCACCATCGACGTCGCCTACCGGTTCTTCTCCACCGACAAGCGCTCCTTCATCGTGGCCGACACGCCCGGCCACGAGCAGTACACCCGCAACATGGCCACCGGCGCCTCGACGGCGGACGTGGCGGTGATCCTGGTCGATGCCCGCCAGGGCCTGACCCGCCAGACCCGGCGCCACGCGCTGCTGGTCTCCAATCTCGGGATCCGCCGGGTGGTGCTGGCGGTGAACAAGATGGACCTCGCCGGATGGGCGCAGGGCACCTTCGACGGCATCGTGGCGGGTTTCTCGGACTTTGCCCGGGATCTCAAGTTCTCCGAGGTCAAGGCGATCCCGCTCTCGGCCAAGAACGGGGACAACGTCGTGGACGCGGGTGTCGCGGCGCCCTGGTACACGGGCGGCCCGCTGCTGACCTATCTGGAGACCGTCCCGGTCCACGCGGAGGCGCTGAACGCGCCGTTCCGCATGGCGGTGCAGTGGGTCAACCGTCCGAATTCCGAGTTCCGCGGCTACAGCGGCCGGATCGCCAGCGGCCGGGTGCGCCCGGGCGATTCGGTGACGGTCCAGCCCTCGGGTCGGACCTCCACGGTGGCGCGGATCCACACCGCCGACGGCGACCTGCCCGAGGCCGGCGAGGATGAGTCGGTGACCCTGGTGCTGGCCGACCAGATCGACGCATCCCGCGGGCAGGTGATCGTCGCCACCGACGCGCCGATGCGGGTCACCGAGACCCTGGACGCCCGCCTGTTCTGGGCGGCCGAGACCGATCTGAGCCCGGGGGCCAGCCTGTTCGCCAAGATCGGCACCGCCACGGTCACCGCGACCGTGGAGCGGATCGTCTCGCGCATCGACCCCGAGACCGGCAAGCCCGGCCCGGCCGAGCGCCTGTCGGCCAACGACATCGCCGACGTGTCCCTGCGCCTCGACCGGCCGGTGGCGGTCGACGCCTACGCGGAGAACCGCGAGACCGGCAGCCTGATCCTGATCGACCGCGAGACCACCGACACGGCGGCCCTCGGGCTGGTCCAGGCCCCGAAGGCGACGGCGGCGACGCCCGGCGCGGCGATGCCCGGCGCGGCGAAGGCCGCCGACGGAGGCGGTCTCCTCGCCCGCCTCGGCCGGCTGTTCGGGCGCTGAGGCCGAGAGGCGCGCACAACGAACGGCCCCCTCCTGCACGGGAGGGGGATCCGCCCACGATCCGGATGGCGTCGCTGCGCTCGCGACGACGCGGCGAGCCGTCTCGGCACCGCGCCCGATCAGACCAGCTTGAAGCGCAGCGCCCCGAGCCCTTCGAGTTCCGAGACCACTTCGTCGCCCGGCTTCAGCCACGCCCGATCCTGGCGCGGGATCTTCTCCCCGAAGATCACGCCCTGCGGCGTGCCGGTGTAGAAGATGTCGCCCGGCTTGATCGTCATGACCTTCGACGCGAAGCTGATCAGCTGGCGGCAATTGAAGATCATGTCGCTGGTGTTCCAGTCCTGCCGCACCTGGCCGTTCACCAGAGTCTTGAGCGTCAGGTCATTCGGGTCCTTCACCCGGTCGGAAGTGACGAGGTAGGGACCGAGCGGGGCGAACCCGTCGGAGGTCTTGCCGATCATGAACTGCGAGGTCAGAGTCTGAAGATCCCGGGCGCTGAAATCGTTGCCCGTGCAGTAGCCGGCCACGTAGTCGAGGGCGTCCGCCTCGGAGACGTTCCGGCATTCCCGGCCGAACACCATCACCAGCTCGGTCTCGTAATCGAATTCCCGCGCGGCCTGGGTCGGCAGCGTGATCGTGCCCCCGTGGTGGTTCAGGGCGTTGTTGTACTTGTTGAACAGCGGCGGGTCCTTGGGGATCGGCGTGCCGGTCTCCTCCGCGTGGTGGCGGTAGTTGAAGCCCATCATGATGATCTTCTCGGGCCGCGTGACCACCGGCCCGTAGGCGATGCCCGGCTCCGCCAGCAGGAAGCGCCCGTCGGGGGCGGCCTCGACCGCGTCGATCAGCGCCCGCAGCGCCGGGCCGCGCCCGTTCTGGAGCAGGTCGTCCATGTCGGTCGGGGCTGGCATCCCGAGCCCGCTGCCGGCGGCCGCGACGTCGAGCACGCCATCCTTCATCTTCACGCCCAAGGTGTAGCCGTCGCCGCGGCGCATGTTGATGAGGGTCATGTCCCGGGGCATGCCGAAGGGCGCGGGCGCGCCCGGCTTGCCGGGCCCGGGCGCCGTCGTCCGCTCGTCGGCCGCCCGGACGGGCGTTGCCGCCGCGGCGAGGCCCGCGGCCGTAGCGGTCAGGAATTCGCGTCGGTTGCCCATGCTGCCTCTCCTCCGGCCGGCCCGTCTGGCGCGGGCGCGATCCGGGGGGAGCCTGCACGGACCCTGGCCGCGTCGCCAGGGCCTGCCGGGGGCGGCGTGTGACGGGTCAGGCCGCCTGTGAGGTGGCGCCGAGCCCCCAGGCCTGCGCCAGCAGCGCGTAGGATTCGTGCCGGGCGGCCTGATCGGGGATGGCCGAGACGATCATCAGCTCGTCGGCCTGGGTGCGCGCGACCATGTCGGCGAGCCGGGCCCGGAGAGTCTCGGGGCCGCCCACGTGCAGGCGGTCGCGGCCGCGCTCGATCTGCAGGCGCTCCCCGTCGGCATACGGGTAGGCGAGCGCCTCGGCGAGGCTCGGCAGCGGCCGGTACTCGCCCCGCTCCCGCCGCAGGGTCGCGAGGCGCGCGCTGGATGCCAGCCGCTCGGCCTCGGCATCCGTGGCGGCACAGATCGCCGCGACCGCCAGGATCGCGTGGGGCTTGCTGCCGAGCCGGGTCGGCCGGAAGAGATTCCGGTAGTCGAGCATCGGCGCCTCGGCCGGCATGCCGGAGAAGTGCTGCGCGAAGCCGAAGCCGCAGCCGATCTCGCCCGCGAGACGGGCGCTGTAATCGGAGGAGCCGAGCAGGAAGATCGGCGGCAGCGGCACGCCCGCGGGGCTCGCCTCGATCCGCGCGAACGGATGCCCCTCCGGGAAACCGCCGTCCCAGAACAGCAGCTCCTGCAGGCGGTCGAGGAAGTCGTCGCCCCCCGCCCCCGGCGCCTCCCGGCGGCGCAGCGCCCGCGCGGTGACGCCGTCCGTGCCGGGCGCGCGCCCGAGTCCGAGGTCGATCCGGCCGGGGAACAGGGCCTCCAGCACCCGGAAGCGCTCCGCCACCATCAGCGGCGCGTGGTTCGGCAGCATGATCCCGCCCGAGCCGACCCGGAGGTTGCGGGTTGCGGCGGCGATCTGGCCGATCATGATCTCGGGGGCCGGGCTCGCCACGTTGGGCAGGGCGTGGTGCTCGGCGAGCCAGTAGCGCCGGTAGCCGAGGCCGTCGACGTGGCGGGCGAGTGCCAGGGTGTCGTGCAGCGCCTGGGCCGGGGTCGAATCGGCGCCGACGAAGGAGAGGTCGAGAACGGAGAGCGGAATCATCAGCGAGATCTGGTATCGACGCGCCCGCAAAGCGAGGGCGCCGGCGCGGGGGAGATCTGCGCTGCGCGCCCGGGGCGCCGCCCCACTCCGTGCCGCGCACCGCCTTGCCGGCTCAGCGTCCCGGGCCTAGGGTCCGCCGCGCCGCGAAGAGGCGGCGCCTGACCTCGAGAATCCGGAGCATCGCACGCCATGGCTCTCCTCGCCGACGTCCTCTCGCGGGTGAAGCCGTCCGCGACCATCGTGATGACTCAGAAGGCCCGGGACCTGAAGGCGTCGGGCGTCGACGTCATCAGCCTGTCGGTGGGCGAGCCGGATTTCGACACGCCCGAGCACATCAAGCAGGCGGCGATCGACGCGATCCACCGCAACGAGACCCGCTACCCGCCGGTCTCCGGCATCGTGCCCCTGCGCGAGGCGATCGTGCGCAAGTTCAAGCGCGAGAACGGGCTCGACTACAAGGTCGCGCAGACCATCGTGGGCACCGGCGGCAAGCAGGTGCTGTACAACGCCTTCCTCGCCACCCTGAATCCCGGCGACGAGGTGGTGATCCCCCGTCCCTACTGGGTGTCCTACCCGGAGATGGTCGGGCTGTGCGGGGGCACGCCGGTCTTCGCCGACGCCGACATGGCCAACGGCTTCAAGCTCCAGCCCGAGGAGCTGGACCGGGTGCTCACCCCGAAGACCAAGTGGATCGTCCTCAACTCGCCCTCGAACCCGTCCGGGGCCGCTTATTCCCGCGCCGAGATGAAGGCGCTCACCGACGTGCTGCTCCGCTACCCGGACGTGCACATCCTGACCGACGACATCTACGAGCACCTGACCTACGGCGATTTCGAATTCGTCACCCCGGCCCAGGTCGAGCCGCAGCTCGTGGACCGCACGCTGACCATGAACGGCGTCTCGAAGGGCTATGCCATGACCGGCTGGCGCATCGGCTACGCGGCCGGTCCGGAGAAGCTGATCAAGGCGATGGATTTCGTCCAGGGCCAGCAGACCTCGGGGGCGAGCACGATCGCGCAATGGGCCGCGGTCGCCGCCCTCGACGGCCCGCAGGACCATCTGGCCACGTTCCGTTCGGCCTTCCACGGCCGGCGCGACCTCGTCGTGTCGATGCTCAACCAGACCAACGGCCTGACCTGCCCGACGCCCGAGGGCGCGTTCTACGTCTACCCGTCCTGCGCGGCGCTGATCGGCAAGAAGACGGAAGCCGGCAAGACCATCGAGACCGACGAGGATTTCGTCATGGAGCTGCTTCAGGCCGAGGGCGTGGCCGCCGTCCACGGCTCGGCCTTCGGGCTCGGCCCGAACCTGCGCATCTCCTACGCGACCTCGAACGCGGTGCTGGAGGAGGCCTGCCGGCGCATCCAGCGCTTCTGCGGCTCGCTGCGGTAGCGGCCCGATCGTCCCCGGAGGCGTCCCGTGCCCACCATCGCGGTGATCGCCCCGGGCGCCATGGGCAGCGCCATCGGGGCCCGGCTCGCCGGCCACGGCGCGCGCGTGCTGACCTCCCTGGACGGGCGCGGGGCCGCGAGCCGCGCCCGGGCCGAGGCCGCCGGCATGGCGCATGCCGGGGACGGCGACCTCGCCGCCGCCGACCTCGTGCTCTCGATCGTGCCCCCCGCCGACGCGGAGGCGCTCGCCCGCCGCCTCGCGCCCGCCCTCGCGGCTGCCGCGAAGAAGCCGGTCTACATCGACGCCAACGCCGTCAGCCCGGAGACGGTCGGGCGCATCGCCGGGATCGTCGCGGCCACCGGCACGCCGTTCCTCGACGGCGCGATCCTGGGCCTGCCGCCGAAGCCCGGCGCCGGAGGACCGCGCGTCTACGTCTCGGGTCCCGAGACCGCCCCGGCGCTGGTGCTGCGCGACCTCGGCCTCGACCTGCGCGTCTGTCCCGGGGGCGTCGGTGCGGCCTCAAGCCTCAAGATGGGCTATGCCGGCCTCAACAAGGGCCTGACGGCGCTCGCCGCGCTCATGATCCTCGCCGCCGATCGCGCGGGTGCCGGCGAGGCGCTGCGCGCCGAACTCGCCGAGAACGAGCCCGCCCTCCTCGCCCGCTTCGCCACGGGCCTGCCCGACATGGCGCCGAAGGCCCATCGCTGGGCGCCCGAGATGGAGGAGATCGCCGGCTTCCTCGGGCCCGACGCGGCCGGGCGGCAGGTTTTCGCCGGCTATGCCGACCTCTACCGGCGCCTCGCCGGCGAGGCCGGCGCGGCCGAGATCGCCGCTCTGATACGCTTCGCCGCGGCCGCGGCGGAGCGCTGATCGCCGCGGGCGCCGCCGAAACGGCCTCGCCTCTGTTGCCGGCCCGGCCGTCACCCTCTACACGGGCTGTCCCCAGCGGCCGATGCGCCTGAAGGTTTCGCGAGCCCGCTCGGGCCTGCATGGCAGCGGGGTCGGCAGTGACGGGGTGGTCCGGACCAGTTCTCTGGGCCGTTCCTGTGAGGCTCAGTGGGCCGAGTCGCTGCAGGAGTGTCGGGAGCGCGGGGAACAGGAACCGCGAATCCGGCGCACGGCCCACATCAATTTCCCCCATCCTCGCCATCGGCCGGTCGACCCGTCGGGCGAGGCTGCGAGCGTCGGGATGCCCCGTTCCGGGACAGGATCCGGCGGGGCGATTGCGGCTTCGTTCACGCTCCGCGGCGATGATGATCCGTGACCGGGGATCCGGTCTCGCGTAACCGCGTTCTCTCGGGCCTGACGACCATGCGAGCCCTGCTCACCAGCGGCATCAAGGCGATCCTGGCGGTCGCCGCCCTTTCGACGGCCGCGCACTGGACGCTGCGCGTCCAGCGTGAATCGACGGCGGCGCCGATGCCGGTCGCCGCCATCCCCGATCCGGTCGCCACGGGCTCCATCGAGCCGCGCCAAGCCGAGCGGCAGGTGGAGCGCCCCGCCGCCGTCGCGAGCGTCCCGCCCTCCGCGACGGGGCCGCGCTCGCCCGCGGCGCCTGCATCGGGGCTCGACCAGTCGCATCTCGCCGCGCTGATCGCGGGGGCGGCACCGGCGAAGCCGAAGGTCGCCAAGGCGACCACGAAGACCGCCTCCGCCGAGAAGGCCCTGCCGGTCGAGAAGGTGGCGGCCAAGCGCTGAGGCGCCCGTCGGCGCGCACGACCGTGCGGGCTGCATGGTCCCCCTGCGCCGCGACGGATACCGAGGCGGAGCCGGGCGTGGCACGACCGCCGGCCTCAAGCGGGATGGGCCAGGCATGAGCACGCAGGTCGCGACGTCCGTCAGCGAAGACCCCGCACCTGCCTGCGCCGCCGCCGAGACGGCTCTCGCGGGCCGCCGCCGGCTCGTCGGCATCGCCCTGATGTGCGGGGCGGTCGCGTTCTTCGCGAGCCTGGATGCCAGCGCCAAGACCCTGGCGCGGGCCGGAGTCGATCCCCTGGTCACCACCTTCATGCGCTACGCCGCCAGCGTCGCGATGATCTCGCTGTTCATCAACCCGGTCCGCACGCCGGGCGTGGTCAGGAGCCGGCGGCTGACGCTGCAGATCGTGCGCTCGCTGCTGCTGTTCGCCTCCACGGCGCTGAACTTCCTGGCCTTGCGCTACCTGCAACTCGCCGAGACGATCTCGATCCAGTTCGCCGCGCCCCTCACCGTGGCGCTGCTGGCCGGGCCGCTGCTCGGCGAGTGGTCCTCGCGGGCCCGCTTGACGGCGATCGGCGTCGGCTTCCTCGGGGTGCTCGTGATCGTGCGACCGGGGCTCGGGGGGATGCACCCGGCCGCCCTGCTCTGCGTCGCCAACGTCGTGGTCTACGCCTTCTACGCGATCATCACGCGCAAGCTCGCGGCCTACGACTCGACCGCCACGACCATGTTCTACACGGGGCTCGCGGGCCTCGCGCTGATGGCCCCGCTCCTGCCCTGGATCTGGGCGAGCCCGGCGAGCCTGACCCACTGGGCCCTGCTGCTCGGCGTCGCGCTGTTCGGCACGCTGGGCCACTGGCTTCTGGTGATGGCGCATGCCCGGGCGCCGGCCAACGTGCTGGCGCCGTTCATCTACACCCAGCTGCTCTGGTCGGTGACGCTGGGCTTCCTACTGTTCGGCGACGTGCCGAGCCGCTGGACCGTGGCGGGCGCCATGATCGTCGTCGGCTCGGGCCTGTACCTCCTGGCGCAGGAGACCATTCGCCGGGAGGGGCGGCCGGCCGCCTGAGGCGACCGGCCGGATACCGTCAGCGGCCCATCCGCTCCTGACGCTCCATCCGCTCCTCGCGGCGGTTCTCGCGGGCGCGGCGGGCCGGATCGGGATCCGTGCCGAGCACGCCGCCGACCGTGCCGGTGGCGGCGCCGACCGCCCCGCCGACGACGCCGCCCACGGGGCCGGCCGCGGCCGAGCCGTCCTCGACGCCGCGCTGGGCGCCGCGGGCCGTGCCCTGGGCCTCGGCGGCACCCGCGAAGGTGATGGGCGCGAGGGCGAGGGTCGCGATCAGAAATTTCTTCATGGGTCTACTCCCGGATGTCGGTCTGGGTCGGCTCCGCGCCGCCGCGGCGAGCGGAGGGTGTGTCGTTCAACGGTTCAGACGCCGATTGGTCCCATCCGCAGTCACGGGCGCGTGATCCGCACGGCCGCTGGCCTCGGGCCGGGGCGGCTGGTAGAGAACCCGACATGCACGCTTCGCGCGCCCTGCGCGGCCCCGGCCGCCCGATCCGAATTACCGGCCCGGCCTCCGCCTGAGGGCCCGCTTCGGCGCGGCCGCGCGGAGGTCCGGGATCCTCCTGCCGCCTGAACCGAATCCGCCGGCCTGCCGCCGGCCCGACCGCCGATGCGAGACCCGATGACCGCCCCCGAGACCGCGCCCGCCCGCGACTATTCCAAGTCCCTGTTCCTGCCGCAGACCGCGTTCCCGATGCGCGCCGGCCTGCCCGTGCGCGAGCCGCTCTTCATCGAGCGCTGGAAGGCCATGGACCTCTACGGCAAGCTGCGCGCCCGCGGCCAGGGCCGGCCGAAATTCGTGCTCCACGACGGCCCGCCCTACGCCAACGGCAACATTCACATCGGCACGGCGCTCAACAAGATCCTCAAGGACGTGGTCGTCCGCTCGCAGACCGCCCTCGGCTTCGACGCCAACTACGTCCCGGGCTGGGACTGCCACGGCCTGCCGATCGAGTGGAAGATCGAGGAGCAGTACCGCGCCAAGGGCCGCAACAAGGACGACGTGCCGGTGATCGAGTTCCGGCAGGAGTGCCGGACCTTCGCGGCCCAGTGGCTCGACGTGCAGCGCGAGGAGTTCAAGCGGCTCGGCGTCACCGGCGACTGGGACCATCCCTACGCCACCATGGCGTTCCCGGCGGAGGCGGTGATCGCCGACGAACTGATGAAGTTCTCGATGAGCGGCCAGCTCTACCGGGGCTCGAAGCCGGTGATGTGGTCGGTGGTCGAGAAGACCGCGCTGGCCGAGGCGGAGGTCGAGTACGAGGAGCACGTCAGCGACACGGTGTTCGTCGCCTTCCCGATCCGCTCCGGCGCCGCGGGCGACCTCGTGGCGGCCCGGGTGGTGATCTGGACGACCACCCCCTGGACGATCCCGGGCAACCGCGCCGTCGCGTTCTCGAAGAAGATCGCCTACGGCCTGTATCGGGTCACGGAGGCGCCGGCCGACAACTGGGCGACGCCGGGCCAGAGCTACCTGCTCGCCGACAGCCTGGCCGCGACCGTATTCAAGGCGGCCCGGGTCGCGGCGTTCGAGCGTGTCGGCGACGTGAGTCCGGCGACGCTCGCTGCCCTCACCCTCGACCACCCCCTGGCCGGGCTCGGCTACGGCTTCGCCGTGCCGATGCTCGACGGCGACCACGTCACCGACGAATCCGGCACGGGCTTCGTCCACACGGCGCCGAGCCACGGCCGCGAGGATTTCGAGCTCTGGATGGCGAGCGGCCGGCTGCTGCGCGAGCGCGGCATCGACCCGACCATCCCCTACACGGTCGATGCCGACAGCGTGCTCACGGAGGCCGCCCCGGGCTTCGCCGGTACCCGCGTGCTCACCGCCAAGGGCGAGAAGGGCGACGCCAACAAGGCGGTCATCGCCGCGCTGACCGAGGCCGGGGCGCTGATCGCCCGTGGGGTGCTGCGCCACCAGTACCCGCATTCCTGGCGCTCCAAGAAGCCGGTGATCTTCCGGAACACCCCGCAATGGTTCATCGCCATGGACCGGCCGGTGGACTCCCTCGGCAACCGGACGCTCCGCGAGGTGGCGCTCCAAGGCATTGACGACACCCAGTGGGTGCCGACGCAGGGCAAGAATCGCATCACCGGCATGGTCGCCAACCGGCCGGACTGGGTGGTCTCGCGCCAGCGCGCCTGGGGCGTGCCGATCACCGTGTTCGTCCACCGGGAGACCGCCGAGATCCTCAAGGACGCGCGGGTCAACGCCCGCATCCGCGACGCCTTCGCGGCCGAGGGCGCCGACGCGTGGTTCCACGACGATGCGGCCGCGCGCTTCCTGGCGCCGGACCACGACCCGGCCGCCTACGACAAGGTCACCGACGTCCTCGATGTCTGGTTCGATTCGGGCTCGACCCACGCCTTCGTGCTGGACGATCCGGAGGCCTTCCCGGGGCTGGCCGGCGTCACGCGCGTCCGCGACGGCGGGCAGGACCGGGTCATGTACCTGGAGGGCTCCGACCAGCACCGCGGCTGGTTCCAATCCTCGCTGCTCGAATCCTCCGGGACCCGCGGCCGTGCCCCCTACGACATCGTCCTGACCCACGGCTTCGTCCTCGACGGCAAGGGCCTGAAGATGTCGAAGTCGAAGGGCAACGTCGTCGCGCCGCAGAGCGTCATCAAGGATTCGGGTGCCGACATCCTGCGCCTCTGGGTGGCGGCCTCCGACTACACCGACGACCTGCGCATCGGTCCCGAGATCATCAAGACCTTCGCGGAGACCTACCGGAAGCTGCGCAATTCCCTGCGCTGGATGCTGGGCTCGCTGGCCCACCGGGTCCCGGGCGACGACGTGGCGTACGGCGACATGCCGGAGCTGGAGCGGCTGATCCTGCACCGGCTCGCCGAGCTCGACGGCGAGATCCGCGAGGCCTACGCGGCCTTCGACACCAAGCGGGTGGTGGCGCTGCTCAACGGCTTCATGACCGGCGACCTCTCGTCCTTCTACTTCGACGTGCGCAAGGACGCCCTGTACTGCGATCCGATCTCCTCGGTCCGCCGCCGGGCGGCCCTCCAGGTGATCGACGCGGCGTTCCGGCGGGCGGCGATCTGGCTTGCCCCGGTGCTGGCCTTCACGGCCGAGGAGGCGTGGCTCGACCGCTACCCGTCCGAGGACGGCTCGGTGCATCTCCAGACCCTGCCGGAGACTCCGGCGGACTGGCTCGATGCCCCCCTCGCGGAGCGCTGGCACAAGATCCGGCGGGTCCGGCGCGTCGTCACCGGCGCCCTGGAGATCGAGCGCGCCGCGAAGCGCATCGGCGCGAGCCTGGAGGCGGCCCCGCAGGTCTACGTCGCGGATCCCGAGCTGCTCGCGGCGCTCGAGGGCTGCGACTTCGCCGACACCTGCATCACCTCCGACATCACGGTGAGCGCGGGCGAGGGACCGGCCGACGCCTTCCGCCTCGACGAGGTCCGCGGCGTCGCCGTGGTGCCGCGCCCGGCCGAGGGCCGCAAATGCGCCCGGTCCTGGCGGGTCAGCCCGAGCGTGGGCAGCGATCCGGATTATCCGGAGGTGACCCCCCGCGACGCCCAGGCCCTGCGCGAGTGGGACGCGGCGCATCCGGAGGCGAGCGCGGCGTGAGCGCGCGCGCGACCGCATCCGCCCGCCCCCCTCTCCGGGGGCGGGTGCCCCTCGCGTCGGCGAGGGACGGGAGAGGGGAGCCCGGCTTCCGGGTGCGGCGCGGCCCGCGTGGCGCCCGCGGCCCTTTCCTGCACCGTCGCGCCCCGCGCCCCGCTCCCCCGCAGGCGGGGGAGGCGGATGCGCACGGACGGCGCCGGTCCCGGGATCGCCGCCCGTGACCCCCTTCCGCGCCGGCCTCCTGGCCCTCCTCCTCACGCTCCTCCTCGACCAAGCCTCCAAGCTCAGCCTCTACTTCGGTACGGACCTCGTGCTGACCCAGCCCTGGCGGCTCACCCCCGTCGTCGACCTCGTCGTCGTCTGGAACCGCGGCGTCTCCTACGGCCTGTTCCAGCAGGAAGGCGGATTCGGGCGCTGGTTCCTCGTGGTCCTGTCGCTCGCCGCGGCGCTGGGCCTCGGGATCTGGATGCACCGGGCGGGCTCGCGGCTGCTCGCGGTGGCGCTGGGCCTCATCGTCGGCGGCGCCCTGGGCAACGCCATCGACCGGGCCGCCTACGGGGCGGTGTTCGACTTCGTCCACCTGCATGCGGGCCGCTGGTCCTGGTACGTGTTCAACGTGGCCGACGCCGCCATCGTGGCGGGTGTGATCGGCCTGATCCTCGACAGCCTGTCCCCGGCCGGGCGGCGGGGGCGGACGGACGCCGCGTAGGCCGGGGCGGGGACGCGTCGACGCGCCACTGATCCGCGCAACACACAGGCGCGCCTGCATCCCGCCCCTGGCGCGGCGTGGTCAAGGCGCCATACGATCGCCGGAAACCGGCTTCAGGCCGGAACCTGTCGGATCAGGCCGCGCCGCGGCGATCCTTGAACCGGGCGCTCCGTCCGGAACCCGTGAGGCAGCATGACCGGGCATCGCAGGCTTCGTCTCCTCCTTTCCGCCGCGGTCGTGCTGACCCCGCTGGCCGCAGGCGGCGCGCAGGCGCAGGAGCGCGGCGAGTTCATGCGCGACGCGCTGTCGGGCATCGGGCTCCTGGAGAAGCGTCAGGATCCGATCGACTACCACGAGCGCGCGCCCCTGGTGATGCCGCCCAAGCTCGACGGCAAGGCTTTGCCCCAGCCGCGGGCCCGCTCCACCAGCGCCGCTTGGCCGAAGGATCCCGAGATCGCCGAGCGTGAGCGCGCCGCCGCCGAGCGCCGTCGCCCGTCGGGCAACCAAGCCCGCGGCCGCTACGACGACAACAACGCCACGCTCTCGGTAGACGAGATCCGGGGTGGACGCCGCGCCGGAGCGAGCCTGACCACCGAGGCCGAGCGCAAGCCCGGCGACAACAATCGCGACTCCAGCCTGCTCAACCCCTTCGACCTGCTCAAGGGCAAGAGCGCGAACGCCGAGCCCGCCGACGTCGAGCCGAACCGCGACATCCTCACGGATCCGCCGACCGGATATCGCCAGCCCCCGAAGAAGCTGGCGCGGCCGTCGCCGAACGACCCGATCAACAATGCCAGCCGCGAGCGCGAGGAATCCGATCCCGGGTCCTATATCCGGCAGCGGGCGCAGCAGTAACGAAGTCGCTGTGTCGCCGTTGCAACGGCGACTCGGCGTGGCAACATGTGAACTTCGACCCGGACCGGCTCCTGCCGTCCGGAGATCAGACGGCCTCGACCCGCGCGCGCGCCCCGACGTGAGACGCCGTGTTTGGGGCCGGCAGAAGGAAAGCGGAATGCACCTGTTCAGGAAGGCGACGCCCCCCCTCTTCCCGCCGCGTCCGGGTTCGCCCCTCGGCGGCAGCGCCGGTCGGGGCGAGGCCGCGCCGTTCGGGCGTTCCGAAGCGGGCGGACCGGAGGTGACGGCCTTCACCCTCGACAACGGCCTCGACGTGGTGGTCGTCCCCGATCACCGGGCTCCCGTCGCCACCCACATGATCTGGTATCGCAACGGCTCGGCCGATGATCCGCTCGGCCAGTCGGGCATCGCCCACTTCCTCGAGCACCTGATGTTCAAGGGGACCGAGCGGCACCCGGTCGGTGCCTTCTCCAAGGCGGTGTCGGGGCTCGGCGGCCAGGAGAACGCCTTCACCAGCTACGACTACACCGCCTATTTCCAGCGGGTCGCCCGCGACCACCTCGGCACCATGATGGCGTTCGAGGCCGACCGCATGAGCGGTCTCGTCCTCGACGACGCCGTCGTGGCGCCCGAGCGCGACGTGGTGCTGGAGGAGCGCCGCATGCGCGTCGAGACCGACCCGTCGGCCCAGCTCTCCGAGGCGATGGCGGCCTCCCTGTTCGTGCACCATCCCTACGGGATCCCGATCATCGGCTGGATGCACGAGATCGAGGGCCTGAACCGCGAACACGCGCTGGCCTATTACAAGCGCTTCTACACCCCCGAGAACGCCATCCTGGTGGTGGCCGGCGACGTGACTCCCGACGAGGTCCGGCGGCTCGCCGAGGACACCTACGGCCGCGTCGCGCCGCAAGGCGCGAGGCCCGAGCGCCTGCGGGCGCGGGAGCCGGAGCCGAAGGCGCTCCGCCGCATCGCGGTCGCCGACCCGAAGGTCGAGCAGCCGACCCTGCAGCGGCTCTACCTGACCCCCTCCTGCATCACCGCCCGCGACGGCGGCTGCCACGACCTCGAGCTGCTCGCCGAGGTGCTGGGCGGCGGCTCGACCTCGTACCTCTACCGCAAGCTGGTCATGGAGACCGGCCTCGCGGTGAATGCCGGCGCCTGGTACATGGGCTCGGCGATCGACGACACCCGCTTCTCCGTCTACGCGGTGCCCGCCGAGGGCGTGCCTCTGGAGAAGCTGGAGGAGGCCGTCGACCGGGTTCTGCGCCGCGCCCCTGCGGAGGCCCTGGACGCCGAGGCGATCGAGCGCGCCAAGACCCGCCTCGTGGCCGAGACCGTCTACTCGTCCGACAGCCAGTCGTCGCTGGCCCGGATCTACGGCTCGGCGCTGGCGATCGGCGAGACCATCGAGGAGGTCCGCCGCTGGCCGACCGACATCGAAGCGGTGTCGCAGGACCGCCTCAAGAGCGCCGCCGAGCGCTGGCTGACCCCGGCCCGCTCGGTCACCGGCTACCTGACGAAGGCGCAGGATCCCGACGCCCCGGTCGCGATGGCCGCCGAGTAGCCCCGGTCGCGTCCCGGTCCGGCCCGCTGCGGGCCGGACCGGGACGTGCCGAACGGGAGCCTTGGCACGCTCCGCCGTCGCCCGAGATTGAAGACACGAGGTTCCCATGAGCTTGACCGAGACTCTGGTCGAGACCACCGCCCAGACCATCAATTCGCCCACCACGGCGCTGCCGGTGACCACCGCCCCCGGGATCGAGGCGTGGCACGTCGAGTCGCCGGTGGTGCCGATGATCGCCCTGGCCTTCACCTTCGAGGGCGGCGCGGCCCAGGACCCGGCGGGCAAGGCCGGCTGCGCCCAGATGCTGGCCCGCATGCTGGACGAGGGGGCGGGCGACCTCACCTCCGACCTGTTCCAGGAGCAGCTGGCCGCCCGGGCGATCGAGCTGTCGTTCCATGCCGGGGCCGACGCGGTCGGCGGCTCCCTGAAGATGCTGGTCAAGCATGCCGACGAGGGCATCGCGCTCCTCGCCCTGGCGCTCGCCAAGCCCCGCCTCGACCCCGACGCGATCGAGCGGGTTCGCGGCCAGATCATCGCCGGCCTGCGCTACCAGCAGAACGATCCGGGGGTCCTGGCCTCCCGCCGCTTCTTCAAGGAAGCCTTCGCCGGCCATCCCTACGCCCGCCCGTCCTCCGGCACCGTGGAGAGCGTCACGGCGATCACCCGGGACGACCTGCTGGCGATGCATGCCCGCATCATCGGCCGGGGCCGGGTGAAGGTGGCGGCCGTCGGCGCCATCGGGTCCGAGCAGCTCGCCGAGGGCCTGAACCGCGCCTTCGGGGCCCTGCCGGAGGCCGGGGAGCTGAAGGCGGTGCCGCGCACCGAGGTGCACGATCTCGGCCGGCGCGTCGTCGTCGACCTCGACGTGCCCCAGTCGGTGATCCGGTTCGGCATGGCCGGCGTGCCCTGGCGCGATCCGGACTTCATCCCGGCCTACGTGCTGAACCACATCCTCGGCGGCGGCGCCTTCACGTCCCGGCTGTTCCAGGAGGTGCGCGAGAAGCGTGGCCTCGCGTACTCGGTGGGGACCTCGCTGGTCAGCCACCGCTCGGCCGCGATGACCTGGGGCTACACCGCCACCAAGAACGAGCGCGTCGGCGAGGCCCTGTCGGTGATCGGCGACGAGATCGGCCGGCTGATCTCCGACGGTCCGGACGACGACGAACTGCAGAAGGCCAAGGATTACCTGACCGGTTCCTACGCGCTGGGCTTCGACACCTCGACCAAGATCGCCCACCAGCTGGTGCAGATCGCCTTCGAGGAACTGGGCATGGACTACATCGCCCGCCGCAACGCGATGGTGTCGGCCGTGACCCAGGCCGACATCCGCCGCGCCGCCGCCCGCACCTTCGCGGATGGCAAGATGCTGGTGGTTGCCGCCGGCCGACCGGTCGGGCTCTGAGCGAATCGGGTCCTGAGCGAAGCGCCGCTCCGCTCGGGCGGCGCTCGGTTCCGACGGCCGGCGAGGCCGGGCCCTGATCGGGGCGGTGATGGTCGCCTGCGCGCCCTCCCCCGGGAGGCCGGATAGCTGCTGATCCGGGTCCCGGCGGCGCCGGCACGGGTGCGCGGCGACTGTGGGTCGGATGCGGCGGTCGCGGCGGTGCTGTCCGAGGACCGCCTGCGGGCGCAGCCCGTGCCGTTGCGCATCCTGGCGCGCGTTCTGCAGCCGTTCGGCCGCGTCTGAAGCCACATCCCGGTGCAACGTCACGGCGCGGCCCGAAGCGCGACGACGCGCCTGCCGTCCGTCGCTCGCAACCCCGACGCCCCTCCCTACCTGAGGCCTGACGAGGCGAACCCCCGGACCGATATGCAGCTCACCGGCATCCACCATCTCACCGCGGTGACCGCCCGCGCGGCCGAGAACGTCGCGTTCTACACCGGCACCTTGGGGCTGCGCCTCGTGAAGAAGACGGTGAACCAGGACGACGTCTCGGCCTACCACCTGTTCTACGCCGACGGTCTGGCGAGCCCCGGCACCGACATCACCTTCTTCGACTGGCCGGCGCCCCGGGAGCGGCGGGGCTCGAACAGCATCACGCGCACGCATCTGCGGGTGCCGGGCGAAGGCGCGGTGGCGTGGTGGCACGCGCGCCTGCGCGAGGCCGGGATCGTCGAGGCCGAGCCCACCCTGCGCGACGGGCGCCTCACCTTCGACTTCGAGGATCCGGAAGGTCAGCGCCTCGCCCTGGTGGACGATGGCGGGACCGGCCCGGAGCATCCCTGGGAGGGGTCCCCGGTGCCGGCCGCCTACCAGATCCGCGGCCTGGGTCCGATCCGGCTCTCGGTTCCGGACCCGTCGCGCACCGCCGCTGTGCTCACCGGGGTGCTCGACATGCGCCGGGACCGCGCCTTCGAGACGGGCGACGGGCCTGTGGAGGTCTACGCGATGGGGCCCGGCGGTCCGGCCGCGGAGATCCAGCTCCGGGCCGATCCGTCCGCGCCGGCCCGGCCGGGTGCGGGCGCGGTGCATCATGTCGCCTTCCGCATTCCGGATGCAGCCTACGACGCCTGGGCCGACCGGCTGATGGCCGCCCGGGTGCCGACCAGCGGTCCGGTCGACCGCTACTATTTCCGCAGCCTCTACTTCCGCGAGCCGAACGGCATCCTGTTCGAGATCGCCACCGACGGGCCGGGCTTCACCGCGGACGAGCCCCTGGAGTCCCTGGGCGAGGGCCTCGCCCTGCCGCCCTTGCTGGAGCCGCGCCGCGCCGAGATCGAGGCGGGGCTCAAGCCGCTCCGGCCCGACCGCCGCGTCTGACGACCGCGGCCTCCGGCAACCCTCCCATGTCCGGGACGGTACTGCAGACGGTCCGGGGAGGCGCTAAATATTCGAACGATTCCAGGCCGTTCACTTCTTCCGTGGGTGTGATGTCGGCGCGCCTTGACGGGCGTGCTGCAACTGCGAAAGAAGCACCGCACGTGTGTTCATCATCTGGATCCGGGCGGATCGTCTCGCCCGAGGATCCATCCCCGCCCGGGCGGGGCGGCGGCGACCCGCCGAACCACGCGCCCCGGGAAGGTCGGGGCCGTGAGCCGAGCGTCAGAGGATTCGAGGTCTGATCCGTCCATGAGCAAGTTCTACGAGGAGCGCGTTCTGTCGGTCCATCACTGGACCGACAACCTGTTCTCGTTCCGCACCACGCGGGACCCGGCGTTCCGATTCCGCAACGGCGAATTCACCATGATCGGCCTGGAGGTCGAAGGCCGGCCGCTGCTGCGCGCCTACTCGGTGGTCTCGGCCAATTACGAGGAGGAACTCGAGTTCTTCTCGATCAAGGTCCAGGACGGGCCGCTGACCTCCAAGCTCCAGCACCTCAAGGTCGGCGACCCGATCATCGTCGGCAAGAAGCCGACCGGCACCCTGGTGCTCGACAACCTGCTGCCGGGCCGGCACCTCTACCTGCTCGGCACCGGCACGGGGCTCGCGCCGTTCCTGTCAATCATCAAGGATCCCGAGGCGTACGAGCGCTTCGAGAAGGTCGTGCTGGTGCATGGCTGCCGGCAGGTGCAGGAACTGGCCTACGGCGAGACCATCACCGACACCCTGCCCAAGCACGAGTTCCTGGGCGAGATGATCTCGAACCAGCTGGTCTACTACCCGACCGTGACCCGCGAGCCGTTCCGCAACCGCGGCCGGATCACCGACCTGATGGTCTCAGGCAAGCTGTTCGAGGATATCGGCTTGCCCGACATGTCGATCGAGAACGACCGGTTCATGCTCTGCGGCAGCCCCGACATGATCCGCGACACCCGGGAACTCCTGTCCTCGCGTGGCTACGAGGAGGGCAACCACGGCGAGGCCGGCCACTACGTGATCGAGAAGGCCTTCGTGGAGAAGTAGGCGTTCTCAGCGATCCGGTTTCAGCCCGGCGCGGCCCGCCGCGCCGGGTTTTTCATGCCGCGCCCCGTCTGCGGCCTCACGACGCGAAACGCATCGCCACCGTCCCCGCGCGCTCCCGTCCGTCGATTGGCCTGGCGCGGACCGATGGCGGACGCTGCAGCGGCCGGAACGCGCGGCCGGAGCCTATCCCCCGTGATCGGATCGATACGCGGCGGTGACGGTGCCCGACCTATTGCGGCTGCACCCCCTGCAACCCGTCCGCGAAGGGCCCGCCGCCGGCGCTGAACAGCTTGCGCAGGAAGCCCGGGGCGATGGCCGAGAGCGGGTTCACGCTCACGTCCGGTGCGGCGAGCTTGCCCACGACGCGGAAGTTCACCGCGAACAGGCCCTCGTTGTGCCCGCCCCCGAGGAGCGGTCCCAGGAGCGGCAGCTGCGAGGCGACGTTGTTCAGCCCGTAGAGCGGCACGAAGGTGCCGTTCATGTCGGTGCGCTCGCGGCCGGTATCGAGCCAGCCCGACAGGGTGAAGCCCATGGCGGCGTTCGAGATCGCCGCGTCGCTGAAATCCACCCGGCTTCCGTTGCGCACGAAGTTGGCCCGCATCCGGTCGAAGGTGACGTCGCCGGCCGCCCGGCCGGGGGCGACCCGGCGCCCGCGGGCCGCGTCCGTGTCGGCCGGCTCCGGCCCCTGGGCCATGATGCTCGACAGGGCCGGCTCGTTGCGCAGGGCAAAGTCGCGGATCTGCACGACGCCGGCTTGCGGGCCGTCGTTGAGGCCGATGCCAGCGTTGAGCCGCCCGCCATACATCCGCCGGTACACGTCGACGAAGCGCAGCGTCGCGCCGGCATCGGCCGCGTCCACGGCGAGGGTCGGCGCGCCGCGCTCGCCGCGTGTGACGGTGGCGGCGAACGGCGCGGCGCGGAAGCGTCCGGTGATGTTGGCCGCGCGCAGGGTCTTGCCGTGCAGCGACAGGCGCAGGTTGGCGTTGGTGAGCGCCTCCTCGTTGAAGCCCGTGACGATCGGCAGCTGGATGTCGGCTTCGATGTCCTTGGGGTTCGTCTCCCTGGCGTCCTTGCCGCCCTTGGCGTCCGGGCCCCCCAGCGACTTCAGGAACGGCCGCGCATCCGCCACCGCGCCCCGGACCACGACCTTGTAGCCGCTGCCGGTCCGGTCGAGGCTGACCCGCAGGTCGTCGCCGGGCGAGAGCTTGACGCCGGTGAGATCCGCCCGTTCCAGGCCGCCCTCCGGGGTGATGGCGACGGTGCCGCGCGCCGATGCCGCCCCCGCCTCGAAGGCGAGATCGCGTAGCTCCAGGGTCTGGCCGCCGTCCACGAGGGTGAAGGTGAGACGCCCCGGCTTGCCGGCGGGCTTCGTCAGTCCCGGCAGCAACCCGTCGATCCCGGCCCTGGCGAGGTCGGCCTCGACCCGGATCGGCGGCTTGGCCGCCCCCGGCCGTCCGATCGGCACCACGGCGCGCACCGGGATCGTGCCGCTGAGCTGCGGCGCGGTCGGCAGGCCTTTCCGGCCCCGGACGGCGTCGTCGAGCGACAGGTTGACCACGGCCTCGCCCGGCTGACCGACCTTCGGCTGGCGCAGGTCCACCGAGACGGGCGCGCCCGCGACGCGACCGTCGCCCTTCAGCCCGAAGGCGCCGCGGTCGTACGACAGGGAGAACCGACCGGATTCTAGCCGGTCCTTGCCCATCACCTTGTCGACCGACAGGTCGGCCAGCGTGCCCGTCAGGGTCACCGGCAGGTCCGGCAGGTCGGGGATGTGCTTGAGGTCGAGGGGGAAGTCGACCCGCAGGTCGGCGCTGCCCTTGATCGTGGCGGTGTCGAGATCGACGCTCATCACGCTCTTGAACAGCTTCGCCTGGAGCACGGAGGCCATCCCGTCGGCGCCCCCCGAGAGCCGCATGCCGATCTGCGCCACCACCCGGTCCGGGGTGGTCTTCGGGATGACGAAGCTGCCGTCCGTGATCGCGAGCCCGCGGCCGTCCGGCCCGTGCACCTCGGCGGTGACGTTGCGCACCGTGGTCGAGCGCCCGGTGATGACGCCGACGACGTTGCCCTTCGTCACCGGCGGCGCGTCGCCGGTGACGTCGATGGCCGCGTCCGAGACGTGGAAGTCGATGCGGACGGACTCGTCGGGCGCCGGCTCGCCCCGGGTGGCGGCGGCCAGCACGGTCCCGGACATCTTCACCCGGATGTCGACCGAATCGACGCGTCCGCGCCGCAACTGGTCCACCAGATAGATCCGGGCCGGCGGCGCGATGTGCTCGGGCCAGAGGCGAAGTCCGGTCCGGACCTCGCCGTCATGGCCGACGATGTGGAGGGTGAGCCCGCCCTCGTCGGCCGTGGTGCCGATGGTGCCGGTGATCGTCCCCGTCACGCCCGGGGCGGACAGGTTCAGCGCGTCGATGGCGAGGCCGCCGTCGCGGCCGGAGAGCTGCACGTCCAGGGCATCGATCTTCACCGGCGCGTCCTGCGCGGTCGCCCCGCGCAGGATGGCGTCGCGGCTCGCCAGCGTCGCGGTCCAGGCGGTGGGCGCGTCCGGGGGACTCCCCCTCCACGCGCCGGTGAGATGCACGGCGTTGCCGGCGCCGCGGTAGTCCAGGCCGTCGAGCGCCATCACGCGGCCGGCCTCGTCCCAGGTCAGCGCGGCGTCGAGGCTCTCGACGGTGACGGGGTTGAAGTCCTTCTCCTCGATCAGGAACGTGCCGTCGCCGGTGTGGACCTTGGCGCTCATCATCCGGATGCGTCCCGCCGCCAGGCTCACGTCGGCGCGGGCCGAGAGCTTCAGGTCCGTGGTCAGCGGCAGGCCCGACTGGCCCGAGAGCAGCAGCAGGTCGGTTACCGGCAGGTCGTCGAGGGTGATGATGCCCGAGCGCTCCTGCCCGTCGGCGCCGTCGCGCAGGGAGCCGCCGAAGCGCCACTCGCCGTGCGGCCCGTCGAGCCGTATCTCGAAGTTGCGGGAGCCGTTCGCCGGATCGCGCCCGAACAGGCCGTTGACCCGCGAGAACACGGCCCGCTCGTGCCCGTCCTCGTCGATCAGCCTCAGGCGCGCGTCCGTGACGCGGGCCCGGTCGAGGGCGCCGACGACGCCGCTCGAATCCAGCACCACCCCGAAGATCGACGCGATCGCGGCCGAGAGCGGTGAGACGCTGCCCCGCACCCCGTCCACGCTCGGCGGCGTGACCGGCTCGATATCGACGGGGTGGTTGGCCTCCGAGGCCGCGAAGGCGATGGAGCCGTCCCGGTGCACCAGCGCGGTGGTCTGCGTCTCGCGGAACTCGATCGAGCGCGGCTGCAGGTTGAAGCGCAGGAGGCTCCACAGGTCGAGGCTGACCAGCGCCAGGGGGGCGCGGACCACGAGCGCGCCCTGCGGGTTGCGGATGTCGAGGCCGGAGAAGCGCAGGCTCAGGGCGTTCTCGCGGTCGAGCTCCAGGCTGCTGCCACGGATGCCGATGCTCCAGCCCGGGCCGATGCGCTCGGCCACCGCGGTCGCGACGCGGCGCGACAGGGCGTCGATCTGCAGCGGTCCGTTGGACAGGCGCAGGGCCACGACGCCGATCCCGGCGCCGATGAGCAGCACCAGGGCGAGGGCGCTCACGAGGCAGAAGCCACCCCAGCGGCGCGCCCTCCCCCGGGGCCTGCATGCCGACGTTGTCTCGTCCGCCATCGGGACCCTTGTTCCGGGGGCTCAGCGCGCGATGCGGTGAGGCGCCGCGGCCGGTGGATCGAAGCGCGCCCGCGCTTTACAGCGGTCGCGACTCCGGTTTTGTCTCGGACGTGCGCGGCGCAACCGCGTGATGCCGGGCACGCGATCGATTGCACATCATCAATCGGCCGAAAGGAAGGCACGATGTCCCTGTCCGAGGGTGACCCCGCCCCCGATTTCGACCTGCCCGCCTCTGCGGGAGGGCGCGTCGCCCTGTCCGCGCTCAGGGGTCACAAAGTCGTGCTCTACTTCTACCCGAAGGACGACACGAGCGGCTGCACCCTCGAGGCGCAGGACTTCAATGGCCTCCTGCCGGCCTTCGCCGAGGCCGGCGCGAAGGTCGTCGGCGTCTCGCCGGACCCGGTGAAGAGCCACGACAAGTTCTGCGGCAAGTACGGGCTCACCTTCCCGCTGGCCTCGGACGAGGACAAGGGCGTGCTCGAGGCCTACGGTGTCTGGATCGAGAAGAGCATGTACGGTCGCAAGTACATGGGGGTCGAGCGCACCACGGTGCTCATCGACCGGGAGGGGCGCACCGCCAAGGTCTGGCCGAAGGTGAAGGTGCCGGGCCACGCCGAGGCGGTGCTGGCAGCGGCGCGCGCCCTGCCCTGACGGGGGGCACGCTCCGGTCGCGGCCCTCGACGGATCCTTAACCTTACTGCGGCTTGAATGATGGCTTCCCCGGGGCCGTCCCGATGCACCGTTCGCAGATCCTCTCGCGCCTCAGGCCTCGTCAGGCCACGCCCTGGCTGGCTGCGGGCCTCGCCCTCGCCTGGGCCCTCGGGGCCTCCTACCTGATCGTGTTCCACGACGACGTGCTCGCCGGGTTCGTGGCCCGGCAGGCCGCGATGCGGGACGCCTACGAGGCGCGGATCGGCACCCTCCAGGACCTGCTGGATCGCGACCGCCGCGCGCATGCGGGTGCCGAATCCGGCCTGGTCGACCGGGTCACGGCGGCGCTGGAGCGCCAGGCCGAACTCGAGCGGCGCGCCGCGGTCCTAGACCGGCTCGGTCGGCCGGCCCTGCCCGACCCGGTCGCCACCGGCGCGCTGACGCGGCGCGACGCCGACGGACTGCTCCTGCGCCCCTCCGAGGATTCCGAGCCCCCGCCCGCCCCCGTCCGGCCGTTCCCCCGCCAGAGCGCGCGGCAGGCCGAGATGGGGCTCATCCGGCTGGAGGCGCGCCTCGACGGTCTGCAGGCCGCGCAGGGCGAGCACCTCGTCCGCGTGGCCGGGCGGGCCGACGACGAGGTCCGGCGCCTGCGGGCGCTGATCGGCCGCCTCGGCCTCGATCCCGGCCGCTTCGACGCGCCCGCGCCGTCGGCCGGCCTCGGTGGCCCGCTGGTCGCCCTCGACCCCCGGACCCTGGACGGATCCGGGTTCGAGGCCGGCCTCGCCCTGGCCCGCCGGGCGCTCGGCGACGGCGAGCGCCTGCGCCGCGTCGCGGCCCGGCTGCCGGTGAACCGTCCGATCCGCGGCGACACGGCCGTGTCGAGCCCGTTCGGCACGCGCCTCGACCCGTTCACCCGCGGCCTCGCCCTGCATACGGGCCTCGACCTGAAGGCGGAGTACGGCGCGCCCGCCCGGGCCACCGCGCCCGGCCGCGTGGCGGCCGCGGAGTTCGCCGGCGGCTACGGTAACATGGTCGAGATCGACCACGGCCACGGCCTGACCACCCGGTTCGGTCACCTCGCCCGCATCGCGGTGCGCCCGGGGCAGCGCGTGGCCGCCGGCGAGGTGATCGGCTTCGTCGGTTCGACGGGGCGCTCCACCGGCGCGCACCTGCATTACGAGACCCGCATCGACGGCGAGCCGGTGGACCCGCAGCGGTTCCTCGACGCGGGCGCGACGGTCCTGACGGCCGAGGGCGCGGGCGACTGACGCCGTCGCCGGGATTCCCGTTCCGTGCTAGCCTCCGAGTCGCGATCGGAGGCCGCCATGGCATGGGCCGTGAAGCGCGACGCGGGCAGGAGCGTCGCCGCATACAGGCGCGGGCTGGAGCCGCGCCCGGACGAGGAGCGCCGGACGCTGCTCGACGGCGTGCCCGTGCCCGCGGCGGCGCCGCGGGAGCGGCACCGGCGCATCGTCATGACCCCCGCGGGACGGCGCGATCCGCTGGCGGAGCCGCGGGGCTGCCGCGCCAGGCCGGATCCGGCGATCCCCAGCGATGTGGACGATGGCGCGCCCATCCGCGACCTCGTGGTGCGGTGCGGACCGCCCCTCCCGGAGGGCTGCGCCACGGATCCGCTCTGCATCGCCGAGGCGCCCTCGGCCATGAGCCTCGACGGCGGCCCCCAGTTCGACTTCAGCCGCACCAATTCCGAGGCGGCGCGGGTCGCGGCCCGGCGGCGCGCCGGGCAGGATTGGAGCGTCGCGGCCCTCGGGCTCGACGGCGCCGTGCGGGTGCGCAAAATCTCCCGTGGCCTCGCCTTCTGAGCGCCCGGACCCCACCTCATCGACCGGCGAAGCATCAAGGCACCGACTTGCCCCATTTCGAAGATTTCTACGCGGCCAAGCTGCGCGGTTCCCTCGGCGTGACCGACGCCGAATCCGTGCTCGACCTGCGCGGCACCAACCGGGCGACCGCCGAGGCCTCGCTCAAGGACATGCTGGAGCGCAGCCGCTTCGCCAAGGGCAAGACCGTGGCGATCCGGCTCGATCCGCCCCCCGAGGGCGGTGGTGAGACCCTGTTCCAGCCGGCGGGGCGCCTCCTCCTCGACGCGAAGCGCCGCGGCCTGATCGAGCGCCTGCAGACCCTCCCGTCCCAGGACGGGCTCGGCTTCTACGTGGCGCTCACCGGGCGGGCCGAGCGGACGCCGCTCTAGGGTGGAACCGAAGGTTGTGCCGGCAACGGATCGGGTGCGCGCCGCCGGGCGTTGACCGGTCTCGCTCCACCGGATGCCCGTCCCGATGCCGCCCCTGCCGAACACCCGATCCCCGTCGTCCCGGCCGCGCCGATGATGACCCTTCCCGGCGGCCGCAACACGATCGAGCGCATCGCGCGCCTCGGCTACGGCGCCCGCGGCGTCGTCTACATCGTGGTCGGGGGGCTCGCCCTGCTGGCCGCCCTCGGGCATGGCGGCCGGGCCGGCGACAGCAAGGACGCCCTGCGGGCGGTGATGGCCGGCCCCTTCGGCGCCGCCGTCGTCGGATTGATCGCGCTGGGCCTCCTGGGCTTCGCCCTCTGGCGCCTCGTCGAGGGCGTCACGGATGCCGACCGGCGGGGGACGTCGGCCAAGGGCATCGCGGTGCGCGGCGCCCACCTGATCAGCGCCGCACTCTATCTCGGCCTCGCCGTCAGCGCGGCCTCGCTCAGCCTCGGCCTCGGCATGAGCGGCGGCGACGGCGTGCATGACGGGACCGCGTGGCTCCTCGGCAAGCCCTTTGGCCGCTGGCTCGTGGCCCTCGTTGGCCTCGCGGTCGCCGGCGGCGGCTTCGGCTTCCTCGGCAAGGCGTGGCGCGGCGACGTCACCGATCGGCTGGCCCTCGACGCGCAGGCCCGCGCGCGCTGGGCCGGCCCGATCGGCCGGTTCGGCTACGCGGCGCGGGGCCTGGCCTTCCTGATCATCGGCGCCTTCCTGGTGGCGGCGGCGTGGCACCAGCGCTCGTCCGACGCCAAGGGTCTGGCCGAGGCCTTCGCGCTGCTGCGCGCCCAGCCCTACGGCTGGGTCCTGCTCGGGCTCGCGGCGGCGGGCCACGCCGCCTTCGGGGCCTTCGGGCTGATCCAGGCCCGCTACCGGCACATCGAGGCGCCCGACATCGACCGCGTGGATGATGCGGCCGGCGCGGCGGCGCGGGCGCTGACCTGAGCGGGCCGGTTTGTCGCCCGTCCCGATTGTAATCGGCCGCCCGCGCCCCAAGTAAAAGGGAGCCTCCGCGCAATCCTGTGCCCTGGGCGACAACGCGGAGGCGACGATGGCCAGAACTTTGATCACCGGACGGGCACAGACTGTGACCACGGAAGACTTCAACGAGCGCGTCCGGATCCTGATGGTCGGCAAGCTCGACCCGGTGAAGGGTCGCATTTACCAGCGGAATTTCAAGACCGGGTTCTCCGGCGCGCTCGTCAAGTAGCCGGTTAGGCCGCCGGCGCGGCGGTCGCGCGTCCGTGCGGCGCGGGGGCGACGCGGCGCGTTGACAGGGCCGGTGCCGCGGCGGATACCCCGCGGCATCCGATCCGGCACCCGATGCAGCAGCGCCTCTACAAGACCGCGGTGATGGTGGCCCACGACCTCGCGGCGACCGCCGCCGCCGTGGTGCTCACCTTCCTGTTCCGCTTCCAGGGCGGCATGCTCGCCGAGCGGCTGCACGCGCTGCCCCTGCTGCTGCCGCCGTTCTTGATCTTCGCCGGCTTGGTCTACGGCCGCTTCCGTCTGTACCGGACCAAGTGGCGCTTCGCCTCGCTGCAGGACCTCGCCGGGATCGTCCGCGCCGCCAGCGTGCTGGCGCTGGCGCTCCTGGTGATCGACTGGATCCTGGTCTCGTCCGACCTGTACGGCTTCTACTTCTTCGGCAAGATCGCGATCCTGCTCTACTGGGTCCTGCAGATCTTCTTCCTGGGCGGCACCCGTCTGGCGTTCCGCTACCTCAAGGACACGCGCTCCCGGCAGTCGAGCGCCCGGGCCGCCACCGTCCCGACCCTGCTGCTCGGGCGCGGCGCCGACATCGACGTGCTGATCCGGGCGATCGAGGCGGGGTCCGTGAAGAAGCTCGCGCCGCGGGGGATCCTGTCGCCCCGCGCCGACGAGCGCGGCCAGTTCATGCGCGGCGTGCCGGTGCTCGGCGGCTTCCCCGATCTCGAGCGCGTGGTGGCCGACCTCGCCGGCCGCGGCGAGCCGGTGCGGCGGCTGGTGGCGGCCCCGAGCGCCCTCGTGCCCGAGGCGGCCCCCGACGACCTGATCGCCCGCGCCCGGCGCCTCGGCCTGCCCCTCGCCCGCGTCGTCGGCCTCGGCGAGGGCGTGCAGGGGCCGGAGCTGGCGCCGCTGGAGATCGAGGACCTGCTGCTCCGGCCCACCGTGGCCATCGACCGCCCGCGCCTCGAGGCGTTCCTCGCCGGCCGCCGGGTCGTGGTGACCGGCGGCGGCGGCTCGATCGGGTCGGAGATTTGCCTCCGGGCCGTGGCCTTCGGGGCCGCCGCGGTGCTGGTGCTCGAAGCCTCCGAGCCGGCGCTCCACGGCATCCTGAGCCATCCCGCGATCCTGGGCGCCGGGGCCGAGGTCACGGGCGTGCTGGCCGACATCCGTGACCGGGAGCGGACGCGGGCGGTCATTACGGCCTTCCGTCCCGACTACGTGCTGCACGCCGCCGCGCTGAAGCAGGTGCCCTACCTGGAGCGGGATTGGCAGGAGGGTATCAAGACCAACGTCTTCGGCTCGATCAACGTCGCCGAGGCCGCGGTGGCGGCCGGGGCGCGGGCCCTGGTGATGATCTCCACCGACAAGGCGATCGAGCCGGTCTCGCAGCTCGGCGTGACCAAGCGCTTCGCCGAGATGGTCGCCCAGGCCCTCGACGCGGAGCAATCCGCGCGGCCCGGCCATCCGACTCGCCTGATCGCCGTGCGGTTCGGCAACGTGCTGGGGTCCGCGGGCTCGGTGGTCCCGGTGTTCAAGGCGCAGATCGCCCGGGGCGGTCCGGTCACCGTCACCCACCCCGACATGGTCCGCTACTTCATGACCGTGCGCGAGGCCTGCGACCTCGTGCTGACCGCGGCCTCCCACGCCGACGGCGAGGCGCGCGGGGGGGCCGAAGCGGAGCGCGCCGCCGTGTACGTGCTCAAGATGGGTCAGCCGGTGCGGATCGCGGAGCTCGCCGAGCGGATGGTCCGGCTCGCCGGCTTCGAGCCCGGTGCGGAGATCGAGATCGCCTACACGGGCGCGCGGCCCGGCGAGCGCCTCAACGAGATCCTGTTCGCCCGCGAGGAGCCGCGGGTCGCCCTGCCGGGCATCGACGGCGTGATGGCGGCCCGGCCGGTCTTCGCGGACCGGGATCAGCTCGACGGCTGGGTGGCGCGGTTGCGCGACGCCGTGGCGGCGGGCGACCGGGCGGCCGCGGAGGCCGTGTTCGAGGCGGCGGTGCCGCATTTCCGCGAGCGCCATGCCCAGCGGGCCGGGCGGGCGCCGGCGATCGGCACCGTGACGGCGGACGCGCCGCTCGCCGGAGCGGCATCGGCGGCGATCGGCTGACGCGTTCGGCTTCGGGGCCGACGCCGCGTTCCCTCCCGTCCATCCCCGCCTCCTGAAGAGCCCCGGCGCAGAGGCCCCGGAGGAGGCCGCCGGACGGCGCCGCGATCCCTGAAGGCCCCTTTTCCAGGCCCGCCGACGCGGGCCCGTCAGGATGGGGCCGATGGGCGAGAGCCCGGTTGGCTCAGGTGTTCATCCGCCGTCCCGCGCCAGCCGCGACAGCCCGTCCCGGGTCGGTCCGGCCGGCCGCCAGCCCAGCGCCGGCAGGCCCTCGGCGCGGGCCACCAGCCCCTCGGCGATGCGGGCGAACTGCGCCTCCCGCCCGGTCATGCGGCAGGCCAGCTTCAAGATGCCGGCCGGCACGGGGACCAGCCCCGGGCCACGGCCCAGGCCCTGGCGCAGGGCTGCGATCATCTCGGGCAGGCTGAGCGGGTCCGGGTCGGCGGCGATCAGGGCCCTCCGCAGCGGCTCGGGTGCCCGCAGCACCACGTCGACGGCGCCCGACAGGCTCTCCAGGGCGATCAGCGAGCGCCGTGCCGCGAGGCCGCCGAGCGGCAGCGGGTAGGGACCGCGGGCGAGGCGCAGGAGCGCGGCCATGTTGCCCTTCACCCCCGGCCCGTAGACCAGCACCGGGCGCAGCGCGACCCAGTCGAGCCCGGCTTCGGCGAGGGCCCGCTCGGCCTCCAGCTTCGAGCGGCCATAGGCGTCGGTCGGCGCCGCGGCATCGCCCTCCCCGATCACGCCCGGCGCGCTCGCCCCGACCTGGGCGCGGATCGATGACAGGAACACGAACCGGCGCACCCGCGCGCGGGCCGCGGCCTCCGCGAGCCGGCGGGTCGCCTCGGTGTTGAGCGTCCGGTAATCGTCCTCCGGGGCTCCCGACATGGCGTGGGCCAGCCCGGCCGAGTGCACCACCGCGTCGACACCGCTCAGGGCCGCCGCCATGTTGATCGGGCGCGTCAGGTCGCCGACCACCGCGCTCGCCGCCCCCTCGGGCAGGGCCGTGGGGCGACGCAGCAGCACACGGACCCGGTACCCGCGCGCGGTGAGATCCGCGAGGAGGTGGCGGCCGATGAACC
Source organism: Methylobacterium longum (assembly GCF_022179385.1). GTDB lineage: Bacteria > Pseudomonadota > Alphaproteobacteria > Rhizobiales > Beijerinckiaceae > Methylobacterium > Methylobacterium longum. The sequence goes on along the minus strand of NZ_BPQS01000005.1, from coordinate 191,428 downwards.
CGGTCGCCCCGGTGAGCGCGATGAGTCCGGTCACGGGTGGGCGGCACCTTCGGCTGGGGCCGGCGCCGGGGCGCGGGCGAAGCGGCGGAGCAGGGCCGCGACCAGGGCCAACCCGGCCGCGAGCGCCGCGAGCGTGACCGGCCAGGACGGCCAAAGCAAGGTCGCGGCGGCGAGCGCCGCCAGCGCGAGGTTGGTGCCGAACACGCGGCCCACCACGCCCGGCACCTTCAGGCCGTTGTCGGTGGCCCGCTGGTAATAATGCCCCCGATGCGCCTCCCAGACCCGCTCGCCCCGGGCGGCGCGCGCGACGAGCGTCAGGCTGGCATCGGCGAGGTAGACGAGCGGCAGCAGCACCGCCGCCGCCAGGCCCCCCGCCAGGGCCAGCTGACAGAGCAGCCACGCCGTGACGAGCCCGGCCGGCAGCGACCCGACATCCCCGAGGAAGAGGCCCGCCACCGGCCGGTTGAACGGCGCGAAGCCGAGCATCGCGCCCAGGAGGCAGGCGGCCACCAGCGCCGGCAGCGGCGGCAGGGGGCCGGCGAGGCCGAGCAGCAGGAGCGCGCCGGAGACCGGCACGATCTCGGCGACGGTCATCCAGTCGAGCCCGTCCATGAAGTTCGTCAGGTTCACGAACCACAGGCCCGCCACCACGGCGAGGCCGCGCTCGAGCCAGAGAGGCACCGCGGGCAGGAACCGACCGTCCAGGTGCCAGACCAGCAGGCCCACCGCCGCCGCCTGCACGATGAGCCGGAGGGCGGCCGGCAGGGGCCGCACGTCGTCCACGGCGCCCAGGACCGCCAGCGCGAGGGTGCCGCCGGCGAGCCAGATCCAGTCCGGCCGGCCTCCGATCTCCGGCGCCGCGATGAACAGGCCCGAGATCGTGACCAGGGCCGTGACCACGGCGATCCCCCCGCCCTGCGGCGTCGGCACCGTGTGGCTGGACCGGGCGTTCGGCCGCGCGAGGGCGTAGCGCTGCAGGAGCGGCCGCAGGCGCAGGATCAGGCCGGCCGTGAGGGCGGCGGCGAGCGGGACGGCGAGGAGGAGGAGCGTGGGCAGCGCGGACGGCATGGCGCCGTCCTACGCGATCCCGCGGGCGACCGTGAGGGGGACCGATCCCCGGTCAGTAGACCTGCGCCTCCTCCCGCGGCCGGTCCTCGTGACCGTCCCGGCGATCCAGGTTCCTCTCCATCACCTTGGCGAGCCCGACCATGATCTGGTCGATGGCGTAGTCCTTCGGCGTGTAGACCGCGCGCACGCCCATATTCTTGAGGACCAGCTCGTCCTCGGGCGAGATGATGCCGCCGACCACGACCGGGACGTGGTCGAGCCCCGCTTCGCGCATCTTGGCCCGGACCTCGCGCACCAGCGGCACGTGGCTGCCCGACAGGATCGACAGGCCGACCACGTGGGCGCCGGTCTCCTTGGCCTTGGCGACGATCTCGGCCGGGGTCTGGCGGATGCCGTCGTAGGTGACGTCGAAGCCGACATCCCGGGCGCGCAGCGCGATCTGCTCGGCGCCGTTGGAGTGTCCGTCGAGGCCGGGCTTGCCGACCACGAGCTTGGGCGTCTCGCCGAGCCGCTCGCCGAGATCGGCGATCAGGAGCTTGGCCTCCTCGGCCGCCCCGGAGGAGACCGTCTCCAGGGTGACGCCGGTGGGCGCCCGGTACTCGCCGAAGACCGCGCGCAGGCGCGCGCCCCACTCGCCCGTCGTGACGCCGGCCTTCGCGGCCTCGATCGAGGGCGGCATGATGTTGGCGCCCGAGCGCGCCGCCTGCTCCAGGGCGTCGAGGGCGCGGCCCACGGCCCCCTCGTCGCGGCGGCCGCGCCATTCGCGGATGCGGTTCTGCGCCTCCATCTCCACGGTCTCGGAGACCGAGAAGATCGCGCCCTCCCCCGCGGTGAGCGGCGAGGGCTCGCCCTGCTGCCACTTGTTGACGCCGACCACGATCTGCTCGCCGGCCTCGATGGCCGAGATCCGGCGGGCGTTCGACTCCACCAGGGCGCGCTTCAGCGCCCCGGTCTCGACGGCCGCGACCGCGCCGCCGATGCCGCCGATCCGCTCCAGCTCGGCCCGGGTCTGCGCCTTCAGCGCCTCGACCTTGGCCTCGATCACGTGGCTGCCGTCGAAGATGTCGTCGTATTCCAGCAGGTCGGTCTCGAAGGCGAGGATCTGCTGCATGCGCATCGACCATTGCTGGTCCCAGGGGCGCGGCAGGCCCAGCGCCTCGTTCCAGGCCGGCAGCTGCACCGCCCGGGCGCGGGCGCGCTTCGAGAGCGTCACGGCCAGCATCTCGATCAGGATGCGGTGGACGTTGTTCTCCGGCTGCTGCTCGGTGAGCCCCAGCGAGTTCACCTGAACGCCGTAGCGGAAGATGCGCTTCTTCGGGTCGTCGATGCCGTAGCGCTCCTGGGCGATCTCGTCCCAGAGCTCCGCGAAGGCGCGCATCTTGCAGATCTCGGTGACGAACCGCAGCCCCGCATTCACGAAGAACGAGATCCGTCCGAACACGTCGGAAAAACTCTCGGCGTCGAATTCGGGATCGTCCCGCACCGTGTCGAGCACCGCGATGGCGATGGCCAGCGCGTAGGACAGTTCCTGGACCGGCGTCGCCCCCGCCTCCTGCAGGTGGTAGGAGCAGACGTTCATCGGATTCCACTTCGGCACGTTCTTCGTGGTGAAGAGGATCACGTCCTTGGTGAGCCGGAGCGACGGCGCGGGCGGGAACACGTAGGTGCCGCGCGACAGGTACTCCTTGATGATGTCGTTCTGGGTCGTGCCCTGGAGGGCGGCGATCGGCGCGCCCTGCTCCTCGGCCACCGCGAGGTAGAGCGCCAGCAGCCACGGGGCCGTGGCGTTGATGGTCATCGAGGTGTTCATCTGCGCGAGCGGGATGTCCTGGAACAGGGCCCGCATGTCGCCGAGATGCGCGATCGAGACGCCGACCTTGCCGACCTCGCCGCGCGACAGCTCGTGATCGGGGTCGTAGCCCGTCTGGGTCGGCAGGTCGAAGGCCACCGACAGGCCGGTCTGGCCCTTGGCGAGGTTGCCCCGATAGAGCTTGTTCGACTCCGCCGCAGTGGAGTGCCCCGCATAGGTGCGGATGATCCAGGGCTTGTCGCGGCTCGACTTGTCGCTCTTGGTCTCGGCGACGCTCGCGCCCATTCCTCGCCTCCGTGTGATCTTTGTATCCGCGCGCGGGGCGCGGCCTTCCGGCCACCGTAGCGAAGGCTTGGGCACGCGTCATCCGGGACGGAAGTGCAAGAGACGCCCGCGGGCCCCGCCCGGTCTTTAAAAAACTTGTCCCCCGCGACAGGCCGATTTGACGCGCGATCCCGGGTCAGCCTGCCGGACATTGGTATAAAGTCTACCCAGCTACCCTCCGGCAAGTCCGGGAAGGTCTCGGCGCCGGCGCCCGCAGGGTGGTCGCGTAATAATACTTGCTCTGCCGGCAAGGCGAATTTGAATACGTGGGCGCCCGCCCTGTGCCGACGGGTTTTTCATGTCGGAAACCTGCGGGTTTCGACTTTCGGCCCACTTGGAGGGCTTCGGCATCGCCGCTATAGCGCGAGTGAGAACCGCGGCCGTGAGAATCACGCGGGACGAAGAGGAGAGCGAGATGGCGGCGAGCGCTGCGGTCGGTCCGAAGGAAGCCGAGGTCAAGGACCTCTACGAGATGGGCGAGATCCCGCCGCTGGGTCACGTGCCGGCCAGGATGTATGCCTGGGCGATCCGGCGCGAGCGCCACGGACCCCCGGAACAGTCCCACCAGCTCGAGGTGCTGCCGGTCTGGGAGATCGGCGACGACGAGGTGCTGGTCTACGTCATGGCCGCGGGCGTGAACTACAACGGCGTCTGGGCCGGGCTCGGCGAGCCGATCTCGCCCTTCGACGTGCACAAGGGCGAGTACCACATCGCCGGCTCCGACGCGTCCGGCATCGTCTGGAAGGTCGGCGCCAAGGTGAAGCGCTGGAAGGTCGGCGACGAGGTCATCGTCCACTGCAACCGCGACGACGGCGACGACGAGGAGTGCAACGGCGGCGACCCGATGCTCTCGCCCTCGCAGCGCATCTGGGGCTACGAGACCGGGGACGGCTCCTTCGCGCAGTTCTGCCGGGTGCAGTCCCGCCAGCTCATGACGCGGCCCAAGCACCTCACCTGGGAGGAGGCGGCCTGCTACACGCTGACGCTGGCCACCGCCTACCGCATGCTGTTCGGCCACGCCCCGCACACGGTGAAGCCGGGCCAGAACGTGCTGATCTGGGGCGCCTCCGGCGGGCTGGGCGTGTTCGGCGTGCAGCTCTGCGCGGCCTCCGGCGCCAACGCCATCGCGGTGATCTCGGACGAGTCGAAGCGCGACTACGTGATGAGCCTGGGCGCCAAGGGCGTCATCAACCGCAAGGACTTCGACTGCTGGGGGCAGCTCCCGAAGGTGAACAGCCCCGAGTTCCACGCCTGGACCAAGGAAGCGCGGAAGTTCGGCAAGGCGATCTGGGACATCACCGGCAAGCAGGACGTCGACATCGTGTTCGAGCATCCCGGCGAGGCGACCTTCCCGGTCTCGGCGCTGGTGGTGAAGCGCGGCGGCATGGTGGTGTTCTGCGCCGGCACGACCGGCTTCAACATCACCTTCGACGCCCGCTACGTCTGGATGCGGCAGAAGCGCATCCAGGGCTCGCACTTCGCCCACCTGAAGCAGGCCTCGGCGGCGAACCAGTTCGTGCTCGATCAGCGGATCGACCCGTGCATGAGCGAGGTCTTCCCCTGGGACAAGATCCCCCAGGCCCACACCAAGATGTGGAAGAACCAGCACCCGCCGGGCAACATGGCGTGTCTGGTCAACGCCCCGCGCGCCGGGTTGCGGACCGTCGAGGACGTGATCGAGGCCGGACCGCTGAAGCGGTAAGGCCGGGTCGCCGGACCGGCCCGCGCGCGAGGCCGGTCCGATCGGCTAGGGTCCGGCCGTCCCGCGCCGAATCGGCGACCGGTTGGATGTGCCGGGACGCGCGTGTATGACGGGCCTGCGGGATCCGGACAGGACCGGGTCCCGATCCGGACCGGGGGCACGGCTTTGAGCGGCGGCGACGAGGCTTACGTCTACGACGAGGCGACGGGTGAATGGCTTCCGCCAGGGACCGCAGGCGCGGCGCCCGAGGTGGTGCAGGTCCGCGACGCGGCCGGCAACAGCCTCGCCGACGGCGATTCGGTCACACTGATCAAGGACCTTAAGGTCAAGGGCGCCAATCAGACCCTGAAGCAGGGCACGGTCATCCGGTCGATCCGGCTCACGGACGATCCGGAGGAGATCGACTGCCGGCACGACACCATCAAGGGCCTCGTCCTGCGCACCGAATTCGTGCGCAAGCGCTGATTCGGCTTCCCCGGCCCCCGCGGCTTCAACGCTTCCGCGTCTCCTCCTGCGGCAGGTGACGCCCGTAGGCCTCCTGCTTTTCCGCACGCTCTTGGATCAGGTCGGCATAGGCCTGACGCATCTCCGGGGAGACGCTGACGCTCTTGCCCTTGGTGGGCTTGCGCTTGGGCGCCTTCTTGAACGTGTTGTTGGTGTCGCTCATGCCGGGCTCCGTGTCGAACCGTGGCGGCATCGCGTGGCCCGCGAGGGCCGGAACGGCGACCCGGCCGCCGCCGGAGGCCGGATGTTGCGCCCTGTAGCGCATCGCGGCCGCCGACGCACGACGCGATGGCGAACGACGCGGTTTCGCCTGGCCTGCCGCCGGAGCCTCTGACAGGATCGGCATCGTGCAGGTGGGGGCCGTCATGGATTCGGGTGAGCTGTCGCGGAACGGAGTTCCGGGAGCCCGGCCCCCGCGTCGTCGCGCAGCGGTGTGCCTCCTCGCGATCCTGCTCGCCAGCGGGGTCGTCCACGCCCAGGACGGCCCCGTCCCGCCTCACCCCGCCCCGCCCCGTCCCGTTCCAAACCGCCCCGTCCCACCCCCGGCCGCCCCGCCCCGGGCCGCGCCGAAACCGCCGCCCGCTGCCGGGGCGCCGGCCGATCTCGCCTTCGAGGGCGCGAAGGCGGCCTTCGAGGCCCTGCCCGAGGCGGACCGCAAGGCGGTTCAGGAGGCTCTGGTCTGGACCGGCGACTTCAACGCCGTGGTGTCGGGCACGTTCGGGCGCCGGACCTTCGAGGCGCTCAGCGCCTATCAAGCCCGGTCCGGTCCGGCCGATCCCCTCGATCCGCGCGGACGGGCGGCGCTCCTGGCCGCCGGCGCAGCGGCCCGGACGGCGGCGCGCTTCCGGGTCGCAGTCGATCCGGGCACCGGCGCCGTCATGGGCGTTCCGGAGCGCCTGCTGGCGAAACGCACCGCCCTCCCCGCCGGGACCCGGTGGCAGAGCCAGGACGGGCGCGTCACCCTGGAATCCCGAGCCTTTCCCCCCGAGACCGAAACCCTGGATGCCCTGTTCGAGAAGGCCACCGCGCCGCTTCCCGGCCGCAAGGTCACCTACAAGCTGCGACGGCCCGACATCGTGGTGGTCACCGCCGAGACCGGACCGGGACTGTCCTACATCCGCTACGCGGCCGGGCCGCAGGGCGTGCGCGGCTTCCTGTTCGGCTACGACCGCGCCCTGGCTCCGGAGGTCGACCGGCTCGTGATCGCCGTGGCGAACGCCTTCGAGCCGTTCCCGGATCCCGCCGGCTCAGGGCCGGCCGCGCCGGCTCAACCCCCCGCGCTGCCTCCTCCGGTGAGCCTCGCCGCCGCGGCCCCGGCGGGCGCCGGTCTCACGGTGGCGCCCGGCCGCGTGCTGACGGCCGCCGCCGCGCTGGAGGGTTGCGCCCTGCCGCGAATCGGCGCGGCGCCCGCGCGGCTGCTCGCCACCGATCCGGCCGGACTCGCGCTTCTCGATGCGCCCGGCGCCCCTGCCCCGCTCCGGCCCGCGATCCGCGCGGAGCCCGGTCCGCCCGAGGACGGCGTGATCGCCCTCGCGCCCGGTGCGGACGGGATCCAGGCCGCTCCGGGTGAGGTCCAAGGGACCGACGTGATCGCCGCACTCCAGCCGGGCTCCGCCGGCGCGCCGGTGCTCGACCGGTCGGGTGCCCTCGTCGGGCTCGTCGCCCGCTACCCCACGGCGCCGCGCCGGATCGCCGGGGTGGTGCCGCCAGCGCGCCTGCCGCTGGTGCCGGCGCGGGCCGTGGCGGCGTTCCTCGATGCCCAAGGTGTCGCTGGGCCAAATCTCGCTGGGCCAGGTCTCGCTGGGCCAAATCTCGCCGGGCCAGGTCCCCCCGGGACGGCCCCACGCCGGGCAGACGGACCCGGCGCGGTCGCGCCCGCCGTGGTGGGGATCACCTGCCGCTGAGCGCAGGGGCATCGGCTTGCCCAAGGGGCGCGATGGGATCCCGAAGGCCTCCGCGGCTTCCGCCGCGCGCGGCATCTCGGGAGGGTAGGGCGCGGGTTGCGCCTCCCGTCGGGGCCTCGTGGCGTCGGATCCCGCGGGGGCGGGCCGACACCATCGGCCGGATCCTCGCCCGGTAGGCGGGTCGCCCCGCAGGACCCGCGGTCCTGCAGTGAAACCCGCTCCGGGCCGGTCCCGGACCCGACGCGATCTGGATCGGTTCCGGGCTTTGATCGCCCGCACCCGCCGTCGAAGTCGTGTCGGCCCCGGCGGCGGGCTCGGAGTCAGAGCCGGCCGGTGACCAGCAGCACGATCAGCACGATGAGCAGGATGCCGCCGAGACCGAAGCCGGGGCCGCGATAGGCGCCGCCGCCGAGGAAGCCGCCGCCACCGAAGGCCAGGATGATCAGGATGATGAGGATGATGGTGACGAGGGACATGGTCGGGCTCTCCGGACGGTCGCGCTGGTGCGAGCGTGACCGTTCAAACGCTGCGACAATCCGTTCCGTTCAACGCCAAGCTCCGCTTTTGTGAGGAAACTTCCGCATGACGTCCCGGGGCCTCAGGCGTGCCAGTCCGGCAGCGGGTCCTGCGGTGCGTCGAGCCAGCCCGGGACCGGCAGGCCCCGCTCCGTGAGGAAGGCCGGATTGAACAGCTTCGAGGCGTAGCGCGCCGCCCCGTCGCACAGGATCGTCACCACCGTGTGGCCGGGCCCGAGGTCCCGCGCCAGCCGGATCGCCCCTGCGACGTTGATCCCCGACGAGCCGCCCAGCGACAGCCCCTCCTCCCGCATCAGGCCGAAGACGATGTCGAGGGCCTCGCGGTCGGGGATGCGGTAGGCCAGATCCGGGGTGAAGCCGTCGAGGTTCCGGGTGATGCGACCCTGGCCGATGCCCTCCGTGATGGACGAGCCCTCCGCCTTGAGGGTGCCGTTCGTGTAGTGGGCGTAGAGGGCCGAGCCCTCGGGATCGGAGAGCGCGATCCGCACCTCCGGATTCCGGGCGCGCAGGGCCGCGGCGGTGCCGGCGAGCGTGCCGCCCGTGCCGGCCGCGCAGACGAAGCCGTCGACCCGTCCGCCGGTCTGGTCCCAGATCTCCGGGCCGGTGCCCTCCACGTGCGCCTGCCGATTGGCGACGTTGTCGAACTGGTCCGCGAAGAAGGCGCCGGCCGGCTCCGTGGCGGCGAGCTTCTCCGCGAGACGGCGGGCCACGTGGACGTAGTTGTCGGAGTTGGCGAAGGGCACGGCCGGCACCTCCACCAGCCGGGCGCCGGCGAGGCGCAGGGTCTGCTTCTTCTCCTCGGACTGGGTGACCGGGATGACGATCAGCGTCCGGTAGCCGCGCACGGAGGCCACCAGGGCGAGGCCGATGCCGGTGTTGCCGGCGGTGCCTTCCACGATCGTCCCGCCCGGCCGGATCAGGCCCTTCGCCTCCGCGTCCTGCACGATGGACAGCGCCGCGCGGTCCTTCACCGACAGGCCGGGATTGAGGAACTCGGCCTTGCCGTAGATGGCGCAGCCGGTCTCCTCGGAGGCGCGGCGCAGGCGGATCAGCGGCGTGTGGCCGATGGCGGAGAGGACATCGGAGGCGCTGCGATTCGGTTCGGTCATGGCGGGAAAGTAGGAGAACGCCGCCGCGCTGGCGAGCTACAACGTTCCACCGCGGTGCGGTTGATCCGCAAGCCTATCCCGATTGACGCCGGTCCCGAACGACGTCCGATCTCCCCGCGCGATCCACGGGGTCGCCGGTCAGACCCGCAGGTCGACGCTCTGTCCCTGCCCGGGCGGGGCGGGCGGACCGGCACTCGCGGCCTGGGCCGCGCCGTCCGCCACCAGCCCGGCGACGGCCTTGTCGGCCGCGAGCTGCTGCCGGGCCACGGCGATGCCGATCTGCTGGTTCTGGGACGCCGCCAGCATCTGGACGGCGGTGGTCGCGATGGGATCCATGCCGCCGATCCTAGCGCACCGGCCTGAATCTCCGGTTAGCCGAATCCGCGGCTTTCGATCGATCAATCGTCCAGGAAGCCACGCTGCCGCGCGCGGTAGCCGCCGATCAGCGTCACGCAGACGAAGGACACGCCCGCCAGGACCGTCCCGAACACCGCGATCGGCCACCAATGGCCCTGGAAGCGCTCGGCCAGCACGGTGCCGATGATCGGCGTCAGCCCACCGGCCAGCGCGCCGCAGAACTGGTAGGCGATGGAGATCGCCGTGTAGCGCACCCGGGTCGGGAAGGCGCCCGCCAGGTAGCCGGCGATCACCGCGTAGAAGGTCGCGGTGCCGATCACGTTCAGGGCGAGGCCGAGGACGATGAACGTCACCGACTTTGTCTCGACGAGCCAGAACAGCGGGTACGGGGCGAGCATCGCCCAGACCAGTGTCCCCTGCAGGAACAGCCGCTCGTTGCGGATCGCTTCCGCGATCCGGGCGCCCACCGGGGTCATCACCAGCTGAACCACGGCGCCGATCAGCAGGGCGTCGAGGATCGTCGCCCGCGCGATGCCGAGATACTGCGTGGTGAACGCGATCATGAAGGTGTTGAACAGGTAGACCGAGGCGATCGCGAAGGTGTTGGCGCCCGCCGCCAGCAGCACCGGCTTGAGGCAGGTCGTCAGCACCTCGCGCACGGGGGCGGCGGGCGGTCCGCCCGCCGCGCGGGCCTTCTCGAAGGCCGGCGATTCCGCGACGCCGAGGCGGATCGCCAACCCCACGAAGAGTAGCAGGATGCTCACCAGGAACGGCACCCGCCAGCCCCAGGTCAGGAAGCTCTCCTTGTCGAGGAGCCCCGCGAGCCGGAAGGCCAGCAGCGACAGGATCTGCCCGGCGGGGCTGCCGAGCTGCGCGAAGGAGGCGAAGAAGGTGTTGCGACCGGCCGGCGCGTGCTCGGCGGCCATCAGCACCGCTCCACCCCATTCGCCGCCGACCGCCAGCCCCTGGATCAGCCGCAGAACGACCAGCATCACCGGCGCCCAGATCCCGACGGAGGCATAGGTCGGCAGCAGCCCGATGCACGAGGTGGCGATGCCCATCATCACCAGTGTCGCCACCAGGGCGCGCTTGCGCCCGAACCGGTCGCCGAGATGCCCGAAGATCAGGCCGCCGAGCGGCCGGGCCAGGAAGCCCACCGCGAAGGTGCCGAAGGCCGCGAGCGTCGCGATGTAGGGCGATTCCGCCGTGAAGAAGAGCGGCCCGAACACCAGGGCCGCCGCGGTGCCGTAGATGAAGAAATCGTACCACTCGATCGTGGTGCCCACGAAGGCCGCGAGCGCCGCGCGGGCGGACTGGTTCTGTCGGGGCCCGGCGGCCGGGGCTGCGGTGGTGACGGCCATCGATCCTCGCGTGGAATTATGAATTCAGATGGAGGCCCTGCATGCGCCTTTCGGCCGGGGCACCGCAACGCCTGCCGCGACGGGAATATGCCCGGGAGGGACGCGGCAGCGCGCCGGTCACGGGTGGGCGCCCCCGACCCCCGCCGTCCCCGTGGGGTTCGCGCGCGAGGCGGCCAGCCAGAGGAATGCCTCCCACGAGGCGTCGTCGCCCGCGCCTCGGGATGGGGCGCGGGAGGGGCATCCTCGCAGGGCGGACCGCTTCATTGCGCGACGGCGGCCGATCCCCCGGTCCGGAGCGGGATCGTCGCAGCGCGCTCAGCGGTAGCCGTAGCGGCTCTTGGCGGCGGCCAGGAGGTGCAGGGCCTCGCCCGACTTGCCCGCGGAGCATTCCGCGGCGGCGTGCCCGAGGTCGGCGTCGAAGCGCTCGCCCACCGGCTTGTTGAGGTTTCCGGTGGCCACGTCGCTGGCCACGATCGCCCGGGTGCGGGCGATCTCGGGGCCGCACCCGCTGCCCGTGGGCAGGACCAGGGGGGCCGGGACGATGGGCGAGGGCTCCGCGACCGCGGGGGCGGCGCGCTGCTGGCAGGCGCCGAGTGCCGCCACGGCGGCAAGGGCGAGGCTGAGGCGCATCGGGAGGCGGGACGCGGTCACGGCGGTCTTCCTGTTGGGGCGCGGAGTGCTGCGCCGGCAGGGTTCTGGGCCGAGCTTGGCAGTGCGTCAATCGTCGGCGCGACACGCCCCCTGGGGGCGTCGCGGGACGCGGGAGGAACCGGTCGGGCGAAATCGTTTCGTCATCGCAGGAACTTGGCGCGCGCGGCTGCCATCTGGCTTCAGCCGCGCGCGCCAAATCGTGACGGGGACTACTTGGCCTTGTCGCCGAGCGCCTTCAGGCCGGAATCGTAGATGCCTTGAACCGCGTCGGTCGCGACGGTGTCGGGGGCGCCCTTGGCGTTGAAGGTCCCGGTCCAGGTCACCTTGGATCCGGAGCCCGCCGGGGCGACCGAGAGGGTCGACTTGTAGTCGGAGACCGGCAGCGGGCTCTCCAGGATCGTGTAGGTGTAGCTCATCACCTTGTCGTCCCGGGAGACCTGCTCCTCCTTGATGGTGCCGCCGCCCTTGAGGCTCAGGGTGCGGACCTTCATGCCGTCCTTGTCGGACAGGGCGCATTTCTCGATGGCCGGGTGCCAGTCGCCGATGCCGCAGAACTCGCCGATGGTCTGCCAGACCTTGGCCGGTGGCGCGGCGATGTCGGCCGAGCGCGTCACCTCCAGGGCGTAGCCCGGCACGGTGGCGGCGGCGAGCGCCAGGGCTGCGAAGGGAAGGGACCGGCAGAAAGTAATGGGCATCGTGGGGGTGTCTCCGTCCGTCTCAAGTCGCGGCAGGGGCCGCGCAGGCTCTGAAGGCCGCGGGGGAGCTAGGCCGGGATGGCGCCCGCGGCAATGGGCCGGGCCCACGGAGCGTGACGTCCGCACGCGGACGACGCGGTCGCGGCCCGGCGGCCGTGGTCCGGCCTACCAGCCGTCCATCGCGTCCGCGCCGGCCGGGTAGCCGTATCCGGCGGCCGGCGCGTAGGCGGGTTGGGCGGCGGGCCGGTAATAGGCCGGCAGCGACCGGCGGCCCATCTGGTCGCCATCGGCCAGCAGATCGTCCGCCGCGTAGGGGTTGCGCTGCCGGGCGACGCGGATGCCGCGCTGCCCGCGCTCCGCCACCGGGGCATCGGCACCCTCGATGACGAACCGCGTCCGTCCGATGCCCTGGGCCTTCACGAGGTTGAACAGGGTCGCGGCGTTCCGCACCGACAGCCGCACGCAGCCGTGGGAGGCCGCCCGCCCGAGGCTGCGGACGTGGTTGGTGCCGTGGATCGCGTGGCCCTGGTTGGTGAAGAACATCGCGAACGGCATCGGCGCGTCGTCCCACTCCCGGGAGAAGTGGGTGCGCTCCATCCGGAATGGGCGATAGGAGCCGGACGGGGTGTCGTAGCTCGCGACGCCCGTGGAGACCGGCCAGGAATAGCGGGGCTGGCCGTCCACCGAGACCTCCATCCGCTGGGCGCCCTTGTCGACGCTGACGAGCACGTCCGCCGACGCGCCGCCCGGGACCGCAGCCCAGAAAAGGAGCCCCGACAGGACCGAGACCAGACCGATACGCATGAACGACCCCGACCGAGAAACCGCAACGGTTTGCCACACGCTAAGCCGTTGGCAACAGCGCGGTTCCGGCCGGCCCGGGTCATGCGTAGTCACGCCGGGCGGAGAGCCGTCACGATGCCGCGACCAACCGGGCATTGCGCAGGAGGCAGGCTTCCGCCTCGTCGGCGATCCGCCGCACCAGGGCGCCGGCCTCCGGCAGGTCGTCGATCAGCCCCACGGCCTCGCCGACGGTGACGTTGGCCACATCGTAGTCGCCCGCCGCGTCCGCCTCGGTCACCGCCCGCCCCCGCTCGGCGGCGTGGGCGCGCAGGTCGTCCTCGCGGCCGTGCCAGGTCTCGATGAAGGCGTTGCGCAGGAGCCGTCCGGTGTAGGCGGCCGGCCAGGGCCGCTGCCGGGCGATGTCGTAGACCTGCGTCCGCACCGTGTCGTCGCCCGTGGCCGCGAGCACCCGCTGCTTCGCGGCGGGATGGATCAGCGCCTCCCGGGTCGCCCAGAATCGCGTGCCCATCAGGGCGCCGTCGGCCCCGAGCGTCAGGGCGGCGGCGAGCCCGCGCCCGTCCGCGATGCCGCCGGCCGCCAGCAGCAGGGTCTCGGGCCGTTCCCGGGCGATCAGGTCGGCCACGGCCGGCACGAAGGCCAGGGTGCCCCGCGCGGTGAGCCCGTGGCCGCCGGCCTCCGTGCCCTGCGCCACGACGGCAGTCGCCCCGACCTCCAGGGCCCGCCGGGCCTGGGCGAGGGTGTGCACCTGGCAGATCAGCGCGATGCCGGCGCCGTGGATGCGGTCCGCGAAGGGGGCCGGATCGGCGAAGGACAGCATCAAGGCGGCCGGCGCGCGGGCCAGCGCCGCATCGAGGAGCGAGGGGTCCCGGGCCATCGACCACGTGATGAAGCCGCAGCCCACCCGCTGGTTGCCGGCCGCCGCGAACTCGCGCGTGAGCCGGTCGTGCTCGCCGTAGCCGCCGCCGATCAGCCCCAGGCCGCCGGCCGCGCTCACCGCCGCCGCGAGGGCGCCCCCCGCGGCGGGGTCCATGGGTGCGAGGACGATCGGATGCCGGAGGCCGAACGCCTCGGTCAGTCGTGTCCGCAGGGCCATGGTTTCCTCCTCCGCGCGCGCGCCGCCGTGCCCGCATCGCCCGGCCGTGCCTTAGCGAATGGCTTGACGCGTGAAAAACGATTCCTTCAGAAGGAAGTCATCTGGAAAGCAGATGGCATGAACAGCACCGACCTGATGTTCTTCGCGGCCGTGGCCGAGACCGGCGGCATGGGCCGGGCGGCGGCGCGGCTCAACACGGTCCAGTCGAACGTGACCGGCCGGATCCGCGCCCTGGAGCAGGCGATGCGCGTGCCATTGTTCCATCGCGGCAGCCGCGGAGTCACGCTGACCCGGGCCGGGGAGCGCCTGCTGCCCTACGCGATCCAGGTCGGGCGCTTGCTGGCCGAGGCGCATCACGCGGTCCTGGCCGAGGGCGAGCCCCGCGGGCCGCTGCGGATCGGCGCCATGGAGACGACCGCCGCCCTGCGCCTGCCCGGCCCGCTGGCGGATTTCGCCGGCCGGCATCCGGAGGTCGACATCGAGCTGGAGACCGGCCCGACGGAATGGCTGATCGGCCGGGTCCTCGACCGGTCCCTCGAGGGCGCCTTCGTGGCCGGGCCGGTGGTGCAGGCCGCACTCACCGCGATCCCGGTCCTGACCGAGGACCTTGTCCTGGTGGCCCCACCGTCCGTCTCCGGGCTCGCGGACTTGCTCGACGGGCTGGCCCGTGCCCGGGAGGCCAAGGTGCTGGTCTTCCGCGCCGGCTGCTCGTACCGCAGGCGCCTGGAGGCGTTCCTGGCCGACCGGGGGCTGGTGCACGTGCGCCGCATGGAGTTCGGCACCCTGGACGGCATCCTCGGCTGCGTGGCGGCCGGGATGGGCGTGACCCTCATCCCGCGCGTCGTCGCCGAGCCCGCTCGCCGGGCGGGACGCGTCTCCGTCCACGGGCTGCCCGACAGGGCCGGACGCGCCGAAACCGTCCTGGTCCATCGCGGCGACGGACAGCCGAGCGTCGCCTTCGCGCGGTTCGCCGAGCAGGTCCGGACAGCCTTTCCGGCGTGACCGGGCGTCCCGGTCCGCGGCATGGAATATGCCGTCGACAACCGCCGGTTGACAGTCGCCCGAGGCCGGGCGCTTCCTCCGGCCACAACCGGTTTGGAGTTTCCATGGCCCTCGACCCTGCCCTCGCCGCCGAGATCGAAGCCGCCGTGGCGGAGGGGTTCGCCGATCAGGTCGCCCACACGCAGGCGCTGGTCCGGTTCGCCTCCCTGCGCGGCGAAGAGCACGCCTGCCAGGATTACGTGTTCGAGCAGTTCCGCGCCCGCGGCTACGCCACCGAGCGCTTCGCCATGGACCGCGCCGCCATCGCGGCCCATCCGGGGGGCTCGAAGATCGACGAGGCCCGCCATTCGGATGCGCCGATCGTCGTCTGCCACCACCGGCCGAGCACCGAGACCGGGCGCTCCCTGATCCTGCAGGCCCATGTCGACGTGGTGCCGCCGGGGCCCCTCGACCTCTGGACCCATCCGCCCTTCGATCCGGTGATCGCGGGCGACTGGCTGTACGGCCGGGGCGGCGGCGACATGAAGGCCGGGCACGCCGCCAACCTGTTCGCCCTCGACGCCCTGGCCCGCCTCGGCCTCCAGCCGGCGGCCTCCGTGACGGTCCAGTCCGTGGTCGAGGAGGAATCCACCGGCAACGGCGCCCTGATGACCCATCTGCGCGGATACCGGGCCGATGCCGTGCTGATCCCGGAGCCCGAGGACGAGAAGCTCGTGCGCGCCAATACCGGCGTGCTGTGGTTCACCGTGGAGGTGCGGGGCGTGCCGGTCCACGTCCGCGAGATGGGCGCGGGCGCCAACGCCATCGACGCGACCTACCGGGTGATCGGCGCCCTGCGCGACGTCGAGGCCCGCTGGAACGCCGAGAAGGCCGCGCATCCGCATTTTGAGCGGGAGGACCACCCGATCAACCTGAACATCGGCCGGATCGAGGGCGGCGACTGGGCCTCCTCGGTGCCGGCCTGGTGCCGGATCCACTGCCGGGTCGCGCTCTACCCGGGCGTGAGTGCCGCGCAGGCCGCCGCCGAGATCGAGGCCGCCGTCTCCGGTTTCGCCCGGCGCGATCCGTTCCTGGCCAACAGCCCGCCGCGCGTGGTGTTCAATGGCTTCTTCGCCGAGGGCTACGTACTGGAGGAAGGCTCCGAGGCCGAGGCGGTGCTCGGCCGCGCCCACGAGCGGGCGATCGGGTCACCGCTGCAGAGCTTCATGACGGCGGGCTACCTCGATACCCGGGTGCACGCCCTCTACGACCGGGTGCCGGCCCTCTGCTACGGCCCGACCTCCCAGAACATCCACGGCTTCGACGAGCGCGTGAGCCTCGCCTCGGTCAAGCGCTGCACCACCACGATGGCGCTGTTCGTGGCCGAGTGGTGCGGGACCGAGCGCAAGGCCAAGTGACGGTGGCAGGCGAGGGGCCGGGGCCGGCGCGGGTCCCCTCTCCCCTGCGGGCGCGGAAGCCCGTCGCCGCCGGCGGAGACCGACGCACGATTGCCGGACAGCCTCGGATCAGGGGATGAGCCGGTCCGCGCGGAGCTGGCCGAACAGGTCGTAGAAGGCGTCGTCGGTGGGCTGGTAGGCGGTGAAGCCGAGGCGCCGGCTCTTGCTCATGTCGGTGACGACCTCGATCGGCCGGCCGAGATCGGCATCCGTGTGCCAGGCGGAGGCCAGCTTCTCGAGGTTCGGCTCGGCGAGGCCGTACCGTTGCGCGATCTCGGTCCAAGCCGGCCCGTCCTGGGCCATCCGCGGCTCGAGCGGCCGGTGCGTGCCGTCGAACGGCACCGCCTCGATCCCGAACCAGTCGGCGATCCGGCCCCACATCCAGCTCCAGCGGAAGACGTCGCCGTTCACGACGTTGAACGCCTCGTCGGCGGCCTTCGGCTCCGTCGACGCCCAGAGCAGCTGGCGGGCGAGCAGCCGCGCGTCGGTCATGTCGGTGAGCCCGTTCCACTGCGCGGCCGAGCCCGGGAAGACGAACGGACGCCCCGTCTCCCGGCACAGGGTGGCGTAGCAGGCGAGCGTCGTGCCCATGTTCATGGCGTTGCCGACCGCCTTGCCGATGATCGTGTGGGGGCGATGGACGCTCCAACTGAAGCCGTCGCGCCCGGCGGCCGCGAAGACCGCGTCCTCCTGGGCGTAGTAGAAATTCTCGATGTCGAGCCGACCTTGGTCCTCGCGGAACGGCGTCTGCGGCAGGGTGCCTTTGCCGTAGGCCTCGAACGGCCCGAGATAGTGCTTCAGCCCGGTCACCAGGGCGACGTGGCGGACGCTGCCCTTCGGGCGCAGGGCATCGAGGACGTTCTCGATCATGGCCCGGTTGACGCGGATCATCTCGGCTTCCGTGGGGCGCCGCTGCCAGGTCGCGAGGAACACGTGCGACGGGGCCAGGTCGGCCAGCGCCCGCTCCAGGGAGGCCGGATCCTGCAGGTCGCCGACCACCGGCTCGACGCCCGCCTGGGCCACCGGATGCCGCGCGAGGCCCGCGACCCGCCAGCCCTCCTGGGTGAGCAGCGCCGCGGTGGCGCTGCCGACGATCCCGCTGGCGCCGACGATCAGGGCGGTGTTCGACATGGAAAGCCTCGCTGCAAATCCTCGCCCCCGAGATCCGGCCCGAGGCCGGGTCCGGGGAGATGCGGCGGGCGGGCGCCCGCCGCAAGGGCGCGCGGCGCCGGGCTTGCCTGCGTGGGGCTCAGGCGACCCGGTCGATCGCCGCGCCGAGGACGTCCACGATCTCGCCGATCTGGCCGCGCTCGATGATCAGCGGCGGTGACAGGGCGACGATGTCGCCGGTCACCCGCGTGAGCAGGCCGCGCTCGAAGCAGTCCACGAACACGTCGTAGGCGCGCTTGCCCGGCGCGTCCGGCCGCGGCGCCAGCTCGATGCCGGCGATCAGCCCGATGGTGCGGATGTCGATGACGTTCTTGCGCCCGCGCAGGTCGTGCATCGCTGCCGCCCAGTCGTCGGCGATGTCGGTGACGCGGGTCAGCAGCCCCTCGTCCCGGTAGATGTCCAGCGTCGCGAGGCCGGCCGCGCAGGCGACCGGGTGCCCGGAATAGGTGTAGCCGTGGAACAGCTCGATCCCGTCCGGGCCGTGCATCAGCCCGTCGTGGACCGCGCGGCTCGCGAAGACCGCGCCCATCGGCACCGTGCCGTTGGTCAGGCCCTTGGCGCTGGTCACGAGGTCGGGGACGACGCCGAAAAAGTCGGTCGCGAACGGCGCACCCAGGCGGCCGAAACCGGAAATGACCTCGTCGAAGATCAGCAGGATGCCGTGCCGCGTGCAGATCTCGCGCAGGCGCTCGAGGTAGCCCTTCGGCGGGATCAGCACGCCGGTCGAGCCCGCCACCGGCTCGACGATGCAGGCCGCGATGGTCTCGGCCCCGTGGAGCGCCACCAGCCGCTCCAGGTCCTCGGCGAGCTCCATCCCGTGCTCGGGCTGGCCCTTCACGAAGGCGTTGCGGGCCGGATCGTGGGTGTGGCGCAGGTGGTCGGTGCCGTTGAGCTGCGGGAAGACCCGCCGGTTCGACACGATGCCGCCGACCGAGAGCCCGCCGAAGCCGACGCCGTGATAGCCGCGCTCCCGGCCGATCAGCCGGGTGCGGGTCCCCTGCCCGATCGCCCGCTGGTAGGCGAGCGCGATCTTGAGGGCGGTGTCGACCGATTCCGAGCCGGAATTCGTGAAGAACACCCGGTCGAGGCGCTGGTCCGGGCCGCCCGGCGCGATCTCGGCGAGGCGCTCGGCGAATTCGAAGGCGATGGGGTGGCCCATCTGGAAGGTGGGGGCGAAGTCGAGGGTCGCGAGCTGGCGCTCCACCGCCGCCCCGATCCCCCGGCGCCCGTGCCCGGCATTGACGCACCAGAGGCCCGCCGTGCCGTCGAGGACCGTGCGGCCGTCATCGGCGGTGTAGTGCATGCCCTCCGCCGACACGAGCATGCGCGGCGCCGCCTTGAACTGGCGGTTGGCCGTGAACGGCATCCAGAAGGCGTCCATCGCGGGCGTGTTGCGGAGCGGATGGTCGGTCATGGGGCGGCTCTCCGGGGCGGGCGGCGCGGATCGGGCGACACGATCAGGGGACACCTTCGCGGATCGGGCAACAAGTCCTTTTCTGATCGCCGCCAACCCCTTGCAGGAATGGGGCCGCGGGTGGCACCGTTGCGGGATCCGCAACAGCTGAAACGGGTCCGGTCCGGATGAGCATCGATGTCGGGGCGCGCCTGCGCTTCGTGCGCGCCCGCCACGGCCTGTCCCAGCGGACGCTCGCCAAGCGCGCCGGCGTGACCAACTCGGCGATCTCGCTGATCGAGGGCAACCGGGTGAACCCGTCGGTGGGGGCGCTCAAGCGGATCCTCGACGGGGTGCCGATCGGCATGGCCGAGTTCTTCGCCCTGGAGCCCGAGCCGGAGCGCAAGGCGTTCTTCGCCGCCGAGGACCTGACCGAGATCGGCCGGCGGGCCGCCAAGGGGGCGATCTCGTACCGTCAGGTCGGCGACAGCCTGTTCGGGCGCAAGCTCCAGATCCTCAAGGAGCGCTACGAGCCCGGCGCCGATACCGGCCGGGTGCCGCTCTCGCACGAGGGCGAGGAGGGCGGCATCGTGCTCTCCGGCCGCCTGGAGGTCACCGTGGATGCGGAGCGCCGGATCCTGGGCCCCGGCGACGCCTACAGCTTCGACAGCCGTCGCCCGCACCGCTTCCGCTGCGTCGGCCCCAACCCCTGCGAGGTGGTGAGCGCCTGCACGCCGCCGAGCTTCTGAGGGGCGCAGGCCGGCCGATCCCGCGGGGGCATGCCGCCCGCCCCGCCGGGATCGGGACGCGGGCCGAATGCGTGGCCGCCCGGCGCCGCGGCCGGGCGGACCGCGGTGGCGCTAGATCACGAACAGCAGGTTCAGCCCGGCCCGCCGGAAGCCTTCCTCGGCGATCTTCAGATCGAGCCCGTAGGTGGCGATGTCGTCCGCCACGGGGTCGAGGCCCGGAGCCCGGTGCTGGTGCAGGTGCTTGATGTAGCTGTGGCAGGTCGTGCAGGTCTCCACTTGGACGTCCTTCGAGATCTCGTCGAGGCCGTAGTAGCTGATGCCTTCGCCGGAGCCGCAGGCGGTGCAGCGGATGCGGACGTGGTTCCAGTACGTGCCGCAGAGCGAGCAGCTGAGATACCGGGCCTTGTCGGCCGGGGTCCACGCCACCACGACGCTCGCCACCGGCGCGCCGCCGCAGCACGGGCAGACGCCGTCCGCCACCGGCTTCAGGACCTTCGTGTCCAGGCGCGCGGCCTGCTCGGCGAGGCGGATCTGCAGGGCCGCCGACACGAACACGCATTCGGCGATCCGGTCGACCGGCAGCGCGCCCTCGAAGACCTGGAGGGCGAGGTCGCGGCGATCCTCCTGGGACGCCGCCCGCAGGCTCGCGCGCGCCGCGGCCGAGGCCTCGGGCGCCGTGGCGAGGTCGAGGGCATCGAGGAGCGCCAGCAGGCAGGCGTCGAAGCCCCGGTCCGCCTCCAGGCTGTGCCGCGACAGGGGCGGCATGCCGTGCTCGCTGCGAAGCGCCAGATCGGCGGCGTCCGGGAGCGCGGCGGGCTGACCCGTCGCCCGGGTCGCCGCCTGCACCTGGGCCTGGGCGCGGGCGACTTCGGCGACGAAGCGCAGGTAGGCCTCCAGCGGATGCCCGGGCGCGGCCTCCGACAGGCGCGCGGCCCGGTCGGCGAACAGCGTTGTCGGGTCGGGCAGGCGCACGAACGGCACCGAGCCCGAGATGCCGATCTTGTCGGGATCCGGCTTCAGCTCGTTAAAATCCCGACGGCGGGGCTTGGGCTCGGCCTGAGGGGCCGGCGTGCCCTGCGCGGGCCTGCGCTTGAAGAAACCAGCCACGTCCTCAGGATCCGCGCTTGTCCACAGAGCCATGGCGGGCCTTGCCGCCGGCGATCTGCCGGAACCACTTGCGGTGATGCCGGTAGGCCCAGCCGCCCGTGACCGTGCCGCGCACCATCGCCCGGCCGGTGCCGCGCACCCAGATGCCCGCGTAGATGTGCACCACGATGATGGCGATGGCGATCACGGCGGCCAGCGAGTGGGCGAGCAGCGCCCAGCGCTGGGTCTCGATGGAGGTCAGCCCGCCGAAATAGGTGTTCCAGATCACGAGGCCGGTGACGAACATCACGCCGATCAGCGCGGTCTGGCCCCAGAACACGCCCTTCTGGCCGGCATTGTACTTGCCGAGTTCCGGCAGCCGGTCCTCGCGGTTGGTGACCACGTCGCCGATCTTCATCGACCACTCGAGATCGTCCTTGTTGGGGATGTTGAGCTTCCAGAAGCGCACGAACAGGAAGAAGAAGCTGACGGCGAGCGCCACGCCGAACCACGGGTGGACCGCCCGGGTCGCCTGCCCGCCGCCGAACAGGCCGGTGAGCGAGAACAGGTAGGGCGTGAACATCGCGAGACCCGAGAGGGTCAGCAGGGTGAACAGGATCGCGGTGATCCAGTGGTTCACGCGCTGCACGCCCGTGTAGCGCGGGACGTACAGCACCTCCGGCGCCTCGGATTTGGCGTGGTGGAGGGGGCGGGTATCGCCGTCCCGGATATCGTTCTGGCTCGTCATCGGCCTTCACTCGCCTGACGGGGCCGACGCCGCGGCGCGGATCGGCCTTGAAACTTACGGTAGGGCGGCGTGGCCTCGATGGCTCCACCCTGTCGGTTCCGGATCCGCGCGGCTCTCCCTCGCCCTATGGGAGAGTGAGGCCCCTGCGCCAGCAGGGATCCGGAGGTCTGTCCCGGCCTCAGAAAGCGGCGGAGCGGGCGTGGCGGGCACAGCGTCGCCTGTCCCGTCGCTCCCGCCTCACGCCCCGTCCGGGAGCCACCCTCCCCTGAGGGAGGAGGGCGTACGCGGCGTCGCCCGGGCCGGCCTGCCGGCCCGGGATCCCCCTCAGTGCGGCCGCGCCTCGCCGCCGGACTCGCGGCGCTTGGCCTCGTCGTACTCGACCGCCTCTTCCTCTTCCTCGGGCACGACCTCGTTGGGGCCGGCCGTCACATAGTGAAAGAAGCCCGCCACCGCGGCGAAGCCCATCGCGGCGAGACCGAACACCTTGGCGCCGCCCTTCCAGAAGGCCACCAGCGGCGAGATCTTCGGGTCGTTCGGCAGGCCCGCATAGAGGCTCGGCTGGTCCGCGTGGTGCAGCACGTACATGACGTGCGTGCCGCCGACGCCCGCCGGATCGTAGAGGCCGGCCTTGTCGAAGCCGCGCGACTTCAATTCGTCCACGCGGTCGTGGGCCTGGTCGAGCATGGCCTGCTTGGTGCCGAACATGATCGAGCCGGTCGGGCAGGCCTTGGCGCAGGCCGGAGCCTGCCCCACCGCCACCCGGTCCGAGCACAGGGTGCACTTGTACGCCTTGTGGTCGGTCTGGCTGATGCGCGGGATGTTGAAGGGGCAGCCCTTCACGCAATAGCCGCAGCCGATGCAGTTCTCCTCGATGAAGTCGACGATGCCGTTGGAGTACTGCACGATGGCGCCGGGCGACGGGCAGGCCTTCAGGCAGCCCGGCTCGGTGCAGTGCATGCAGCCGTCCTTGCGGATCAGCCATTCGAGGTTGTTGGTCTCCGGGTTCTCGTACTCGGTGAACCGCATCAGGGTCCACGACTTCGGCGTGAGGTCGTGGGGATTGTCGTAGACACCGCGATTGATGCCGATGTCGTCGCGCAGGTCGTTCCACTCCTCGCAGGCCGACTGGCAGGCCTTGCAGCCGATGCACTTCGACACGTCGATGAGCTTGGCGACCTCCACCTGGCGGCGGATCTCCGGCGGCGTCTCCGTGGAGGCGGAGCGCTGGCGGATGTCGAGGGAGCTGTAGTCGGCCATGTTTCAGCGTCCCCCTTACGCGACCGCGTCCGACGGAGGCGTGGTCGGCTCGATGTTCACGAGCCAGGCCTTGAACTCCGGCGTCTCGGTGTTGGCGTCGCCCACGACCGGCGTGAGCGAGTTCGGGTGCCATCCTTTCTTGGTCAGGCCCATGAAGCCCCAGTGCTGCGGGATGCCGACGACGTGGACGGGCTTGCCGTCGCAGATCAGCGGCTTGATGCGCTTCGTCACCACCGCCTTGGCCTTCAGGGATCCGCGCTTCGACCAGACGCGGACCCATGAGCCCTTGGTGATGCCCTTCTCCTTGGCGAGCTCCTCCGAGATCTCCACGAAGGCCTCCGGCTGGAGGATCGCGTTGATCCGGGCGTGCTTGGTCCAGCCGTGGAAGTGCTCGGTCAGGCGGTAGCTCGTCGCCGCGTAGGGGAAGTCCTTCGCGTCGCCGAGATCGGCCAGATCGTCCTTGAAGATGCGGGACGCGGGCGCGCCCTTGATCTTCGGGAAGGCGAGGTTGGCCACCGGGGACTCGAACGGCTCGTAGTGCGTCGGGAACGGCCCGTCGCGCATGAGGCCCCGGGTCCACAGGCGGGCGACGCCCTCCTGGTTCAGGATGAACGGCCCGACGCCCTTATCGGGGGCGACCGTCACGCCGTAATCCGGCACGTCGAAGCCGATCCACTGCTTGCCGTTCCACTCGATGAGCTTCTTCTTCTCCGACCACGGACGCCCCTCGGGGTCGCACGAGGCGCGGTTGTAGAGCACGCGGCGGTTGGCCGGCCACGCGAAGGCCCAGTTCGGCGCGATGCCGCGGTCGCCGGGATCGGTATTGTCCCGGCGGGCCATGGTGTTGCCCTTCTCGGTGTAGCAGCCCGAGTAGATCCAGCACGCACAGGCGGTCGTCCCGTCGTCCTTGAGCTGGGCGAAGCCGTCGACCTGCTTGCCCGCCGGGATGATGGTCCCGTTGAGGTCCGGCGTCGGCGCCACCGTGTAGCCGTTGAGCTCGCGGGCGAGCTCCGTCGGCGTCGGCGACTCCGCCATCGCGTAATCCCACTTCAGATTGACGATCGGGTCCGGGAAGGCTCCGCCGTCCTTCTTGTAGGCCGCCTTCACGCGGAGGAAGATTTCCGACATGATCTCGATGTCCGAGCGGCACTCGCCCGGCGCTTCCTGCGCCTGCCAGTGCCACTGCAGCCAGCGGCTGGAGTTCGAGAGCGAGCCTTCCTCCTCCACGAACAGGGTGGTCGGCAGCTCGAACACCTCGGTCTGGATCTGGGTCGGATCGACGTCGTTGTACTCGCCGTGGTTTTCCCAGAACCGGGCCGTCTCGGTCTTGAGCGGATCCATCACCACGATGAACTTCATCTTGGAGAAGGCTTCCGTCATCTTGGCCCGGTTCGGGAACGACAGCAGGGGGTTGAAGCCCTGGATGACGTAGCCGGTCATCTTGCCCTGCTTGGCGAGCTCGAACCCGCGCAGCACGTCGTAGGTCGGCACGTCGAGCTTGGGCAGGTAGTCGTAGGCCCAGTCGGTCTCCTTGGTGGCCTTGTCGCCCCACATCGCCTTCTGGAACGAGACGAAGAACTTGTTGTAGTTCTGCCAGTAGCTCGTCTGCCCGGGACGCAGCGGCTTGAACTGCCGCTTGGCGATGTAGCTCGCGTAGTCGGGCTCCTTCTCCACCGGGATGTTCAGATAGCCGGGGATGAGATTGCTCATCAGCCCGATATCGGTCAGCCCCTGGATGTTGGAGTGGCCGCGCAGGGCCTGCATGCCGCCGCCGAGCACGCCGATATTGCCCAGCAGCGTCTGCACGATGCACATCGAGCGGATGTTCTGCGAGCCCTTGGAATGGTGCGTCCAGCCGAGGGCATAGAGGGAGGCCATCGACTTCTCGGGGGACGCCGTGGTCGCCATCAGCTCGCAGACCTTCAGAAAGGTCTCCTTGGGCGAGCCGCAGATCCTCTCGACCATCTCGGGCGTGTAGATCGCCAGATGCTTCTTGAGGAGCTGCATGACGCAGCGGGGGTGCTGCATCGTCTCGTCGACCACCGCGTAGCCGTCGGGGCCGATCTCGTAGTCCCAGGTGGTCTTGTCGTAGTCGCGCTTGTCCGCGTCGTAGCCCGTGAACAGCCCCTCGCTGAAGTCGTAGCCCTCGCGGACCACGTACCCGGCGTTGGTGTAGGCGGAGACGTAGCGGTGCTGCAGCTTGTCGTTGTCGAGCAGGTACTTGGCCACGCCCGACAGGAACGCGATGTCCGAGCCCTGCCGGATCGGGCAGTAGAGGTCGGCCACCGACGCCGTGCGGGTGAAGCGCGGATCGACGACGATCAACTTGGCGTTGTTATGGGCCTTCGCCTCGACGACCCACTTGAAGCCGCAGGGGTGCGCCTCGGCGGCATTGCCGCCCATCACGGTGATCACGTCCGCGTGCTTGATGTCCATCCAGAGGTTGGTCATCGCACCGCGTCCGAAGGAGGGCGCCAAACTGGCGACCGACGGACCGTGTCAAACCCTGGCCTGATTGTCGAAGACCAGGGCCCCCATGCTTCGGACTGTCTTGTAGGTCAGCCACGCCGTCTCGTTGGTGGTGGCCGAGGCACCCAGGAAGCCCGTCGTGGTCCAGCGGTTGACCGTCAGGTCGCCGTTCTTGGCCACGAAGTTCCGGTCGCGATCCTCCTTGAGGAGCTTCGAGATCCGGTCGAGGGCGAAGTCCCACGAGACGCGCTTGAATTCCGTCGCGCCCGGGGCCCGGTGGAGCGGGTACTTGGTGCGGGTCTCGGCATGCACGAAGTCGAGCAGCGCCGAGCCCTTCGGGCAGAGCGTGCCGCGGTTGACCGGATGGTCGGGATCGCCCTCGATGTGCATCACCGAGGAACGCGCGTTCTTCGACCGGTCGCCCAGGCTGTAGAGGATCACGCCGCACGCCACCGAGCAGTACGGGCACGTGTTGCGGGTCTCGCGCATCTGCGCGAGCTTGAAGGGCCGCACTGCGGCGGCCATGGCGGGCTCGAGGCCGCCGAACCCGAGCGCGCCGAGCGAGCCGCCCGCGAGGCCGGCGCCGGCCCCCTTGAGCAGGCCACGCCTTGAGACCTGGACCGTCATCTCCGCTCCATAAAGCGATTTGGTATAGTTCCAGGGTCTCCCAAAAAAGCGTGCCACAGGCAAGTGTGGTCGCGTGACACAGCAAGTCCCCGTGTCGGGCGCGGCTCGGCACGTTTACCGCCCCGGTATCATCCTGGGGGAGAACGCCTTTTTCTACTTGCTGGGAACCGCGGGGTTCATACCCGAGGGGCTCGCCGTGCGGTGCTCCAGGGGAGCCTGCGGCTCCGTACCTGTGGAGCCGCCGGGCTGGGCGGGCGGGACCGGGCGGTCGGCGTTCTCCTTGATCGAGTGGCCGCCCGGGTCGGGCGCGTCCTTGGCGGCCGATTGCTCCCGGGGCACGGGCGCCTGGCTCCAGCCGTCCTGGGCGCTGCGGGACTTGTCGCCCATGGCGTCGATGCCCTTGATCTCGCCGGGCTTCGTCTGCGCCAGCGCCGACGAGCCGGTCGCGGTCGCCGCGAGCAGGGCCAGGACGGACAGGGACAGGGGACGGGACACGGCGAGACTCCGGGCGGCGGGTTGGAACAGCCGGGCAACGTGTCCCTCGCGGCGGCAGTTCCGGTCCGCGGCGGCGAGGCATCCCCGGTCACGGGTCCTTAACCAAGCTTGAGCATTCTGACGGGCAGCAGGCGCGGAGAACCCGGACGATGTCGAAGCCGAATCCGGAGCGACCCGCCGATATCCGAGCGGACACGAACGCCGCGCCCCTGACGCCCGGGGTCCGCCGTCATCTCGGCCAGAACCTGCGCGTCCTCTTCGCGGATACGCTGGAGGCACCGCCGACCCAGCGCCTCGAGGCGCTGCTCGCGCAGCTCGCCAAGGCGAAGCGCTGAGCCCGGGGCGGGTCTGGGACCGCCGGACGTCCACGTCCATCGCGCAATCGATCACGACATCCAGCGCGCCGGCCTCCAACGGGTTCGGGGCGGTCCCTCCGGGGTGCTGAAGACGTACCCGGATCGCAAGATCGCCGCCGGTGCCGGGACCCGCACGTTCAGGCGGGACGGCACCGTCCTGCCGGACGAGCGCGTCTCCCCGCCCCACAGCCCTCCGGTGGCGTGGTCGCGGCGCCCGGCCCGCGCCATCCCGCATCGCCCGGGTCGGCTGCCGCCGACCCCCGGCGCCAAGCCTTCGCGATGCCGCGTGGCGTGTCAGACCGCGTGCGCCGGCGCACATGAGACCGTTCGTTCTATAAAACCCGATGCGAGGCTGAATTTCTTCCATGGCGCAACGGCCTGGGAGAAGATCCATGTCTTCTCGCGAGCTAGCGCCCTGGAATGGCTTGCATTCTGATCGGGACGGACAATCTTGGTCGCGGCGCACGATCCGGCGTCCGCGAGTTCATGCCTTGACTTTGTTCGTTAAAAAGAACGATCTTCACGGTCATGGGGGCGGTCTGCCCCTGCGTGGCGGCCGCCAGGGACGGGGATCGGACGTGATGAAGAACGCTGTGAGCCGGGCCCTAGTGGCCCGGGCAATCGGTCTGTCCCTGCTGGCCGGTACCGGCCTGTGGACCGGCACGCTGCCGGCGGCGGCGCAGACCGCCCTCCTCAACGTCTCGTACGATCCGACCCGGGAACTCTACCGCGACATCAACGCCGCCTTCGCGGAGGCGTGGAAGACCGAGACTGGCGAGGCGATCACGGTGCGGGCGTCGCATGGCGGTTCGGGCGCGCAGGCGCGCACGGTGATCGACGGCGTCGATGCCGACGTGGTCACCCTCGGCATCCCCTCGGACATCGACGCCATCGCCAGGCTGACCCGCAAGATCCCGGAGGACTGGCGCAGCAAGCTGCCCAACACCGCGACGCCCTACACGTCGACGGTGGTGTTCCTCGTCCGCAAAGGCAACCCGAAGGGCGTCAAGGACTGGGCCGACTTGGTCAAGCCCGACGTCAAGGTGATCACCCCGAATCCGAAGACCTCGGCCGGCGGGCGCTGGAACTTCCTCGCCGCTTGGGGCTACGCCTACAACCAGGACAAGAACGCCGAGAAGGCGGACGCCTTCGTGGGCCAGATCTACAAGAACGTGCCGGTGCTCGACACCGGCGCCCGCGGCTCGACGGTGACCTTCGCGCAGCGCGGCCTCGGCGACGTGCTGCCCACCTGGGAGAACGAGGCCTACCTCGTGCTCCAGGAATTCGGCGCCGACAAGTTCGACATCGTCTCGCCGCCCACCTCGATCTACGCCGAGCCGCCGGTGGCCCTCGTGGCGGTCAATGCCGAGCGCAAGGGGACGACGAAGGCCGCGCAGGCCTATCTCGACTTCCTCTACACCGATCGCGCGCAGGCGATCTTCGCCAAGCACCATTACCGGCCGATCCGCCGGGAGGCGGCCGCCCAGGCCGACCTCGCGCAGCTCCCCGAGATCAAGCTGTTCAAGATCGAGGACCTGCAGGGCTCCTGGGACGAGATCCAGAAGCGGAACTTCGACGCCGGCGGGCTGTTCGATCGTCTGAGCCGGGCCGGCCGCTGAGGCGGACATCATGGTCGAGACGCCGCGCCCCAGACGAACCTTCCGCCGTCCGAGCGTGATCCCGGGCTTCGGGATCAGCTTCGGCTACACGCTGACCTGCCTCGGCCTGATCGTCCTGCTGCCGCTGGCCGGGCTGGTGGTGAAGGCCTCGGGACTCGGCCTCTCCGGGATCTGGGAGGTCGCCACCGATCCGCGGGTGGCGAGCGCCCTGCGGATCAGCTTCGGCGTCTCGGCGGTCGCCGCCCTCGTCGCCTCCGTGTTCGGCTTCCTCGTGGCCTGGGTGCTGACGCGCTACCGCTTCCCGGGCCGCAAGCTCGTCGACGCCGCCGTCGACCTGCCCTTCGCGTTGCCCACCGCGGTCGCCGGCATCGCGCTGGCCTCGCTCTACGCCCCGGACGGGCTGCTGGGTGCGCCGCTCGCGCGCCTCGGGATCCAGGCGGCCTACACGCCGGTGGGCATCTTCATCGCCATGGTGTTCATCGGTCTGCCCTTCGCGGTGCGGACCGTGCAGCCGCTGATCGCCGAGATCGACAGGGAGATCGAGGAGGCCTCCGCCACCCTCGGGGCGACGCGCCGCGTCACGCTCACCAGGGTGGTGCTGCCGCCGCTGATCCCCGCCGTGCTCACGGGCTTCGCCCTCGCCTTCGCCCGGGGCGTCGGCGAGTACGGCTCGATCATCTTCATCGCCGGCAACCTGCCCTACGTGTCGGAGATCGCGCCGCTTCTGATCGTGATCAAGCTCTCCGAGTTCGACTACGGCGGCGCGGCCGCCATCGCCACGATCATGCTCGGGATCTCGTTCCTGACGCTGCTCGCCATCAACCTCATCCAGGCCTGGTCACGGCGGCGGTTCGGCTATGTCTGAGATCTTCTCCCCCGCCTTCGTGCCGTCCGCCAAGCCAGCCCCGGTCGCCTCAGAAGGCGCCGGCACCCGCGCGGTGCTGATCGGGATCGCGGTGACGTTCCTGGCGCTGTTCCTGGTGCTGCCGCTGATCGCGGTGTTCACCCAGGCTTTCTCGAAGGGGATCGCCGCGTTCCTGGACGCCTTCCGGGAGCCCGACGCCTGGAGCGCGATCCGCCTGACGCTGACGGTGGCGGCGATCGCGGTGCCGTTCAACGTGGTGTTCGGCCTCGCGGCCTCCTGGGCGATCGCCAAGTTCGAGTTCCCCGGCAAGTCGCTGCTGATCACCCTGATCGACCTGCCCTTCTCGGTCTCGCCCGTGGTTTCCGGGATGATCTACGTGCTGCTGTTCGGGTCCCAGGGCCTGTTCGGCAGCTGGCTCATCGATCACGGCGTCCAGATCCTGTTCGCCCTGCCGGGCATCGTGCTGGCGACGGTGTTCGTGACCTTCCCGTTCGTGGCCCGCGAACTGATCCCGCTGATGCAGGAGCAGGGCACCGCCGAGGAGGAGGCGGCGCTGACGCTCGGCGCCTCGGGCCTGCACGCGTTCCGGACGGTGACGCTGCCCAACATCCGCTGGGGCCTGCTCTACAGCGTGCTCCTCTGCAATGCCCGGGCGATGGGCGAGTTCGGCGCGGTGTCGGTGGTGTCGGGCCACATCCGCGGCCTGACCAACACCATCCCACTCCACGTGGAGATCCTCTACAATGAGTACAACTTCGTCGCCGCATTCGCCGTCGCTTCGCTCCTCGCTGCCCTTGCCCTCATCACCCTCGTC
The DNA here is from genome assembly GCF_022179385.1 of Methylobacterium longum. Classification (GTDB taxonomy): domain Bacteria; phylum Pseudomonadota; class Alphaproteobacteria; order Rhizobiales; family Beijerinckiaceae; genus Methylobacterium; species Methylobacterium longum. The sequence goes on along the minus strand of NZ_BPQS01000005.1, from coordinate 161,424 downwards.
CTCAAGTCCGTCCTCGAATGGCGCTTCGCCGGCGAGCTCGCGGGCGGGCGGGCGCACTGACGGGCCCTTGGACCGCCCCTCCACGGCGATCCGGATCGAGGCCGTCTCGAAGACCTTCGACACGGCGGCGGTGCTGCACGATCTCTCCCTCGACGTGCGGGCGGGCGAGCTGATCGGACTGCTCGGCCCCTCGGGCTCGGGCAAGACGACGCTGCTCCGGATCATCGCCGGGCTCGACGCGCCGGACCGGGGCCGCATCCTGTTCGGCGGCGACGACGCCACCGGCCTGCCCGTCCAGGAGCGGGCGGTGGGCTTCGTGTTCCAGCACTACGCCCTGTTCAAGCACATGAGCGTGGCCGACAACATCGCGTACGGGCTGAGCGCGCGTCGCCGGGCCGACCGCCCGGCCAAGGCCGAGGTCAAGCGCCGGGTCGGCGACCTGCTCGACCTGATCCGCCTCTCGGGCTTCGGCGACCGCTACCCGTCACAGCTCTCGGGCGGCCAGCGCCAGCGGGTGGCACTCGCCCGGGCGCTCGCCGTCGAGCCGCGGGTGCTGCTGCTCGACGAGCCCTTCGGCGCCCTCGACGCCCAGGTGCGCAAGGACCTGCGCCGCTGGCTGCGGGAGATCCACGACCGCACCGGGCAGACCACGATCTTCGTGACCCACGACCAGGACGAGGCTCTGGAGCTGTCGGACCGCGTCGCCGTCCTCGACCGGGGCCGGCTGGAGCAGGTCGGCACCCCCGACGAGGTGCAGGAGAACCCGGCCTCCGCCACGGTGATGAAGTTCCTGGGCGATTCCGTCGAGGTCGAGGCGATCGCCGAGGGCGGCCGGGTGCGGGTGCGCGGCCGGGAGACACCGGTGGCGGCGCCGCCCGGGGTGATCGGCCCGGTCAAGCTCTACGTCCGGCCGTGGCAGCTGCAGCTCGCCGAGCCGGACGCCGCGCATCTCTCCGGCACCGTGCGCAGCTCCTACCGGACGCAGGGACGCCAGCGGATCGAGGTGGTGGACGCCGAGGGGCGGGTGCTTGCCGTGGAAAATTTCGATGGCGTCCGCTACGCCGCGGGTCACCCGGTCGGCCTGCGGATCAACGGCGGCCACGTGTTCGGGTGAGGCACGTCCGCAGTGCAGGAGACGCTTCCGGCTCTGCGGCCTGCCCCGGCCGCCAAATCGGGGCAGCGGCGGCTTCACTTGGAAATCGGCCTCGATCAAATGCAAGTTGAATTGCGATGTCGAGAGCACCGTGAGAGCGTCGGAAAGACGGCGGGATCGATCCCCGACTTCGTCGACCTGTCGGGACGATCAGTCGCCATGCCCGTACGCCTTCACGCACCAGCCCCGAATCCGTAGAGCCGCCGCGGGTTGTCGACGAAGACCAACCTGCGCCGGTCCGCGTCCGGCACCCAATCGGCCATCAGGTCGAGGAGCATCGTGGTCCGGGGCGGCCCGTCCCAGGCGGCCACGTGCGGCCAGTCCGAGCCCCAGAGGCAGCGCTCGGGCGCGGCGTCGTTGAGGGCGCGGGCGAAGGGAATCGTGTCGGCGTAAGGCGGTCCGGTCACCGAGTCCCGGAAGGCGCCGGACAGCTTCACCCAGTTGCCGTCGGCGACGAGGCCGAGGAGCGCCTGGAAACCCGGGTGGTCGACGCCCGCGGAGGTCGGCATGTGGCCCATATGGTCGAAGACCAGCGGCACCGGCAGCCGCGCGAGGCGGCCGGCGATGGGCGGCAGATCCCGGGCGTCGAGCAGGAACTGGAGGTGCCAGCCCATCTCGCGGGCGAGCGCCCCGTAGGCCTCGACCGCATCCAGCCCGACCCCGCCGCCGAACAGCACGTTGAGGCGCAGGCCGACCACCCCGGCCTCCTTGAGGGCGGCGAGCTCCGCGTCGGGCAGGCCCAGCGGGATCACCGCGATGCCGCGCAGGCGCTGCCGGTTGGCGCGCAAGGTCTCCACCATCAGCCGGTTGTCGGTGCCGTGGACGCTGACCTGGACCAGCACGCCGTTGGCCATGCCGGTCCCGTCGAGCATCGCGAGATAGCGCTCGGCCGGGGCCGCCGGGGGCGTGTAGCTGCGGTCCGGCACCAGCGGGTAGTCGGGCGGCAGGCCGATCACGTGGGCGTGGGTGTCGACCGCGCCGGCCGGTACGGCGTAGCGGGTCGGGCCGCCCGGATGTGGGTCCGGGGCGGGGCAGTCGCGGATCTCGGGCATGATCAGGTGTCCGCGTGCAGGACCCGGCCGCGGGTCTCCGGCAGCGCGAAGGCCGCCACGAAGAAGATCCCGTAGGCGAGGGCCGCGAAGATCGCGATGGCCGAGGCGAGGCCGGCGCGCTCCGCGAGGTAGCCGACCAGGGCGGGGAACAGGGCGCCGATGCCGCGGCCGAAATTGTAGCAGAATCCCTGCCCCGAGCCGCGCAGGCGCGTTGGGTACAGTTCAGTCAGGAACGCGCCCATCCCGGAGAAATAGCCGGAGGCGAAGAAGCCGAGCGGGAAGCCCAGCACCCACAGCACGCCGTTCGAGAGCGGGATCTGCGTGTAGGCGATGACCACCGCGATGGCGCCCAGCGAGAAGATCAGGAACAGCGGCCGCCGCCCGAGGCGATCGGCGAGCCAGGCGCCCACGAGGTAGCCGGCGAACGAGCCGACGATCAGCGCCGCGAGGTAGCCGGTCGAGGAGACGATCGACAGGTGGCGCTCGGTGGTGAGGAAGCGGGGCACCCAGGTGGTGATCGCGTAGTAGCCGCCCTGGCAGCCCGCCGCCGCCAGGGAGGCCAGCAGCGTGGTCTTCAGGATCGGCCCGGAGAAGATCTCCCAGATCTGCGGCCGGTCGCCCGTGGCGGCGGCGCGCGCCCGGGTCTCGGCGGCGACCTGCGGCTCCTCGACGTAGCGGCGCAGGTAGAAGATCAGCAGGGCCGGGAGCGCGCCCACCGCGAACATCCAGCGCCACGCCGTCTCGGGCGGCAGGATCGAGAACAGCACCGCCTGCGACAGGACCGCGAGCCCCCAGCCGATCGCCCAGCCGGACTGGACGGAGCCGACCGCCCGGCCGCGATACTCCGCCCGGATGGTCTCGCCGATCAGCACGGCGCCGGCCGCCCACTCGCCGCCGAAGCCGAGGCCCAGGATCGCCCGCGCGACGAGGAGCTGCTCGAAATTCTGCACGAAGGCGCAGAGCAGGGAGAACACTGAGAACCACAGGATGGTGATCTGCAGGGTCAGCACCCGGCCGATGCGGTCGGCGATGAAGCCCGCGAGCCAGCCGCCGAGCGCGGAGGCCAGCAGCGTCACCGTGGCGGCGAGCCCGGCCGTGCCGGAATCCACGTGCCAGAGGGCCATGATCGTCCCGATCACCAGCGGGTAGATCATGAAGTCCATGCCGTCGAGGCACCAGCCGGCGGCGCAGGCCCAGAAGGTGTGCCGCTCCGGCGGCGTCATGGAGCGGTAGAACGCCGCGAGGCTGGCGTCGCGGATCTCGACCGCCTCCACACCAGGGGTCCCCTGCCCGGTTGCCGTACTCATAGCCGTCTCCCGCCGTTCGATACCGGTATCAGCGTCCTAGACAGTGCTATCGGACGCTGCGGGAACGCAGGCAAGGAAAAGGCCGCCCGAAGGCGGCCTGTCCCGATCTTTTCGTTGCGCCGTCGCGGCTCAGTAGCAGCGCTCGACCAACACGCGGCGGTAGCCGTAGGGGGTCCAGCGCACCCGCGGGACCGTGTAGCAGCCGCCGCCGTAGCCGTAATCGGCGCCGTAGCCGTAGCCGACGGGGGCGTAGCCGCCGCCGTAGCCGTAACCGTAGCCTGGATAGCCGTAGCCGCCGTAGAGGCCGCCGGCCGCGAGACCCAGGCCGACGCCGAGGCCCAGGCCGCCGAGGCCGTAACCGTAACCGCCGCGGTAGCCGTAGCCGCGACCGTAGAAGCCGCGGCCGTAACCGAAGCCGCCGGGCCGGAAGCCGGCGCCGCGGAAGCCGCCGCCGAACCCGCCGCCGCGGAAGCCGCCGAAGCCGCCGCCCCGGAACCCGCCGAAGCCGCCCCCATGGAAACCGCCGCCGTGGAAGCCGCCGCCGCCGAAGCCGCGCGCGTCCGCGCTGGCCGGCGCCAGAACCAGGGCACCCGCCGCCAGCAGGGCCGAGCCGAGCACTGCACCCTTCATCATCGTCTCCGTGGAATACCGCCCTCTTGAATAGAAAACGCGCCAGCGGCCAAAACGGTCCAGCCTGCCGCCGCGGCGCGCCGCCGCTGACGCGGCCCGCAAGCCCCGGCACGGCCTCGGACACGAAAATCGCCGTTTTCCGGAGGGAGACGCGGCACGGCGACCGCTTCCCGGCGGATCCGCGCAGCACGAAACGAGTGATGACGATGCGTCCCGTTCACGCCCTGTTGATCGCGCTCCTCGCGCTCCTCGCGCTCCTCGCGCCGCCCCTGCCGGGCCGCGCGGCCGCCGCGCCGGCCGCTCCGGAGACCTGCCGGGCCGTCGAGGCGCAGGGCGAGACCTTCACGGTCTGCGCGGTCGATCTGCGGCGGCAGCGGCTGCGGCTGTTCTGGCTCCAGGCGGACGGGCGGCCCTACGGCTCCCTCGGGACCCTCGCGGAGACGCAGGGGGGGCGCCTGAGCTTCGCGATGAATGCCGGCATGTACGACAAGGACCAGGCGCCGGTGGGCCTCTACGTCGAGGATGGCCGCGAATTGAAGCGCGCCTCGACCGCCGACGGGCCCGGCAACTTCCACCTCAAGCCCAACGGCGTCTTCTGGGTGAAGGGCGAGACGGCGGGGGTGCTCGACACCGCCCGCTACCTGCGGGCGAAAATCCGGCCGGACTACGCCACGCAATCCGGCCCGATGCTGGTGATCGACGGCCAGATCCATCCGAAGATCTCGACGGATGGGCCGAGCCAGAAGATCCGCAACGGCGTCGGCGTGCCGGCGGACGGGCACGTGGCGATCTTCGCGATCTCCGAGCGCCCGGTGACCTTCGGCGCCTTCGCGCGGCTGTTCCGGGACGATCTCGGCTGCCGCAACGCCCTGTTCCTCGACGGCTCGGTGTCGAGCCTCTACGCGCCGGGTCTCAAGCGCTCGGACATCAGCCGGCCGCTCGGGCCGCTCGTCGGGGTGCTGCCGCGCTGAGCTTCAGCCGGCCCGGCCCCGGATCCCGGCCTCATCCTGAGATGCGCGCGAAGCCGCCTCCAAGGCGGCGTCCGCCGCCCTGCGCCGCGTCAGGATGAGGGCGCGCATGGAACGCCGCCGTCGGACGGGGACCCCGCACGCGCCCGAACCAGCCCTCACCGCTGGCCGAACGCCGTATCCTTGAACAGCGCCTTGAACTCGCGCGGCTGCGAGCGCCAGTACTGCTTGGGTGCCCGGACCGCGGCGCCGAGTTCGGCCGCCGCGTGCCAGGGCCAGCGCGGATCGTACAGCATCGCGCGGGCCAGGGAGATCGCGTCGGCCTTGCCCTCCTGCAGGATCGTCTCCGCCTGCTGCGCCTCCGTGATCAGCCCGACCGCGATGGTGGTCAGCCCGGTCTCGGCCTTGATCCGCTCGGCGTAGGGCACCTGATAGCCGGGCCCCAGGGTGATCGCCTGCTTGGGCGAGACGCCGCCCGTGGAGACGTGGAGCGCGGGCGAGCCCGCGCGCTTGAGGGCCTGGGCCAGCGCGACGGTCTCGTCGAGGTCCCAGCCGTCCTCGACCCAGTCGGTGGCCGAGACGCGCAGCCACACGGGGCTGCCCGCCGGCACGACGTCGCGCACCGCGTCGTAGATCTCCAGCGGGAAGCGCATGCGGTTCTCGAGGCTGCCCCCGTAAGCATCGGTCCGCTTGTTGGCGATCGGCGACAGGAACTGGTGGAGCAGGTAGCCGTGGGCGCCGTGCAGCTCCACGGCCTCGATCCCGAGGCGCACGGCGCGCTTGGCGGTGGCGACGAACTGGTCGCGGACGCGCTTCAGGTCGGCGGCGTCGAGGGCGTGGGGCGGGACCTCGCCCTCCCCGTGCGCCACCGCCGAGGGCGCCTCCGTGCGCCAGCCGTAGGCCTGCTCCGGCGGGATCTGGTGCCCGCCCGCCCAGGGCGCCTCGCTCGACGCCTTGCGGCCGGCATGGGCGATCTGGATGCAGATCGGCACCGGTGCGTACTCGCGCACGGCATCGAGCACGCGGCCGAGCGCCCGCTCGCAGCCGTCGTTGTAGAGGCCGAGATCCCAGGCGGTGATCCGCGCCTCCGGGGAGACCGCGGTGGCCTCCAGGGTCAGCAGGCCGGCTCCCGACATGGCGAGCTGGCCGAGATGCATCATGTGCCAGTCGGTGGCCTCGCCGTCCCGGGCCGAATACTGGCACATCGGCGCGATCAGGATGCGGTTCTCGAGGGTGAGACCATCGAGGGTCAGCGGCTCGAACAGGCGGGCGGTCTTCGGCGATGTCATGGATGGCTCCGGCGCTCTGAGACCAATCTGGCGCAGGATCGTCGCGACCGCCAGCGTGGTGCGGCAGGTCAGCCCTGCGGGCGGGGCGCGGGAACTTGCGGCGGCGACCCACCGTTTTTCGCGCTGTTGCCGCATTGCGGTAGCCGCTGCGAACCGCCTGAGGGGGCGAATTCGCCGGAGATCACCATCATGTTCCAGAGACTTGCCGCCCCGTTCCTCCTGGCCGCGGGGTGCGCCGCCCTCGCCGCACCATCCTACGCTCAGCCGGCCGCGTTCGGCGGGCCCAAGGTGCTCATCCACGGCAACTATTGCGGACCGGGCAACAACGCCCCGCTGCCGCCCATCGACGCCCTCGACGCGGCCTGTGCCCGCCACGACGCCTGCACGCCGGAGGGCGGCCTACCCTCGCCGGCCTGCAACCTCCGCCTCCAGCGGGACGCCGCGCTGATCTCCCGCGATCCGCGCCAGTCCCAGAACCTGCGCTCGCTCGCCGGCCTCGTCGCGGCCACCGCGACGCTGATCCCGTCCGAGCCCGCTCCGCGGAGCATGCCCGCGTCGGTCACGACCAGTCCGGCCCTGGGTGCCGACCTGACGGCGCCGGACCCGACAGCCTCCGCCGGCCTGGACGACGAGGGCGACGCGCCGGACGCCGACTGACGGGGTGTCGGCGCGGCGCGTCCGCCGCGCCGGCGGACGCGCCGCGGTCAGGCGCCGCGCGCCGGAGCCTGTGCCAGGAAGAACCGGATCATCTCGCGGCTGGCATCCGGGCCGCGGGGATCGGTGTAGGATCCCTCCGGGCTGCCGCCCGACCAAGCGTGGCCGGTCCCGTGCAGAACCCACTGCTCCAGCAGTGGTCGACCTGACGCGTCGCTGCGGACCGTCCGGGTGTAGGCCGTGCCGCCCGGGCTCGTGCCGCGGGTGACGGCCTCGGCGAGGCCCGGGGCCGGTGCAGCCTGCTCGGCCACCTGATCGCCGTTGACGGGGTGCACGGTCCGGTCGCCGTCACCGTGGAACACGATGGTGGGTACCGTCCGCCGGTTGCGCCCCGGCGCCGCGCCCTGCCCCTTCATGGCCGCGAAGGCGCCCGGCATGTCGCGGGCCGCTCCGCAGGCGAGCCCGGAATGGACGCCGACGGCGGCGAACAGGTCCGGATAGGTGGCGGCCAGGATCGCCGCCGCCGCGCCGCCGGCCGAGAGTCCGGCCGCGTAGACCAGACCGGGATCGGCCGAGAATTCCGCCACGACCGCCCGCGCGATGCCGGCGATCAGCGCCGGCTCGCCGCCCTCGCGGACCTGATCGCCCGCCGTGAACCAGTTCCAGCAGCGCTGGAGATTCGCCGATTGCGGCTGCTCCGGATAGGCGACCAGGAAGGTCTGTTCCTCGGCGAGCGCGTTCATCCGGGTCCCGGCGGCGAAATCGTCGGGATTCTGGGTGCAGCCGTGCAGCATCACGACGACCGGGAGGGCCTGACCGCTGTAGCCGCTCGGGACGTAGACCTTGTAGCGCCGGCTTCCGGCGGCCTCGGCGAACACGCGCTCCTCGAACCGCGCGCCGGGCGGGACGTCGACGGCGGGACCGCGGCCTGCCGGAGGGGCCTTCGGCAGGTGATCCCGCAGCGCGCGCATCATCGCCGACAGGTCCGGACCCGGCTCCGAGCCACCGGCCCGGTCCGGCGCCGTCCAGGCACCGCCGGCCGCCGTCGGCGCCTCCATGTCGAGGGTCGGCCCGTGATGGCCGGCGGCGTCGGGCCGGTCGATCATGGTGCGGCGTGCCTCAGCCCACTGCGCGGCGGCGGCCTCCTGGACGCGGCGGAACCGCGCCATCGCGTCCTGCATCCGGGCCGCCCGGTCCCCTGCCCCGCGGGCCTTGGACGTCCGCGCGGCCGCGGCCTCGAAGGCGCGGGGGTCGAATTTCGGCACCCCGAACGCGGAGAGGTCGAGTTTGGACGGGTCGAGTTTGGGGAAGCGGAACATGGGGACGATCCTTGTGCGGCGTTGGGCGGGCGGAGGGGCGTGCGGGCGGTCAGGTGGTCCGGTCGGCGAGCGCCGCCTTCACGGCGGGACTGGCCTGGAAGGCGCCCAGCACCTCCACGGAGGCGATGGCGGCCCTGGCCAGCTCGGGCGTGACGTCGGCAGCGATCGTTGCGAGCCCGAGGACCTGGATGGTGAGCGGCGTCCCCGCATCCCGGGCCGCCTCCAACGCGGCCCGCGAATAGTGCGAGAGGCCCAGGCGGAGCTGGCGCCGCGCCACCGACTGCCGAACCGCCTCGTCCTGACGGTCGAGCTGGTTGCGTACCGCCGTGCGGATGAAGTCGGCCCGGTTGGCGTAGAAGCCGTCGCGAACCATCAGGTCGACCCGCCCGAGATCGACGAAGCCGAGATTGACCGTGATCTTTTCGCTGTCCGGCACCTTCGGCCGGAGATCGTGGACGTTGTCGGTCATCGGTCAGATGCTCCAGGCCATCCGGTTGGATGGTCTGAAGATGGTATTGGGATGTTGTGACGCAAGAGGGCGGTCGTCGGATGATCGATGATCGCGCGGCCGCACCCGGCTCCCGGGCGGACCGGCTCGGGCATTTCGCGCCCTCGACCCGGTGCGGCCACGGGCGATACAGGAAGGACGTCCCGGCGTCCGAGGGGGCGAACACGATGTGAGGGGCGCCCCCGTCATGGCCCGGCGGCGAGGGAGACCCGGACCGGAAGCGGCCCGCCGGAACCAGGGGGCCGGACACGCCATCCAACCCGCCGTCCGACCCACCACGTGGCGCGTGGGCCACTCCGGTCTTCAGGTCGCGATCCAGCCTCTCGCCGTTCGTGGAGCCGAGACGTTCGACCTAAGCCCGCGGGGAGGCCTCTCCTTTCAGGAAGACCCGTCGAAGGCTCTTGTGAACGGGGCGTGGCGCCGTGGTCCTGGGCCCCGGAGACCCGTCGCCGGAGCCCGCATCGGCGGACCGGACGTCAGCCGGCGCCGATGCCCCGACCCTTGAGGCTCTCGCCGATCTCGTCGAGGGCCGCGGCGTCGTCGATCGTCGCCGGCATCGTCCAGGGCTCGTCGTCGGCGATGCGCTTCATCGTCGCCCGCAGGATCTTGCCCGAGCGGGTCTTGGGCAGCCGCGGCACGGTGAGCGCCAGCTTGAACGCCGCCACCGGCCCGATCTCGTCGCGCACCTTGGCGACGAGTTCCCGCTCGATCGCCTCGACCGGCCGGGCCACGCCGGCCTTGAGCACCACGAAGCCGCAGGGCACCTCCCCCTTCAGCGCGTCGCGGATGCCGATCACCGCGCATTCGGCCACGTCCGGGTGGCTCGCCAGCACCGCCTCCATGCCGCCCGTGGACAGGCGGTGGCCCGCGACGTTGATGATGTCGTCGGTCCGCCCCAGGACCGTGATGTAGCCGTCCGCGTCGATCACCCCGGCATCCGAGGTGTCGTAGTAGCCCGGGAAGGTGGCGAGGTAGCTCGACCGCATCCGGTCGTCCGAACCCCAGAGGGTCGGCAGGCAGCCGGGGGGCAGGGGCAGGCGGATCGCGATGGTGCCCATCGTTCCGGCCGGGACCGGCTTGCCGCCCTCGTCCAGCACCTCGACCCGGTAGCCCGGCATCGGCACGCAGGTGCTCCCGTGCTTGACCGGCAGGGCGCCGAGTCCCAGGGGGTTGCCGGCGATCGGCCAGCCGGTCTCGGTCTGCCACCAATGGTCGATGACCGGCCGGTCCAGCACCCGCTCGGCCCAGGCGACGGAGTCGGGATCGGCGCGCTCCCCGGCCAGGAACAGGCTGCGGAAGGCCGAGAGGTCGTGATCGGCGATCCGGGCGCCCGCGGAATCCTCCTTCTTGATGGCGCGCAGCGCCGTCGGCGCGGTGAACAGGCACGCCACCCCGTACTCGGCGGCGACCCGCCAGAAGGCGCCGGCATCGGGCGTGCCCACCGGCTTGCCCTCGTAGAGCACCGTGGTGCAGCCGTGCAGGAGGGGCGCGTAGACGATGTAGGAATGGCCCACCACCCAGCCGATGTCGGAGGCGCAGAAGTAGGTCTCACCCGGCTGCACGCCGTAGAGGTTCGGCATCGACCACGCGAGGGCGACGAGGTAGCCGCCCGTGTCCCGGACCACGCCCTTCGGCTTGCCCGTCGTGCCCGAGGTGTACAGGACGTAGAGCGGGTCGGTGGCGGCGACCGGGACGCAGGCCGCGCGCCGGCCCGCCGACCGGGTCGCCGCCACGGTCTCGGCCCAGTCGCGATCCCGCTCCGGCGCGAGGGTCGCGGCGCCTTGCGGGCGCTGCAGGATCAGGCACGCATCGGGCTTGTGGCGCGAGGCGGCGATGGCCGCGTCGAGGAGCGGCTTGTAGGCGACCACGCGGTTCGGTTCGATGCCGCAGGAGGCGGCGAGCACCACCTTCGGGGCCGCATCCTCGATCCGCACGGCGAGTTCGTTGGCCGCGAAGCCCCCGAACACCACGGAATGGACCGCGCCGAGCCGGGCGCAGGCCAGCATGCCGAACAGGGCCTCGGGCACCATGGGCATGTAGAGGATCACGCGGTCGCCCTGGCCGACACCGAGGTTGGCCAGCACGGCTGCCAGCACCGCCACCTCGTCGCGCAACTCCCGATAGGTGATCGCGCGCTTCGTGCCGGTGACGGGCGAATCGTAGCGGATCGCGACCTGCTCGGCCCGCGCCCCGTCGGCATGGCGGTCGACCGCGTTGTGGCAGGCGTTCAGCGTGCCGTCCGGGAACCAGCGGCCATAGGGACCGGCCTCCGGCGCGAAGGCGCGCCGCGGGGCCTGCGCCCAGTCGATCGCCCGGGCCGCGTCGAGCCAGAAGGTCTCCGGGTCGCGGCGGGCCGTCTCGTAGGTCTCGGGGTAGCGGCCCGGAAGGCTGACGGTCGTCATCGGCTCGGCGTTTCCTCGCGGACCGCTCTCCGGCGGCACCGCCAGATTACCGCATTCCTCCGCGCAGGCGAGACGGGTCTTGTGCCCGAGGGCGCTCAAACGCGTCCGCGTGGCGGCGGCGATCGCGTGGAGTGATCGCGTGGACTGAGGGTGCCGCGCTCGTTCCCCCGGCCGGGGTCCGGACGGTTCAGGGCGCGGCGCCACCGTCCCGCCGGGGGCAGGCCGTGGGGGAAGCGGATCCGGGACCCGGCACGTGGCGCGCCGCGAAGGCGGTTCCCGTCGACCCGGGGCGAACGCAAAACCGCCGCACCGGGGTCTCCGATGCGGCGGCGTGTTCATGACTATGTCAACCGTGCGGTCGTGCCAGGGCTCAGTGCAGCGTGTTGTTGCCGGCCTGCAGCCGCTTGATCTCGTCCTTGAGGAGCAGCTTCCGTCGCTTCAGTTCGGCGATGTGGAGGTCGTTCGCCGAAGGCCTGTGGATCGCGTCCTGAATCTCGCGCTCGAGGGCTTCATGCTTCCGGGCGAGTTGGCTCAGATGCGTCTGCAGCGACATGAGTCGTATCTCCTGTCATCGTTTCGACACGCTGAGACTGACACAGGATGCCACACCAGTTGAAGCCTTTTCTCCGGTCAAGCTTGGTGAATGCTTGTCGGGCCGGCTTGTCCCGCGGGAGGGCGTGACGCATGCTCTCCGGCGATGAGCGATCCTTGGTCCCGCGGGTGACGATGGCGGACGAGTCGGGCGAGAATGCGCAGGCGGACCTCCACGGTGAGCTTACCCGTCTGCGCGAGGAACATCGGGACCTCGACAGCGCCATCGAGGCGCTGGAGCACAGCGTCGCCGGCGACCAGCTGCAGATCCAGCGGCTGAAGAAGCGCAAGCTGACCCTGCGCGACCGAATCTTCCACATCGAGGACGCGCTCACCCCCGACATCATCGCCTGATGCCGGTGGACGCCGCCGGAACCCGCCTTGCCCCCGGCCCGCACCGCCTGTAAGCGCCCTCTTTTGCCGGGATCAACGATGGCGTCGCCTCCGGTCGCGATCATCATGGGCAGCCAGTCCGACTGGGCGACCATGCGGCACGCCGCCGAGACGCTGGACGCGCTCGGCGTGCCCTACGACGCGCGGATCGTGTCGGCCCACCGCACGCCCGACCGTCTGGTGGCCTTCGCCAAGGGCGCGGTCGCGGCCGGTCTCAAGGTCGTGATCGCGGGCGCGGGCGGCGCCGCGCACCTGCCCGGCATGGCGGCCGCGATGACCCGGCTGCCGGTCTTCGGGGTGCCGGTGGAGTCGAAGGCCCTGTCGGGCCAGGACAGCCTGCTCTCCATCGTCCAGATGCCGGCCGGCATTCCGGTGGGAACGCTGGCGATCGGCCGGGCCGGGGCGGTGAACGCGGCGCTGCTCGCCGCGTCGGTGCTGGCGCTCTCCGACCCGCACCTCGCCGCACGCCTCGATGCGTGGCGCGCGGCCCAGACCGCGTCGGTGGCCGAGCGGCCGGAGTCGGACGCATCATCGTGACGGACGAGTTTCTCGCGTGACGGACAGGATCCTCGGCCCCGGCTCCACCCTCGGCATCGTCGGCGGCGGGCAGCTCGGGCGCATGATCGCCCTGGCGGCGGCCAATTACGGGCTCAAGGTGCATGTCTACGCGCCCGATCGGGACAGCCCCGCCTTCGACGTCGCCGCCCGCACCACCTGCGCGGCCTACGACGATGCCGAGGCGCTCGCGGCCTTCGCCCGCAGCGTCGACGTCGTCACCTACGAGTTCGAGAACATCCCGCACGCCACCGCCGACATCCTGGCGCGCCACGCCCCCCTGCACCCGAACGCGCGGGCGCTCTCCACCACGCAGGACCGCCTGTCGGAGAAGGACTTCATCAACGGCCTCGGCATCCCCACGGCGCCGTTCCGGGCGGTGGACACGCCCGACGACCTCGACCGCGCGATCGAGGTGATCGGCCTGCCGGCGGTGCTCAAGACCCGCCGCTTCGGCTACGACGGCAAGGGCCAGCGCATCCTGCGCGCGCGGGAAGAGGGCGACCGCAACGCGCTGTTCGCCGAGTTCGGCGGCGCGCCGCTGATCCTGGAGGGCTTCGTGCCCTTCGAGCGCGAGGTCTCGGTGGTGGGCGCGCGCGCGCGCGACGGCAGCTTCGCGGCCTTCGACCTGTGCGAGAACGAACACCGCGACCACATCCTGGCGTTGACCCGGGTGCCGGCGCCGGGCCTGAGCCCGGAGACCGGCCGCGCCGCCCTCGATATCGCCAAGCGCATCGCCGACGCGCTGGACTATGTCGGCGTGCTCGCCGTCGAGATGTTCCTGGTGCGCACGGACGGGGCGGAGCACCTCGTGGTCAACGAGATCGCGCCCCGGGTCCACAATTCCGGCCACTGGACCATCGAGGGGGCGCTGACCTCGCAGTTCGCCCAGCACGTGCGCGCCGTCTGCGGCTGGCCACTGGGCGACCCGGCCCGGACCGGAGGCCTGCCGGTGGAGATGCGCAACCTAATCGGCGCTCAGGTGGAGGACTGGCCCGCGCTGCTGGCCGAGCCCGGCGCCCATCTGCACCTCTACGGCAAGGGCGAGGCCCGGCCCGGGCGCAAGATGGGGCACGTCACCCGGCTGGGGGTCTGACCGAGTCCCGTTTCTGCGGCTCGGAGAACACACCCGCGCTGCTGCGCGGGGGTCGGAGGCCTGAACCCGGCGCCGGGACGCGGGCGGGCCATACCTTCGCCACATCCCGCCGCTTCCACCGGACCCTGGTCGGTGCCGAATGCGTCCGGTCGATTCGCCCCGTCGCCGGCGTCCTGCCGGGACGAGGGACGGGCTGGCTCACGACGCGGCGCTTCTTAAGCCGGCCTTCACTGTGATGAGCGACGGTGCCCCGGATCGGGCGTGCCCGGCGCGCAGTGGGCGACTGGAATTCGGGGGCGGGGTGGGCGCGGGGCGCGCCGCGCCTCGGGGAGAGTGGGGCGATGATCGTACGCAAAGGGCTGGCACGGAAGTCTGCACTGATCGGCGCGGCGGCGCTCTCGGCCGCGGCCCTGGCCGGCTGCGAGACCGTCGGCAGCGCCGCCGGCCCGCGGCAATACGCGGTGCTTGAGACGGACACCACCGGCGCCACCAACGTCAACATCGCCTCGCTGACCGAGGTCGTGCAGCGCAACCCGAACGATGCGGCGGCCTACAACACCCGCGGCGCCGCCTATGCCCGCGCCGGCCAATTCAACGACGCCATCGCGGATTTCACCAAGGCGATCCAGATCGACGCGAACTCGGCTTCGGCGTTCAACAACCGGGCGCTCGCCAGCCGCCAGGTCGGCCGCGACGGCCCCGCGCTGCAGGACTTCACCAAGGCGATCGGCATCGATCCGAATTACGGCCCCGCGTATATCGGCCGCGCCAATGTCGAGCGCGCGCAGGGTAACCTCGATCAGGCGCTGAACGACCTCAACGTCGCAATCCGGCTGATGCCGGAATCGGCCGAGGCCTACCATGCCCGCGGCCTCGTGCGGCAGAAGCAGAGCCAGGACACCCAGGCGATCGCCGATTTCGACGCCGCCATCGACCGTGACCCCTTCAAGTCCGCACCCTACGCGGCCCGCGGCCAGAGCCTGATCGCCACGAACCAGTACTCGAAGGCGATCGAGGACTACAACGCGGCCCTCAACGTCAACAACAAGGACGCGACCTCCTGGGCGTACCGCGGCCTCGCCTACGAGAAGTCGGGCCAGCGCAAGGAGGCGCTGGAGAACTACCAGCGCGCCTCCGTAATCGATCCCAACAACTCCGTCGCCCGCGCCGGTCTCGGCCGGGTGCAGGGCGGGGTGGGCTCGCTGTTCAACTGAGCCCGGCCACCCCTCCCACGCGCCCATCCTGAGGTGCCCGCGGCAGCGGGCCTCGCAGGGGGGCGGCCGGTGATCACGACGCTGTCCGGACGCCGCCTCGGGGCTGCCTCCGACGCTGACTCCGGGGTCCCCTTCGCGGGCCCCCACCGCGCTCCGGCACCCCAGGACGGGGTCCGCGGGTGGGACGGCCCCTCAGGCCGCCAGCAGCCCGTTATCGTCCTGCGTGATCCGGCGCAGGTGGTGGGCCGTGTCGCCGAGCTGGTACTCGATCATGGCGAGCCGCTTGAAGTGGTGAGCGCCAATATATTCCAGCGTCATGCCGATCCCGCCATGGAGCTGGACGGCCTCCTGGCCGACGTAGCGGCAGGCCTTGTTGATCTGAACCTTCACGGCCGAGAGGGCCGCGGCCCGGGCCGGCGCATCCGGCGCATCGACCATCATGGCGGCGTAGAGCGCCATCGAGCGGGCCTGCTCCAGCTGGATCAGCATGTCCACCGCCCGGTGCTGCAGCGCCTGGAATGAGCCGACGCTGACGCCGAACTGCTTGCGGGTCTTGAGGTATTCCACGGTCAGCTTGTGGAGCGCGTCCATGGAGCCGACCGCCTCGGCGGCCAGCGCCGCGATCCCGTGCTCGACCACCCGCTCCAGGAGCGGCAGGCCACCCTCGGGATCGCCGAGGGCCGCGTCGCCGGGGAGCTGCACGTCCGAGAACGACACCTCCGCGGCCCGGCCGCCATCCTGGGTTGGGTAGGCCTCAACCGCGACCCCCGCGGCGTCGGCGGGGACCAGGAACAGGCCGATGCCGTGCGCGTCGCGCCGCTCCCCGGACACCCGGGCGGAGACCACCATCAGGCCGGCCGCGTCGGCGTTGGGCACGACGCTCTTGGCGCCGCTGAGCACGAAGCCGTCGCCCGAGCGCCGGGCCGTCGTGGCCACGTCCGCGAGGTCGTAGCGGGACTGGCGCTCGGTGTGGGCCAGGGTCAGGCGCAGGGTGCCGGCGACGAGGTCCGGGACCAAGCGCGCCTTCTGCGCCGCGCTGCCGCCGAGCCGCAGGGCCGTCGAGCCCAGTACGAGGCTCGCCAGAAGCGGCTCGACCACGAGGTTGCGGCCCACCGCCTCCATGACCAGCATGGTCTCGACTGGGCCGCCGCCGAGGCCGCCCTCCTCCTCGGAGAAGGGCAGGCCGGCGACGCCGAGTTCGGCGAAGGCCGCCCAGCCCTCCGCGGGGAAGCCCAGGGGCGCCTTGAGCCGCGCCTGCCGGCTCTCCAGGGACGGGTAGAGGTCGGCGGCCAGCCGCTCGACGCTGTCGCGCAGGAGCGACTGGTCCTCGTTCAGGTCGAAATCCATGGTGTTCCCTCGCGGATATCGTCGGGGGCGCCCGGCACCGGCCCTCCCACCAGATCCCTCATCCTGAGTGCCGGAGCGCGGCGGAGGCCTCGAAGGAGGCTTTCAGACCTCGCCGCGGTCTCGGGAGCCCTCCGTCGAGGCTGCTGCGCAGCACCTCAGGATGAGGACGTGGTCGGGACGAGGCGGTCGCTCACAACCCCAGAATGCCCTTGGCGATGACGTTGTGCTGGATCTCGTTCGAGCCGCCGTAGATCGAGACCTTGCGGTTGTTGAAGTAGCTGGGCGCGGCGGCGTCGACCCAGTCGAAGCCCCCGGGCAGGTTGTTGGCCCCTGCCCCGCGCGCGGGCGCCGCCAGCGCGAAGGGCCCGGCGAGCTCCACCAGCAGTTCCGTCGCCGCCTGCTGGAGCTGCGAGCCGCGGATCTTGAGGAGCGAGGAGGCCGGATCCGGTTCCACCGAATCCGCCCGGCCCTGCTTGGCGGCCACCCGCATCTGGGTGATCTCCAGCGCCTTCAGCTCGACCTCCACCTCGGCGACGCGGCCGCGGAAGGCCGGGTCGTCCCACATCGTGCCGGGCCCGGACGGCATCTCCCGCGCGAGGCGCTTGATCCGGGCGATCCGTTCCTTGGTGAGGCCGATCCGGGCGATGCCGGTGCGCTCGTTGGCGAGCAGGAATTTGGCGTAGTCCCAGCCCCTGTTCTCCTCGCCGACGAGGTTCTCCACGGGCACCCGGACGGAATCGAAGAAGACCTCGTTGACCTCGTGCCGCCCCTCGAGGGTGAGGATCGGCCGCACCGTGATGCCCGGCGTCCTCATGTCGATCAGCAGGAAGGAGATGCCGCGCTGCTTCTTGGCCTCGAAATCGGTGCGGACCAGGCAGAAGATCCAGTCGGCGTGCTGGCCGAGCGTGGTCCAGGTCTTCTGGCCGTCCACGACGTAGTGGTCGCCGTCGCGCACCGCCTTGGTCTTGAGCGAGGCGAGGTCGGAGCCGGCGCCGGGCTCGGAGAAGCCCTGGCACCACCAATCGTCGAGGTTGGCGGCGCGGGGCAGGAAGCGCGCCTTCTGGTCCTGCCGCCCGAAGGTCGCCAGCACCGGGCCGAACATGTAGCAGTTGAACTGCTGGGGCAGCGGCACCGCCGCCTGGAACAGCTCCTCGGTGTAGATGTAGCGCTGGATCGGGGTCCAATCCCGGCCGCCCCATTCCTGCGGCCAGTGCGGCACCGCCCAGCCCTTGGCGTTGAGGATCCGCTGGCTGGTGACGTAGTCCTCCTTCGAGAGGCTGCGCCCCTCCGAGACCTTCTTGCGGATCTCCGCCGGGATCTCCGTCCGGCAGAAGGTCCGGACCGCGTCGCGGAACGCGATTTCGTCGTCGGTGAAGCGCAGGTCCATCGGTTCAGCTCCGGGCGATCTCGAACAGGCCGGCGCAGCCCTGGCCGCCGGCCACGCACATGGTCACCACGGCATAGCGCGCGCCGCGGCGGCGGCCCTCCAGGAGGGCGTGGCCCACGAGCCGGGCCCCCGACATTCCGAACGGGTGGCCGACCGCGATGGCGCCGCCGTTGACGTTGACCTTGTCGGGGTCGATCCCGAGCGTGTCGCGGCAATAGACCGATTGCGACGCGAAGGCCTCGTTCAGCTCCCACAGGTCGATATCGGCGACCGTCAGCCCCTGCCGCTCCAGCAGCCGTGGCACGGCGAAGACCGGGCCGATGCCCATCTCGTCCGGCCCGCAACCCGCCGAGGCGAAGCCCCGGAAGGTGCCGAGCGGCGTGAGGCCGCGCCGCGCCGCCTCGTCGGCCGACATCAGCACGCTGGCCGAGGCCCCGTCCGAGAGCTGGCTGGCATTGCCCGCGGTGATGGAGGCGCCCTCCCCGCGCACGGGCTTGAGCTTGGCGAGACCGTCGAGCGTCGTGTCAGGCCGGTTGCCCTCGTCCTTGGCGAGCCGGGTCTCGACCTCCCGGGTCTCGCCGGTGGCCTTGTCGGTCACCGCCATGACGGCGCTCATCGGGACGATCTCGTCGTCGAAGAGCCCGCGCTCCTGTGCCGCCGCAGTGCGGCGCTGGCTCTCCAGGGCGAAACGGTCCTGCGCCTCCCGGGAGACGCCGTACCGCTCGGCCACGATGTCGGCGGTCTCAATCATCGGCATGTAGATGGCCGGCAGGTGCGCCTCCAGCCACGCGTTGCGGGTCAGCTCCCGCTGGACCTTCGGCTGGACGAGGCTGATCGACTCGACGCCGCCGGCCACCGCCACCGGCACGCCGTCGAGGATGATCCGCCGGGCCGCGCTGGCGATCGCCTCCAAGCCCGAGGCGCAGAAGCGCGAGACCGTGACGCCGGCCGAACCCACCGGGATCCCCGCCACCAGCGCCGCGTGCCGGGCGACGTTGCCGCCCGTGGCGTTTTCCGGATAGCCGCAGCCGAGCACCACCTCCTCGACCGCCTCCGGCTCCAGGCGCGCCCGGTCCAGGGCGCCGCGGATCGCGTGGGCAGCGAGGTCGGCACCGCGGGTGAGGTTCAGCGCACCGCGATGGGCCTTGCCGATCGGCGTGCGCGCGGTCGAAACGATCACCGCGTCGGTCATGATCCCCCCTCCCCCTCAGGCGTTCTTCAGGCCGGCGAAGCGGCCGCCCTCAGCGGCGAGACGCGTCAGGAGCGGCGCTGGCTCCTGGCTGTCGTCGCCGGTCTCGGACGCGAAACGCGACAGCGCCTCGGCGACGGTCTTCAGCCCGACCGTATCGGCCCAGTGCATCGGGCCGCCGCGCCAGGCGGGCCAGTTGTAGCCGTTGATCCAGATCGTATCGATGTCGCCGGGCCGGGCCGCGATGCCCTCCTCCAGGATCCGCGCGCCCTCGTTGACCATCGGGTACATGAGCCGCGCGACGATCTCGTCCGGCGTGAAGCTGCGGCGGGCGACGCCGTGCTCGGCGGCGACGCGCGCGATCAGCGCCTCGACCTCCGGGTCGCGGGTGCCGGTCCGGGCGCCGTCCGGGTAGAGGTAGAAGCCGCGCCCGGTCTTCTGGCCGAAGCGCCCCTGCTCGGCGAGCGAATCCGCGACCGGGGCCCGGCCGCCGAAATCCTTGCGCGAGCGCCAGCCGATATCGAGGCCCGCGAGGTCGCCCATGGCGAAGGGCCCCATCCGGAAGCCGAAGGCGGTGACCGCCGCGTCGATCTCGTGGGGCAGAGCGCCTTCGAGCAGCAGGCGCTCGCCGGCCCGGCTGCGGCGCTCCAGCATGCGGTTGCCGACGAAGCCGAAGCAGACGCCCACCGTCACCGGCAGCTTGTTGAGGCGCTTGCCCAGGTCGAGGGCGGTGGCGAGCACGTCCGGCGCGGTCTTCTCGGCGCGGACCACCTCCACGAGGCGCATCACGTTGGCTGGGCTGAAGAAGTGCAGGCCGAGCACGTCCTGAGGCCGGTTCGTCACCGCCGCGATGGCATTCACGTCGAGATAGGAGGTGTTGCTGGCCAGGATCGCGCCGGGCTTCGCGATCGTGTCGAGCTTCGAGAAGATCTCGCGCTTGACGCCCATATCCTCGAAGGCCGCCTCGATGACGATGTCGGCCTCCCCGGCCTGCTCCAGGCCGAGCGCGCCGGTGATCCGGCCGACCCGCTCGTCGCGCTGGGCCTCGGTGATCGAGCCGCGCTTGGCTGAGCCGGCATAGAGGCCCTTCACCCGGTCGAGGCCGCGCGCCAGGGCGCCGCCTTCCGTCTCGATCACCGTCACGGGGATGCCGGCATTGGCGAAGCACATGGCGATGCCGCCGCCCATCGTCCCGGCGCCGATCACGGCGGCCGTCCGGATGGGGCGGCGGGGCGTGTCCTTCGGCAGGCCGGGCACCCGCGCGGCCTCGCGCTCGGCGAAGAAGGCGTAGCGCAGGGCCTGCGAGCGCGGATCCTCCACCAGGGCCCGGAACTCGGCCCGCTCCGTCGCCACGGCGGTGTCGAAGTCCTGCTCCAGCCCGGCGCGCACGGCCCGCGCCAGGGCGTGGACGTTCGTGGCGTCGGGATCGCGCTTCACCGCATCGGCGGCCAGCGCCTCGAACTTCTCGCGCGCCTCCGGTGTCAGCTTGTCCGACCGGTCGCGCACCCGCGGCAGCGTGCCCGAATCGGCGATCTCCAGCGCGCGAGTGCGGGCCGCCGCCACGAGGTCACCGAGCACAACGGAATCGACGATTCCGAGCGCCGCCGCCTTCTCGGCGGAGACCGGCTCGCCGGTGACCATCATCGCGAAGGCGGCGTCGGGCCCGATCAGGCGGGGCAGGCGCTGCGTGCCCCCCGCCCCCGGGATGATCCCGAGCTTGATTTCGGGCAGCCCGATCTTGGCGGACGGAGCGGCGATCCGCCCGTGGCAGGCCATCGCCAGCTCCAGGCCGCCGCCGAGCGCCGCGCCGCCGATGGCGGCCACCACCGGCTTCGGGCTGGCATCGAGCCGCTCGAGCACATCCGGCAGGCTCGGCGGGTGCTGCGGCTTCCCGAACTCGCTGATGTCGGCGCCGCCGACGAAGACCTTGCCCTCTGCCGCCAGCACGATGGCGCGGATCGCCTGATCCGCGATGACCTGCGCCAGGGCCTCGTCGAGGGACGCCCGCAGGGCGGCGCCCAGCGCGTTGACCGGCGGGTTGGCGAGCGTGAGCACGGCCACATCGCCGTCGACCTCCTGGCGAACCACTCAGGACTCCCTCATATTCTGCAGTGCAGAACAACAGTCTGCATCTCGGCTGGATGTTGGTCTGCCGGTTCACGATCGTCAAGGATGTATCGGGAGCGCGCGCCGTGTCGGGACATCCGTTCTGCATTGCAGTTACAGCCCGGTTCGGGCGTTTGACCGGCGCCCTGGGCCCATGCCATCAAAACGGCCCCGGGCGGGACTCGGTTGCGGTGGCCGCCGGGTGACCGTGGGCCGGACCGCCGGAGGCAGGGGAGGATCACGGTGCGCGGCATCGATCGGGACCAGCGGTCCGGGAGCGCCCGTCCGGCGCGGGGTCAGGCGGCGGAGATCGCGCGATGAGCGACGGTCCCGAACGGATCCCGGCCGGGCGCCTGCCCGAGGCTCTGCGCGGCCGGCTCGCCCTGCCGGTGATCTGCGCGCCGATGTTCATCGTCTCCGGGCCGGAACTGGTGATCGCCCAATGCCTCGCCGGCGTGGTCGGCTCCTTCCCGGCCCTCAACGCGCGTCCGGCCGCGCTGCTGGACGAGTGGCTCACGCGGATCACCCGAACGCTGGCCGAGGCCCGGGCGGCGGATCCCGCGAGGAGGATCGCGCCCTTCGCGGTGAACCAGATCGTCCACGCCTCGAACGACCGCCTCGCGCAGGATGTCGAGGCCTGCGTCCGGCACCGCGTGCCGATCATCATCACCTCCCTGCGGGCGCCGGACGCGGTGATCCGCCCGGTCCACGCCTATGGCGGCGTGGTGTTCCACGACGTCACCACCGTCCGCCACGCCGAGAAGGCCCTGGAAGCCGGCGTCGACGGGCTGATCCTAGTCTGCGCCGGGGCGGGCGGGCATGCGGGGACGCTGAGCCCCTTCGCCCTCGTCGGCGAGATCCGGCGGTTCTACGACGGGCCGCTGATCCTCTCGGGGGCCATCACGTCGGGCTCGGCGATCCTGGCGGCCCAGGCCATGGGTGCCGACCTCGCCTATATGGGCACCCGGTTCATCGCCACCCGGGAGGCGAACGCCGCCCCGGCCTACAAGGACATGATCGCTGGCAGCGCGGCGGCCGACATCCTCTACACCCCCTACTTCACCGGCGTGCCGGGCAATTACCTGACGCCGAGCATCCGGGCCGCCGGGCTCGATCCCGAGGCCCTGCCGGTGCGCGACAAGACCGCGATGAACTTCGGCAGCGCCAGCGTGAAGGCGTGGCGCGACGTCTGGGGCGCCGGCCAGGGCGTCGGCACCATCGCGGATGCGCCGGCCACCGCCGACCTCGTCGCCCGGCTCGCCCGGGAATACGCGGCGGCGCGGGCGCGGGCGGCCGGCCTGTCGGCGGAATACGGTGCGGACCTCGCCGGCGAGGCCGCCCCGTGAGCATCCGCGTCGCCGATCCGGAGCCCGGGATCCGGCTCGTCACCATCGACCGGCCGGAACGGCGCAACGCCCTCGACCGGGCGTCCTATGCGGGCCTGACCGCCGCCGTCGCGGCCGCCGCCCAGGACGAGGCCGTGGGAGTCGTGGTGCTCACCGGCGCGGGCGGCTGCTTCACCGCCGGCAACGACCTCAGGGATTTCCAGGACGTCGCAGCGGGGGGCGACAGCCCCGGCCTGACCTTCCTCAAGGCCCTGCGCACCTGCCCGAAGCCGGTGGTGGCGGCCGTGGAGGGCCACGCGGTCGGCATCGGCACGACGCTGCTCCTCCATTGCGACCTCGCCTATGCGGGGGACGGCGCCCGGTTCCGCCTGCCCTTCGCCGCGCTGGGTCTCAGCCCGGAAGGCGGGTCCAGCTACCTGCTGCCCCTGGTGGCGGGCTCGAAGCGCGCCGCCGAGCTGCTGATGCTCGGCGAGCCCTTCACCGCGGAGGCCGCCGCCGCGGCCGGCCTCGTCAACGCCGCCGTCCCGGCCGGGACGGCGCTCGACACCGCGATGGCCAAGGCGCGCTCCCTCGCCGCCCTGCCCCGGGCTTCGATCGCCGCCACCAAGCGGGCCCTGCGGCGCGGCCACGAGGAGGCCGTGGCCCGCGCACTCGACGAGGAGGCGGTGGTCTTCCACGCGCTGCGCCGCGCCCCGGAGGCGCAGGCAGCCTTCGCGGCCTTCCTGCGCCGATGACCGACGCGGAGACAAGCCTCCTGCCCGGGCTCGACGCCCCCGGTCCCGGCGCCAAGGAGGACCGCCACTTCGTCACGGCCCTGGCTCGGGGGCTGGCGGTGCTCGCCTGCTTCGGGCCGGGCCGCACGAGCCTCGCCAACCACGACATCGCGGAGGCCTGCGGATTGCCGCGGTCGACCGTCTCGCGGCTCACCTACACGCTGACGAAGCTCGGCTACCTGCAGCACATGCCCGAACTCGGCCGCTACCGCCTCGGCACCGCCACCATCGCGCTCAGCTCTGCGGCTCTGGGCGGCCTCGACGTGCGCGCCATCGCCCGGCCGGTCCTGCGGGCGGTCGCGGAGGCGGCGAACGCCTCGGTGGGGCTCGGGGTGCGCGACCGGCTGAGCATGCGCTACGTCGACTGCCAGCGCGGCCCGGCGGCGATCTCGCTCAACCTCGACACCGGCTCGCGCATCTCGCTCGCGCGCAGCGCCATGGGCCGCGCCTACGTGGCGATCTGCCCGGAGCGCGAGCGCGCGGGCATCTACGAGGACCTGAAGGCGCTGGATCCCGTGGCCTGGCCCGCGCTCCGCGCCGGGCTCGATCGGGCGGTGGACGAGCACCGGGAACTCGGCTGCTGCACCTCGTTCGGCGAGTGGCAGGAGACGGTCTGCGCCATCGCGGTGGGGTTCCATCCCGGCGGCGGCCTGCCCCCGATGGCGGTCAATTGCGGGGCCCCGACCGTCATCACCGACGCCCGCTTCCTCATGGAGGTGGCGCGTCCGAAACTGATCGACGCCGTGCGCAGCCTCGACGGCGTGATGGGCGCTTAGGACTCCGCGGCTGGCCCGATCCGGGGCCCGTCGCGCCGGCGCCGCGCTCGCCGCGCACGCGTCGGGACAGGCGGTCTTGTCCGCCCCGGTATGGTGGAGAACACGATGACGACCGAACAGCCCGACCTGCCGCTCGCGGGGATCCGCGTCCTCGATCTGTCCCGGGTCCTGGCGGGGCCCTGGTGTGCGCAGGTTCTCGGCGATCTCGGCGCCGACGTGATCAAGGTCGAGCACCCGGAACGCGGCGACGACACCCGCGACTGGGGCGTGCCGACGAGCCCCGGCAACACCTCGTATTTCGACAGCGTCAACCGCAACAAGCGCTCGATCGGCGTCGACCTCGCGACGCCGGAGGGGCTGGCGATCGTGAAGGCGCTCGCCCGCGAGAGCGACGTGCTGGTCCAGAACTTCAAGACCGGCGGGGCCGAGAAGCTCGGTCTCGGCTACGGGGCGCTCTCGGCCGAGAATTCGGGGCTGATCTACTGCTCCATCGCCGGCTACAGCTCGGACGGCTCGGAGGCCGGTCGCCCCGGCTACGACCTCGTCGTCCAGGGTGAGTCCGGCGTGATGGCGCTCAACGGCGAGGCCGGCGGGCCGCCCCTGAAGTTCGGGGTCGCGGCGGTCGACCTGTTCACCGGGCAGTTCGCCGCGCAGGCCGTGCTCGCCGCCCTGTTCCAGCGGGAGCGGACCGGGCGCGGCAAGGCGATCGACCTCGCCCTGTTCGATTGCGGCGTGGCGCTGACCTCGTATTACGGCCTGGAGGCGCTGGCCCGGGGCATCGATCCGCCCCGCTACGGCAACGCCCATCCGTCGATCGTGCCCTACGGCGTGTTCGAGGCCGGCGATGGGCCGGTGGTGATCACGGTGGGCAACAACGGCCAGTACCGCCGTTTCTGCGAGCAGGTCCTCGACCGCGCGGACCTCGTCGCCGACCCGCGCTTCTCCACCAACCTCGACCGCTCCAAGAACCGCGCCGCCTTCATCCCGGTGCTGGAGGCCGAACTCGCCAAGTGGGAGCGCGCGCCGCTGATCGCGCGCCTGCGGGCCGCCGGCATCCCCTGCGGCGAGGTGATGGGCCTGCGCGAGGCGCTGACCTGCGACCGGGCCCGGGAGGCCGGGCTGGTGGTCGCTGCGCCCGAGAACGCCCACGTCATCGCCCCACCCTACCGCCTCGACGGCCGCAGGCTTCCGGTGCGCCGCATGCCGCCGGGGCTCGGGGCTTCGAGCGCGGAGATCCTGGCCCAGGAGCTGAATTATCCGGAGGCCGAGCGGGACGCGCTCACGGCCAAGGGGGTGGTGCGGTAGCGGCGACGCCATGACTTCGCGACCTGGCAGAAGCGGGGCGGAACGGGCAAGCTTCGGCGGGTCGGCGACGGTTCCGCGCGTCTTCTTCCCCCCGCGAAGGGGCGTGCGCAGGGGAAGTCTCGCCCCCCACACCTACCACCGAACGGGGATCTCAAACCCGACATGGGGATCTGCGAGCCCGCGGACGGGGAGGGCGTGCCGCGGAGCCGGTCTCCCGTTCGCGAACCGCGTTGCGTGAACGTGAGGGCCCGCACGCCATCGGGAACCCGCCTCATCCCGCGCCGTGCGAAGCCGCCAGCCGCGCGCGGGCATCGTCCAGCACCCGCGTCAGGGAGGCTTCCCACGCGATCCGCGGCTGCCAGCCGGTGGCCGCGTGCAGCCGGCCGGCGTCACCCGCGGCCAGGGGGATCTCCGCGGGCCGCACCCGCTCGGGAGCGACCCGGATTTCGAACGGCACCCGTGCCAGGGCCCGCAGGTCGTCGAGCACGCTCGCGATGGTCCGGGGCCGGCCCGAGCTGATGTTGAATACGCTACCCTCCGCCAGGGCCGCGGCCCGGCCGATGAGGTCGGCATAGGCGGCCGCCACGTCGGCCACGTCCAGGAAGTCGCGGTAGGAGGAGAGGTTGCCGACTTCCAGGCAGGGCGGCACCAGCCCGGTCTCGATCCGGGCGATCTGGCCCGCGAACGAGGCCACCACGAAGCGCTCGTCCTGGCCCGGTCCGATATGGTTGAACGGCCGCAGCACGACGAGCTTCACGCCGATCCGGGGCAGCAGGTCGCGCAGCAACTGCTCGCCGACCCATTTTGACCGGGCGTAGGTGTTGCGCGGCAGGGGTTCGGCCGCCTCCGTGAGGGCGTGCCCGGCCAGGAAGGCGCTGCCGTAGACCTCGCCGGAGCTGACGAAGAAGAACGTGCAGCCCGGCACCGCCTCCACGGCCGCCACGAGGTTCATCAGGCCGTTGACGTTCACCCGCCAGGTCTGCCCCGGCCCGCTGGTGGAATCGGCCACCGAGGCGAGGCCCGCGAGGTGGAGGATCTCGGTGGGCCGGAACCGCCCCACGAAGGCGGCGAGTGCGGTCTCGTCGAGGAGATCGATCGCCTCGTAGGTGACGCCGGCCGGCAGGGCGGGTGGCTCCCCGCGTCCGATCCCCGCCACGCGGTCGCCCGCCTCCGCCAGGAGCGGCAGGACGTGGCCGCCGACGAAGCCCGCCGCGCCGGTGACGAGGATGCGTCTCACGTCCGGTCCGCCGATCCCTGGTTTGACGGCGTGGTCAGCGCCACGCTCGGGCGAGGGGCCGGCACCTATCCCGATTTCCGGGTGCCCCAGCGCGGGGCGCCGCGGTTCGGCGAGCTGCCGGCATCGGCGCCGATCGCCGGTCCGGAGGCGGTCTGCGGCCGGTGCTGCGAGCTGGCCGCCATGGGCGTCGAGGCCAGCATGTCGGGCACCTCGGACAGGTGCTCCTCGTCCCGCTCGGTGGAGAACTGACCGGCCTTGCGGAACGTCCAGAGATAGCCCGGCACCACCGCCTCGGCGGCGGTCGGGGTGATCCCGATCCCCTCGAAGGTCCGGCCCTCGGCCCGGGCGGTCTCCGAGACGACGTTGTCGTTCTGGAGGAGGATCACTTGGTCGCGGGTCAGCTTCAGCGCGTCGGGCAGGAGACCGAAGGTCAGGGTGTCGGCGATCTCCAGGAGCCGGGCCTGGAGCTTGGCCGCCGGCAGCGGCAGGTCGACGATCGCGCGCTTGCGCCGGATCGTCTTCAGCATGTAGCGCACGAAATGCTCCAGCGTGCCCACCTCCGGGCCGCCGAGTTCGTAGACCTTGCCGCGCGCCACGGTCCCGTCCACCGCCCGGGCGATCGCCTCGGCGACGTCGCCCACGAAGGCCGGCTGGAAGCGCGACTGGCCGCCGGCCAGCGGCAGGACCGGGAGCGCCCGGGCGAGGCTGGCGAAGCGGTTGAAGAAGCTGTCGCCGGGACCGAACAGCAGCGAGGGCCGGAACACCACCGCGTCCGGGCAGGCGGCGAAGACCCGCGCCTCGCCCTCCGCCTTGGAGCGGGCGTAGAGCGAGGGCGAGGCCGGATCGGCCCCGATCGCCGAGACGTGGATCATCCGCGCGCCCTGGCTGGCCGCGGCGCGGGCGATGGCGTCGGCGCCGTCGACCTGCAGGCGCGCGAAGCTCTGCGAGCCGGTCTCCTGCAGGATGCCGACGAGGTTGATCAGCACGTCCGACCGCTCGGCGGCCCGGGTCACCGAATCCGGGTAGCGAAGGTTGGCCTGCACGGCCACGATCTGGTTGACCTTGCCCAAGGGCTGCAGGAACAGCGCGAGGTCCGGCCGCCGCACCGCGACGCGGATCCGGTAGCCGCGCTTGGCCAGCGCCCGCACCACGTGCCGGCCCAGGAAGCCTGAGCCGCCGTAGATCGTCACGAGCTGGTCCTGCGGGCGCAGCGGGCCCGGCCCGGCGACGGAAGCGGGCCCGCTGTCCTGCGTCGTCCGCGCGGTGGTGGTCTCTTGGCCGGTCATCGCCGTGGTCTCGGGTTCCTGGCGCGCACCGGGGCGCCGTACAGGCGCCTACTTAGTGCGGCGCGCGAGGGCGTTGCAATCAGGCGAGGTCCGAAGATTTCGGGTTTGACCGCGGCGCGAGGCGGGAACAGGTGCGGGACCCGCGCATTTTTTCCGGCCCTCTCGCCGCGCCGGAGCTTCACCATGATCGTTGGTATGCTGATCTCCGCGGGGATCGCCGTGTTCGGGCTCCTCGTCGCGCTGGGCCGCATCGGCCACCCGATCGATGCCCAGCTCGTCAGCACCTACGGCTGGAGCATCCTGATCATCGGCGTCGCGCTGTTCGTGCTGTTCGCGGCGGGCCGGTTCAACCGCTCGCGCAAGGCGCGGTCCGCCGCGCGCTCGGCCTGAGCGGGCCGCCGGGTCGGCCTCTGTTCAGGCGACCTTGATCCGGCGGCGCAACTCGCGCGCCACCGCGGGGCGGCCTCCGGGTCGGCGGCTCACCGACCGGGGGGCGCCGACCGTGATGCTCTGACGCTCCCGGGCGATGAAGGCGCCGGGCATCTCGGCCTGGAGGTCGGCCTCCATGTCGCGCAGGGCCGTGTCGGAATGGGCCGGGTGCAGATGGATGATGGCCAGCGCCTTGACGCCGGCCATCCGCGCCAGCTCGACGCCCTTCTGCCACGTCGAGTGACCCCAGCCCCGGCAGGTGGGATACTCGCAGTCGGTGAACATGCCGTCGTAGACCATCAGGTCGGCACCCTCGACGAACTTGGCGAGCTCCGGATCCGGCCAGGGATCGCTGTGCTCGATGTCGCTGATCAGGCACAGGCGGCGGCCGCCATGCTCGAACCGGTAGCCCACCGAGCCCTGCGGATGGTTCAGCGGGATCGTCCCGACCTGCGTCCCGTCCGGGAAGGTCAGGGTCTGGCCCGCCTCGAAGCCGTGGTGGTGGAAGGTGCAGCACAGCTTGTCGAGTGTAACCGGGAACAGCGGCGGCGCGAACAGGCGGTCGAGGGTCGGTCCGGCCGACTCGCCGCCGAGATTGCCGCAATAGGTGTTGATCACCCGGTCGGAGTCGAGGACCGCCGGCTTGAAGAAGGGGAGGCCCGCGGTGTGGTCGAGGTGCAGGTGGCTGAACAGCAGGTCCACCTCCTGCGGCAGGTCGGTCCGGTGGCCCTGTCCGAGATTGTAGATGCCCGAGCCCGCGTCGACGATGAACATCCGATCGCCGCAGCGCACCTCCAGGCAGGGCGTGCTGCCGCCGAACTCGGCGTATTGCGGGCCGCTGACGGGAGTCGAGCCGCGGACGCCCCAGAAGCGGAGGACGAGGTCCTGATCGGCCGCCGGACGAGCCGGTTTGGAACTGTTGGACATGGCGATCACGAATCTGCGGACGGGCAGTCCCGATCGGTTATGATCGAAACCCCGTCGCCGTTCCGGGAAGGGTGCTCTGAATACGGCAGGCCGACGTCGCGAAAGTATCGCTTGTCCCCTGCCGTATCATGAATTGGTGTGCCGGGGACTGCCGTGATGTGCGGCTGCGCACACGGACGGGCCTCTGCCGGGGGCCACTGCATGCCTAGAGGCTCTCGGCCGAGGCCAGAAGACTCGGGGCCAGAAGACTCGCGGCCCGGAGACCGAAGGCCGAGCCGTGAGGGTCCGTCCCGCCCGACGTTCCGCCGGCGAGATTCGCCGCCAGCCACGTGGGCAGCCCATCGCCGTAGCGCGTCAGGAATCGGGTCGTGAGGCCCCCGAACAGGTCGCGCGGGCGCTCGTAGACCGGGACGAAGCCGGCCATCCGGCGCGGCGAGAGGACGGAATCGGGGGCCGCCCAGGCCGCCCAGACGGTTTCGGGCACGGGGCGCGCGGCCCGGTGTCCGGGCACGACCACCACCTCCTGCCCGGCGAAGGCCAGGGCCTCCGGCCGGCTGATGTCGCCGACCGCCCCGCCCCGGGCCGTGTAGGCCGCCCAGAAGGCGTGCTGCCCCCCGTCCGAATAGGTGGTGCGCACGGCCGGCTCCCCCGCCTCGGCGAGCGCCGTCATCCGCGCCTCCTCCACGGCCCGGCGGGTGGTCACGGCGGCCTCGATCGCCGGGACCCGGGACGGTGCGAAGGCGTAGCGGCCCGCCGCCACCGAGACCTGGAGCTCCTCGCGGCTCGCCTCGAACCGGTCGGAGCCGGCCTTGAGCTCGCGCCAGAAGGCGATGTTGGGGTCGGTCCGGTGCCGCGCCATGGCCTCGGCGGTCATCCGGAACGGATAGGACTGGAACTGGAAGGCCGCCTGGCCGCCGTTCAGCGCATCGCGGGCGATGGCGTAGATCTCGCCGACGGTCGCGTTGGTCATGGCGAAGCAGCCCATCGACGAGCAGATGCCGTGCACCATCACGGCGGAGCCGGTGCCGCCGTGGGCCCGGTCGTAGGCGTTGGGATAGCCGACGTCGAAGGACAGGTAGTAGTGCGAGTTCGGGTTCATCTGACGCCGCGGCACCGTGTAGAACCCCTCCGGCGTCTGCCGGTCGCCGGTCTTGCGCTTGGGGCCGAGCTGTCCGGACCAGCGGCAGATCGGGTAGGTCTTGATGAAGACGTATCCGGCCGAACCCTTCTTCCAGACCTCGATCTCCGATTCCTTCTTGTAGGCCCGGAACAGCACCGGCGACGCGGCCGTGACGCCCTTCTGGGCCATCAGCGCGAGGGTCGCGGCCGGGATCGGCGCCTCGGCCTTCCCGGCCTGCGCGGCCGCCGGACCGGCGAGGGCCAGCAGCGCGAGACCGGCGGCGAGCGTTTTCAGGAGCGTTCGGGGCATGAACCGTCCGGGCTGACTCGGCCGGGCTGACACGGCGGGCTCACTCGCCGGGATGGCGCCGGACGGGCACGGTCCCCCGAGCTGACGGAATATTGCGGCGGCCGTGAGGCTGCGGTTCCGCCCCGTCCAGGGCAGAAGGGGCGGTCCGACCCATCGCGTCTGCGCGCGGCCAAGCGACCCGGAACGGCGCGACGGCATCCGGTGCGGCGCGGCCCGGCCGCCTCGCTCAACCCGCCGGGACCGCCTCCCGGGGGGCGGCCGCCGTGGCGGGCGCCACCACCGCGCTGTTCTCCACCGCGATCACCGCGTCGAACGGCTCGACCCCCTCCGGGACCCCCGTCTCGGGCAGGCAGACGATGAGGCCGCGCCCGGCCCGTACCTGCCGCAGCCGGGCGAGGCGGTCGCGCAGGCCCTCGGCCTTGCGCTCGTCGGCCGCGATGGCCACGACGAGGATGTCGGGATCGCGCGCGAGGCAGCGGCTCAGCTCGATCGCCACCCGCTCGCGGGCGTTGATCGCGCCGTCCGCGAGCGCTCCGGTGCTCGGTTGGATCTCGACCTTGCTGTCGAGCCCCAGCCCGTAGACCGCGGCTTCCAGGCCCTCGTCGGCCAGGATGCGGCGCACCAGCTCCCGCACCCGGGGCTCGGCATTGGCTTCGCCGAGGCTGATGCGGCCGAACAGCAGGTTCTCCTCCAGGCTGGCGGCGGGATTGACCCGGGTGGGATCGTGGAACTCCACCGCCCCGGCGAGGTGGGGGGGCAGCATCCGCGCGAAGGAGCGGCGCGCCTGGACCAGCCGGGCCTCGAAGGCGGCGTCGATCAGGCCGAAGCGGTGGCGGGTCTCGCTGTAGCGCAGGGACAGCCCGATCAGCCGCGTGCGGTCCCGCTGGCCCGCCGGCCCCCGGCGCAGGCGCACCGCATCGGGAAGCCGCACCACGAGATCCTCGAAGTACCCGCGCTCCGAGGCCTGGAACAGCGAGTAGGCGTCGAACAGCGGGTGGTCGTTGGGCAGGTCGGCGAAGATCTCCACCGTGCTGCGGGCCACCGACAGGCCGATCTCCGTGAGCGGGCGCACCAGCTCCTCGGCCTCCAGAACCGCCCGCAGGTAGGGGTGGCGGGCGAAGCGCAGGGGCGCGAAGGCGCCGCCCACCGGCTCGCCGAACAGGATGTTCTCGCCGACGCTCGCCTGATGATTGTAGCGTGTCGGGTCGAAGGGCTCCACGAGGCGCTCGGCCCCCTTGGCGGCGAGCGCCTGGCGCATGGTCCGGCGCGCGGTGACGATGGCGGCCGCCAGACGCGGCTGCGCCGCCGGGTCCAGCTGCCCGGTCAGCCCGCGAGCGTAGACGAAGCCGTCGAGCCCGGTGAGCCGGCTGATCCCGATCAGCGCGATATCGTCGGGGGCGCTCACCGGGTCGGTGCCGTAGAGCAGGTTCTGGCGGAGCGACCCCGCCATCAGGATCGCCTCACCGGACGCGAAGGCGATGCGGCGGGCGCGTTCGGCGGCGTCGAAGCCGCGCAGGTCCGTGCCCGCGTAGGTGACGGCGCCGGCGGTCGGCTCCACCTGGCCGGCCAGGACGGCGGCCAGCGCCCGGGCGCCGCTGCCGCGGCTGCCGGTGATCGCCACATGCCCCGGCATGGCCAGGGCCACGTCGACGCCGGTCAGGCGTTCGCCCGTCGCCGCGTCGAAGGCGCCGACGCCCTCCGTCGCCAGGATGCCCGATCGCGGCAGAGGCGAGGCGGCCCCGGTCCGGCCTGCCCGCGCCTGCCGGCCTTCGAGGGACGCGATGATGCGGGCGAGGTCGCGGAAGCGGGGGCGCACCGCCCTGCGCACCGTCCAGAGCCGCGCGCAGACGGCGGCGAGCCAGCCGGCGAGGCCGAAGGCGCCGGTCGCCGCCAGCAGCGCGGCCGGATCCACCGCCGGGACCGGTGCGGCGTCGGGCCCGGACGAGCGCCACAGGGCGGTCCCGACCGCGATCGCCGGCAGGATCACCGCGAGCGCCAGAGCCGGGGCCCGCGCGTAGGCGAGCCGCGCCTCGGCCCGCGCCACGTTGGTGCGCATCGCGGTGACGCGCGCCGCGATGCGCCCCCGCTCAAGGGCGGCGGCCCCGTGGCTGCGCACCGCCGGCAGCCGTCGGACGAGGTCGTTCAGATTCTCCTCCGCCCGCGCGCTGGAGCGCAGGCGCAGGTCCTGCCGGTCCCGCGCCCGGTCGAGCACCAGCCCGTAGGCGAGGCCGACCGCCCCGAGCCCGACGATCGCAGCCGGGACCAGTCGGGGAGCGGCGAGCGCCGCGAAGCCGAGCGCCAGGATCAGGGCCGCGAGGGTCATGGCCGGCAGCACGATGCCGGCAGCGAGGAGCCGGTCGGCCCGGGCCAGGACCTCGCCGACGATCCGGGCGAGGCTGCGCGCTTCGTCCCGCGCTCCGGCCGGCGCGTCGAGGATCGTCGCCAGGACCGCATTGCGGACCGTGTCGGCGGCCCGGTTCTGAGCCTTGAAGCAGAGGCGTGCCACGCTCCAGCCGAGTGCGGCCAGGACCACCGCGCAGGCGGCGATGCACACGAAGGCCGCGAGCTCGAGTTCGACGGGACGCATCGGCATCCCGGGGACCAGCACGACTTCGCGGCCCGGCAGCGGCACGGCGAGGCGCAGGAAGGGCAGCACCGGCGCCTCGTCCCGCGGCAGCACCGCGATCAGGTCGCGCAGGCACAGCAGCGCCAGGGCGCAGAGCGGGGCGCCGACTCCGACCGCGAGGGCCGCCGCGGCGGCGTGAAGACGCCGGGCGGCGCGCCAGGTCAGGACGAGGGGATCGGATTCCATGCGTCTCCGATGGGGATCGGGCGGGTCGGCCGCAACCTTGCGCATAGGCTTTCACGCCCGCGGCGGGAAGGGCGGTAGGATTGGCGGCGGGAAAGGCCGAGGGATGGGCGATGCGTGCGGTCCGGCCCCGTGCGACATGTCGGCCGGACTGATTCAAGTTCTGGCCCCAGTCTGGGAGCGCTCTAGGTTAGGCCCTGTGCGCGCGGCGCGGCCCCCGGTACCGTCGAGCGGTCCGGCTGCCGCGTCCGTCCGAGCCGCACTGGGCGGGCCAGCCGGCGCAGTACGTTTTCGGCCGGGATCAGAGGATGAGGCGACGCGTGCGGCGAGGGGCTGAGCAGACCGAATGCCGCCCGGCCGGCCCGATGCCCGGGGTCGCCTGATGGCGCAGCTGTTCACCCCCGGTGCCGACGCGCTCTACCGCCTGGCCCTGATGACCGGCGTGGCCTGCCTCGTCGGGCTTCCGGTCCTGGCGGCCGGGATCGTGCGCTCGAACTACGTCACGGGCGTCGGGATCGCGCCGGCCCAGCCGCTGCCGTTCAGCCACAAGCACCATTCCGGCGAACTGGGCATCCAGTGCCGCTACTGCCACACCACGGTCGACCGGGAGGCCACCGCCGGCATCCCGCCGACGCATACCTGCATGACCTGCCACTCGCAGATCTGGACCGGCTCCGAGATGCTCAAGCCGGTGCGCGACAGCTACGCGCAGGACAAGCCCCTGGAATGGGTGCGGCTGAACAAGCTGCCGCAATACGTCTACTACAACCACTCCGTCCACGTGACGAAGGGGATCGGCTGCTCGACCTGCCACGGCGACGTCACGTCGATGCAGATGACCTACCGGGCCAACGCCTTCGAGATGCAGTTCTGCCTCGATTGCCACCGGGCGCCGGAGAAGTACGTCCGCACGCCGGATCAGGTCTGGAACATGACTTGGAAGCCGCCGGCCGATCAGGCGACCCTGGGCCCGAAGCTCGTGGCGCAGTACCATATCCGCGGCGGGGAGCGGCTGACCGAATGCGGGATCTGCCACCGATGACGGCCGCTCCCGACCTTGCGGCCCTGCGCGCCAGACTGGCCGGCGGCGACGGCCCGCGCTTCTGGCGCAGCCTCGACGCCGTAGCTGACAGCGCGGAGTTCCGCGCCTACCTCGCGGCCGAGTTCCCCTCCGCGTCGCGGCTCGCCGCCGCGCCGGAGCGCCGCGGCTTCCTGAAGCTGATGGCGGCCTCCTTCGCCCTGGGCGGCCTCACCGCCTGCGGCGGGGGCGGGGGGCGCGACTACGAGGTGCCGTACGTCAACCAGCCCGAGCGGATCGTGCCGGGCACGGACCTGTCCTACGCCTCGTCGGCGCTGTTCGACGGGTTCGGCAACGGCATCCAGGTCACCACCCGCAACGGCCGCCCCCTGAAGGTCGAGGGCAATCCCGAGCATCCCTGGAGCCGCGGCGGCACCGACGTGCTGGCCCAGGCCTCGGTGCTCGGGCTCTACGACCCGTTCCGCTCCCAGGCGGTGCAGCATCTCGGGCGGCCGAGTTCCTGGGCGGCGTTCCGGTCCGACCTGCAGGGGCGGCTGCCGGGGTGGCGCCAGACCGGGGGCGAGGGCCTCGCCCTGCTCACCGGCCCGGTGACCTCGCCCAGCCTCGCGGCGCAGATCGCCCGGCTGCGGGCCGCCTATCCGGCGCTGCGCTGGTACGTCGGCGCCGGGGCCGGCCGCGACGGGATCTACGAGGGGGCCCGCCGGGCCTACGGGCGGCCGCTGGAGACCCATCCCGATTTCGGGCGCGCCCGCACCATCGTGGCGCTCGACGGTGATTTCCTGGACCTCGGCCCCGGTCAGGTCGGCCTGTCCCGGCGCTGGATCGAGGCGCGGCGCGCGGCCTACGCGGAGGGCCGTCTCCTCACCCTCCACGCGGCGGCGCCGACCCCGACGCTGACCAGCGCCAAGGCGGATCGCGGCGTCGTGGTGCCGGCCGGCCGACTCGAGGCTCTGGCCCGGGACCTCCTGGGTCTGGCCGCGGACGGCGCCGCTCCCGCGGGCGACGATCCCGTGTCCCGCTGGACGCGGGACGCCGGCGCGGCGCTCAACCAGGCCCGGGGCGCCGGCATCGTCACCGCCGGCCTGGGCGCGGGCCCGGAGTTGCAGGAGCTCGTGCACCGGCTCAACGGCGCGCTCGGCAACACCGGAACGACCCTGGTCCACACGGCGCCCGCGGCGGAGACCGGTGCCGGCACCCTGGCGGATCTCGCGGAGGCGATGGGGCGCGGCGCCGTCCGGGCCCTCATCGTGCTCGGCGCCAACCCGGTCTACGAGGCGCCCGGCGCCCTCGACTTCGCCGCCCGCATGGCGCGCGTGCCGCTCAAGATCCATGCGGGGCTCTATTACGACGAGACCGGCGCCCATGCCGACTGGCATCTGCCCGCCGCCCATCCGCTGGAATCCTGGGGCGACGTCCGGTCCCTCGACGGGACCGTGGGGCTGATCCAGCCGACGATCGCCCCCCTGTACAACGGCCGGACCCTGCCGGAGATGCTGGCCCTCCTGGCCGGCGCGGGCGGGGGCGGCGGACAGGAGGGGCTGGACCTCCTCAAGGCGCAGTGGCGGAACGCGGGCGAGGACGACGCTGCGTTCCAGGCCCGCTTCTCCGAGGCCCTGCACCGGGGCTTCTGGGTGGACAGCGCGCATCCGGCCGAGCCGGTCGCGCTGACGCAGTCCGTGCCCCCCTCCCCCTCTCCCGCGCCGCCGGCAGGAGTCGAGGTGCTGTTCCGCCCTGATCCCACCATCTGGGACGGTACCCATGCCGACCTCGCGTGGCTGCAGGAACTGCCGAAGCCCCTGACCAAGGTGGTCTGGGAGAACGTGGTCGCGGTGAGCCCGCGGCTCGCCGAGCGCGCGGGGATCGCCACGGGCGACGTGCTGCGCGTGGAGGCGGAGGGCCGTGCCGTCGAGGGCCCGGCCTGGATCCTGCCCGGCCAGGCCGACGACACCGTGACCCTCAGCCTGGGCTACGGCCGCGACGTGCCGGACCACCTCGCCCGCGGCCTCGGCTACGACGCCGCCCCCCTGCGCCCGCCGGGTTCCCCCTGGCGGCTCGCCGGCGCCAAGCTGACGAAGACCGGCGAGCGGCGCATGCCGGTCACCACCCAGCACCTCGGCACCATGGAGGGGCAGGATCTCGTGCGCGTCCAGGCGCTCGGCGCCGCGCCCGTGGGCGACCCGAAGGGCGCGCCGGCGCCGGCCTCGTTCTATCCGCCCCCGGAGAGCCAGGACCGATGGGTCGCCGCGCAATGGGGCATGGCGATCGACCTCGACGCCTGCATCGGCTGCAACGCCTGCGTCACCGCCTGTCAGGCCGAGAACAACATCCCGGTGGTCGGCCGCGAGGAAGTCGAGAAGGGCCGCTGGATGGGCTGGCTGCGGGTCGACCGCTACTACGCGGGCGAACTCGACGCGCCGAGCACGCATTTCCAGCCGGTGCCCTGCATGCATTGCGAGCAGGCGCCCTGCGAACTCGGCTGCCCCGTGGAGGCGACGCTCCACGACAGCGAGGGCCTGAACCTGCAGGTCTACAACCGCTGCGTCGGCACCCGGACCTGCCAGAGCTACTGCCCCTACAAGGTCCGCCGCTTCAACTACCTCGACTACACCGGCGGCATGACCCCGGTGGAGCAGCAGCAGCGCAACCCCGAGGTCACGGTCCGGGCCCGCGGCGTGATGGAGAAGTGCACCTACTGCATCCAGCGCATCACGGCGGCGCGGATCACCTCGGCCAAGGATGCCCACGCCCCCATCCCCGACGGCGCCGTCGAGACCGCCTGCCAGGGCGCCTGCCCGACCCGGGCGATCACCTTCGGCAACGTCGCCGACCCGGGCAGCCAGGTCTCGGCCGCCCGCCGGGACCCGCGGGAATACGCGCTGCTCGGCCACCTGAACACGCGGCCGCGCACCACCTACCTCGCCGGGCTCGCCCCCGCCGCGGCCCCGGCCGGACGGGAGGGCTGAGCATGTCCGGCGCCCTGATCCGGCCCGACGCGACCCTCCAGGGCATCGGCGGCGCGGTCGCCGCCATCCCGCTGACGCATCCCGGCAACCGGCGCTGGTGGATCGCCTTCGCGGGGTCGGCCTCGCTCCTCGGCCTGTTCGCCCTCACCCTCGCCTACCTGCTCTACGCGGGGCCCGGGATCTGGGCCAACAACAACGCCGTCGTCTGGGCGCTGGACATCGCGAGCTACGACTGGTGGATCGGCGTCGCCTCCGGCAGCCTGCTGGTCTCGGCGATCCTGCTCCTGCTCGGGGCGGAGTGGCGCGGGGCGGTGAACCGCGTCGCCGAGACCCTGGCGCTGCTCGCCACCGCGGCGGCCGGACTCTACCCGATCATCCATCTCGGGCGGCCGTGGTTCTTCTTCTGGAACCTGCCCTACCCCAACACCTACGACCTCTGGCCGCAGTTCCGCTCGCCGCTGCTCTGGGACGCGATCGACATCGTGTCGTTCCTGGTGATCTGCGTGAGCCTGTGGTTCATCGGCCTGCTGCCGGACCTCGCCACCCTGCGCGACCGGGCCTTCGCGGAGGCCATGCGCCAGGCCGACGCGAAGGCCCCGACCCGCAAGCTCGCGCTGCTGCGCGCGCAGGTCTACGGCATCGTCGCCTCGGGTTGGCGCGGGTCTGCGGCCCACTGGCAGATCTGGCTCCAGGCCTACCGGACGGTGGCGCTCCTCGGCGTGCTGCTGGTGGTCTCGGTCCAGACCGGCGCGTCGGTGATGCTGGCGGGCTCGCTGATGCCCGGCTGGCACAGCACGCTGCTGCCGGTGAGCTTCCTGGTGAACGCGGTCTATTCGGGCGTCGGCGTCACGGCGGTGATCGTGATGCTGATCCGCCTCGTCTACGGCCTCGACGGCCTGGTGACGGCCCGCCACCTCGACGTGCTCGGGCGGCTGCTGCTCTGCCTCGGCTGCGCCAGCGCCTATTGCTACGCGGCCGAGTCCTTCGACACCCTCCTCAACGGCGACGCGCAAGCGCGCGCCGTGCTGGTCCGGCGCGTGACCGGCGCCCACGCCCTGGTCTCCTGGACGGCGATCCTCTGCCTCGTCCTCCCCGCGCAGGTCCTGTGGTCGGCGCGCGCCCGCGCGGCGCCGCTCGCCATCGCGGCGGTGGGGCTCCTCGTGGCCGTCGGCGCCTACGCGGACCACGTCATGGTCCTGGTCGTCACCCTGACCCAGGACTTCCTGCCGTCCTCGAAGCTGCCCTACACGACGGATGTCTGGGGCATCGCCACCTTCGCGGGCTCCGTCGGCCTGTTCCTGACCCTGCTGCTCCTGTTCCTGCGCTACCTGCCGGCCGTCTCGATCGTCGAGAGCCGCCGCCTCGCCCTGACGGCCTCGCCGGCCGCGCAGGACGCCGCCCGCGCGGCCGCGTCCCGGGCCGCCGCGCGGCCCGAGGAGAACGCGGTCTCCGCGCCCCTGTGGGGCGTGTCCGCGACCTTCGCGAGCCAGGGCGACCTCGCCGCCGCCCTCCAGGCGGTCTCGGGCATCAGCCCGGATCACGTCCATCTCGACGGGCACGGCCCGGTGCCGATGCCCCGCACCCTTCGCGCCCTGGGTCTGGAGGGCCGCTCGATCCTGCCCTACGCCCTGGCCGGTGCGCTGCTCGGCGGCACCGGCTTCTTCGCCCTGTGCATCTACGCCACGGCCTACGACTACGTCTTCCTGATCGGCGGACGGCCGCGCCTGTCCTGGCCCTCCTTCGTGGTGCCGAGCGTCTCCTTCGCGATGATGGCGGGCTGCGGGGCGATCCACCTCGCGCTCCTGGTGCTCAACCGCCTGCCCCGCCTGAACCACCCGGCCTTCAACATCCCGGGCTTCCTGCGGGCCTCGGAGGACCGGTTCTTCCTCTCCGCGGAGGCGCGCGGCGACCGGTTCGACGCGGGCCGGATCGAGCGGCGGCTCGCGGCCCTGCCGGCCGAGGCCGGGCGTCCCCTCGAGATCCGGCGGATCCCGCGATGAGGAGCGCCGTCCTCCGCACCCTGCCGCTCGCCCTCCTCGCCCTGGCCCCCCTCGCCGCCTGCGGCGAGGCCGACATGGCCGATCAGGCCCGGGCCAAGACCTGGGACAAGAACCCGTTTTTCCCGCGGGAGATCACCATGCGCCAGCCGGTGGCCGGCACCGTGCCGCGGGTCGATCCGGCCCGCGCGGCGCCGCAGCCGGCGACGATCACCCGGGACCTGCTCGACCGGGGCCGGGAGCGCTACGGGGTGTTCTGCACGCCCTGCCACGGCCAGGACGGGCGCGGCGCCGGCATGATCGTCGCGCGGGGCTTCCCGTCCGCCGGCAACCTCACGGCCGAGCCCCTGCGCAGGGCCTCCGCGGCCGAGATCTACGACGCGATCGCGAACGGCCGGAAGGCGATGTTCGGCATGGCCCAGATGATCCCCTCCGCGGACCGCTGGGCGATCGTCGCCTACGTCCGCGCCCTCCAGCTCAGCCAGGATGCCGCCGTGGCGAGCCTGGCCGCGGAGGATCGTGCCCGCCTGGAGGCCAAGCCGTGAGCCGCCGCGCCCTCCTGGGCCTCGCCGGGCTCGGTCTGCTGGCCTGCTGCCTGACAGCGGGCGGCTGGCGCGGCGCGACGGCCTCGTATCTCGCGGCCTGGCTGGTCCTCCTCGCCCTGCCGGTCGGCGCCCTGCCGGTGGTCATCGTGGCCGAGCGGTTCGGCGCGCGCGTCCGCGCCCGCGGCGGCATCGAGATGCTGGCGGGCCTGCGCCGGCTGATGGCGCTGATGCCGGTCGCGGCCCTGCTGTCGCTGCCGGTTCTGGCCGCCGTGTCGCTGCTCTACCCGTGGGTGGCGGCCCCGGCGCGCACGCCTCTGGCCGGCCTGTGGTTCACGGTGCCGTTCTTCGCGATCCGGGTGGTCGCCTATCTCGGCACCTGGACCTGGCTGGCGCTGCGCTTCGCCCGGCCGTTCGACGCGCCCGGCGAGGGGCGGACCGTGCCGGCGGTGGGGCTGCACGCGGTCATCGGCACGCTGTTCGTCACCGACGTGGTCGCCTCCCTGGACCCGCGGCTCGATTCCACCCTCCTCGGCCTGCTCGTGATGACGGCCTGGAGCGGCCTCGCCTTCGCGGCGGCGATCCTGCTCGCCTGGGAGGAGCCGGAACCCGTGGGCCGCGGCCGGACCGCGCCCGGCCGCGGCCGGCTGGTGCCCCTGGTCGTGCTGCTCGGGCTCTGGGCCTACCTGCACTTCGTGCAGTTCCTGATCGTCTGGTCGGCGAACCTGCCGCCCGAGGTGTCGTGGTACTTCGCCCGCGGCGGCTGGCTCGGGCGGGCGCTGGCGATCGTGGCCGGCGCGGTCGTGGTGCTGGCCGGGCTCGCGACCCTCCGGCCGGGACGCCCGACCACCCGGATCCTGGCCGGCGCGGCGCTCGCGGTCCACGCCCTGGAGATGTTCTGGCTGGTCACCCCGGCCCTGCGGGACCGCTTCGTCCTCCGGCCCAGCGACGTGCTCGCCGCCTGCGCCGTGGCCTGCCTCGCCGCCGCGCTCCGGCCGGTCCTGCGGCCGAGTGCCGACCGGGCGGCCTCCGAGGCCCGCCGCGCCGGGAGGCCGGCATGAGCGCGGGCGGACCCTCCGGGCTGATCCCCGCGATCCTGGCCGGCCTGACCCTGCGCGGCAGCGGCTTCCTGGCCGGGCGGCCGCAGAAGCCCGCCGCCAACGCCCCCCGTGAGCCCGACGGGCCGGGCCACGAGACCCGCGACGTCGACGTCCGCAACACCGCCCTGGTAATGGCCGGCCTCGCGCTCGCGGTGCTGACGGTCGTCGGGACGATGATCTGGATGATGAGCACCTTCGCGGCCGGTCAGCGCCAAGCGCTGCCCGCGCTGACGCCCCAGCAGACCACGCGGCTCGTGCCGCCGCCCCCGAACCTGCAGGCCGACCCGTATGCCGACCTCAACCGCCAGCGGGCGGCGACGGAGGCGCATCTGGACGGCTACGGCTACCGGGACGAGGCCCGAACCCGCGCCCGCATCCCGATCGGACGCGCCATGGACCTGATCGTCGGCCGCCCCCTCGACGCGGCGGAGCCCGGAGACCGATGACCCCGGGCCACGATTCCCTCCAGCTCTGGCCCGCCGCGGTCTCCGCCACCGCCACCGAGACGGACGTGCTCATCCTGGCCTTCACGGTGCTGACGCTGCTGCTGACCGTGCCGGTCTTCCTGGCGATCACCTATTTCGCGGTGCGCTACCGCGAGGGTTCCGAGGCGGACCGCAGCCCGTCGGGCATCCGCTCGAACCTGATCGAGATCAGCTGGATGCTGATCCCGTTCCTGCTGACGCTGATCTTCTTCGTCTGGGGCGCGCGGCTGTACATCCACTCCAAGAACCCGCCTCCCGACGCCATGGTGGTCGAGGCGATCGGCCGGCAGTGGATGTGGAAGTTCCAGCATCCCACCGGCCAGTCCGAGATCAACGACCTGCATCTTCCGATCGGCCAGCCGATCCGCCTGCGCATCATCAGCCAGGACGTGATCCACGCCCTCTACCTCCCGGCGGTGCGCCTGCAGGTCGCCGCCCTGCCCGACCGCTACACCGACCTGTGGTTCAAGGCCGACAAGACCGGCACCTACCACCTCTACTGCTCGGAATATTGCGGCACCGACCATTCCGTGATGGGCGGCGAGGTTACCTTCATGAA
Organism: Methylobacterium longum; assembly: GCF_022179385.1. GTDB lineage: Bacteria > Pseudomonadota > Alphaproteobacteria > Rhizobiales > Beijerinckiaceae > Methylobacterium > Methylobacterium longum. The sequence continues at coordinate 119,262 of NZ_BPQS01000005.1, read as the reverse complement.
CCCCGGCGATTATCAGGACTGGCTGACCCATGCCGGAGCGCAGCAGGGCAAGGTCGCGGCCGGTCGGGCGCTCTACGAGGCCTTCGGCTGCGCCGGCTGCCACGAGCCCGGCTCGTCCGTGAGGGCACCGAGCCTCGCGGGCCTCTACGGTTCCTCGGTGAAGCTCGCCGACGGCCGTACCGTCACCGCCGACGAGGCATGGCTGCGCGAGAAGATCCTGAACCCGAACGGCGACCGGCTCGCCGAAGGGTACAAGCAGGTCATGCCGAGCTTCGCCGGGCGGATCCCGGAGGACGAACTGGGACGGCTGATCGATTTCCTGAAAGCCTATCCGGCTCCAAGGGCCGCGGACGCGACACGATGATGACCGGCGTCACCTCGGAGATTCAGGGGTCGGCTTGCAGGCCGCGCCGCTCTCCCTCCCCCCGCAGTGCTGGAAGGAAGACCCGCGTGATCGTCCGGCCGCTTCGCCTCCTTAGACATTCGCCAAGGCGACCGAGGGCGACACGATGAGCGCATCGGGCAGCATCGGCGGCACCGCCCGCCGCGAACCTCACACCCCGGAATCGACGATCGGCCGCAAGGCCGACTACCTGCACGCGGAATCGACCCTGCGTTCGTGGTTCCTCACCACCGACCACAAGCGCATCGCGATCCTCTACCTCGTCTCCATCACCGGCTTCTTCGTGATCGGCGCCCTGGCGGCCGGAGTGGTGCGCCTCGCGCTCGTCGTGCCGAACGGCGCGATCATGACCAACGACACCTACAACAAGGCCTTCACCATCCACGGCGTGGTGATGGTCTGGTTCTTCCTGATCCCGTCGATCCCCGCGACCTTCGGCAACTTCCTGATCCCGCTGATGATCGGGGCCAAGGACCTCGCCTTCCCGAAGCTCAACCTGACGAGCTGGTACGTGTTCATGGCGGGCGCCCTGTTCACCCTGGTCTCGGTGGTGCTCGGCGGCGTCGACACCGGCTGGACCTTCTACGCGCCGCTCTCCACCGCCTTCTCGAACACCTGGGTGCTGCCGGCGCTGATCGGCGTCACCATCGTGGGCTTCTCGTCGATCCTGACGGGCCTCAACTTCGTGGTCACGATCCACACCATGCGGGCCCCCGGCATGACGTGGTTCAAGCTGCCGATCTTCGTCTGGGCGCACTACGCCACGAGCCTGATCTTCCTGCTGGCGACGCCCGTCATCACCACGGCGCTGATCCTGCTGATCGCGGAGCGCGCCTTCCACATCGGCGTGTTCGACCCGGCCTATGGCGGTGACCCGGTGCTGTTCCAGCACCTGTTCTGGTTCTACTCGCACCCGGCCGTGTACATCATGGTCCTGCCCGGCATGGGGGTGATCTCCGAGATCGTCCCGGCCTTCGCGCAGAAGAAGCTGTTCGGCTACCGCTTCGTCGCCTACGCGTCGATCGGGCTGGCCTCGGTGACCTTCTTCGTCTGGGGCCACCACATGTTCGTCAACGGCCAGAGCGACCTGGCCTCGCTGGTCTTCTCCGCCCTGTCCTTCGCGGTGGCGGTGCCCTCGGCCGTGAAGGTCTACAACTGGACCGCCACGATCCATAAGGGCTCGCTCCGGCTCGACACGCCGATGCTCTACGCCATGGGCTATATCGGCCTGTTCGTGCTCGGCGGCCTCACCGGCCTCTACCTCGCGACGCTCGCCATCAACCAGCACATTCACGCGACCTACTTCGTGGTCGCCCACTTCCACTACATCATGGTCGGCGGCACGGTGCTGGCGTTCCTCGGCGGCCTGCACTTCTGGTGGCCGAAATTCACCGGCCGGATGTACAGCGAGCCCTGGGGCCGGGTCTCGGCGATGCTGATCTTCCTCGGCTTCAACGTGACCTTCTTCCCGCAGTTCATCCTCGGCTATCTCGGGATGCCGCGGCGCTACGCGACCTACCCGGCCGAGTTCCAGCTCCTCAACGTGCTGTCCTCGGCGGGCGCCACCATCCTGGCGGCGGGCTACATCTTCCCGATGCTCTACCTCGTCTATTCCCTGTGGTTCGGGCGGAAGGCGCCCGCCAACCCGTGGAACGCGAAGGGGCTCGAGTGGGAGACCGCCTCCCCGCCGCCGACGCACAATTTCCTCACGCCCCCGGAGGTCCCGCGCATCCCCTACGATTACCCGATCCAGGCCCAGGAATCCCGGGACCAGCACGGATGAGCCAGCCCCTGGCGGACGGCGTCGGCGTCGCGCGGGCCGAGCATTTCGAGAGCATCGCCCAGCAGCGCGCGGCGGCGACGCTCGGCATCTGGGCGTGGCTGATCACCGAGCTCCTGCTGTTCTCGGCCCTGTTCCTGGTGGCGCTGATCACCCGCATCCAGCATCCCGAGGCGACGGTCGCGGCGGCCAAGCACCTCAAGTTCTGGATCGGCGCCACCAACACCGTGGTGCTGATCTGTTCCAGCTTGACCATGTCGATGGCGATCGAGTTTTCCCGCATGGGCTGGCAGCGCGCCATGGTCCGGGCGATGCTGGCGACCGCGGCGCTGGGCGGCCTGTTCCTCGTGCTGAAGGGCTACGAGTACTACGCCGACTGGGACGAGCACATGATGCCGTTCCTGAGTAGCCGCCCCTTCGCGCTCGCCGAGACGCCGGCCGCGCGGCTGTTCGTGAACCTCTACTACGTCGCCACGCTGCTCCACGCGCTGCACCTGTTCACCGGCATCGCGCTGCTGCTCGGCATGACCTGGATGGCCGCCAAGGCCGGCTTCCTCGCCCGGCACCAGAACTGGATCGAGATCTACGGCCTGTACTGGCACTTCATCGACCTCGTCTGGATCCTGGCCTTCCCGATCCTCTACGTGGTGAACCGGTAGGATGCGCAATCCCCTCGCCGCCCTGCGTGCCGACGACCGCGCCCAGCTCCGGAAGCGCCTGCGCACCCCCGTGCTCACCTTCCTGGCGCTGCTCGCGCTGCTCGCCGTGAACGTCACGCTGGGCGCCACCCTGCCCTTCGCGCAAGTCTGGATCGTCGAGCTCGGCGTGGTCGCCGTGATGGTGGCGCTGATCCTCCTCGTCTCCATGGAGGTGATCCACGAGCCGCCGCTGATCCGGCTGTTCTCGGGGCTCGGCTTCTTCTGGGTCGCCATCCTGTTCGGGATGACCCTGACCGACTATCTCGCGCGCTGAACCGCGCGAAATCCGTTGTCCGGGCGGCCGAACACTCCTAAACGTCGCCGCTCCCCCGCCCTGCCCCGGTCGAAACCCGATGTGCGAACTGCTCGGCATGAGCGCCAACGTGCCGACCGACATCCGCTTCTCGTTCGCGGGGCTCGCCCGGCGCGGCGGCGAGACCGGACCCCACGCCGACGGCTGGGGCATCAGCTTCTACGACGGCCGCACCTGCCGCAGCTTCCACGAGCCCGAGCCGAGTTCGCGCTCCCAGCTCGCCCGGCTGCTGCGCGACATGCCGATCAAGAGCCGGATCGTCGTCGCCCACGTGCGCAAGGCCAATCGTGGGCGGGTCAGCCTGGAGAACACCCACCCGTTCGCCCGGGAATTGTGGGGCCGCCGCTGGACCTTCGCGCATAACGGCCAGCTCAAGGGCGTGAAGCGGCTGCCGCTCGGCGGCTTCATGCCGATCGGCTCCACCGACAGCGAACACGCCTTCTGCTGGATGCTCGGTCGCCTCCAGGCCCGGTACAAGGCCCTGCCCCGGCCCGAGACCCTCGACCGGGCCGTGGCCGACCTCGCGGGCGAGCTGCACGCGCTGGGCGTGTTCAACATGCTGCTCACCGACAGCCGCACCCTCTACGCCCATTGCGGCAAGCGGCTCTGCTACCTCACCCGCTGCGCGCCCTTCGGTAAGGCCACCCTGATCGACGAAGACTGGCAGGTCGATTTCGCGCAGGAGACCACCGAGCACGACGTGGTGACGGTGATCGCCACCCAGGCGCTGACCCGGGACGAGTGCTGGACCGACCTCGCCCGCGGCGACGTTCTGACCCTCCGGGACGGAGCGGTGCGCCTGTTGCGACCGGCAAACTTAGCTTAAGTGTAGTTTGCCCGAGGGTGCATGCCCGCCGCCGATGCGCTAGAACGCCCGTAACAGGAGCGCATCGAACGGGCCTTCCCCTTGGTTCGGGCCGGTAAGCGATCCGCCTCGACCCATTCGGGACCACTGGTCGAGCCACGATGAGTTGACGAGCGCGATACGCATGACCCGCGACGACACCGACACCGTCCTGTCCCAGGAGGACGGGACGCGGGATGGCCGCCCGAACCTGGCCCCCGGCATCCGCACGCATCTCGGGGAGCACCTGCGCACCGTCTACGAGCGGATCGGCGAGGAGACGCTGCCGTCCCGCTTCGCCGATCTGATCGAGAAGCTCGAGGCGGCTCTGCGCGCCCGGGGCGAGGCGATCGAGCCGGAATTCCGCAACGGCCTGCTGGCCGCGGTCCCGTCCCTGCGCGCCTTCGCGCTGTCGCTGACCTCGAACCCCGCCCGCTCGGACGACCTCGTCCAGGACACCCTGCTCAAGGGCTGGCAGCACCGCGCGCGGTTCCAGCCCGGGACCAACCTGAACGCGTGGTTGTTCACGATCCTGCGCAACATCTTCTACTCGGACCACCGCAAGCGGGTGCGCGAGGTCGAGGATCAGGACGGGTCCTACGCGGCCCGGCTCGCCACCGCCCCGCATCAGGGCGACCGACTCGACGTCGAGGACCTTCAATCGGCGCTCGCCAAGCTGCCGCCGGACCAGCGGGAGGCCCTGGTGCTGGTCGGCGCCGAGGGCGTCTCCTACGAGGAGGCCGCGGCCATCATGGGCTGCAAGGTCGGCACCGTGAAGAGCCGCGTCAGCCGCGCCCGCGGCCGGCTGGCGGAACTGCTGGGCTACGACGAGGAGGATCTCGGCTCCGACCGGTTCATCCAGTCGGCCATGCCCAAGGACGCGTAGGACGGCGCCAGCCGTCAGCCGACGCGCTGCAAAAAAGCATGCATCCGATTCCGGAGATCGGGCGTTACCGGCCCGAGCTTCGCCGCGTCCACGCGGCGGAACGTCACGGAACGGAGATGTCCTGCATGACCTTCAAGACCCTTATCGCCGCCTCGGTCCTCGCCCTGTCGCTGCCGCTGGCCGCCCAGGCCCAGGGCACGATCCCGGGTGCCGAGCGCGGCGCGGCCGCCGGTGCCGATGCGGCCGGCCCGATCGGCGGGATCGTCGGCGGCGCCGTCGGCGCGGCCACCGGCACGGTGGGCGGCATCCTCGGCGTCGACATGGCCCCGCGCTTCCGCAGCTACGTCCGCGAGCGCAACGTCCGCTCGTACGACTACGACGGCCGCGTCGCCGTCGGCACCGCCCTGCCGTCCTCGGGCGTCACCTACTACGACGTGCCGTCGGAGTACCGGGTGCAGCCCGGCTACCGCTACACCGTGGTGAACGACCGTCCGGTGCTGGTCGACCGCGGCCACCGCATCGTCGAGGTGATCGACTGATCCGACGGGCCGGCCTCGTGCCGGCCCGGCGGGCCCCGGAGCCGTGCTCCGGGGCCCTTCTGTCTCCCGCGTCCGGCGCCGGCGCAACGCTTCATCCGACCGGCCGTTGAGATGCCGTTCGACCTGTGAGGCGATCATGAGCGACAATCCCACCGAACCGAGTGCCACCCTGCCCGAGCCGGTGCGCGATCACCTCGGCCAGCAGCTCCGCGGAGTCCTGCCGGTGGAGGCCGACAAGCCTCGCTTCCTCGGCGACGATCCCGTGCCGGAGGTGTTCGAGCCGCAGATCCGCCGGCTGGAGACGCGACTGAAGACCCACGAGGAGGGGACGGGCGCCGTCGGCCAAGCCCTCGACCAGATCCTCGACGCCCTTGGCGTCAACCCCGACGAGACCGACAGGCGCGGGGGCTGAACCTCAGACCCGCGGCTTGGCCGCCAGGATGTCGCGGATTTCGGTCAGAACCTTCACGTCCGCCGGCACCTCGTCGGGCTTCTTGGCCTCGGCGGTCTGCAGGCGGTTCATCCCCCGGATCACCAGGAACAGCACGAAGGCGACGATCAGGAAGTTCAGCGTCAGGGTCAGGAACTGCCCGTAACCGATGACGGCGCCTTGCTTCTTCGCATCCACGTAGGGCAGGCCGGCCTGCACCTTCGACGAGAGCGGGATGTAGTAGTTCGAGAAGTCGAGCCCGCCGGTGACCGCGCCGATCACCGGCATGAAGACGTCCTGCACCGCGGAAGTGACGATGGCCCCGAAGGCCGCGCCGATAATCACCCCGACCGCGAGATCGACCACGTTCCCGCGCAGCGCGAACTTCTTGAATTCCTCGAGCATTCGCGAATCCCCCCGTCGAATGCTGCCAAGGTAGGGGAGGATTCGGTGACGGCCAGCGGCCTGTTGGGCGGGCCGGCTATCGTCAGCGCCGCGCCCGGTGCCCGGGCCCCGACCCGCGCCGCGTCCTGAGGCCCGTCCTGAGGCGCCGGGGCGCAGCGGAGGCCGCGCGGGAGATTTCCGGCCAGGCGCGCCATCCCGGGAGCCCTCCCTCGAGGCCCGCTGACGCGGGCATGTCCCATGAGGGCGCGGAGTCGGCTCGGCCGACGGACCGGCCCTACTCCGATCCGGCCGGCAGGCCGGCGGCGGGCCGCTCCCCCGCGACGGCCGCCTGCTCGGCCTTGAGCCGTCGGCGGTACTGGGCGGCAACCACCGGGATGGTCAGCAGGTAACCGCCGCTCACCGCCACCAGCGCCTCGAAGGGGTAGCTGATCAGGAGGCCGAAGGCCGCGACCCCGAACAGGAAGATCGGCAGGACGAGGCTGCGCGGCACCCGCTTGCCCATGGTCTTGCCCGAGTAGGTCGGCACCGTGGAGACCACCAGCAGGGCGATGGCCAGCACGTAGATCAGGACCGCGGGCGCCGCCCAGCTCTCCAGGCCGAACCCCAGGAAGTGCAGGTAGAGCGGCAGCATCGCGGTGAGCGCGCCCGCGGGCGCCGGCATGCCGACGAAGAAGTCCTTCTTCCATTCCGGCCGGTTCGGATCATCCAGCATCGCGTTGAAGCGGGCGAGCCGGAGCGCCATGGCGATGGCGAAGATGAGCGCCACGATCCAGCCCATCGACTTCAGGTGGAACAGCACGAAGCCGTAGAGGATGAGCGCCGGGGCGCAGCCGAAATTCACGAAGTCGGCGAGGGAATCGAGTTCGGCCCCGAAGCGCGAGGTGCCCTTGAGCAGGCGGGCCACCCGGCCGTCGATGCCGTCCAGCACGCCGGCCACCACCACGGCGATGACGGCGGGCTCGAACTTGCCCTCGAAGGCGAGGCGGATCGCGGTGAGCCCGAGGCAGAGTGCCATCAGGGTGATCATGTTGGGCGCGATCATCCGGAACGGCACCGGCTTGAACCGGCGCGGGCGCGGCTCGTTCGGATCGGGCGCGAAGGGCGGGAAGAGATCGTCCATGGCCGCCTCAGATCCGCTTGAAGACCCGGACCGGTCCGCCGCCGAGGTCGGCCAGGACCGTCTCGCCCGCCACCGCCTTCTGGCCGAGACCCACCAGCACGGTGGACCCCGCCGGCAGGTAGACGTCCACCCGCGAGCCGAAGCGGATCAGGCCGAACCGCTCGCCGACGCCCAGCACGTCGCCCGCCGAGACGAAGCCGACGATGCGCCGGGCCACGAGGCCCGCGATCTGGACCACGCCGACGCGCTTCGGCTGGCCGGCATGGGCGGTCTCGATGACCATGCCGTTGCGCTCGTTGTCGTCGCTGGCCTTGTCGAGTTCGGCGTTGAGGAACAGGCCCGGCGTGTAGTGGATCTGGCCGATCCGGCCCGCCACCGGCACCCGGTTCACGTGGCAGTCGAACACGTTCATGAACACCGAGACCCGCAGGGTCGGCACCTGCGGCAGGTCGAGTTCGGGCGGCGGCAGGACGGTGGCGATGAGGTTCACGCGTCCGTCGGCGGGGGAGATCACCAGCCCGTCCGCCACCGGGGTGACGCGCTCCGGATCGCGGAAGAAGTAGCAGACCCAGAGAGTGAGGATCAGGAAGATCCAGCCGAAGAACTGCGAGAAGTAGCCGGCCAGCACCGTCAGCACGATGCCGATCAGGATGAAGGGGTAGCCCTCCTTGTGGATCGGCACGAGCGTCCGGCGGATCGTCTCGATCAGGTCTGTCATGGGTTTTCGGACTCAACGGCGCCGCGACGGGCGGACAGGTCGGACGCGCGGATGGCAGCCCGCCGGGCCGGCGTCAACTTTCCGAGGGTCGCGGGCGCTCGCGCAGTCGGTTCCGGAGCGGCGCGAAACGCCTCCGCTTCACCGCCGCCGCCTCGACGAAGCGGCGGCGACGGCCTAGGGCAGACCGACCGGCCACGCCGACGCGGAGATCCCGGCTGGTTCTCCGCCCCGGCCGGGAGCGCGCGGCCGGGCGCCAGGACAGGGACACCGACATGGTCGCACGCATCGCCCTCCTCGGCCTCGGCGCCATGGGCCATCCCATCGCCCGCAACCTCGCGGCCAAGCGCGGATCCGAGGCCGAGACGATCGTCGCAGTGGATGCCGATCCGGCCCGGCTCGCCGGACTCGACGCGCCCGGCCTCGTCGCCACGGCGGATCCGGGCGCGATCGACGGCGCCGCGGTGCTGTTCCTGTGCCTGCCGAACGGCGACGTGGTCGAGGCGGCCCTGTTCGGCCCCGGCGGTGTCGCCGAGCGTCTGGCGCCCGGGGCCGTCGTGGTCGATCTCAGCACCATCGCGCACGCCAAGGCCCTGGCGATCGGCCGGGCCCTGGAGGCGGCGGGGCGGCTCTTCATCGATGCCCCCGTCTCCGGGGCGCCGGCCGGCGCGGAGGCCGGGACGCTGACCGTCATGTGCGGCGGCGACGCCGCCGCCGTCGCGCAGGTGCGCCCGCTGCTAGAGCGGATCGGCACCAGCATCCTCCACATGGGGCCGGTCGGGTCCGGACAGCTCACGAAGACGATCAACAACGTGCTCTACGACATCAACATCGCGGCGCTGGCCGAGGTGCTGCCGATGGCGGTCGCCATGGGGCTCGACCCCGACCAGGTCGCCCAGGTGGTCACCACGGGGACGAGCCGGAGCTACGCGTCGCAGTATTTCGTGCCCCGGATCCTGCAGGGGCGCTTCGAGGAGGGCTATCCGATGGGGGCCGCCTACAAGGACCTCGTCGCGGCGGCGGCGATCGCGGCGGAGAACGGCTTTCCGATGCCGGTCACGGCGGCCGCCACCGCCACCTACCAGACGGCCCTGCGCCAGGGGTACGGCGACAGGGACAAGGGCGCGATGGTGCTGCCCTTCGAGGATCTGCTCGGGGTCACGGTCCGGTCGCGGGACCGGACGTCCTGAGGACCGCCCCCGGGACGGCTTGTCCCCGCCTACTCCGCGGCCTCTGTCTCCGGCACGGCGCCGCGCCCGACCCGGGGCGGCACCACCGGCGCGTCGGCGCGCTGCAGCACCTCCAGGGCGGCGTCGGCCTCCCGCTGGCGGTCCCAGAGCGCCGCGTAGACGCCGCCGGCCTCCAAGAGCGCGGCATGGGTGCCGCGCTCGACGATGCGGCCGTGGTCGAGCACCAGGATCGCGTCGGCGTTGACCACCGTGGACAGCCGGTGGGCGATCACCAGGGTGGTGCGGCCTCGGCTGACCCGGTCCAGGGCCGACTGGATCTCGGCCTCCGTGAAGGAATCGAGCGCCGAGGTCGCCTCGTCGAGCACGAGGATCGGCGGCGCCTTCAGGATGGTCCGGGCGATGGCGACCCGCTGCTTCTCGCCGCCCGAGAGCTTCAGGCCGCGCTCGCCCACCGGGGTGTCGTAGCCCTCCGGCAGGCTCGACACGAAGCCGTCGATCTGCGCGAGCCGGGCGGCCTCGCGCAGCTCCGCGTCGGTGGCGTCGGCGCGGCCGTAGCGGATGTTGTAGCCGATCGTGTCGTTGAACAGCACCGTGTCCTGCGGGACCATGCCGATCGCCGCCCGCAGGCTCGCCTGGGTCACCGCGGCGATGTCCTGACCGTCGATGCTGATCCGGCCGGCCGACGGCTCGTAGAACCGGAACAGCAGGCGCGAGAGCGTCGACTTGCCGGCCCCCGAAGGACCCACCACCGCCACCGTCTGGCCCGCCGGGATCTCGAAGGAGACGCCCCGCAGGATCGGCCGCTCGGGATTGTAGGCGAAGCGCACGTCCGCGAACCGCACCGTGCCGCCCGCCACGGCGAGGGGCGCCGCGCCCGGCCGGTCGGCGATCTCGGGGTTCTGCCCGAGGATGCGGAACATGTCGTCGATGTCGATCAGCGCCTGTTTGATCTCGCGGTAGATCATGCCCATGAAGTTGAGAGGCATCGCGAGCTGCACCAGCATGGTGTTGGCCAGCACGAAGCCGCCGATCGTGGTGCGCCCCGCCAGGATGTCCCGGGCGGCGAGCCACATCACCGCGGTCATGCCCAGCGTGAAGATCACCGCCTGCCCGGCGTTGAGCACCGCCAGCGACACGTAGGTCTGCGTCGAGGCCTTCTCGTACTTCGCCATCGACTCGTCGTAGCGGGCCGCTTCCCGGCGCTCGGCGCCGAAATACTTCACCGTCTCGTAGTTCAGCAGCGAATCGACCGCCTTGGTGTTGGCGTCGGTGTCGGAGGCGTTCATCCGGCGGCGGATCGCGATCCGCCACTCCGTCGCCTTGTAGGTGAAGGCCAGGTAGGCCGCGACCGTCAGGAAGGCGGTCGCCGCGTAGGTCCAGCTGAACTCGTAGGCCAGCACGCCGAGCACCAGCACGAACTCGACGATGGTCGGCACCAGGGTCAGCACCATCAGGCGCGACAATTCCTCGATGCCGGCGCGGCCACGCTCCAGCACCCGGGTCAGGCCGCCGGTCTTACGCTCCAGGTGGAAGCGCAGGGACAGCCGGTGCATGTGCTCGAAGGTCTGGAGCGCGAGGCGGCGCACCGCGTGCATCGCCACCTTGGCGAACAGCCCGTCGCGCACCTGGGTCAGGGCCGACATGGCGATCCGCGAGACGCCGTAGAGGGCGATCAGCAGCATCGGCGCGGCGAGCAGCCCCGTGGGCACCGGCGTGCTGCCACCCTCCTGCCCGCCGACCGCCGCGACCAGCGCGTCGGTGATCCACTTGAAGGTGAACGGCGTCACCATGGTCACCAGCTTGGCGGCGAGCAGCAGGCCGAAGGCCAGGAAGACGCGGCGCTGCAGGTCCGGCCGGCCGTAGGGCCAGAGATGTGGCCAGAGGCGCCGATAGGTGGCGATCAGCCCGGGGCGCTCGGCATTGGCCGGCCCGGCCGGGGGATTCGGCCCGGCCAGAGGCTTCGGCCCGGCCGGCGGTGTCGGCCCGGCCGGGCGCGCGGTGGTGTCGGTCATGAGGGTTCTGTCGGGCGGGGTGTCGTGAGCCCCGCATATAGGCGCGCGGTCGCGCGGGATCACCCGCGCTGCGCGCATGTCCCCGTCTCACCCCCGCCAGAACGGCTTCCGGATCTCCGCGCGCACCTGCCACGGTTCGAGGCCGACATCCCGCATCTGGTCGGGATGGAGCGCGGCGAGCGCCCGCCGGGTGTGGATCCGGCACAGCCAGATCTGGAGCGCGGACGGCCGCGCGGCGGCGCGGAGGGACGAGGGGGACTGGAACAGGCTGACGGCGGTCATCGCGGACGATCCGGTGGCGGGGGTGCAGTCCGGCCGGGATTGCTGGCGGAGAATTGATCCGATACACATCTCGGATCAATCGAAACATTGACCTCGGAGCAATAATGTCGCCCGCGGATTTCCGATCGGTCGCCGACGCCATCGCGGCCGACATCGCGGCTGGCCGGCTGCGGCCCGGCGAGCGGCTGCCGCCGCAGCGCGACTTCGCCTATGCGCGGGGCATCGCGGTCTCGACGGCGAGCCGGGTCTACGCGGAGCTGGCGCGCCGCGGCCTCGTCACCGGGGAGGTCGGGCGGGGCACCTACGTGCGGTCCGAGCCGGGCCGGGTCGGGCCGCTCCAGCCGGAGCCGCCCGCGGCGGCCCTCGATCTCCAGCGGACCCATTCGCGGCTGCCCGAGCAGGAGGCCGTGCTGTCGGAGACGCTGGCGGCGCTCGCCCGCGGCGGTGCCGAGATCGGGTTCAGCCAGTACGGGCCGGCGGGCACGGCCCGGGCGCAGGCGGTCGCGGCCGGGTTCCTGGCCCGTGCCGACTACGCGCCCGACCCGGCCGACATCCTGTTCACCGGCAACGGCCGGCAGGCGCTGGCGGCGGCCCTCGCGGCGCTGGCGGGGCCGGGCGAGCGCATCGGCTGCGAGCCGCTGACCTATCCGGTCGTGAAGGGCATCGCGGCCCGCCTCGGGATCACCCTGGTGCCGGTCGCCATGGACGCGGAGGGGATGTGTCCCGACGCCCTCCTCCAGGCCCACCGGGCGGCGCCGCTGAGCGGCGTCTACATCCAGCCGACGCTGCAGAATCCGCTGGGCGTCACGATGGGGCCGGCCCGGCGCGCCGACCTCGCGCGCCTCCTCGAGGGGACCGGCCTCACGGTCATCGAGGACGCGGTCTACAGCTTCCTCGCCGACGCCCAGCCCCTCGCCAGCTTCGCGCCGGACCGGACGATCCTGATCGACAGCCTGTCGAAGCGGGTGATGCCGGCGCTGACCGTCGGCCTGATCGCGGCGCCCCCGCACCTGACCGACCGGCTCGCGGCCTCCGTCCGCCAGGGGGCCTGGACGGCGCTCGGATTGTCGCTGGCTGCCGGGATGCACTGGATGTCGGGCGGCTCGGCGGCCGCGCTCGCCGCCGCCAAGCGCCGGGACGCCACGGCCCGGCAGGTCATCGCCCGCGCGGCGCTGTCGGACCTCCGGGTGGTCGGCGATCCCCACGCCTACCATCTCTGGCTCGAATTGCCGGAGACGTGGCGGGCGGAGGCCTACGCGGCGGCGGCCCTGCGCCAGGGCATCGCCCTCCTCCCGGCCTCGGCCTTCGCGGTCACGCCGGGCTACGCGCCGAACGCGGTCCGCCTCGCCCTCGCGGCGCCCGCGCGGGAGGACCTCGACCAAGCCCTGCGCCGCCTGCGGCGGCTGGCTTTCGCGGGGGACGACCAGGTCGTGGAGTGAGGGCGGCTCAGCCCCGCTTGCCCGTCGGCAACACGAAGATCTGGCCCGGGTAGATCAGGTCCGGATCGCGGATCTGGCTCTGGTTGGCGTCGTAGATCACCGTGTAGCGCTCGCCGCGACCGTAGGCGCGCTGGCTGATCCGCCAGAGATTGTCGCCGCGGCTGATCTTGGCCGTGCTGATCTCCGGCACGAACACCGCCCCGGCCCGCACCGGCCCCGCGGCATCCGCCGCGAGGTGGCTCGTGTCCGGACCGCGGGGCGAGTCCGGGGCGGGCGCGGAGAGGGCCGACGGGGTCCCAGGGGCATTCCCGGGCGCATGCCCCGCTGCCGTTCTTCCACCCTCGCGGGCGCCCGCCCTGGGGTGGCCCGCGGCGGTTGCCGTCGCGGCGGGCTCCTGGGCTGCGACCTGCGCCGGATCCGGCACCGACAGCGGGACCTCGGCACGGGCCGCGACCTTGCCGGTCGACGGATCGATCTGGTCGATCCGCACCTGGTACTGGCCGGGCTTGATCCCGCGCCCGATCGTGAAGCTCGCCCGTCCGTCCGGGCCGATGCTGCCCGGGGCGATCAGCGTCTCGTTGAGGTAGAGCCGGATCGGGGCGCCCGGAACCCCGGTCGCCGTCACGAACAGGCGGCCGTTGCCCTGCACGTCCACGCTGGCGATCCGGGTCGGCTCCGCTGCCCCCGCGCCGGGCGTCCCGGGGCGCGCGGCGGTGGCGACCTTGCCGCCCGCGCCGGACGCTGATGCGGGGGCGTCGGGCTGCGACAGGACCACGGTCGGCGCGTCCGGAGCCGTCAGGGCCACGAGCGGTCGACGGTCGCGGCCGGGAGCGACCGCCACCGCCACGCTCTGCTGGGAATCGGCGGCCCGCCCGTCCGGGGCGGTCATCCGCAGCCCGAGCACGCTGGATCCCGCCGGCAGCGCCGGCGGCACGATCGCGAACTGCCCGTTCGCGTCGGCCGTCGCGCGGGCCACGGGCTTGCCGTCGACCAGCATCTCGACCACGGCGTGCGGCGCTCCGCGCCCGGCCACGACGGCGTCGCCGTTCGGCTCGACCCGGACGATGTCGAAGCGCGGGGTCTCCGCGGCATCGGGGCCGGCCATCCTGCCGGAGGCGTCCGGAGCCGGGACGCGCCCGTCCTGCGGGGCCTGCGACGGTCCGGTCCCACCGGCAGGCGTGCCGGGTTTCGCGTCGCCCGGCCGGATCTGCGTGGGCCGGATCTCCGTGGGCCGGATCTCCGTGGGCCGGATCTCCGTGGGCCGGATCTCCGTGGGCTTTGCGTCGCCGGGCTTGGTCCCGCCGGGCTTGTCGTCGCGGAAATCGATGGTCGGATCGACGCGCCCGGCCACGGTGCCGGGATCGGCGAGACCACGCAGGGTGCTCTGCGGCGCGGCGGCAGGCGGGGCGGCCTCGTCGCGGCCGGTGAGCCGCCGCAGGGACTCGCCGCCGAACAGGGCCAGCACGAGGCCGAGGCCGCCGAGCAGGCCGGCGAGCGCCAGGACGAGACTGCGCCGCACCCGTCCCGACATCGCCACCATGGCCTCCCCTGATCCCGCCGCCGAGCGGCCCACCCGCCCGCGTGAAAAGCGTCGACGGCACCGCCCATAATACCGTACATGGTCGCGACACCAAGCCGTCCCGCCGCTCAGACGGGTGAATCCCGCGCGACTTCAGCAGTTTGGCGCGTGGAGCGCCGGACGCGGAGCTTCTTCCGGACGGCTCGCAACGGACGCGCGAGGAGGGCGCCGGATGGCTCCGGTGAGGACAGTCTGTGTCTATTGCGGCTCCGGCTTCGGCCGGGATCCCGCCTTCCGCGAGGCCGCGGAAATCCTCGGTACGGCGATCGCGCGGGCGGGGATGCGCCTCGTCTACGGCGGCGGCGACGTCGGCCTGATGGGCACGGTGGCGCGGGCCGCGCTCGCCGCCGGCGGCCACGTCACCGGCATCATCCCGGACTTCCTGCAGGCGCGCGAACACATGCTGGCGGAGGTTCAGGAGACCGTGGTGGTGCCCGACATGCACACCCGCAAGCGGCTGATGTTCGAGCGCTCGGACGCCTTCGTGACCCTGCCGGGCGGCATCGGCACCCTGGAGGAGCTGGTCGAGCAGCTGACCTGGGCGCAGCTCGGGCGGCACCGCAAGCCCGTGGTGCTGGTCTCGGTGGCCGAGTTCTGGGCGCCGCTGCTCGCCCTGTTCGAGCACATGCGCGGCCACGGCTTCATCCGCGAGGGGCTCGATCTCAGCTACCTCGTCGCCCGCGAGGCGGACGCCGTCGTTCCGCTGCTCCGCGACGCCGGCCACGAGCCCGATCCCGAGGCCGAGGACATCGTCCAGCAGCGGATGTGACGCGGATCGGGCGGCGGGGCCGCCCGAACGCCCCGGGGACGGTGCGATCAGGCCGCGCGCACGTCGGAGATGAAGCGCTGCACCTCGGCGTCGAGCCGCTCGGCGTGGCCGGACAAGGCCGACGCGGAGGCGAAGACCTGGGCGGCCGCAGCGCCGGTCCCCTCGGCGGCATCGGCCACGCCCGTGATGGTGGTGGTGACGGCGCCGGTGCCGGCCGCCGCCTCCGCGACGTTGCGCACGATCTCCTGCGTCGCCGCCGATTGCTCCTCGACCGCCGTGGCGATGCTGGTGGCGACGCCGTTGATCTCGCGGATCCGGCCGGTGATCGCGGTGATCGCCGCCACCGCCTCGGCGGTGGCCCCCTGGATCTGGCCGATCTGCGCGGCGATCTCCCCGGTGGCCTTGGCCGTCTGGTCGGCCAGCTCCTTGACCTCGGCGGCGACCACCGCGAAGCCCCGGCCCGCCTCGCCGGCGCGCGCCGCCTCGATGGTGGCGTTGAGGGCCAGAAGGTTCGTCTGCCCGGCGATGGTCGAGATCAGTCCGACCACGTCGCCGATCCGGGTCGCCGCGGCGCTGAGCGCCTGCACGGATCGGGCGGTCCGGTCGGCCTCGCTCACGGTGCCCTGTGCCAGATCCGCCGAGCCGGTGACCTGCCGGCCGATCTCGGACACCGACGTGCCCAGCTGCTCGGCCGCCGAGGCCACGGCCTGGACGTTGGTCGAGGCCGCCTCGGCCGCCGAGGCCACGGTGGCGGTCTTCATCGCCGTCTCGTTGGCGGTGTCGGTCATGCTCTGGGCGGTGGCCCGGAGCTCGGCCGCGGCCTCCGAGACCACCCGGATGATTCCGCCGACCGTGCCCTCGAACCCGTCGGCGATCGCCCGCATCGCGGACCTGCGCCGCCCCTCGGCCTCGCTGCGCGCCGCGTTGGCCTCGTCCTCCAGGGTGTGGGTGCGGATGAGGCTGTCCCGGAACACCCGGGCGGAACGGGCGGTCTCCCCGATCTCGTCGGAGCGTCCGGTATAGGGGATCGCGACGTCGCTCCGCCCCTCCGCGATGGCCAGCAGGACGTCGCCGATCCGGCGGATCGGGCGCGAGACGCCGAAGATCATGAGCAGCGCGGAACCCAGCACCACGGTGAGGCCGAGCAGCCCGATGGCCAGGCCGCGCCAGCTCGCCGTGTCGGCCTGGGCCAGGGCGGCCCCCGTCGCGTCGGCCGCGAAGACCTGCGCGTTCTTGGTCGATTCGCCGATGGCCGCGTCGGCGTTGGCCTCGACGTCGCTGAGCGTCCTGCGCGCCGCCACCCGGGGCGCGAGCCGCGTCTCCGTCAGGTAGGCCCGCGCCTGGCTCGCGTGGCGCAGCAGACTTGCCTGCGTCTGCTTGAGCACGTCGGGCTTGAGGGCGAGGGCGATGGGGCCGTCCAGGCCCGCGGCGGCGGCGCGCGCGAGCGCGTCGATCCCGCTCAGGGACGCTTCGTCGATCGCGTCCGCGGGCGCCGATTCGAGCGTGTGCAGCGTGTCGCGCATCCTGGCCATGGCGAGTTGCGCGCCCTCGATCCCCTTGAGGATCGCCTGCTCGCGGCCGATCGCCGCGATGTTGCCGACCATCGTCTGCGCGCTGAGCCACTGGTTGGCGATCATCCCGACGACCAGCAGGCAGGCCGTGACCGCGGCCAGCGTGACCTTCGCGCCGATCTTCAGTTTGAGCGCCATGCGTCCATTCCCCCGTTTCGCGCGGAGTCTGGCTAAAAACCGCGGAGAAATCATCGTGTTTTTGTTGTGAGTCCGTACAAATCTGAACACATGCCCTCTTGGTGCAGATTTATGCGGCCATTAGTCCGTTTATATCGCTCATATAGTAAAATATAGCTTGCCTATATTGGTTTCGTTGAGAGCACGGCTTCGGATATGGAGGGCTTGAGCCGTCGAAAACGGCTCGGCCCCGCAACGCCGGCGGTGCGCCCGGTCCGGTACGCTCGGTCCAGTGCGCACTGGAACAGTCCTCCCTCCCCTGAGGTCGGGGGCGTCGGCCGCGCCGGCCGCGCCGGGATTTCGACGGCGGTCCGGTGTATGAGGCCGCGCCGACCGAGCCGGCCGGAAGAGGAAGCCCCAGGATGCGCGTCCCGACCCTCGCGGCTGTGCCGCTCGTCCTGCTGGCCGGCGCAGGCTTCGCGGCCGAAGGACCGGTCCTCCAGACCCTGGACTACGCCAACACCCGCTATTCCGACCTCGACCGGATCGACGCCGGCAATGTCGGGCGCCTCAAGGTCGCCTGGACCTTCTCCACCGGCGTGCTGCGCGGGCACGAGGGCGCGCCGATCGTGATCGGGCACCTCATGATCGTGCACACCCCCTTCCCCAACGTGGTCTATGCCCTCGACCTGGACCAGGGCGGGAAGATCCTGTGGCGCTACGCCCCGCGGCAGGACGCGGGCGTCATCGCCGTCATGTGCTGCGACACGGTCTCCCGCGGGCTCGCCTACGCGGACGGGCGGCTGTTCCTGCAGCAGGCCGACACCACGGTGGTGGCCCTCGATCCGGAGACCGGGCGGGTGCTGTGGTCGGTGAAGAACGGCGACCCGGGCCGGGGCGAGACCAACACCGCCACGGTCCTGCCGGTGCGCGGCAAGCTGATCGTCGGGCTGGCGGGGGGCGAGTACGGGGCGCGCTGCCACGTCACGGCCTACGATCAGGCCAGCGGGAAGCGCCTCTGGCGCGCCTACGCCACCGGGCCGGATGCCGACATGCTGGTCGATCCGGAGCGAACCACCGAGCTCGGGCGCCCGATCGGCCGGGATTCCTCCCTGAGGAGCTGGGAGGGCGACCAGTGGCGGACCGGCGGCGCCTGCAGCTGGGGCTGGTTCTCGTACGACCCGGACCTAAACCTCGTCTATTACGGGACCGGCAATCCCTCGACCTGGAACCCGAACCAGCGCCCCGGCGACAACCGCTGGGCGCAGGCGATCATCGCCCGCGACGCCGATACGGGGATCGCCCACTGGGTCTACCAGATGACGCCCCATGACCAGTGGGACTACGACGGCGTCAACGAGATGATCCTCACCGAGCAGGTGATCGGCGGCGGGCCCCGCAAGGTGCTGACCCATTTCGACCGCAACGGCTTCGGCTACACCCTGGACCGGGCCACCGGCGACCTGCTGGTGGCGGAGAAGTTCGACCCCACGGTCAACTGGGCCAGCCGGGTCGAGATGGATCCGGCCGCGCCGGGCTACGGCCGGCCAGTGGTCGACAGGCGCTACGCGCCGGGCGAGGCCGACGAGGACGAAGCCACGAAAAATATCTGTCCCGGGGCGCTGGGCGCCAAGAACCAGCAGCCGGCGGCCTACTCGCCGCTGACCCGGCTGTTCTACGTGCCGACCAACCACATGTGCATGGATTACGAGGCGTTCCGGGTCACCTACACGCCCGGCCAGCCCTATGTCGGCGCGACGCTCACCCTGCACCCGCCGGAGGGCACCGACCGGACCGGCGCGTTCATCGCCTGGGACGGCGCCAAGGGCCGGATCGCCTGGACGATCCCGGAGCCGTTCTCGGTCTGGTCGGGGGCGCTCGCCACGGCGGGCAACGTGGTCTTCTACGGCACGCTGGAGGGCTACCTGAAGGCGGTCGATGCCCGGGACGGGCGCGAGCTCTACCGGTTCAAGACGCCGTCCGGCATCGTCGGCAACGTCACCACCTACCTGCACGCCGGGAAGCAGTACGTGGCGGTGCTCTCCGGCGTCGGCGGCTGGGCCGGGATCGGTCTGGCGGCCGGGCTCACCGACCCGGCCGACGGTTCGGGGGCGGTGGGCGGCTACGCGGCCCTGTCGCAGTACACGGCGCCGGGCGGGCAGCTCACGGTGTTCGAAGTACCGGATCCGGCGCCGCCGGCCGCGCACTGACGAAGTCCACGAAGGCGCGCAGCGGCGCCGGCAGGAGCCGCCGGCCCGGATAGTAGAGGAACGGTCCGGAGAAGGCCTGCCACCAGGGCTTCAGCACCGGTTCCAGGGCGCCGCTGTCGAGAAGCGGCCGCAGCCAATCCTCGAACAGGTGGACGATCCCGGTTCCCGCGACCGCGGCCGCGACCGCGAGGTCGCTGGCGCCGACCCGCACGATCAGCGGCCCGGACGGATCCACCCGGACGATGTCGCCGTCGCGCTCGAACTCCCAGGGGGCCGTCAAGGCGCCGCTCGGGAACCGGCCGAGCAGGCAGGCATGGTCCAGGAGATCCCGCGGATGGTCCGGCCGGCCGCGCCGGTCGAGATAGGCCGGGGCGGCCGCGGTGGCGAAGCGCTGCCGCCGCGGGCCGATCGGCACGGCGATCATGTCGAGCTCCAGCCGCTCGTCGTAGCGGATGCCGGCGTCGCAGCCCGCCGCCAGAACGTCCACGAACCCGTCCTCAACCACCACCTCCAGGCGGATCTCCGGATAGGCCGCCAGGAAGGGCGGCACGAGCGCCGGCAGCACCAGCCGGGCGGCGCTCAGCGGCACGTTCAGCCGAAGCATCCCGGCCGGCCGGTCGCGGAAGCCGTTCACCACGTCGAGGGCGGACTCCACCTCGGCCAGCGCCGGCCCGAGCCGGTCCAGCAGGCGGGCGCCGGCCTCGGTGGGCGCGACGCTGCGGGTGGTGCGGTTCAGGAGGCGCACGCCCAGGCCCGCCTCCAGCCGGCGCACGGCCTCGCTGAGGCTCGACGCGCTCGCTCCGCCGGCGCGGGCGGCCTCGCGAAAGCCGCCGGCCCGCGCCACGGTGACGAAGGCGGTGAGGTCCGACAGATCCTGGGTCATCGTTCGAGAATCCGCACGGCCCGTGCCGATTGTCACGGCTTATCCGCGCAAACGGTGACGTCTACATCCGGGTCGCCAACAGGAGATTCGCCATGACCGATATCGCGCAGACCGGGACGTTCCAGCTCGGCGACCGGACCGTGAAACGGCTCGGTTACGGAGCCATGCAACTCGCCGGACCCGGCGTGTTCGGGCCGCCCAGGGACCGCGCCGCCGCCATCGCGGTGCTGCGCGAGGCCGTGGCGCAGGGCGTCGATCACATCGACACCAGCGATTTCTACGGACCGCACGTCACCAACCAGATCATCCGCGAGGCGCTGCATCCCTATCCGGACGACCTCGTGATCGTCACCAAGGTCGGCGCCAAGCGCGGGGCCGATGCCTCGTGGAACCCGGCCTTCTCGGCCGAGGAACTCACCCAGGCGGTCCACGACAACCTGCGCAACCTCGGCGTCGACGCCCTCGACGTGGTCAACCTGCGCCTGATGTTCGATGTCCACGGCCCCGCGGAGGGGTTGATCGAGGCGCCGCTCACGGTGCTGGCGGAGCTGCAGCGGAAGGGGCTGATCCGCCGGATCGGCCTGAGCAACGCCACGCCGCGCCAGGTGGCGGACGGGCGCCGGATCACCGAGATCGCCTGCGTGCAGAACCAGTACAACCTCGCCCACCGGGGCGACGACGCCTTCATCGACGATCTGGCGGCTGCCGGCATCGCCTACGTGCCGTTCTTCCCGCTGGGCGGGTTCAGCCCGCTCCAGTCGGACACCCTGTCGGAGGTGGCGGCCGGGCTCGGCGCGACGCCGATGCAGGTGGCGCTGGCGTGGCTGCTGCGCCGGTCGCCCAACATCCTGCTGATCCCCGGGACGTCCGCCCTCGGCCACCTGCGCGAGAACCTCGCGGCGGCGGACCTCGCGCTCCCGGACGCCGCGATGGCGGCGCTGGATCGGATCGGCGCGGCGTGAGGGACGAAGGTCCAAACCGCGCCCTCATCCTGAGGTGCGAGCGCAGCGAGCCTCGAAGGAGCCCTCCAGCCGGCCGCGATTCCTGGAGGTCTCCTTCGAGGCCTCCGCTGCGCGCCGGCACCTCAGGATGAGGTGACTGGGTGGGATGGGGGTGCCTACTTCGCCGTCATGCCGGCCAGCATGGGGCAGCCGCCCTCGCTCATCGGGCGGAACGCCTGCTCGGCCGGGATCGTCTCCAGCACCTTGTAGAGGTCCCACTCGCCCTTCGATTCGGACGGCGCCTTGGCCTCGAACAGGTACATCGGGTGGATCTTGCGTCCGTCCGGCCGGATCATGCCCTTGCCGAACAGGGGATCGTCGGTCGGCATCTCCTTCATCTTGGCGACCACGGCGGCGCCGTCCTTGGCCGAGTGCAGGGCCTCCACCGCCTTCAGGTAGTGCAGCGTGCTGGCGTAGACGCCCGCCTGGTACGAGGTCGGCTTCTTGCCGGGCATCCGCTTCTCGAAGCGCTCCGCGAAGGCGCGGGTGCCGTCGTTGAGGTCCCAGTAGAACGAGGCGGTGAAGGCCAGCCCCTGCGCCACATCCAGGCCCAGCGAGTGGATGTCGGTGATCGCGATGAGCAGGGCGGCGAGGGTCTGGCCGCCCTGGCGGACGCCGAACTCGTGCGCCTGCTTGATGGCGTTGGCCGCGTCCAGTCCCGCATCGGCGAGCCCGATCACCTGCGCGCCCGATCCTTGCGCCTGGAGCAGGAACGAGGAGAAGTCCGGGTTCGGGAACGGCGTGCGCACGCCGCCGACGACCGTGCCGCCGTTCTTCTCCACGACGGCCTTGGTGTCCCGCTCCAGGGCGAGGCCGAAGGCGTAGTCGGCGGTGATGAAGTACCAGCTCTTGCCGCCGCGCTTGAGGATCGCCTTGCCGGTGCCGTTGGCGAGCGCCGCGGTGTCGTAGGTCCAGTGCACCGTGTTGGGCGTGCAGGCCGGGCCGGTCAGGTCCGCGGTGCCGCCGCCCGAGTTGATGAAGGCCTTGTTCTTCTCCTTGGTGATCTGCGCGATGGCGAGCGCCACCGAGGAGGTCGGCACGTCGAACACCGCGTCGACGCCGTCGCGGTCGTACCATTGCCGGGTGACCGAGGCGCCGACATCGGGCTTGTTCTGGTGGTCGGCGGAGACGACCTCGACCTTCAGCCCGTGTTCCTCGGGCTTGAAATCCTCGACCGCCATGCGGGCGGCCACCACCGAGCCCTCGCCGGTGGAGTCGAAATAGACGCCGGAGCGGTCGTTCAGCACGCCGATCTTCACCGGCACGAGGTCGGCCGCCAGCGCCGCGCCGGCACCGAGCGCGCACAAGGTTCCCAGCAGCCGCGCGGTGAGGTGGCGGACCGTCATGTTTCTCTCCCTGCTGTTCTCGAACGCGGCAGCGTTGATCGCCGCTCGCGGTCTCGGAAGGCAGAGTATCCGCGGGGCATCGCGGCTGATACCGGCGCGGGTGAGGATGCGGGCGTTCCGTCAGGGGCGGGTTTTCCTGTCCCGCGCAGGGGATCGGGAGATGCGCGGCAGGCGCGCGGGCCACCTATCCCCGCGGCGCCAGCCCGAAGATCGCCCGCGCCTGATCGGGCGTGGCCGGTTCGCGATCGATGTGGGCCAGCAGGCTCACGGCCTTCTCCACCAGGGCGGCGTTGCTCGGCGCGAGCGTGCCGCGGGACAGGTACAGGTTGTCCTCCAGCCCGACCCGGACGTTGCCGCCCATGCCGGCCGCCACCGCGAGGATCGGGAACTCCGCCCGGCCGATGCCGAAGGCCGACCAGACCGCGTCCTCCGGCAGCCGGGCCCGCATCGCCACCAGGGCCTCCGGGGTCGCCGGCGCCCCCCAGGGGATGCCGAGGCAGATCTGGAACAGGGGCGGCCGCGCCAGGTGCCCCTCGGCGATCAGGTGCCGGGCCAGCTCGATCTGGCCGAGGTCGAACACCTCGATCTCCGGCTTCACCCCCGCGTCGCGGATGTGACCCGCCATCGCCCGCAGGTGGCCGGGGGTGTTGAGGAACAGGTGCTCGCCGAAATTCATCGTGGCGACGTCGAGGGTGCAGATCTCCGGGCGCAGCGCGCCGACATGCCGGGTGCGGGCCTCCGGATTCACGAAGGTCGTACCCGGGCCGGCGACCGCCGGGTCGGGGTCGCCCGGCACGAACCGGCCCCCCGCCCCGGTGGTCAGGTTGAGGATGACATCCGCGTTCCGCTCGCGGATCCGCTCCATCACCTCGCGGTAATGGGCGAGTTCCATGCTGGGCGCGGCGGTCTCGGGGTCGCGGACGTGGATGTGAACCACGGCCGCCCCGGCGGCGGCGGCCTCAAGGGCCGATTGCGCGATGGCCTGCGGGCTCACCGGCACCGCCGGGTTCTTCCGCGGCGTGTCGAAGGAGCCCGTGAGGGCGCAGGTGATGACGGTGGTGCTCGACATCCGTGTGTTCCCCAAGCGTCAGATCGCCCCGCCGTCGACCGTGATCGTCTCGCCGGTGATGTAGGCCGCCCCCGCGGCGAGGAAGAAGATCGTCTCGGCGATGTCCTCCGGCCGGGCCATGCGGCCCAGCATGGTGCGGCCCACGGTCGAGGCCTTGCGCTCCTCCGACCAGGGCTCGGTCCAGGGCGTTGCGACGAGGCCGGGCGCCACCGCGTTGACCCGCACGTCGGGCGCCAGCGCCCGGGCGAGGCTGCGGGTCAGGTTGATCAGCCCGGCCTTGCTGGCCGAGTAGGCCACCGACGAGCCGCGCCGGCCGAGCCCGGCCACCGAGGCGGTGTTGACGATGGCGCCCCGGCTCGCCTTCAGCGTCGGGGACGCGGCCCGGGCGCAGCGGAACGGCCCGAGGAGGTTCGTCGCCAGGATCGTGGCCCAGAACTCCTCGGTCATCGCGTCGAGGTCCTCGAAGGCGATGGGCGTCGTGGTGCCCGACGTGCCGGCGTTGTTGACCAGCACGTCGAGGCCGCCGAGCCGCTCGATCCCGGCCGCCACCATCGCCTCGGCGGCGCCGGGCGCCGACACGTCGCCGGGCAGCGCGACCACCGAGAGCCCCGCCCCGGCGAGCCGGGCGGCCTCGTCGGGGCCGCGGGCGTCCCCCGGCAGGTGGTTCAGCGCCACCGCGGCGCCGTTGCGGGCGAAGATCTCCACCGTCGCCAGCCCGATCCCCGACGAGGCCCCGGTGACGAGGATGCGCCGTCCCGACAGATCCGCCCCGATCATGTGCCCTCCATCCGGCCGATCCCGGCCATGGCCGCCTTGAGCGCCAGGAGCTTGCGGTCGCGCTCGCGGAACAGGTCCGCGGGTTCCCGGCCGCCCCAGTCGAAATAGCCCCTGCCCGCCATCACCCCGGTCCGGCCCTCGGCGCAGAGGGCGTCAAGGGTTTCGGAGCGGGTGCGCGGCGGCGGCGGCGCGTAGCTGCCGTTGGCCAAAGCCCGCTGCGTCAGCTCCAGCCCGGTGAAGTCGGCCTTGGCGAGGTGGCCGAGGATCGGGATGCGCAGGGAAAGCCCGTGGATGATCGCGTCGTCGATGTCCTTCGGCGCGGCGACGCCCTCGTCGAGGAGCCGGAACACCTCGGCGCTGATCGCCTGCTGGATGCGGTTGGCGACGTAGCCGGGGATGAAGCGCTTCAGCACGATCGGGACCTGGCCCAGGCCGCGCACGAGGTCGTCCATCGCGGCGACCACCGCCGGGTCCGTGCCGGGCCCCGGCACCACGTCGACGAGGTCGACGATGTAGGGCGGCGTGTACCAGTGCAGGATCAGCGCCCGCGCCTGCCGCGCTTCGGGGATCAGCGGGAAGACGTCGAGGTAGCTGGTGTTGCTGGCGAGGATCGCGTCGGCCGCGCAGAGCCGGTCGAGCTCCGTGAACAGCGCGCGCTTGGCCTCCGGGTTCTCGGTGATCGCCTCGATCACGAGGCCCGCGCCGGCCACCGCGGCGCCGAGCTCCGCCTCGACCCGGACGGCGCCGGCCAGCCGGTCGGCATCCCAGCCTTCGGGCGCGGCCCCCGCCGCCCGCAGGGTGGCGAGCGCCGAGGCCATGAGGGTCGGCACCCGGGCGCGGGTCTCGGGGCTTGTGTCGGTGATCCGCACGGCATGCCCGTGGAGCGCCAGCACCAGGGCGATGCCGTGCCCCATCAGCCCGCCGCCGACGATCGCGATCTCGCTCATGGCCCGCCCTCCGTTCGCCGGGCGGAGAAGCCCACCCACGTCCTCATCCTGCGGTGCCGCGCAGCAGCCTCGCCGGCGGCCCCCCGCCAGCCCGGCGGCTTCTGGAGCCCCCCTCCGACGCGTCCGCCGGGCGTCGGCACCTCAGGATGCGGGCGCCGATGGGACCGAACGGGCATGCTCCCCTTCCCTCACACCGTGGCGATCGGGGTCGTCGGCGAGCCGACCGCGCCCGGCAGGCGCAGGGGCGGAGCGGTGAGCAGGAAGCGGCTGCGGCCGTTGGCGCGCAGCCACTCGGCCAGCGGCGTCAGGTGCCAGAGCTCGCCGAGATTGACCCCGAGCTTGAACAGGCAGTGCTCGTGGAGCGGCAGCGTCGCGCAGCAGGCGGGGCCGGGTCCGGCCGGGTAGGCCTCCACCGCGTAGTTGTCGGCGATCAGCGCGCACAGGCCGGTGCGGGTGATCCAGTCCAGCAACCGTGGATCCCGGCCGTCCAGTCCCGCGCAGAGGTTGTGCACCCGCGTCGGGTCCGGCGCGCCGCCCATGGCGATCAGCCGCTCGGCGAAGCCCGTGTGCAGGCAGACCATGTCGCCGGGCTCGACCACGACGCCGTCGGCCTCCAGGATCCGGGCGAGCTGGTCGTAGCCGACCTTCACCTTGGCGTCGCCGAGATGGGCGCGCAGGTCGATCATCACGGCCCGGCCCTGCATGCCGGTCTCGGCCAGGCGCTCGATGCCGAGCCGCTTCGCCCGGGACGGCTGGTCGGCCGCCGCGGCGCTCTCCGGCCCGACGATGTCGTGCCCGCCCCGGAAGCCGTTGTAGAAGGTGGGGCCCGCCCCGGTGCCGTCCGCGTCGAAGAGCGAGCCGACATGGGCGAGGGAATCCCACTGCGTCGAGTATTGCAGGTGGATCAGCGCCCGGTCGTCGCAGATCACGTCGGTGGCGCCGTCGACCTCCTCGCAGACCGGGAAGTTCATGTTCGGCCGGCCGTTGGCGCGGCGGGTCGGGGTGATCTGCGGCGGGTGGCGGCGCGGATTGAGGACGTTGCCGCCCGGCAGGTCCAGCGGCAGGCTGAGGCAGAAGGTGAGCCCTTCGCGCACCTCGGCCACGCCCTGCCGCACCTTCTCGGGGGTCAGCAGGTTCAGGCGCCCGCGCTCGTCGTCGGGCCCGAAATCCCCCCAGGTCGAGCCCTCGGGCCGCCGGGTCCAGCGCAGGCTCATGGGGTCCGTCCCCGGCGGGGCCGGGGGCCGCGGCCCGGGATGGTCCCGGGCGCGGCCATGCGTGCGTTCCTCACCTGTCCGCGCCCTTCTGCGAGGCCGTCCGGTCCGCGCGTCGCGGATCTGCCGGGAACCTAGGCCCGCGGGGCCGGGCTCGATAGTCCCGATGCGGACAGGGCGGCCCGCGTGAAACCCGCGGCGGATCTCGGGGCCGAGCCCGGTCGGGCCGCATCCCGGTGCGCGACAGCGCCCCGATGCACGGTGATCGGGTGATCCTGTCCGACCCATGATGATGAAGGGCCCGCTTCAGCGGGCGTCGAAGGAGTCATCCAGGGATCGCCGCGCCATCCGGAGCGCCCCTTCGAGGCCGGCGCTCCGCGCCGCCACCGCCGGATGAGGGAAGGGCTGGAGGATCGCCACCGGCCGCCTCGGTCCCGTGTACCGTGGCGCCGCACCCGGGCTCGGATCCGGGTCCCGGGCGCCGAACCGGAGCCCGCCTCGGCGGAGAGCGCCTAGTCCTTGCGGAGCAGCGGCTCGGGTGCCGCCGCCGCGCTCGCCACCGGGAAGGGCACGATCACCCGAAACCAGCCCCGGGTCTCCTCGTTGTGCTGGCGCTGCCCGGCGGCGTTGAGGGTGTCGCGCGCGACGATCTCGCGCGTCACGAAGGTCTGCAGGATCACGCGCCCGAAATCGTAGCCGACGAGGCCGCCGGCCGCGATGTACCCGTCCCGCTGGAAGCGGCTGAACAGGCGGTCGCGGCGGTTCACCGGCAGGTCGGTGTAGCCGTACGCCACGGCGCCGATCTCGAACTTCCCGAACTTCTTGGTGGCGGTGAGATCGAGGTTGATCTGGTCGGCCACCGGGATCGGCCCGATCGCCGTCCCGACGGTGCCGCCGAACCGGCCATGCGCGTCGAAGGGACGGTTGTAGGTGAGGATGGCCGAGAGGTTGAGGCTGCCGTCGCCCACGTAGGTGGCGGCGACGCGCTGGGTCAGCGTCGCCGACGCGGATTGCGGCAGCAGCGGCGTGCCCCGGAGGCCGAGCCCGAGCGAGCCGCGGTCGCCGTACGGCAGGTAGGCGCCCGCGATGTACGACACGCCGAGGCCGCCGCCGAGGTTCCACGCGAAGATGTTGCCGAGGAACGGCGTGTAGAAGGTGCTGACGTCCCGGTTGGGGACCGGGGCGGGGAAGTGGGTGTTGATGAACACCGACGGGAACGCGACCACCGGCTCGACGCGCGCACCAAGAATCTTGAGTGGCGACGCGTAGATCAGGAACGGGATGTTGACGCCCACCTCGGCGGCGTCGCGGCGGTCGGCCCGTCCCCAGCTGAACGTGTCGAAGGCGTAGAATCCCTCCGGCAGCGGCAGGCCCGGCGCGAGGCCGACCTGCTCTCCGGGCTGGGTCACGGCGGCGGCGTGCGCCTGGCCGGTCACGGCCAGGAACGGGGCGGTCAGCGCCAGTGCGGCGGTCGTTGTACGTCTGAGCATGGCGCCCCTCCCGTCCGATGCTGCGCGGCGCCCTGCGGCCGGGCTCGGTCGGGAACGGACGCGACACCATCTGGCTGTGCCGAAGCTGGGCTCCGATGCGGACGGGGCGCTCGCGCGGGCCCGGAGCCGCCGGCGGTTGCCGGAAACGCGGTGCGGGTTGCCGGGGCGCAACAATCCCGGCGGCGGAAATCGCGCAGCCAACGACTCGCCGGAAACGTCACCCGCCCCGGACCGGCCGGCCCTTGTGATCCGTCGAGCCCCGGCTACAGTCCCCCCAAGCCTGCGAATAAAGAATGCGGGCACGACGAGAGGAAACGCCGATGTCCGAGCCCGCGCGCGCAGCCTCCCGGCGCGTCCCGATCCGGCGCATGCTGCCCGCACTGCTGGCGACGGCTTCCCCGCTCGCGGGGCCGGCGCACGCCGCCGACCCGATCAAGATCGGCGTGATCGCCGAGGCGCAGTCCGTGGCCGGGGCCTCGATCCCGCAGGCCGTGCAGCTCGCCGCCGACGAGATCAACGCCCAGGGCGGCATCGACGGGCGCCAGATCCAGGTCGTCACCTACGACGACAAGTCCTCCGCCTCCGACGCGGTCCGGGCCTTCCAGCGGGCGGTCTCCGAGGACAAGGTCAACTTCGTCATCGCCAGCTACATCTCGGAGGTCGTGCTGGCGCTGATGCCCTGGGCGGCCCGGCTCAAGACGCCGATGATCACGCCGGGCGCGGCCTCGAACGAGATCAGCGTCGCGGTCCACAAGGATTACGCGCGCAACAAGTACACCTTCCACGGCTACCTGACCTCGCACGCCCTGGCGCAGGCGGTCTGCGACTCGGCCAAGGAGGTGCTGGTCGAGAAGCTCAAGGCCAAGACGGCGGCGATCATGAGCGAGGACGCGGCCTGGACCCGGCCGCTCGACGCCGCCTACCAGGAATGTCTGCCGAAATCCGGGCTCAAGGTGGTGGAGCACGTCCGCTTCTCGCCGGACACGGGCGACTTCACGCCGATCTACAACAAGATCGAGGCGGCCAAGCCGGACCTGATCGTCACCGGCATCGCCCATGTCGGCGTGCAGCCGACCGTTCAGTGGCAGAACCAGCAGGTCCCGATCGCCATGACCGGCATCAGCGGCCAGGCGACCTCCTCGACCTTCTGGGCCAACACCAACGGCGGCACGCAGGGCGTGCTGTTCGACAGCGTGGCGCTGCCGGGCGTGGCGCTCACCGAGAAGACGATCCCCTTCGCCGAGGCCTTCACCAAGCGCTTCGGCGGGGCGCCGTCCTACGCGGGGTACATGGCGTACGACGCCACGTACTACACCGCGGAGGCGATCCGGCGGGCGGGCTCCACGGAGGCCGACAAGCTCGTCGATGCCCTGGAGAAGACCGACTACGTCGGCACGGTCGGGCATCTCAAGTTCTACGGCAAGGACGACCCGTTCACCCACTCGATCCAGTACGGGCCCGGCCTGATGACCAGCGTCCTCGGGCAGTGGCAGAACGGCAAGCAGGTGGCGATCTGGCCGGCGGCGACCGCCAACGGGGCCATGATCCTGCCCCCTGCGGTGAAGGCGGTGGTGCAGTAGGCCGGGGCGGGAGAGCGCGGTGATCGGCCTCCAGATCCTCGTCGATGGCTTCGCCATCTCGGCCCTCTACGCGCTCGGCGCGATGGGCTTCACCCTGATCTTCGGCGTCTCGGGCGTCCTCAACCTGACCCACGGCGCCCTGATGGTCATGGCCGCGGTGGCGGCCTGGGCGGCCTCCGCGCTGTTCGGGCTCGGCTCCTACGCGGGCGCGGCGATCGGCATCCTCTGCGGGCTCGCGGGCGCCCTCGTCACCTACTTCGCGGTGGTCGCGCCGATCGAGCGCAGCCGGGCGATCCCGCGGGAGGAGAAGGAGATCTTCGTCCTCACCGGCACCCTGCTCTGGGGGATCATGATCCAGGAGCTGGTGGCCTACTTCTTCACCGACAATCCCAAGACCGTGCTGCCGATCGTCGAGGGCGTGGTCGAGATCGCCGGGGTGCGCACGCCCAAGAACGAGCTGTTCACCGCGGTGATCTGCTGGGTGGTGATCGCCCTGCTCTGGCTGTTCGTGAACCGGGCGCGGGCCGGCAAGGTCCTGCTCGCCGCCTCCATGAACCCGCGCGGCGTGACGCTGCTCGGCCACGACATGGGCAAGATCTACGTGGCGGTCTGGGCGATCTACGGCCTGCTCGCCGGCATCGCCGGGGTGCTGCTCGGGATGTTCCTCGGGGTGTCGTCGTATTCCGTGGGGCCCCTCACGGCGAGCGCCTTCTCGATCGTGGTGCTGGGGGGGCTGGGCAGCGTCACCGGCTCGCTGATCGCCGCCTACGTGGTCGGCTACCTCGAGACCGCCACCGCCTACCTGGTCTCGCCGGCCTACCGGGTGATCCCGGCCCTGCTGCTGCTGGTCGCCGTCATGTACCTGCGCCCGCAGGGCCTGCTGGGGCGACGGTGATGTGCGGGTCCGGCATCCCCGTGTCCGCCGGTCGCGCGACGAGCCCCCTCTCCCGCCCGGGAGCGCGGACCCGCCCCTTGTCCGTACCGCTTCGGGCACTCGGAATCGTAATGGTCGACCCTGGTCTGGCTCATCCATGAAGCTCCTCACCACCCCCGGCTTCTGGATCGCGATCCTCGCCGTCCTGGCCGCCGCCACCCTGCCCTGGTGGGTGTCCGGCTACATCCTCGGCCTCCTGACCATCGCCTACTATTTCGGCGTGTTCTCGATGGCCTGGGACCTGCTCTTCGGCTTCGCCGGCGAGGTGAATTTCGGCCCGACCTTCCTGATCGGGCTCGGGGCCTACGGCGCCGGCATCCTCAACAACCGCTACGAGCTGCCGATCCCCTACTGCCTGGCGGTCGGGACGGTGCTCGCCGTGGTCGGCGGCCTCGCCCTGGCGCTGCCGGCCCTGAAGGTCCGCGGCCCCTATTTCGGGCTGATCACCCTGGTGGCGGTCCTGCTCCTGCAGAACATGATCGTGGTCTTCTCCGGCCTCACCGGCGGCGAGATCGGCCTGACCGTGCCGGACGTCATCTCCATCGACGCCGACACCAACTACTGGCTGGCGCTGGGCTTCATGGCGGTCTCCGGCCTGATCCTCACGGCCATCGCCCGCTCCCCCGCGGGGCTGATCCTCCAGGCCGCCGGCCAGGATCCGGTGGTGACCGGGGCGCTCGGCTTCAACGTCGCCAAGCACAAGCTCGCGGCCTTCGCGATCAGCGCCGCCTTCTCGGGCCTCGCGGGCGGGCTGGTGGTCTTCTACATGGGCACCGCCTCGGTCGGCACGCTGATCAACACGTCGGTGGGCGTGCAGGTGATCATCGCGGCGGTGCTCGGCGGCCGGCGCACCATCGTGGGCGCGGCGCTCGGCGCCGTGTTCCTGATCGCGGCGGGCGAGCTGCTGCGCCCGCTCGGCGGCCTGTCGACCTTCGTGGTCTCGGCGGTGGCGCTCCTCGTGATCCTGTTCGTGCCTTCGGGGCTGCTCGGCCTCGCCTCCCTCAGGAGCGCCCGATGACCGTCGCCGTGAGGCCCACGCCCGCGCTGGCCGCAGCGCCGGTCGCGGCCGAGCCCTGCCTGACCGTGCGCGGCCTGACCAAGCGCTACGGCGGCCTCGTCGCCGTCAAGGACATCGACCTCGACCTGCGGCCCGGGGAGATCCTCGGCCTGATCGGCCCGAACGGGTCGGGCAAGTCCACCGTGATGAAGCTGATCATGGGGCTGGAGCGCCCCAGCGCCGGCTCGATCCGCCTCGACGGCACCGAGATCGGCGGGATGCCGGCTCACCGGGTGGCGCGCTCCGGGATCGGCCTCGTGTTCCAGCACGCCCGCCCGCTCCAGCGGCAGACCGTGCTGGAGAATATCAGCCTCGCGCTCCTGCCCGACAGCCTGATCCGATTGGCCGCGGATCCGCACGTGGCGCGGCGCGCCAAGGAAATCGCCGAGCGCGTCGGCCTCGGCGCCGTCGTCGACCGGCGCCCCGGCACCCTGCCCTTCGCGGATCTGCGCCGTCTGGAGCTCGCCAAGGCCATCGCCCGCGATCCCCGGGTGGTGCTGGTGGACGAGCCCTTCGCCGGGCTGACCGGCGGCGAGGTCTCGGCCTTCTCCGAGCTGATCCAGGGGTTTCGCGACGAGGGCAAGGCCGTGCTCCTCGTCGATCACAACGTGAAGAGCGTCGCGGCCATCGTGGATCGGGTCTTCGCCATGTATCTCGGCGAGCGGATCGCCGAGGGCTCGGCCGAATCCGTGATGGCCGACCCCACCGTGCGCCGGGTCTATCTCGGCGGCAGCATCGAGACGGCGGCCCGGCCCGAGGCGGCGTTCAAACCCGATTCGCTGCTCACCGTCGAGAATGTCGACGTGCTCTACGGCAAGGCGCAGGCCCTGCGCAGCGCCGCGATCCACGTCCACGAGGGCGAGTTCGTCTCGGTGGTGGGTCTGAACGGCGCCGGCAAGACGACGCTGTTCAACGCCATCTCGGGCCTCGTCCCGCATACCGGTACGATCCGGTTCGACGGTCAGGATCTCTCCCGGATGAAGCCCGCCGCCATCGCGCGCGCCGGCATCGTCCAGGTGCCCGAGACCCGCGAGCTGTTCGGCGACCTCAGCGTGCGCGAGAACCTCGACCTCGGCGGCCAGCATTTCCCGAAGGCCGAGAGCGCCAAGCAGCGCGACTGGCTCTACGAGCTGTTCCCGATCCTGAAGGCCCGCGAGGGCCAGACCGCCCGCACCCTGTCGGGGGGCGAGCAGCAGATGCTGACCATCGCCCGGGCGCTGATGATGCGCCCCCGCCTCCTGATCCTCGACGAGCCGACGCTCGGCCTCGCCCCGGTGATCCTGGAACTGCTGTCGAAAGCCCTGGAGAAGCTGCGCCAGACGACGCCCATCACGGTGCTGCTCGGCGAGCAGAACGTCACCTTCGCGCTCCCGCACGCCGACCGGGTCTACGTGCTGGAACAGGCGCGGATCGTCTGGGAGGGACCGCCGCAGCGCTTCGCCAGCGAGATGGGATCGGCCTATCTGTGAGGGCCGGATGATTCCGGTCCGTCGCGGCTTGCGCGTGCAGGTCGGGACGGCGCGCGGGTTCCCTCTCCCGGGCGGGAGGGGGGACAG
Source organism: Methylobacterium longum (assembly GCF_022179385.1). Classification (GTDB taxonomy): domain Bacteria; phylum Pseudomonadota; class Alphaproteobacteria; order Rhizobiales; family Beijerinckiaceae; genus Methylobacterium; species Methylobacterium longum. The sequence continues at coordinate 86,109 of NZ_BPQS01000005.1, read as the reverse complement.
GGTGAGCGACCGGGCCTTTCCGGACCGCGCGCAGCCCGCAGCCCAACCCCCTCCCGCGCGGGCGTGGGGGGCCGTTGCGCCGCGGCGCGGGGCCGTCGGAAGGTGGGTCACCGGCTCGTGCAAGCTTGGCGCGCTCGCCCGGCAGACAATACCCTAGGGAGCGGACGCCGTGGACTTCAACCTCTCCCAGTCCCAGACCCACTGGCTCGGGCGCGTGCGCGCCTTCATCGCCGACGCGATCGTGCCGGCGGCCGCCGCGGTGGCGGCGGAGCGCGCCGCGAGCCGTGCGCCCGCCCCCACGATGGAGCGCCTCAAGGAGAGGGCCCGGGCCGAGGGCCTGTGGAACCTGTTCCTGCCGCCCTCCCCCGGGCACGACACGGATGCGTATCGCGGCGCCGGCCTGACCAACCTCGACTACGCCCTCTGCGCCGAGGCGATGGGCCGGGTCGGGATCGCCTCGGAATGCTTCAACTGCGCGGCGCCCGACACCGGCAACATGGAGGTGCTGCACCGCTACGGCACCGCAGCCCAGAAGGACCGGTGGCTGAAGCCCCTGATGGCGGGCGAGATCCGCTCGGCCTTCCTGATGACCGAGCCGGAGGTCGCCTCCTCGGACGCCACCAACATCGCCACGTCGATCCGCCGGGACGGCGACCACTACGTCATCGACGGCCGCAAGTGGTGGTCGACCGGCGTCGGCGATCCGCGCTGCCGGATCGCGATCCTGATGGGCAAGACCGACCCCGAGGCGCCGCGGCACAAGCAGCAATCGCAGATCCTGGTACCCATGGACACGGCCGGCGTGCGGGTGGAGCGGCTGCTCCCGGTCTTCGGCTACGAGGACGCCCCCAAGGGCCACGGCGAGGTGGTGCTGGAGAACGTCCGCGTGCCCGCCGAGAACCTGATCCTCGGCGAGGGGCGCGGCTTCGAGATCGCGCAGGGGCGGCTGGGGCCCGGCCGCATCCACCATTGCATGCGCACGATCGGGGCCGCCGAGGTGGCGCTGGAGGCCATGGCGCGCCGGCTCGTGTCCCGGGTCGCCTTCGGCAAGCGGATCTCCGAGCAGTCGGTCTGGGAGCAGCGAGTCGCGGAGGCGCGGATCGACATCGAGATGACCCGCCTCCTCTGCCTGAAGGCGGCCGACATGATGGACAAGGTCGGCGCCAAGGGCGCCAAGCTCGAGATCGCCATGATCAAGGTCGCGGCGCCCCGGGTGGCGCTGAAGGTCATCGACGACGCCATCCAGGCCCATGGCGGGGCCGGCGTGTCGGAGGATTTCGGGCTCGCCAGGATGTACGCCCATATCCGCACCCTGCGGCTCGCCGACGGGCCCGACGAGGTCCACAACCGCTCGATCGCCCGGCTGGAATTCGGGCGCTACACCAATGCCCGTCCGGGCGCCGAGGAGCCGGAGCGCGCATGAGCGACGCCGATGTCTTCTCGGGCGTGAAGCCGGTCGAGCCGCGCCACCGGATCGACGAGGCGCGGCTCTCCGCCTGGATGACGGAGCACGTGCGCGGCTTCTCGGGCCCGCTCACCGTGCAGCAGTTCCGCGGCGGCCAGTCGAACCCGACCTACCGGCTCGACACCCCCGCCCAGGCCTACGTGCTGCGCCGGAAGCCCTTCGGCCCGCTCCTGCCCTCCGCCCACGCGGTGGAGCGCGAGTTCCGGGTGATCGGCGCCCTCTACGGCGAGGGCTTTCCGGTGCCCCGCCCCTTCGCGCTCTGCGAGGATCCGGACGTCATCGGCGCGGCCTTCTACGTGATGGAGGCGGTGGGCGGCGCCGTGCACTGGGACGGGGCGCTGCCGGGCCTCGACCCCCATGTCCGCCACCGGCACTACGCCGGCATGATCGCCACGCTGGCGCGCCTCCACGCGATCGATCCGGAGGCGGCCGGGCTCGCCGATTACGGCCGGCCCGGCAACTACTTCGCCCGGCAGGTCGACCGCTGGACCCGCCAGTACCGCGCCGCCGAGGACGGGCGCCTGGAGGATGTCGAGCGGCTGATCGCGTGGCTGCCCCGCACCGTGCCCGAGCAGCAGGGCGCCTGCGTGGTCCACGGCGACTACCGCCTCGACAACCTGATCTTCTCCCGCGACGGCGGCGTCAGCGCGGTCCTCGACTGGGAATTGTCGACGCTCGGCGATCCGCTGGCCGATTTCAGCTACCTGCTGATGCAGTGGGAACTGCCCGCCGACGGGCGCAGCGGGCTGCGCGGCCTCGACCTGCAGGCGCTCGGCATCCCCACCCGGGACGAGGCGGTGGCGCTCTACTGCCGGGCGGCGGACCGGACGAGCCTGCCCGACCTCGACTGGTACTTCGCCTACAACCTGTTCCGGCTGGTCGGCATCCTCCAGGGTGTGGCCGCCCGCGCCAAGGCCGGCAACGCCGCGAGCGAGCACGCCTCCGCCATGGCGGCGCGGGTGCCGAAACTCGCCGCCGCGGCCTGGGGCTTCGCCGAGCGGGCGGGGGCCTGACGTGGATCGCGGCGTGGACCTCGGCGTGGATCCCGGCATGGATCTCGCCGGCCGCGTCGTCGCCGTCACGGGGGCCGCACGGGGGATCGGCCGGGCGCTCGCGGTCGCGGCCAAGGCCCGCGGCGCGACGATCGTAGCCCTCGACCAGGACGCGGCCGGGGTGGAGGCCGTGGCGGCCGGGCTCGGCGGCCAGGCCTTCGCGCTCGACGTGGGCGACGCCGCGGCGGTCGTCGCAATCCTGGCGCGGATCGAGGCCGAGATCGGCCCGGTCGCCCTCTATTGCTCCAACGCCGGCATCCTGGAGCGCGATCCCGATCCGGATCTCGCCACCTCCGCCGATCCGGAGAGCTGGGCGCGGTCCTGGGCGGTGAACGTGATGGGCCATGTCCACGCGGCGCGGGTTCTGGTCCCGCTCTGGCGCCAACGGGGCGGGGGCGCGTTCCTGGGCACCGTCTCGGCGGCCGGGCTACTCAGCCAGATCGGCAGCGCCACCTACTCGGCCACCAAGCACGCGGCGCTGGCCTTCCTGGAGCATCTCGCCATCGCGCATGCCGAGGACGGCATCCGGGTCGCCGCCCTGTGCCCGCAGGGCGTCGACACCGCCATGCTGGGGGCGGCCAGCGCGGCCGCCCGCGACGGCGTGCTGCCGCCCGGGGCCGTGGCCGAGGCCGCCCTCGACGGGCTGGCATCGGGGCGCTTCCTGATCCTGCCGCACCCGCAGGTGGCGGCGTATGCCCGCCGCCGGGCCGGGGATCCCGAGCGCTGGCTCGCCGGCATGGCGCGCCTGCGCCGGGCGATGCGGGCGGAGCCGGACTCGTGAGGATGGGCGGCTTCGGGCGATCCGGTCGGCCGTTTCGTGGGGCGCGGGTCCCCTCTCCCGTGGGGGAGCGGGACAGCGTGGGGGATCGGGTCTGTCCGGGCGGCGCGCACCCCGCACGCCAACCCTCGCCCGGACGGGAGCGGGGGTGCGTCGCGACCCTGACCGGCCGACGCGCACCGATCGAAGGTCTTGGAATGAGGGTGGAGGCCCTGCGCCGCACCATCCGGAGCAGAGCTGTGCCATGTCCCTGTTCGATCTGACCGGCAAGGTCGCGCTGATCACCGGCTCCTCCCGCGGCATCGGGCGGGCGATCGCCCTGCGGATGGCCGAGCACGGCGCCCGGGTGGTGATCTCCTCGCGCAAGCGCGAGGCCTGCGCGGCGGTCGTGGCCGAGATCGAGGCCGCGCACGGGGCCGGCCGGGCCGTGGCGATCCCGGCGAGCATCTCGGTGAAGGCAGAGCTGGAGGAGCTCGTCGCCGAGACCGAGAACCGGCTCGGTCCCGTGGACGTCCTGGTCTGCAACGCCGCGAGCAATCCCTATTACGGGCCGCTCGCCGAGATCTCGGACGCCCAGTTCCGGAAGATCCTGGACAACAACGTCCTGTCGAACCACTGGCTGATCCAGAAGGTCGCCCCCGGCATGATCGCGCGGCGGGACGGCGCGATCGTCATCGTCTCCTCGATCGGGGCGCTGAAGGGTTCGCCGGTGATCGGCGCCTACAACGTCTCGAAGGCCGCCGACCTCCAGCTCGCCCGCAACTACGCGGTGGAGTACGGTCCGGCCAACGTGCGCGTGAACTGCCTCTGCCCGGGGCTGATCCGCACCGATTTCGCCCGCGCCCTGTGGGAGGATCCCGAGATGCTGGCCGCCACCACGGACGCCGCGCCTCTGCGCCGGATCGGCGAGCCCGACGAGATCGCCGGCGCGGCCGTGTTCCTGGCCTCCCCGGCCGGCCGGTTCGTCACCGGACAGGCCCTCGTCGTCGACGGCGGCGTGACCATCGCCCGATGAGCGCCGATTCCCGCATCCCCGCCGGCTGGCCGGCCCTGCCCTTCCGCGACGCGGAGGCGCGGCTCACCGCCCCGGGCTCGCACTTCGAGATCGCGACCACGCCGATCCGCGGCGTGCCGACCCGGATCTGGGTGAAGGCCCCGCCGACCCTGCGCGACCTGTTCCGGATCGCCCAGGGCCACGGGGACAGGACCTTCGTGGTCTACCGCGACGAGCGCGTCACCTTCACGGGCTTTTCCCGCGCGGCGACCGCGCTGGCGCGGGCGCTCACGGCCGCCGGGATCGAGAAGGGCGACCGCGTCGCCATCGCGATGCGCAACCTGCCCGAATGGCCGGTGAGCTATTTCGGCGCGCTCCTCGCCGGGGCGATCGCGACGCCGCTCAACGCGTGGTGGACCGGGCCCGAACTCGCCTACGGGCTCCGGCATTCCGGGGCGCGGGTGCTGATCGCCGACGGCGAGCGCTTCACCCGGATCGCTCCGCACCTCGGCGAATGCCCGGCCCTGCAGCGGGTCCTCACCACCCGGATGGAGCCCGATCCCCGGGCGACCCCGCTCTCCGACCTCGTCGGCCCGCCGGCCGACTGGGCCGGTCTGCCCGACGCGCCCCCGCCCGACATCGCCCTCGGTCCGGAGGACGACGCGACCCTGTTCTACACCTCGGGCACCACCGGCCAGCCGAAGGGCGCGGTCGGTACCCACCGGGCGGCCGCCACCACCGTCATGGCCTATCCCTACTCGGCGGCCCGCACATACCTCCGCCGGGGCGAGAGCCCGCCGAAGCCCGATCCGTCCGCGCCGCAGCGGGTCGCGCTGCTGGTGATCCCCCTGTTCCACGTCACCGGCTGCCACGCGAGCCTGGGCGCCGCGCTCTACGGCGGACACAGGCTGGTGATGATGCATCGCTGGGACGCGAGCGCGGCCCTCGACCTGATCGAGGCGGAGGGCTGCACCAGCGCGGGCGGCGTGCCGACCATCGCGTGGCAGCTCGCCACGGCGGCCCGGGAGGCCGGGCGGCCGCTGCCGAGTCTCGACGCGATCACGTACGGCGGCGCGCCCGCGGCCGGCGACCTCGTCCGGACCCTGGGCGCGGTTCTGCCGCGGGTCGTCCCCGGCACCGGCTGGGGCATGACCGAGACCTCGGCGACCTTCACCCATCACCAGGGCGAGGATTACCTCGCCCACCCCGATTCCTGCGGGCCGCCCCTGCCGGTCTGCGAGGTGCGGATCGTCGATCCCCTCGGGGAGGCGCTGCCGCCCGGCGCGGTCGGCGAACTCTGCGTGAAGGGCCCCAACGTGGTCCGCGGCTACTGGAACGACCCGGACGCCACCGCGGACGTCTTCTCCGAGGGCTGGCTGCGCACCGGCGACCTCGCCCGCGCCGACGCGGAGGGGTTCCTGACCATCGTCGACCGGATCAAGGACATGCTGATCCGCGGCGGCGAGAACATCTATTGCTGCGAGGTCGAGAACGCCCTCTACGCCCATCCGGACGTGATCGACGCCGTGGTGCTGCCGGTCCCCCATCCGACGCTGGGCGAGGAGCCCGGCGCCATCGTGGTGCTGGCGGAGGGGGCGGCGACCAGCCCGGAGGCGATCCGCGCCTTCGCGGCCGAGCGGCTCGCAGCCTTCAAGGTCCCGGTGCGGATCGTGGTCTGGGACGGGCTCCTGCCCCGCAACCCGGCCGGGAAGGTCCTGCGTGCGTCCCTGCGGTCGATCTTCGCGGAACCGTCCGATCAGTACGGCTCGCCCCCGTCGTCGGGGCGGTAGACCCGCAGGGTCCGGCCATCGGGGAACTGCACCGTCCGGCGGCGCACCACGAGGTAGCCGGCGGCCTGCGCGCTGCTCAGGCGGTCGAGGCGCTCGTCGGTGTAGCCGGGCATGTAGCCGGGCATGTAGCCGGAGCCCGGGCCGTACCCGTAGGCGCGGTAGCGCGCGTAGGCCTCCGCGGGCGGGCGCGGCGGAGCGGCGGCGACGAATTGCGGGTCCCGGATCGCGCGGACGGACGCGGCGGCGCGGGCCGGGCGCGCCGTCGCGGCCAACCGCTTGGTCGCCCGCGCGGACGTCGGCGGGGATTTGTGCGCGGCCTGCCGCACCGGCGCACGGCGCGCCGCCCTGCGCTCCGCGGGGGCCGGCTGGGCGGTCCGGGAGATGGCGGCGGGCGTAGGTGCGGACGTGGCTGCGGACGTGGCTGCGGACTTGGCTGCGGCAGGGGTCGTGGCGGCCGCAGCCGGGGCGTTCCGGTCGGCGGGGGGCTTGCCGGCGGCCGGCTTGTGGGTCGGCGGATCCGTCCAGGTCGTCCCCTGCGCGGGCTCGGCGGAGGCGCCTCCGAGACCGAGGATCAGCATGAGGGCTGCGAGATTCGTTCGCGCACCGTGCGGCATGGTGCCCTCCTGAGGTCGCGGCGCATCTGTCAGGTCCGCGGGGCGACGCAACAATAGATCGAACGGCGACGGAGGGGAATCGCGCCGCTCGATTTACCGGGGGCCATTTGAAGACTTGTCCTGCGATGATGAACCGGATCGGCGCCGCGGAACTCGCGGCCGCCGGCGCGGTTGCCTCGCCATGTCCCTTCCTGCCGATGCGTCCTCCGGCTCCCGCCCCGGCCTGCGGGTGAGCGTCGACCTCAACCTGTGCCAGGCCTACGCCCAGTGCTGCTACGCGGCGCCACGGCACTTCCGCATCGACGGCCACGAGGCCCTCTTCTACGATCCTGCTCCCGCCGCCGAGGATCGGGCCGACATCGAGCGCGCGCGCGTCGCCTGCCCGGTCCAGGCGATCCGGGTCGAGGATCCGGAGCGCGGCGCCTGATGGCGCAGACCCCTTTGCGCGCCGTCATCGTGGGCGCAGGTCTCGCGGCCCTGCGCGGGGCCGAGGCGCTGCGGGAGGCTGGGTTCACCGGCACGCTGACGATCGTCGGCGATGAGCCCTGCCGCCCCTACGATCGGCCGCCGCTCTCGAAACACGTCCTGGCCGGCGCCATCCCGGCCGACGCCACCACCCTGCCGGGCAGCCTCGGCCTCGACGCGGACTGGCAGCTCGGCAACGCCGCGACCGGCCTCGACCGGGAATCCCGGACGGTCCGGCTGGCGGACGGGGGCACCCTCCCGTACGACCGCCTGCTGATCGCCACGGGCACCCGCGCCCGCCCCTGGCCGAACCCGCACGAGGGTCGGCTCGCGGGCGTCTTCACGCTCCGCGGGCGCGACGATGCCGCTGCCCTGCGTCGGGCGTTGGCGGCGGGCCCGAAGCGCGTGCTGGTGATCGGCGGCGGCTTCATCGGCTGCGAGGTCGCGAGCCTGTGCCGGCAGCTCGGCCTGCCCGTGACCCTGGTGGAGCCCGGCCCGACGCTCCTGGCGCGCGTCCTCGGCAGCACGATCGGGGCCTTCATCGGGGCGATCCACGAGGGCCACGGCGTCGACCTGCGCTGCGGCCGCGAGGTCGAGTGGCTGGAGGGGGCGGAGGGGCGGCTGGTTCGCGCCCACCTCGTCGACGGCGCGCGGATCGACGCGGACGTCGCCGTCATCGCGCTGGGCGCCGTGCGCAACACCGCGTGGCTGGACGGGTCCGGCCTGTCGGCGGATCCGGGCGGGGTCGATTGCGACGCGGAGGGCCACGTGCTCGACGCGGCGGGACGGCCCGACCCGTGCATCGCCGCGGCCGGCGACGTCGCGCGGTTCCCCCACCCGCTCTACGACGGCCAGCGGGTGGCCCTGGAGCATTGGAGCCACGCGGTCGCGCAGGGCCTGTACGCGGGCCGGCTGCTCGCCGGGGCGGCCCCCGGGCGGACCTACGGCGCGCTACCGACCTTCTGGTCGACGCAGGGCGATCTGGTGGTGAAGTCCGCCGGGCTGACCCAGGGCGCCGACGCGGTGGCGATCACGCAGGGGGACCCGGCCGCCGGCCGCTTCGTCGCCCTCTACGGCCGCGCGGGACGCTGCATCGCGGCCGTGTCGGTGGATGCCGCCCGCTGGCTGCCGGCCCATGCCGAGCTGGTCGCGGCCGGCGCACCATTCCCGCCCCGCGGCACCGCGACCGACCGGCCGAAGGGCGTCGCAGTGGTCGCGCCGGGCTTTCCCTGAGGAAACCGCATGCCCGACGCCACCCTCCTCGACCAGGTCAAGGATTTCGCCAACCGCGCGAACCCCTATCCGGTCTACGCGAAGCTGCGGGCGAATCCCGTCTCGCGCCAGGACGACGGCACCGAGGCGGGGACCTGGGTCGCGTCGACCCACGGCACCATCGCGAGCCTGCTGCAGGACCCGCGGGTCAGCTCCGAGACCCTGCCCCCGGCCGACCGGCCCCGCACCGGCAACCCGTTGACCGACCTGATCGTCAAGCCCCTCAAGGACTGGATGATGGACCGGCACCGGGTGTTCATCTTCCGCGACCCGCCGGATCACGACGCCCTGCGCTCGGCCGTGATGCACCAGTTCTCCCGCGAGCGCGTCCAGGCGATGCGCACGCGCTCCGACCGGCTGGTGGCCGATCTGCTCAACGAGAAGTGCGGCGCCCGGGAGATCGACGCCGTCGACGACCTCGCCTACCCGCTCCCCGTCACGGTGATCTGCGAACTCTTCGGCGTGCCGCGGGAGGACGAGCCGAAGTTCCACGGCTGGGCGACGCAGCTCGCCACGGCGCTCGAACCCGACAGCCTGTCCGATCCCGAGATCCGCGCGGCGAACAGCCGGACCTTCGACGCCATCGGCGGCTACATGGGCGACCTGATCAAGGAGAAGCGGAAGCATCCGCAGGACGACATGCTCTCGGGGCTGGCCAACCACGCCACCCCGGCGGGCGTGAAGATGGGCGATTACGACCTGATCGCCACCTCGATCCTGATGCTGGTCGCCGGCCACGAGACCACCGTGAACCTGATCACCAACGGCCTGCTCACCCTGCTGCGGCACCCGGACGAGCTGGAGCGCCTGCGGCAGGACCCGCTCCGCGCCCCGCGGCTGATCGAGGAACTCCTGCGCTACGAGCCGCCGGTGCAGTTCCGGACGCGGCGGACGCTGTCGCCCATCGACATCGCGGGGGTCACGATTCCCGAGGGCGCCGACCTCGTGCTGCTCCTGGCCTCCGGCAACCGCGACGCGGCCGTGTTCCCGGATCCCGACCGGTTCGACCCCGACCGCACCGGAATCCGGCATCTCGGCTTCGGTGGGAGCCTGCACTACTGCGTCGGCGCGCCGCTGGCCCGGTTCGAGGCCGAGGCGGCGCTCACCGCCCTCGCCGCCCGGCTGAAGGCCCCGCGCCTGATCGAGGACCCGCCGCCCTACCGCTCCGGCGCCGCCCTGCGCGGCCCGGAGCACCTGCGGGTGGCGATCGAAGGGATCGCCTGAGATCCCGACGGCGCCGCGCCCCTCGCGATGATGCTGCGCGTTGGGCCAGGCCCGGGGATGATCCAGGGATATCCCCGCGGCCGACCGACCGAAGCGGTGGCCCCGCGCATCGCCGCGCGCCCCGTGGTCCGACCCTGCGCCGGAGGGCGATCGGCTCGGCTAGCCGTCGATCCGGTAGTGGATCGGCTTGAAGCTGCCGTTGTTCGACTGGAGGGCCGAGCAGGCGGTCAGGCCGACGATCAGGTCGGTCTCGGCCACGAACACGATCCGGTCGCCCGCCCGGCTGAGCGGCGGCTCCACCGTGAGCGCCCCGGTCGTGCCGTCGATCGGCACGTTCATGAAGCAGTTGAACGCCACCGGGATCGCGTCCGGCGCGATGCCGTAGGGGGACAGCGCGGCGGCGAGGTTGCCGAAGCAGCCGCGATGCGGGTCGGTGTCGCCGTAGATGATCCGGAACGTGTCGGCCGAGCACGGGGTCAGCAGGAAGTCGTGCCGCCCCACCGTGTCCTCGACGATGCGCAGGAGCACGTTGGAGCGGTTCGAGTAGAGCGGGTCGCCGGTCGTGAGGTAGATCCTGCTCGCGTAGTCGAGGGTCCGCCCGGAGGAGATCACCTCGCCCGTGTCGTGGCGGTTGTAGGCCACGAGGTCGGCCACCTGCTCGCCGCGCGGGTCTATCACGGTCAGGCGCTGCCCCCGGTCGAGGGTGAAGGCGACGCCGGAGCGCGGTTCGATCCGCTGCACGTCCGCTTGGGTCATGGGTCGTCTCAGGCTCCGTGTCCCGGCAGGGTGTGATCGAGGGGAAGGGCCGGCGGGTGCCAGTCGTCCGGCGTGGGGGCCGGACGGCCCTGCAGCGGGCAGCGCCAGTCGGCCTCGACCACCCGGCCGCTGTACTGGCGGGCCTCCGAGGTCTCGCCGTGGCGCGCCAGCATCGGGTTCACGCTGCCGGCCAAGGCCTCGTCCCGCTCCAGGATCGAGGCGCGCAGCTTCTCGTAGCGGCCCTCCGCGCGCAAGCGCTCGAACTGCGCGTGCAGGTTGAAGACTAGGACCGGTGAGGCGAAGCGCCGTGCCGGCCGGCTCGCGTTCGGGTGCAGGCCGACCACGAAGAAGGCCTCGCCGCCGAAGCTCAGGGAGAAGTGGGGGTTGTCGGGGTCGTCCGCCACCCGGGCGTCGTGGGGCTGACCGAGCCACGCGTCCTTGTCGGTCAGGGATTGCGCCCGCGCCCAGAGGTTCCGCTCGAAGGCCTCCTCCGAGAGATCGCCCGGCCCCTCGAAGACCACCGCGAAGCTCTGGAACAGGTCGGGCTGCGTCCGGTACTGCGACACGAAGGCGAGCAGCGCCGGGTAGATGCGCATGTCGTCCCAGCCCGAGGTGATGTCGCGCGCCACAACGATCCGCATGCGCCCGCGTGACAGCGCCGATTTGGCGCCCACGCAGGGAAAGGGCGGGTTCCGGATGAAGGCGCGGAAGGCCTCGGCACTGGGGTGCTCTCGGTCGTCGCGGGGAAGCTGCATGCGGTCGGTGCTCGTCTCGTGCACAGGCCGGTCCCGGGAGGGACGGCCGTCGTGCGGGACTCCGGCAACCCGGGCACCGCCGCGCCGTTCCGACCTGCGACAGGTCGTCCGGGGACAAGGTAAATCAGCCGACCGTCCGGAAAGATCTCGCTCCTAGCCCGCAAGATATTTCGCTGTCCAATACGAGACAATAAACATATGTTAAGCCGGGGACGACGCGAAGTGCTGGCCGTCGCGAAACTCTGTGCTGCCGCGGCCGGCGCGTCGACTGCGAGGCCGGGGACGTATGCGGCAGAACGGCGGATCAGCCTTGGCGACCCGGCCGGGCGTCGCGATGCGCCGCCACCGCGCTCCCGAAGGCCTCGAACAGGGCGCGGTTGATCGGGTTCGTGATCGGGTCGTGCTCAGCGTGCCACTGCACGCCCAGGGCGAAACCCGCGGCCTCGCGGATCCGGATCGCCTCGATCGTCCCGTCCTCCGCGACGCCCTCGACCACCACCCGCGCTCCGGGCTCCAGGATGCCCTGTCCGTGCAGGGAATTCACCCGGATCGTCTCGCGCTCCAGCAGGCGGGCGAAGGCGCCGCCGGGCGTCAGGCGGACCTCGTGCCGGTCGGCGAAGATCACCTCCAGGTCCGGATGGATCTCGCCGTTCTCCAGGCGCGGCATCCGGTGGTTCAGGCGTCCGGGCAGCGTGCGGATCTCCGGATGCAGGCTGCCGCCGAAGGCGACGTTCATCTCCTGGAGGCCGCGGCAGATGCCGAACAGCGGCACGCCCCGCGCCACGCAGGCCGCGACCAGCGGCAGGGTCAGGGCGTCGCGGGCCTCGTCGTAGGGTTCGTGCGCCGCGCAGGGCTCGGCGTTGAACCGGGCCGGGTGGACGTTGGCGCGCCCGCCGGTGAGCAGGATCCCGTCCACCGTGTCGAGGAGGTCGTCGAGGCCGGTGACCGCCGGGTCGGAGGCGACCATCAGCGGCAGGGCGCCCGCCACGGCCGCCACGGCGCGCATGTTGTTCTCGCCGACGATCTGGGCTGGAAACCGGTTGTCGATCAAACGAGCGTTCCCGATGACGCCGATTACGGGTCTCGCCATCGTCCTGATCGCTCCTGTTCCGACGCTGCCGTGAATTCCACGCTCCGCGGCAGCCTCTACGGCCCACGCAAGCCCGGCGCCAGTCCCGCGGCCCGCCCGGCTGAGGCGGCCGCGCGCTCCTGCCGGGCGGGGCAACGCGGTCGCCACCGCGGGCAGACCACCTAGGCCAAGATGCCGACGGAACGCGCCTCCTCGCACAACACCGCCGCCACCCGCTCCGGATCCTCCTCGTGGGCGAGGTGGCCGAGCCTGCGGATCAGCGCCACCCTTGCGTCGGGCAACCGGTCGCGCACCGTGAAGGCGGTGTCCGGCAGGATGGCCCGGTCGTCGCCCCCGACGATCAGCAGGGTGCGGGTCGCGAGGCCCGGCAGCGCCCCGTGGAGCCCGGCGAGATCCCAGTTGGCCATCATGCCGAGGGCTCCGCGGACGTGGCCCGCCCGGGCGAAGAGCCGCCGGTAGAGTTCCACCCCCTGCGGATCGAGGCGCGAGCCCGTCCCCTCGATCAGCCGCTTGGCGGCGGACCGGTCCGCCGTCCAGGCGAAGATCTTCGGGGTGAACGGGTTCAGGAACAGGAGCCGCGCCATGCTGGGAAACAGCAGGTTGGCCGCCCCCGGCAGCGGCGCCAGGGCCCCGTTGAAGGCGGCGAGCAGGCGGGGCGCGAGGGTGCCGTCGAGGCACATCCGCGCCAGCACGGCGGCGCCGGCGGAATGGCCGGCCGCCAGCACCGGCGGGCGGCCGAGCGCCGCCACGAGGCCGGCGACGGCCCGCGCCATGCCGGGCAGCGACAGGTCGGAATCGGCCAGCGGATCCGTGAAGCCGTGGCCCGGCAGATCCGGGGCGATGACGAAGAAATCCCGGGCCAGCAGCGGCGCCAGACCGCGCCACGAATGCGTCGCCGCCCCGGTGCCGTGCAGGAGCAGCAGCGTCGGTGCGTCCGGCGAGCCGAATTCCTGGACGTGCCAGCGTAGCCCCGCCGCCTCCACGAAGCGGCTCGCGGCCCGATGCGGCCAGTCCCGGCCCTCGCGCTCCCAGTCGGGACGGTCCGGATCGAACGGCTTCAGCACGTCGCGATCTCCTGCGCCGCAACAAAGCCGGCCGGCCCGCGCCCGGGGGCGGCGCTATCGTTCAAGGGTGGAAGTATTTCGTAATGCTGAAGAATCCCATGCGGAAACCGCATGCCACCGCTGACCCCGCCCGGATTGCTGCGCTGCAACAGGAGGGGCATATCGGTCTTGCACAAGAACAAGACGCGTCCCCCGACTTTGGAGAAGGCCATGATCCTCTTCACTTCCTCGACCCAGAACATCGCCAGCCCGGCTTCCGGCGGCTGGAGCTTCGGCGCCATCGTCCGCGACATGATGAACGCCTGGTTCGCCCACCACCAGCGCCTCGCCGATCTCGGCGTCAGCGGCGACCTCTGAAGCCCGTCGCGGCGCTCCCGGAGCGCCGTCCCGGATCTCAGAGAGCCGCCCGCACCGCGGCGCTGAGCTGACCGGCCTCGGCGCGCGGAAGCTTCAGGTAGCGGGCGCCCATCGCGTCCGCGACCGCCCGGGCCTCCTCGCCCCGGCTGCCGGTATCGACCACCAGGGCCGGCAGCCCGGCCGCCCGCACGGCCCGGGCCGCCTGCAGGGCCTCCGCCCCGGCCCGGGCGCGGCCACCCTCCCCCGAGCGGGCGACGTTGGCGCGCCCGTCGGTCAGCAGCACGATCGCCGGCCGGCTGCCGCTCCGGCGCACGCCGATGGCCACCGCGACCGCCGCGTCGATGCCCGACGCCAGCGGGGTCCCCCCGCCCCCCGGCAAACCCGAGAGCCCGCGCTTGGCGCGGGTGAGGGAGCGGGTTGGCGGCAGGACCAACTCGGCGCCGCCGCCGCGGAATGCCACCAGGGCCACCCGGTCGCGCCGGACATACGCCTCGGCCAGCAGCAGCTCGACCGCGCCCTTCGCCTCCGCGAGCCGTTCCAGGGCAGCCGAGCCCGAGGCGTCGACGCAGAACACCGTGGTTGTCTCCGTCCGCTGCCGCAGGATCCGGATCCGCAGATCGTCCCGCCGCACCACGATCGGCCGCGTCGTCTGCCCCGCGCGCCGCACGGCCTGCCAGGGGGCTGCCGCCCGCAGGGTCGCGAGCAGGTCCAGACGCTCCCGCCGCGGGTCGCCCCGCCGGCTGCCCACCGGACGCCCGGTGCGGGCGGCCGCGGCCTGCCCGACGCGGCCGGCCCGCGCGGCGGCGAGGCGCTGCTGGCCGGACAGGAGCTGATCGAGGAGGTTGGGCGGGATCGCCGCCCGCACCGCCTCCAGCACGACATCGTCCGGCGCGTCCGGAATGGCCGGATCGGCCACGTCCGCCTCCGGGGGCGGATCCGCGGGCGGGTCCTCGCGGGGCGGCGCCGCGGCTTCGGGGGAATCGGGTTCGCGCGGGGGCAGGCGCGTGGCGCGCGGGGCCAGGACGAGGCGCGCGGCCACGGTGACGTGGTCCCGGCCGACCGGCCCGTCCGCCGCGAGGGCGCGCACCACGCGGGCGGCCAGGATCGGCGCGCGCAGGGACGCCACGCCGAAGGCCTCGGCCAGGGCGCAGAGACTGCCGACCGGATCGGGCTCCGCCGCGGTGGTGTCGGCTCCGGCCGCGGACGGCTCGGCCTCCGGGTCGCCGCTCCCGACGTCACTCCCCGCATCACTCCCCGCGTCAGTCCCTGCGTCACTCCCGACGCCGCTCAGGTCGATCCGGAAGGCGAGACGGTCGGCCAGCGCCTCGGCGACCGTCTCGTCCGCCTCGCCCTCGTCGAGGAGGATCAGGCCGAACCGGGCGGGCCGGTCCGCCACCGTGCCGGTGTCGAGGGCGGCCGCGAGCCGGGAGGCGGTGCCGGCGGGCAGGCGTTCCGCCATGGGCACCACGACGATCCCGCCATCCGCCTGCGCCAGCAGGCCGGCCCGCGCCACGGGGCGGCCCGCCGCCAGGGTCGCGGCGAGATCGAGGCCGCCGAGCAGGCCGTCGTCACCGATGGCGGGCGGCAGCCGGCGCCAGGGCGTGCCGGGCTGAAGCGCGCCCCGCAGGTCATCGAGCCAGCGCTCGCGCACTGGACCGGGGGCCGCGCGCACCACGGCGCCGCGGAGCCCGTGCGGGTCTGCGGCGAGCAGGCGGGCGGCCGAGCGGGCGTCGGTCCACGGGCTCGGCGCCGCGTTCACCCGCGCCTCCGCGCCGCTGCGATGCTCAGGCATGGGCCCGGGCCGGGCGCGACGGGCGCACCCGCAAAGGGCGCACCCGCGACGCGAGTCCAGGGTGCGCCGCGCTCGGCGCAGCCGCACCCCTCGTCCCGTCCCCCCGCTCTCCGGGCGCGGGGATTCCCGGTCCGCCGCTCGGCCGCGCGCCGGCCGCCGCCGCGGCGGCCCGCCCGCGCCGCGGGGCGCGGCGCGCCCGTCACGCGAAGACCTCCGCGAGCGCCCGCTCCACCCGGGCGGTGGAGCCGGATTCGTCCAGCGGGTTCCGCCGCAGGCGATGGCGCAGGGAGGCCGGTGCGATGCGGCGGATATGTTCGTCCGTGACCGCGTCGGCGCCGTCGAGGGCAGCCAGCGCCCGGGCGGTGCGCATCAGGGTGAGCTCGCCGCGCAATCCGTCGGTGCCGAGGGCAAGGCAGAGCCGCGCCGCCCGCTCCAGGGCGGCGTCCGGAACGCGCACCTCCGGCAGGCGCTCCCGCGCCAGGAGGATCCGCTTCCGGATCTTCTTCTCCTCGCCCTCCTGCGCGGCGCAGAAGGCGGCCGGGTCGCGCTCGTAGGCGTCGCGGGCGCGCACCACCGCGATGCGGGTCGGGATGTCCCTCGGGGTCACGACCTCGCAGGCGAGGCCGAACCGGTCGAGGAGCTGCGGGCGCAACTCCCCCTCCTCCGGGTTGCCGGAGCCGACCAGGACGAACCGCGCCGGATGGCGCAGGGACAGGCCCTCGCGCTCGACGGTGTTGACGCCGGAGGCCGCCACGTCGAGCAGCAGGTCGACGAGGTGGTCCTCCAGCAGGTTCACCTCGTCGATGTACAGGAACCCGCGGTTGGCCCGGGCCAGCAGGCCCGGCTCGAAGGCCTTCACGCCGGCACCCAGCGCCCGTTCCAGGTCGAGGGTGCCGACCACCCGATCCTCGGTGGCGCCGAGCGGCAGGTCCACCACCGGCACCGGTGTCTTGTGGCTCCTGCGCGGGCCGCCCGAAGCGCAGTGCGGGCAGGCCTCGGCCGGGCTGCCGGGATCGCAGCTGTACGGGCAGCCGGCCACCGCCCGCATCGGCGGCAGCAGGGCGGCGAGCGCCCGGATCGCCGTCGACTTGCCGGTGCCGCGATCGCCGAAGACCAGCACGCCGCCGACGACGGGGTCCACCGCTGCGATCAGCAGCGCCTGGCGCATCTCGTCCTGGCCGACGATCGCGGAGAAGGGGAAGGTGGGCACGCGAAGACTCGATGCTGCGGGGGGCATCCGACCCAGCCCCTCCTCCTGAGGTGCCGCAGCACAGCGGAGGCCTCGAAGGAGGCCTCCGGCGCGCGCCGCTGGCGGGAGCCCTCCTTCGAGGCCCGCTGACGCGGAGAC
The DNA here is from genome assembly GCF_022179385.1 of Methylobacterium longum. GTDB lineage: Bacteria > Pseudomonadota > Alphaproteobacteria > Rhizobiales > Beijerinckiaceae > Methylobacterium > Methylobacterium longum. The sequence goes on along the minus strand of NZ_BPQS01000005.1, from coordinate 69,293 downwards.
CTCAGGATGAGGGTGCGGGTGGGAGAAGGAAACCCCTACTCCGCCGCCTTCTGCCGAAGCCCGATCCGGCCCCAGATCGTGGTCAGCGCCTCGACCAGACGGCCGATATCTGCATCCGTGTGCAGCGGCGACGGGGTGATGCGCAGGCGCTCGGTGCCGCGGGCCACAGTCGGGTAGTTGATCGGCTGCACGTAGATGCCGAACTCGTCGAGCAGGGTGTCGGAGATCGCCTTGCAGAGCACGGGATCGCAGACCATCACCGGCACGATGTGGCTGTCGTTGGGCATGGTCGGGATGTCGGCGGCCTCCAGCGCCTGTCGGACCTTCGCCACGCGCTCCTGATGCCGGGCGCGCTCGGAGCCGCTCGTCTTCAGGTGGCGGATGCTCGCCGCCGCGCCCGCCGCCACGGCGGGCGGCAGCGAGGTGGTGAAGATGAAGCCCGAGGCGAAGCTGCGCACGAAGTCGCAGAGCTTCTCGGAGGCCGTGATGTAGCCGCCGTGGACGGCGAACGCCTTGCCGAGGGTGCCCTCGATCACGTCGAGCCGGTGGGCGACCCCGTCCCGCTCCGAGATGCCGCCGCCCCGCGCCCCGTAGAGGCCGACCGCGTGGACCTCGTCCAGGTAGGTCAGCGCCCCGTGGGCCTCGGCCACGTCGCAGATCTCGGCGATCGGCGCGATGTCGCCGTCCATCGAGTACACGGATTCGAATGCCACGAGCTTCGGCCGCGACGGATCGATCAGGCCGAGCTTGCGGTTCAGATCCTCCGGGTCGTTGTGGCGGAAGATGTGGCGCTCGGCGCGGGAGAACCGGATCCCTTCGATCATCGACGCATGGTTCTCGGAATCCGAGAAGACCGCGCAGTTCGGCAGGCGCGACGCCAGGGTCCCGAGCGCCGCCCAGTTCGACACGTAGCCGGAGGTGAACAGGAGGGCCGCCTCCTTGCCGTGAAGGTCGGCGAGTTCCTGCTCCAGCAGCACGTGGTAGTGGTTGGTGCCGGAGATGTTGCGGGTGCCGCCGGCGCCCGCGCCGCAGCGGTCGATCGCCTCGTGCATCGCTCCGGTCACGGCCGGGTGCTGGCCCATGCCGAGATAATCGTTCGAGCACCAGACCGTGACCGGGCGCGTGCCGCTGGCGTGGTGGTGCGTCGCGTGCGGGAAGTTCCCGGCATGGCGCTCGAGGTCGGTGAAGACCCGGTAGCGCCCCTCCCGGTGGAGACCGGCGATCTCGGCTTCGAAGAAGGTCTCGTAGTCCATGTCGCCTCTCCCCGAACAAACCCTGCGGGTTGATCCCGCCTGTGACACCGGACTTCGCACAAGACCAGTTCCAGATTGGTGGACGTGCGTCGCCCGACTGTGATCCCCGAGGGCGTCATCCCGACGGCCGGAACGACGCTCCCTGTCTTCGTGTCCGCGCCGTCCCGGAAGCCGAAGGCCGGATACCGGGAGACGCGGACCTACACGTGATCCGGCGGTCTGGCCGTCTCCGTGGATGCCCGCGCGGGCAGGCTCCAGCGCCACAGTTCCGCCGAGGGCAGCGGCAGCATCAGGAACCAGTGCTCCAGGGTGGCGAGCGCCGTGAGCGTCGCCAGGACCGTGAAGCCGATCAACTCGTGCTCCAGCAGGTCCGGCCCCAGGGCAGCCCGCCCGAGGAGCGCCGCCGCGATGGTCCCGAGGCTTACCGAGACCGGGAACAGCAGGTTCATCGGCTTCCGGGACAGGTAGCAGGCGAGGTATCCGAGATGGTCCGGCAGGAACTCAGCGTGCAGGTTGCGCACGCCCAGGAACAGGTTGAGCCTCGCCGAGAGGTTCATCACCACCAGGGTCCCGTAGGTCCACAGGGCGAAGCGGTTCGGGCTGCCCCAGACCAGCGCCAGGATCGCGACGCCGCCGATCACGATGGCGAATTCGTGCCAGAGGCTGGTGGCGAGCGCCGCCAGGAACCGGTCGAAACCCCGCACACCGGGCGCGCAGGCGGCCGGCCGCGGGCCCGACAGGAAGCCCATGTAGTAGCTCATCTCCTGCCAGCCCCAGACCGCGAGGGCCGCCGTGAACGCCGTGTAGGCCCCCGTGGCGCTCGTATCCGCAGCACTGGCGCGGATCGCCACCAGGGCGCCGGCGAGAAGCAGCGTCGCCGCCGCCATGCTCCACGGATGGGTCCGCCGAGGGGCGTGGTCGAGCAGCAGGATCAGCCCCGTGGAGAACCACCAGAGCAGAACCGCATACAGGACCGGGGCGGCGTAGGTCCCCATGCTACCAGACCGGCTGGAGGCGGATGTCGGCCGGCAGGGCGTTGGCCTTGACGGGCAGGCAATAGAGCCGGGCGAAGGTCACGGCGGCCCGTGCGGCGTGGACGCCCTGCAGGACCTTGCCGACGGGGCCGCCCCGCGCCTTCGCATCGGTGATCGCCCGCGAGCAGGCGAGCAGCCGATCGAGCCCCGCCTTGAACTTCGGGTTGTCGAGGTCGAGTTCCAGCGGAAAGGTCTGCCGGGAGATCTCGGAGGTGATCCGGAAGACCTTGAAGTCGTAATCGCTGGGATCGACGCCCAAGGCTTTGTGGAAAGCCGGGCGGTGATGGTCGCGCACGTACATCGTGGCGAAGACCGCCAGCAGGAAGAACCGGATCCAGTAGCGGTTCACGCCGCTCGTCAGCTTCGGGTTGGCGCGCATCAGCAGCGCGAAGGCCTCGCCGTGGCGAAACTCGTCGTTGCACCACAGCTCGAACCACTTGAAGATCGGGTGGATGCGCCGCTCCGGATGCCGCTCCAGCTCACGAAAGATGGTGATGTAGCGGGCGTAGCCGATCTTTTCCGACAGGTAAGTCGCGTAGAAAATGAACTTCGGCCGGAAAAACGTGTATTTCTTGGATTTCGTCAAGAATCCTAAGTCAACGCCGATGCCGAAATCCTTCAGCGTGTCGTTGATAAAGCCGGCGTGGCGCGCCTCGTCGCGGCTCATGAAGCCGAACAGCTCCTTGATGTCCTTGTTCTTCGCACGCTTGCGCATCTCGGCGTAGAGGACGCAGCCCGAGAACTCAGCGGTGATCGACGAGACCAGGAAGTCCAGGAATTCCTTCCGCAGCTCCGGCTCCATCCGCGAGAGGTCGCAATCGAATTCCTCGTTGCGTGTGAAGTGGCGCTTGTTCGGGTCGGCGCGCAATTCGGCGATGAGCACGTCCCAGTCGCGGCGCACCGGCTCGACGTCGGTGCGGTCAAGCTCGTCGAAATCCGTCGTGTAGAAGCGCGGGCTCAGGAACGTCGTCTCCTGCGCCGAGCGGGTCGATTCGTTGATCGGGCTCTTGGGCGGCGGGCCTTGAGGGACGGGCTGGCCGGAGGGCGGGGGGACAGGAGCGTTCACAGCTTCCTCCTCTCGGAAAAACTGACCTCGTAGAGCTCGGTCAGTTCGAGATGGGCGATGAGCTTGGTCCAGGCCCGCTCCAGCGGACCGGCCCGGGTGACGGTGGCGGTGCGGCGCACACTCAGGCGCTCGCCGTAGGGTACCGAGGTCGGCGCGTCGTGGACCTGGACCGCGTCGCCGGGCTCAATCTCGAAGCCGGCATCTAGGGTCACGTGCGCGTGCAGGCTCTCGGGGGTCTGCTCGATCTCCACCGTGCAGGGCACGGTGACGGTGCGGCTGCCGAACAGGCCCATCAGTGCGTCTCCGTGACGGGGGCCCCGGGATCGGGCAGCAGCCGGGCGAAGGCCCCGGCATTCGTCGACCCGAAGGCCTCGAGGGGCACCTGCCGGCCAGTGGCCTCGTCGGCCAGCGCGAGGCGGCCGTCATCGAATCGGGTCAGGCTGAAGGGCTGCTCCGGCCCGAGGCCCCCGCGCTGGCGGGCCTGAGCGAGGCCGCGCAGGGTCCCGCGCAGGAACCCGTCCTCACCGGGGCGGATCCAGGCGACGATCTGCCGGTCGGCGGCGTTGCGCAGGGCGATCGAGCCGTCGACCTGATCCTCGGCGCGAAATTCGAGGCGCGCCACAGCCTTGGCGGCCGGCAGGGCGACGAGGCCGACATCCTCGCTACGGCCGATCAGGACCGCCAGCATGCTGAAGCCCATCAGTGCTCCCGCGCCGATCATCAGCAGCGCCGGCGCCGGTCCCGTGGCGGCCCGAGTCCTGACGGCCTGTGCCGAGGCCAAACCGGCGCCTTCCGCCCGCTCGCCCATCTCGTCTCTCCCCCTACTCGGCCGCGACGAGGCGGCCGGGATTCTCGTTGGCGCGGCCCAACTGGGCCACCCGGACCTGCGGCGCGGCGCCGTCGGCATGCACCGCCAGCGCCCGCGCCAGCAGCGCCGCCACCGCGTCGGCATCCGGCACGGACCGCATCATGGGCTCGGTCCGGGCAAGGCGCCAGGGCCGGGCGTGCGGCCACAGTTGAAGGTAGGCGATGCGCAGCCCCGGCCGCAACCGCAGAGGCAAGTCGCCGCTCCCGTCCGTGAAGGCGCGCAGGGACGCCGTGTCGATCTGTGCGAAGGGCAGGTTGTGGGTCACCGGCAGGGCGATGCCGGCTTGCAGCACGATCCGGCGGTTCGTGACCGTGTAGAGCGTCGTGCGATGGGTCAGCCACGCGAGCAGCCAGAGCAGCGCGAGCCCGGCCGCGCCGACCGCCAGGGTCGGCGCCACGACCTTCAGCGCCGCCGCGGGCGCGCCCGCGGCGAGCCCGAACGCCAGCGCGCACACGGCGAACCACGCAATCACCAATCGGGCGTGGAACACCCGCACCAGCAGCCCCGCGGTGGTCGGCGACCCCTGCCACAGGATGCGCTCGCCCGCCGGCAGCGGACCGGGCAGCCCCCGCGGGGTGCCTTCGGGAAGGAAGTCGCCGCTCATATCAGGGGCTCCGCGCGGGCCGGCGTGGCGTAGAGCGTGCCGGCGCCGAAGTAAGACACGATCCGCTCCTCCTCCAGGAAGGTGACGCTGTCCGGGTCGCGGATCGACGGGATGTCGGCGAACTGGGCGGCGAGCAGCGCCTCGGTCTTGACGGTCTTGGTGAAGCCGCCGGCCCGGCAGAACGTCGTCGGCATCAGGCGGCGGCCCCCCGTGGGCAGCTCGACCTCGTAGTAGCGGATCAGCGATTCTCCCCGATCGACCCAGACGTCGCTGACGACACCGGCCACCGCGTTGTCGGTGCCGAACACGGTCATGCCGATCGGGTTCGGCCCATCCTCGTGGATGACGAAGTTCTTCGCGACCCGCAGGGGCACGATGCGGATCTCGTTGTCCCAGGTCCGGTCGTGCACATCGTGCCGCAGCACCCACGAGCCGGGACCGACGCCGGCCTGGAGCGACGTGTCGGTGCGCTCGTAGGGAGCGCCCGGCCAGGGCTCGACCTTGCGGGCGGGAATGCCGGTCTCGATGTCGTTGCGGCCGTGCACCGCCTGCGGCGCGTAGGTCGTCTCGCCACCGGGCAGGTGGAAGGCCTTGGACCGGGGAATCAGCACCGGATCGTCCGCCTTGCGGCGCCCGACCGTCTCGTTCTCCAGAGGGTAGCCCTCGCGCCGATCCTCGCGGCGCAGCCAGAAGACCAAGCCGGCGAAGAACAGGAAGAACGCGTATAGCACGACCTGGGCGACGTCGACGTAACCTGTAAGTGCGCCGGTTGGCATGGCTGACCTCCCCGTCTCTTAGGCCGTCCGGCCGGCAAGATTGCCGCCGAGCCGGTCTCGAACCTCTGCACGCGCGTCCTCACGCACCAGCGGCCCGAGCGCCAGGAGCGCGGCGAACAGCAGGGCGATCTCGATGTGGTAGACGATGAGGTAGCCGATGGCGGGCTCGTTCATGCCCTCGCCGAGCACCCCCGACTGGGCGATGGCGCCGCCGACGTCGCGCACGAGGCCGCTGGCCGCGATCGACAGGCCGGCCGCGGTCGCCTGCACGGCGCCCCAGGCGCCGAGCGCCAGACCGGTATCCTCAGGGCCGGCCCGGTTCATCGAGGCGGTGAGCGTGCCGTGGGCGAACAGGCCGCCGCCGAGCCCGATCAGGCTGACGCCCGCGGCGAACAGGTCCGCCGAGGCCAGTGGCGCGGCGAAGACGACGGCCGAGAACGCCAGGATGCCGATACCCACTCCGACCGCCGAGACCCGGAACGGGTCGCCGCCGCGCCCGAGCCACCGCGCCGCGATCAGCAGCCCGAGGCCGCCGCCGGCGGCGAGGAGCGCGGTGAGGGCCGTGGTGGCCGCCACCGACAGATGCAGGATCTGGCCGCCATAGGGCTCCAGCAGGATGTCCTGCATCGAGAACCCCGCGGTGCCGAGGCCGATCGCCACGAGACGGCGGCGGGCGGTGCCCTCTCCCGCATAGGCGCGCCAGGATGCACCGAAGTCGCGCGGCTGCGCCGCCTGGGTCCGGTTAGAATCGCGTGGCTCCTGCTTCCACAGGGCGACGCCGTTCAGGACGATTGTCACGAGCGCTGCGCCCTGGATCACCTGGATCAGCCGCACGGGCGAGAAATGCGCGAGGCACAGCCCGAACACCACGGCGCTGGCCATCATGCCGAACAGCAGGGCCGCGCAGAGCAGCGCCACGACCTTGGGTCGCGCATGCGCGGGAGCGAGGTCCGTGGCGAGCGCCAGCCCGACGGTCTGGGTGGTGTGCAGGCCGGCCCCGACCAGCAGGAAGGCGAGCGCCGCCGCGAGGTCGCCCACCCAGAGCGGCCCGGTCGTGTCGCCCGACAGGATCAGCAGGGCGAAGGGCATGATCGCCAGGCCGCCGAACTGCAGCAGCGTGCCGAACCAGATGTAGGGCACCCGCCGCCAGCCCAGCACCGAGCGATGCGTGTCCGAGCGGAAGCCGACCAGCGCCCGCAACGGTGCGAAGATCAGCGGCAGCGCCAGCATCACGGCGACGATCCAGGCCGGTACACCCAGCTCGACGATCATCACCCGGTTCAGGGTGCCGATCAGCAGAACCGCGGCCATGCCGACCGTGACTTGGAACAGGGCGAGGCGCAGGAGACGCCCGAGGGGCAGCTCGACGGTGGCGGCGTCCGCGAAGGGCAGGATCGCCGGGCCGAGGCGCATCAGGGCGCGGGTCAGTTTCTGGGACGCAGCGATCATGATCGCACCCCCGGCACCGACGGGCTGCCGTTCTTCCTCGGAGACGGCGGGGAGAGGGCGCGCGTCAGCGCCACCGCGTTCGACAGGTAGAACCCGCTGTTGATCCGATGGCTCTGCGACCAGGCGAAGCCGTCGAGCGCCCGCTCGGATGAAATCCGCCGCCGCAGCCCCCTCTCCGTCACGGGCACGATCGCCGGCGACCGGTCCCCGCGCGGGAAGAACTTCCCGGCCGCATGCATCACCGTCAGCAGCGTGGTGCGCGGCGCCACCGTGAACAGCACCGATCCGTCCGTGCGCGCGCCCAGCGCCGCCAGCGCCCGGGCGATGTCGGCGGCGCGGTAGTGGATCAGTGAATCCATCGCCACCACGTAGTCGAAGCGGCCGAGCGCCGGATCGAGCATGTCGCCGACGCGGAAATCGATCCGGCCGGCGCCCGGGATCGCCGGAAGCCGCTCCCGTGCGAGGTCGATCAGGGTCGGCGAGACGTCGATGGCGACCACCTCGGCGCCGCGCCGCGCCGCCTCGACGCTGAGCGCGCCGGTGCCGCAGCCGGCATCGAGCAGACGCAGGCCGGTCATGTCGGCCGGCAGCCAGGAGAGCAGCGTCGCCCGCATGGCGTCGCGCCCGGCCCGCACCGTGGCGCGGATCCGGCTCACCGGGGCGTCCGAGGTCAGACGCGACCACGCCTCGACCGCGGTGCGGTCGAAGTAGGTGGTCAATTCGCCCCGGCGGGCGTCGTAGCTGGCGCTGGCCATCGGTCGCACCCCAAACTCAATCGAAACCGAGGAACTCGAACAGGTCGCGGTCCTTCATCGGGACCGCCTCGCAGGGCGCGGCGCCCGACCAGAGCGTCTCGGCGAGCCGCATGTACTCGGCGGTCACGGCGTCGAGTTCCGGGGACGAGTCCATCTCGAACAGGGTCGACTTCTTGAGCCGCGAGCGGCGGACCACGTCGAGGTCGGGGAAGTGGGCCAGCCGCTTCAGGCCGACTGCGTCGTTGAACCGGTCGATCTCGTCGGTCTTGGCGGAGCGGTTGGCGATGACGCCCCCCAGGCGCACCGGGTAGTTCTTCGACTTGGCGTGGATCGCCGCCACGATCCGGTTCATGGCGAAGATCGAGTCGAAATCGTTGGCGGTGACGATCAGCGCCTGGTCGGCGTGCTGGAGCGGCGAGGCGAAGCCGCCGCAGACCACGTCGCCCAGCACGTCGAACACCACGACGTCGGTGTCCTCCAGGAGATGGTGCTCCTTGAGGAGCTTCACCGTCTGGCCGACCACGTAGCCGCCGCAGCCGGTGCCGGCCGGCGGCCCGCCGGCCTCGACGCACATCACGCCGTTATAGCCCTCGACCACGAAATCCTCGACGCGCAGCTCCTCCGAGTGGAAGTTCACCGCCTCCAGGGCATCGATCACCGTCGGGGCGAGGCGCTTGGTGAGCGTGAAGGTCGAGTCGTGCTTCGGATCGCAGCCGATCTGCAGCACCCGCTTGCCGAGCTTCGAGAAGGCCACCGACAGGTTCGACGAGGTCGTCGACTTGCCGATGCCGCCCTTGCCGTAGACTGCGAAGACCTTGGCGGTCTCGATCTTCAGGTCCGGATCGAGGGCGACCTGGACGCTGCCTTCTTCCTTCCGGGCGACGACCGGATTGCGGATGGCGATGTTCATGCGGCGACTCCTGTGGTGACGCCTTCGAGACGATCCTCCAACTCCTCCTCGGCCCGGTCGAGGGCGTCCCGCATCTCTGCGTTGGGAGTCCAGAAGCCGCGCCGGTGGGCCTCGATCAGCCTTTGGGCGACCTTGGCGGAGGCGGTGGGGTTGAGGGCCGCCATGCGCTCGCGCATGGCGGGGTCGAGGACGTAGGTCTCGGTGATCCGCTCGTAGATCCAGGGCTGGACCGCGTTGGCGGTGGCCGACCAGCCGACCGTGTTGGTCAGGTGGGTCTCGATCTGGCGCACGCCCTCGTAGCCGTGGCCGAGCAGGCCCTCGTACCATTTCGGGTTGAGCATCCGGGTGCGCGTCTCCAGCGCCACCTGCTCCTCCAGGGAGCGGACGCGCCCCTCCCCGCGGGTCTGGTCGCTGATGTAGATCGGCACCGACTCGCCCTTGGCCCGGGCCACCGCCCGGCCCATGCCGCCAAGGCCGTCGAAGTAGTGGTCGACGGAGGTGACGCCGACCTCGACCGAGTCGAGGTTCTGGTAGGCCATGTCGACGGAGGCGAGCACCGCCTGCATCAGGGCGCGCTGCGGCGCCGGGCGGCCGGTGCGGCCGTACGCGAAGCTCTTGCGGCGCGAGAAGGTCTCGCACAGCTCGGCGTCATCGTCCCAGTTCCCGGAATCGACCAAGTGGTTGACGTTGGCGCCGTAGGCCCCCTCGGCGTTGGAGAAGACCCGCAGGGACGCGGTCTCCAGATCGCAGCCCTGCTCGACCTGGATCGCCAGGGCGTGCTTGCGGACGAAGTTCTGCTCCAGCGGCTCGTCGGCGGTGGCGGCGAGGTACGACGCTTCAGCCAGAAGCTTTGTCTGCAAGGGTAGCAGATCGCGAAAAATGCCCGAGAGGGTGACCACCGCGTCGATGCGCGGGCGGCCGAGGGCTTCGAGCGGGATCAGCTCGGCGCCACTGAGCCGGCCGTAGCCGTCGAAGCGGGGGCTTGCGCCGATCAGCGCGAGCGCCTGGGCGATCGGGCCGCCCTCGCTCTTGAGGTTGTCGGTGCCCCACAGGACCAGGGCGACGCTCTCCGGGCAGGGCTTTCCGTCCGCGGCGAAGCGCTCGAGGATGCGGGCCACCTGCCGGGCGCCGTCCGCCACCGCGAAGGCTGAGGGTAGGCGATAGGGATCGAACCCGTGCAGGTTGCGGCCGGTCGGCAGGATAGCGGGATTGCGCAGCAGGTCGCCGCCGGCCACCGGCGGCACGAAGCGGCCGTCGAGCGCCCGCAACAGCGCGGGGACCTCGTGGTCTTGGGCGAGCAGCCGGTCGGTCTCGGCGAGGCTCGCGAAGGCGGCGCGGGTCTCGGGATCGCCCGGCAGTCCGGAGGCCGCGAACGCCGCTTCGGTGCCGGCTCCGGCGACCAGTGCGTCGAGGCCGGCGCGGTCCGGCTTCAGCCCGTGCGAGGCTTCGGCCAGGGCGAGCAGGAGGTCGACCCGCTCCTCCGCCGGGACGCCGTCGCCGACCACGTGCAGCCCGTGCGGGATCAGGGTCTGCTCCAACTCCTGCACGGCGGACCAGAGGGCGCCGACCCGGGCGCCGAGATCGCCGGTCCAGACGGGCTCGGCGGCGACGAGATCGAGGGCCGCGCCCTGGTCCTGAATCATCCGGGCGAGGCTCTCGCGCTCGGGTCCAGCGTCGAGGTCGAGGCCGCGCCAGCGCTCCATCGAACTCTTCAGGTCGATCAGCCCGCGGTAGAGCCCGGCGGCCGCGAGGCTCGGGGTCAGGTAGCTCACGAGCGTCGCGGCCGAGCGGCGCTTGGCGAGCGTCCCCTCCGACGGGTTGTTGGCCGCGTAGAGGTAGACGTTGGGCAGAGCCCCGATCAGCCGCTCCGGCCAGCAGGCTTCGGACAGGCCGGTCTGCTTGCCGGGCATGAATTCGAGCGCCCCGTGGGTGCCGAAATGCAGCACGGCGTCGGCGGAGAAATCTTCGCGCAGGTAGCGGTAGAAGGCCGAGAAGGCGTGGGTCGGCGCGAAGCCGCGCTCGAACAGCAGCCGCATCGGGTCGCCCTCGTAGCCGAAGGCGGGCTGGACCCCGACGAAGACGTTGCCGAACTGGGCGCCCAGCACGAAGATCTCGGCGCCGTTGGTCTGGTGGCGGCCCGGTGCCGGACCCCACTGGGTCTCGATCTCGGCGAGGTAGGGCTCGCGCCGCAGGTGATCCTCAGCCGGGATGCGGGCATGGACGTTGGCCTGGGTGCCGTAACGCTTGGCATTGCCGTCGAGGATCGCCGCGCGCAGGGCATCCACGCTCTCCGGCACCTCCACGGCGTAGCCGTCCGCCGCCAAGCCCTTCAGCGTGTTGAGGAGCGAGGCGTAGACCGACAGGAACGCTGCCGTGCCGGTGGCGCCGGCATTCGGCGGGAAGTTGAACAGCACCACGGCGAGCCGGCGCTGGGCCTTCGCGGTCCGGCGCAGGGACACGAGTTGCGTGACCCGCTCGGCGAGACGCATGGCCCGCTCGGGATGGACCCGCATGTCGCGGGAATTGTCGCTGCCCGATGCGGCGGAGCGGCCGCCGAACACCATCGGGGCGGTGGCGCCGTCGAGTTCGGGGATGGCGACCATCATGGTGGCCTCCACCGGCGACAGGCCGCGCTCGCCCGCCTCCCACTGCTCAAGGGTCTGGAACTCCAGCGCCTGGGCGGCGAGGTAGGGCACGTCGAGCCGGGCCAGCATCGCTTCGGCGGAAGCGGCATCGTTGTAGGCGGGGCCGCCGACCAGGGAGAAGCCGGTGAGGGACACGAGGGCGTCGATGCAGGCGCGCCCGTCCAGCATGAAGAAGGACTCCACCGCCGGGCGGTTGTCGAGGCCGCTGGCGAAGGCCGGCACCACGTCGAGGCCCTTCGCCTCCAGGGCCGCGATGACGCCGTCGTAATGGGCGGTGTTGCCGGCGAGCACGTAGCTGCGCATCACCAAGAGTCCGACACGGCCCTTCGCGCCGGGGAGGCGCGGCAGCCGGGACGGGTCGGCGCCGATCCGGCCGGGCAGGCGCGGGTGGTAGAGACCGGTCTCGGGGTAGTCGAGGGGCGCGGGGGGCGCCGGCCCGTCGCGCCACGCCGCCCGCGCGCCCGCCGCGTAGCGGTGCACGAGGAAGCGCACCAGGGCGGCGACGTTCTCGTCGGAGCCCGCCAGCCAGTATTGCAGGGTGAGGAAGTAGGCACGCACGTCCTGCGCCGAACCCGGGATGAAGCGCAGGATCTTCGGCAGCTTGCGCACCAGGGCCATCTGCCGGCCGGCATTGCCTTGCTGGCCGGGCTTGCCGCGCAGCTTCTTGAGGAAGTCGAGGGCGCTGCGCTTGTTGCCACTCATGTCGAAGCGGCCGAGCCGCGTCGTCTTCACCACGTCGCTCGCCGAGAGGCAGCCGATCATCGCGTCGCAGGCCTCGCGCCGGGCCGCGAGCGCCGGCAGGATCGCCCGGACATGCTCGTCCATGAACAGCATGGCCGAGAGCACGATGTCGGCCTGCGCGATGTCGGCCCGGCAGGCTTCCAGCGTCGACGGGTCGGTCTCCCACTCGGCCGCCGCGTGGAAGCCCAGCAGCAGTCCGGGCATCTCGGACCGGAGGCGCAGGCGCGCCCGTTCCACCGCGCTCGCCAAGTGATTGTCGAGCGTGACGATGACGATGCGGATCGGCGGCCTAGCGGCCGTAATGCGCTTTGGCATCGTAGAGGGTCTCGATGGTGATGAGCGGCAGGTGCCGCTCTCGGGCGAAGGTCTCGGTGTTGGTGCGGGCCTTGCCGCGCACGAAGAACGGGATCTTTCTCAGTTCCTTCTCGGCTTCCGGCGACCACGCAGTCGCCACCGCCCTGTCCAGCAGGATCGGAACGGGCGCCGGCGTCGGAGGGGTGTCGGCCGGCGCCGGTTCCGCAGGCCCGGACGCCTCGTCCGCCTGAGTCCCGAAGGACTTGCCGCCGAGATGCGAGGGGCCGACGCCGTCGTGAAATTCGGGGTCCTCCCGGAACATGCCGAGGAGGTGTTCTTCGAGGCCCATCATCAGGGGATGGACCAGGGTGTCGAACAGGACGTTGGCGCCCTCGAAGCCCATCTGCGGGGCGTAGCGGGCCGGGAAGTCCTGGACATGGATTGGCGCCGAGATCACCGCGCAGGGAATGCCGAGTCGCTTGGCGACGTGGCGTTCCATCTGGGTGCCGAGCACGAGCTCTGGCGCCGCCGCGCGGATCGCCGCCTCGACGTCGAGATAATCGTCGGTGATCAGCGCCTCGAGATCGTGCTCGGCCGCCTCTGCCCGGACCTCGCGGGCGAATTCACGGCTGTAGGTGCCGAGGCCGACCAGCTTGAAGCCGAGTTCGCGTGCCGCCACCCGGGCTAGGCCGATGGCGTGGGTCGCGTCCCCGAACACGAAGACGCGCTTGCCCGTCAGGTAGGTCGAATCGACCGAGCGGGAGTACCAGGGCAGGCGCGAGCCCGGGCCGTCGAGCACGGGCGCCGGATCGATCCCGGCGATCTCCGCCACCTCTTCGATGAACCGGCGGGTGCCGCCGACGCCGATCGGCAGAGTCTGCGTGTACCGCTGCCCGAAGCTTTTCTTCAGGTAGTCCGCGGCCGATCGCGCCGTCTCGGGGTAGAGCACGACGTTGAAGTCGGCGTCCCCGAGGCGGCCGAGATCGGCCGGCGAGGCCCCCAGCGGGGCGACGATGTTGACGGCGATCCCGAGGGAATCGAGCAGGCGGCGGATCTCGATCAGGTCGTCCCGGTGGCGGAAGCCCAAGGCCGTCGGCCCGAGGATGTTGCAGAGCGGGCGCCGACCGGGCTCGCGCGCCGGACGCGGGGCCGGCGGACCGGCGAGCGCCCGGACGAGGCGATAGAAGGTCTCCGAGGCGCCCCAGTTCTCCTTCTTCTGGTAGGCGGGCAACTCCAGCGGGATCACCGGGATCGGCAGGTCGAGGGCCTTGGCGAGACCGCCCGGATCGTCCTGGATCAGCTCGGCGGTGCAGGAGGCGCCGACGATCATCGCCTGGGGCTGGAAGCGGGCGTGCGCGTCGGCGACCGCCGTCTTGAACAGCTCGGCCGTGTCGCGGCCGAGATCCTGGGCGCGGAAGGTGGTGTAGGTGACGGGCGGGCGGGCGTCCCGCCGCTCGATCATCGTGAACAGCAGGTCCGCGTAGGTGTCGCCCTGCGGCGCGTGCAGCACGTAGTGCAGCCCGGACATCGCCGTGGCGATGCGCATGGCGCCGATGTGGGGCGGACCCTCGTAGGTCCAGAGGGTGAGCTGCATGGCGCTACACCTCCAGCAGGGCGCGGCGCCGGAGCGGGCGCACGAACAGCTCGGCGAGGTCGCCGGCCTGCTCGTAGCCCTGCACGGGCGTGAACAGCAGCTCGATCGACCACTTGGTCGACAGGCCCTCCGCCTCCAGCGGGTTGGCGAGGCCGAGGCCGCAGACCGTGAGGTCCGGCCGCGCCGCCCGGCAGCGGTCCATCTGGTCGTCGAGGCTCTGGCCCTCGGTTACCCGCGTGCCCTGGGGCAGCAGCTCGATCTCGGCGGCGAGATGCGCCCGGTGCAGGTAGGGCGTGCCGACCTCCACGAGGTCCGCGCCGAGTTCCCGAGAGAGGAAGCGGGCGAGCGGGACTTCGAGCTGCGAATCGGGGAAGAAGAACACCCGTTTGCCGCCGAGCGTTTCCCGATGGGGGGCGAGGGCGGTCTCGGCCCGGGTGCGGCCCGGGGCCGTCGCCCGGTCGAAGTCGGCCTCGGCGACGCCGAACGCCTCGGCCGCCGCCCGCAGCCATCCGGTCGTGCCCTCGGCGCCGAGCGGGAACGGCGCGGGGAGCCGGCGGGCGCCGCGCTCTTCGAGGGCGCGGGCCGTGTCGGCCAGGAACGGCTGGGCCAGGAGGTAGCGCGTGTTGCGACCGACCGCCGGCATCGTGCCGGCCCGGCGGGCGGGCAGGAATCGGACGTCGCCGATCCCCATCGCGGCGAAAATCCGGAGAAACTGGTCCTCCACCACGTCGGCCAGCGCCCCGACCACCAGGAGCGACGGCGCGGCCGTCTCGGACTCGCGGGGCAGGTCCGGCACCAGGGCGGCGAGGCAGGCATCCTCGCCCTGCGTGAACGTCGTCTCGATGCCGGAGCCGGAGTAGTTCAGGACCCGCACGGGGGCGAGACGGCCCGACAGCCGCTGCGCCGCCCGCGACAGGTCGAGCTTGATCACCTCCGACGGGCAGGAGCCCACCAGGAACAGGAGCTTGATGTCCGGCCGCCGCTCGATCAGCCGGGTCACGACCCGGTCGAGTTCCTCGTTCGCGTCGGCGATGCCGGCCAAGTCGCGCTCGTCAATGATCGCGGTGGCGAAGCGCGGCTCGGCGAAGATCATCACCCCGGCGGCGGACTGGATCAGATGCGCGCAGGTGCGTGAGCCGACCACGAGAAAGAACGCATCCTGGATCTTTCGATGCAGCCAGACGATCCCGGTGAGGCCGCAGAACACGGCCCGCTGCCCCTGCTCCTGGTGCAGGTCGATGCCGCCACAACCGGGCTGATGGACCAGGGGGGCGTTCATGGAAGCGCCTCCACGAGACGCGTCACACGGTCCTCGGCGCCCTCCAGGCGGGCGGCACGCAGCTTCAACAGGAACTGACCGGCGTTGACCACGTAGGTGGCGTAGGCCGCAAGCGCGAGGAGCAGCAGCGCTTGGCCGCCGAGGGCGCCCGTGGCGAGGGCGGCGAGGTAGGCCGTGTGGAGCGCCAGCACCAGCATGCTGACCACGTCCTCCCAGAAGAAGGCCGGAGCGAACAGCCAGCGGCCGAACACGTCCTTCTCCCAGATCGAGCCGGTGACCATGATCGCGTAGAGCGCCAGCGTCTTCACGACGACCGAGATCTCGGCGGCACCTTGACCCTGCCCCTCGACGAGGGCGCGCAGCACCAGGATCAAGCTCGCTAGGAAGATCACGAACTGCAGGGGTGCGAGCACGCCCTGGACGAGCGTCCAGCGGGACGCGTCGCGCCGTTGCCGCTCGGCGGGCGTGTAGAGCGGTCGTGTCGGCCGGTCCCCGGGACCCATCCATCCGCCCCCAATTTGCCCGGCGCCGATGGCCCCGTCGTTGGCAGAGGCTAGGTCGAGGGTCCCAGAAGTGTCAAGTGCGCTTGACGCTTTTGCTCACTGACAGACGAGCCGATATTTTTCTTCCTCTAAGATCATTGCCAAGTTCGTCAGGAAGCGTATCGTCGCTGCCGCTGACGGACATTGTGGCAACTTGGCTGGTCGGGACCAGGGGCCAACGAAGACGAAGAATAGACAGGCGTGCAACGCCGCACCCGATTCGCGAACGCAGCTGCTGGTCCTTTCCGGGCCGGGGCCGTATCAGGGAGGGATGCCGATGGGAGACTGGAGGCATTTCGGCGAACGCCTGGAATATGGTCCACCGTCGGCCGGCTGCGGGCCCGTCGATGAGGGGAGCTCCGTCTTCCGCGATGCCGCCCTCGCCTGGGCCGAGCCGTACCGGCCGCTGCCGGACGCGCTGGCCCGCGTCGTCGAGGGCGAGATCCTGCCCCGACTGATGCTGGCCCACCGTCCCGCCGCGGGCCGCCGCGGGCAGCGCGAGCGCGGCCCAAGCCCGCGGGAGATCGCCGAGTTCAGCGCCCTGCTGCTCGCCCCCGGGCCGGTGGATCTCGACGCCCAGGTGGATGCCCTGCGGGACGGCGGCCTGCCGCTCGCGCGCCTCCTCCTCGACCTCCTCGCCCCCGCGGCGCGGCACCTCGGATCCCTCTGGGAAGAGGATGCCTGCGACTTCCTCGCCGTAACGGAGGCGCTCGGCCGCCTCCAGTCGGTGAGCCGCCGCCTCTGCGCCGAGCTGGAGAGCGAATCGGTCCCGGCGAACGGCCGCAGCGTGCTGCTGTTCCCCTGCCCCGGCGAGACCCATCGGTTCGGCCTGTCGATCGTTGCGAGCTTCTTCCGGGAGGCCGGCTGGGACGTGACCACGGCGGTGCCGGGCCCCGACCTCGATCCCCTGGCCCTCCTCGGCGCGGACTGGTTCGACGTGGTCGGCCTGTCGCTCTCCGCCGATGTCCTGCTGCCGGCGCTGGCCGCGACGGTGACGGACGTGCGGCGCGCCTCGCGCAATCCCGGCCTCCGCGTGCTGGTCGGGGGGCCCTACTTCGCCCGCCACGGCGGCGAGGCGGGGGTCGTCGGGGCGGATGCCTGCGTGGTGGACGCGTGCCTGGCACCCGCCACCGCGGAAGCTTTGCTGGACAGACAGGCATTGGCCTGCTGAAAGGGTTGCAACCCGAACATCACATTGCGGTGACCGTGACGCCCCAGCCCCGCCCCTCCCCGCAGCCGCCGCCCAAGGCGCTGCAGCAGGTGGCCGGCCACCTCGACGGCGAGGCGGTCGGGCGGATCGTCGCGGCCTCCGCGGACCTGTCGCTGGTGATCGATGCCGACGGGGTCATCCGCGACGCGACCATCGGCACCGATCTGGAGGCGGAGAACATCCCCGGGTGGCTGGGGCGGCGCTGGGTCGACATCGTGACGGTGGAGAGCCGGCCGAAGGTCGATTCCCTCCTGCGCGACGCGCGGCCCGAGGGCATCACCCGCTGGCGCCAAGTGAACCACCCCTCCCCCAGCGGCATCGACCTGCCGATCCGCTACGCCTCGATCCGGCCGGCCGAGGGCGGGCCGATCCTCGTGCTCGGCCGCGACATGCGGGCGGTGGCCGCCCTGCAGCGCCGGCTGCTGGAGACCCAGCAGGCCCTGGAGCGGGACTACGACCGCCTGCGCGCCGCCGAGACCCGCTACCGTCTGCTGTTCCAGATCTCGGGCGAGCCGGTCCTGGTGGTCGACGCCGGCGCGCGCCGGGTCGTCGAGGCGAACCCGGCGGCCGCGCGCCTGCTCGGGCGCTCCGCCAAGCGCATCGGCGGGCAGGACGCCGTCGACCTGTTCGATCCGGTCAGCACCCGGTCCCTGGAGGCGCAGTTCGCCGCCCTGCGGGCGACCGGGCAGGCCGGCGAGATCCGGGCCGTCCTGCCGCACGGCCGCGGCGAGGTGACGGTGTCGGCGTCGCTGTTCCGCGGCGAGGGCGGCGCCAGCGTCCTGATGCGGCTCGTGGCCGATCCGGCTCCCGCGGAGGGGGCCCCCGACCAGGAGGCGCCGACCCGCGCGGTGATCGACGCGATGCCCGAGGGTTTCGTGCTCACCGACCCGGCGCGGCACGTCCTGACCGCCAACGCCGCCTTCCTGGAACTGGCCCAACTCGCCACGGAGGGGCAGGCCCGGGGGCGCAGCCTCGACCAATGGCTCGGCCGCGACGAGACCGAGGCGCAGGCCCTGTTCGCGACGCTCGTCGACCACGGCGCCGTGCGCCGTTTCCCCACCGTCGTCCGCGGCACCTTCGGCGGCATTGAGGATGTGGAGGTCGCGGCCGTGTCGGTGGCCGGCGCCCGCCCCTGCCTGGGCTTCGCCATCCGGCCCGCCCCGCGGCGGATCTCGGAGGGCCGGTTCGGCGTCGGGCGGGAGGTTCCGCGCTCGGTGGAGCAGATGGCCGAGCTGGTCGGGCGGGTCTCGATGAAGACCCTGGTGCGCGAGACCACCGACCTGATCGAGAAGCTCTGCATCGAGGCGGCCCTTCGTATCACCCGGGACAACCGGGCCTCGGCGGCCGAGATGCTGGGCCTGAGCCGGCAGGGCCTCTACGCGAAGATGCGCCGCTACGGTGTCGGGGACCTCGACGGGCAGGCCGAGGAGGCCTGAGGCCCGGATCCGCCCGGGACAGTCCCGGCTGCGCGACGCCTCCCGTTTCCGCGACGCTCCCAGGACCGCCTCGGCACGTCGCGGCCGCCGCAGGGAGGATCGTGGGGCGCCACGGTGCCCGCCGCCAGGACGAACGGGGGCGCCGGCTCGCTCCGTCCCATGACGACCGCTCCGGCGGGTCGGGATCCGGTCTCGGCCAGCAGATCAGGATGGCATCGCCGGTCCGCGCCGCTCCGGGGTGGATCGTGAGCCGGCAGGGCGCGGCGTCCGTGGTGGACGGGACCGCGCGGGAGGTCCGGCGAGCGCGGGCCGGGCCGCACGCCCGCCGCGGAGCCGGCGCACGCCCGGGAGAGGCCGGGATCGGGCAGGATGCGGCAATGCGCCGGGGTCTGCCTCCGCACCCGCATCATGGGCGCGCAGGACGCGCGAAACGCCCTTCGGCGGCGCACAAAACCCCCGCCGCACCGGGCGTCGCATGCGCGCTCGACGCACGTGACGCATAATGTATTTTCGTCCGGCGGTTGTATTCGCCCGACAAAGGCGGCGCACAGCCCAGGCGCCAGTGTAAATCTATCTTGACACTCGGGCGGGGGGCGGTAGCCTCCCGGTATGGCCGCCACGCCCGCCCCGAGCGCAGTCCTCGAACTGCTGAAGCCGATCACGTGGTTCGCGCCGATGTGGGCGTTCGCCTGCGGCGTGATCTCGTCGGGGCAGCCCGCGCACGGCCAGTGGCCGGTCATCGCCGCCGGGGTGCTGCTCGCCGGACCGCTGGTCTGCGCCACCAGCCAGGCCGCCAACGACTGGTTCGACCGCCACGTCGACGCGATCAACGAGCCGAACCGGCCGATTCCCTCGGGCCGCATCCCGGGCCGCTGGGGCCTCTACCTCGCCCTGGTCTGGACGCTGCTGTCCCTGGTGGTGGCCGCGGCCTTGGGGCCGTGGATCCTCGGGGCCGCCCTGTTCGGGCTGGCGCTGGCCTGGATCTACTCCGCGCCGCCCCTGCGCCTGAAGAAGAACGGCTGGTGGGGCAACGCCGCGGTGGCGCTCTGCTACGAGGGCCTGCCCTGGTTCACCGGCGCCGCCGTGATGGCCGCCGCCCTGCCGGACCGCCGGGTGCTGGTCGTCGCGCTGCTCTACGCGACGGGCGCCCACGGGATCATGACGCTGAACGACTTCAAGTCGGTGGAGGGCGACCGGCGCATGGGCCTGCTGTCCCTGCCGGTGCAGATGGGCACCGAGCGGGCCGCCCGCTTCGCCTGCCTGGTGATGGCCGTGCCGCAGGTCGCGGTGATCGCGCTCCTCGTCGGCTGGGAGCAGTACGGGCATGCCGGCCTCGTGGCCGCCCTGCTCGCCGGGCAGGCGGCCCTGATGGTCCGGTTCCTCGAGAGCCCCCGGGAGCGGGCGGCCTGGTACAACGGCACCGGCACCACCCTCTACGTGCTCGGCATGCTGGTCGCGGCCTTCGCCCTGCGGCCGCTGGTGGGAGGGGCGTGATGGCATCGGATCCGAGCGCAGGCCTCGGCTGGCCCCAGATCGTCCGCCTCGGCCTCGTCCAGACGGCGCTCGGCAGCGTCGTCGTGCTGATGACCGCCACCCTCAACCGGGTGATGGTGGTGGAGCTCGCGCTCCCCGCCTTCGTGCCGGGCCTGCTGGTCGCCCTGCACTACGCCGTGCAGGTGCTGCGCCCGCGCTGGGGCTACGGCTCCGACCGGAGCGGCCGGCGCACCCCCTGGATCGTCGGCGGCATGGCGGCCCTGTGCCTCGGCGGGTTCGGGGCGGCCTGCGGCACCGCGCTGGCCGCCGAGAGCCTCGCCCTGGGTCTGGCGCTGGCCGCCCTCTCCTTCCTGTGCGTCGGCATGGGCGTCGGCGCGGCCGGGACCTCGCTCCTCATCCTGCTGGCGGGCGGCGTCGCGCCGGCCCGGCGCGGCGCGGCCGCCACCATCGTCTGGGTGATGATGATCGTCGGCTTCGCCGTCACGGCGCCGCTCGCCGGGCACTTCCTCGACCCGTTCTCCGGCCTGCGGCTCGTGGCGGTCTCCGGCACGGTCTCGCTCGTCGCCTTCTGCGTGGCGGCGCTCGCGGTCGCCGGCTTCGAGGGCCGCCTGCCGGCCCGCGCCCCCGAGCCCGCCGAGGCGCGGCGGCCGTTCTTCGCCGTGCTGGCCCAGGTGCTGGCCGATCCCGTGGCCCGGACCTTCACGGTCTTCGTCTTCGTCTCGATGCTGGCCTACAGCGCCCAGGAGCTGATCCTGGAACCCTATGCCGGCCTCGTCTTCGCGATGAGCCCCGGCGCCACCACGAAGCTCGCCGGCCTCCAGCACGGCGGCGTGCTCGCCGGGATGCTGCTGGTGGCCGGGGTGACGCTCGCCGCCCGCGGCACCCCCCTGGCCTCCCTGCGGCTGTGGATCGGGATCGGCTGCGCCGGCTCGGCGGCCGCCCTCTTCACCCTGGCGAGCGGCGCGGCGGCCGGTGCGGAATTTCCCCTGCGCGCGACGGTCTTCGCCCTCGGGGTCGCCAACGGCGCCTATGCGGTCGCCGCCATCGGTTCGATGATGGCGCTGGCCGGACGCGGCGACGCGCGCGAGCGCGGCACCCGCATGGGCGTGTGGGGCGCCGCGCAGGGCGTCGCCTTCGGGGCCGGCGGCTTCCTGGGCGCGGTGGCGGTGGATGCCGTCCGGCTCGTCACCGCCGAACCCGTCCAGGCCTACGCGGCGGTGTTCGCCGCCGAAGGCGTGCTGTTCCTCGCCGCGGTCGTCCTGGCGGCGCGGCTCGAACCCGCTCCGGCACCGGCCCCGGTGTCGCTCGATCCTGCCTTCAGCGCACGGTGATCCCATGGCTCGGTTGGATGTTGGCGGACGCGGTTCCCCCCTCCCCTCCGCGGAGGCGGGTGGCCCCCGCGGGGGGCGTGAGCCGCTCTACGACGTCGTGGTGGTCGGCGGCGGCCCGGCCGGGGCCACCGCGGCCACCGACCTCGCCCGGGCCGGCCACGCGGTGCTGCTCCTCGACAAGCCCGGTCGGATCAAGCCCTGCGGCGGCGCGATCCCGCCCCGCCTGATCCGCGATTTCGCGATCCCCGATTCCCTAATGGTCGCCAAGATCCGGTCCGCCCGGATGGTGGCGCCGAGCGGCAAGACCGTCGACATGCCGGTGGGCGAGGGCTTCGTCGGCATGGTCGACCGCGAGCAGTTCGACCCGTGGCTGCGGGCCCGGGCTCAGGAGGCCGGCGCCGACCTGCGCGAGGCCGCCTACGAGAGGATCACCCGGCCGGACGACGGGCCGGCGCTGGTCCACTTCGCCACGGGGGCGGGGGAATCGCTCGCCCGCCACGCCGTCCGGGCGCGCCTCGTCATCGGGGCCGACGGGGCGTGCTCGCCGGTCGGGCGGGCCGAGGTGCCGGGCCACGCCAAGATGCGGCAGGTCTTCGCCTATCACGAGATCCTGCGGGTGCCGGAGGCCGGCGCTCCCGGGGCGGCGGCGGTCGATGCGGCCCGCTGCGACGTCTACTACCAGGGCCGCCACTCGCCGGACTTCTATTCCTGGATCTTCCCGCACGGGGACACGCTGAGCATCGGCACCGGCAGCGCCAAGAAGGGCTTCTCGCTGCGCTCCTCGATCCGCACCCTGCGCGCGTCGACCGGCCTCGATCGGGCCGAGACGCTGCGCCGCGAGGGCGCGCCGCTGCCCCTCAAGCCCCTGAAGCGCTGGGACAACGGCCGGGACGTGCTGCTGGCGGGCGACGCGGCCGGCGTCGTCGCGCCGGCCTCCGGCGAGGGGATCTACTACGCGATGCTGGGCGGCCGGCTCTCGGCCGAGGCCGCCGCCGCCTTCCTGGAGACCGGCGAGGCCCGCGCCCTGGCCCTGGCGCGCAGGCGCTTCATGAAGCTGCACGGCCGCGTGTTCTGGATCCTCGGGATGATGCAGTGGGTCTGGTACCGCAGCGACGGCCTGCGCGAGCGCTTCGTCTCGATCTGCCGGGACAAGGACGTGCAGCAGCTCACCTGGGACAGCTACATGAACAAGGAGCTGGTCCGCGCGAAGCCCGCCGCCCACGCCCGGATCTTCTTCAAGGACCTCGCCCACCTGTTCCGCTGGGTCTCCCCGTGAATCCCTTCGCCGCGGAGGCCGGCTGGGGACCGGCCGCGGTGGCCGCGGTGGCCGCCCTCGTGGTGGCCGTTGCCGGCGGCCTCGCGACCAACACGGATGCCTGGTACCGGGCCTTGCGGGTCCCGGCCTGGAAGCCGCCGGACTGGGCGTTCGGGCCGGTCTGGACCGTCATCTTCCTGCTCACCACCACCGCCGGGGTGCTGGCCTGGAACGGCGATCCCGACCCCGCCGCCCGGGGCGTGCTGCTCGCCGCCTACGCGGTGAACGGGGTGCTCAACATCGCCTGGAGCGTGCTGTTCTTCCGGTTCCGCCGGCCCGACTGGGCGCTGGCCGAGGTCGTCGCCCTGTGGCTGTCCATCGCCGTGCTGGTCCTGGTCACCGGCCGGGTCGGCCTCGCCGCCGGGCTGATGAACCTGCCCTATCTCGCCTGGGTCAGCGTCGCCGCCTGCCTCAACCTGCGGATCGTGCGCCTCAACCCACCGTTCCGGGCCGCCTGATGGACGGCCCGCTCGCCGCCGGGTTCGCGTCCGGCCGGATCGTCGACGCCATCCTGGTGCTGGTGGCCCTGGAGGCGCTGCTGCTGGTCTGGCTGTGCCGGCGCGCGGCCCCGTTGGCCGGGCTGTCCCGGCCGGCCTTGCTGGCCAACCTCGCCTCCGGGGCCGCCCTGATGCTGGCCCTGCGCGCCGCCCTGGTCGGCGCCCCCTGGAGCGCGGTCGCCGCCTGGATGCTCGCCGGGCTCGTCGCCCACCTCGCCGATCTCGGCCTGCGGATCCGCAGCGCCATGGCGCATCGCCGCAGGGCGCCGGGACCAGGAACAACGCCGGGAACGGACGCGTTCACGCGCGTCACCACTTTCAAACGACTTTAATTTTCGCAGGGGAGACGTGGCCATGCAGCGCCCGAGGCAACGCACGAACCTCCCCGCATCCGGCTGGGCCTCGGCCCCGCTCCTGGCGGGCCTCCTCCTGGCCGGCCCGGTCCACGCGCAGGACGGCACCGATCCGGTTGAGCGGGGCAAGTACCTCGTGACCATGGGCGACTGCGCCGCCTGCCACACCGCGCCGGGCGGCAAGTACCTCGCCGGCAACTACGCGCTGAACATGCCCTTCGGCGTGATCATGACCCCCAACCTCACCCCCGACAAGGAGACCGGGCTCGGCGACTACGCGTATGCTGACTTCGAGAAGTCCTTCCGGGGCGGCTACAGCAAGCATGTCGGCTACCTGTATCCGGCCTTCCCGTTCGGCTGGTACACCAAGGTCAGCGACGAGGACACGAAGGCGATCTGGGCCTACCTGCAGTCGATCCCGGCGGTGAGCGAGAAGCGCCAGGAGAGCCAGATCCCGTTCCCGTTCAACGTCCGCACCGCCCTGGTGACGTGGCGGACCGCGTTCTTCACCGAGGCGCGCTTCAAGCCCGACCCGAACGCCAGCGCCGAGGTGAACCGCGGCGGCTACCTCGTGGAGGGGCTCGGCCACTGCGCCATGTGCCACAACGAGAACAAGCTGGTCGGCAATTCGAGCTTCGCGGGCCGCTTCGGCGGCGGCGTGATCGACGGCTGGTACGCCCCCAACATCACCCCGGACGGCCACCAGGGCATCGGCGCCTGGACCGACGAGCAGGTGGTGACCTACCTCAAGACCGGCACCGCCCCGGGCGACCGGCCGGGCGTCGCCGCCGGCCCGATGCGCCAGACCATCATGGAATCCCTCTCCAAGGTGAAGGAGGAGGACCTGAAGGCCATGGTGGCGTATCTCCGCACCGTGCCGGCCAAGCAGACCTACAAGCCCAAGGATCTCGCGGCCTTCGACACGCCCGACGCCCCGGGCGCCTCGACCTACCTGACCTACTGCTCCTCCTGCCACCAGCCCGACGGCAAGGGCATCGAGGGCGCGGTGCCCGCGCTGGCCGGGAACACCTCCGTCCAGTCCGAGGGGCCCGAGACGGTGCTGCGGGTGATCTACGGCGGGCTGGCCGCCCAGAGCGGCCTCGCCCCGATGGTGGCGATCGGCCAGCAGATGACCGACGTCGAGGTGAAGAACGTCACCGACTACATCCGCAACTCCTGGGGCAACAAGGCGCCGGTGGTGACGGGCGAGAAGGCGTCGGAGGCGCGCGCCGCGACCCAGACCATGCTGGCCGGCACCGCCCCCTGCGCGGAGATCGAGCAGGACAAGCTCAAGGCGGCCTTCGACAAGATCGGCGTGCAGGAGATGCTCAAAGGTCTGAAGCAGCAGGACTTCGTGCCGACGCTGGTCCGGCTGGTGCCGCAGATCAAGGGGGCCTCGACGGGCGCCACGGACGACGACGTGGTCAACGCCCTGACCACGGCCTTCTGCAAGGTCGGCCGCGACGACCCGCAATACGGCAAGCCGAGCTGGCCGGCCGTGATCGGCACCTTCGCCAACGTCGCCTACAGCCAAGTGAAGAATCCCGAGAAGCAGGCGGTGAACGTGCCCTCCGCGACCACGCCGCCGACCGGTAAGAACTGAGGCGGCGGGCGCCCCCTCGTCCCGGAACGCCGCCGCGGCGCCCCGGGACGAGGTACAAGGAGTTCTCGCCCCAAATTCTCGCCCGAAGCTCCGGTCCTGAGTGCCGGCCCGAAATCCGGTTCATCGCGGAGCGGCGGGAACGGACATGGCCGCGCCTTGTTGGGCGTGGATCCCTCAGGACCACAGCCCGGAGTCCCGCGTGTCCAGCCTCGTCCGCATCCTGCTCGCGATCTTCTTCCCGCCGATCGCGGTCCTCGTCACCACGGGTTTCGGCCTGCAATTCCTCCTCAACATCGTGTTGTGGATCCTGGGCTGGCTGCCCGGCACCGTCCACGCCCTGTGGCTGATGAACCGCGACCGCCCCCTCGTCTGAGCGCCCGCCGCCGCCGGGCGATGCCGGGGCGCATCGATCGATGCATCCTTCAAGTTGGACAGGCGGGTTGAACGCCGCCACCGGGACGGCCGGCCCTGCCGCGGCCGGCGGGCCCGGGGGAGGACAGCATGGCTCAGGACATCGTCACGGGCATCCGCCTGCGCTCCGTCGCCCTGCCGCTGCAGACGCCGATCAGCGACGCCAAGGTGCTCACCGGCCGCCAGAGGCCGATGACCGAGATCGCGATCCTGTTCTGCGAGATCGAGACCGGCGCGGGCCACCGCGGCCTGGGAATCAGCTACGCGAAGCGCGCCGGCGGGCCGGGGCAGTTCGCCCATGCCGGCGAGATCGCGCCCGCGCTCCTCGGGGCGGATCCGAGCGACATCGCCAGGGCCTGGGACACGCTCGCCTGGGCCGGCGCCTCGGCCGGCCGGAGCGGCCTCGCCGTGCAGGCGATCGGCGCCTTCGACGTGGCCCTGTGGGACCTCAAGGCGCGGCGGGCCGGCCTCCCGCTCGCCAAGCTCCTCGGGGCGCAGCGCGAGTCCGTGCGCTGCTACAACACGTCCGGCGGGTTCCTTCACACGCCGCTCGAGGAGCTGCTGGTCAATACCGACCGGTCCCGGGCGCATGGCATCGGCGGCATCAAGCTGAAGGTCGGCCAGCCGGACTGGGCTCAGGACATCGCCCGGGTGTCCCGCGTGCGCGCGCATCTCGGCGACGCCTTCCCGCTGATGGTCGACGCCAACCAGCAATGGGACCGGCCGACCGCCCTGCGGATGGGCCGGATCTTCGAGGCGTTCAACCTGATCTGGATCGAGGAACCCCTCGACTGCATGGACGCCGCCGGCCACGCGGCGCTGGCCGCCGCCCTCGACACGCCGATCGCCACCGGCGAGATGCTGACGAGCGTCGGCGAGCACTGGGACCTCATCCGCCAGGGCGGCGCCGACGTCCTGATGCCCGATGCGCCGCGGGTCGGCGGCATCACGCCCTTCCTCAAGGTGGCGACCCTGGCCGAGTTCGCCGGACTGACGATCGCGCCCCACTTCTCGATGGAACTGCACATCCACCTCGCCGCCGCCCTGCAGCGGGAGCCCTGGGTCGAGCATTTCGAGTGGCTGGAGCCGCTGTTCAACGAGCGCCTGGAGCTGGAGGACGGCCGCATGATGGTGCCGACCCGACCGGGCCTCGGCCTCTCCCTGAGCGACCAGGCGCTCGCCTGGACGCGCGCGACGGCGGGGTTCGGCAGCCTGGGCTGAGGAGCACGCCCCGGTCCGCTGTCCGGAACCGGCGCGGCAGACTTCCAGGCCCCTCCCGGTATGGTGGCGACGCGGGCCGGGCCGCGATGGCGTCCAGGGTGACCGGCACGGCACCGGGATCGCCGGGATCGCCGCTCCGTGACCGCGTTCGAGAGCGTGAAGCAGGATGTCGATGAGAGTGTTGGCACTCGCCGCCCTGGCCTGCCTGGCCGCCGACCTCGCCGCCGCTCAGGTCGCCGGGCCGACCGGTCCCGGCGCGGGCAATTGGGATCTGCGCAGATCGGGCGACGGGGCCGCGCCGGATTCGGCCTGCATGTTGATCCCGAAGACGCAATCGCGCATCCAGGTCGGCGGGAAGCGCCTCACGGTCACGGGCCTGCCGAAGAATTCAGTCTTCAATTATCAATACCGGATCGACGACAAACCCGCATCGACGCCCGCCATTCCGCCCGCCGACATGCAGAATGCCGGCGAGATCTATTTCGAAGGCGATGTCTTCAATGAAATCCTGAGCGGCCAACGGTTCAGGATCCGGATCCTCGACCGGTGGCACGAGGCCATCACCGAAGATGTCGATCTCGCCGGCCTGGATGCCCTGCACGGGCGGATGCGCGACGCCTGCACGCCGGGGGGCGCTGCGACGGGCGTGAGATGATCGCCTGACGCGGCCGTGCGGATCATCCGAGGTGCGCGGCGCCTCGACTCGATGTGGCCGGCGGCTCGTCCGTCCCGTTCCGGCGCGCCCCAGCCGGGCGCTCGATCTCCACGACCCCGCCGCGGGTTCGCCGGCCTGGGCTTTCGACGGGCGGGAGCGGGGGGCGCCCGGGACCTCCCGTCAGGGCTTGGCCTTCTCGGCCTCGGCCTTCCGCAGGACCGGCTTCGCGCCACCCTTGGCCTCGGGCTTGGCCTCTCCCTTGGGCTCGACCTTGGCGGTCTTCACCGGGTGGGCGGGGGCGTGCGCCCTGGCCGCCGGCTTCGGCGATGCCGGCCCGGCGGCATGGGCGACCTGCACCGGCTCCGGCACCACGACGGCGTCGACCGCAGGCGTCGGCGTGGGGGGCGGCGCGGAGGGCGGAGTGTCCTTCGCGAACATCTTGCCGAACAGCTTCGAGTAGCTGCTCGGATCCCCGTCCGCGTCCGCCACCGCGATCCGGGCGGGCTTCTCGGGGAGCGCCGCGGTGGTGTCGATCTGGGCGCCGGGCTCGACGCGGTTGGCCATCAGGGTGGTGGCCGGGGGCGCGACGCCCGGCCTGGCCGGTCCCCGCCCCCTGACGTCCGCCTTGGCGGCCTTGGCGGTGCCCGCCGGCTCGGCGGCCGCCATCATCGTGGGCTGGCCCTTCGGGCTGACCTCGATCTCCTGCGGGCCGGCCGCCAGGGTCTCGGGGCGGCTCACGTCGCCGAGGTTGTGCCGGCCGTATTCCTTCGCGTCGTAGGGGAGGACCGTCTCGGTACCGCCCAGGCTCGCGAAGGCGCCCGGGTTCTGCGGGCGGAAGACCGGGTTCTGGCCGCCGTCCTGGTAGACAACCCGCACCGCCGGCGTGCCCTTGGCGACGAATTCGGCGACCGCGTGCTCGTCGCGCTCGCTCTTCTGCGCCACAAGGGGATCGACCTTCGGCTTGCAGGCGCCGGCCGCCGCGTCGCCGCCGCCGAACACGTACTTGGTGCCGCACTGGCCGACCTTCGGCTCCTCGCGCAGGGCCTCGAAATAATCCGATCCCTCCTTGAGGTTGCGCCAGAACCCGATGTTCGGGTCGTTGCGGAACTTGGCCATGTTCTCGGCCGTCATCCGGAACGGGTAGGACTGGAACTGGAAGCTGCGCTGCCCGCCGATGAAGGCGTCACGGGCCACCGCGTAGATCTCCGCGATCGTGGCGTCCGTCATGGCGAAGCAGCCCGCCGACGAGCAGGTGCCGTGGACCATCAGGTACCTGCCGCTGCGCCCGTTGGCGCGGTCGACGGCGTTCGGGAAGCCGGTATCGAACGACAGATAGTACGAGGAATTCGGGTTCATCAGGCCCGGGGTGATCGTGTAGAACCCCTCCGGCGCCTGCCGGTCGCCCTCGCGGGTCTTGGGGCCGAGCTGGCCGGACCAGCGGCAGATCGGGTAGGTCTTCAGCAGGGCGTAGCGGCCGTCGCCGCCCCGCTTCCAGACCTCCATCTCCGCCTCCTTCTTGTAGGTGCGGATCAGGATCGGGTCGGAGGGCTGCATCCCCTTGGACTGCATCAGCGCGACCGTCTGGGGGGCGATCGGCGCGAGGCTGCGCGCGCTCGGGCCGTTGATGCCGGATCCGTCCTGGCAGGCGGCGAGCGACAGGGCCAGCAGGGAAGCGGCCGCCAACATCCGCGCAGTCGCGAGACGCGCCGTCATGGGGAACCTCAATCGTCCTACGCGCGCCCGCGGGCCTTGTTCGGCCGACGTCGGGCGCCACTCCCCAACCCAATAGGCTCGTTAAGCTTGCGCCTTCCTTACCGCAAGGACGCCGGCGCAACACTGCACCGCTCTCGCGGGGGAAAAGCTCACGCTTTTCACCGGGATCGGTCCGGAAAAAGCCCGAAACCGCGGCCGTGGCCGCGCCGAATCCCTGGCGCCTAGCGCGTTGATCTGTATTTCCCGCGGGCTGCGCCCGGCGCCGCGCTCAGCCGAACAGGGCGGGCCGCCGCGCCGCCTCGCCGCGGATGATCTCCACCAGCGCGGCGTCGTCCGCCGGGTCGGCCAGCCGGAGGCCCACCGGCTCCGAGGGGGTCTGCACGGTGAGCCAGCGGAGCGACGGCCGCAGGTCCACGGCCTCCGTCACCGCCATGCGGGGATGCCCGGTCTCGAGCTGCAGGAAGGTCAGGTGGTTGCGGCTGGCCCGCTGCGCCAGCAGGGCGTCGATCGCCTCCACCACGTCCCGGGGCGTGTGCAGATGGGTCATCATCCACAGGCGGTTGTCGGTACCGGGCGTGTCCAGCGCCGTGCGGATCCGGCGCACGCCCTCGGCCAGGAAGGCGTAGTCCCCCGCGTTCGCGGCCGGGTCGTGGTGGTTGAACACGCATTCGAGGCCGTGACGCTCCCGGTAGAGGCGGTGGCGCCCGCGCCAGATGTCGGGGCCGCGCCGCTCCGCCTCCGGGATGCTCTCCAGCTGATCGCGGTCGAGGAGCGCGGAGAAGTCGTCGGCGAGGCAGTCCCGGGCCATGCCCGGCATGGAGAAGATCCAGTCCAGCGGACCCGACCAGCGGCGCAGGTCCAGGGTCTTGAGCACGTGCGCCATCTGGCAGTTGCAGCCCAGCGAGACGTGGTTGGTCCGGCCGGGCTCCCGGGCGTCGCGCCGGCCGAGCAGCCGGCCGAGGGCGTTGAACAGGCTCCCCGTCGCGCCGGCTGGGGTCACAGGGTCCGGCCGATGGCGAGGAACTTCTCCGCGCGCCGGTCGCGGATCTCGGCCGGGCTGAGGCCGTCGAACGGGGCGAGCGCCTCGGCGATGGCCTGCCCGGCGGCCCGGATCGCCGCCTCGCGGTCCCGGTGGGCCCCGCCGGTCGCCTCCGGGATGATCCCGTCGATGACGCCCAGCCGCAGGAGGTCCTGGGCGGTGATCTTCATGGCGGTGGCGGCGTCGGCGGCGCGGCCCTGGTCGCGCCACAGGATCGAGGCGGCGCCCTCCGGCGAGATCACCCCGTAGATCGCGTGCTCCAGCATCAGGACCCGGTTGGCGGTGGCCAACGCGATCGCGCCGCCCGAGCCGCCCTCCCCGATCACCACGGCGACGTTGGGCACGCCCAGCGCGAGGCACGCCTCCGTCGAGCGGGCGATGGCCTCGGCCTGTCCGCGCTCCTCCGCCTCGATGCCCGGATAGGCGCCGGCCGTGTCCACGAAGGCGAGGACGGCTAAGCCGAACCGGTCGGCGGTCTCCATGAGGCGCACCGCCTTGCGGTAGCCCTCGGGCCGGGCCATCCCGAAATTGTGCCTCAGCCGCGCCTCGGTGGTGGCGCCCTTCTCCTGGCCGAGCACCAGGACCGGGCGTCCGCGGAAGCGGCCGAACCCGCCCAGGATGGCGGCGTCCTCGCCGAAGCTGCGGTCGCCGGCGAGCGGGGTGAACTCGGTGATGAGCCCGCCGCAATAATCGACGAAGTGCGGCCGCTGCGGGTGGCGGGCCACCTGCGTCTTCTGCCAGGGGGTGAGGGTGGCGTAGATCTCGGCGAGCGCCTGGCCGGCCTTGGCCTCCAGCCGGCCGACCTCCTCGGCGATGGAGACCGCGCCGTCGCGCGCGCTCACGGCGCGCAGCTCCTCGAGCTTCGCCTCCAACTCGGCCACCGGCTTCTCGAAGTCGAGGTAGGTGCGCGTCACCGCCATCGTGTCACAGGTCTTCCCGGGATCCGCCGCGCGGGGGCGGCGGGCGCGAGGTGTTGGCGATGCCGGGGGTGGTGTCAACCGGCGTGTTGGCCGGACGGCCGCGCGGGATCAGGCCGCCTGCGGCTCCACCCGGTTCCGGCCCGCCGCCTTGGCCCGGTAGAGGGCGAGGTCGGCGCGCTTGAGCATGGCGCCGGGTTCGGCATCCTCCGCGTGCCGCACGGCGACGCCGATCGAGACGGTGACGGGGATCGACCGGGTCGCCCGCTGCACCGGGAACGGCGCCGCCTCGACGCGCTCGCGGATGCGCTCGGCGATGATCTGCGCCTCGGCGAGGCCCGCCTCGGGCAGGATCACCACGATCTCCTCGCCGCCGTAGCGCGCCACGATGTCCACCGGCCGCGTGTGCTGGCGCACCCGCTCGGCGAAGCCGCGCAGCACCTCGTCGCCGGCCTCGTGGCCGTAGCCGTCGTTGATGCCCTTGAAGTGGTCGATGTCGAGGATCAGGGCGGCGAGCGCCGGGCGGCGGGCCCCCGCTTCGGCGAACAGCGCGCCGAGATGGTTGTCGAGGTAGCGCCGGTTGTGCAGGCCGGTCAGCCCGTCGATCACGGCCATCTGCAGGGAGGCCTGCATCGCCCCCCGGAGCGCCTCCGTGAAGCGCTTGCGCTTCACCTGGGTGCGGGCCCGGGCCAGCAGCTCGTTGCGGTCGACCGGGCGCATCAGGAAGTCGTGCACGCCGAAATCGAGGCCGCGGACCACCCGGGCGCGGTCGTGCTCCTCCGCCAGCATGATCAGCGGCATGGCGCGGGTCCGGTCCAGCGACCGGAGCTGGCTGCACAGGCGCAGGCCGTCGAAGCCGTCGAGGTCGAGGCTCACCAGGGCGAGGTCGAACCCCGCCTCGGCCGCGAGGCCGAGTGCCGCCTGCGGGTCGGGCTCGATGGTGACGGCGTGGTGCTGGCGCAGCGCCCCGGCCAGCCGCTCGGCCGAGCCGGGCCGGTCCTCGACCAGCAGGATCCGGGCGTCGAGGCCGGTCTCCGCGGTCGCGAGCGCCAGGGGATCGCCGATGCCGAACTCCCGCGAGGCCAGCGCCCGCTGGCGCAGCTCGTCGGTCACGGCCTTCAGGCGCACGAGGCTCCGCACCCGGGAGAACAGGGCGGTGTCGTCCACGGGCTTCGTCAGGAAGTCGTCGGCGCCGGCATCGAGGCCGCGCAGCCGGTCCGAGGGCTGGTCGAGGGCCGTGACCATCACCACCGGGATGTGGGCGGTGACCGGGTTGCTCTTGAGGTGGCGGCAGACCTCGAACCCGTCCATGCCGGGCATCATCACGTCGAGCAGCACGAGGTCGCACAGACCCTTCTCGCAGATCGCGATGGCGTCCGGGCCGTTCATGGCGGCGAGGGTGTCGAAATATTCCAGCCCGAGCTTCGTCTCCAGAAGCTTCACGTTCGGGAACAGGTCGTCGACGATGAGGACGCGGGCCGACATGGTTCCTCGCTGACGCGCGACCGGGCGGCCCGCACGGGGCGGACCGGGCTGACGCATCGGGACGGACGATTGAGGAGGTCACCCGGTCCGGCGCGGCCGGGTGACCTCCTCAACGGTGCGCCCCTCCGGGGTCACCGGGGTTCAAGATACGCGCGAACCGTTGCCAAAAACTTCGCGACCGAGATCGGCTTCGACAGGTAGGCCTCGCAGCCGCCCTCGCGGATCCGCTCCTCGTCGCCCTTCATGGCGAAGGCCGTGATGGCGATGACCGGGATGCCCTTGAGGTCGTCGTCCTCCTTGAGCCACTTCGTCACCTCCAGGCCGGAGACCTCGGGGAGCTGGATGTCCATGAGGATCAGGTCGGGATGATGCGCGCGGGCGAGCTCGATCGCCTCGATCCCGTGGGCGGTCTTCAGGGTCGCGTAGCCGTTCGCTTCCAGGAGGTCGTTGAACAGCTTCATGTTCAACTCGTTGTCCTCGACGATCAGCACCGTTTTCTTCATGATCCCCTGTCCCGGTGCGTGCCGATCATGATTAGCGGGCGGTGAAGCCCTCCCTCGCCTTTGTAGCGTTCACATGTTGATGAATGGCAAACCTCTTCAAGGGCATGAGCCCGCCGAACGGCTCGCTCTGGACGTTCTGTTGTGGATCGCTGGGGACGAAGACCGTCTTCTGCCCTTCATGGCGGCGAGCGGGCTCAGCCCCGACACGCTCCGCGAGAGCGCCCGGGAGCCCGCGTTCCTGGTGGGCGTCCTCGACCACGTGATGGGCGACGAGAACGTCCTCCTCGCCTGCGCGACGGCGCTGGAGATCAAGCCGGAGCGGATCGCCGAGGCGTGGCAGCGGCTGTCGCCGCGGCCGGACGACGAGTGGGCGTGAGGCGGGCGCGCCGCGCCCGCGCGGGCCCGCCGAGGGGGAGGGTGACGCCTGCGGGCTCGGCCGACCCCACCGTCAGGGCGTGCAGCCCTTACCGGCGTCCTTGCCGGCCTCCCGGTCGCCCCGTCCGGCCTGGGCATCGATGTCGAGGGCGGTCATGTCGCCCAGGATGGCGAACTCGCCGTAATCGAGCTTGAGCGCGCCGCTGACGCCGTTCTCGTAGAGATCGAAGCCGAGGGTGTAGATCGGCGTCCGCTCCCCGGCGCCCTCCGTGTAGTAGCTCAGGCGCACCGGCCAGTGCGGCATGGCGGCGAGCGAGCCCTCCCGCAGGGGCTTGTCGCGGGTCGAGCCGGCGGCGGGGGCCGGGCCCGTCTCGGTGTGGCCGATCACCGCGAAGGTGTCGTAGATCTTCCGGCCGTCGTCGGAGCCGTCGAAGACCTTGACCGACAGGGTCGGCTGGCCCGCCCGCGCGGTCTCGATCAGGCGGCGCATGTGCTCGCTCGGGAACAGCACCGGCCCCGCCACGGTGAGGGGCTTGCCGGGCCCCTTCAGCTTCACCGTGAGGCTGTCGCCCTGCTCGGAGGCGGTCCCGTCCACCGGCGCGGCGGGCTGGTTGTTGGTCAGCGTCGTCGTCTTGAACCGGAACTCGCGGCCCTGCCCGCCCTCGAAGGTGGTGCTGCGCATGTCCGACAGGCGCGCGCCGGTCTCCCCCGAGGACAGCTCCGTCACCTGCCGGGTCTGCATCGTGTAGCCGCGGCAGGCATCGCCGCGGAAGTCGATGACGATGCGCCCGCGGGCGCTCTCCACCGAGCGGGTGCCGCCGCCCTCGGCGAGCGACAGGTCGTAGACCGCGCGGTGGTTGGCCAGCACGATCGCGGGCGCCGGTGCCGGCGCGGCCGGCTTGGCCTCCGGCTCGGGGGCGGCGGGCGGGGCCGCCTGCGCCCCCCAGGCGGAGACGAGAAGGCCGGCCGTCAGCAGTCGGGAGAGGCGCAGGCGCATGGATGACCTCGGTTCAGTCCGCCGCAGATAGCAGGCTCAGGGAATCGGGCAATCCTCGGCCGTCGTCGCAGACCCGGGAACCCACCCGCGCCGCAGCGTGGCGGCATCCCCGCCGCGCGGCACCTAGCGGTAGCCCTCCGCCTGCAGCGTGAACAGCTCGGCGTAGCGCCCGCCCCGCGCCATCAGGGCGGCGTGGCTGCCCTGCTCCAGCACCCGGCCGCCCTCCAGGACCAGGATCCGGTCGGCCATGCGCACCGTCGAGAAGCGGTGCGAGATCAGCACCGCGGTGCGCCCGGCCGACAGCTCGCGGAACCGGGCGAACACGTCGTGCTCGGCCCGGGCGTCCAGCGCCGCGGTGGGCTCGTCGAGGATCAGGATCTCGGCCTCGCGGATGTAGGCCCGGGACAGGGCGATCTTCTGCCACTCGCCCCCGGAGAGATCGAGGCCGCCCGCGAACATCTTGCCCAGCGGCTGGTCGTAGCCCTCGGGCAGGCGCTCGATCACCGGGGCGGCGAGGCCGCGGGCGGCGGCGGCCGCGATGCGGTCCGCGTCGCCCGCGGCCTCGATGCGGCCGACCGCCACGTTCTCGCCGGCGGTGAGGCTGAAGCGGACGAAGTCCTGGAAGATCGCGCCGATCCGCGCCCGCAGGGCGTCGAGGTCGTAGGCCGGCAGCGGCACCCCGTCGAGGAGCACGCGGCCCTCCTGCGGATCGTAGAGCCGGGTCATCAGCTTGACGATCGTGGTCTTGCCGGCGCCGTTGCCGCCGACCAGCGCCACCGTCTCCCCGGCCCGGACCGTGAAGGACAGGCCGCGCAGCGCCCAGGTCTCCGTGCCGGGATAGCGGTAGCCGACATCCTCGAAGACCAGCCCCTCCCGGATCGGGCTCGGCACCGGCAGGGCCTGCGCGGGCGAGCGGATCTGCGGCCGGACCGCGAAGAACGAGAAGAAGTCGTCGAGGTACTGCGCTTGGCCCGTGATCTGGGTGACCCCCAGCAGCAGCCCCTCGATGCCGCCGCGCAGGCGCTGGAACGCCCCGGCCAGGAAGGCGAGGTCGCCCACGGAGAACGATCCCGCCACCGTGCGCCAGACGATGACCGCGTAGGCGGCGTAGTAGGCGAGCGTCCCGAGACTCGCGAAGGCGAAGCCCCAGCGCGCGCGGGCCGTGGCGAGGGCGCGCGTCTCGGCGAGCAGCCGGTCGGCGACCTCCGCGTAGAGGCCGATCAGGTAGCCCGAGAGGCCGAAGAGCTTGACCTCCTTGGCGGTCTCGACGCTGGCGCCGACGTAGCGCAGGTAGCCGAGCCGGCGCCGCTCCGGCGAGCGGTACCACGCGAGGCGGTAGCCGGCGCCGGTGAAGTGCCACTCGTTGAGCACCGCCGGCACCACGGCGAGGCCGATCAGCACCACCAGCCAGGGGGTGAAGGCCGCGACGCCGATTGCCAGGGCGGCCAGGGTCACCAGGGCCTGGAACTGCCCCAGCACCGTCCCGATCAGCCCGGTGCGCCCGCTGACCTGCTGGCGCGCCCGCTCCAGCCGGTCCTGCTGGGCGCTGTCCTCGAACTGCGCGAGGTCGAGGGCGGCGGCGTGCGCCATCAGCCGCAGCGAGGCCGCGCTGGCGTAGAGATCGCCGATCAGGGTCTCGGTGAGGTTCGTGAGGCGGCCGGTGAGGTCCGACAGCAGGGCGAGGCCGAACTCGGCCGCCACCAGGCCGGCCAGCCGCGCCCGGGCGGGATCGGCGAGCCATTCCGCGAGCCCCGCCTCCGGCGCCGGCCGGGCGTGCTCGGCCACGATCCCGTCGAGGATCAGCTTGGCGAGGTACAGGGTCAGCACCGGCAGGCAGGCCGCCACGAGGCGGAGGCACAGGCTCGCGGCGAGCAGCCGCGGACTCGCCGCGGCGACCTCGCGGAACAGGGTGGGCAGGTAGCGCAGGGATCCGAGTCGCTCGCCCAGGCGCGGATTCCGCCCCGTCATCCCCGGTTGATTTCACGCCGGTCGCGGTCGGCCGGTTGGACCGCGGCCGAAGACAACATAAATTGGAGCGGCATATAGTTTAAATCCTCATCGAGTGGTGCGTGCTCAGCGGTCCCGCAATCCTCAGAATTTCGGTCTTGCTCATCATCGCCGGCATATTGGCGGCGGTGGTTCAATTCCTGCTGCCGAGCCCGGGCCCCGTGCTCCAGCCCGCGCCCTCCCCCGCGCCCACCCAGATGTCCGAGTCGCCGGCACCCGTCCAGCCGCCGGCGCCGTCCGCTCCCGCCCCTGCGACAGCGACGCCGCCTGCGATGCCCCCTGCGACGGCTCCCATCCCGCCCGCGGCGGCCGAGCCGACCCGGGAGCCCCCCGCCCCGCCCCGGAGCATCGCGGCGCCGGCGGCCCCGAACCAGATGCCGTCCGACGCCCTCGCCTTCCCGTCCGAGCCGGCGCCGCCGGCCGGGTCCGGGGAATCCCCCGCCCAGGAGGCGGCGGCTGAGGCCGAGGTCGACCGGGCAGAGGATAACGCCGGCCCCCGGGCCGTGGCGGTGGTCGACCTCAACACCGCGTCGGTGGCGGATCTGAACCGCCTGCGGGGCGGCGGCACCATCGGCCGGGCGATCGTCGCCAAACGCCCCTACGCCTCGGTGGACCAGCTGCTGACGAAGCGGGTCCTCAGCCGGACGGTCTACGAGCGGATCCGGGAGCAGGTGACGGTGCGGTGAAGCGCCTCGGCCTCCGGGAGGGTCTGGCCGCCCGTCGCGTGCGGCGGGATCGGCCGATCACCCCCCGGGGCCACGCATGTCAGGTGGCGCGGCTGGATTGCTTCGCCCCGGTCGCGACGACGGCCGCGCCGGAATCGGCGAACGGCCTGAGACGGGCGGCGCCAGCGGCGCCCTGATCGTCGGGGCCCGGGTCACCGTCCATCGCGTTCCAGGCCCCTGTCACAGGGTGCGGTTCCGGCCCGGGCTGGCCCTCAGAGCGTCGTCCCGAAGATCTCCGCGACCTGCGGGATGTCCTTGTCGCCGCGGCCGGACATGTTGAGCACCATCAGGTGCTCGGCCGGGCGCTGGGGTGCCAGTTCCAGGATCTTGGACAGGGCGTGGGCCGGCTCCAGGGCGGGGATGATCCCCTCCAGCATCGAGCAGAGCTTGAACGCCTCCAGCGTCTCGGAATCCGTGGCCGACAGGTAGGTGACCCGGCCCATCTCGTGCAGCCACGCGTGCTCGGGGCCGATGCCGGGATAGTCGAGGCCCGCCGAGATCGAGTGGGCGTCGGCGATCTGGCCGTCCGCGTCCATCAGCAGGTAGGTGCGGTTGCCGTGGAGCACCCCCGGCTTGCCGCCGGTGAGCGAGGCCGCGTGCAGGCCGGACTGCACCCCGTGGCCCGCCGCCTCGACGCCGAAGATCTCGATCTCGCGGTCGTCGAGGAACGGGTGGAACAGACCCATGGCGTTCGAGCCGCCGCCGATGCAGGCCACGAGCGAGTCCGGGAGCCGGCCCTCCTGGGCGATCATCTGCTCGCGGGTCTCGCGGCCGATCACCGACTGGAAGTCGCGCACCATCGCGGGGTACGGGTGCGGCCCCGCCACCGTGCCGATGCAGTAGAACGTGTCGGCGACGTTGGTGACCCAGTCGCGCAGGGCCTCGTTCATCGCGTCCTTGAGGGTCTTGGTGCCGGATTCCACCGGGATCACCTCGGCGCCGAGCATCTTCATGCGGAACACGTTGGGCGCCTGCCGGGCGACGTCGACCGCGCCCATGTAGACGACGCACTTGAGCCCGAAGCGCGCGCACAGCGTCGCGGTGGCGACGCCGTGCTGGCCGGCGCCGGTCTCGGCGATGATCCGCGGCTTGCCCATGCGGCGGGCCAGCAGGATCTGGCCCAGCACGTTGTTCACCTTGTGGGAGCCGGTATGGTTCAGCTCCTCGCGCTTGAAATAGATCTTGGCCCCCTGCCCGGCCGGCGCCTTGGCGCGCAGGTGCTCGGTCATGCGCTCGGCGTAGTAGAGCGGGCTCGGCCGGCCGATATAGTGGGTGCCGTAGCTGGCCATGTCGGCGGCGAAGGCGGGGTCCTTCTTGGCCGCCTCGTAGGCCGCCTCCAACTCGAGGATCAGCGGCATCAGCGTCTCGGCCACGAACCGGCCGCCGAAGATGCCGAAGCGGCCGCGCTCGTCGGGGCCGGTGCGGAAGGAGTTGGGCTCGGGGGCGATGGTCACGGGACGAATCCTGCGCGCGGGGTCGATCTGTTGCCGGGTGCCTAGACCCATGTTGCCGCCGCCGCAATGCGGCCTGCCGCCCGCGTAACCGGAACGGGCCTCAGGACGAACGGGCTGTCAGCGCATGCCGCCGCATCTGAGACCGCATCCGGCAGGAGATCAGCATGGCTCTTCGTGACACGCTCCGCCCGCTCCTCGGCGCCGCCCTCGGGCTCGGCCTGGCGGGGGCGCTCCTGCTGCCCCGGCTGCCGGCCTTCGCCGAGGAGGCGCCCCGCCGCCTGCCGGAGGCCGCCGCCCCCGCGGCCGAGGCACCGGGCTCGCGCGTGGCCGTGTTCGCGGGTGGCTGCTTCTGGGGCGTGCAGGGGGTGTTCCAGCACGTCCGCGGGGTGACGAACGCGGTCTCGGGCTATGCCGGCGGCACCCGCGAGGACGCCGAGTACCGGAGCGTCAGCGGCGGCGGGACCGGCCACGCGGAGGCCGTGGCGGTCACCTACGACCCGGCCGCGATCCGCTACGACGAGCTCCTGCGGATCTTCTTCTCGGTGGCGCTGGACCCGACCCAGGTGGACCGTCAGGGCCCTGACAGCGGGCCCCAGTACCGCTCGGCCCTGTTCCCGCAGGATGCCGAGCAGGCCCGGGTGGCGCGGGCCTACATCGCCCAGCTCGACGCGGCCCGGGCCTACATGCGGCCCGTCGCCACGCGGGTCGAGCCGGGGGCGGCCTTCTACCCGGCGGAGGGCTACCACCAGGATTTCATGGCGCTGCACCCGACGCACCCGTACATCGCCGCCAACGACGCGCCGAAGCTCGAGGCGCTGCGCGGCCTGTTCCCGGAGCGGACGACGGCGCGGCCGGTTCTGGTCAACCGCCCGCCGGCGTGACGCGGGCTCCCAGCCGGTCCAGCCCGCTCATCCCGCGGTGACCGCCCGGCGGGCCGCGGCGGCGGTGTCCCGCCGGCCGCGCGACCCCGGCCCCCTCCGCCGGGGCCTCCGCTGCGTACCGGTGCCGCGGGATGGGGGCGGTCGATCGGATGGGCGCGGGGTCCGCTCACGCCTCCGGCGGGCGCGGCCGGCCGAAATCCGGGGCCGCGGTCTCCTGGCCCTGCGCCACGATGCTGCGCCGGATCGCCCGGGTGCGGGTGAACATCGCGTGGAGCGCGTCGCCGTCCCCCCAGCGGACCGCCTTGGCGAGCGCCGAGAGATCCTCGTTGAACCGGCCGAGCATCTCCAGCACCGCGTCGCGGTTGTTGAGGAAGATGTCCCGCCACATGGTCGGGTCCGAGGCGGCGATGCGGGTGAAGTCGCGGAAGCCGCTCGCCGAGAACTTGATCACCTCGGACTGCGTCGCCGATTCGAGGTCGGCGGCGGTGCCGACGATGTTGTAGGCGATCAGGTGCGGCAGGTGGCTGGTGATCGCCAGCACGTGGTCGTGGTGCTCCGCGCTCATCGTCTCGACGTTGGCGCCCATCCCCTCCCACAGCGCCCGCACCCGCGCGACGGCGGCCGGCGCGGTGCCCTCGGGGGGCGTGAGGATGCACCAGCGGCCGTTGAACAGGGTCGCGAAGCCGGCATCAGGCCCCGAGAACTCGGTTCCGGCGATCGGGTGGCCGGGGACCAGGGCGACGCCCGCGGGCAGGTGCGGCCGGATCGCAGCCACCACGGCACCTTTCACGGAGCCGACATCCGACACGATGGCGCCGGGCTTGAGGTGCGGGGCCATCTCGGCGGCCGCCGCCCCGATGGCGCCCACCGGTACGCAGAGAATCACGAGGTCGGTGTCGGCCGCGCCCTCGGCCGCATCGTCGGTGACCGCGTCGGCGATGCCGAGTTCGCGCACCCGGGCGCATACGGCCGGGTCGCGGTCCACCGCCACGATCGTGCGGGCGAGGCCGTAGCGCCGCGCCGCCCGGGCGATCGAGGATCCGATCAGGCCGAGACCCACGATGGCCAGCCGGCCGACAGCGGGCTCCCGGGCCTCGGGCAGGGTTCCCTCAGGCATGGGAGCCCCGCACGAAGGCGCCGAGCGCCGCCAGGAAGGCCTCGTTCGCCTCGGCGCCCGCCACCGTCACCCGCAGGGCGTCGGGCAGGCCGTAGGCGGTGACGCGGCGGGTGATGAGGCCGTGCTCGGTCAGGAACGCGTCGGCGTCGGCCGCCGAGCGGCCGGGGGCGTCGGGGAAGTGGATCAGCAGGAAGTTGGCGACGCTCGGCGTCACGGTCAGCCCGAGGGCGCGGGCGCCTTCGGTGAGCTTCGGCAGCCACTCGGCGTTGTGGGCGGCCGCCGCCGCCATGTGCGCCTCGTCGGCGATGGCGGCCGAGCCTGCGGCGATGGCCGGTCCCGAGACGTTGAACGGGCCGCGGATGCGGTTGACCGCGTCCGCGACGTGGGGCGGCGCCACCATCCAGCCGATCCGCACCGCGGCGAGCCCGTGGATCTTCGAGAAGGTCCGGGTCATCACGACGTTCTCGGATTCCAGCGCGAGTTCGAGGCCGGCCGAGTAGTCGTTGGCCCGGACGTATTCCGCGTAGGCGCCGTCGATCACCAGCAGCACCTGCGGCGGCAGGCCGGCATGCAGCCGGCGGATCTCGTCGAAGGGCAGGTAGGTGCCGGTGGGGTTGTTGGGGTTGGTGACGTAGACGATCCGCGTGCGCTCGGTGACCCGGGCCAGGATCGCGTCGACGTCGACGGTCAGGTCGCGCTCGGGCGCCACCACGGGCTCCGCGCCCGAGGCCAGGATGGCGATCCGGTAGACCAGGAATCCGTGCTCCGAGTAGATCCCCTCGGTGCCCGGCCCGCCATACGCGTAGGCCAGCAGCGACAGCAGCTCGTCCGAGCCCGCGCCGCAGACGATCCGCTCGGGATCGAGACCGTAGCGCTTGGCGATGGCGGTGCGCAGCGCCGTGGCGCGCCCGTCCGGATAGGTCTCGAGCTTGGCGGTGGCCTCGTGCAGGGCCGCCAGCGCCGCCGGGCTCGGGCCGAGGGGCGTCTCGTTGGACGAGAGCTTGTAGACCTTGCCGCCGCCGGGCCGCCCGCTCTTGCCGGGCACGTAGGTGTCGATCACCAGGACGCCGGGACGCGGTTCCGGACGGGCGGGTCGGGGGGCGGACATGGGCGGGCGACTCGGAATGCGCAGGGTGTGGTGGGTTCCGCGTCCGTCTACAGCATTTCCTCGGCCGGTGAACCCGGGCCGTCCTGTCGCGCGGCGGACCGGTCCGGGCTGAACCGGAGGCTCGTCCCGGCGGGGCCGCTTCCCGGGCGGGGCCCGGAGCGACGGTCTGCGCTCCGGCTCCATCCCCGCGCGACCGCGCCGCCCTAGATAGTCCCGGTCACGCCTCAGACCGCGAAGGACAGGCCATGCCCCTCAAACGCTACATGGATGGCGGCGCCCATATCTTGCCCGCCGACGAGACCCTCATCCGCTTCGCCATGACCAACGGCGAGCGGGTGATCGGGATCGACGTCCCGATTCCGGTGCTGCGCCGGCAGTTCGGCGGCGGGGACGATCTCGCGCCCCTCGACCTCTTCGCCCGCAACCAGGCGGTGATCGAGGCGGCCGCCAGCCAGGCCTACGACCGGACGCCGACGCCGAACGACCTCCTCGACATGGGGCCGGAGGATTTCGGCCCGGCGGCCTCCGGCACCCCGCCAGCCCCGGCCAAGCTCTGACCGGCAGGATCGATCCGCGGCAAAACGGCGACGCGCAAATGCCGCGGGGCACTCGCCACGTTTCGGCCTGTTGAACCCGGAGAAGGGTGCGCATCGGGCGTGCCGCGCCCCGAATGCTCCTTGGCGGATCGACGATGCCCGGTGACCTGATCCTCTGCAGCCTGTTCCTGATCGGGATCCTCACCTCGGTCGCCGCGGATTGCCGTCTGCGGCGCGCGGAGGCCGCCCCGTGGATGAACGGCTGCATCACGGCGGCCGGTGCGGCCCTGGTCTTCGTCGCCTGCGCGGCGGCGCTGCGCTGAGGAACCGTCCGGCCCCGGTCGGACTTGCCCAGCCGTGATCGCGTACCGCGCGGCCGGCTGGCGAGGTGTTCATGGTTTCGATACAGGCCCTCGTCGGGTGCGCGCTCGTGCTGGCCGGCATGTTCATCGAGAGCGCGGCGAGCCGGCACTGGCGCGGCGGCGTCCGGGCCGACCGCCTGGATGCCCGCGCCGCCCTGGCCCTCGGCCTCCCCGCTCTGGGGCTCGCCCTGATGGCGGCCCCGATCGCGTAAGTCCGGCACCGGTCGTATAGGACCGGCACCGGCGCCCCGCTCCGGGCGGACCCGCCGGCCTCGCGCGTTGACGCTCGGCGCCCCGCGCATTACCTCCCGACTTCGCTGGCCGCGTCGGGCGAGTGCGGCGCGTCAGGCGATGCCGTGCACTCCCCGTTCGGACCGGCTCGGAGACACGGTCGTCAAGACCCGCCATGGACACCCAACCGGACACGGCCCTGCGGCCCGACCCGATCGACGAGCCGGCCCGGCGCGCGTCCGAGCGCTCGCAGGCGCTCGACCCCAGGAGCCCGGTCGCCTGCTTCGGCATCGACACGCCGCTGCGCACCGATGCCGGCCTCGAGCTCGCTCCCTTCCAGATCGCCTACCAGACCGCCGGCACCCTCAACGCCGCCCGCTCGAACGCGGTGCTGATCTGCCACGCGCTCACCGGCGACCAGTACTTCGCCCACACCCATCCGGTCACCGGCAAGGGCGGCTGGTGGGAGACCCTGGTCGGCCCCGGCAAGCCGATCGACACGGACCGCTACTTCGTCGTCTGCTCGAACGTCATCGGGTCCTGCATGGGCTCCACCGGGCCGGCCTCGATCGACCCCGCGACCGGGCGGCCCTACGGGCTGAACTTCCCCCTGGTGACGATCCGCGACATGGTCCGCGCCCAGGCGATGCTGCTGGAGCACCTCGGTATCCAGGACCTGTTCCTGTGCATCGGCGGCTCGATGGGCGGGATGCAGGTTCTGCAATGGGCGGCCCTCTATCCCGAGCGGGTCTTCGCCGCGATGCCGATCGCCACCGGCGCCCGCCACTCGGCGCAGAACATCGCCTTCCACGAGGTCGGGCGGCAGGCGATCATGGCCGACCCGGCCTGGGCCGACGGACGCTACCTCGAGGCCGGCACGCGGCCCGCGAAGGGCCTGGGCGTCGCCCGGATGGGCGCGCACATCACCTACCTGTCCGAGCCGGCCCTGCACCGGAAGTTCGGCCGGCGCTTCCAGGGCGGCTCGGCGCCGACCTTCTCGTTCAACGCCGACTTCCAGATCGAGAGCTACCTGCGCCACCAGGGCCTGAGCTTCGTCGAGCGGTTCGACGCCAACGCCTACCTCTACCTGACCCGGGCGATGGACTATTTCGACCTCGCCGAGGACCATGGCGGCGTGCTGGCCAACGCCTTCCGGGGCACCAAGACCCGCTTCTGCGTGATCTCGTTCACGTCGGACTGGCTGTTCCCCACCCGCGACTCGCGGGCGATCGTGCACGCGCTCAACGCCGCCGCGGCGCCGGTGGCCTTCGTGGAGGTCGAGAGCGACAAGGGCCACGACGCCTTCCTGCTCGACGAGCCGGCGATGTTCTCCGCCGCCC
Organism: Methylobacterium longum; assembly: GCF_022179385.1. GTDB lineage: Bacteria > Pseudomonadota > Alphaproteobacteria > Rhizobiales > Beijerinckiaceae > Methylobacterium > Methylobacterium longum. Next base: position 25,167 of record NZ_BPQS01000005.1, on the reverse strand, counting down.
GCGGCTTCATCGACGCCGCCGCCCGGGCGCGCGGCCTGTGACGCGTCTGGCGAGCGGCGGGTCCGGCAGGATGACCTTCGGCAAGCTGTCCCCGGGCAAGATCCGGCACGGCGCCCCTTGGGAGAGCGCGGACGCCCTGCCCCATACGGCCGAAGGCAACGGCGCCCGGGTCGACCACATCGTCGTCCTCGGCCTCGTGCCCGCGGGCGCCCGGGTCCTCGACATCGGCTGCGGCGACGGCTCGCTGCTGGCGCTGCTGCGCGACCGCCGCGGCATCGACGGGCGCGGGATCGAGCTGTCCCGCGAGGGCGTGAACGCCTGCCTGGCCCGGGGCCTGTCGGTGATCCAGGGCGACGCCGACACCGACCTCGCCAATTATCCCGACGGCGCCTTCGACGTGGTGGTCCTGTCCCAGACCATCCAGGCGACCCGCAACCCTCGGGTGGTGCTGGAGCACCTCCTGCGCATCGGCCGGCAGGTGATCATCTCGTTCCCGAATTTCGGGCACTGGCGGGTGCGCTCGGAACTCGCCTTCCGGGGGCGGATGCCGATCACCGAGATCATGCCGGATGCGTGGTGGGAGACGCCCAACATCCACCACTGCACCATCCGCGACTTCGTCGGGCTGTGCCGCCTGATCGGCGCCCGGATCGAGCACGCCACGGCGCTCAATGCCCGCGGCCGCCCGATGCGGTTCTCGATGCCCTGGTGGGTCTGGAACCTGTTCGGCGCCCAGGGGGTGTTCCTGCTCCGGCGCGAGGGCGACGGAGACGGAGAGGCCGGGCGCTAGGGCGCGCCGTGCACCCGGCGCAGCTCCGGTCGAGGCCCGGTCAAGCTCTCCGGTCGAGCCCCCGCGCAGTTCGACCCCTGCACCCGGGCGCCGCGCGTTGGGATCCACGGGGAACGCTCCCGGATGCGCCCGGTTGGTCCGGCGGGCCCCCGATCCGGGCCGCAGCCTGAATCCGTGGAGGTCCCGTGAGCGCACCCCATCGCACGATCCTGTTCGCCGTGGCCATCCTCGCCGGTGCGGCCGGTGCAGCGCGCGCGGCGGAGGGACAGGGTGCCGCGCCGTCGACCGAGATCCGCAAGGAGGGCAGCGGCCTCACCACGAGCGTGGGCGCGGGCGGCCTGACCGGCACCGGCGCCGTCAAGGACGGGGCCCGCACCGGCGACGGCACGGCGCGGACCGACGGTGCGAAACCGCCCTCCGCGCCGGCGGCGGGAACGACGCGCTGACCGGTCCGGCGCTCTACTGCGAGCGGCGGCCGAACGAGACCGCGTAGGCCTGGACGCGGGCGTCGATCAGGGGATCGTCCGAGACCTCGATCCCGTCGGTCAGGTTGTTGGGCATGAACAGCAGCGCCTTCTCGGCCTCGGCGCTGTCCGGCACCGCCTTGGACACCGTGAGCGTGCCGAGATCGACCGTCTTGCGGTCGTCCGGCCAGGGCTTGGTGGCGTCGTTGGTCGGGTCGCCGGTCGCGGCGAGCTGGGCCAGCACGCGGAACTTCGCCGGCTCCTTGGCGATGCGCGGGCCGATCTCCCCCATCAGGAAGTTCGGGTCGCGCTTGGCCGCATCCTCGGGCGGCAGGATCTCCTCGCCCTGAACCGGCTCGATGCGGAAGCGGAACGGCTGACGCTTGCCGGACGCGTCCACGAAGATGAAGGCGTTGACGCCGTTATAGGTCTGGCGGGCGAGGCTCGACGGGGTCTTGGCGGTCATTCCCGCCGTGGCGGCGGCCGGGTGGGCGGCCGCGAAGCGCTCCAGCGCGGTCGGGTGGGCCGCGTTCGGCCCGCTCTCGGCGACCGCCTTCAGCAGGTCGCGGAACTCCTCGCCGGTGGCGACGGGGAAGTACTTCAGCGCGTTGGTGACGACGTCCATCTCCGTGCCGTCGCTGAGCTTGAACTTCAGCGACATCCCGTGCGGGTTGGCGTTGGCCGAGCCGTCCGGGATGGTCGGGATGCCGGTGGCGTCCGAGAACCGCACCGTCACGGGCACCGGCGGTCCCTTGAACAGCGAGGCCTTGCTGAGGCCGGCCGCCTCGGCCGACGGGGTGAAGCTGCCCTCCGCGACCAGGCCCTTGGCGTGGTTGGCGCGCGCCCCCGGGTGCTTGCCGAACAGCGTGTTCATCACGTCGATCGTCTGCTCGGCCGTGGAGGCATCCTGGGCCAGGGAAGCGGCACCGGACGCGAGCGCCAGGGCGACGCCGACCGTCACGGCGCACCCAAATCGAGTCAACAGCATGGAAATCCTCTCGGCTGCGCCGGTCCTTCGGACCGGCGACGTCGGTCGGCCCACCTTCTAGTGAGCCTGACACCGCGTGCACAACCCGAAGCTTCGCAGCGGACCCGGGCCGGTTACCTCCCCGCGAGCAATTTCCGCGCCGGGCCTCCCCGGCGGGACCGCGGCGCGGCGAGTCCCTACCGCGCGCCCCGATGGAGATCGCCGTCGATCAGCAGCGCGCTGCGGCTGTCGAGCCGCGAGCGGTAGACCTGGAGGTTCTCCATGACCCGCTGCACGTAGTTGCGCGTCTCCGTGAACGGGATGCGCTCCACCCAGTCGATCACGTCGACCTCGCCCTTGCGCGGGTCGCCGTAGGCGTCGATCCACTTCTTCACGTTGCCGCCGCCGGCATTGTACGACGCGAAGGCCAGCACGTAGGAGCCCCGCCAATCCTCCATCAGCTCGCCGAGATGGGCTTGGCCGAGTTTGGCGCAGTAGGCGGGATCGCTGGTCAGGCGGTCGACGTCGAACGAGGCGGCGACCCGGCGGGCGGTGCGCTGGGCGGTGGCCGGCATCATCTGCATCAGCCCCCGCGCGCCGACGCCGGACTGGGCCCGGGGATCGAACTGGCTCTCCTGCCGGGCGATGGCGTAGACCATGGCCCGCTCCACCTGCGGGACCGCCGTGAAGGTCTCGTAGGTTGGGATCCCGATCGTCGGGTAGGCGTGGGCGTCGAGCGGCAGGCCGCGCTGCACCGCGAGCTTGCCGATCGCCACCAGGGCGCGGGGATCCTTCATGTCGGTGGCGAGGTCGCCGAGCGCCTGCAGCTCGCGCGGGTCGGACAGGTCCCGGGCCGCGTCGATGTAGAGCGGCAGGGCCAGCTCCTTGATCCCGGCCTCGCCGAGCAGGCGCAGGGCCCGGATGTAGAGCCGTCCGTCGAAGGCCTGGCGCTCCGCGCCCTCGAGGTCGGCCGGCGCCCGCAGGGGCAGGCTGGTCTGGCCGAGCCGCGCCCGCGCCACCTGGCCGTAATAGGCGATCGGCTGGAGGGCGGCCCGCCCGTAGTAGCGCTTGGCGTCCTCGGATTGGCCCAGCGCCTCGGCCGCCCGGCCCTGCCAGTAGGCGGCCCGCGCCACCGAGATCGGGCTCTCGGCGACCGCCGCCACCTGCGCGAAGTGCTGCGCGGCCGCCGCCGGATCGCCGGCGAAGCGGAGGGCGATCCAGCCCGCATGGAACTCGGCCTCGATCCGCTTCTCCGGCGTGCGCGCGGCCTGGCCGCCCGCGACCTTGTAGGCGGTCTTCGCGTCGCCGAGGTCGAGGAGCCGGCGCGCCACGATCCGGCGCTCGACCCACCACTCGTCGCCGTCGACCAGCACGTCCGGGTTGCTCGGCGCGGCGGCGAGGATCGCGGCGGCCTCCGCGGGCTTGTCGGCCCGGCGGTAGAACTGCGCCCGAGAGAAGATGTAGGAGGCGTCGTTGCGCAGGGACGGCGGCACGGCGGCGAGCGCCGCGGTCGCGCCCGGGGACTTGTCCTCCACGGCCCGGCGGGCGCGCACGAGGCTGGCATAGGCGCCGCCCGCGTAGCCGGCCGCCCGGCCGGCGCTCTCCCAATCGTCCTTCAGGAGCGCCCGCTCCATCCGGTAGCGGTGGTCGACCCGGGTCAGCGCGTCCGGGAAGGCGTCGAGCACCTTGCCCTCCAGGCTGCGCCCGAAGCTCTCGGCGCGCCACAGGTCGCGGACCATGTCGGCGGCGTCCGATTCGTAGCCGTCGGCGCGCAGGGCGAGCGCCAGGGCGAACTTGCCCGGCGCGCTCGACGGCTTCGCGGTGGCGAAGAAGGCCCGCACCGTCGCGGGGGATTTCCGCTCGGAGAGCAGCGCTTCCTCGGCCCGGCGGCGCAGCAGCGGGCCGGCCGGCCAGTCCGGATTGGCCCGCGCGAAGGCGATCGTGCGGGCGAAGCCGATGCCGGCGCCGGCGCGGATCGCCACCCATTCGAGCAGCGCCTTGGCGGCCGGATCGGTGAAGGTGTCGCGCATCCGGTCGCCGTCGGCGACCCGGCCCTTGCGGTAGAGGTCGATGGCGCCGCGCAGCAGCGTCGGGTCGGTGTCGCCGGAGATCTTCGGCCGGGCCGGGTCCGGCACCTCGGGCACCGGCGCTGCCGGGGTGACGGCGGCGTCGGGCAGCGGGAAGGCCACCGGGGCGTCGGGATCGGCGGAGGCGTAGGCCGCGGCGGCGGCCGGCAGCGCCCGCGCGGGCTCCTCGCCCTTGTCGTCGCCGCCGGAGGCGTGGACCGGGTCGAGCTTCAGGGCGTCGGCGGCGACCGGGTCGGCGGCCTTCGCGGCCTGCGCCCCGCGGACCTGGGCGGTCGACAGGGCGGCATCGCTCGCCGGCGGCGCGGGCTGGGTGGCGGGCGGCGTCGCCGCGGGCGCATCCGTGCCGGCGTGGCCGACTTGGCCGGTTTGGCCGGCCAGCGCGACGCCGACGGTGGCGACGAGCGCTACGGCGGCGAGAGAGGCGCGCTTCGAGGTCGGATTCGGGCCCGCGGATCGGATCACGATTTCCCCCTGCTGATCATCGGAGCGGGAAGAGGCGAGGATGGGATCGCGACCATAAAGATCGCGTTAACCGTCCCCACGATCTGTTTGCGCGGCGTGGCGCGACCGCCTATGTCTGCCCGTCCGCGCCCGTAAGGTGCGCGCCACGGGCGGCGCCGAGAACGCCGAGATCCCAGTTGGGACCCTTTGGGACGCCTGAGATGACCGAGATGACCGGGAGCCGCCTGCGGGGCTCGCTCACCGCGCTTGTGACGCCGTTTCGCGACGGGGCCTTCGACGAGGCCGCCTTCCGGAAGTTCGTGCGCTGGCAGATCGAGCAGGGCAGCCACGGCCTCGTGCCCACCGGTACCACCGGCGAGAGCCCGACCCTGACCCATTCCGAGCACGACCGGGTGGTCGAGGCCTGCATCGACGAGGCCGGCGGGCGCGTGCCGGTCGTGGCCGGTGCCGGCTCCAACTCCACCGCCGAAGCCGTTGAGCGGGCGCAGCACGCCGAACGCGCGGGCGCCGACGCCGTCCTGGTGGTGACGCCGTACTACAACAAGCCGACGCAGGCGGGCCTCTACGCCCACTTCAAGGCCGTCAACGACGCGGTCGGCATCCCGATCATCATCTACAACATCCCGCCGCGTTCCGTCGTCGACATGAGTGTCGAGACGATGGCCCGGCTCTTCGAATTGAAGAACATCGCCGGCGTGAAGGACGCGACCGCCAAGATCGACCGCGTCAGCCAGCAGCGACAGGCCATGGGGGCGAATTTCCTCCAGCTTTCGGGCGAAGATGCGACGGCCCTCGGCTACAACGCGCAGGGCGGCCACGGCTGCATCTCGGTGGTGGCCAACGTCGCCCCGCGCCTCTGCGCCGACCTGCAGGAGGCGACGCTGTCGGGCGACTACGCGCGGGCCCTCACCCTCCAGGACCGGCTGTTCCCGCTCCAGGCCGGTCTGTTCGCGGAGGCCAACCCGGCCCCGGTGAAGTACGCGCTGTCCCGGCTCGGGCACATGACCGCGGAACTGCGCCTGCCGCTGGTGCCGGTGACCGAGCCCACGAAGCGCATCGTGGACGACGCCCTGCGCCACGCCGGCCTGCTGGTCGACTGAGGGAAGTCTCGCATCATGGCCCCGAAACCGGAGCCCAGTCGGCGCATCGTCGCCGACAACCGCGCCGCGCGCTATCACTACACGATCGAGGACACGCTCGAGGCCGGCATCGCGCTGACCGGCACCGAGGTGAAATCCCTGCGCGGCGGCAAGGCGACGATCGGCGAGGCCTATGCCGGCCCCTCCGGCAACGACCTGATGCTGTTCAACGCCTACATCCCGGAATACCTGGAGGCGAACCGCTTCAACCACGACACCAAGCGCCCGCGCCGCCTGCTGCTGCACCGCCGCCAGATCAACAAGCTGATCGGCGCCACCCAGCGCCAGGGCTACACGGTGGTGCCGCTGAAGATCTACTTCAACGACAAGGGGCGCGCGAAGGTCGAACTCGGCCTCGGCAAGGGCAAGCAGGCCCACGACAAGCGCGAGGCGGCCAAGGAGCGTGACTGGCAGCGCGACCGGGCGCGGCTGATGCGGGATCGGGGCTGAGGCCGTCGCGGCGCGCTGCCCCGGGCTGCGGTGCATCGGCGAGGGTGGCGCCGCCGGACGCCGCCGCCCCCCCAGCGGGGACGGTCGCGGGACGGTCAGGGGACGGCGGGCGCCCCGGCGACCTCTCTGACGGGGCGGAGTGCGGCTCCTTGGCGCCGCCCGCGCGATGTCCCAAGATGGTGCCGTGCGGCGTGGCCGCGGCCTCGTGACCTTGCGGGAGACGCTCATGCCATCCACCCACGACGCCCTGCCCGACGACCTCCCCGTCCCGGTCGATGACGGCGCGGCCGCGCACCTGCGCGGGATGCGGCTGCCCGACGTGGCGCTCCTTGCCACCGACGGGCGCACGGTCTCGCTGGCGCGCCTCGCCGGCTGCACCGTGGCCTACGCCTATCCGCGCACCGGCGAGCCGGGGCAGCCGAGCCTGACGCCCGACTGGGACGCGATTCCCGGCGCCCGGGGGTGCACGCCGCAGGCCTGCGATTTCCGGGATCACCACGCCGCGCTGACCGCGCGGGGCGTCGCCCAGGTCTTCGGATTCTCCACCCAGACGAGCGCCTACCAGCGGGAGGCGGTCGAGCGGCTGCGCCTGCCGTTCCCGCTGCTCGCCGACCCGCACCGGGCCTTCGCGATGGCGGCCCGCCTGCCGGTCTTCGAGGCCGGCGGACAGGTTCTGCTCCGCCGCCTCACCCTGGTGATCGACGACGGGGTCGTCAGCCAGCTGTTCTACCCGGTCTTCCCGCCCGATGAGAGCGCGCGCCAGGTTCTCGCCTGGCTCGAGGGCGCCGGGGCCTGAGGGCCTACTCCTCCTCGGGCTCCGGCTGGCGGATGCCATAGCGGTTCTCGAGGCTCGGGTTAGGCCGGCCCTCGCCGCGGTAGCGGCTCGGCGACTCGCCGGACGCCCGGGCCGGGCGGTCGCCCGCATCGCGCCCGATCCGGCCCACGAGGCTCGCGAGGTCGACGAACTCGTCCGCCTGACGCCGCAACTCGTCGGAGATCATCGCGGGCTGGGTCTGGATGGTCGAGATGACCGTGACCTTGACGCCGCGCCGCTGCATGGCCTCGACCAGCGAGCGGAAATCGCCGTCGCCCGAGAACAGGATCATGTGGTCGATATGGGCGCTCAGCTCGAGGGCGTCGATCGCCAACTCGATATCCATGTTGCCCTTGTACTTCCGCCGGCCCATCGAATCCGTGAATTCCTTGACGGGCTTCGTCACGACGCGGTAGCCGTTGTAGTCGAGCCAATCGATCAGCGGCCGGATGGAGGAGTACTCCTGATCCTCGATCATCGCGGTATAGTAGAAGGCACGTAGAAGATTCTCCCGGGACTGGAATTCCTTCAGGAGCTTCTTGTAATCGATGTCGAAGCCGAGGGCCTTGGTCGTGGCGTAAAGGTTCGCGCCGTCGATAAAGACGGCGCTGCGGTGCGTCGCAGTCATGGAGTTTCGAAATCCTGAAAATACGGGTGACGGGAAATCATTTGATGAAACGGCCCGGCCGCCTTGCGGGACGGAGGGCCGGACCGGGCGCCACGATGGATCGTCGATATGATCTGTAATCCGGGGCGAAAAGCTTGGTCGCGCGCGCGACCGGTGCCCAGGCCCGCGGACCATTGGTTTGAAACGCGGACTTGTCAAGCAGAGCGTAAGATCTGCGACGTTGAAAATGGGATTCGTTGGCTGGATGGCCGCATCGGGCCACTCGGACAGGTCTTTCGCCGCTACTCGGAAGATCTATCGGTGATGATGGCAATCTGAGATCCGCCTCATCGGCCGGACCACGTCAGCCGTTCACCCGCTCCACGCTGTTCACCGGCCGCTTGCCGCGCAGCTCCGCGATGATGGCGTTGAGGTGCTGCAGGTCCCAGACCGACAGGTCGATGGTGATGTCGGTGAAGTCCTGCGTGCGCCGCTTCATCGAGATGTTGTCGATATTGCCGTCATGGTCGGCGATCACCTGGGCGATCTGAGCGAAGACGCCCGGCTCGTTGATGGACTTGAGCGCGAGGCGCGCGGGGAAGCGCTCGCCGCTGAGCGCCTCCGTGTCCCAGCGGACGTCGAGCCAGCGCTCCGGCTCGTTGTCGAAGGCCGCCAACGCCGCCGACTGGATCGGATAGACGGTGACGCCGACCCCGGGGGTCAGGATGCCGACGATCCGGTCCCCGGGGACCGCGCCGCCGTTCGGCGCGAAGTTGACCGGGAGGTCGCCCGCCAGGCCCCGGATCGGGATCGCGTCGCTCCGGGCCTCGTCCGGCCCGCCCTCGCCGCCCGGGAAGGTCAGGCGCATCGTCTGGTCGGCGGAGCGCACGAGGCGGCCGGCTCCGCCGGCCGAGCCCTGCGCGGCGGAGGGGCGGCGCTCGTCGCGATGGTCGGGATAGACCGCCCGGACCACGTCCCCGGAAAACATCTCCCCGCGGCCGACGGCGGCGAACACGTCCTCGGTGCTGGCGCGCGCCAGCCGCGGCAGGGCGCCCCGCAGCTTGTCCTCCGAGAAGGTCTTGGCCGCGCGCTCGAAGGCCCGGTCCAGGATCTGACGGCCGAGGCCGGCATATTGCCGGCGCACGGCCGTCCGGGTCGCCCGCCGGATCGCCGCCCGGGCCTTGCCGGTCACCACCAGGGATTCCCAGGCGGCCGGGGGCGAGGCCCCGTCCGAGCGGCTGATCTCGACCTCGTCGCCGTTGGCGAGCTCGTGCAGCAGTGGCGCCATCCGGCCGTTGATCTTGGCGCCCACCGCGGTGTTGCCGACGTCGGTGTGGACCGCGTAGGCGAAGTCGATCGGCGTCGCGCCCCGCGGCAGGGCGATCAGCCGGCCCTTCGGGGTGAAGCAGAACACCTGGTCCTGGAACAGCTCCAGCTTGGTGTGCTCCAGGAACTCCTCCGGGCTGTCGCCCTCGGCGAGCAGCTCGATGGTCCGGCGCAGCCACTGGTAGGCGCCGCTCTCGGCGGCCAGCCGCGGATGCACGCTGCCCTCGCCGCGCGCCGGCTCCCTGGGCGGCTCGATGCCGAGTTCCTTGTACTGCGCGTGGGCGGCGATGCCGTACTCGGCGATATCGTCCATGGCGCGGGTGCGGATCTGCAACTCGACGCGCTGGCTCTTCGGGCCGATCACCGTGGTGTGGATCGAGCGGTAATCGTTCTGCTTCGGGGTCGAGACGTAGTCCTTGTACCGGCCCGGCACCATCGGCCAGCTGGTGTGGACGATGCCCAGCGCCGCGTAGCAATTCTGCACGGTGTCGACGACCACGCGGAAGCCGAAGATGTCGGAGAGCTGTTCGAAGGCGACGGATTTGCGCTCCATCTTCGACCAGATCGAGAACGGGCGCTTCTGCCGGCCGCTCACCTCGGCGGTGATCCCCTGCGCGCCGAGCTTGTCGGTGAGTACCTGGGCGATGGTCTCGACCACGCTCTCGGACTTGGCGGTGAGCCGCTCCAGCCGCTGGGTGATGGTCGCGTAGACGTCCGGCTCCAGGTTGCGGAAGGCCAGATCCTCCAGCTCCTCGCGCAGCTCCTGCATGCCCATGCGGCCGGCCAGCGGCGCGTAGATGTCCAGCGTCTCCTGGGCGATGCGGTGACGCTTGTCCTCCCGCATGTGCTGGAGGGTGCGCATGTTGTGCAGGCGGTCGGCGAGCTTCACGAGCAGCACGCGGACATCCGCCGCCACCGCGAGCAGCAGCTTGCGGAAGTTCTCGCCCTGCGCGGCCTGCTTGGAGACGAGGTCGAGGCGCTTGAGCTTGGTCAGGCCGTCGACCAGCGCGCCGATCTCCGGCCCGAACAGCCGGCGGATCTCCTCCAGGGTCGCCTCGGTGTCCTCCACGGTGTCGTGCAGGACCGCGGCCACGATGGTGGCGTCGTCGAGGTGGAGGTCGGTGAGGATCGCGGCGACTTCGAGGGGGTGGGCGAAGAACGGATCGCCCGAGGCGCGCTTCTGCGTGCCGTGCGCCTGCATGGCGTACACGTAGGCGCGGTTGAGCAGCGCCTCGTCGGCGGCCGGGTTGTAGCGCTTGACCCGCTCGACCAGCTCGTACTGGCGCATCATCCGCCGGGACGGGGTCGGTTCCTGGGTCGTGCGCGGGGTCCGGATCACGCGCGATTGTTCCGCACCCGCCGCGCCAGCCTCCGCGGGGAGCGTGACCGCTGCGGGCTCGGAACGAGAGAACCCGGCGTCGCCGCCGGGTCCGGGATCACTCAGGTCGTGCGTGTCGAGACCCACGGGTCCAGGCTCACTCGCCCTCGTCGTCGGTCTCGACCGGCGGGGCGAGGTTCTCGAGACCGCGCAGGAGATCCTCCTCGCTCATGCGGTCGAACTGGACCGCGGCGTCGTCGCTGGAGGATTGCGGGGCCACCGCGGCGGCGGCCGGCGAGCTCGACAGCAGCGGCACGGTCTCGGCCTCCGGCTCGTCCACCTCGACGTATTTCTGCATCGAGTGGATCAGCTGCTCCTTGAGATCGTCGGCCGTGATGGTCTCGTCGCCGATCTCGCGCAGGGCCACGACCGGGTTCTTGTCGCGGTCGCGGTCGATGGTGAGGGGGGCGCCGGCTGCGAGCAGCCGCGCCCGGTGGCTCGCGAGCAGGACGAGCTCGAAGCGGTTCTCGACCTTCTCGATGCAGTCTTCGACGGTGACGCGCGCCATGCGGGGCGGCTCCTTGGGCTTGAGCGACGAATGCTGTCGGGTATGACGCCGTCTTACACCGGATGCCGTTCTGCAACAAGCACAGCGGGTTGCGCCGGGCGCGTCCCTGCCGTTCCGGGCCGCGGAGGGACCGCGGAAGAAACGCTGTGCGTGCGGCGCATCCTGCGGCGCTGTGTGCGGCGCAGAGTTGACACCCGCGGCCGCGGGTGCGAGTGCGCGCGCCATTCCAGTATCTCGGCCGACACGGGCGGCGTTCGCGCGGCGACCGGTGCCGGCGGTCAGGACCCACCATGCGCGCACTCATCTTTCCCGGCCAGGGCAGCCAGGCGGTCGGCATGGCGCGCGACCTCGCGGAGGCCTTCCCGCAGGCCCGGGCCGTGCTCGACGAGGTCGACGCCGCCCTCGGCCAGAACCTGTCGCGGCTGATGTTCGAGGGGCCGGTCGAGGCGTTGACCCTCACGGCCAATGCCCAGCCGGCCCTGATGGCGGCGAGCCTCGCGGTGTTGCGCGTGCTGGAGGCCGAGCGCGGCCTGGATCTCGAACGCGACGTGACCTGCGTGGCCGGCCACTCGCTCGGCGAGTACGCGGCGCTGGCGGCCGCCGGCAGCCTCACGGTCGCGGATGCCGCCCGGCTGCTGCGCCTGCGCGGCGAGGCCATGCAGGCGGCGGTGGCCCCGGGCGCCGGGGCCATGGCGGCGCTGATCGGCACCGATTTGGACACGGCCCGGTCGGTGGCCGAGGAGGCGGCTTCGGCGACGTCTTCGGAGGCGGTGTGCGACGTGGCCAACGACAACGGCGGCGGCCAGGTGGTGCTCTCGGGCGACCGGGCGGCCGTGGAGCGCGCCATCGGGGTCGCCACCGGCCGCGGGATCAAGCGCGCCGTGATGCTCAACGTCTCCGCCCCATTTCACTGCCGCCTGATGGCGCCCGCCGCCGAGGCCATGGCGCGGGCGCTCGCGGCCGTGACCCTCAGGGCGCCGCGCGTCACCCTCTACGCCAACGTCACCGCCGCCCCGGTCTCCGACCCGGAGGCGATCCGCCGGGCGCTGGTCGAGCAGGTCACCGGCACCGTGCGCTGGCGCGCGTGCGTCGCCGCCATGGCGGAATCGGGCGTCGACCGGTTCCACGAACTCGGCGCCGGCAAGGTGCTCACCGGCCTCGTCAAGCGCATCGCGCCCCAGGCCTCGGCCACCGCGATCGGCACGCCCGCGGACGTCGCCGCCTTCGCGCTCTGATCCCCCAGGAGCCCCGCATGTTCGAACTCACCGGCCGCAAGGCCCTCGTCACCGGTGCAACCGGCGGTCTCGGCCAAGCGATCGCCCGGACGCTGCACGCGCAGGGCGCCACCGTGGCGCTCTCGGGCACGCGCCCGCAGGCCCTGGAGGCGCTGGCGGCCGAGCTCGGCGAGCGGGCCCAGCCGGTGGCGGCCGACCTCGCCGACAGGGATTCGGTCGAGGGCCTCGTGCCGGCCGCCGAGGCCGCGATCGGCCCGCTGGACATCCTGGTGAACAACGCCGGCATCACCCGCGACAACCTCTTCATGCGGATGAAGGACGAGGAGTGGGAGCAGGTGCTCTCCGTCAACCTCACCGCCGCCTTCCGCCTGTCGCGGGCCGCCGTGAAGGGCATGATGCGCCGCCGCTTCGGGCGGATCGTCAACATCGGCTCGGTGGTCGGCAGCACCGGCAATCCCGGCCAGGGCAACTACGCCGCCGCCAAGGCCGGCCTCGTGGGCCTGACCAAGGCGCTGGCGGCCGAGGTCGCCTCGCGGGGGATCACGGTCAACTGCGTCGCGCCGGGCTTCATCAGCTCGCCGATGACCGACGCCCTCAATGAGAAGCAGCGCGAGACCATCCTGGCGCGCGTGCCCGCCGGGCGCCTCGGCGAGGGCGCCGAGGTGGCCGCCGCCTGCCTCTACCTCGCCTCCGTGGAGGGCGGCTACGTCACCGGCCACACGCTGCACGTCAACGGCGGAATGGCGATGTACTAGGATCGGTATACTGGTCTCGGCCGTCGCGGAATCGGTGCGAATCACCCGCCCCGGCACGCAAACGCCACACCCATGAAGGGTTTCTGAACGGCCCCTCGCCAGGGCGGGAGCCCTGTGCTACCAACCCCCCGCAGCCGCACAGGGGGTTGACGGTTCAGCGGGTTTTCAGTCCAAGGCCTCCCGGCGGGGGCACCCTGGTTCACCTTGCCGGTTACCTCGAAGCACGCGCGATCGGACACCGGCCCGTCAACAAGCCCGAAGGGGCGCGACGCGGCCAAGGCACCACCCCGAGAAGACTGACAGACCAAAAGGACGAGGACGGAAGACCGATGAGCGATATCGCTGAGCGCGTGAAGAAGATCGTCGTCGAGCACCTGGGCGTCGAGCCCGAGAAGGTGGTCGAGAGCGCCAACTTCATCGACGACCTCGGTGCCGACAGCCTCGACACGGTCGAGCTGGTGATGGCCTTCGAGGAAGAATTCAACGTCGAGATCCCGGACGACGCGGCCGAGACCATCCAGACGGTCGGCGACGCCGTGAAGTTCCTGGAGAAGAACTCCGCCGCCTGAGGGCGCCGGGACTCACGTTTCACGCGGCGCGGGTGAGGCGGAACAGCCCCCGCGCCGTTATGCGTTTCAAGGTTCGCAGACGTGATAGGTCCCGCCGGGACCGATCCCGTCCTCGACAGTTGTAGACGATGCGCTCCGGCGGCGGCCCGGAGGCGCTTCAGGACGGGATGGGCGTTATGCGGCGGGTGGTGGTCACGGGTCTGGGGATGGTCACGCCGCTGGGCAGCGGGGTCGAGCACACCTGGAGCCGGCTGATCGCGGGCGACAGCGGCGCCGGCCCGATCCGCGGCTTCGAATCCGCCGACCTGCCCTGCCGGATCGCCGCGCAGGTCCCCTTCGGCGACGGCACCGACGGCACCTTCAACCCCGACGCGGTGATGGAGCCCAAGGAGCAGCGCAAGGTCGATCCGTTCATCGTCTACGCCATGGCGGCGGCCGATGAGGCCCTGAAGGACGCGAACTGGCGCCCGGAGAGCCACGAGGACCAGTGCGCCACCGGCGTGCTGATCGGCTCCGGCATCGGCGGCATCGGCGGCATCTACGACGCCTCCGTGACCCTGCACGAGAAGGGCCCCCGCCGGATCTCGCCGTTCTTCATCCCGGGCCGGATCATCAACCTCGCCTCCGGCCAGGTCTCGATCGCGCACGGCCTCAAGGGCCCGAACAACGCCGTGGTCACGGCCTGCTCCACGGGCGCCCACGCCATCGGCGATGCGAGCCGCCTGATCGCGCTCGGCGACGCCGACGTGATGGTGGCGGGCGGCGCGGAGTCGCCGGTGAACCGCCTCTCGATCGCGGGCTTCTCCGCCTGCCGGGCGCTGACCACGGGCTTCAACGACGCGCCGGAGCGGGCCTCCCGCCCCTACGACCGCGACCGCGACGGCTTCCTCATGGGCGAGGGCGCCGGCATCGTGGTGCTGGAGGAGTACGCGCACGCCAAGGCCCGCGGCGCGAAGATCTACGCCGAGGTGGTGGGCTACGGCCTCTCGGGCGACGCCTACCACATCACCTCCCCGTCGCCCGACGGCGACGGCGCCTTCCGCTGCATGAGCGCGGCGGTGAAGCGGGCCGGGATCTCCCCGGCCGAGATCGGCTACATCAACGCCCACGGCACCTCGACGCCCATGGGCGACGAGCTGGAACTGAAGGCCGTGGAGCGGCTCCTCGGGGACGCCGCCGCGCATGCCACCATGTCGTCCACCAAGAGCTCGGTCGGGCACCTGCTCGGCGCCGCCGGCTCGGTCGAGGCGATCTTCTCCATCCTCGTCCTGCGCGACGGCGTGATCCCGCCGACCCTCAACCTCGACAACCCCTCGGTCCAGACCAAGATCGATCTGGTGCCGTTCGAGGCGAAGCGGAAGCAGGTGGATGTCGTTCTGTCGAACTCGTTCGGGTTCGGCGGCACGAACGCGTCGCTGGTGATGCGACGGGTCAACTGATGTCCGAACGGATGATCATCCGGTCGTCGTAGAGGACAGACCCGGCGACGCGATCAGGCGAGGATGTTGAGCGCAAGACTTTGATCGCTCGACGACGCGTCGAAGGTCTGTCGGAGGCGAAGGCCGGCGCTCACCACCCTCGCCGCTCCTCCTCGCCCGGCACCCGCCCCTGTGGCGTGAGCGCGTGCACCACCTCCGGCAACGCCTGCGCCAGCTGGGACAGGAGCGCCTCGCGGTCCAGCCCGGTCTGGCTCTGGAGGGTGTCCACCGTGTCGGGGCCGAGCGCCCGGGCGAGCTGGTCCGGGGCCACCGGACGGTTGGCGCCGTGGCCGATCCAGGACTCCATCACGTCGCCGAGGCCACCTTGGCGAAACCGGTCCACCAGCCCGTCGAGGCCGCCGAGATCGCCCTGATCGTCGGGTCCGGCGCGGCTCGGGGACGGAGCGCCGCCGGGGCCGTCGAGCATGCCGGAGAGGTCCGAGAAATCGCCGGGCGGCAGGGATCGGTCCACCGGACCGTCTGGGCCGCCGTCGCGGCGGCCGCCATACTGGTCCCAGCCGCCGATGTCGCCGCCCTCGTCCGGGGGCCGGCGCCCGCCGGCATCGGCGGGGTGCTGACCGGGGTCGCGCCCGTAGGGACCCGCCCCGCCGGAGCGGTCGGCCTCGGGCCCCGGCTCACCCTGGCGCCCGCGCCCGAAGATGTCGCCGAAGCCGCCGCCGGCACCCTTGGCCAGCAGCAGCATCAGCAGGGCCTTCACCAGGGGCGACATCCCCCCGGCTCCCTGCCTCTGCCCGCCGAACACCTGACCGAGCACGCCGCCGATCGCCGATTCGAGCAGTCCCATCCGCGTCACTCCCGCGATGCCCGGCCCCGGGCCCCGGCGGACAACAATCCGGAACCGGTCCCGGTTGCCGCGCGCCGCCTGGAAAGCGGCGCCCGGAGCCGTCGGGCGGCGCGACCGCGGAGCCGGACCGCGTCATGCGGGCGAGAGCCTGCCCTCAGCGGACCGTGTCCACCAGGGCCGCCTGTGCGGTGCCGCGGGCCGTGGTCGCGTCCGCGGGCTCGATCAGCGGCACCGTGGCGGCCGAGAGGGCGAGGGCTGCCAGGAACAGGCCGGTGGCGGCGGCGCCGGCCCGGGGGCGTGGCAGGCGGAGGGCGGCGCGACGCTGCGCCGGGCGGTGATGGCGGTCGATCCGGATCATGGCGGCCTCATCGGTTCGGGTTGGGCCAGGGGCCCTGCATGCCGGGGAAACGCCGGCAGGCCGCGTGCCGGTTCCCGGGTGCGTCGCCGAACCCGTCAGCTCCGGGTCACCAGCCGCCGTCCCAGCGCCCCCAGGATGCAACCCGCGCCGTAGGGCGGCAGGATCAGGGCGGCGGTCTCCAGCCAGAGCCCCGGCAGCCCCGGCACGAACCCGGCGATCGCCGCAGCCGCCAGCAGCCCGGAGAGCACGAACAGGCCGAGGGGCACGGCGTACCGGTCGGGCCAGCCCGCGAGCGCCCCGACCACGAGGCCGAGCAGGCCCGCCCCGGCGAGACCGGGCCAGAAACCAGCGAGGAGAAGCGTCACGGCAGCAGCGCGAAGGCGACGGGGCCGGCCGGCCCGTCCGGCCCGGGGGCGACCTGATCGGGGCGGGCGCCGGCCTGGAGGAGGTACTCCACCACGGCCTGCGCGCGCAGCCGAGGCAGGTCCTGCGGCGGCTCCTCGGGCGCGTCGGCGGGCTTCTTCGCCGCGGCCTTGCCGTGCCCGGTCGGTTCCTTCTTCACCGCATCCCTCTTCCCGGCCTCCTTCTTCGGGGGATCTCCCCGGGCCGCCCCCGTGCCGGCCGCATCCTTCCTGCCCGGTGCCGCGCCGCCGGCCGAAGCGGGCTTCCCCGATGCCGCGGTCTGGTCGGAGGGAACGGGCTTGGCTGGCGCGTCAGCCTTGGCAGGCGCGTCAGCCTTGGCAGGCGCGTCAGCCTTCGCCGGCACGTCAGCCTTCGCCGGCACGTCAGCCTTCGCCGGCACGTCAGCCTTGGCCGCGCTGGCGACCTGGGCGTGCTCGGCCGCGGCCGGATGAGCCTCCTCCCCCGGCGTCGGCCCGGCGGCGGGCGTCGGAGCGGCCTTGGCCGGATCCGCAGGGCCCGAGACCGTGAGGCGCAGGGTCGGGCACGCCTTGGCCAGGGCCGCCAGCGTGTCCAGCGTCGGGTAGAAGGAAGGCGTCAGTGCGGTGCTGCCCGCCGGGAAGCGCAGGCTCGCCCCCGCCACGGCGGCGGCGCCCTCGGCCCGGCAGGTTTCCGGATCGCGCCGCTCCGCCGGTTGCCGGGCCGACACCGCCGCGCGCCCGGTCCAACCCGGGGGCAGCGCCCCGGCCAGCCGGTCGGGGACGCGGGCGGCGCTCTCCCGGTAGAGGCTCTCGCCGGTCAACGTGAGGGCGCGGTCCGAGACCGTCACCGCGCCATCGGCGAGTCCGGTCACCAGGGGGATCGCGGCGGCGAGCGCCTCGCCGAGATCGGGCGGCGCCCCCTCGGCGAGGCGGGTGCGGTCGATCACGGGCTCGCGGAACAGGCGCGGCTTCAGGGCCTCCAGGATCCGCTCCCGGGTGCGCGCGTCCGGCACGTGCCCGCTGAGCGTGACCGCGTCCGCGGTCCGGCGGATCGTCACCCGGTAGGGCGAGAGCGGCCGCGCCGTGAGCGCCACCGCGCCGGCCTTCACGCCGGCCGGCCGGGCGTCGCGCATCAGCGCCTGCGCGTCCGGGATGGCCTGCCCGTCGATGGCGTCCCCGGTCATCGAGATGGTGCCGTCCGCGAAGGCGATGCGGCCGGTCTGGATCAGGTCGGCGAGGCGGAACGCGTAGGCGATGAGGCCCTTCGGGTCGATCGCCGGATCGAGGCCGCGCCCCAGGAGGAGCCGGTCCTCGACCTGACCGCCCGTCCCGACCGCGGCCTCCTGGGCTTCGCGCCGGGCCGCCTCCAGGTCGGACGCGGCGGGGGCGAACCCGTCGAGCACGATGCCCCGGGCGGTCTTCTCCACGGCGAACCGGTACTGCGCCACCAGCGGCGGCAGGATCTCCACTCGCCCGATGCTGTACCCCTCCGGCGGATCGGACAGGGCGGCCCGGAGCGCCTCGTAGGCGGGAACGTCCACGGCCTCGCCGGACAGGCTCAGCACGGTGTCGCTGAGCGACGCCCGGCTACCCTTGGTGAGCCCGGAGAGGCGCGCCGCCAGGAACGCCGCCGCGCTCGGGAAGTCCGGCGGCGCACCCCGGGCGGCCCGGGCGGTGTCGTCGAGGTTGGTGCCGGGGCTCAGGGCGCCGGTCACCCGCGCCTCCAGGACCCGCCGGCCGATCTCCACCGGGCGGCTGCCCTCCAGGGCGATCCGGTCGGGCCCGGTGCGGATCGCCGCCCACTGGAACGGCGCGGCGGTCTCCACGAGGCCGACCGCCGAGACGATGCGGCGGGGGCCGTCCAGCGCGGCGAGGCGGGTCAGGACGGTGTCGCGCACACCCACATCCGGCGCCTCCCCGGCCGCCAGGAGATCGCGGCCCCGGGCCTCCAGCCGCAGCCAGGGCTCTCCGGTGCCGGTGTCGGTGCCCGCCGCCACCGGCGCGCCCGCGGCCTCGATCCGCTCGGCGATCTGCGGGGCGGCGTAGAGGGTCGCGCTCGCCCAGGTCAGCGCGAGCGCCGGCAGGCCGGCGAGCCAGCCGGCACGGCGCAAGCCTGAGGCGAAGATTTCGGGCACCGGTCGACCGGGGGTTCGGGCAAAGACGCCGGCGAGACGACACCGCCATTCCGGCAGGATGAAGGCCGCCGCCGGATTCGGGGCCTCAGCGGCACGGCCCGCGTCAGCGCGCCGCCGGAGCCTCCGGTGCCGCCCGGCCGTTGACGCTGCGAAGCCTTTCGTCCGGAGATTGTCATGCGGGCCCTCCTCGCCGCCCTGCTGGTGCCGATCGCCCTCCCCGCCGCGGCTCAGAGCCTGTCGGCCACCGCGACGGTGCCGAATTCGGCCTCGCTGGAGCCGCTCACGGCGATCGGCAATCCGGGGCAGCTCAGTCTCGGGGGCGGTTCGACCACCGGGCCCTTCCCGACTCTCTCGGCGCAGACCGGCGGCCTCGTGAATGCCGGCCAGCTCAGCCTCGGCCGCTCCGGCGGGGGCGGCGGCACCGTCGGGGCGCCCTCGGGCGGCGCGCCCGGCGCGGGCCAGCTCGGATCCCAGGGGGGCGGCACCACCGGGGGCGCCGGCGTCGTCGGCGCGACGCCCGGGCGGAGCGGGATCAGCAACACGATCGGCGCCACGGGGTCCCGGAGCGGCTTCGGCGGCACGGCGCGCGCGAACTCGGGCGCGACAGCGGGCGGGGCCGCGGGCGGCGCGCCGTCCGCAACCGTCGGGACCGCCGGCTTCGCGGGCGGCCTGACCCCGCGGGGCTCGGGCGCGACGGCCGGCGGGTTCGGAACGGGCGCCGTCGGCTTCGGCGCGAGTGCGACCGGCACCTCGGGGGCGGCCGCCTTCGGGGCCGCAGGCGTGCAGGATCGTGCCGCCAGCCTCGGCGTGGCCGTCCCGGCGACGGGGACGACGGGCGGGGGAGGTTCGGGCGGGGCCGGGATCGCTGCCGGTTCCGGCGGGGCGGCGGACCAGGATCTCAACGCCGTGGCGCTCTCCCGCGCGGCGCAGGCCGGGGGCGGGACCGGCGGTGGCGCGGTCGGCGGTGCCAGCATCGCGGGCGGAGCGGGCGCGGCGCCAGGTCCGGGCGGTCTCTGCAACGGCCTGCCGGCCGAGGCCTGCCTCGCCGGGGCCGGCTCGTTCTGACCGGCGACGGCGTGGGGAACCGGCGTCAAGCGCTGCCGTTCATCCTGTTCCGGCACCTCGGCCGGGACAGGAGGCAGAGATGAACGTCACTCTTGGTCGCATCTCGCTCGCGGCCGTACTGGTTCTTGGCGTCTCGAGCGCGGCATTCGCCCGGGAAGCCGGTCCCCAGGCGCGCGGCGCCGGGAAGGCGTCGGGCCTGCACGGGATCGGTTTCACGGATCCGAAGTTCGGTTCGGCAATGCGCACCGGCAAGGATCAACCCTATACGTGGCCGGTGAGCGACCGCTATCGTCCGGTGTCCCAGCCCTTCTACGGCCGGGCCTACTGACGGCCCCCGCCGGCACCGGGAACACGCCCCGGCGCGGGAACGCGCCGGTCTCCGCAGCTCACAGAGACAGAGGAGGATGCGTGGTGCCTCCGTCGAGCCGGCTCATCCTCGCGGTGCTGGCCGCCGCGCCGCTATCGGCGCGGGCCGGCGAATTCGCCCCGACGCCGCCGGTGCCCGGCATGGCCCTGACGCTTCCCGGATCCGGCATGGCGACCGGCGCTCCGGTCCCGCTGGCCCCGGTCCCGTCACCCGCGGCCACCGCGCCGCCGGCTCCGGTCCCGACCCCGGCCCAGGCCGACCTCACCGGCCCACGACGGCCTAGGACACTCGGCAGCGGATTTCCGTCCACGGACGGCCAGCTTCCGAACCAGCGCACCGGACCGCGACGTGAGCGCGTGGTGCACGACATCTGCATCGGCTGCTGAGCGGATCCCGACATCATTGCCCCCGGGGGCGAATGCGGGTCGGGCTAACCCGGCGCGCCGGCCTTCACCCGGATCCAGCGCGGTGAGACGATGCCGCCGGCCTCGGTGACGATCCAGGGCCGCGCGTCCTCGACCGCGACGGTCCGTGCGGCGGCGGCCTGCGTCTCCCGCAAAATCGGGACTGAACGCCCCTCGGCGGACCGGCCCGCAGGACGACCGGCCGAGCGCCGTGGCCGAACGGTCAGCGCGGCGCGCATGCCGGATCGGCCGGCGTCATTTCTCGCTCCCCGAGCTTGATCGGCGGGACGCCCCCGGTGCGTCCGTCGGACACGGCTCCCGTACCGGCGATTCGCCTCGCCGGTCCAGTGGGATCCGCCGCCGGGTTTCGGGCGGATAAACACCGGACCGCGGCGTCGCGGAAAATCAAATCTTGCACGGCTTCAATTTTACTTTGAGATCTGCCACGTGGAAGTTTAATACATTTGCATCGAATGCATGGCCGAACCCAGGATCGACACGGCCGGCCGCTCCCGTTGTCCCGAGAGCATTGCATTACCGTGCTGATCCGGCGTTATGTTGCATTGCGAAATCCGCATGCCGCATCGCACAAATCCGTGGTGTCATAGGGCCGTCGATCGCACGTCGCGATCGAACACGCGATCGAAACGGAACCGCACCATGCGCACGATCCTCATCCTCGCGTCGGCCGCGCTCGTCTCGGCCGCCGTCATCCGGCCCGCTGCCGCCGACGACCACCTGAACCTGACGCCGCCCCTCTACCGGGAGCAGGCCCGCGTCGCGCGGCAGGTTCGCCCCGTGAGCGACATGACGACCACCCCCCAGCCCGTGGCCGCACCGGCGATCCCCCGTCGGGCGGGCTCGACGGCCGATCGCGCCATGATCCAGGCCTTCGCCGAGACGAGCCGCTGATCCCACGCTCCGCCGGCGGGATAATCGCTCGGCGGGCGCGGGCTCTCTGACGGTGGGCCTGAGCCGAGGCTGGAGCATCCCGACCCGCTTGCCCCGGCACGGTCACCAAGCCGCGATTACTGAGCCGCGATCACTGTGCCGCGGTGGCCGCATCCGCGGGGCATCAGACCAGGCGCAGGTTCCGGGCTGCCTCTGCGGGCGAGACCCCGCGTCGGATCAGCCTGCGGGTCCGCGCCCGCTGATCGCGTCCGGCGCTGAGGGTGGCGGATGCCGCCCGATGCGCGTCGAGCCACAGTTCCAGCCACGCGCAGTGCGCCGCCACGCCGAGCAGGACGGCATTCTCGGCCTGCCGCAGGCCCAGCCGCAGGCTCTCATCCGCCAGCCGGCCCACCTCCCCGTAGATCATCCGCGTCCCCGCCCCGATCCGTCCGGATGGTCCTGGCCGCGGGCGCGCAACCGCGGTGGCGCGTCCCTGGCCGTTCGATCATCTTGCTCCGCCATGCGACGCCGAAATTGCGTCAAATGTCGGTCTCGCGCCGGATGACCGCATCCTCGTCGAGCCCCTTCTGCGACAGGCCGACGTCGGGATCCTCGTCGGTGAGCGACGGCGACACGATCCGGGCGGCCGGCCCGGGTCTCGCGGGCTCACCCTCGGGCGGGGTGGTTTCCCGGTCCGGCGGCTCGCGCGTGCGTGCGTTCGTCATTCGGGACATCCCATCCGGAACCACTCCGTCCGACCAACGCGCCATACCTCCTCCGGCTCCTCAACGGAGCGCGGAGCGGCAGGATGGGATTGGCCGCGCTATATGGGAGCTGAGAGCAAGGAGTCCGTTGTGTTCACCGTCAAGGGGATCGACCCGTCCGGGCGCGTCATGACCTTCGCCTGCGGGACCGATGAGCAGGCCATGGAGAAGACCTGGGAGCTCGCCCGGCGCGGCTTCCGGGAGATCACGGTCGCCGATCCGAAGGGCAAGGAGATGTCCGCTATGGCCTTCGAGCGGTCCCTGAACATTGATTGGGAATGAAGCGCGGGCGATCCGGCAGCGCGGCCGGAAGGCCCCGCGGCCTGTCCGGCGGCCGATCCCTGCAATGACACTGCAGGTCGGGGCGCGGCGTCCGGCCCCGCGGGACCGTCAGTGCAATTCGTAGCAGTTCGTGATCACGCGCGGGTTGCGCGTCACATCGTACAGGATCGAGCACTGGACCAGGTAGGTCCGGTCCTTCTTCCGAAACAGGATCAAGGACG
The DNA here is from genome assembly GCF_022179385.1 of Methylobacterium longum. Lineage (GTDB taxonomy): Bacteria > Pseudomonadota > Alphaproteobacteria > Rhizobiales > Beijerinckiaceae > Methylobacterium > Methylobacterium longum. The sequence continues at coordinate 2,466 of NZ_BPQS01000005.1, read as the reverse complement.
AGCGATTGTCGAAGGTCCCGGTATAACCGGCGATCTCCCAGCCGTCGGCGCTGAGCCGCTCGATGGTGAGCGGCTGCTCGGCCGCGGCCGCTGAGACGAAGCCGACACCCGTGATCGTGCCCAGCCGTCCGAGAACCGGCCCGGCCGCGCGGACCCGCCGGAGAAGGCGGCGCCCCAGAGGCTCCGTGATCCTGCGCGCCGGACGGGTCACAGCTCCGCGCCCGCGTCGCCGTCCGGTGCCGGCGTCCCCCGCGGCGGCGCAGGATCCGTCCCGGGCTCCGGCGCAGGCGCCAGCCGCGGAGGCGGCATGTCTCCGGTATTCGGCGGCGTCGGCAACCCCTGCGGCAGGTCGGGGACGGGAGGGTCGTCCTCACGCGGTGTTGAATCCGGCATGGCCTGTCCCCGCTATGGCGCTGCGCCTGCACGGGGCGGCAGCGTACGGTGGAGGGAACGACTCAATCGCGGGAAGGTGCCGCACCCACGGGCAACGCCGCCCGGGCCGGCGCCGCATCAGGCGGTTTCCAGCGCGTGGCTGCAACCCCCGCCGTGCAGACCCATCCCGGCGGATCCCTCCGTGGCGGCCCCGATCTCCTCCGCCTTGCGCCAGATCGCCCGGCAGACGAGGAACTCGTTGCTCGCATCGATGCTGAGGACGAAGCGTTCCGGCACGATCTCGGCGTCCGGAAGAGCGATGCGGACCCCGCCGGCCGAGCGGTCGTAGACGATGCAGGGCAAGGTTCGATGCTCGTCGACCGAGATGCTGCCGGCCTCATTCATCAATGTGCGCGGGGTGCTGCGTCGTTCGAACATCGCCGCCTCGTGGAACTGCGAGCGGCAGGATCGGTCACGCACCTTCAGGCCGCGTATGAGAAATGCGTCGCATTTTCAGTATCTGCTATCGACTGTGAATTACGTGTGTTTTGAGCGTATCCAGAGCGTATCTGGCGGACCAATAAAGTCGATGGCGGCGGCCGGCACCGGCCGCCGAGTGCCGCCTCGGCGGAGCCGGCCTGGAGCGCCGGAGACCTACTCGGTGATCACTTGGACGAGGGTCGTCAGGAAGCCCAGAGCGACGGCGCCGATGCCACCCATGAAGGCCACGTCCCATCCGGCGAATTCCTTCGACTGGGGGGCACGCATGAAGGCAAAGAGCGTGAGGGCAGCCCCGCACACGACGAGCGCGATGGCGAGATAGATCGGCCGAGACATGACGCTTCCTCCTCCAGCCGATCTCGCGTCCCTGACGGGCTCTTTATTCGGATGCAGGCGACCGGCTTGATCTGTCTTGTCGCATCCGTCGACAAACCATGACAGACGAAATCGCGGCGAACAAGCTGCCGTCAAGTTCTGCATCGCAGAACGACCATGAGGCGGATGCCGAGATCTTGCCCTCGTCCTCCGCTCGGCCGGCTCAGGGCGCGGTCCGATCCGCGTCAGTCGACGAAGACGCGGACGCCGTCGGTGTTGAGGATGTCGCGCTGATCGGCACACCATCGTTCCGCGCCCAGGGTCGCGATCTCGCCTGCGACGCGCCGGCCTTCCGCGGCGATGGCCGCACGGGCCCGGTCGTGGCCCAGGGCTTGGTCGAGGGCTCGGCGAACGGTGCGGGACAGGCCTTCGGAGACGGTGTCGTCCACCGTGTAGAGCGCGCGGCAGTACAGGACGATCCCGGCCTGCGCGCCGACGGTCCGGACGAGGCCCGCGATCGTCTCCGCGCGCTTGGCGGTCTCATCGTCCTCAGCGGCCGAGGCGCCGCCACCGAGCAGGGCGGCGAGGAGCGAGCCGGCGACCAGGGTACGTCTCATCCTCGGGATTCCCTCGGCGATCCGGGGTCGGGCCGCCCCGTCGACCGCGCTGCACGCCCGCGTGCGAACCCCGGCAATCCGGGCCGCGCCGGTTACCGGCGGGCCGCCATCAGATCGTGGGAGAGCACCGTCAGCTTGCCGATCAGGCTGCTGATGTCGTTGCCCTTGCAGGACCACTGCGTCCCGATCGCTTCACCGTCCGCCGAGACCGAAACCACCGCCACCGAGCGGAGCCGACCTTCGCGGGCGAGGGCCAGCTGGTCCTGCAGGACGGCGATGATCGAGGCGGTATCCTCATCGGCGACCGCGGGCGCGACATGCGCCGGGAACGGTACCACCGTGCTGGTCTGCTCTGGCTTCATGTCGCTGAACCCTCGGTTGTCATCCTGGGGATCGGCGTGCGCATCCGCTTTGTGCAGAGTATGGCAGCTTGTCCGTGTCGCGCGATGTCCCGGACGCGTGTGGCACTCCGGCAACGGTTTCGGCGGGGCCTGGACGGGGTGCGATCGGGACACTCGCCCGGTCAGCACCCCGTCGCAGCATGGCGTTGAGGCGGCCTTGGCCCCCTCAGGCGGCCTTGCCCTTGCGCTCGCGCTCGGCCATGGCGCCGGGCTGTCCGAGGCCGATGGCCTTGGCGAGGGCGGAGCGCTGCTCGGCGTAG
>NZ_BPQS01000004.1 GCF_022179385.1 Methylobacterium longum | reverse complement strand
GACAGGCCGCTCGTGCCGGTCTGCACGCCCTGCTCAGGCAGTCGGTCGCGCAGCTCGCGCAGGAAGAGACGCGGCTCCGGCTTGGAGGTCGCAAGGATCAGCGCGGCATGCACCTCAATGCGCTTCGAGGTGTGATCGCCGCCCATTGGCTTGGGCGCGACATGGCCCTCGTGGTGGGAGCGCTGCGACCAGCGGCTGGCGCTGGAGACACTGACCCCGAAGCGAGCCGCGGCCAGATGACAGGAGGCACCTGCGGCTACGGCAGCCACGACACGCTCGCGTAAGTCGGCGGACAAAGGTGAAGGCATCGGCATGCTCCTTCACCCAACAACGCGCCACCCGCTCACCCGTCGCAAGCGGCCCGGGACCGGCTCTAAGTGGCGCAGTGGCGCATAGAGAGTGGCCTCCAACGCCTCGGCACGAGCGGCGAGTTCATCAATCAAGCCGCCCAGCACCTCCTCACGGTCGTCGATCGCCGACCCACCGAAAGTGTACCGACTCTCTGCGATGAGGTGCGCAAGGTAGGCGCGATCGTGGGCGATGAGCTGCCAGACGTTCATGCGCCGGATCATCTTTGCGGGTGGCCTTGGCCAACCCGGAGGAGGTCGGCTCGTTTCCAATGGGCGATCCGTTGATCTGGCGTCGTAACGCCCCGCACCCGCGATCCCAGCTACGCAAGGCGGAGTAGTAGGGTGCGCGGATCGAACTACTTTCTCAGCCGCGCACCGCCGGATTGATCGTCGGCACCAAGGTGCGCGACCGCGAACTCTACCAGCGCACCCACCTGGGCCTGTTCATCACTGGGCACAGAAGGTTTGCTCGCAACAAGGCTTGATGCGAGCGCGTGCCCTATTTGAGGGATGCGTCCCCACGCTCGCTATGGTCAAGCTTGCGGCAACCGGGGGGATGAGCAGTGACCGAAGGGCAAAGTAACCGAGCCCCTGAGCGGGGCCGCCGATCCGATCTCGCGCGCGTCCTTCGCCGCAGCGTGGCCGTCAGCCTGAGCGCGGCTGCGTTGACGGGTTGCGCGACTCTTGCCCAGCCGGGAGCGGGCGGACGGCTGACGGGTAAGCTCATCGTGCAATGGGTAGGCGTGAACCAGTTTGCCTACCTGCCGGACCCGAAGGACCCGCTCACCTTCGTGACCACCGACAACCGAACCATCGTCCCGCAGCCGATGTACACCGATGGTGGCTCGATCCCGCCCATCCTCCAGCCCATCCCTGGCTTCTCTCCCTGGGGCTATGGACCGGCCTACATCGTGCACGACTGGCTGTTCGAGCAGCACCGCTGCGGCTATCCCGGCGCGGACCAAATCAGCTTCGACGACTCTGCGCGCATTCTGGGCGAGGTGATCGACACGCTGATGCGCGAGGGGATGGTTCCGCAAAATCCGCAGGCTCGCGGGCTGATCGAGGCGGGGGTGCGGACACCCTTCGCGCGTCGGTTGTGGAACGCACCTCCAACCGAGACAAACTGTCAGACGCCGGCCGTCGCGAGCCTGCGCCGGGCCGCTCCCGAGGGGCCGACCGTTGTCCAGATCGACTTCTCACGCTCGCGACGGCTCCGGTAGGTTCTCAACCGGATCAGCGTGGCCGCCACGTGTAGGCTCTCAACCCTGCTGTACTGTACGCCACATCTCTCTATCGAGGTGGGGCGTTAGCCCTTTCACGCGCGAGGCCATTGTCCGTCAACGTCCGACACAGGCCGGTACAAGCCGCTTCAAAATGCGGGTTATAAAGTGGGGTCACAGCCTTAGTGAGGCCGAATTTTCATATCAAAACAATGGCTTGAAACAACTAAGTGGCGGAGAGGGGGGGATTCGAACCCCCGATGCCCTTGCAGGCATGCCGCATTTCGAGTGCGGTGCATTCAACCGCTCTGCCACCTCTCCGCGAGGTGCCTCGACGAGACGGGCGGTGCGTAGCACGCGCGGTCGGGCTCCACAAGCGATGTCGACGCCCGGCGCCGCGGGTCACATCACCACGGTGATCGCCTGCGCGGCGCGGGTCAGGCCCGTGTAGAGCCAGCGGGCCCGGTGCTCGCGGAAGGCGTAGGATTCATCGAAGAGCGTCACCCGGTCCCACTGCGATCCTTGTGCCTTGTGAACCGTCAGCGCGTAGCCGTAGGTGAACTCGTCGGTCTCGCGGCGCAGGATCAGCGGGATCTCGTCGTCCGTCCCGGAGATCATCGCGCGCAGCACCTTGATGTCGGTGGCCTTCCGGCGCAGCGCCGGGTCGTCCTCCGGCACCACGTCGAGGCGGATCAGGTCGGGGCGCGGCGGCGCGCGCAGCGCCTGGACGGTCCAGGTCGAGCCGTTGAGCAGCCCCTTCACCCGGTCGTTGCGCAGGCAGACCAGCTTCTCGCCCACCGCCGGCATCGGGTCCGTGTGGCCGGCAAGCTCCCGGAGCCGGGCGTTGTAGAGGCGGCGCGTCTTGTTGAGGCCGACCAGCACCTGGTCGCATTCGAGCACCTCGGCCGGGTCCAGGGTGCGGCGCGAGACGACCCGGCTCTGTCCGTAGGTGCCGAGTTCCAGCCGGCCGCCTTCGCGGATGGTCATCGCCATGCGGACGATCGGATCGTCCTTGGCCTGCCGGTGCACCTCCGTGAGCATCACGTCGGGCTCGGCCTCGGTGAAGAAGCCGCCGCCGCGCACCGGCGGCAACTGCGCCGGGTCGCCGAGGACCAGGACCGGGCGCTCGAAGGACAGGAGGTCGTTGCCGAGGTCCGGATCCACCATCGAGCACTCGTCGATGATAATCAGGTCCGCCTTGGCGGCGGCACCGGAGCGGTTCAGCGTGAAGGTCGGGCCGCCCTCGTCGGCCTCCTTGGTGCGGTAGATCAGCGAGTGGATCGTCGCGGCGTCGTGGCAACCCTTCTGGCGCATCACGGAGGCCGCCTTGCCGGTGAAGGCGCCGTACACCACCGCGCCGTCGACATCCTCGGCGATCCGCCGGGCGAGCGTGGTCTTGCCGGTGCCGGCATAGCCGAACAGCCGGAACACCTGCGATCCGCCCTCCCGCCGCCACGCGGCGATCGCTTTCAGCGCCGCGTCCTGCTGGGGGGCGTAGGCGGCCGGCAGCCCCGCGCTCACGGCCAGCGCACGGTGGGCGGCATCGACGACAGGATCGAGGCGACGTTGCCGCCGGTCCTCAGCCCGAAGATCGTGCCGCGGTCGTAGAGCAGGTTGAACTCCACGTAGCGCCCGCGCCGCACCTGCTGCTCGAAGCGGTCCGCCTCGGTCCAGGCCGTGCCGACGTTGTCGCGGACGATCTTCGGGTAAGCCTCGAGGAAGGCCCGGCCCACGTCGCGGGTATAGGCGAGGTCCGCCTTCGGATCACCGCTCCAGAGGTAATCGTAGAAGATGCCGCCGATCCCCCGGGGCTCGTCCCGGTGCTTGAGATGGAAATACTCGTCGCACCACGCCTTGTAGCGGCCGTGGTCGATGCCGTGGGCCGCGCAGGCGCGCTCCAGGCAGGCGTGGAAGTGGCGGCTGTCCGGATCGTCCTGATTGCGGCGGCGCTCCAGGACCGGGGTCAGATCGGCGCCGCCGCCGAACCACGCCCGCGTCGTCGCGACGAACCGGGTGTTCATGTGCACGGTCGGCGCGTGCGGGTTCCACGGATGGGCGATCAGCGAGATCCCGGTGGCGAAGAAACGCGGATCCTCGGCCGCCCCCGGCATCTGCGCCCGGAATTCCGGGGCGAACTCGCCGTGCACCGTCGAGATGTGGACGCCCGCCTTCTCGAAGACCCGGCCCTTCAGCATCGCCATGACGCCGCCACCGCCCGGCCGGCCGGTGTAGTCGGTGCGGTTCCACGGAGTCTTCTGGAAGGTCCCGGGCCCCTCCGGCGCGTCCGGGTGGAACGGCCCCTCGGCCTCCGCCTCGATCGTCTCGAGGGCGTCCAGGATGCGGTCGCGCAGCGCCTCGAACCACGCCGCGGCCTCGGATTTCATGGCCGTGACATCGGCGTCTGAGGGAGGCGCAGACAGGGCTGCGCGCGCATCGTCCGGCATCGTCATGGCAGAGGCTTTCCCACCGCGCCGGGCTTACGTCAATCAACCTGGACGGGACGCGGGCGCGCATCGTCTCCAGGCGCCGCCGGCTCGTCTCCAGGCGCCGCCAGTTCGTCTCCAAGCGCCGCCGGCCGCTCGCCCACCGGCTTGAGCAGGCCGGTGGCGGTCGCCACCAGCGCCCCGTCGGCGCCGCGGATCTCGGCCTCGCAGAAGATCACCGACCGCCCGGCCCGGGTCACGCGCCCCTCGGCCGACAGGATCCCGCGACCGGGGGCGAGGAACCGGGTTTGCATGTCCAGGGTCACCACGGGACGGCCCGCCCCGAGACGGGCGGCCGTCCCCAAGGCGACGTCCAGCAGGGTGCAGAGCACGCCGCCATGGGCGATGCCGAGGTTGTTGGCGTGCTCCGGCCGCAGGGCGAGGCGCAGGCGGGTGCGGCCCTCGCGCACGTCGAGGGCTTCGATCCCGCAGAAATTCACGAAGGGAATGTGGGCCCCGAAGATGGTGCCCGGTTCTGTCTGCTCGTCCACGCCGATCGCCCCGTTTCTCGCCCCGCCGGCCGGTTATGGCCCGGATGGGCGCTTTGTCCCAGGACCCAGATCCGCACCGCCCGGGTCGCACCCGGATGCCGCCGGGCCTGCGCGCGCGGGCTTCGGCAGAGACCACGGCACGCAGAACAGCCGGGCCGGCAGGCTACGGGACGAGTTGTCAGGCGTCTTGTCAGACGGAAGTCGGATCTTTGCAGACGAAGGACCCGGCCCGGCCAGGCCGGAAGGCGTACGGACGACGCCCCGTGAGACCCGAGCTCGTGCAAGAGCCCGTTGCGGCCATCGGGTTTCTCAGCCGACGATTTCAGCTCCACCGATCGCTTGAATAATATGCGTGTTCACGACCGAGGGATTGTGTACGGAAATCCTAGACGACGACTTGATTTTGCTGCAAAGACGATAGAACCGTCCCACCACCACCGGATAGAGGGAATCATCGATGGACGACAACACTCCTGAACAGCAGCAGACCTTTATCGAGCAGGCCTCGGACATCGTCTCGGCGTATGTCTCGAACAATTCGGTTCCCATCAGCGAGCTGCCCGGACTGCTCGCCGGCGTGCACGCGGCCCTCGCGAAGCTCTCCGCGCCCGCCGCCACCGTCACCGAGGCGGCCGACAAGCCGACGCCGGCCCAGATCCGCAAGTCCGTGACGCCGGATGCACTGGTCTCCTTCATCGACGGCAAGCCATACAAGACGTTGAAGCGCCATCTCTCGCGCAACGGTCTGACGATCGAGCAGTATCGCGAGCGCTTCGGACTGCCGCGGGACTATCCGTCGACGGCCGCGAGCTATTCGGCCCAGCGGTCCGAACTCGCCCGCAGCCTCGGCCTCGGCCAGCAGCGCCGGAAGTCGGCCAGCGCCGCTCCCCCCGCCGCGGAGCCCGCCGCGGAGGCGCCCGCCGAGAAGCCGAAGCGTGCGAGCCGTCCGCGCAAGGCCAAGGAAACCGCCTGATCGGACGCCCTCTGATCCGGCTCACCGAACCGGCGCGGCACGCAACCTGCGCGTCGCTCCGTCAGGCGAAATCGGCGAGATCGTCGGCGACATCCCCGGCGGCGATCTCCGTCTCAGCCTTCTCGCGCTCCGCCGCGTCGCGTCCTGCCTCCGGGGCGGGCCAGGTCCGATCGTCGGACCGCTCGGCCTCCGGCGCGCCTGCGCCGTCCGGCCCGTCGACGGATTGATCCGGAACCCTGCCCGCCATGTCGCCCCTCCCCGGCCGCCCGCGCGGCTGCGGGGCCAAAGCGCCGGGCGCCCGACCCGTTCCACGTCGGCAGGGCCGGCGCCGTGACAGCCCCCCCCGATCGCGATGCCGCCCGTCCTCGGATCGGGGACGATCGATGGGACGACGGCGTGGCGCATGCGGCGGCGGCCGGGCCTCCGGAGGCACGCGGGCGGGGCGCGCCCGATGTCGGACCTGCCATCCGGCGCGGAGGCGAGCCGCCGCGACCTGCTCCCGGCCCCGCTCCTCGGCTCTCTGCTGCGCCTCCGGGCGAGTGCGGCAGGGGCCAGCCGGCCCGACCCGGCGCAGGCGGCCATCCGCGGGCCCGACGAACCGCCGTGGGTCGCGTCGCAGGATGAATCCGAGCCGAGCGCCGCGCGCTCACCCGCGATGGCGATGGCCCGGACCTCGACGGAACGCCGATCCCCCGGCGGCCCGACGCCATGAGCGCCCCCAACCCGACACGACCGACCGGTCCGGCCTGATCCTGGCCGGCACGGGGCGGTGCAACGGCGGGGGCGGATTGCGCCCCCGCCGCCTCCCGCCGCCTGCGGTCCCGGGAAGGCCGTCGGCTTCGCCCGGCGCCGACTGCGGGACGGCGCCGGGCGCCTGTCGCCGGCTCAATCCGGGCAGCCGGGCCGGCGACGGCCTGAGGGCGCGGGAGCGAGGGGGCGCGGTGCGGCGCGGCGCGTTGATCGCCCGGGAGCCTCGATCGGGAGCAGGGTTTGGCTAATCGCTACGGACTGGAGATCCGCGCCGCCGCGGCCTCCGACGCCGCAGGTCTCGCGGAGTTACTGGGCACGACGGACGTTCCGGTCGGCACCGCGGATCTCGCGGCGCGGATCGACGCCCTGCAGCGCAGCGGCGGCACCGTGCTCGTGGCCGTGGAATGGGGACCACCGAGCGGCCTCGTGGCGCTCGCGCCGGTGGTCACCCTCGGCGCAGCCCGGCCGTTCGGGCTGATCACGACCCTGGTGGTCGGAGCCGAATCCCGGCGCAGGGGCATCGGGCGGGTGCTGCTGAAGGCAGTGGGGCGGGCCGCGCGGCAGGCCGGCTGCGACCGGCTGCTGCTCAGCGTCGAGCCGGAACAGGCGGACCTGCACGCCTTCTGCGCCGCGGCGGGTTTCACCGCGGAGGGTCGGATGCAGGCGCGGCCGCTGCTGAAGCGGGGATCCGCGGAAGCTTGAGATCCGCGACATCCTGGCCGCAGCCGACCGCGGCCGAACGGCGTTGACGGATGAGACGGGAGTTCCATCGATGACACTGCGATCCGAGACGCCACCGCCCCCCGGGAACCTGACGGTCGAGCCGCCGCCGGATTCCGAGACCCCGACCTCGGCGCAGCTCAAGGCCGACATCGACAGCGGCCGCACGGCCGACAAGACGCCGCACATGGATGTTGGGGCCGCGCCGCTCGGCACCTGCGAAGAGGCTGGCGGGACGCCGCCAACCTCGCAGGAGGTTCGGCTGGCGCGTCAGAACGAGCGGGCGCCCTCCGAGAAGGCGGCGGCCGGCTACGTGCACCAACGGCAATCCTGGGTCCTGCCGGTCTATGCCGGCTTCATCGTCCTGGCGGCCGTCGGGCTCGGCCTCGCGCTGTGGCTGACGCGGTGAGACTGCCGTCGGGAGACTGAGGCGGACAGATCGGTGCAGGCGGCGACCTCTGCGGCGCGCGAAGCGGGCCGGTGTCGGGCGGACCGAGATGGGGATCCCGCACGCGCCGTCCCGGAACGGTATCCGGCGGCCGACGATGATGCAGGACGACACGGTCCTTCGCGGGACGGTTTAAAGGTCGATTCACGCCGATGCGGTTAGCGTAGCCTTACTGCAGTCCTGCGTAACCCGATCCTCCATGCCCCCATCCGTCGATGCTCCGCCGGACCTGTCCGGGCTCCTCGAACTCTCACGCATCGAGAATCTCGATCTGAAGCCGGTGATTCTCCGGGTTCAGACCGACCTGTTCATCCGTGCCCCGGGTCGGGACCGGAGCGCGGTCGAGATCTTCGAGTCCCTGGCCTGCGGGTTGATCCCCACCGTGGACGAGGAGACCGCCCGGGTAGTCGCCGGGAAGCTCGCCCCCTTCCCCGAAACCCCGCCGGCGGTCCTGGAAGCCCTCGCCCTCCGCGGCGGCGGCGCCCGCGACGCTGTGGTGGAACTGGCGCCGGCCCTGAGCCAGCGCCTGATCGAAGCGGCCCTGGCGGAGGGATCCGACATCGCCGCCCGCATCGCCACCCGGGCCGGGCTGAACCGCGAGGCGGTGGAGGACCTCGCCCGCGAGGACCGGCCGGAGATCGACCTCGCGCTCGCCGCCAACCGCGGCGTCGTTCTGCGCGGAACCGCGCTCGCCCGGCTCGTGGGCCGGGGCCGCAGCGCCGCCGACCTCGCACGGCTTCTCCTGATCCGCCCCGACGTCTCGGCTGCCGACCTCGCGCCGCTCTACCTGCACGCCGATCCGATGCGCCGGGCGGTGATCGGCCGGACCGTCGAGGCGACCGCCGCCTTGCGGCCCTGCCCGCCTCCGCCCCGGGACCTCGGCGAGACCCTCATGGGCCTGTCGGCCGCCCACGACGTGGCGGCCTTCGTGGCGGCTCTCGCGGATGGCCTCGGCGTGCCGCGCGATTTCCTCACCGTGGTGGGCGATCCGGGGGCGCGCTACGACCTCCTGACGCTCGGCCTGCGCGCGGCCGGCCTGCACGAGGAGGAGGCGGTCTACATCTTCCTCACCCTCAACCAGGGGGTGGCACGCTCGGCCGAGCGCGTGGCCGATCTCGTCCGCCTGTTCCGCACCGTGACCCGGCCGGCCGCGCGGGACCTGATCGCCGCGATCCTCGACCGTCCGCTCGACGAGCGTGGGCGGAGCGAGGCGCACCAGCCGCTGCACGGCCCGGAAGCCAAGCCGCGCCTGGGCGGGGAGCGCGTGGCCGCGCAACGCCCGCCCCTGCCGCTGCGGGCCCGGGCGGCGGCCGGCGGGGAGACGAGCTGACATCCTGTCCGGCCGATGGCTTCGGCGCCGCAATCCTCGCGGCCCGACCGACGCGGTCCGGACGGCGCCACGCGGACCGACGGGGGGTCGCCCCGGGTCGCGTCGCGCGATGGCGGCGAGGGACGCGTCAGCGGACGGGATCGAACGATCCGCCGACGCGCGGTCTCAGCGGGGCTCGATCCCCCGCCACGCCGGCTGCCGGTCGGCGTCTTCCAGGGTGTCGGTCGAGGGTGGCTCGGCGGCGCGTCGGCTCAGCTCCGCCATGAGGCCCCGCGCCAGCACGGCGCGCATTGCGCGCTCGCGGGTCTCGGTGGGGACGGCGTCGAGGGCCGTCTGGGCGGTCGGCAACGCGCCGGCCAGCCTGCGGGCCTCGGCGGCCGGATCCGCGCCGGTGCGCATCAGCGCGAAGTACGAGAGCACGCCGATCACCAGCGCGGCGCGCAGCAGGACAGTCATCGGACGGTTCCTCCGCTCGGTGTCGAGCGCGAGAATTCGACCTTTTTCGTGAACCGGGCCTCAACCGCGCCGGGCTTTCGCGCGCCATGGTGAACGAAGCTTGCCCGGACGCGGCTGGTTACCTCTCCGAAAGCATCCCGACCATTCGGACAAGATCCGCAACACTCGTTTAAGCCGGCTCTGCGACCGTCCGGAAGTCGTTCGAAGTGGAACCGGAGGCGCGACGGATGCGGAAACGCATACTCGCGGCGCGTGCCAACCTTGACCATTAAAAATGTCCTGACTTCCTTGATCGACGACCGTCTCGCCGGGCTCGTCCACGAGTCCGCGGCGGACGATGCGGCCACCCGCGCGCGCCACCAGCGCTTCCTGGTCTCGCGTCTCGCCACCGGCGCGGTGATGATGGTCGGGCTGCCGCCCTTCCTTCTCTGGCGCGGCGTGCCCTCCGGCATCGAGGTGCTGGTGATCGCGAGCCTGCTGCTTCCCGTGCTGGCCGCCGTCCTGCTCGCCCGCACTGGATCCCTCTGGCTCGCCCACGCGGTCTCGTCGGCGGGGCTGACCGGCATCGTCGTGGCGCTGGCGAGCGTCACCGGCGGCGGCGCCTCACCGGCCGCCGTCTGGCTGGTGGCGATCCCCCTGGAGGCGCTGGTCTCCGGCTCGCTCCGCGCGACGGTCGCGGCCTCCGTCATGGCCGTCCTCGGCGTGCTCGCCGTGGTGGGCCTCGATGCCTGGGCCGTCGCCCTGCCGGTGATGGACATCTCCGCCGTCTACGCCCTGCCGGCCTTCGCGATCACGGCCATCGGCCACGTCGCCGCTCAGGCCCTGGAGCACAGGCGCAACGAGGGCGCGTGGCGCGAGCGGCTGCGCGACAACGAGGCCCGCGACCGGCTGCTGCTCTCGGCGATCGACGATCTGGTGACCTGGCACGACCGCAACGGCCGCGTGCTGGAGGCGTCGGACTCGGCGGTCCGGCTCGTCGGCAGCGACCCGGGGCGGCTGCGCGGCCACGGCCTGCTGGAGCGGGTCCACGTGGCCGACCGGCCGGCCTTCCTCAAGGCGGTGAGCGACGTCGCCGCGAGCGGGCGTCCCGCCACCCTGCCGCTGCGCCTGCACGTCGAGCCCGAGGCCGGACGCGCCGACGGCGCCAACCTGATCCATGCCGAGATGCGCGCGCACCGCATCGTGCACGGCCCGCACGATTCCGCCATGGCGGTCGTGGCGGTGACGCGCGACATGACCGAGCACCACCGCCACGCCGAGGAGCTGGAGCGCGCCCGCGCCGAGGCCGAGCGGGCCGACGCGATCAAGGGTCAGTTCCTGGCCAACGTCACCCACGAGCTGCGCACGCCGCTCAACGCCATCATCGGCTTCTCCGAAGTCCTGGCGGGCGAAGGCGCGATCACCCTCGGCCCGGACCAGGCGCGGGACTATGCGGGCATCATCGGCGCTTCGGGCCACCACCTGCTCGGCGTCGTCAACACCCTGCTGGACATGAGCCGGATCCAGAGCGGCAACTTCGACTGCGCCCCGGAAACCTTCGACGTCGCCGGTCTCCTGCAGTCCTGCTGCGACCTGATGCGCCTGAAGGCGGACGCCGCCGGCATCACCCTCACCGCGGCGGCGTCGGGTCCGGTCGAGATCACGGCCGATCCGGCCGCCTGCCGGCAGGTGCTGATCAACCTCGTCTCCAACGCCGTGAAGTTCACCCCGCGGGGCGGCCGGATCGACCTGTCCCTGCGCCGCGGCGCGGACAGCCTCGACATCATCGTCGCCGATACCGGCATCGGCATCGGCGCGGACGACCTGCCCCGGCTCGGCACCCCGTTCTTCCAGGCGGGCAGCGGCGGCTACAAGCGCCCGCACGAGGGGACCGGGCTCGGCCTCTCGGTGGTGCAGGGCCTGGTCGGCCTCCATGGCGGCGCCCTGCTGATCGAGAGCGCGCCGCAGGCCGGTACCGTGGTGACCGTCACGCTGCCCCTGGTCTGCCGGGCGGCCTCCGCGTCCAACCCCGCCCCGATCCGCACGGCCGTGCGGGGCGCCCCGGCGCCGCGCCGCGTGGTGCGCCTGCCCCTCGGCCTGTTCGACGCGGAGCCGAGCTCCGCCGCGCTCCCCGCCGGTCCGGTCCTGCGCCGCACCGGCTGAGCCCCCGATCCCCCGTAAGGAGACAGGATGTCAGGATACCGCGAGATCATCGTGCCGGGCGAAGCCGGCCGGGCGCGCCCCTCCGCCCCGCGCCGGGCCGCCGCCCACGGCGACTGGCGCGCCGTCCTCGTGGGTGCGCTGACGGCGACGGGCGCCACCTGCCGGAACAGCCCGGGCGCCGTCCTCAGCAGCCTCGTGGCGCTGGGCGCGGCGGGCTTCATCTGCGTCAACGCCCTCGGCTATCAGGCGGGGCGCCATCCCGCGCCGATCCTGCCCAAGCTCGCCCAGAAGGCGCCGGCCCAGCGTGAGGCCGCGCCGGCCGTCAAGGAGCCGGTCCGGGAGGTGGCGCGGGATACGGCCAGGGATACGGCCAGGGATACGGGGCGCCCCGAATCCGACCGGGCGGCGGCCCCGGTCAAGCCGGCGGCCCGGGACGCGATCGCCGACCTGATCCGTTCGGAGGAGACCACCGCGTCGGTGACCCCGAAGGCGTCCCTGCCGCGACCGGCCGCCAAGCCGGCGACCAGGGACGGCGCGAAGGACGGCGCGAAGGCGGCCAAGCCCGAGAAGGATGCGGATTCGGTCCTGCAGGCCCAGAAGGCCCTGTCGAAGCTCGGGTACGCGATCAAGCCCGACGGTGCGATGGGCCCCGGCACCCGCGCGGCCATCGAGAAGTTCGAGCGCAGCGCCAATCTGCCGGTGACCGGAGCGGCGACGGGCCGGACCCTGCGCGCGTTGGTCGTGAAGGCCGGTCAAGGCTGACGGGCCCGGCCGGGGGTCTCGGCCGGAGGCCTTGGCCTGAACGACCCGGGATGGGCCGGCGACCCGACGCGCGATCCTCCGGACGAAGCGGGGGATCGGTGTGCCCGCTTCATTGCCGGGCGGAGGCCCGCACCGGGCCGGCTCGGCCGTGCGATCCCGCTGCGGGCCCCATGCAGGCCCCATGCAGGCCTAGTACTGCGTGCCGGTGAAGCGGCAGATCGTCTTGCAGCGCGGACCGCCATTGGCCTGCCAGGATTTCGCGTGGCCGATCGAACCGGTCATGTCCTGGGTGGGATTACCGCCCGGCCGCAGGACCACGATGTTGCAGGCATCCTGCGGCGTCCGCTGGTAGCGCGGGCAAGATGCGGAATCGCGGTTGCCCAACAAATCCATCAGCGTCTCCGAACGGGCGTGGGCCGACGGCGCAACAACGGACAGGCCAGCGAGGATCAGCGTGGCAAGCGAGATCATTCTCCGCATCGGAGTGCTCCTTAAGTCATCGTGATTTGCAAATTCGGGCGCCCTTTGCTCAGTTAATCATCAAACAATACTGCAGATGTGCGCTGACACACATCGATAAGATCTTTTTTAATCCCAAGAAATACCAAATATTTTTGCGGAATATTTTGCGCGCCGAGCCGTTGCATGCGGATCGGGCATTCCCGCGCGCACGAGGTTGCTCGCCCCGGCGCTTTCGCGCATGGCGAGAGCCGCACCGCTTCGAACCCGCAGGGTTCAGGTCCGACCGCCGCGTCGGATTGCCCATCCCGGGGCGATCCGCATCTCACAGGGCCACAGACGCATGCGCCTGCGTTCCGATTTCTGGGTCTCGGCCCATCTGCGGCGGCTGGATGTCGTGAGCATTCCGGCCGTGCTGCGACGGCGCGGGTCCGCGGAGGCTGGCGCGATCTTCGTGAAGGTCGACCGGCTCGACGGCAGCGCCGACCTTTACGGACCGGCGCCGCAGGCCCTGTTCGAAGCCGAGGAGAGCGGCGACCGCCGCTTCGCCGCCCTCGTCTCCGGCGGCAGCCCCCTCGACGTGGAGGAGCGCCTGACCAAGGAGGTCCGGTTCGATTCCGATCTCTGGATCATCGAGATCGACGACCGCCAGGGGCGGCACTTCCTGGATCTGGCTGAGTGAAATGAAGCGCCGCCGGCCGCCGTTGCGAGCGCAGCGAAGCGATCCGGCGGCGCCACGCCGACCGATGTCGCGCGACCCCGGGTGACTTCGCCGCGCTCGTGATGACGGGGTGGGTGGCGCGACGCCGCTCGGCGTCGCGCCCCGCCTGAAGGTTTCGTCAGCCCTCGATGATCCGCTCGTCGAGCTTGCGGTCGACGGTCTCGACGGTGCGGTCGATCTCGGCGTTCGGCGCGCCGAGCTGGTGTGAGATCAGCTTCACGAGCAGGTCGACGCGCTCGATGTAGGGGGCGCCGTTCGCCACCGCGCGCGCCGCCGAGGACGGCTTCAGCAGGCTCTCGGCGGCCTTGGCGTATTTCTCGAACGGCACCTGATCGGCGGGATCGGCACCGAGTTTCCGGGCGATCCCGTCGACGTGATCGTAGATCGCCCGCGAGCGCGCCAGGTCGCCGTGAACGGCGTCGTGGATCGATTGCGGCTCGCCCGGGGTGATGCAGCGGTAATTGCCGGTCAGCAGCATCGACCACTTGGCCAGGGGCACGAACAGCGAGTCGAACACCTTGAGCTTGACCGGGACATCCTGCCCGTCGATGCGCACGGCGTCGATATCGGCCTCCAGTTCCCGGAGGAGCCGGTTGTGGGCCTCGTCGTCGAAGGTCGCGGCCTTGAAGTTGGTCGGCAGGCCGACGTGGAGGACGTTCGCCTCCTCCTCGGGCGGCCGGAAAGCCTGGGGGTCGGGGGAGCAGAGCGACACCAGGCCCGGCTCGAACCGGTCCCAGACACCGGCATTGGTGTAGGCGTCCTCAAGGTCCATGGCGGCGAGCGCCGGAATCCGCTTGAGGTAGGGCAGCGGCGGCATGTTCATGATCGACAGGCACGGCAGCTTGGCCGCCGCGATCTTGATCATCAGGACGCGGATCGTGTGGTTGTTGTATTGCGGCTCCTGCATGGCGAGGCCGACGAGGTCGTAGCGCGACACGTCTACGTCTTCCGGCGGCATGGCGTCGACCTTCCCGGGCAGGTCGCGCGAGTGGATCGCGCGGTGCTCCTTCTCGTCGCGCAGCTTGATGCGGACCTCGGTGCCCTCGCGGTTGATCAGGTCGGCGGTCTTCCTGCGGCAGACCAGGGTCACGTTGTGACCGGCCATCAGGAGCTTGGTGCCCAGGAGCGAGCCGTAGGAGGCCCCCAGGATCAAAATGTTTCTGGCCACGTCGTTCCTCCCCAGCATTGAAGACTGCTGTGTGTTGTCGGGCTGCTGGGAACAGCGCGGCCGCGCCACGTCCCCCATCGCACCAGCGATGGATGGCAGCGGCGCGTTCGGAACGCAAGCCTTCTGGTATACCTAATCCCAAACCGGTTGTGATGCCCGGCGAATGACAGGCGGCGCGATCTCTATCGCCACGGCTTCCGGGTCGACGGACATATCGGGCCAGAATCACAGCGACGGAACGCGGTGGCATGGCCGCCGTCCTGAACCGGCCCGACACCGTCCGGCGCGCAATCACGCCTTCGGCACGTTCGCCGGCCAACCGAACCCCATCCTGGTTGCCGTTGCCGTCTCTCGGGGCCGAGCGAGGCGCGCCAGCCGGTCCGCCACGCTCCGGCAGGTAGACGGCTCGCCGACCGCATACGCCCCCGAGACCGCTGCGGCACAGCCCGGCACCGTCGCAGCCGCACGATCCATCTTCAAGTTGACATTTGCCAACATGAGGTTGATTTAGAGGGTCGAGAAAGCCGGCCTGGAACGAACCAAGCCCGCCCCCAAATCGTACCGTTCTCAAGTCTTACGATTATAAAACTATCAAAATTGGATTTAATATGCTTATAGAAACAAGATATGCTCGCTCTTCGAGAAGTTATTTTATCCGATATGCTCCATTACAACTGAAGATATCTTGGGATACAACTGCGTATTGATGTTTTGACCGGTGAATTCTCCTTCTTTCGGCGCCTGATGGATCATCTCGCCAAACCCCAGGATCGCCAAAGACGAACCGGTTTCTCGAAGGTCGACGGCAAGGAAGTGAGCGATGCGCATTCGACCAAGCGGTGTGGACAGCTGATTTGGATACGCCCGCGGAGGCCCTGATCATGGCGCGCGCGATCATCGCCGATCCGGCTCGCTACGTGCAGAACGCGATGGCGCGGGATGCCGGAGGCGCCAGGATCTCGCCGCGGCATTCGGCGGCCGTGTGCTTCTGTTCCATGGGTGCCCTGCTGAACGTCA
The DNA here is from genome assembly GCF_022179385.1 of Methylobacterium longum. GTDB lineage: Bacteria > Pseudomonadota > Alphaproteobacteria > Rhizobiales > Beijerinckiaceae > Methylobacterium > Methylobacterium longum. The sequence continues at coordinate 243,886 of NZ_BPQS01000004.1, read as the reverse complement.
CGCCGTACCACGATGGCGTTCACGACGCGGCGATGGCACGGCTGGAGGCCGCCGGGCGCGCAATACTGGCGGAGGCCGGCATAACGCTGCACCACACGCAGAGATCAGTGCCCCGTGTGAATGATTTGTTCGGGCGCGAGGCCTGCCTGCGGATGTACGACATCGCCATCGGCGATCCTTCATCATCGACCCGCACCACGCGACTCTGATCGGACGTGGCGCAGCCTCGACATCCCGCCGCGCGGCCACGGCGGGGCAGAACGCCTCGACCCGGCGCGGCCTATCCCCACAGCGCCGGCGTGGGCGGATGCATCAGGCTGCCCGCGTAGGCGAGCGGCGGGTCGCGGTCGCGGGCCAGGAGCAGCGGCCCGTCGAGATCGACGAAATCGGCGCCCTCGGCGAGGAGCGCCGCCGGCGCCATGCCCAGCGAGGTGCCGAGCATGCAGCCCACCATGATCGACAACCCCCTCCCCTTCGCCTCGCGGGCGAGGAGCACCCCCTCGGTCAGGCCGCCGGTCTTGTCGAGCTTGATGTTGATCGCGTCGTAGCGCCCGGCCAGCGCGTCTAGGCCGGCGCGGTCGTGCAGGCTCTCGTCGGCGCAGATCGGCACCGGGTGCGGGATCTCGGTGAGCAGGGCATCGGCGTCGGCCGGCAATGGCTGCTCGATGAGGACGACACCGGCCTCTAGGCAGGCCGTGAGATTGGCTTCCAAATTCTCCGGTCGCCACGCCTCATTGGCATCGACGATCAGCCGGGCCTCCGGCGCGCCGGCCCGCACGGCCGCGATGCGCTCCGGATCCCCGTCCCCGCCGAGTTTGACCTTGAGCAGCGGCCGGTGAGCGGCCTTGCGGGCCGCCTCGCCCATGCTCTCGGGGGTGCCGAGGCTCAGCGTGTAGGCGGTGATGACCGGACGCGGCGCCGGCAGGCCGGCGATGGCCCAGGCGGGACGGCCCTGAAGCTTCGCCTCGAGGTCGAATAGCGCGCAGTCGAGGGCGTTGCGTGCCGCGCCGGCCGTCATGCGGGTCATCAGCTCCGCGCGACCGAGTCCGGCCGCGATCGCCTCCGCCTGCCCGGCGATCAGGGCGCTGACGCTCTCGACGCTCTCGCCGTAGCGCGGATAAGGCACGCACTCGCCGCGCCCGACCCGGTCGCCGTCCTGGATCGTCGCCACCACCACCGCGATCTCGGTGCGGCTGCCGCGGGAGATCGTGAAGGCGCCGGCGATCGGGAAGCGCTCGACGGCGAGGGTCAGGCGGCGCGCCATGTCAGATCTCCGGGAAGTCGGCGACGATCCGGTCGACCAGCCCGTCGACCCCGAAGCGCACCGGATCGGTGGCGGGCAGGTCGTGCTCGGAAGCGAGCGTGTCCAGAAGCGCCCGAGCCTCGCCCTCGGCGAGCGCCTGGGTGTTGACTGCGATGCCCACCGGCTTGATCCCGGGGTTGGTCAGGCTGCCGAGCTGCACGGTGAGATCGATGACCTGCCGGATCGTCGGCAGCGGATGCTTCACGCCGCGCATCGTCGTGCGGGTCGGCTCGTGGCAGACCACGAAGGCGTCGGCCTGGGCGCCGTGCAGCAGGCCGAGGCTCACGCCGGCGAAGGACGGGTGGTAGAGCGAGCCCTGGCCCTCGATCAGGTCCCAGTGGTTGGAGGCGGCGTCCGGCGAGATCGTCTCGACGGCGCCGGAGATGAAGTCGGCCACCACGGCATCGATGGCGACGCCCCGGCCGGAGATGAACACGCCGGTCTGGCCGGTGGCGCAGAAATCGGCGTCGAGGCCGCGCTCGCGCATGCCGCGTTCCAGGGCCAGCACGGTGTACTTCTTCCCGACCGAGCAGTCGGTGCCGACGGTGAGCAGGCGCCGGCCCGCCCGCTTGGTGCCCTTGCCGGTGGGGAAGCGCTCGTCGGTGTGGCGCACGTCGTGGAGCTGGCGGTCGCGCCGCGCGGCGGCCTCCGCGATGGCCGGGACCGCGCCGAGCTTGACGTGCAGGCCGCTCGCCACGTCGAGCCCCGCCTCGATCGCCGCGACGATCTCCGTCACCCAATGGTCCGGAAGCACGCCGCCGGCGTTGACGACGCCGATCACCAGGGTCCGGCAGCCCTTGGCCAGGGCCTCGGGCAGGGTCATGTCGGGGATGCCGAGATCGGCGGCGCAGCCCGGCAGGCGCATCTGGCCGACGCACCATTCGGGGCGCCAGTCCTTGATGCCGTAGGCCGTCTTGGCCGCCAGCGTGTCGGGCACGTCGCCCAGGAACATCAGGTAGGGCGTTGCGATCTGCATCGGTCGAGCAACCTTCTCCGGGGGGCCGGCGGACCGTCTATGCGGGATCGCGACCGTTCGGCGCAATGCAGGAGGCCGGCCAAGGGGGCGGAGGTGGCCGCCCTCGGGCGCATGCCGAGGCGGCACCGCGGGCGGGCAGCCCCGGGCCGCCGACACCCGCCAAAGCCTCGCCCCTGAGGAGCCGCGGCCGCGGCGGAGGGCTCGACGGGCGCTCCCGGCAGCGCAGGCGCGGCCCCGGGCTCCTTCGAGGCCCGCTCACGCGGGCCCTTCAGGATGAGGTCGCGCTCGGGAGAACCGCTCTCACGCCTGCGGCGTGGTACGTCCCCGTTCAGGCGGCGCGTCGTCGCGCGACCCCGACCTCGTTGGCCACCGCGTCCACCGGCGACAGCGCGCCGCTCGCCCGGACCAACCCCTCGGCACCGGCCAGGGCGCCCGGGCGCAGTTCCAGCCCGAGGAAGCGGTCGCGCTCGAACGGCCCCGGCAGGGTCAGGCCCTCCGCGAGCGCCCGGTCGAAGCCGAAGCGGGCGTAGTAGGGCGCGTCGCCGACCAGCAGCACAGCGCCGTGGCCGAGCGATTCGGCCCGGCCGAGGGCCGCCTGCATCATCACCGAGCCGAGTCCCTGGCCCTGGATCGCCGGATCGACGGCGAGCGGGCCCAGCAGCAGCGCCGGCCGGCCCAGCCCGGCCTCGACGTGCCAGAGGCGCAGGGTGCCGACGAGACGCCCGGCGCGGGTCGCCGCGAAGGCGAGGCCGCGGGCCGGCAGGCGGCCCTCGCGCAGGCGCTCCGAGGTCTTGGCGCGTCGGTTGCCGGGAAAACACGCGTCCAGCAGGCGCTCGCGCGCCGGGACGTGGTGGCAATGCTCCGCGCGGATCTCGATCATGGCTGTGCCCTCCCCGGGCCGGCGAGCGGGAGAAGCGGTGGGTTCCGATGGACGGCCGAAGGCGCTCCGTCGATGCGGCAGCGGAAGTTCGCTCCCGGCAGCCGAGGGCTGCCGGGACGTCCTAAAGCGGATCAGATGACGATCTGCTGAAGGGGCGGGAAGCCGTTGAAGGCCACAGCCGCGTAGGTGGTGGTGTAGGCGCCCGCGCCCTCGATCAGCACCTTGTCGCCGATCGAGAGCGAGACCGGCAGCGGGTAGAGCTGCCGCTCGTAGAGCACGTCCACCGAATCGCAGGTCGGGCCGGCGATGACGCAGGGCTCGGTCGCGTCCCCGTCCCGCGCGGTGCGGATCGGGTAGCGGATCGCCTCGTCCATGGTCTCGGCGAGGCCGCCGAACTTGCCGATGTCGAGGTAGACCCATCGGACCTCGTCGGCATCCGCGGACTTCTTCGACACCAGCACCACCTCGGCCTCGATCAGGCCGGCATTGCCGACCATGCCGCGGCCCGGCTCGATGATCGTCTCGGGGATCTGGTTGCCGAAATGCTTGGTCAGGCCCCGGAAGATCGCCTCGCCGTAGCTCTCCACGCCCGGCACCGCCTTGAGGTACTTGGTCGGGAAGCCGCCGCCGAGATTGACCATCGACAGGCCGATGCCGCGCTCCGCGCACTCGCGGAAGATCGCCGCCGCGGAGCCGAGCGCCCCGTCCCAGGCCTCGGTGTTGCCCTGCTGCGAGCCGACATGGAACGAGATGCCGTAGGCTTCCAGCCCCTGGCGGTGGGCGTGCTCCAGCACGTCCGCGGCCATCTCGGGCACGCAGCCGAACTTGCGGGACAGCGGCCAGTCGGCCCCGGCCCCGTCGCACAGGATGCGACAGAACACCCGCACCTCGCCGGCCGGCACGCCCAGCGCGTCGGCGGCCCGGGCGATCTTCTCGACCTCGGCCTGGCAATCGACCGCGAACAGGCGGATGCCGAGCTTCAGGGCGCGGCCGATGCAGCGCTCCTTCTTGATGGTGTTGCCGTAGGAGATCCGGTCGGCGGTGGCGCCGGCGGCCAGCACCATCTCCATCTCGGCCACCGACGCGGTGTCGAAGCAGGAGCCCATCTCGGCGAGCAGGCGCAGCACCTCGGGGGCCGGGTTCGCCTTCACGGCGTAGAACACGCGGGTGTCCGGCAGGGACCGCGCGAAGGCCGTGTAGTTGTCGCGCACGACGTCGAGGTCGAGGACCATCACGGGGCCCTCGTCCTGACCGAGGTCGCGGCGGACGCGCAGGAAGTCACGGATGCGGTCGGTCATGGTCGTCTCCCGGCACGGGTTCGCGTGCGCCCTTACGCGGGGCGCGCTGTCGAAGGTGACGGCCAGGACTGGCCGCCGGCGTCAGGGGGCGATGCGTCGCGCGGACCCACGCGCTTTGGAGACGCGTGCATCAGGGCGGGCGCAGAGCACCCGGAAGCTGCCGTGGATTGGAAGGGAGGACCCCCACCGCACGCCGGGCAAAGAGAAACAAGCCTCTTCGGTGCCGGCCTGTGGAGGGCCGACGAGACCAAAAAAGCCCGTTCGTCGTTGCTTTAAGCTGCGTCCCCCGTGGAGAGCGGGGTTCGCCGGTTTCGCCTCCGGCTGCCGGTTGTTGTCGGGGTCCGGTGTCGCCACCTGGATGCCGGCCGTAGGGATCCACCCTTGCGACCATCGATCCTTTAAGACCCCTGGCGGCTGTCCGGCAGTTGACCGGATGCCCACCAACCGACACGCGGCCACAGGCACGTGCGAAATTGGGCAGGGCGCATATACGGCCGCGATTCCGGAACGACAAGGGGAACGCCCCGTCGGGCAACGGCTTTTTCGCCCGCAATCCACACCCGGCACCGGCCGTTGCAAAAACGACGCAGCCGGAAGGCCCGGAGCGACCGCCCGGGCTTCCCAAGCGGGGCGGAAGCGGGCATCTGACCGCCGGGGACTATCACGCAGGCGAGCGAGCCATGGCCGGGCCGACCAGATCCACCGCGACGGCGCGGGCGTGAGCGCCCCCCTGCGCCATCCGGTCGGCGACGGGCTCCCCGAGCCGACGATCCGCATCGCCACGCTCGCCGACCTCGACGCCCTGGTGGCCCTGGAACACGCCGCCTTCGCCACCGACCGGGCCGAGCGCCGGGCGATCCGCCACGCCATCCTGTCGCCCACCATGGACGTGCTGGCGGCCCTCATCGACGCGCCGGACGCGGACCCGACGCCGGTCCTCGTCGGCGCGGCGGTGCTGGAGCGCCGACGCAGCACCCGGATCGCGCGGCTGGCCTCGATCGCGGTGGCGCCGAACCGCGGCGGGCTCGGGCTCGGCGGCAAGCTCCTCGATGCCGCCGAGGCCCACGCCCACAGCCACGGGTGCACGCGCCTCCGGCTGGAGGTGCGGGCCGACAATGGCGCCGGCATCCGCCTCTACGAGCGCCGGGGCTACACCCGCTTCGCCGTGCGACCCGATTATTACGAGGACGGGATGGAGGCCTGGCGCTACGAGCGGGCCCTGTGAGGCCGTTTGCCCTGATCCCGCCCGGTTAGGGGCGTTTTACGGCTCCCGCGCGACAGCGCGCGGGCCCCTCCGAGAGATCCCACAGCTCATGAGACGCCGTCCATGGCCGTGATCGCCGCCTTCGTCCTCAATGCGGGGCTCAACTTCGTCCTCGGCCTGCTGATCGCCAAGCTGCTGGGGCCCGCCGATTTCGGCCGGTTCGCCCTCGCGACCACCGGCGCCATCGTGCTGAACACGGTGCTGTTCGAGTGGCTGCGCCTCTCGGCGACACGGTTCTACTCGGGACGCGTGCGGGTCGACGAGCCGTGGATCCGCCACGGGCTCGACCGGGCCTACCTGCGCATCGGCCTGCTGCTCCTGGCCGCCGCGGCCCTCTGCGGGGCCTTCGGCCTCGCCGGCGGCGCGGACGGGCGCGAGGCGGTTCTGTGCGGCACCGGGCTGGCGGCGCTCGGCATCGGCGTGTTCGACTACCACGCCGCCCTCGCCCGGGCGCGGTTCGACGGCCGGCTCTATCTCGGCCTCGTGGCGGTGAAGAACGTCCTGTCCTTCGCGCTGATGGCGGCGGCGGCGTGGTGGCTGCCCCAGCCGGCCTGGGTGCTGGCGGCGGCCGGCATCAGCCAGTTCCTCGCGGTGGTCCTTCTCCGCCATCCTCTGCGCGACCCGCGGACGCCGTTCGAGCGGCCGCGCCTGTCGGCGACCTGGCGGGTCTTCGCCCGCTACGGCCTGCCGCTCATCGCCGCCAACACCGCCTACCAGTGCCTCGCCTTCGTCAACCGCGGCGCGGTCGCCGGCCATGCCGGCTTCGCGGAGGCCGGCTACTTCGCGCTCGCCGCCGACGTCACCGCGCGCTCGTTCATGACGCTCGGCACGGCCCTCGACCTGCTGCTGTTCCAGCTCGCCGTCCAGGCCGAGGAGCAGCACGGCCGCGCGGCGGCCGAGGCGCAGGTGGCGGAGAATGCCGGTACCCTGTTCGCCCTGCTGGCGCCCTGCGCGGTCGGGTTCTGGGCCGTGCTGCCGGCGCTCCAGGGACTGGTGGTCCCCGAGGCCTATCGCGGGCCGTTCGAGACCTACAGCGTCGCGCTCATGCCGGGCCTGTTCTGCCTCGCCATGATGTTCTACGCCCTCAACCCGATCTTCCAGATCCGCCGTCGCACCCTTCCGGTGATCGCCGCCGCCCTGGTCGGGCTCGCGGTCAACGGTGCGGGCCTCCTGGTCCTGCCCGGCCTGGCCGGCGGCATCGGCGTCGCGCTGGCCCAGACCTTCGGCCTCGCCGCCGCCGCCCTCTGGCTCGGCTGGCGGGCGCTGACGGGCGCGGAGCGGATCGCGCTGCCCTGGGCCGAGATCGGCGTCGCGGCCCTCGCGTGCGCGGCGATGGGCCTGACGCTGGCCCCCTTCCGCCACCTGCCGCCCGCCACGGCCCTGGCGGTGCTGGTGCCGGCCGGGATGGCCCTGTACGGGGCCCTGGTCTGGATCTTCGACATCGCGGGGCTGCGCCGGCAGGTCAGCGCGCGGCTGAGGCCGGCGCGCGCCGCGGCGGCCGAGTAGCGCCCGCGGACCGGGAAGCCCCTGGCCGCACGAAACCGGCGCGATCGGCGCGGCCGGTCCGGGGCCGTTCGCCGGACAGCCGGAGCGCATCCGACCCCGCCGGCGATCCGCCGCGTGACCGTCGCGGGGGCGGCTCCGCGGAGGAAACCCAACCGCTGAAACCCCGCGACGCTGCCCCCGCTTGAATCCGCCGTCGCTTCCGGCGACACCCGTCCTGGAATGTCTACAAACAGGACCAGGGCGGAAGCGATGGGCGTCTACGAGCCCGGCACCGAGGCGGAGGCCGGGGAGATCGTGCGGGCCGCCGCCGGGCGCGGCGAGCGTCTGCGGCTTGCCGGCGGCGGCACCGCGGCGGGTCTCGGCCGCCCCGCCCAGGATAACGCGACGCTCTCCGCGAAGGCGCTCACCGGCGTCACCCTCTACGAGCCGGCCGAGATGGTGGTGGGGGCCCGGGCCGGGACGCCGCTGGCCGAGGTCGAGGCGCTGCTCGCCTCCCGCGGCCAGATGCTCCCCTTCGAGCCGATGGACCTGCGCGGCCTCTACGGCAGCGCCGGCGAGCCGACCCTCGGGGCGGTGGCGGCGATCAACAATGCCGGCCCCCGGCGGATCAATGCCGGGGCGGCCCGGGACAGCCTGATCGGCGTCCGCTTCGTCAACGGGCGGGGCGAGGCGATCAAGTCGGGCGGACGGGTGATGAAGAACGTCACCGGGCTCGACCTCGTGAAGCTGATGGCCGGCGCCCACGGCACGCTGGGCCTGCTCACGGAGGTCACCTTCAAGGTGCTGCCGGCCTGCGAGCGCGTGGCGACCCTGGTCTTCGGCGGCCTGGATGATGCCCGGGCGGTGACGTCCCTGGCGGAGGCGCTGGGCTCACCCTTCGAACTCACGGGTGCCGCGCACCTGCCGGCGGGGATCGGCGCCCCGGAGGCGCGGACCCTGATGCGCCTCGAAGGCTTCGCGGATTCCATCGACTACCGCACGGGCGAGCTGCGCCGCCTGCTCAAGCGCTACGGCACGCCCGCGATCGTCGACGGCGAGGCCGGTGCCGCCCTCTGGCGGTCCGTGCGCGACGCCGCCCCCCTGGCCGAGCCCCGGGAGGCCGCCCTCTGGCGGATCTCCACCGCGCCGGCGCACGGGCCGGCCCTGGCGGCGGCGGTCGCGGCGGAGCGCGACGCCCGCTGGTTCTTCGACTGGGGCGGCGGCCTGATCTGGCTCGCCACCGGCTCCGAGGGCGATGCCGGGGCCGGGACGGTGCGCCGGGCGGTGCAGGCGCAGGGCGGCCACGCCACCCTGGTCCGCGCCCCCGACGCCGTGCGGGCCGCCGTGCCGGTGTTCCAGCCGCTGGCCGAGCCGCTGATGCGGCTCACGGCGGGCATCAAGACGGCGCACGACCCCGCCGGGGTGCTCAACCCGGGCCGGATGTACGCCGGACTGTAGGCTTCAGATTCCGCCCCTTCCCGCTCCGGGGAGGCGAGGCGCCGAGGACGCGACCCGTGCAGACCAACTTCGCCCCCGCCCAGCTCGCCGACCCCGCCATGGCGGCCTCGGAGAAAATCCTCCGGACCTGCGTGCATTGCGGCTTCTGCACGGCGACGTGCCCGACCTACCTCCTGCTCGGCGACGAGCTCGATTCCCCCCGCGGCCGGATCTACCTGATCAAGGACATGCTGGAGGGCGGCAAGCCGGCCTCGCAGGAGGTGGTCAAGCACGTCGACCGCTGCCTCTCCTGCCTGTCCTGCATGACCACCTGCCCGTCGGGCGTGCATTACATGCACCTCGTCGACCATGCCCGGGCGCATATCGAGGCGACCTACGCCCGGCCGGCCGACGATCGGTTCCTGCGCGCCCTGCTGGCCCAGGTCCTGCCCTACCCGAACCGCTTCCGCCTCGCGCTCACCGCCGCCAAGCTCGGCGCACCGTTCCGGGGGCTGGTGGCCCGGCTGCCGCGGGTCGGCAACCGCCTCGCCGCCATGCTCGACCTCGCGCCGGCCGGGATGCCGCCCCGCGAGCCGACGAACCGGCCGGGCCGGTTCCCACCCGCGAACGGACAGGCGTCCAGGCGCGTGGCCCTGTTGCGCGGCTGCGCCCAGAGCGTGCTGCGGCCGGACTTCAACGCCGCCGCGATCCGCCTGCTCAACCGGCACGGGATCGAGGTGGTCCACGCCGCCGAGGGCTGCTGCGGGGCGCTGACCCACCACATGGGCAAGGAGGATTCCGCCCACGCCCACGCCAAGCAGACGATCGACGCCTGGGACGCGGAGATCGCCAAGGGCCTCGACGCGATCCTGGTCACGGCCTCGGGCTGCGGCACGACGATCAAGGATTACGGCTTCATGTTCCGCGACGACCCGGCCTATGCCGAGAAGGCGCGGCGCGTCTCGGCGCTGGCCAAGGACGTCACCGAGTACGTGGCGCAGCTCGACCTCGCGGCGACCGCGGAGAGCGACCTCGTGGTCGCCTACCACTCGGCCTGCTCGATGCAGCACGGCCAGGGCATCCGCACGGAGCCGAAGGCCTTGCTCAAGCGTGCGGGCTTCACCGTGAAGGACGTGCCGGAGGGCCATATCTGCTGCGGCTCGGCGGGGACCTACAACATCCTGCAGCCGGAGCTCGCGCTGAAGCTGCGGGCCCGGAAGGTCGCCAACATCGAGCGCGTGCGCCCCGACGTGATCGCCACCGGCAACATCGGCTGCGCCACGCAGATCGGGAAGGGCACCGGCATCCCGATCGTCCACACGGTCGAGCTGCTCGACTGGGCGACCGGCGGCCCGAAGCCCGCGGCACTGGCCGGGATGGCACCGCGGCTTGAGGCTGCGGAATAGTATCCTGCCGGCCGGAGCGCGGTCCCGTCGTCGCGGGCGCGGCGCAGCGATCCCGGGATATGCGGCAGCCCGGCCTCCCGCGCGGCCCTCGATCGTCGCGCCGCGTGCGAGCCGGCCGGCCGCCGGCCCGGCGGGCGTGACACCCCCGTGACATCTATTCACGCTTGACCCTTGCCAAATCCGCGCAGCGGTCTGTAATGATACCGACCCCTTCCGGTCCCGCCGGCCGCCGCAACGGCCCGTGGACGTGGCCGAATTCCTCGCGAAGACGGCCGCGGTGTCGCGGCGGACTCTGTTGGTCCGTCTGGCGGCGACGGGTGTCTTCCCCGATCGGGCAGGTGTCGCACGACGCGGCGGAGATCCTCCGTCGCACCCAGGAATTCACGGCCGGTCCCCTCCGGCCGAGAGTGTTTCGCGAGGTCGGGACCACGATGGACGGACGCACGGCCCAGCAGAGCGCTGCGCGTGCCCCGGAGGCGCATGTCGTGCGTCGGACCGGTCTGTCCCTCCTCCCGGCCAGGTTCAACCCCAGGCGCCCCAGGCGCCGAGCGGCGGTTGACGGCAATTTCCCCTCGAACCCATCCGCCTCGGCGACGAGGCCGGCACCACGCCCGACAGGTTTGACGTCGGGTGAGGCGCCGCCGGGACCACGGGCACGGAGAACGACGTCGGCCGCCATGCCGAGAGTCCGACATGGCCAACAAAATGCTGATCGACGCGATGCACCCGGAGGAGACCCGGGTCGTCACGGTCCACGGGTCTAGGGTCGAGGAATTCGACTTCGAGGCCGCCAACCGGCGCCAGCTGCGCGGCAACATCTACCTCGCCAAGGTCACCCGGGTGGAGCCGTCGCTCCAGGCGGCGTTCGTGGAATATGGCGGCAACCGCCACGGCTTCCTGGCCTTCAACGAGATCCATCCCGACTATTATCAGATTCCCCTCGCCGACCGGCAGGCCCTCCTCGAGGAGGAGGCCCGTGACGCCGAGGAGCATCGCGAGCGCGAGGAGCGCCGCCGCCGGTCGCCGCGCCGCTCCCGCGGCCGCCGCGCCGAGGCCCGTGCCCGCGACACCGACGAGACGGTGAGCGTCGAGGACACGAGCGAGGCGCCGCAGGCCGATGGCCGGACCGACGACCAGGCCCCCGCCGAGGCCGGGATCGCACCCGCCGGCATGCCGGACACGCTCGCGGAGAACGCCGAGGCCGTGCAGGAGGCCCTCGCCTCCGAGGCGCAGGCCGGCGACATCGCCGAGACGCGGGCCGCGCGGGCGCCGACCGACGAGGCCGCCGGCGGCCCCGCCCCGTTCGGGGGGCAGCCCGAGGAGGCGGCCACCGACCAGGACAATCCGGACGAGCCCGAGGCCCGGATCGCCGTGGCCGAGGCGCTGACCGTGTCCGACATGCCGGAAGAGGCGCCGGAAGACGCGTCGGCAGACGCCCGGGCAGACGCGCCGGCCGACAGCGCCGCGGAGGATGTCGCGGAGGCGCCGGTGGCGGATGCCTCGACCGCGGACGTGTCCGACGACGTGTCCGACGAGGACGAGTCGGAGGACGAGGACTCCGACGACGAGGATGAGGACGAGGACTCCGACGACGAGGACGAAGCCGACGAGGATTCGGACGAGGATTCCGACGATCCGGATGCCGAGCCCCGGATCGCCCAGATCGGCGGCAACGGCGACGCGCTCGCCGAGATTCCCGAGCGGCCCCGCCACTACCGCCGCCAGTACAAGATCCAGGAGGTGATCAAGCGCCGCCAGATCATCCTGGTGCAGGTGGTCAAGGAGGAGCGCGGCACGAAGGGCGCGGCGCTCACCACCTACCTGTCGCTGGCCGGCCGCTACTCCGTGCTGATGCCCAACACCGGCCGGGGCGGCGGCATCTCCCGCAAGATCACCTCGGCGGCCGACCGCAAGCGCCTCAAGGAGGTCGTGCAGGACCTGGAGGTGCCCGAGGGGATGGGCGTCATCCTGCGCACCGCCGGCGCCTCGCGCTCCAAGCCCGAGATCGCCCGCGACTTCGAGTACCTGATGCGGCTGTGGGAGTCGGTCCGCGAGCTGACGCTGACCTCGATGGCGCCCGCGCTGGTCTACGAGGAGGGTTCGCTGATCAAGCGCGCCATCCGCGACCTGTACAACAAGGATCTGGACGAGGTTCTGGTCGCCGGCGAGGACGCCTATCGCGAGGCCAAGGACTTCATGCGGATGCTGATGCCCGGCCAGTCCAAGGTCGTGAAGCCCTACCGCGACGCGACGCCGATCTTCGCCCGCTTCGGCGTCGAGCAGCAGCTCGACGCGATGTTCTCGACCCACGTCTCGCTGAAGTCCGGCGGCTACCTGGTGATCAACCCGACCGAGGCCCTGGTCTCGATCGACGTCAATTCCGGCCGCGCCACCCGCGAGCACGACATCGAGGACACCGCCCTCAAGACGAACCTCGAGGCCGCCGAGGAGGTCGCCCGGCAGCTGCGCCTGCGCGACCTCGCGGGCTTGATCGTCATCGACTTCATCGACATGGAGGAGAAGCGGAACAATCGCGCCGTCGAGAAGAAGCTCAACGAGTGCCTGAAGAACGATCGCGCCCGCATCCAGGTCGGCCGGATCTCGCCCTTCGGCCTCATGGAGATGAGCCGCCAGCGCATCCGCACCGGCGTGCTCGAATCCTCCTCGATCCCCTGCGTCCATTGCGGCGGCTCGGGCTTCGTGCGCGCCACCGCCTCGGTGGCGCTCCACATCCTGCGCTCCATCGAGGAGGCGCTGCTCAAATCCTCCTCCCACAACCTGATCCTGCGCACCCGGACCGAGGTGGCGCTGTACATCCTCAACCAGAAGCGCGGGCACCTGCGCGAGCTGGAGCTGCGCTTCGGCGTCACCATCACGATCGCGGCCGACGAGGGGCTGGCGGTCACGGCCGCCTTCCAGCTCGACCGGGGCGAGCCGGCCCAGCGCGCCGAAGGTCCGGTCACGGGCGTGCGCGCCCAGGCGATCTCCCCGGTCACCGAGTTCGACGACGAGGATGACGAAGCCGACGAGGCCGACGCCGCCGAGGCGGAGGCAGAGACCGAGGTGGACGCCGAGGGCGACGCCGAGGAGGGCCACACCGAAGCCCGCGAGGATGGAACGCGCGAGGAAGGCGACGGCCGCCGCCGCCGTCGTCGCCGCCGCCGCCGGGGCGGCCGGCCGGAAGGCCGCGCCGAGGACGAGCGTCAGGGTGGCGAGCGCCCGGAGGAGGAGGACGGCGAGGACAGCCGCGAGGACGGGCGCAAGGACAGCCCCGAGGACGGGCGGAACGACGGCTGGGAGGGCCGGGAGCCGGTTGCCGCCGACGGGCTGGCCGAGATTGCCGTCGCCGCAGAGGCCCGGGACTCCGACGAGGCCGTCGCCGGACCGGATGAGGCGGCCCGCACTGAGGACGAGAACGGGCGCCGCCGTCGCCGGGGGCGTCGGGGCGGACGGGGTCGCGGCGAGGGTCGCACCCGGGACGCCGCCGAGTCCGAGGACGTCCCCGAGATGGCGGGTGACGCGGTCGTCCTGTCGGCAGAGGAGCCGGTGAGCGCGCAGGCGGTGGCGGAGGCGGTCGAGGCCGCACCGTCGGCAGCCCGGGGCGAGACCGCGGTGGATCTCCCGGTTGCGTCCGAGCCGGACGCGTCCACGGTCGATCATGCCGCCGAGACGCTGGCGGAGCCGGTGGCTGACAGGGCCCCCGAGCCGGTCCGCGAGCCCGTGGCGGTCGTGCTGACGCCGCCGGCCGATCCGGATCGTCCCAAGCGCGCCGGCTGGTGGTCCCGCACCAAGGCCGCATTGACCGGCGAATAGCTTACCGTTCCCCCGGGCGGACTACGCCCGGGGGTCATCAAACCTATGCAATCCTGGCTTTAGGCTGCAGGACGGTCACTTCACTCGGGTCAAGCGACGAGCTCATCCTTCACCATTGGTTGAAGATTCCATGCGAATCTCTTTCTGATTGGAATGTCGGAGGTACCCGCATGTTCAGCTTGCGCCGGCGGCGTCGGAACGAAGCCGTGGTCGAACCCGCGGTGACGGTGCGCGCGCCGACCGAGGCAACCGTCGCGGTCGCCGTCGAAGCGGCCCGGCAGCCCGACGCCGCCGCGGCGGTCCCGAATCGCGCGTGGCTGCCGCTGCTGGCACGGCTGTCGGCTTCGGCCTCGGATGCCGGCGTCTCGATCGGCTGGATGACCCACGACGCGTCGGGCACCGCCGAGCAGGCCCGCCTGATCGCCGCCGCCAGCGAGGAACTCGCCGCCACCACGAGCGAGATCGCGGCCCGCTCCTCCTCGGCGGCCGAGACCGCCGAGACGGCCCGGGCCGGCATCGCCACCTGCGTCGGCGATCTCCAGCGTGCCACCGACGGCATGCGCGGGATCGAGGAAGGCACCGAGGAGATCGGCGGCCGCCTCGACAGCTTCTCGGCAGCGGCCCTGCGCATCGAGGAGATGGCCGGCACCATCGCGGCGATCTCGGCCCAGACCAACCTGCTGGCGTTGAACGCGACCATCGAGGCCGCCCGGGCGGGCGAAGCCGGCCGCGGCTTCGCCGTCGTCGCCGCCGAGGTGAAGACCCTGTCGGCCCAGACCGCCAAGGCGACCGACGAGATCCGCGCCCGCGTGAACGGCCTGCGCGAGGAGATGGCGGCGATGCAGGCGGCGGTGACGCGCAGCCGCAGCGCGGTGGAGACCGGCGCCGCCGCCATGGTGCGGGCCAATGCCCGCGTCGAGGCCGAGAGCGGCGCCGTGGCGACCGTCGCGGCGCAGATGCGCGAAGCCTCCGAGATCATGACCCAGCAGATCCAGGCCACCGGCGACATCGCGCGGAACGTCGGCCAGATCGCGCAGGGGACCGACAAGGCCCGCCGGGAGATCGGCGATGCCCTGGCCCAGCTCGAGCAGATCGAGGATCTGAGCCGCACCCTGCTCGACCAGCAGGAGCGCGAGGGTGCCGACCTGCGGGTCGCCCGGATCCCGGCCGATTGCGCGGCCTGGCGCCGCGCGCTGGCGGCGACTCTGGTCGGGATGCGCTCCGTGGACACGCCGCCCCCGGGAATCCCCGCCGATCCGGCGCGGCCCGCCGCCGTGGAAACGGCCCTGTCGCAGGCCCGCGATCAGGCCGCTGCCCTCGCCCGCCACATCCGCGCCCAGGCCTGGGACGAGGCCACGCAGGCGTTCATGGCCTTCGAGGCCGCAGTGGCCGACGCCCGGAAGGCGGCCACCGCGGCCTGAGCAGCGCCGCCCGCGGGCCGATCCCGCACGATCGGAGGCGTATCCCGCCCCTTGCGGGCGCGGCGGTGGCGGATCAACCCGCCGCCGACGTGCGTCAGCCGGACGGCGGACCGAGGCCGGACGGTGCCGGCTCGTGCGCGGCCTTCCGCCGCTCCCGCTCGTTGCGCAGCTCACGCTCGGCCAGGAGCCAGAACTCGATCTCGAACCCCTCCGGTCGGTGATTGCGCTCCCACAGCTCGTAGGCCCGCTCGCGGATCTGCTCGAAACTTATGGCATCCGGCCCCGCGAGCGGGGCGCTCGCGTCGTCGGGTCCGGGCGCCATGTCGAACCCGGGCGCTTGGTTCTCGGGATGGGGCCACCCCGGCGGCGGATGGAAATCGGGCTTCACGAAGCGGCCCGCCGGGTCAGGACGCCGGCCTGTCGAGATAGGCGGCCACGGTGGTGATCCGGCTGCCCACCATCGTGACCGCCTTGCGCAGGCGAACTTCGCTGACGCCGAAACGCTGAGCCCACGCCTCGCGCATGGCGCGGTCGTAGATGTCGATATGCGTCTTGCCCCGGGGTTCGGTGGACATGCTGTGCCCGCTCTGATCGTCGGTCGCGCCCGGCCGCGCCGGGCTGTCTGCCGAGACAACAGGCGTCGTGCCCTTCGGTTGCCGCCCGGATGCGCACGGGCGGACGCGCGGACCGGTCAGTGCGCCGTCGTGGCGGGCTGCGGTACCGGATCCGGCACCGGCGCGGACGGATCGCGCTCCGGCCCGACCCGGGCGGCCACGGAGGCGGTCAGCAGCGGCACGAGCAGCGCCGTGACCACCACGCTCGCCGCCACCAGCACGGTGGCGGGACCGGCCGCCTCCGCGTAGGCGGGGTTGGCGGCCGCGATGATCGCCGGCACCGCGGCGGCATTGCCGGCCGTGGAGGCCGCCGCGACCCCGGCGACGCCGTTGCCCCCGGTGAGCCGGTCGGCGACGAACAGGACCGCCCCGGTGACCGCCACCACGGCCACGCCGAGCCCGATGCCGAGGAGACCTGCCTGCCAGATCTTGGCGAGGTCGAGCCCGAAGCCGAGGGCGAAGGCGAAGAACGGGATCATCACGGGCGCCGCCCCCGACAGGAAGGCGCGCATGTCGCGGTCGAGGTTGCCCAGGATCATGCCGATCAGCAGCGGCAGGATGCTGCCCACCAGTGTCGGCCACGGGAAGGCGGACAGGCCTGCCAGACCGAGGGTCACCATGGTGAGGAACGGTCCGGATTCGAGGCTCATGATCGCGTAGGCGCCCGCATCCTTCGGGCGGCCGAACTGGCCCATCAGGGCGAGGTAGAGCCCGCCATTGGTGTCGTTCATGGCGGCGACGATCGCGAGCGTCGAGATCCCCGCGAATGCCCCGCTGGTCACGGGCGACTCGCCCAGGAACTGCCCGAACACCACGCCCATGATCGCCGCGACGCCGACCTTGGCGGCCAGCAGCACGCCGCCCTTGCGGGCGATCGCCGGGGCGGCGCGGAAATCGATGCCCGCGCCCATGCAGACGAAGAACACCGCCAGGATCGGCAGCGCGCCGTTGAACAGCGCGCCGGTGAACGAGCCGAAGAACGTCGCGGTGTTCGGGAAGAGCGTGTGGAGGATCGCGCCGAGGAACAGCGGCACCACCATCAGGCCGCCGGGCACGCGCTCCAGGGAGCGCTTGATGGGAATCTGCATGGTTCGCCCTTCCGGCGCCGCCCCGTCCCGGGCCTCGGCGCCCGCTCAGCCCCCGAGCCGGCTGCTACAACCTTTCGACAAGTCCGCGCAACTTGCGGCCCCGACCGTGCACATGTTGACAAGCCGGGCGGCTCATCGCTGACTCGGCGCCGCCTGTCTCGAGCCGCGGAGGCCTCCGGGGATGTCGTCAGCGAGGTCCCCATCCCCGTTCGACCCGTCCGACCGACCCGACCGACTCGACCGGGTGCAGGCGCCGGAGCGGCCGGCGGGCCGCGGTGCGGCCCCGACCCGGCCCGTCTCCCTGGCCGACGGCGTCTATCACGCGCTCCTCACGGGGATCGCGGACGGCACCTACGGGCCCGACACACGGCTCCCGAGCGAGCATGACCTCGCGGGACGCTTCCGGGTCTCGCGCCCGGTGGTCCGGGCGGCCCTCGAGCGGCTGCGCCGGGAGGGCGCCATCGCCTCGCGGCAGGGGGCGGGCAGCTTCGTGCGGGCGCGGGCGGCGCGTCCGGCCCTGGGCTTCGCCCCGGTGGAGAGCATCGCCGACATCCAGCGCTGCTACGAGTTCCGGCTCACCCTCGAGCCGGACGCCGCCTTCCACGCGGCCCTGCGCCGCGATGCCGACGCCCTGGGCCGCATCGCGGCGACGCTCGACCGGCTCACGGCGGCGACGCGGCAGGCCCAGCACCGGGCGGATGCTGACTTCGCCTTCCATCACGCGATCGCGGCGGCGTCGAACAACCATTACTACGCGGCCTGCCTGGAGGCGCTGCAACCGCACATCGCCGTGGGCATGACGATCCACGGCCTCGCCCTGCAGGGCCCGCGCTCCGGCCTGCGCGGCGTACTGGAGGAGCATCGCGGGATCTTCGCGGCGATCGCGGGCGGCGACGGTGCGGAGGCCCAGGCCCGCATGGCCGCCCATATCGCCACGTCCCGGAACCGGCTGTTCGAGGGGCGGCTCCTCGACCTCGCCCTCGATCCCGGTCGGGCCGCGAAACCCGGCCCCGCGGAGCCGCGCGCTTGACCCCCGCTCCGGCCGCTCTGTATGCCGGGTGACAACCTGACAACAAGCAGGCGAGCCGCGGTCGGGCGGAGTGGCCGACGGGGTTCCTGCCATGATCCGCCCGACATGACCTGCCTGCGCCTCATCGCCGACGACCTCACCGGCACCCTCGACACGGCTGCAGGCTTCACCGGCCTGTGCGGGTCGATCCCGGTCGCGTGGCCGGAGATCCTGACGGCTGAGGCCGCCGGATGCCTGGCGATGGATTCCGGCACCCGGGAGCTGTCGGCGGAGGCCGCCGGGCGGATCGTCGGAGGCCTCGCGTCCCGGCTGGACGGCGCCGACATCGCCTTCAAGAAGGTCGACAGCCTGCTGCGCGGTCCCTGGGCGGCGGAACTCGCGGCGGTGCTGCGGACCGGGGCCTGGGAGCGCTGCGTCGTGGCGCCGGCCTTCCCGTTCCAGGGCCGCCGCACGGAGGGCGGGTATCAGCTCGCCCGACGGGGCGGCGGCTTCGAGCCGGTCTCGGGCGACATCGCCGAGGCCTTGCGGGCCGTCGGATTGCCGGCGCGCCGGGCCAGCGTGGCCGAGGGCCCGGTCGCGGGCGTGGCCGTCTACGACGCGGGCAAGGATCCCGACCTCGTCCAGGTGGCCGCGCTCGGCGGCGACGGGCCGGTGCTCTGGTGCGGCAGCGGCGGCCTCGCGGCCGCCCTGGCGGGAGACGCGGCGGCCCCGGGCGACGACCGGCTCGTCGGCCCCGTGCTCGGACTGTTCGGCTCCGACCGGCCCGAGACCGCGGCGCAGCTCGCGGCCTGCGGCGGCCACCACCTCGTCCTGTCGGCGCAGGACCCGGATCAGGCCGGCGCGGTGGCCGCGCGCCTCGACCGGGACGGCGTCGCCCTGGCGAGCCTCGCGCTGCCCGACGGGATCGCCCGCGAGGAGGCCGCGGCGCGGATCGCCCGGACCTTCGCGGGCGTGATCGACCGGATCCCGCGGCCCGGCACGCTGCTGGTGGCCGGCGGCGAGACCCTCAAGGCGCTCTGCCTCGCCCTGGGCGTCCTGCGCCTCGACGTCACCGGACAGATCGCCCCGGGTCTGCCCCGCTCGACCCTGCGGGGCGGCCGCTGGGACGGGGTGGCGGTCGTGTCGAAATCGGGCGCCTTCGGAACAGAGGGCGTCTGGCGCGATCTACTCTACGGCAACGGCTTTCCGCGCAGCAGGAGCGACGCGTGACCCCACATCTGGCCATCACCATGGGCGATCCGGCCGGCATCGGGCCGGAGATCATCGTCAAGGCCGCCGCGCGGCTGAAGGATCGGATCGCCGCGGGCGATCTGCGCCTGATGATCATTGGCAGCGCCCCGGCCCTTCACCGGGCGGAGGAGGCCCTGGGCCTTCTCCCCGAGCGGATCCCCGAGGTTTCCGAGGGCGGCGACTGGCCGGCCCTGTGCTGCCTCCAGGCCGACGCGGAGGGCGCGCCGATCGAGCCGGGCCGGCTCTCGGCCGATGGCGGGCGCTTCGCCTACAAGGCGATCGAGGCCGGGGTGCGCCTCGCCATGGCCGGCAAGGTCGGCGGCATCGTCACGGCGCCGCTGAACAAGGAGGCGCTCAACAAGGCCGGCTACCACTATGCCGGCCACACCGAGATGCTGGCGGAGCTGACCGGCGTGCGCGGCTCGGTGATGATGCTGGCCCATGGCAACATGCGGGTCTCCCACGTCACGACCCACGTGGCCCTGGAGGACGTGCCGAAGCGCCTGACCCCGGAGCGCCTGCGCCTCGTCATCGACCTCACCGACAAGGCCCTGAAGGGGCTGGGCTTGGCCAAGCCGAAGATCGCCGTGGCGGCGCTCAACCCCCATGCCGGCGAGGGCGGCCTGTTCGGACGCCAGGACATCGATGTCAGCGCCCCGGTGATCGCGCAGGCCAACGCCGACGGGCTCGACATCCACGGGCCGGTGCCGGGCGACACGGTGTTCGTGAAGCTGCGCGCGGGCCAGTACGACGCGGTGGTGGCGATGTACCACGACCAGGGTCACATCCCGGTGAAGCTCCTCGGCTTCGAGATCGACCCGGCCACGGGCAAGTGGATGGACCTGTCGGGCGTGAACGTCACCCTCGGCCTGCCGATCATCCGGACCTCGGTCGATCACGGCACCGCCTTCGACATCGCCGGCACCGGGATCGCCAACGAGCGCAGCCTGATCGAGGCGATCGAGTTCGCCGAGCGGCTGGCGGCCAATCGTCAGGCCGCGTGAGGATCGGCGGATGCGGAGGACGGGCCGTCGGACAGGGACGGCCCAGGACGTCCGACCCGCCTCCGCGTCCTGAGAGGCCGGGCGGCGCAAACCTCCAAGGACGGTTCCGGGGGTCGCGAGTCCCCCTGGCGCTCGCCGTCGCGGCCCGCCGACTTGGGCACCCCGGGATGAGGGGGTGGACGGGCGAGGCGGGGTGAGCGGACGCCGCTCGCGGTCGGGTTGCACCGGCACGTCGAGGTGGCGCGACGCCCGACCGATCAAGCGTGTTTCACGTGAAACAAAACGGGAACACGACGCTCAGCGGGCGTCGACCCGGCCGCCCTCCTCCAGGGCCTCGCAGGCGAAGGGCGAAGGCGGCGCCTCGATGCCGCGCCAGCGGCCGTAGACCCAGGGGCGGTACCACGCCCCCCCCTGCGGCACCCGCTCCGGCACGAGGTCGATCCCATGGGTACCGAACGGTCCACAGCGACAGATCCGGGCGAATCCCATCCAGCCGCCGGGCCACAGCCCGTGCCGGGCGATGGCCGTGTCGGTGTATTCCGAGCAGCTCGGCCAGTGGCGGCACTGGCGGCCGATCAGGCCCGACAGGGTGAGCTGGTAGCCGCGAATCACCCAATGCGCGGCCCGCCGGGCCATGCCGTCAGGCGGCCTGCCGCTTGGCGGCGATCTGGTCGAGGGCATCCACCACCGCGTCGAAGGTCAGGAGCGTGGAGGCGTGGCGCGCCTTGAACTCCCGCACCGGCTCCAGCACCGCGAGGTCCGCCCAGGCGCCGTCGGGCGCGGGGCCGCTCTCCCTGAGCATCGCCCGCATGGTCTCGCGGACGCCCCGCAGCTCGTCCGCGCTGGCGCCGACCACGTGGCGGCCCATCAGCGACGAGGAGGCTTGCCCCAGCGCGCAGGCCCGGACCTCCTGGGCGAAGTCGGCCACCCGGCCATCGTCGCCGAGGACGAGGTCGACCGTCACGGTCGAACCGCACAACCGGGAATGCGCAGTGGCACTGGCGTCCGGATTCTCCAGCCGGCCGAGCCGGGGGATGTCGGCGGCGAGTTCCAGGATACGGCGGTTGTAGATGTCGTCGAGCATCGGGTCCTCGGCCGGGTACGCCAATCTCATCGGGAATCTGCCGCGCGGCTCGCGCATTGCGCGTTGCCCCGCGAACGATGATATAGGCCCCTTGCGGTCGCTTCGCGAGGAGGCGGGCCGTCGACCAGGGTCGCGCCCACGGCCACGGTGGTTTCAAAGGCTTCAGTCCATCCGGGGCGCCGGCTCGAAACCTTTTCGAGCCCGGGATCTTCCCTCGAACGCCCGACGCGATCCGACGATGTACGCCAAGCCTGACAGCACCCCGATGAAGTCCCGCATCGCGCGGGCCGGAGATGCCATGGATGCCGCCCTCAAATCCTTGTCCTATCAGGGCGACGCGCCGGGTTTCGACCGGAACGGTCTCGACGGGCAAGGGCTGAACGGCATGCGCAATGACGATCGGCCGGTGAATGACGGCCGTCCCGTCGAGGTCGCGCCCGAGCCGGTCTCCGCCACCCGCGTCCCTGACGGGATCGAGACCGGTCGCCCGAGCCGCGCCGAGGCCGAGGCCGCCGTGCGCACGCTCCTGCGCTGGGCCGGCGACGATCCGACCCGCGAGGGCCTGCTCGACACCCCCACCCGGGTCACCAAGGCGTACGAGCAGCTGTTCGGCGGCTACAGCGTCGATGCCGAGAAACTGCTGGAGCGCGTCTTCGAGGAGGTCGAGGGCTACTCGGACATCGTGCTGGTGCGCGACATCCCGTTCCACTCCCACTGCGAGCACCACATGGTGCCGTTCATGGGGCTCGCCCACATCGCCTATTACCCGACCCGGGGCGTGGTCGGCCTGTCGAAGCTCGCCCGCGTGGTCGACACCTTCGCCCGGCGCCTGCAGACGCAGGAGACGATGACCGCCCAGATCGCCGACGTGATCGAGAGCATCCTCAAGCCCCGCGGCGTCGCCGTGATGGTCGAGGCAGAGCATCTCTGCATGGCGATGCGCGGCGTGCAGAAGGCCGGCGTCTCGACCATCACCAGCCAGTTCCGGGGCGTCTTCAAGGACAATGCCAACGAACAGGTCCGCTTCCTGACCCTGGTGCGCGGCGGCGCCAAGTAGTCCCGGGCGGCGTCTCGACCATGACCGCGCGCGACATCGCCTTCGCTCCCCCCGGCACCCGCGCCGAGGTCGAGGAGGGGCCTGCCCTCACGCCCCGCTTCGACCGGGATGGTCTCGTGGCCTGCATCGCGGTGGACGCGCGGGACGGGCAGGTGCTGATGCTCGCCCACATGAACGCCGAGTCGCTGGCGCGCACGCTCGAGACCGGCGAGGCCTGGTACTGGTCGCGCTCCCGCCAGGAACTCTGGCACAAGGGCGCGACCAGCGGCCAGATCCAGCGCGTCGTGGAGATGCGGGTCGATTGCGACCAGGACGCCCTGCTGATCCGCGTCGAGGTCGGCGGCGACGGGGGTTGCTGCCACACCGGGCGGCGGGACTGCTTCTACCGCAGCGTCGTCCGGGAGGCGGACGGCCAAATCGTCCTGAAGGCCGCCGGGCGATGAGCCCGTCCCTTGCCACGGCGCGGTGGCAAGAGTGTCCAGCCGTCCCCCATTTCCTGCCCGGCACCGTCGAACCGATCCGCCCGGCGCCCCGCGCCGGTCCGCGGATCGGGCTCGCGCTCGGCGGCGGCTCGGCCCGGGGCTGGGCGCATATCGGCGTGCTGCGCGCCCTGGAGGAGGCCGGCATCCACCCGACCGTGGTGGCGGGCTGCTCGATCGGCGCGGTGGTCGGCGCCTGCTACGCCGCGGGGCGGCTCGACCGCCTGGAAGCCTTCGCCCGGACGCTGACCCGCCGCCGGGTGGTCGGGCTCATCGATCCGCGCCTGCCCGGCTCCGGCCTGATCGCCGGCAACCGCCTGCGCCAGAGGCTCTTCGCCGATCTCGGCACGCGCCGGATCGAGGACCTGCCGATCCGCTTCGGCTGCGTCGCCACCGAGTACGGCACCGGCCACGAGGTGAGCCTGACCGACGGGCCCGCCGTGGATGCGGTGCGCGCCTCCTACGCGATCCCCGGCCTGTTCCCGCCGGTCACCCACGAGGGCCGGGTGCTGATGGACGGCACGCTGGTCAATCCAGTCCCGGTGGCGCTGGCCCGCGCCCTCGGGGCCGATCTCGTGATCTGCGTGAACCTCAACGGCGACACCGGCGGCCCGGTCGTGCACGAGGTTCCGGCGCCGCCGCCGCGGCGCAGCTTCCTGCAGGTGATGCGCGGGCGCCTGCCGGGCTTCGAGAGTTCCGAGCCGGAGATCCCCGTTCCGGGCCTCGCCCGGGTGGTGCTCGGCGCCTTCAACATCACGCAGGACCGGATCTCCCGGGCACGGCTGGAGCGCGACCCGCCCGACGTCGCCATCGGCCCGGACGTCGGGTCCTTCGGCCTGTTCGACTTCCACAAGGCCGCCGAGGGGATCGCCATCGGCCACCGGGCCGCGCGGGCCGCGCTTCCGCGTATCCGCGCCGTGGTCGAGGGCGCGGCCGCGCGGGCGTGACGGATTCGGGGACCGATCCGTCCGATCGGATCGCCTCATCCTGAGGGGCCGCAACGGCGGCGTGGGAGGAGGCCTCCAGGGATCGCGCCACCGGCTGGCGGGCCCCTTTCGCGGCCCTGCGGCGCTCCGCCACCGCAGGACGAAGCCGCGGGTTCGACGGTTCCGGACTGGAATCCCGCCGGCTTCGGTCCCACACCCCTCATCCGGCTTTCGCGGCCGCCTGCGATGGCCGCCCGGCACGCTGGAGGGCTTCCCACGTCCGCAAGTCGCCGTCAGATCCTGCTGTCCGGAGGCGCCGACCTCGTCGGGCTGGCCTCCGGCCTCGGGCGCCCCGGCCTCAGCCGTGCCGCCGACCGGCCGGTCCTGACCCACGGCCTCCAGTCGGGCGATGTCGGCACCGACGCCGCCATGGTCTGGGCCCGGTCCGACCGGCCCGCCCGGGCGGTCATCGAGTGGGCGACCACCGAGAGCTTCGCCGACATCCGCGGCGGCGTCTTCGCCGACGCCCTGCCGGAGACCGACGGCACCGGGAAGGTGGCGCTGACCGGGCTGCCGCCCGGCCAAGACTACGACCCCGACCGGGCGCAGTCCCAGGATTTCGACCCGTTCTGGGAGTTCGTCTCCGGACCGCTGCACGCCGGGACCTTCGGACCGAACGCCCTCGACGACACGTTCGGGCCGCAGCTGCGGTTCGTGAAGGCACCCGATCAGGGTCAGGTGAACCTTTCGCCGGCCACCGGCTACCAGTTCTTCGGCCACGTGGCGGTGGACGGCGCCACCGAGCAGATGACCGTGACCCTCAAGGACGCGGCCGATACCGACCTCTGGCGCGTCACGCTCGATCCCATGAAGGCCTGAGGCGCCGTCACCCGCCCGTGCGGGCCTAGCGGCCCGGATGGCGCACGCGTCCTCCCCTCCCCTTCCGCGGGGGGAGGGAGAGCCGCGGAGCCGAGGGTGCCTACGCCATGGTGATGTAGTCGCGCAGCGCCTGATGCTCGGCCTCGACCGTGGCGATCTTGCGGGCCACCACGTCCCCGATCGACACCAAGCCGATCAGCCGGCCGTCCTCGCAGACCGGCACGTGGCGGAAGCGGCCTTCGGTCATCAGTGTCATGACCTCCTCGATCGTCGTGCTCTTGCCGCAGGTGGTGACGGCGGCGGTCATGTGGGCCGAGGCCGGCGCGTCGAAGGCCGAGCCCCCGTGCCGGGCCAGCGCCCGCATGATGTCGCGCTCGGAGATGATGCCGGCCACGGCACCGTCCGGATGGGCCACCACGAGGGCGCCGATCCGCTTGTCGGCGAGGATCTGGATCACCTCATCGAGGCTCCTGTCGGGGCTCACGGTGACGACGGAGCTGCCCTTCTCGGCGAGGATGCGTGCGACGGTCATGGCTCTCTCCCTTGTGACGCGGCCGGTGCGCCGTCAGCCCGCGGCGCCCGTGATACGCTGCCGGCCGGGTAGGCCCCGGCACTTTCACATTATGGCGAGTGTGTGACCTATCCGGCGCGTTGGCAAGGTGCTCGGCCCGCCGTGCTCAGCGCGGTCGTGCCACCCGCGGATCGAGGAGCGGGAAGAGCAGGAAGCCCGCGATGAAGCCGCCCAGATGCGCGTCCCACGCGATGGCGGCGTTCTCGCCCACGAGGGGCACGCTGACGAGGCCGAAGAGCAGGTTGGTCAGCAGCCAGATCACCAGGAAGGAAACCGCCGTCCTGTTGCGCAGAAGCTCCGGGATCGTCTCGGCGGGCCGGGGGGGCGCCACCTGCCAGGACGGCCCCTGATAGCCCGAGGCCGGCGGCTGGAACACGAAGCGGGCCGCGGCGGCCATGAGGGCCGAGATCCCCGCCGAGGCGCCGACCAGCGGACCTGCGCTCAGGGGATCGATGAGGATGTGCAGGAGCCCGCCGGCCGCCGTGCCGGCCAGCGCGAGCGCCCCGAACCGCAGGGCGCCGCAGCGCCGGGCCACCGGCGAGCCGAAGGCGGCGAGCCAGACGCTGTTGAAGATCACGTGCATCCACGACCCGTGCAGCAGGGCGTAGGTGACGAGCGTCCAGGGCTGGAGCGCGTGCTCGCCCACGATGTAGCGGGCGAAGGCTTGGCGTGCCGCCTCCAGGCCGGCATCGCCGCCCTCGGCCGCGGCGCGGACCACGTCGGCGGCCCGGCCGGGATCGAACCACACCGTCCAGCGCGCCGGCACGAGGGCGAGGTCGAGGACGACGCGGATGTCCAGGGTATCCGGCAGCAGGAACTCGCGCACCGCCTGGATCGCCAGGAGCAGCCCGATGGAGAGCGTCACCACCCCGGGCAGGTTGAAGACGGGCACGCGGCTCTGGCGCGGAAATTCGGGGGAGGCATCCATCGCGGCACCATGTCGGGGCTTGCGACGGCTACACAAGACCCAACGATATTCGTGCCTGCCGATGAAGACCAATTCTGTGTGATATTCAAACCATTCTCCGGGCGATCGCCCGTCGAGAGAGCCGCCGCATCCGGTACGAGCCCCAGCCCGGATCCGCCGACACCTTGACCGTTCCGAAGCGGATCGGCACGGCGTGTGCGCCGATACGCCGTGAACACCCGGTTCGACCGGCCACAGCCTCGCGGATGTGCCAGATCGGGCCAGGGATGAACGACAGGCGTTTAGAGTCGGGACACCGATGAAGCATCCCACCAGCCGCATGCTCCATGCCTATTGGGAGCGCCTGCGCGGAGAGCGGGCCGCGCCGGAGCGCGCCGAGATCGAGCCGGGCGAGATCCGCCACCTCCTCGCCGACAGCCTGATCCTGGAACTCGACATGGCGTCCCGCGAGGCCACCATCCGCCTCGCGGGGACGCGGGTCTGCGCCCTGTACGGTCAGGAGCTGAAGGGCGCGCCCTTCTCCCGGCTCTGGGGCTCGCAGGCGCCGGACCCCTGGCGGATCGTCGAGATCGTGGCCAGCGACACCCTCGGCGTCGTGGCGGGCCTGCGCGCCACCAACACCGCCGGCGAGGAGGCGGATCTCGAACTGCTGCTCCTGCCGCTGCGACATCGCGGCCGCACGCAGGTCCGCGCCCTCGGCACCCTGAGCCTCGACGGTGCGCCGCACTGGATCGGCCTGCGCCCGCTGGTGCAGGCGGACACCGCCTCCCTGCGCATCCTGCCGAGCCGCAGGCCGGAGGCCGGGCCGCCCGCGCGGCCGGCGGTCAGGACAGGCGCGGGGTATCCGGGGCCGGTGCGCCGCGGCCACCTCCTCGTCCATGCCGGCGGCCGGATCTGATGCGGTCCCGCCGCGAGAGATAGCGAATTCCCCGTTCGAAGTATTTTACATCCACAGCAAAAGACGGTGGCCGCACAGTCACCCTGATTGTTCGAGCCGGAGATCAACGGCGGAAACATCGACGCAGCCGCTGCCGGATCGGCCCGGGAAAAGGGTTTCGTAACAGTCCGATTCTAGTCTGTGGCTTCGATTATCGCGGCGCAGGACCAATTTCGGGATGATCGCGGTCGACGCCACCGCCAGAACGATGCGCCGCGTAGCGCTGGAACCGGCCCGCGGCGCCGCCGACGCGCGCCGGTTCCAGCGCGTGCGGGTCGCGGTCCTCGGCCGCTACATGCTGGCGGACCGGCGGGAATACCCCTGCCAGACCGTGGACATGTCGCCGGGCGGCGTGCGCCTGACCTGTGCGGTCCAGGGCGAGCTGGGCGAGCGGGTGGTGCTCTACCTGGAGCATATCGGCCGGATCGAGGGCATCATCGCGCGCCACTGCGCGGACGGCTTCGCGGTTCAGCTCAACGCCACGCTGCGCAAGCGCGACAAGCTCGCGTCCCAGCTGACGTGGCTCGCCAACCGGGAAATGCTGGGGCTGCCGGAGGGACGCTCCCACGAGCGCCTCGTGCCGACCCAGACGGCGGTGCTCCTGCGGATCGAGGGCGGCCGGGAGATCCCGGCCCGCCTCATCGACATCTCGATGTCCGGCGTCGCCATCGCCTGCCCGTTCGCCCTTCCGCTCGGCGCCGCCGTGACGGTGGGCAGCACCCCGGGCCGGCTGGTGCGCTACTTCGAGGGCGGCTTCGGCGTGCAGTTCTTGCTGCCGCTCTCCCCCGACCGCTTCCACGCCGGGATGACCCTGTAGGAGCCCGCTCACCCGCGGCGCGGGCTTCCGGGAACACGACGGGGCTCGCGGCGGGGTGACCCCGCCGGCCGCCGCCGGTGTCGCGGGCCCTTCCGAAGCCCCTGGTCGAGGCCTCCGCCGCGCGGGTCCTGGGGGCCGGCCGGTCAGATCTTCCTGGCGAGCTGCGCGGCGGTGTCCGCCGCCGGCCGCGACAGGTCGAGGGCGCCGAGGAAGCGGTTCTGGGCGTCCATCACGTACACGAGGGCGGTGTGCTCCATCGTGTAGTCCCCCGCCTTGCCGGGGACCTTGCGGGCATAGGCGCGATAAGCCTTCTCGGTGGCGGCCACCTGCTCGGGCGAGCCGGTGAGGCCGGTGATGCGCGGATCGAAGCTCGACAGGTACGTCTTCAGGCTCGCCGGATCATCGCGCTCCGGATCGACGGTGATGAAGGCGACCCGCATCCGCTCGCCCTTCGGCCCGAGGGCGGCCAGCACGTCCGAGATCTGCTGCAGGGTCGTGGGGCAGACATCCGGGCAGTGGGTGAAGCCGAAGAACAGCAGGTGCGTCGCGCCGGCGAAGTCGCGCTCGGTGACCGTGCGCCCGTCCTGATCCACCAGCGTGAACGGCCCGCCCACGGCGGGGACGCCCACCGGCGCCTTCTCGGGCAGGAAGGCGAACACAGCCGCCCCGGTGATGCCGACGAGGCCGAGGCAGAAGGCGAGAAGCGGGATGAGGGCGCGGCGCATGGACGGGTTCCGACCTCCGGGGAAGGCCGGCACAGCACACAACGGCGCGCCGAGGCAAGCCGACGAAGCGCCGCCGGCCCTCTTCGGTCCCCGCCGGGGACCTCCGTCAGGGCTTCCGCGTCGGCTCGCCCGCCGGGCTCGCGGGGGCGGCGCCCTTCGGCGGCTCCTTGCCCAGGTAGACGTATTCCGGCGCGGCGCGGAGCTGGTCCTTGGTGGTGTCGATCCGCGCCTGGAGCGTCTTGTCGTCGGTCCGGTCGAGCTTGAGCACGGAGGGGTCGACCGCGACGTATTTCGAGCCGAGCCCCAGGAAGCCGCCGACCCCGATGATCCAGGCCTTCACGGCGCCCTTCTGGTCGAGGACGAAATCCGCGATCTGCCCGATCGTCTCGTTGGCGCCGTTGACGACGCTCGATCCGATCAGCTTGCTGGCGACCATGTCGTCGGGGGCCTGGGCCACGAAGGTGGGGCGCAGGTTGTCCGCCATGGTGGCGGGCTGGCCGGGCGCGGGCGTCGCGGCGCTGCCGCTGCCCGCGCTGGGGCCCGTGCCGGCATTCTGAGCCGAGGCGGTGGCGAGGCCGGCCAGCAGGAGGGCCGAGGCGAGGAGCGGGATGCGCATCGGAGCAGATCTTTCGGACTTCGGGTCGCGGACGAGGGTGGCGCCGCCTCAAGGTTCCGGCGGGGCTTAAGTTCCGCCTCGTCACACCGGCCCCCGGGAACAACGCAGCGCTTTGCCGGCTGCGCGTCGGCGCGGCAGGCCTTTAACGGCGCGGCAGCCCTTAGACGGCGCGGCAACCCTTTGACGGCGCGGCCCCGGCCCCCCACAAGAGCCGGCCATGCTCCGCCTCGCCCTCTACCAGCCCGACATCCCGCAGAACGCCGGCACGATGCTGCGCATGGCCGCCTGCCTGGGGCTGGCGGTCGAGATCGTGGAGCCGGCGGGCTTCGACGTCTCGGACCGGCACCTGCGCCGCTCGGGCCTCGACTACCTCGACCACGTGGCGATCACCCGGCACCGGTCCTTCGCGGCCTTCGAGGGGTGGCGGGCGGAGTCCGGCACGCGGCTCGTGCTCGCCACGACCTCGGGCGCCCTGCCCTACACGGCGTTCGCGTTCCGCCCCGACGATTGCCTGATGGTGGGGCGCGAATCGGCCGGCGTGCCCGAGGCGGTGCACGCGGCGGCCGATGCGCGGATCGTGGTGCCGATCCGGCCGGGCCTGCGCTCCCTCAACGTCGCGGTGGCGGCCGCGATGATCGCCGGCGAGGCCCTGCGGCAGATGACGGGGCCGTCGCGCGCGGGCATCTCGGCATAGCGACGGCATCCCGGTCGCCCGCCATTCGCGCGCGCGGAGCGGTCGTCGTTCCGGCGGGCCGGTTCAGGCGGCGCTCATCGAGCGAAGGGCCGATCGCCCGAGAAGCCCGCGATCGAGCCCCCGACCGGCCGAGCCTGCAGGCGCGGACGTCCGCGAGCGAGGAGCACCCCGCGGCGAGAAAGCCGGCGTTCCCTCACCTGCGGCGGCATCGCCGCTCGGCGTGCGGATGAAGGTACGCCACGCGATCCTGGCGCGGGACGCCGCCGGCGCGGCCGGAGCATCGGCACGCCCCGGAGGCGGAAAATACCGGGCTGCCGCGGCCGGGAATCTCGAGCCCGTCCTCCGTTCAGGGGAGGCATCCGTCGGGCGTCCGGATCTAGCCTTGGACCCGGCGCAGCGTCCGCGCCCTCAGGGAGGCTATCGATGGCCACTGCCTTGCTCCCCGCGCTCTGGCGCAACCTCGTGCTGTTCGCGCTCGCTTTCGCCGCCGCATCCCTGGCCTTCGGCGCCGTCATGCTGACCGCGCCTCCGACCAGCGTGGCCGCCGGCCTGGAGGCTGGGGCGATCCCGCCGGTCGGCAACTGCGAGTTCCTGCCGGCCGACGACAACAATCGCTGCGTGGTCTACCGGTAAGACCCGGACCGGCTGCCGCGGGACCCCGTCTTCGCCGGCGGGGTCCGGGCATGGGACCGCGCGCGTGCCGCCGATCCGGACTCTAGGCGATCAGTGATTGCGCTCGTCGCCGCGGATCCGGACGGCGGCCACGTCCGTCTGGACGTCATCCAGGACGCAGCGGACGCGCTCCAGGGCGCGTGCGTAGAGTTCGGCGTTGCGGGCGTCGCCGGCACCGTCCGCCGTCTCGTGGCAGAAGCTGTCGAGCAGGTAGGGCATGATCTTGCCGTGGAGCGCCGTGTAGGCGCCCGGGGTCGCCAGCTCGTAGATCACTGCCAGGGCGTGATAGGCCCGGACCAGGACTTCGAGCGCGACATCTGCACTGCGCGTGACCTGTTGATAATCATCGCCGGCCATCTTCCAACTTATATTTTATTGCTGCCCATTGTTCGGGTAACATGCCTCGTTAAGACTGTCGACACAAATGACTGTTAGCTGCCGCACGGGCCCGCCCGCCGGATCGATTGCCGGCGATTTATGGCTTGACTGCAACACTCGCGGGCCTGCGCCCGCCGCCTCACGCAATAGTCTCGCCGCGCAGATACCGGGACGGCCTGATCATGGTCGCGATCTTATGTTCGACCTCGGACAGGACGCTGTTCACGAGATGAGACGCGCCGTCGACCGTGGCGGTGGCAAGAGTTCCGACCCGGCTGGTGTCCTGGATGATGCGGAAATTGTCCTCGACGTAGGCGCGGATCTTCTGCTGCGCGTCGCCGAACTCGCCCGGATGCGCGGTTTCGTAGAGGAGGGCCAAGGCCAGATAGGCACGGCCGATCATGTCGAGCGCCAGCGTCGCGCTCATCTCGGCGTTCGCGGCTTCATCCGGCGGCACGGCGACTGGATTCCTCATCAGACCCGTTTTTACTGAATTAGCACGGCCTTTATCAGACGTCACTCGATCCGAACGCCTTCAACTCAGTTTATTCCTGGGGGCTCAAGGTCCCCGCCGCCCGCGCTCCGGCGGCTCCCCGGCCGGCACGGCCCGGCATGTCAGAATGCGGCGGCTCTCTCACAGCGAGCCCCTTTTCCTCGCCGGCAGCGGTAGTCTCGCGGCGCCAAGCCGATTATCGACACGCGCACGGGCCCGGCCTCGCGGTGCCCGGATAGGTCCGGCCGCGCGCGTCGTGCGGACGTCCAGGAGAGTTGTGACCGTGCCCGACAGCACCCCGCGCCCCGTGATGCTCGCGATCCTCGACGGATGGGGTCTTCGGGACGAGGTCGCCGACAACGCCGTCCAGCAGGCCCGGACCCCGATCTTCGACGGCCTGATGCGGGATCGCCCGCGGGCGCAGCTGCGGACGTTCGGCGGCGATGTGGGCCTGCCCGAGGGCCAGATGGGCAATTCCGAGGTCGGGCACCTCAATATCGGGGCGGGCCGGGTCGTCCTGCAGGATCTGCCGCGCATCGACAGCGCCATCGCGGACGGATCGCTCGCGAAGAACCCCGCCCTCCTCCGGTTCATCGACGCCCTGCGCGCGTCCGGCGGCACCTGTCACCTCGTCGGCCTGCTGTCCCCCGGCGGCGTGCACGCGCACCAGGGCCACGCCGTGGCGCTGGCGCGCCGGCTGGCGGCGGCGGGCGTGCCGGTCCGCCTCCACGGGTTCACCGACGGGCGCGACATGCCGCCCCGGTCGGCCGCCACCTGCGTCGCCACCGTGGAGGCCGCGCTCCCGAGCGGCGCGCGGATCGGCACCCTGTGCGGCCGCTACTACGCGATGGACCGCGACACCCGCTGGGAGCGCGTCCAGATCGCCTACGACGCCCTGACGGCGGCGCGGGGCACCCGCTTCAGCAGGGCCGGCCAGGCGGTGGCCGCCTCCTACGCCGATGACGTCTCCGACGAGTTCATGCGGCCCGCCGTCATCGGCGACTACGCCGGCATGCGGGACGGCGACGGCGTGCTGTGCTTCAACTTCCGCGCCGACCGGACCCGGCAGATCCTGGAGGCCCTCCTCGACCCTGCCTTCGCGGGCTTCCCCCGCGACCGGACGGTCCGGTTCGCCGCCGCCCTGGGCATCGTCCAGTACAGCGTCGAGATCGACGCCTTCACCGAGACCCTGTTCGGGCCCCTCGACCTGCCGAACGGGCTCGGTGAGACCGTGGCGCGCGCCGGCCGCCGGCAGCTGCGCATGGCGGAGACCGAGAAGTACCCGCACGTCACCTACTTCATGAACGGCGGCCGCGAGGCGCCCTTCGAGGGACAGGACGCGGTGCTGGTGCCCTCGCCGAAGGTGGCGACCTACGATCTGCAGCCGGAGATGTCGGCGCCGGAACTCACCGACCGGGCGGTCGAGGCGATCGGCTCGGGACGCTACGACCTCATCATCCTGAACTTCGCCAATCCCGACATGGTCGGCCATACCGGGAGCCTCGCCGCCGCCGTGAAGGCAGTGGAGACGGTCGACGCCTGCCTCGGCCGCGTGGTCGAGGCGGTGACGGCCCAGGGCGGGGCGCTGCTGGTCACCGCCGACCACGGCAATTGCGAGGTGATGCGCGATGCCGAGACCGGCGATGCCCACACCGCCCACACCCTCAACCCCGTGCCGGTGATGCTGGTGGGCGTGGACGGGGTCTCGCTGGCCGACGGCCGGCTGGCCGACGTGGCGCCGACCCTCCTCGACCTGATGGGCCTCGACCAGCCGGCGGAGATGACCGGCGCCTCCCTGATCCGGCGGGCCGGCGGACGCTGAGCCGCCCGGCACGGTGTCCGGTCGGCTGTCCGGCATGGCGGCTGCACCCGGCAGGCCGTCATGCCCGAAACCCTCGCGCCCTGTCCCGCAGCGGAACCGGTTCGTCCCAGGACGGTGCGGGACCTGTGCGGAATCGCCGGCACGGTGGTCGTCTTCTTAAGGGACGCGGGACAAGATCGGATCTGTGAGGCGTGGGTCTCGGCGGGGTCTGCGGGCGCGGAGAGCCGGATGAGGGATATGACCTGTCCGGGGACGCCTCGGCCCTCACCCCGATCCGCTCCCGGGCGGGCCGCGTGGCCGTCCCGAGTTCGTGCGCGCCGCGCGTCTCCCCTCCGAGGAGGGGAGACGCGCGGCGCCGCCCCCTCCCCGGTGGAGGCGGATGAGCATCACGGCCCGCACGGAACGGGGGGCCTCCCCACCCCGGGAGGCGCCGGCCGAACCTTGGAGCGCGTCCGGATCCGCAGGACCACCTCCGGTGCCGATGCCTGACCGATGATCGCCCGGCACAGCCTGATCTATGTCGGCTCCCGCGGCTTCGCCGCCGGCCTCAACATGGCCTCCGTGGCGGTGTTCACACGCCTCGCGCCGGTGGAGAGCTACGGCACCTACCTGTACGTCGTGTCGTGGGCGCTCGTGCTCTACGGGGCGACCTGCCAGTGGCCGAAATTCGCGTTCTTCGCCCTCTACGACGAGGCCCGCGCGCCCGCGCAGGTCGGCACCGTGGTGCGCATCCTCGGCGGCACGCTGCTGCTGGCCGGCTTCGGCAGCGTGCTGGCCGTCGCGCTCGGTCTCGTCTCGGCCGCCACGGCCACCGCGATCCTGGCCCTGGCCTTCGGCACGACCCTGTTCGAGGGGGCCACCGAGATCGCCCGCACCCGCCTGCAGGCCGGGGCGGTGGCGGCCTCGGTGATGAGCCGGGCGGTGCTGATCCTCGGCCTCGGCAGCCTCGCGCTGCACCTCTCGGCGGATCCGCTGCACCTCGCCTTCGCGGTGGCCGCCGCCAACGCCGTGGCGGCCCTGCCGGCCGCGGCCACCACCGCGCCAATGATGCCCGGGCGCGGCAGCCGGGCCGAGGCCCTGCGCCTGTTCGCCTACGGCTGGCCGCTGGTGCTGTCCTTCGGGACCGCGGCGCTGGCCCAGAGCCTCGACCGGCTGATCATCGCCAAGACGGTGGGGCCGGCTGGGCTCGGCGCCTACGGGGCGCTCGCCGACTTCCTGAGGCAGAGCTTCATCGTGTTCGGCGAGGCGATCGCCCTGTCGCTGATCTCGATCGCCAAGCGCGAGGCGCGGGCGGGCGACATGAGCGGCGCTCTGGGGGTCCTGAGCGACGCGGCCCGCGCCATGACGCTGATCGCGGCCTTCGGGGCGGTGTTCTTCCTGGCCTTCGACGACGTCGTCGTCACGATCCTGCTCGGACCGGATTACCGCGCCGAGGCGCGCCAGCTCGCCCCGGTTCTGATCCTGGCCAGCATCCTGATGATGTTCCGCGCCTATTACTTCGGGCAGGTGATCTACTTCACCCGCTCCAGCCGGCTCGAGGCCGCCGCCGCCTTCGCCACCCTGGTGGCCGTGGCGGCCCTGTCGCTCCTGCTGATCCCGCGGCTCGGCGCCACCGGGGCTGCGCTCGCCTTCGCGGGCGGACAGAGTGCCGCCTGCCTCGTGCTGGTCTTCGGCGCCGGCCGGGCCGGCACGACGATGCCCCTGCCGCTCGCCGACATGGCGGGCATCGCCGGCATCGCCCTCGCCTGCGCCGCCGTGAATGCCGGGATCGGTCTCGTTCCGGGCGGGCTCATGGTGCCGGGGCAGATCCTGCGCCTCGTCCTCCTCGCCGCGTCGGCCGGCGCCGCCGCGTGGCGCTACGACGTGCTCGGCTTCGCCGGCGCGATCCGCCACCGGCTCGCGACCTGAGGGGCGTCCATGCGCAACACCGCCACGCTCGCCGGAGGCCTCGTGGCGGCGGTCCGGCCCCTCGACCCGGGGCAGCCCTGGATTCCGGCCTGGCGGGCGCTCGGCGCGGCGTCCCTGGTGCGGAACCCGTTCTACGAAGCCGGCTACGCCCTGGCCGCTCGCGACGCGTTCGGGGCCGGCGTGCGGCTCCTGATCGTGGCCGACCGCTCCCCCGAGGCCCCGGGGGCCCGGCTGATCGCCGCCTGGCCGTTCCGGGTGTCGTGGCGGCGCTGGGGCCTGCCGCTGCCGCTCCTGATGGGCTGGACCCACGGCTACTGTCCCTTCGGCGCACCGCTCCTCGATCGCGGCGATCCGGCGGGCGCCCTGGCGGGTCTGCTCGCCGCCCCGCGGGCGCTCGGCCTGCCGCCGCGGCTCCTCCTGCCGAACGCGCCCGCCGCGGGGGCTCTGGCCGACCTCCTGGCCGACCTCCCGGCGGACCGGAGAGTGCGGCGGGCCGCCTACTGGCCGCACGCGCGCGGGCTCCTCGACCTCACCGCGCGGACACCGGAAGCCCGGGCCACCTATCTCGGCCATCTCTCCGGCCAGCGTCGGCGCAAGCTGCGCCGCGCCCGCGAAGTTCTGGAGGCGGAGGGTCCGGCGGCGTTCGAGATCCTCGAGGCGCCCGACGACCTCGCTGCCGCGCTGGACGCCTACGTCGCCCTCGAGGCGGCCGGCTGGAAGGGTCGGGCTGGCACGGGCCTTGGGCAGCGGCCGGAGGAGGTCGCCTTCCTGCGCGCCGCTCTGGCGGATGCCGGCGCGGAGGGCGGGATGCGGATCGCCCGCCTGCGCCGGGGGGAACGCACCCTCGCCGCCGCGATCCTGCCGGTCACCGGCACCGAGGCCTGGGTGCTGAAGATCGCCCATGCCGAAACCCAGCCGGAGGCCGCGCCGGGCGTCCAGCTCGTCCACCGCCTGACCGAAGCGGTGACGGCCGGGGCCTGGGCGATCGACCGCATCGATTCCTGCGCGCCGCCGGACTTCGCCCTCGGCTCCACTTTCTGGACGGAGCGGCGGGACATCGCCCATCTCCTGGTCGAGGCGGGGCGCGATCCCCTGTTCCCGGCGGCCCGGGCGCTGGAGCGGGCGCGGGAGCGCGTCGCCAGGGCACGGGCGGCCAGGAAGCGCGAGGATCCGGCGCGGCTCACCAGCCGAAGCGGGCGATCTGCTCCAGCCGCGCCCGCGTCGCCGCCGCATCCTGCCCCATGACGGCGATCCGCCCGGACAGGTCGTAGCAGGTCGCACAGAAGGGCAGCTGCATCAGCACGTACCCACCGTCGCGCGCCTGGGCGACCGAGGCGATCAGGCAGGGCAGGACGGGCTGATCCGCCGGCCCGGTCAGGCAGTCGGCCCTGGGGCTGCCGAAGGCCGGGCGGTTCGGCCAGGTCAGCAGGAGGGTCGTGCCGCCCCTGCGGTCGGGCGCCGGGGGCAGAGTGTAGCTGCGCAGGAACAGCGCGCAGGCCGCCAGGACGAGGCCGAGGGGGAGCAGGGTCCAGCGCATCCGCGATCTCCGGGCCTAATCGCCCTCGTCGAAGCGGGTGCGATAGAACACCTCGCGGCCCGCGCCGTCGATCACCCGCACGGCCTGGGCCGGCTCGCCCGAGCGCTGCGGCACCCGGGCGCGGGCGAACAGGCGCAGGGCGCGCTCCTGCGCGCCCTCCAGGTTGCCGACCCGCACGGAGATCCGCGTCTGGATCTCGTCGGGCTCCGGTCCGAGGACTTCGATGTGGAAGGTCTCGCGCAAGGTGTCCGCCTGGTCGATGGGCTCTCATCGCCGGATATCGTGGACCGGCCGGGGGGCGCCATAACATGTTCCGGTCCGGTCTCGGCCGGGATCGTCCGCTCCGACCTGCCAACGCCGTCATGGCGCGCGCAGAGGAAGCAGCCCAGGGACCCACCCCGCTCCCGAACGTCGCACTCGGTACGAAGTCCAATTGCCCCGGGGCGGCCCGCCGCTCTATGAGGGCGGCCTCGACCGAGGAGACATCACCGGAGGGATCCGTTGGACCCGCTCAAGGCCGCCGCCGCGACGCTTCTCTGCCTCGCCCTATTCTGGCTGGCCTTCCGGCTGACCCGGCGCTTGGTCGATATGGCCATCGCGGGCGGCTACGCGGAGGAACGGCGGCGGCTCGCCGAGGAGGCGGCTCAGGCCGAGGCCGGTGCCGTTCCGCAGCCCTCGGCCATCCAGGCCACGACGACGAACTTGGGCGCGAGCAGGGGCTCAGCGTCCGCCGCGGCGACCGGCGCCTGATCGACTCCACGGGATGACCCGGGCGGGATCGGGATCGCCTCGACCGGACCGGCGCGCCTTCATACAGCCCAGCCCCGTCCCGGAGGTTGGCCGGGGCGGACGGCGATCCCCGTCCGCTGACCCTGACTGTTCCGCCTATTCCGCCGCCTGCCGCGCGGCCTGGGCCCCCGGCACGCCGAGGCCGATCGCCTTCGCGAGCGCGGAGCGCCGCGCGGCATAGCTGGCGGCCACCATCGGGTAGTCGTTCGGCAAGCCGTAATGCGCGCGGTACCGCTCGGGCGTCAGGCCATGGGCGGTCAGATGGCGCTTGAGCGTCCGATAGGTGCGCCCGTCGATGAAGCTGGTCAGCGCCTCATCGGTGATGGAGCGGCGGATCTGAACCGCGCTGGGCTGTCCGTCGACCGAGCCGTGCGTGGCTCCGGCGCCCGGGACGGCATCCAGGCGACACAGCGCGCCATGGATCGTCGCGACCAGCGACGGCAGCTGATTGGCGGCCACGTGGTTGTGGGCCACGTATGCCGACACGATAGCCACCGTCTGGTCGATGAGACCACCTGTTTCCATCCTCGATCGTCTAGCGCTGATCATCTGCCGTATCCTTAGCCATCGGAAATTCATTGCTTGCTTGCAGCCGGCGCCCGACCCTTGTCGTGCCGCCGGCGGCGACAGCTCCTCGGATGGGAGGCCTGGCAAAAGGTCCTAGGTCGGCAGCGTTCCGCGAAGCCGCCGACCATTCCCAGTTCGCGCCGACGATCGGGGTCCGTCCGGACGTCGCCCTACCGCAGCGCAGCGATGCGCCGACCGAGTTCGATCAGGACGACATCCAGGACGCCCCTCAGATCCGGTCCGAAGAGGCCCGAGAGGGTCTGGCGGAGTTCGAGCGCCTGCTGGACCGCTTGCTCCAGGCGGCAGCTCAGTTCATCGCGCTCGCGATCGTTGGCGGGTACCAAGTCCATCTCCAAACCGCTTTCTTCAGCTTGCCAGTCGAGCTGCGACGCGACTTTCCGGGGCCAGGACCGACTCCGTGCTGCCGCGCATCTTCTGCAGTTGCCGCAGGCTCCGCGAATCGAAGCCGGCGTTCACGGCGACGATCTCGACGTCGTCGATCATCTGCGGCAGCCCGAGCGGCAAGGCGTGGATATGCAGCTGCAGCAATCGGAGGAGCCAACTCGTCGGCATCTCGGAGACGAAGCCTTTCAGCCCCCGCGGCAAGCCCCACTCGACGATGGCCGTGAGGATCGCCAGGGCCGTGGGATTCAGCCGACGGCCCGAAGTACGCGCGGAGCCGGCGACACCGATCCGGCTCCATTCGACGATGTGCGGCGAGGACGGCGGATCGACTTCGCAGAGCTGAGGCAGGTGCTTGGAGAGAACGTAGGGCCGGGCGGTCGGCAACAGCCGGGAATATCCGACCACCTCATCGTCCTCGACGGCCAAGAGGTGGACGGCGTGCTCATCGTCAAACTCGTCGATTTCGCGCTTGTCGTCGCGCGCGATAGCCGACCATCCCATCTCCTCGACGAAGATCTTGTGGCGCAAGCGCCACGCCTGCTCCATCAGCTCGGCATTTTGCGCGATGTTTGACGCAGTGATGACCTGGATCATTAAAACACCTCCGAACGTGGTGTGCCCGCCGGATGCGGCGCGCGACACCACGCGAACGCGTGGTGTCGGCACGTTCGTTGCGCAATCGTGGGCTTTCGCTGGATGTGAGGCGTAATATTCCCTACCTTGATGCGCGGATGAACGCTGTCAGCCGCATCGGGCGGGAGCTGTCGTGAGTAGAAAGTCGCTCGATCACACACTCAAGCTGCTGAAAGAGCTCGATCGGGCCGGCAGCGTCCCGGAGGTCGTGGCCGCGGTACAGCGCCAGCTGACGGGATTCGGCGTCGACGCGATCATAGCGGGCCTGCTCCCCACGTCCCCCGCGCTGTCAGGTTTCAACCGCCAGTTCTTGGTGATGGAGAGCGTTCCCGCGGAATGGCGGCAACGGTACCTGAGCCGGGGCTATGCTGCGCACGACCCGATCGTCGCGCAGACTCTTCAGCGGCAAACGGGGTTCAGCTGGGGCGATCTCGACCGGTCGCCGCCGATGACGGCAACGGCTGTCCGGATCATGGATGAAGCTGCGGAATTCGACCTCTGCGAGGGCTACACGGTCCCCTTGACGACCGTCGAAGGCGAAATCGGCGGGATGAGCTTCGCGGGCGCGCGACTGGACATCGCGCCGGAACATCGCGGCATGCTCACGCTGGTGGCGAGCTACGCGTTCGGCCACGCCTTGCTCATGCGAGGCCAGCCCATGGAGGCTGCGGCCGGGCTCTCTCCCCGCGAACGCGAGACCCTCCAGTGGACCGCGGAGGGCAAGACCGATTGGGAGATCGGGGAGATCATGGGCATCTCGGAGCACGGGGTCGACTCGCACCTGCGCGGCGTGCGCACGAAGCTGAAGACGCGAAATCGCGCTCAGTCCGTCGCCGAGGGATTCCGGCTCGGCATCATCGTCTAGGGGCGAGAGGCCGAGACGGGTCCGTACGGGGGACGCGCCGCGCCGGCGAAGTGAAGGGCGGACCATCGCCCGCGCAGGACCGCGAGACGGGCTCAGGCCGCCGCCCGCGCGACCGACAGCAGGGACGTGAGATCGCTCAGGGGCATCGGCCGGCCGAGATGGTAGCCCTGCACGAACGGGCACCCGAGCTCCTGGAGCGCGCCGAGATCGTCGGCGGTCTCGACCCCTTCGGCCACGACTTCGAGACCGAGGGAAACGCCGAGGTTCAGAACGGCCTGGACCATGACGCTCTTGTCCCGGCTCCCGGACAGGCCGGTCACGAGGCTTCGATCGATCTTGATCCGGCCGGCGTGAAGCTGGCGCAGCGAGGCGAGCGAGGCGTAGCCGACCCCGAAATCGTCGAGGGCCACGCGCACGCCCGCCTCGGCCAAACGCACCAGCTTGTCCTGGATCACTTCGATGCCGAGCGCCGTCTCCTCGGTGATCTCGATCTCCAGTCCGGACGGCGGCAAGGCCATCGCCTCCAGCCGTTTCAGCGCGATCGCATCGACGGGGAGTTGCGCCATCTCGCGCGGGGAGACGTTCATCGCCACGCGCACGTGCGGCAGCCCGAGTTCCCGCAGCAGGGCCATCATCCCGCAGACACGCTCCAGGATGAAGCGCAGGAGCGACTCGGTCAGGCCGGCATTCGCGGCGGCCGCGATGATGTCGCCCGGCGGGATCCAGCCGTGCTGCGGATGTCGCCAACGTACCAGGGCCTCGAGGCCGGCGATCGTGGAACCATCCCGGTTGAAGATGGGCTGGAACCAGACGCTCAGCGCCCCGTCGGCCAGGGCCTTCGACAGATCGCGACCGCTGTCCCGACGCATCTCGCGTTGCGACCGCAGGTCCGCGTCGAACACCCGGTACCTGTTCCGACCCGCACTCTTGGCCGCGTACAGCGCCTCGTCGGCGCAGCTCAGCATCTGCGTGATGCTGGTCATGTGTGCGAACTGGATGCCGATGCTGACCCCGAGCCGCCCCGGCTCGACCGCTCCGAACGGCGCGGCAACCGCCGCGATCACGCGCTCGGCGACCACCGACGGTGCCGTCGCGGATCGCAGCGGAACGTACAGGAGCGCGAACTCGTCGCCGCCGAGGCGGGCGGCGGTCGCATCCGGGGGCAGGATCTCGCGCAGGCGACGCCCCACCTCGACCAGCACCCGGTCGCCCATCTGGTGACCGTGGATATCGTTCACCGTCTTGAAGCCGTCGAGATCGAGGAGCAGCAGGCAGCGGGCTTCCTCCGGACCGCACGGTTGCGCCTCCACCGCCTGCGCGAATCCGGCCCGGTTCAGCAATCCCGTGAGATCGTCGTGCGTGGCGCGGCGGCGCATCTCCTCCGCCAACGCGCGCGCGCTCGCGTGAGCGGCGGCGGCCACCCGCGCGGCGGCACCGGCCTCGTGCCTCGCGCGGCTGGCCCGGCGAAACACCTTCTCGCTCTCGGTGGCACTGCGGGCGAGGGCGAGGAGGTACAACAGTACCGTGCCGGCGAGGCAGGCGTTCGCCAATCCGCCGGCGTAGAGGAGGCATGCCGCCGTCGACAGGAGCGGCAAGGTGATGAAGCAGAGCGGGACGCGGGCGAACGCGATGCCGTGCGTGACGGACCCCGCCGTGATGCCGCACGTGACCACGAGGTAGAAGGTCGCCGAGGCCGACGTGAACCCTTCGCACAGGACGGGTACGAGCGCCCAAACGAGTCCGGATGCGAGGGCTGCGACGCCAGCGAGGCGCAGGTGCCACGCGATCGTCCGCTCGTGGGCGGCCGCCTCTTCCGCCGGCGTGTCGATGGTGAGGGACAGCGCCCCGACGGGCATGCGGCACAGTCCCGCGCGCAGGAGATTGACGCACAGGGACGTGGCGAACCAGAGGGCGCCCGCTGCCCCTAGCCCGGCATGGGCGGCCACGATGGCGCCGGTAAAGCCGAGGGTGATGTTGACCGGGATCGCGATGAGGACGCTCCGGCGCACGGCTTCGAATTGATCGCGGCGGACCAGCCGAGCCAAATCCAGAGTTGTAAGTTCGGTCACCCTCCCATCCTGCGTTGACTCGGCCATCGCTGCGCCCATCCGAACTATGCGCGAACGTAGATCGTAACCGGTAACAGACGGTAAAAAGCTCAATCTAAACCCATACTGGGCTTCTGCTATCCTGAAGCGTACCTGATCTGCCCGTCAGCAGATCGGGAAACGACCGATCATCATTTCGTCTTCTTGGAGCGGTCTGTCGCCGCCCGGACGTTCGGGCGCGTCTGCGGCCTCCGCGAAGCCCGGGCGGCGCCCCTGGGCCATCTGCCAAGCCGATGCCGACAGCGTTGCGCTGCCGCATCAGGGTGGGCCGGCCGCTGCGACTGGAGGCGTCGTTAACGCCTCGTTTACCGCGGCCGCGACAGCGTGATTGCAATCAAAAGTTGTGGATGCGGTGGTGTTCGTCCCTTGGATCGCGGTACTCTGCCTGTCCTGCGCGCTGCTGATCGCGGCTCTGTTCCTCGCGACACATCGCGGGCGATACGAGGCCGCCCCATCGCCGCAGCGATTTCAGCGGCAGGTCCTGCGGTATCTCGAACCGCGGGTTCGGCCGAAGAGCCGAGGGGCGTCCCAGCCGATCATCGCGATCCTGCCCCGCTTCACCCAGATGCATCTGCAAGGACCGGTGAACGAGTGACCCTCGCCCCCTGACGCCGCTCCGGGCCGCGTTGGAACGGCCTGCTCCGCCTGCGGCGGGGGCATGGACCGACGCGATCGGCAGCGCAGAGAGGGTCGATCCCGGCCCGCGCTCCATATCGGCGCAAATCGACGGCCCATGGGACGGTCCGGGACGGTCCGATGGGCGTCGTCCGCCCCACGCTGCGGATGCGGCAACTTGGACGCCGACACTGGGCCTCCGCCGGGCCGTCTCTAGACTCTCCCGCAACCCGCGGTCCGTGCACCGGCGGTGGAGGCCGGCGCGCCGCCCGGCCCAGAGGCATGCCCACGATGACCCAGGATCTGCCGGATCTCCCACCGGAAGCCTTCGCGAAGCACGATCGTGATCCCGATGCCCGGTTCTACGCGGAACCGCGTTTCGTAACCCATATCGATGCCGCGGCGATCGCGGCGGTGACCGACCTGTACAGGACGGTGGTCCCCGCGGGCGGCGATGTCCTCGACCTGATGTCGAGTTGGGTCAGCCACCTGCCGGATGAGGTCGCTTACGCCAGCGTCATCGGTCACGGCCTGAATGCGGCGGAGCTCGCCGCCAACCCGCGCCTGAGCCGGTATTTCGTGCAGGATCTCAACGCGGATCCGCGCCTGCCCCTCGACGCCGCGAGCGTCGACGCCGCGCTGATCTGCGTCGCGGTGCAGTACCTGCAACAGCCGGTGGCTGTCCTGACCGAGATCGCCCGGGTGCTGCGCCCGGGCTGCCCGGCGGTGATCGGCTTCTCAAACCGCTGCTTCCCGACCAAGGCGGTGGCCATCTGGAACGCCCTCGACGGCGCGGGACATGCCCAACTCGTCAATCTATATCTCCAGCGCGCGGGTTTCGACCGCATCGAGGTGCGCGTCCTGAAGGCGGCGGGTGGCTTCGGCGACCCCATGACGGCGGTGATCGGCTGGACCGCCGCGGCGTGAGGAACCCGATGCGCGCCTGACGGCGCGTTGGCGCCGGGTCGCGCTCGTCAACGGCGAGGAGGGGCACCTCCCGAGAACCGGCGCCATCCGCGGCGCGGCCACAGCGGGCCATTCAGGCCGGGGCGTGCGCCGGGAACCAGTTGCCGTGGAAGCCCGGCGGGATCCGGTGTCCGAGGCGGATTGTGGCGACGGGCGGCGCCTCGAAGGACCGCGCGTCGAGGATGGCGAAGTCCGTCGTATCGCGCGCGGTATCGATGACGAGGCCGACGAGCCAGCCTTCGTCCTCCCCGGTCCCGGCATGGGCCGGCACGAAGACGAACTCGCCCGGGACGCGATCGGCACCGAACTCGTGCACGCGGCGTCCGCCCGTCTCCAAGTCG
This sequence comes from Methylobacterium longum, assembly GCF_022179385.1. Lineage (GTDB taxonomy): Bacteria > Pseudomonadota > Alphaproteobacteria > Rhizobiales > Beijerinckiaceae > Methylobacterium > Methylobacterium longum. The sequence continues at coordinate 199,825 of NZ_BPQS01000004.1, read as the reverse complement.
TGCTTGTAGAGTTGCGTCGCACCGGCCAGTTGCGTGTTGCCGTCCGCGGGGACGCTGACCGTATAGACGTACCGGTGAGGCTGCCCGAAGCGCCGCTCATCGATGCGGGGAAATTCCTGCGCCGCGGGATCGATCACCCGCCGCGCGACCCGCTTCGCCGCAGGTTCGACCGTCCAGCGTTCGAGCCGACCCGGCCTGTCGAGCCCGCCCCCCGCCGCGGCGAACACCGTCTCGTAGGCGATCACGTCGAGGGTCACCCGCCCGTCCGCCTCGTCGTACGCGTTCGCAACGTGGAACACGAAGCAGGGCTCGACGTCGCACCAGACGATGTCGGCCCCGTCGCCTCGCCGGGGAAGCAGCCCCACACGGGCCCGGTGGGCCGGGTTCCAGCGGAATGGGAAGCGGTAACCGGCGAGCAGAGCCCGCAACGAGAAGGTGACGGGCAGATCCAGCACGATCGCGAAGCGCGCCGTGAGCGCGCAGTCATGGATGCAGGGGCCGTGCTCGACCGCAAACGGCACGTCCCGCACAACCCGCCCGGTCGGCGCGACGACGACGTGACGGACGCTGTCCCAGACGCGGCCGTCGTAGGCGATCGCGTGGGTCTCGCCGGTCAGCGGGTCGCGGTGCGGGTGCCCGGTGAAGGACCCCGCCAGCGTTCCGTCGAAGGGGTTGTAGCGCTGATCGTCCAGGGTCCGCGAGAGCTCGACGGGGAAGCTGCCCGCCTCCACGACGGCGAAGATCCGGCCGCCGATCTCCACGATGTTGGTGTTGACGGTGTCGTTGCCGCCCCGTCGCGGCCCGGAGGCGGCAGGCCGGCCGAGCGCCGCGGCGGCGGTGCGCGAGCCGATCCAGCGGTTGCGATACCACAGCGCCCGGCCGCCCTCGATCGAAAGACCGTGCACCATGCCGTCGCCGAGGAACCAATCGTGGCCCCGCGTCGGCGGGCGGACGGGGTTGGCTCCCATCTTGAGGTAGAGGCCGTCGAGTCCGGGGGGAATCGCGCCGGTCACGGGCAGGTCCCGCAGCGTCAGTTCCTCCCGCATCGGCTCGTGGACGCCGACCACGAAGGGATGTCGCGTTGCGGGCAAGCGCAGCCGGCGGCAGGCCGCCACCAGGGCGACGCCGCCTTCGGCAGCCGCCCGGAAGGCCGACTGGACTGGATTGGGCATCCGCAGCGATCCCCGGACAAGGTGGCAGCCAGAAACTCCGTCGTGTCGGGCGCGACCGGATCCCGGCAGTCGAGGGAGGGCCAGAAGGCCGACGCGTCTCTACCACAGGCACGCCGGTCTCGTCCGCGCAAAGGCCTCGACGCCATCGTGGCTGTCCCGGTGTCGGTTGCGAGCCATCGGGCGGAGCGATCCCGATGGTGCCGCGCCGCCTTCGGTGCCGTCGGCACCGGTGATGCGCTGGAACCGGGATTGACCCTGGAAATTGGCTTACCGGGTCGGCGCTCATGCCGGACGGGAGGGTGACATGTCGAGCGATACCGAGAAGCACCGTGCCCTGCTCAGCGCCCTCAGGGACGCACAGGGGAAGGGCGACGGCTCCTTCGAGCAGGCGGTGACGAACGCGTTCGAACACGTCTTCGAGCATCTGGGGCGCCTGAACGATCACGTCGCCCTCGCCGGCCCCGACGGTGGGGACCCCCACCTGAAGCCCGGCGAATCTCCGACCCTGCGATAGGGCCGGGATGCTGGATCGGGCCGTCAGGTGAGGAGCGCGCGATGATCACGCTGTACACATGGTCGACGCCGAACGGCCGCAAGATCCCGATCATGCTGGAGGAGTGCGGGCTGCCCTACGCGGTGGTGCCGGTGAACATCGGCAAGGACGAGCAGTTCGCGCCCGACTTCCTGAAGGTCGCGCCGAACAACAAGATCCCCGCCATCGTCGACGACGAGACGGAGGGCGGGCCGCTCTCCGTGTTCGAGAGCGGCGCGATCCTCACGTATCTCGCCGAGAAGACCGGCGGCTTCCTCGCGCCGGCCGGTCCCGCCCGCTACAAGGCCTTGGCGTGGCTGCACTGGCAGACGGGCGGCCTCAGCCCGATGCTGGGGCAACTCGGCTTCTTCGCGGTGCGCTCCGACGAGAAGGCGCCGCTCGCCATCAAGCGCTTCACCGACGAGGCCGACCGCCTGCTGCGGGTGATGGACAAGCGCCTCGGCGAGGAACCGTACCTTGCAGGCGCGGAGTACTCCATCGCCGACATCGCCTGCTACCCCTGGACGCTGGCGGCCACGTCGCTCCTCAAGGAGCCGCTGAAGGACACGCTCGGCCGCGTGCCGAACGTGCACGCGTGGCTGGCCCGGGTCGGCGAGCGGCCGGCGGTCCAGCGCGGCATGGCGGTGCCGAAGACCTGAGCCTCAGGTGCCGCTCACCGGCACCGATACCGGCCGGCGCGGAGACGGGTTGAGCCGCGGCGGGGCGCCGCGGGAGCCGAGGTGCCACGCGCGGGCCGCGATCCGATGAGCGGCCCGCGGGGGCCGCCCCCGGCCCTGCGGCCAGCCGCTCCTGCGGCCCCGCTATTCGGCCTTGCGGTGCCCGCGCCCATGTTGCTCCTTGCCGGCGCCTGCCGCCGCTGCGGCCTCCTGTTCGGCCTTTCCGACCGTCGCCGAGCTCGTGGCGCCGCCGCTCGTTGCGCCGGCCGGCGCGTTCGAGGCGGCCGATTTCGGGTGCCCCTTGCCCTCCGTCGGCGTCTCGACCTTTCCACCCTCCAGGACTTCAGGATGGCCGGCACCGGCCTGGGCGCTTCCGGCCGCCTGTACTTCGGCCGCCTTCTGCTCCTGAGCGCTCTTCGTCGTGTGCCGCTGACCGTCGCCGGACTGACCCTTCGCTGGGTTCGACATGGTGACCTCCCTGTACCGTGGTCACGCGGCAACCGCTCATCGGGGTCGCGGTTCGGACGAAGCGATCGGGTGCGACGAATGGCCGGACGCGTCGGGCCGGCGGCCGGGCCTCTGGCGGGCTCGCAGGGTCGGCACCGAGATGCGGGCGTCTCGGCACGGCCGGGACACCACCCGGACCATCGTCGGCCGCGGCCTCCGGCCGGGCCCAGCACGAGGCGCAAAGCCCCCACGGGCAGCGCCGCCGCAAGCCGTGGAGGGCAGTTCCGGCTCCCTTGCGGGCCGCCCCGGCCAGCCGCGGATGCGACCGGGTCGGGGTGGGAGCGGCAAGTCCGCCTTCCCGGCCGGCGGCCCCGCGCACGACGGGGCATGACGGGGCGGCTCGCGCGGCGGGCGCCGCCCGCGATCTCGGGAGCACCGGTGCCTCATGCGCCGCCGCCGGGTCCGGGACGAGGTAACGGCTCGGGACGCGGCGGCAACGTCCCGAATTCACGCCGACGAGCGAACGGCCGCCGCAGGAGCGGCGTCGGAGGCGCGGCTCACGACACCACCGCATCGCGGGATCAGCTCTCGAGTCCAGGCTGACCCTCTCGAGAGCACGGCCCTGAGCCGGCCCGCCAAGTCAGCTCAGGCCAACCACGAGAGTGGCAAGTCGCGCGATGATACCGAATACACCGATTCCGGTCGAATAAATCACATATCAGGTCGGGGATGGCGGCTCGAACCGGCATGCGGGTTATTTCGTCGCATGATTTGGACAAAATACAGCATCGTGATGCCAGACAAGATGATCATCATCGATTGGAAAGTGGCCTGTTGCTCGGACTCATCGTCGGCAACGGATCCGAAAAACGCGTATAGATAGCCACTCACAGCGTTTCTGTAACTTTCTTCTTCGAAAATTCCTATGACGACCGCCCCGGCCTGAACAAAGAGAGCACCGAGAAATATGCCGAGGTATTTTCGACGATTTTTGCCGAGAAATCTACTCATTACCCGCCCCAAAACTCCAGCTCAAACTTACCCGATACCTTGATTGATTTGGGACCGAGCATCAAAAGCATGAGACGCAACCACATCGAAATCCCAAATTCCGGGCCGCAGATTTCCATCATCAGTGCAGTCTAAGTACTTTTATACGAATGATTAATTGCATTCCCGGATCATCAATTCTGACTTTTATTCGAAATAATACAGTTGTCAAATTTGAAAGCGATACATGCATTGTATCATAGAGTATCACAGCGCCTCAAGAAAAGTATATATGAAATCAACATGATTCGTTGAATTCTTGAGCACAACCCGTACCGTCAAAAGCTGACATAAAAGTAGTATTAAGTCATTTATTCGCGGACATCTGAATTTGATTATTGTCGCGGATCGTATCGGCCTGACTCATCGCTGGCGGGATCGAGGGCAGCGCCGCCCGCGGGCAGATCGGGGGCCAGGCTGGCGAACTGCCGACGCCGCGAAACGCGCATGTCGATCCGGGGCGTGTCGATGATCGTCACACCATTCTCGAACCCGGGACCGGCTGAAGTGGACGTCACGTCGACGGGGCAAATCGGCCGGGTCCGCGCCGCCGATGGTGCTCGCCAGCGCGGGCGGATCTGCCGTCACGGGCTGCGCGGCCCTGTGGGGAGCGTTTTGCGAATCCCCTCGGCATCCACGCCCGCCCAACGGTTGAGGGGGACGAACGTTGGGGCGGGCGTGGCGGTCGAGAGGAGGGTCCGACCGCTCGGCCCTGCAAGAAACATGCATCCACGCCCGCCTTTGTCGCTGAGGGGCGAACGGTAGGCGGGCGTGGACGGCCAGCCTGAGGCCGGCGGCGGCTGCCTAATGTATGAATCCCTACAATTCAACTGGAAGCTGACGGAGGCTCCGCCAAAACGGCGAAGGCATCCAGACCGGCTCGCCAAGAGATTGAGGGACCGACAAGTCGCAGGTGCCAGTCACCGTCGAGTTTTCGGCCGCCGTGAGTCACGGAGGCTGAGGCGCCAATCTCATCGCCCGCCTTCACGAAGGCCCGTCGCAGATCCGGTGCGAGGGCAACCGAGGCTAAGCAGTGCCGCTCTTATCCACGGCGTTCCTTCGGACAGTGCGGCATTGTCAAACAATCTTAGCGCCGTGGTGGCGCATCCGAACGTTGTCGAAGCTCTGCCCTCAAATTCGTCATCAGAGGTGGCGGGACGCAGCGATAGCTGCTGCACGACAGATTCAGGGCGAAGACTTCCAGTGGGTGCGAAAGCGTCGGGCGGACCGGCTTGCCAGCCCGTTCGGCCCCCGGGATGGCACGCAGGCCTTGGAACGTGGGCTTGCCCTTGGATGGTCACCGCGTGGGCGGAAACCTGTCATAGCACCCCCATTCAAATTTTCGATAATGAGGAGATTCATCGCATCGATGTCGATGAAGACTTGAAAAGTGGTCATTGGCCGCAAGAGATCGCCAATAGAATCGACTCTAAGTACGCGGCTTGAATCGGGGGCTCGCAAGCTTCCGGACGCGGGCGGGTCCGAACAATGTTCAAGGTCATAGGATGCTTCGCCGGGCAGCACGATACTGCCTTGGCCATCCTCGCCGTCATCACGTGCCTCCTGGCCTGCTATACGGCCGTCGACCTCATCCATCATGCGAAGACGGGCGCGCCGAACGAGAAGAAGCGCTGGCTTCTCTTCGCGGGCTTCGTGGGAGGCGTCGGGATTTGGGCCACGCACTTCATCGCGATGATGGCCTTCGATAGCGGCCTGCCCACCGGCTACGATATGCTGCTCACGGGCGCGTCGTTTCTTACGGCGCTGGCGTTCACCTCCTCCGGATGCTGGCTCGCGCTGCGGAGCGGGTCCCCTGCGATGCCCTGGATCGGTGGCGCGGTGGTCGGCCTCGGCCTCGCGGCCATGCATCACGTCGGTCTCGCCGCCTATGTCACGACGGGCCGCATCCAGCTGGATCCCGGGCTGGCCACCCTCGCGGTGGCCCTCGGACTTGGTTTGGCGGCGTGGTCCATCGCCCTGAAGGTGCGCGGAGGGCGCAGCTACGTCCGAACGAAGAGTGCGCTCTTGCTCGTGTCAGCGGTCTGCACGATGCATTTCGTGTCCATGGCGTCGATCACCGTCGCGCCGGACCCGACCATGGCGCTCCCCGTCGCGACTCTGTCCCGGCACTGGCTTGCCGTACTCGTCGGTGGCGCGAGCCTCGGCATACTGGGCAACGCGGCGATCGCCCTGACCCTCGACACGCGTGAGCGCCTCCGGCGGGAGCAATTCAGCCTCGTCCTCAGCTTGGCCAACGCCGCCGTCGAAGGCATCCTCGTTTGCGAGGACAACACGGTCATCGCGGCCAACGAGAATTTCGCGGCCCTGATCGGCCAGGCCGCTTCCGAGGTGATCGGCAGGCCTCTCTCGGACATCATTCCGAGGCTGCCGGGCGCGGTCGGGCATGCGGCCGAGCAGGAACTCGTCGCGATGGATGGGTCCGTCGTACCCGTCGAAGTCATCCGGCACGAGATCTCACTACAAGGCCGGCACCAGCATGCGATCGCCGTGCGCGACTTGCGCGCGCGCCGGTACGCCGAGGACCGCATCCGGCATCTGGCGCATCATGATGTTCTGACCGGATTACCGAACCGGGCGAGCTTCACGGCTCGCCTGGAGGAGGAGTTGGCGCTGGCCAAAACCGGCTCGCGCAGCGTCGCCCTCCTCTTCCTCGATCTCGACCGCTTCAAGGAGGTGAACGACACGTTCGGGCATGCGGCCGGCGACGAGTTGCTCCTGACCGTGGCGCGCGCCGTGACGAGCGTACTGGACCCCGATCAGATGCTGGCGCGCCTGGGGGGCGACGAGTTTGCCGTCATCCTGCCTGGCCTCACCGATGCCACGACTGCGGCGCGGGTGGCCGGCCACATCATAGAAACCGTGCGCGCCGCCGCCGATTCCCTACCGGCCGGCGGCGTCATCGGGACGAGCGTCGGCATCGCGGTTTACCCGCACGACGCTCTCGACCGCTCGACCCTACTCAACCACGCCGACCTCGCGCTCTATCAAGCCAAGGCCGACGGTCGCGGCGTATACCGCTTCTTCCAGGCGGCCATGGGCGAGAAGGCGCGGGAGCGCAGGCTGTTCGAACGGGATCTCCGCCTCGCGCTCGAGCGCAATGAATTCTACCTTGCCTATCAGCCTCAGAAGAGCGTTCGCACCGGTGCAGTAACAGGGTTCGAGGCACTGCTGCGCTGGCGGCATCCGCTGCGCGGAGAGGTGGCGCCGGCCGACTTCATCCCGATCGCGGAGGAGAGCGGCTTGATCCACGCGATCGGCGCCTGGGTACTGCGCTGCGCCTGCAGGGAGATGATCGCGATCAATGATCTGCGCGTGGCCGTGAATGTGTCCGCTCTGCAGATCCACAGCGCGAACTTTGCCGGTCTGGTCCGTGACGTGCTCGCGGAAACGCGGTTCCCCCCAGACCGCCTCGAAATCGAGGTTACCGAGACCGCACTCATCCGTGATTTCGATCGGGCGCTGACGACCCTGCGCCAGATCAAGGCCCTCGGCGCACAGGTCACCATGGACGATTTCGGGACGGGCTACTCGTCCCTGTCGCACCTGAAGATGTTTCCCTTCGACCGTATCAAGATCGACCGGTCCTTCGTGCGGGCGGTCGATCAGAACTATCAGGGTGCCGCGATCGTTCGCGCCGTGCTGGGTCTCGGTCGCGGGCTCGGTCTGCCCGTTCTGGCGGAAGGCGTCGAGACGGCGGAGGAGTTCAACTTCCTTGATGCTGAAGCGTGCGACGAAGTGCAGGGCTACTTCCTCGGCAGACCAGAGCCCCTTGCTCTCGTGACTTGAAACCGCGGTCCGCGCGCGGAGGGCAGACGTCCATCCTCCCTCCGCGCCAGGGCTCGCTCCCGCGCAGTCGATTGGGTCGATAGCGTCGACCGGCCCCGTGCCTGATGCTCAGGCCGGCGCAAAATCGATTCCGACGGCGCCGAGCCTCCCGGATCCCGGCGTTCCCGAGGGGCGAACCATCGCGGCCTGTGCGACGGCCCGTTGAACGCCGCCCGGGCGGACGTTCGAGGCGTGAGCCGTCCCGAGATCGTGCGCGGTCGCTCGCCGTGTACGGCCGATCCTAGGTCGCGATCACGCCTTCAGAGACAGGACGTGACAGGCACCACGTCGCGTTCGTGCACGCGCCCAGGTCAGCCCGAGAACGATCCGAACGGGATTCATCGACCTGCCCGAGAGCGCCCAGCAGGCGCGGACATGTCCCGGCCAATACCCTCTCAAGCCGTACCGATCGGGGGGCGGATCAGCCGCGCGCGGTTTCGCCCTCCCTGGCGGAGGCGCGCCAACGGCGGCAATGCGGTCCGGCCGAAGTCGCCGCGCGTTATCTTCCACCGCGAGTTGTGTCGACCCGGGCCTTCCGGTTCAGCCCTTCCACATCCGCCGAGCCGGTCTCAGGCAGCGGCCGTGAAACGGCGAGTTGCTCTCCGATGACCCGGCTCTTCTCCACGGGTCCGCCCCTGGCGCCTCTGGTCTGCCGACCCGCAAGGCTCGCCCGCGCGCCGAACCGAAGCGGGATGACGGGCGATCTCTGCCGGGGCCACGCAGCGGCCAGACAGGTGAGCAACCAGCCAAGTCCCCCAGCATGGGTGGAATGAGGAGATTTCTTTCTTTTCGGCCCTCGGAAAATCTCCGAAATACATCCTTAACTAATACTCATGTCGAAATGACAGGTTTTCCCTGTACTTTCGAACATTAAATTTGGTTCTTTTCAATCGCGATGCTCGACAATGTGCCAACTTCGGGTCCGGACGAAATGTCCTCGGGCTCCGGGCGATCATCGATACAGAGGATTCGATCATGCTTCGATTAACCCTGGGTCGCGGCGGAGCGGACCGCGCGGATGCCACGCTCGGCGCGATCGGCACACCCGTGATGAACCTCGACGATGACGGGATCATCACTGCCGTGAACCCCGCAATGACTGCTCTGCTCGGCCGCTGCGGGGACACCTCCTCGAACATCCGGCAGGAGAACCTCGTCGGGCGGCCCATCGACAGCCTCTGCCGCGACCTGGCGAGCCAGATCCGCGTTGCGGGATCGGGGCCGCGGCACGAGCTCACGACGACCCTCGGCACGCACCGCTTCGACGTCGCCGTGATCGCGGCGTCCAAGGGGCGCAGGCCGTCGGGGTACATTCTGGAATGGCGCGACGCCGCCCAGCGCCTGCGCGGCGAGGATGCGACGCGCCGCCTCGCCGCCGTGGAAGCCTCGCAAGCCGTCATCGAGTTTGCGCTGGACGGCACCGTCCTGTCGGCCAACCCCGCCTTCCTCGCGCTCATGGGCTACGAGTTCGACGAGATCCGCGGCCGCCACCACGCCATCTTCGTCGAGCCCGCCCACCGGGACAGCCGCGACTACGCCGCCTTCTGGGATGGCCTCCGCGCCGGGCGCCCCGAGAGCGCCGCCTTCAAGCGCGTCGCCAAGGGAGGGAGGACGGTCTGGATCAAGGGCTCCTACAACCCGATCCGCGACGAGACCGGACAGGTTACGAGGGTGGTCAAGTACGCCCTCGACATCACCGCGCAGACCGTGGAGGTTCTGGCGCTGCGCGGTCAGGTCGAGGCGATCCGCAAGTCGCAGGCGGTGATCAGCTTCGACCTTGACGGCCGTGTGCTCGAGGCGAACGCCAACTTCCTCGCGGCAATCGGCTATGCGGCCGCCGAGGTCGTCGGTCAGCACCACGGGATGTTCGTCGATCCGGACTACCGCGCCGGTCCCGAATATGCCCGGTTCTGGGAGGCGCTCCGGCGCGGCGAGTACCAGGCCGGCCAGTTCCGTCGCCTGGGCAAAGGCGGCCGCGAGGTCTGGATCGAGGCCAGCTACAACCCCGTTTTCGACGCAGACGGGCGTCCGGTGCAGGTGACGAAGTTCGCCATCGACGTCACCGCGCAGGTCGAGCAGCGCGAGCGGGTCAGGCTCCTGGAGGCGGCGGCGGCTCAGGAGCGGGCCGAGGCCGAGACGCGACACAAGGCAGAGTTGGCCGGGCTGGCCGACGCCTTCGAGCAGACGGTCGGCGCCGTGCTGGGATCCGTTGCGTCCGCCGCGACCGAACTGCAGGCTACCGCCGCCAGCATGTCGGGCATCGCCAGCGAGACCGCGCGGCAGTCGACCGCGGTGGCGGCGGCCTCCAACCAAGCCGCCGCCAACGTTGCCACGGTGGCGGCGGCCGCGGAGGAACTGGGCGCGTCGGTCAACGAGATCGGGCGGCAGGTGGCCGGTTCCGAGGAACTCGCGGGTCAGGCGGTGACCGAGGCCGCGCAGACGGCGGCGCTCGTGCAGGAACTCAGCGAGGCGGTGCGCAAGATCGGCGATGTCGTCGCCATGATCTCGGCTATCGCCAGCCAAACCAACCTGCTGGCACTGAACGCCACCATCGAAGCGGCGCGCGCAGGTGAGGCGGGACGGGGCTTTGCGGTTGTCGCCGCCGAGGTGAAGGAGCTGGCGAGCCAGACGGCACGGGCGACGGAGGACATCACCCGTCAGATCAGCCGGATCCAGGGGGCGACGGCGGGCGCCGTGGGCGCCATCGACAGCATCCGCCACCGCATTCAGGAGATCAATGGCGTCGCCTCGTCCATCGCCGCGGCCGTGCTGGAACAGGGCGCGGCGACGCAGGAGATCGTGCGCAACGTGACGGAGGCGGCGACCGGAACCGGTGAGGTGACGAGCAACGTCGCCGGAGTCGCCAGTGCCTCGGAGGAAACCGGGGCGGCCGCCGCCCAAGTCCTCACGGCCGCATCGGACCTGTCCCGGCAGTCTGAGCACCTGGGCGGTGAGGTCACCAAGTTCCTCTCCAGGATCCGCGCCGCGTAGGGCCCCCATGACAGACCTCCTCAGCCCAACGACCGCTCCGCGGAGACCCCCGAGGTTCGGACCGGCGGACGCCGCCCGTCACCCGGGAGACCTGCCCGTGCGAAGCCGATGATCATGGCCGGCGAAGGACCGCGCTCGATCCCTCAGGCCAACACGCTGGCCCGGCGAGAGGCCTCGAACAACACGGCGCATCGACAGTCCCGCGGCGCGCGGCCCGGTTCGGGATGTCCCGATCGGGCCGGCCGCCGCAGGCCCACAGGCCAGCCTGTGAGCGAGCTTCTGAAGAAGACGCAGGGCCAACGCCTCGGCCTGATCGCCACTCGCAATCGCGCGATGGCGGCCGACGACGCGAGGAACCTGCTTCTGGAGCGACTCGGTCTCATCGCGCGGACGGGAGATGCATGGCCGCACCATCTGCGCGGCTACCTGGTCGTGGAATGGACCATCACCGATGCAGGCCTGACTGCGCTCTCAGAGGTCGAGATCACGGGCAGCGCGATCGAGCGCGCCTTCCTTCCGGAGGCCGGTTTCGGGTCCACTCGGACTGACAGTTCCCTATCGAATTTTTCCTGCTGACGAAGCGCGATAGCGGGCGCGTTCATGATCAGCGTGGCGTCCAGTGCACGACCGAAACTGAATTCCGGCGCGCATCAGCCTTTCGCATCGCAGATGCCGGGCAGTCTTGCTGACGAGTCACGCGATCAGCAGCGGGATTCACGATGTAGGACCGAATATCGTCTCTGAAGGCGGAACTCGGACACCCCAGATCCCGAGGCAAGCCGCTCTTAATCAACTCACGTTAGGGTTGCAGCCCTGGTTCGGATGCAGCCCTGATGAAACCCTCGAACTACTTCCGCCTGACGCTGACTGGGATGCTTAGATCCGCCACCAACATGCCCCCGACCCGTCAATTGGTGGAACTCCAGAAGCAGATCCCGACGCTCTATGGGCTGCTGTCCGCAAACGCCTGCGCGCTCGCGGCAACGCATTACCCCTTCGCACCTCCGGCCCTGACGCTCGGATTACCCGGCGCTCTGATCGTAGTCTGCCTGACGCGGGGGTTACAGTGGTGGCGCCTGCGCCCTGAGACACTCAGCGCGGCGCAAGCCACCCGCCAGCTCCGACGGACCAGTGTCTTGACGGCCATCTTCTCCGTCGCCTTCGTAAGCTGGGCGATGGCCCTGAATGTCTATGGCGGCCCCTATGAACAGGGTCACGTCGCGATCTTCGTAGCCATAACGGTCATCGCTTGCATTTTCTGCCTGACGCACCTGCCGATCGCGGCCTTCCTCGTGACGGGCATCGTCATGAGCGTGTTCTTGTTCTGCTGCATCGCAAGCGGGAACCCAGTCTTCCTGGCGATCGCCGTGAACACCACCTTCGTGACAGCCGTGATGATGCGTGTTCTCAGCAACAACTACCGCGCCTTCGTCCAGCTCGTCGCCTCCCAGGCCGAGGCCAGCCGGCTCTCGGAGGAAAACGCGCGCCTTGCCCATACCGACAGCCTCACGGGACTGCCTAATCGGCGCTACTTCTTCCTGCGCCTCGACGAAGCCATCCGAGACTCGACTTCGAGCGACACGCGTTTCGCGCTGGCGATCTTCGACCTCGACCGCTTCAAGCCGATCAACGATACCTATGGCCATAACGTGGGTGATCGCGTCCTGGCGGAAACCGGCCGGCGCTTGGCCGCGTTCGCGCGCGTCGGCGTGATTGTGACCCGCCTCGGCGGCGATGAATTCGGCGTCCTCGTCCTCTCGCCCGGGTCGCCCGAAGAGATCATCGCCTTCTGTGACGGCATATGCGCGGCGCTGCAGAAGCCGATCCTCCTCGGGGACATTCGCGTCATCACGGGTTGCTCGGGCGGCCTGGCAAAATTCCCGAGAGCAGGACGCGAGGCGGACGAGTTGTTCGACCGCGCCGACTACGCGCTGTACCACTCGAAAGAGCATCGGCGCGGTATGACGACTTTGTTCTCCCAAGAGCATGAGGACGCGATCCGCGCCGAGCGAGCCGTCGAGGCCGCCCTGCGTACGGCCGACCTCGCCGCCGAGACGGAGATGCATTACCAGCCGATCCTCGACACGGAGACGGGCGAGATCGCCCTCGTGGAAGGTCTGGCGCGCTGGACCAGCCCGACGCTGGGCCGCATCCCGCCAGACCGGTTCATCGCCGCGGCGGAGCGCTGCGGTATGATCCATGCCATGACCCTGCTGCTTTTGCGCAAGGCGCTGGCCGATTGCGCACGACTGCCCCCCGACATCGGCCTGTCTTTCAACCTGTCCGCCCATGATCTCGCCTCGCCTGAGACCATGGTCGCGATCCTCGCCGCCGTCACCGAGAGCGGCTTGAACCCTCGTCGCCTGACCATGGAACTCACCGAGACCGCTCTGATGCGGGACTTCGATCAGGCGAAGGCGGCCATCAACGCGTTGCGGGCTCTCGGCATCAAGATTGCGCTGGACGACTTCGGGACGGGCTATTCCAGCCTCGGCTATGTGCATCGCCTGCCGCTCGACAAGATCAAGATCGACCGTAGTTTCATGGCCGACATCGACACGGACCGAGGCTGCAGTCTCGTGTCTACGATCCTGGATCTCTGTCAGAATCTCGGGCTCGACGGCATCGCTGAGGGGGTTGAGACCTTTGACCAGCTCGAGGCCGCTCACCGCCATGGCTGCCGCTACATCCAAGGCTACCTGATCGGCAAACCGATGCCGGTCGCAGACCTTCTCCGAACCCTTCATTCGCCAAGCGCGAGCACTCAGCGGCTTCCCGTACATGCCATGGCGCGGTAGAAGTCAGTCCGCTTTTTCAAGCGCGCTTTTCTGAAGCGAACGGGCCGCTCCAGGCCACCGCGAGACACGCTGCCTCGCTCTGCCGCGCATCCGGGTTGGGTGGTTTGCCGCCGGACTGCTTCGGGGAAACAAGATTGGGCAACCGGACGTCCGCTCGGATCGCGGCGCAGGATGGCTGCCCGCCCGTCTCGGCAGTTCGCGGGCCGTTCCCGACATCTTGGAAGCGGACATCGGCTCAGGCCGGATGACAGGTTCGCGAGCGGGACAGGGGGTGCCGAGGCGTTTCCGTCCCGACGTGCATCCGCATTGCCTCAAGGGGGAGAGGTGCCCTAGGCAGTGGGCATGAGCATCAGCATCCGCGACGTCAGCGTCCCCGTCTTCGTCAATGCGCTTCGTAGCATGAGCGCCTGGCTCGACAAGGCGGCGCTGGAAAAGCCCGAGGCCGAGTTGCTCCTCGGTCGTCTCGCTCCGGACATGCGCCCCCTGCCGGCTCAATATCAGATGGCATCGGACAGCGCGAAGAACGCCGTGGCGCGGCTCGCCGGGATCGCGGCGCCTGCAATGCCGGATGTCGAGGCCAGCTTCGCCGAACTCAAGGAGCGCTGCACTAAGACGATCGCCTTCGTCGAAGGCGTCGATCCCGCCGCGCTGGCCTCGGGTGCGGAGCGCGAGGTGGAGCTGAAGTTCCCGAACGGTATGGGCTATCGCTTCACGGGGCAGCGCTATCTCACCGGCTTCGCCCTGCCGAACTTCTTCTTCCACGCCACCACCGCCTACGCGATCCTGCGCAGTGCCGGCGTGAGCCTCGGCAAGCCCGACTTCCTTCAGCACCTGGGACCGCCGAACATCCAAGCCGCGCAGTAGGCCCGGCCGCCCCTCGCCCCAAGGATCCCACCCTGCCGCGGCGATGTCCGGGGCAGGCCGATGCGCGGATGGACAATCCCAGGCGCCTCACGCCGGCGAACACGCGCCCGTTCGTCGAAGCTGTGCGTTTTTGCCCCAAGTAGTCGGCAATCCGCGACGGCGCTTCAGGACCTATTTCAGTCGCACCTTCATTTGCTCGCAAGCCGGAAATCCGTGCGGGCCGAGCTGCGACCGCGGCCGCCGCCTGAACGAACCCCGAGAGCAGCTGCCGACCTTTCGCCATGCGAGGCTGTAACAATGCGCTTTCTTCCCGCCAGTGTGTTCGTCCTCGTCGTCATGGCAGCGCTCGCTTCAGCGTTGGACGGAGGCGATACGATGCAAGCTTGGGCGGGAGCATCGTCCGCGGACAAGGACAATCTTCTGCGCAAGCTGGATACGTCGAGCGGCGGAAATGCTTCGCGCGATCGTGTGCGCTCTTGCCTTGACGACACCTCGAAGACGTCCGGCCACTCGAATCTGCCGATCTCGGAGGTCGCAAAGGCTTGCTCCGAACAGGCCGCGCGAGAAAATATATAGGCCCTTCACGTCATCAGACCCGCTCAGCGCTCAGAGCCCGCAGCTGACACGAGCCGCGATGGGCGGGTCGCCGACCTGACGCGGCAGCTGACCGGACCGGTATTGTGGACCGAGCCGGACGTGAGGCTACGGCGTGGCGGCAGTCATGGGGGCCGGAAGGCTCGATCCGGGAAGGTGCCGGGCGCGGGCGGCCGATCGCCCAGGCACGAGTGCGCACGCACGCGGTCGTCGGTGTTCTGCCAGAGCCCACTCCCGTTCTGCGCCTCCTTCGATGGCCCGGGAATCGGCGACGACGCGCGGGCTGGCGGTCCTGCTCTCCGTGAGCGACGCTCTCAACCAGAACTCGCTCGCGACGGTCGACGATGTGATCTTCGTCGGCGAGGAGGAGTTCGGCAACCTGCGCGGTGCGCACGCGCTGTTTCGTGACCAGACGGACATCGATGGCTTTGTTCCGGTCGACGGGATCGACATCAGCCGCCTGCTCAACCGCGGCACCGGCAGCCACCGTTGCGAGATCACCTTGAGGGCGCCGGGCGGCCACAGCTTCACGCAATTCGGTTTGCCCAGCGCGGTCCACGCGCTGGGGTCTGCCTCGACATGCGCTCCAAGGACGAGCGCGCGCTGCTCAGGGAAGCGGAGCAGGTCCTCGGGCTCGTGAGGCAGGCGGCCGAGGAGGAGAACCGGCGCTGGAACTCGACGGCCGTCACGGTGGCGGTCAAGCTGATCGGCGACCGGCGGGCGGGCCTCACGCCCCTGGCGTCCCCGGTCGTCCGGACGGCGCGCCGGTCGATCGCCTCGGTCCTGACGGATGCCACGGTCAACGTGACCGGGGAACATACGGACTCGAACGTGGCGATGTCGCCCGGCGTCCCGGCGGTGATCCTCAGCGGCGGCGGCGAGGGCGGGAATTCGCACTCGCGTTCCGCGTGGTACAAGCCCGTCAACGCCTATGTCGGCCCGCAGAACGCGCTGCCGACGCTCCTCACGCAGGTCGGCATCAAGGACGTGACCGAGCCGTCCTGACCACGCCCCGCACGGGCGTCGCCGTCTAAACCGCTATGGGTGAGTGCGTTTCCCAGCCGCTTCCCAATCGCGCCTTCTGAAAAGCGCGGATCAGGACAGTATCTGCTGAGTGCGTGAAGCTAATGGCGCGCCCGAAAGGATTCGAACCTCTGACCCCCAGATTCGTAGTTTGCAGGCGCGCGCCCTTTGCCGTTTTAAAAATAAGGCGCTGCAGAGCCTAACCCATTATCTCCGCTTTATTTTAAGGCGCAGACCCACTAACGTAGAGCTAATGTAAAGCTCCGTAGGGCAGCTTCTGAGCCCCCTTTTTCCTTATTTGACGGACAGCACTATGGCCCGCCTCAAGCTAACACAACGGGTGATCGAGAAATTGCCGGCACCCGACGCGTCAGGGCGACAGGTGCTCCACTGGGACACCGAGCTGCGCGGATTCGGCGTGCTGTGCTCGGGCAAGACGAATGCAAAAACCTACGTCGTTCAGCGCGACCTTCCGAACGGGCGCACGCGGCGCGTGACAGTAGCGCCCACCAACGTGGTTCCTATTGATGAGGCGCGCCGCCGCGCTGAAGCTACGCTCGCCGATCTTTACCGCGGACTCGATCCCAAAGCCCCGGCCAAGGCAATCCTTACGCTCCGCGCTGTCCTCGAGGACTACCTTGTTTCGCGGCCGCTGCGGCAGACCACCGCTGAGGAGTATCGCCGAGGCGTCGAGCGACATCTGAAGATCTGGCTAGACAGGCCGCTCAAAGACATCACACCTGAACTGGTGGAGGCACGCCATCGGGCTATTGCCTCGGAGATCCAGGCTGCGGGACCTCACAACGGTGAGTCTACGGCGAACGGTGTGATGCGATCGCTGCGCTTCCTCTGGAATTACGCTGCCGACCGAGACGCTGACCTGCCGGCCAATCCGGTCAGACGTTTAAAACGTCAGTGGTATCAAGAGCGTCGGCGAGAACGTGTAGTGCGGACCGAGGAGATGCCCCGCTTCTACCAAGGCGTTCTCAGCTTGCCGAACGCTGTAGCTCGCGCTTACCTCCTGCTGCTCTTGTTCACAGGTTTAAGGCGCCGCGAAGCTGCATCACTTCGCTGGGAGCACATTGATCTCGCGGAGCGCGTCATCCGTCTTCCTGCGGCCAACACGAAGGCCGGGAGGAAGCTAGATCTTCCGATGACGGATTTCGTTCATGAACTCCTGGCAGCGAGACGGGCAATTGGCAAAGATGGACCGTTCGTCTTCTCAGCAGACAGCGCCAGCGGGCACATCGAAGAGCCGGCCTACCCTCTAGAACAAGTTGCGGTTTCCACTGGCATTCGTGTTTCTGCTCACGATCTGAGACGAACATTTGTGACAGTAGCAGAGAGCACTGACATCTCTCCCCTCGCTTTGTCTGCTCTCGTGAACCACTCGCTGGGGCGCGATGTCACGTCTGGCTATGTTGTTATGACTGCTGAAAGGCTCCGCGAGCCCGCTCAACGCGTTGCAGACCGGCTCAAGCGGCTGTGCGGGATTTCGTCAACAATTGCATGGTAATACCGAAATCCAGGATCGACCGCCACCAAACCCCACGATGTTTTAGAAAAATAATATTTATGGCCAGGATCGGATCTTGAGTATTAGCGGAAAAGCAGACATTCGGCTTTGCGCCCAACCCGGCCATTCAGCTGGCTTTGGCGACGTCCCGTAAGCAGACAGTACTGGCGGGGGCCATTCGCATAAGGGCGGCTTACGGAGCCGCTACCCGAAAACCGCGGCTAGAGAGGTGCTCCCAGAGTTCGTCAGCTGCGTGGTTGCGGCACTCAGGGGATCGGAACAGCCTAATCTCGATGGGCACGTCGAACCGCTCTGAGCCAGCACGTACCAGCCGACCACGTGCCTGATCATCCGCTGCCACTGTCTGCGGTAGCCACGCGATGCCATGCCCCTCCCGCGCCATCGTCGTCAGCGTCGCAGCGAGATGCGAGGTGAAGCTCGTGACGGTGTGGGTCGACTCCTTGCTTTTGCAGGCGACCAAGATGCGGCCGAGGCCAGAAGCCTGACTGTAGGCGAGGTAGGGAACCGGCTCAGTCGATGAGCCCGGCAGTGACCACGTCCCGCGGCCGTCCGCGCCAGGCGCGCACAGCGGAACGAGCACATCATCACCGACCTGAACGCTCTGGAAGCGGTCGGGCTCGAACTTCGCCGGCGCGTCCGGATGAAAATGGCAGAGCAGGAAGTGCACCTCACCAGAGAGCATGATCTGCTCGCAGGCTTCCATGCTGTCCGAGATGAGGTTGAGCGTCCCTAGAACTGTGGACCCCATCAGCGGGCGTATCCAGCTCGGAAAGAACGTGAACGACAGGGCATGGGTCGCCGCGATTGAAAGCGTCGCCGTATCCCGATCACCAACTGCCTGCGTGCCACGCCGGGCGCGCTCCAAGCTACGCACCAGCTCCTGCGCCGCCGGCTCGAAATGAGCGCCGGCCGGCGTCAGCGCGGCGCCGTACGCCCCACGCACGAACAGTGCCGTGCCGATCCAATCCTCAAGCGCCCGGATGCGGCGGCCGAAGGCTGGCTGCGTCACATTCCGAGCGTCGGCGGCCCGCGAGAAGGTCTTCTGTTCCGCGAGGGCTAGGAAGTCCTTGAGCCAGTCCAGATCCATGTCGGTGCCGTTTGCGCATAGGGCGTATCGAACATGGCATTGGCCACGCGACGGTGTCCAGGCGTATAGCCGCCCTGCAAACTCCCGCAAGAGGAGAAACTGGTCTCGCTGTTCAAGCAGCGGCCAATGGGAGGGATTAAGCCGTGAAAACATGGCTCAGCAGGCTATACATTCAGGTCTTCATCGCCATCATCCTGGGCGCTCTCGTCGGGTACTTCCTGCCAGGTGTCGGCATTACACTGCAGCCACTCGCCGATGGCTTCATCAAGCTGATCAAGATGCTGCTCGCGCCGGTGATCTTCGGCACCATCGTGGTTGGCGTGGCCAAGATGGGCAATCTGAAGGAGGTCGGCCGCATCGGTGTTCGGGCACTCCTCTACTTCGAGGTCGTCTCGACCCTCGCGCTCGTCATCGGCCTCGTGGTCGTCAACGTCATGCAGCCCGGCGCCGGCATGAACATCGACGCCACGCACATCAACGGCAGCGCCATCGCTGGCTATGCCAAGGCGGCCGAGGCGCAACCCGGCTTCGTCGGCTTCCTGATGGACATCATCCCCACGACGATGGTGGATGCGTTCGCTAAGGGCGCCATGCTGCAGATCATCCTGATCTCGGTGCTGCTGGGCGTCGCTCTCGTGCAGGCCGGTGAGCACGGCAAGCCGGTGGTGGTCGTCATCGATAGCCTGCTCGACGCACTGTTTCGCATCGTCGCGATGGTCATGCGCCTCGCCCCGATCGGTGCCGGTGCAGGTGTCGCTTTCACCATCAGCAAGTACGGATTTGGCACGGTCTGGTCGCTCGCCTACCTCATGCTCGGGGTCTACATCACCTCGATCGTGTTCGTAGTGGTGGTACTCGGCACCGTCTGCATTTGGACCGGCTTCTCGCTGACCAAGGTCCTCGGCTACTTCAAGGACGAGATCCTCATCACTTTTGGGACCTGCTCCACCGAAGCCGTCATGCCGCGCATGATGGTCAAGCTGGAGCGGCTCGGCTGTGAGAAGTCCGTGGTCGGGCTGGTCCTGCCGACCGGCTACACCTTCAATGCGGACGGCACCTGCATCTATCTGACGATGGCGGCCATCTTCGTCGCCCAGGCCACCAACACGCCGCTCGGGATCGGCGATCAGCTGGTGGTCCTCGGCGTGCTGCTCCTGACCTCAAAGGGCTCGGCCGGGGTTGCCGGTGCCGGGTTCGTCACGCTCGCCGCGACACTGTCCAGCATCCACACCGTCCCTGTCGCCGGTCTCGTGCTGCTGCTCGGCGTCGATCGCTTCATGAACGAGGCTCGCGCGGTGACGAACCTGATCGGCAACGCGGTCGCCACCATCGCCATCGCGAAGTGGGAAGGCGCCTTCGACGCCACGAAGGCACAGGACGCCTACCGCAAACGAGCAGCCGTCGCGGCGGAAGAGATCATTCCCGAACCTGAGAGCAGTCACGCTCTGCCTCGTCCCACGGTGGTCACACCGTAGGCCACGGCTCCCCGGCGGACACCTGAGAGCCAATCCCTTCAAACCTTCTCACCCCGCTCAACACCAGGAGTGCACCCATGCGCATCGTCGACGTTTGCGAGATCACCAAGCCGATCTCATCGCCCATCCGCAACGCCTACATCGACTTCACCAAGATGACCACGAGCCTCGTGGCGGTGGTCACCGACGTAGAGCGGGACGGCCGCCGCGTCGTCGGCTACGGCTTCAACTCGAACGGCCGTTACGGCCAGGGCGGTCTGATCCGCGAGCGGTTCCGCAACCGCATCCTGGAGGCCGATCCGAAGAGCGTCCTCAACGAGGCCGGCGACAACCTCGACCCGCACAAGCTGTGGGCCGCGATGATGAACAACGAGAAGCCTGGCGGCCACGGCGAGCGCTCGGTGGCAGTGGGCACCCTCGACATGGCGATCTGGGACGCCACCGCGAAGATCGCCGGTAAGCCGCTGTTCCGCCTGCTCGCCGAGCAGAAGGGTGTCGAGGCGAACCCGAGGGTCTTCGTCTACGCGGCCGGCGGCTACTACTATCCGGGCAAGGACTACAGCGCCCTGCGTGCCGAGATGCGCGGCTACCTCGACCGCGGCTACAACGTCGTGAAGATGAAGATTGGTGGCGCGTCGATCGACGAGGATCAGCGCCGCATCGAGGAGGTGCTGAAGGAGATCGGCTCCCAGGCGCAGCTCGCGGTGGACGTGAACGGCCGCTTCGACTTGGAGACCGGCATTGCTTACGCCAAGATGCTGCGGGAGTACCCGTTGTTCTGGTACGAGGAGGTCGGCGATCCCCTCGACTACGCGCTCCAGGCGGCGCTGTCCGAGTTCTACCCGGGTCCAATGGCCACCGGCGAGAACCTGTTCTCGCATCAGGATGCTCGCAACCTCCTGCGCTACGGAGGCATGCGGCCGGATCGTGACTGGCTGCAATTCGACTGCGCCCTGTCGTATGGGCTGGTGGAGTACCTGCGGACACTGGACGTACTGCACCAGTTTGGCTGGTCACCGTCCCGCTGCATCCCGCATGGCGGGCACCAGATGTCGCTCAACATTGCAGCCGGCCTCGGGCTCGGTGGCAACGAGAGCTACCCAGACCTGTTCCAACCCTATGGCGGCTTCCCGGATGGGGTGAAGGTCGAGAACGGCCACATCGTCATGCCGGAGCTGCCTGGCATCGGCTTTGAGGGCAAATCCGACCTGATCAAGGTCATGCGCGAACTCGCCGGGTAAGCCTTGTACGACGGCCGTGCGGGGCCGCTCACGTCCGGCACGGCCACGTATGCGGGCACTCATCATCCGGCCTCGGGTGGCAGCTACCCCAATTAACCGGGGGAGGCCGGAAGCGAAGGTCACAGCTCCTTGTCAAGGCGTTTAGGCACTTGGGTGCGAGGAAGTTTACACGATGCATCCGCTCAGCGCTGCGGAGCGAGCAGTTCTCTCAGTTTTGACCGATGAATTCGTCCGCGCTAGCGTTATCAAGATCAGGTCTGGGCTTCCACGCGCTCAGTGCAACGCGGAAGTTCTCGATGCCTGCATGGGACTGGTGCAGCTTGGCTTGGCCGAGCGGATCGGGTCCGGATCGCGGTCTACCCTCCGCTGGCGACCAGCACACGAGGGTATCTCGCCCCCAGATCCCGAGCAGGCATGCCACGCACGCAGAATACCCGAGGCACCATGGCCGTCGAGCGCCAGCTGACGACCAATCTGCCGGTAAGCAGACCTCCAGAAGGCCGGAAAAGGGTGGTCAGCGGACCCTGGCCTATCGCCTCGAAGCGGACGTTCCGTCTCCAGCCCTTCTCCAACGC
The DNA here is from genome assembly GCF_022179385.1 of Methylobacterium longum. Lineage (GTDB taxonomy): Bacteria > Pseudomonadota > Alphaproteobacteria > Rhizobiales > Beijerinckiaceae > Methylobacterium > Methylobacterium longum. Next base: position 177,916 of record NZ_BPQS01000004.1, on the reverse strand, counting down.
TAGGGGAGTAGCGTCCGCACTAACGAGGTACGGAAGATGGGGCTGTCGAGCTTCCAATGCTGCGGCCAAGGAAGTCACGCGTCAGCCAAGCAATCTCGTCCGTTGCCTCGTCCAGCGCGAAATGGCCAGCATCGAGGATGTGCAACTCCGCCGCCGGCATGTCGCGCAGGTACGCTCCTGCTCCTGGCACAATAAACGAGGGATCATAACGGCCCCACAGCACGAGCGTTGGCAGCGAATGGCTGCGCATCCAAGCTTGCCACGCCGGATAAGACGCGACGTTGGTGCGGTAGTCGTAAAGGAGCGCCGCTTGGATGTCCCGTTGCCCCGGACGGGCTAAGGCAGCGTACTCGTCCGTCCAAGTGTCCGGATTGTACCGCTCGTGGTTCGGGCTCGTGCCAAGGTGACGCTGCTTGGCTCCCTCCAACGAGATGAAGGCATCGACCTGCTCGGGGTGAGCCGCGGGATCGGCCCAGTACCGGGCGATGCACTGCCACTTCGCACCGAGGCCCTCTGCGTAGGCGTTGGCGTTCTGAACGATCAACGCACTCACCCGTTCGGGGTGAGCTCGCGCCATGCGGAAGCCGACCGGACCGCCGTAGTCCTGCATGAAGAGCGTGTATCGCTCAATGCCGAGGTGGGCGACCAACCCCTCCATCGTCCTGGCAAGGTTGTCGAAGGTGTAGGTGTACTGCGCTGGCGACGGCGCATCGCTCTGGCCGAAGCCGGGGTAGTCGGGCGCGATCAGGTGATAGCGGTCGGCGAGCAGCGGTAGCAGCGGGTCCCACTGCCGGGATGACGACGGATAGCCGTGGAGCAGCAGGATCGTGGGCGCATCGCGCGGCCCCGCCTCGCGGTAGAAAATGCCAACTCCATTTACCTCGACCCGATGGTAGGTCGTCGTGGCCTGGGTGGAGGGAAGCGGCTGCGGTGTTCCTTGTCCAAGTGCCAGGGCTGTTGCAGCGGCTAGGACGGTCTGTGTCGGCATAGCTCATCTCCTCAGCAGCGGAGAGATCGGGCATTCTCGTTGGACACGCCGCAACGACTACTTTCCATCCTATCCAGTCGTAGGGCATTCTTTCCTCAAATGCCTGGAAGCGGACCTTCCAACCTTCCGCAAAGGATGGACTTTGGATATTGGATTGCCGCTGGACCACTTCCGGCTGCTGCACCTCGAAATGAGTTGCTCCGGAGCGTTGGTAGTAATTCTGCCTATCGTTTTTGTATGGCCAGATTTTCTAAAATCTGCAATTGCTGGATGAGGATCACTTTCTTTTACCCTGCCGAACCGTCCCAAGGGAGGCGACCGATGAGAAAATTTGAACTCACCTCATTGCTTGTGTTCTGCGTCGCTCTGGGACTGACACGCTTGGCTACTGCCCAGACGGTACCCGCGCCCCCACCGTCGATCACCACTCAGGATAAAGTCGATACGCGCTTTGGGACGTTCGAATTCAAGGATGGCGCGCCGTCAAAAAACACGTTGGACAAAGCTTACGACTACATCGACTTTACACATGCGTACAACGCGTTCGTCAATACAATGCAAGGTGTCAGCCTAGTTGCTGCGCGCAAAGGATTTATCGACGCCGGTGTCAAGGATAACGAGATTCTAATCTTTTCTGAGTTGATGGATGCAAAGTCACTGTTCCTGACTGCAAACGCAGATACTGTGTACTTCCTTGGATTTATTGACGTTTCTAATGGTCCAGTGGTGTTCGAGGCCCCGCCCAAGGCTCTGGGGGCTTTGGACGACATGTGGTTCCGTTGGGTCACTGATTTCGGCTTGCCAGGACCTGATCGCGGTCTTGGCGGCAAATATCTTATCCTGCCGCCGGGCTATGACGGCCCGGTTCCGGAGGGCGGATACTACGTTGCTCGACCCATCACGACCCGGCTGCTCATTATGGGCCGCGCATTTCTCGAAAACAAAAGCGATCCGAAACCTGCCGTCGAGTCGATCAAGAATTTCACCAAGATTTACCCTTACGAGGCTGGTGGCGTTGGCACTCCAATCGCAGCCTTTCTTTCCGGCAAGGCCAAACTTGGCGAAATCACCGAGCCACCTGCCACTGTATTCCACGAAGGCAGCGGCAAGGTGATGAATACCGTTCCGCCCAACGACTTCAGCTTCTACGAGATGCTGAATGAGATCGTGCAGCAGGAGCCAGCTACATCGCTTAATCCCGAACAGATGGGATCGGTCGCTGCCATCGGCATCATCAAGGGCAAGTCATTTTCGCCCGACGCGAGGATGAAGAAAATCCTCACGGAAGCCGCTTCGGTCGCCAACGCTACCTCGCGTAGTTTATTCCTAAATCCCCGCGACAAAAATTGGTATTATTATCCGGACTCCGCCTGGATGAATTTCCTGTTTGTTACAGGATATGAGTTCGAGACTCCAATTCCCGAAATCACTAAAGCAGGTGTCAAGCCGTTCCCAGCGACGGGGTACCGCCAGTTGGATGCGCGCACTGCGTTCTTCTATTACGTCACCGGTATTACACCAGCCATGGCTATGCGTGTGACTGGTATCGGGTCGCAATATCTGCTCAACATGCTTGATGCCGATAAAACTTACTTCGACGGCTCCAAGACATACAGGGTGATGCTGCCTAAGGGGATTCCAGAAGAGAACTTCTGGTCATTCACGCTCTACGATAATCAGACGCGCTCAATGCTCGAAACGCCGCAACGCTACCCACGAGCGGGTAGTCAAAGTTACCCATCCCCCGCCGCCGAGGCAGGCTCTGACGGCGTAACAACAATCTACTTCAGCCCAACCCAGCCCACAGGCGTCAAACGTGGCAACTGGATACAGACTGACCCCAAAAAGGGCTGGTTCACGATCCTGCGGCTTTACAGCCCGCTCGAACCGTTCTTTACGAAGACTTGGCGGCCAAGCGAGATTGAATTAGTCCCTTGATGGCGGTGCAACACGGGCGTTTCGGGCGAAAGCAAATTTGGCCGAGACGCACTCATGCCGGATATCCCCGTGTGGCATGTAGCGGACCATCGGCGGGTATCAAACGTCAGATTTCGACCACCAGATGCGATTTTTGCGGCCTCTCAGCCTACCGCCAAGCGGACCTGCTGAATGTCGGATTGCCCCTCCAGAGTCTCTAGGGTGCCTGTTTCGGCGATAACCAGGGCGTTAGAGGGGAAATTCGTCTACCCCTCCTGCGTTTCTACACACCCTCGGTCGGCAGCGGACGTTGGCAAGCTGGCCTCATGGGGACGATGGCGAGGAGGGGCTTGCGACGTCGCGGAACGAGGTGAAGCGGTCCTGTGCGTCGAGGGGAACGTCAATCGTGCAGCGCAGCCCGCCTGGCTGGAAGACCAGCCTGACCGTGCCACCGAGCTCCTGCGTGACGCCGCCGTTGATCAATCGCGTGCCGTAGCCGCGCCCGCGTGGCTCTTCGACCGAGGGGCCTCCGCTCTCGCGCCACTCCAGTGCGAGCCGGCGGGCGCCGCTCTCGCCGGTGACCACGTGCCAGGCGATGTCCACACGACCGTGCTCGACGGAGAGGGCGCCGTATTTAGCTGCGTTCGTGGTGAGCTCGTGGACCGTCATTCCGAGCGCTAGGACGTAGCGCGGAGCAAGCTCAACGTCCGGCCCGTCAAACTGGAAGCGGTCGTGCTCGTCCCGGAATGGGGACAGTTCGTTCTCCAGCACCGTCACGAGCGAGGCCCCGGACCAGTCGTCGCGCGAGAGCAGGTCGTGCGTCTTGGACAGCGCGAGGATGCGGCCCTCCAGCCGGTCGTCGGTCGCATCGCTCCGACGCGATTGCCGGGCGAGGGACTGCACCGTGGCTAGCGTGTTGCGGACGCGGTGATTGAGTTCGTGCAGCATCATCGTCTGCCGCTCTTGCAACTGGTGGCTGCGTGAGATCTCGGCCCGTAGTTCGCCCTCATGCTTCTGCAGCGAGGCCGCCATGGCGTCGAACGCCTCGCCGAGCTGGCCGAACTCCGTCGGCCCCGCGATGCCGGTCCGCGCCTCGAGGTCGCCGGCCCGCCAGGCGCTGGCGGTCCTGAGCAGACGGTGCACTGGCTCACGGATGAAGGCACGTCCGGCCAGGAGGGCCGCAGCGAGGGCCAGGGCAGCGCCCAGACCGATGAGGATCAGGCCGCGCCGTGTCGCCGCGTCGATGTCCGCGAAGGCGGTGACTGGCGACAGGCCGACGGCAACCGTGATGCCATCGAGGTCATCCGGGGTGGCGGCAGCGACCCCAGTGATGCGCATCGTGCCGCGCAGGCCCAGCATGTCGACGACATGGCCGCGGTTGGCCTGGAGCGTCGCCTGGTAGGCGGGCGGCAAGAGCTTGCCGGCCCACTGGGCATGATCGGGCAGACGGAGCAGGATCGCACCCTTCCTGTCCGTAACCGTGAGGGTGGCATCCGCCGGCAAGCCGGCCCGGGCCTGTTGGCCGGCGAGGTAATCCAGGTCGACGCTCGCTAGGACGACGCCCGCCGGGAGGCCGTCCGCTCCCGGAATCGCTTGGGCGAGCTGGATGGTAGGTCGGTCAGTGATGCGGCCACGGACATACTCGCCAACGGCGAAGCCGCCCCGCATCGCATCCTGGAAGTATTGGCGGTCCGCGAGCGAGTAGGCGCCGCGCGCCGACCCCAGGGTGTTGCACACGACGCGTCCATCCACGTCGATCACGCCGAAGAAGAAGGCGCCCGGCACCTTGTCGAGCAGCGTTCGCAGGTAGGGTGTGCAGACTGCCGGGTCCTTGCCCTGGACCTCGGGCACCTCCGCGAGGATGCGCAGGGCCTGACGGACGCCACGCCCGAACTGCCCAAGGTCGACCGCCACACCCCGTGCTGTCCGCACCGCCTCGGCGCGCACGGCCTCGGTGCGAGCCGCGCGCAGCGCGTACTCGTTGTAACCCTGGATGGCCAACGCCGGCACGAGCGCCAGGGCCACCAAGCCCACGATCCGGTTGGTCAGCGACATCGAGGGACCAGCACTACTTCTCGGTCCCCTCACCAGCGGTACGGAAGGATTCCGGCATCAACCTAAGTGAGATTGCAAACGCGGCCAGGCGTGCGGGGTTGCGAACGCTGCTCGCCAGGGATCCTTGCTCGTAGTCGAGGCGATATCATCGGCTGGCGATCAGGTCCTTGATGCGGGAGGCCAGCACCTCCATCGCGAAAGGCTTGGTCAGCACCTGCATGCCGGGCTCCAAGTGGCCGTTGCCGACAGCCGCGTTTTCCGCATAGCCAGTGATGAACAGCACTCTCAGGTCGGGCCGGCGCTCCCGCCCCGCGTCGGCCATCTGGCGCCCGTTCATGCCGCCGGGCAGCCCGACGTCGGTGACCAGCAGGTCGATGCGCACGTCGGACTGCAGCACCTTGAGCCCCGAGACGGCGTCGCCTGCCTCGATAGCCGTGTAGCCGAGGTCCTCGAGGACTTCCGTGACCAGCATCCGTACCGTTGGCTCGTCGTCCACGATCAGGACGGTCTCGCCCTGCTCGGCCCGTGGGGCTCCGGCGAGGTCGGCGAGGACCGCGTTGGCCTCGGCATCCCCATAATGCCTCGGCAGGTAGATGCACAGGGTCGTGCCCTGGCCCACCTCCGAGTAGATCCGCACCTGGCCGCCGGTTTGCCGGGCGAAGCCGTAGACCATGCTTAGGCCCAGCCCGGTGCCCTGCCCGATGGGCTTGGTCGTGAAGAACGGGTCGAAGGCGCGGGCGGCGACGTCCGGTGTCATGCCGGTGCCGGTGTCGGTGACGCACAGCGACAGGTACTGCCCCGGCGGCATGTCGCGCTCCTTGGCAGCGCGGTCGTCGAGCCACTTGTTGGCGGTCTCGATGGTGATGCGGCCGCCCTCCGGCATCGCATCCCGCGCGTTGATGCACAGGTTGAGCAGGGCGTTTTCAAGCTGCGGCGGGTCGACCAGTGCCGGCCATAGCCCGGCCGCCCCGACCACCTCCACGGTGATGGCGGGCCCAACCGTGCGTCGGATCAGCTCCTCCATCCCGCCCACGAGGGCGTTCACGTCCGTCGGCTTCGGGTCGAGCGTCTGGCGCCGCGAGAAGGCGAGCAGGCGATGGGTGAGCGCGGCCGCCCGCTTCGAGGCCCCCTGGGCCGCCGTCATGTAGCGGTCGAGGTCCGTGAGGCGGCCCTGCTGCATGCGGGTCTGCATCAGCTCCAGGGAGCCGGAAATGCCCGCCAGCAGGTTGTTGAAGTCGTGGGCCAGGCCTCCGGTCAGCTGACCGACGGCCTCCATCTTCTGAGACTGGCGCAAGGCCTCGGCCTGCTCGCGCTCAATCGTCGTGTGCCGTCCCGAGGCGTAGACCTTGCCGTCCTCGAAAGTGCCCGTCCAGGCGAACCACCGGTACGAGCCGTCCTTGTGGCGGAATCGGTACTCGTACGGGGTCACCAGCGGTCGTTCGAAGATGGCGGCGAAGGCGGCCTTGGTCGCCTCCAAATCGTCGGGATGGGTGAACGCGATGAAGGACCTGGCGAGGATCTCGTGCGCTTGCCAACCGAGCAACTGGGTCCAGACCGGATTGATGCTCTCGATGGTCCCGTCCGGCAGGGCCACGGCGAGGAGTTCCTGCGACAGACGCCAAGCCCGATCGCGCTCCGCCGTGCGGGCTGCGACCTGCGCCTCAAGGGTCTCGTTCAGCTCCTGCAACTCCGCCTCCGCGCGCTTGCGCGCGGTGACGTCGTTGAAGAGGATCGCGATCTGACGCTCGGCCGGCTGCCCGACGCGGATGGCCCGTACGTCGAACCAACGCTCGAAAGCCTCGGCGTAGTTCTCGAAGTTCGCCGGTTCCCCGGTCCGCGCGACGTGGCCGTAGGTCTCGAACCAGAAGCGCTCCAGGTCGGGGGCGAACTCGGTCACCCATTTGCCGCGCAGGTTGACCCCCGCCTGCCGCTCGAAGGCGGGATTGGCATCGACGAAGCGGTAGTCCACGGGACGGTCATCGGCATCGAACCGCACCTCGACGATGGCGAAGGCCATGTCGATGGCGTCCAGGATGACCTTGAAGCGCTGCTGGCTGGCCTGCAGGCGCTCCTTGCTCTCGGCGTACTCGGCCGCCAGGGTCGAGTTCTCGCCTTTCAGCTTGGCCAATTGCGCGAAATCGCCGGTGATGTCGTACTGGCTCGCGAAGAAGTAGGCGACCTCGCCCTCAGCATCCTTCACCGGGGCCAGCAGCAACTGGTTCCAGAACAGCGTGCCGTCCTTGCGGTAGTTGTAGATCGCGACCTCGACCTCACGTCGTTCGGCAACCGCATTGTGGATGCGGGCCACGTCGTCCAGGTCGGTCTCGGGCCCTTGCAGGAAACGGCAGTTGCGGCCGACGGTCTCCTCACGGTCGTAGCCGGTCAGGCGGCAGAACGCGTCGTTGACGAAGATGATCGGATTGTCGGGCTGGCGCGGGTCCGTGATGATCATCGGCATGCGCGTGGCATGCACCGCCGCCGCGAACGGGTCGTTGAGTTCCACCCCGCCGGCGATCTCGGAGAGGATGCGGTAGGTGTCGCGACGAACTGCTTCGGCGGCCGTCGGCGATAAGGTTGGGCGTTCGTCGTGCATCACGGGTTCGCCTGTACCAGACACGGTCATCGGCCCGACACCTGCGCCTGAGCCGCACCCCGGAGGCAACTCGGGCCTTCGGGCAACGACGGCCCGCTTACGCGATCTTCGCTCCCGCACCAGCTGACGCTTCCAAGGTGCGTGGCCATGCGAGCCTCAGGCCGTCGCGGCACGTGACCTCCCGGTGTTACGCACGCCATCAGCCTTCCGCCAGGAACCCGGCCAACGGCGCGGTCAGGGTGCAGCACACGCCCTGAGGCTCGTAGCGGAGCTCGACATGTCCCCCGACCGCCCCGGCGAGCCCGCGCTCGATCAGGCGGGAACCGAACCCGCGACGGCTCGGGGCGGCGACCGGCGGGCCGCCTTCCTCCCGCCAGGTCATGTGGACCGCCTCGTCGCCGTCCGGGCCCTCGACGCCCCAGGACAGGGTCACGTGGCCGGCCGGCGTGCTGAGCGCACCGTACTTGGCCGCGTTCGTCGCCAACTCGTGCACCATCAGCGCCAAGGAAAGGGCAGCTCGGGACCCGCAGGAGACCAGAGGGCCCTGAAGGCTGAAGCGCCTCTGCCCCGGGTCGTCGTGCAGGTCGAGCGCGTTCTCGACCACGGCGCGCACATCGGTTTCCCGGCTCTCGCCCTCGCCGGTCATGACGATGTCGTGCGCCTTGCCCAGCGCGATGAGGCGTGCGGCCAGGACCTCCTTGGCGACCTCGATGTCAGCCGCGCCGCGGAGGGTCTGGGTGGCGATGGCCTGCACCATCGCCAGCGTGTTCTTCATGCGATGCGACAGCTCGCGGTTGAGGAACTGCTGCTGCTCCTCGGCCCGGATGCGTGCCACCGCCGACTCGACGCGGTCCGCCACCGCGCGCACGAAGGCGATTTCCTCGGCGCTCCAATCCCGCGGAACACGGTCGTGGACGAAGAACAGGGCCACGGTGCGCCCACGCTCGCGCACCGGCATGTTGATCAGGCTGGCGACGTCGACAGCACGCAAGGTGGGGAGGTTCACGGCGGTGCGTGGGTCCTCGGCCACGTCCCGCACGACGACGGGCTCGCCGTGCAACAGGTCCCGCCGAAGGTCGCCGTAATCCTCGAACCGGTGCCGGCCGGCGATGCTGCTCAGGCCCGGTGCGGTCCAGTCCGGCTCCAGCGCGACATGCTCGGCGGTGGCTTCGAGCCGGCCGAACCCCGCCCGGCCGGCATCCAACGTGCGCCCCACGATCTCGGCCGCGGCACGGGTCATTTGGGGGATTGCCGTCAGGTCGCGGAGTTGATCCCCGAGTTCCAGCAGGGCGGACCTGCGCCGCTCCTCGGCCTCTCGGGCACGCTCGACCAGGATGCGGTCGGTCACCTCCAGGAACAGCACCACGAAGGTCTCGTCGGTCAGCTTGTGCGCGCGCCCCTCGTACCAGCGCTCCAGGGTCCCGACCTGCCGGATGAAGGTGGCCGAGCGGCCGCTCTCGACTACGTCGGCGAACTCATGGACCCATTCGTCCTCGATGCCCGGGAAGACCTCGCGGATCGTGCGGCCCGCCGCCTGCTCGCTCGACACGCCGACGAGCTCGCCCCAGGCGCGGTTGACCTCCTCGTAGCGCCAGTCGGTCACCCGACCCGAGGCGTCGCGGATCACGCGACCGAGGATGAAGCCCTCGCGCAATTGCTCGAACAGGCCGCGCCAGTGCCGCTCGCTCCGCGCCAACGCCTCTCGCGCCGCCACCTGCTCGGTGATGTCGCGCGACACCCCCGCGAAGCGCACCGGCCGACCGTGCTCGTCGTGTTCGAGGTCGCCCCGCCGGGCGATCCAACGGATCTCGCCGGTGTCCGGGCGCCGGATGCGGTACTCGACGTCGCGCGGGGCCTTTCCGCTGGCGCGCGAGGCCGCCGTCGAGACGAGGTGCGCGTCCTCGGGGATGATCAGGCGCTCGAAGGCCGTAGACGGATAGGTGTCCCGCGCGGGCAAGCCGTAGAGGCGGCAGAACTCCGGGGTCGGATGCAGGATGCCCTCGGCATCGACCACGAACATGCCGACGCCGCCTGCCTCCTGCGCCCGGCGCAGCCGGTCCTCGGCCTCGCGCAGGCGCTCGAAGCCGAGACGTTGTTCCGTGCGGTCGCGCAGGATCTTCACGAAGCCGACGCCTTCGCCGCCCTCATCGCGCAATACCATCATCTCGCCGTTGGCCCAGAAGCGCTCACCGTTCGAACGCAGGTGCCAGCGGTCGTCGATGCCGTGCCCGGTCAACAGGGCGGCGGCCATCTCCTGGGCCGGAATGCCGGCCGCACGATCCTCGGGTGTGTAGAAGGCATCGGCGGGCTTGCCGCACATCGAATCGGCTTCCCAGCCGAGGATTTTTGCGGCCCCGGCGTTCCAGTCGGTGACGATGCCGCTGCGGTCCATCGCGATGATGGCGTAGTCGATGGCGCTATCGAACACCGCCTTGTAGCGGTCCTGGCTGGCCCGGGCGCTGCGCCGAGCCTCGGCCTCCTCGGCCTGGGACAGGCCGGCCACGACCGTTCCGGCGAAAAGGCCGACGACCTCGCCGTCGCGCGTCGTGAAGGCTCCGGGCCGGCTCGATTGCACCTTGAGGACGCCGATGCCCTTGCCCTGGCGGAACAGGGGGACGACCGCGCACGAGCGTAGCGACAGGCGCTCGACGAGGTCGCGCCTGACATGGCGGTCCTTGCGGACGTCAGCCACCACCCGCGCCTCGCCGGACAGGAGGCATGCCCCGGCCAGGCTACCGCGCAGCGGAAGTCGCAGCCCGAGGTGCCGTCCGAGGTTGCCCGCCACGTTCCGGTAGACGAGCTCGTCGCCGTCGAGCATCTCGACCACGGCGCCCTCGGCCTGAGGCAGCGCACGCAGCGACCCGTCGACCACCGCCTGGAGCGCGACGTCGAGTTGCCCTCCGGCCTGCGCCACGGCGACCTGGACCGCGAGCAGGGCTTCGTGCTGGACCACGGTCGCGCGCTGGGCCGCGAGCATGCCGTCACGCTCGGTCACCGACCGCCGGAGCTCCAGTTGTGCCATGACCTGTCCGGCGAGCGCCCGCAGCGAGTCGGCCTGGTCGGGCGTCAGCCCCTCGGGCCGGGGGACCCCATCGATCACGCACAGCGAGCCGATGGGCTCGCCGTTCGCCGCCACCAGCGGCGCGCCGGCGTAGAAGCGGATGAACGGCTCGCCCGTCACGAGCGGGTTCTCGCGGGTGCGGGGGTCGAGTGTCAGGTCCGGGATGACGAGGATGTTGGGCGCGCCGAGCACGTGGGCGCAGACCGACTGGTCGAGCGAGGTCTCGCACGGCTCGAACCCGACGCGCGCCTTGAACCATTGCCGGTCCTCGGCCACGAGGCTCACGAGCGCCACCGGCGTGCCGCACGTCTTGCGGGCGAGGTGGACAATGTCGTCGAAGCCCTGCTCGGGGGGCGTGTCGAGGATGCCGTAGGCGTCGAGCGCCGAGAGCCGGGACGGGCGGGCAACCTCGATCCGGGCCGATGACCGCGCGGTCATCGGCCCGCCTCCCGAACCGCCGACTTAGCCGGATCCGGCGGACGCTCCGGCCCCATGCCGGGCGGTGTGGCCTCGACCGCGAGGATCTCGCCCTCCGGCGCGTAGATGGCCCCGAGCACGATCTCGAAGTGCCGGCGCACCCGGGCATGGCAACCGCAGCAAGCCGCCTCCGTGCGCGCCCTATCGAGCATGTGGATGCGCCCGCGCCCGACATGGATCAGCCCCTGGCGCTGCAGGTTGGCCAGCACCCCGGTGACGTAAGTGCGCCCGATCCCGAGCATGTTGCCCAGCACCGCCTGGGTAACCGGCAAGTCGTCCGTCCCGAGCCGGTCCTGCAGGCCGAGGAGCCAGCGCAGCACCCGCCGCTCGATGGGGTGTGCGGCGTTGCACGCCACCGATTGCAGGACCTGCGCGAGCAGGCAGTCGGCATAGCGCACGAACAGGTCGTTCAGGGTCGGCGAGGCGCGCTTGGCCTCCTTGAGGCGGTCCGCCTCCATGCACAGGATCGAGCCCTCGACCAGCACCACGCATCGGGTGAACGCGGGCAGGTAACCTTGGCTGACGACGCCGCCGACGGCTCCCTCGTGGCCGACCGTGGCCGTCTCGACGTTGCTGTCGCCGTCGATGGGGACGACCAGGGTCACGACGGTCCGGCCGAGCGGGAAAGTGACCTGGGAAACGTCCTCGTTCGCGTGGAAAAGCGTGTCGCCCCGGGCGTGGTCCGAGCGGGCGAGATGCGGCGCGATCAGGTCGATGTCCCGCGGCGCGAGCGCGGCAAGGAGCAGGTTGCCCGCGAACGGGTCACCGGGGTCGCACGACATGAAGATGGAAGTCCCGGCGGCAGGCTTTTTCGAGGCCTCACCTATGCCATGGCCGAACTAGGCCCACAATCCGACATTGGCGCAATTTTGACTTCATTCGGCCGGCATCCCAGAACGCGCTGCCTCCGCTCGGTCGCGAGGTTTCCGGCATGGCAATTGGCCGAAGGTGTCGAGCGCCGACAAGGCTAGGGCGCTTCTTGAAAGTCGGGGCGGTGATTTCGGGGTGCTGTTCACCGATATCGAGATGCCACCCGTGAGGGGCTGGAGCCACGAAAATAGGCTTTGAGGAGGGATCGAGGCGCCAAACGACTGCAGACCGACTAGCTGTGGCGATGCTGAGCTTTATAAGTTTCCCAAATGGCCCATCGTCACAGATCACCATCAGCTCACAGAGAGCACCCATAAAAGTAAGGTGATTGAGTGCTTTTGTGCGGCCTCCTCCTAAGCGTCTGGTTATCGCCATGGAGCATCGATGAGGGGGAAAGCGCGCATTTATGCGACCTAGAGTGCTTTACAAACACAACAACTCGCACTAATTTTAAAACGCTGCCGTGAGTGGGTGTTCACGACATGCACAGAAAGGGTCCCGGTACCTGTTCGGTCTAGCACCGATTCAGGACTGCAAACCGACTCTTCGGGCGCTGACAACGCCGCTAGGCTGTCCCACAGGCCTTGCAAACCGGAGGTTGCTTTGGTGCGAGAGCACTGGGCAGCCTTTCACGGTGCCTAGTGCCTCCGACGGAGGCCATAGTGGCCAAATCTTACAGAAATCACGTCCCTGACGACCCGGCGACAGCTCCATCAAACAAAGAAGCATCACTATCGCGACGGCATCATCTGGATCGTCACGCATCTCGTCTCGCCGAGCTCGGAGACGGCTATCCAGATGACCTGCTTTCAACACGCGCTGTAGCAGACTGGCTAGGGGTATCTATCCCCTTCCTCGAAATTGGCCGTTCTCGTGGATACGGCCCGAAATTCATCCGCGTTGCCCCGGCGCGCATCCGCTATCGTCGTAGCGATGTAATCGTGTGGCTTGAAGAACGCACGTTCGCCTCGACCTCAAAGTACGGGGAGGTCGCCTGAGCCATGACCCAACAAAATAACCCCGGCGCCGATGAAGCGGCGCTCGGGGCTGGTGACGTATCGGCTGCTCAGGTCGATAATCCCGACAATGCTAGCGCACGCCCTAAAGGGAAGCAACCGCGCCGCTTAAGCCGTGATGATCCCAAGCGAACTGCCAGGATCATCCGCGAGATCCGCCCCGATCTCTCATTTGACGGAAAAAAGTTCTGGAGTCACAATATCGATCTCGTTACAAAGAGCGAAATCTACAAGCGAATCTGGCGATTTCTGAAAAATTCGACTGATGAAGACGGAATGCCATTTCGTCCGAAACCGGCTGACTTCCAGGCCGTCTATGATGCTCTTCGCGAAGAACTAAGCAATGGTGCTTGGCAAGCGAGGTGGCCGTATGTGCGCTGAAGGGAAATAACGGCGTAGCGCTGGGCTGACGGGCGGGACGGGGGCTCTCCGGGACATGTGTCCCAGAGTCGCCCTCGCCCCACCTGAGCGTCCAGCGTCAGCTGTTCTGCACTGCATCTTTCCCGCATATTTCCGCTACCCCGCATGTCCGGTCGCCGCTCGACCGGATCGATAATGCGCGGGTGCGGCTGCTCAGGATCCAGCCGTGATTGCGTCCTCATCGAGCCTCGTAGACGACCGGACGGTACGCGCTTTTTTGGAAATCCTTCACGCTCACGCTGCGAGGGCGCTGGATGGCGTCAACAAGCCCGGACTGCTGCAGTTAGTTCCGATCCACCCATCGGGCCCCGCAGCGCCTAGCCTTAGGTTCGATATCGGTGCCGTCGAACGCATGACGGAGGCTGCTGTAAGGGCCGCCAATAACGGCTTTAACGTCTACATCGAGGCGCGCACGATTGCAGAGACCGCGCCCAAAAAAGGCAGAGGCGGCCTGAATGACACACGCGGCTTGTTCGCCTTCGTCGTCGATTCGGATGGCGACAAGGGCAAGGCGGGCAGCTTGTCCATTGAGCCCTCCCTCGTTGTCGAGAGTTCGCCCGGCAACTACCATCTGTGGCTATTCCTCGAGCGTGCTCTGACCGTCGGAGAAGCGAGGCAGCTCGGCGACGCGATACGCGCCGGCACAGGGGCGGACAGCGCAACAGGTGTTGTAACGCAGCCCTACCGCGTTCCTGGAACCCCAAACTACCCCAACAGTAAAAAGATCGCACGGGGGCGCGTCGTGGCTCCGACAAATCTGCTCCAGCACTCGGGGCGTTTGTGGACCCCGGCGGCTTTGAGCGCAGCGTTTCCTGCTGCCCCCGTAGCGGACCGCAACGTCAGCGGGGCTGCACGCAAAGTCACGGGCACGACGGCGAGCGCTGATGTTCATGAACTGCTGAGCGTGCCGGCCACAGCCGCAATGGATCGCTCAGCGCAGTTCCAGAAGGCGGTTAACTCCGCCTACCGCGAAGGTCTTTCGGCCGAGGTGTTTGAGCAGCTCGCTGCCGCAAACCCGCAGGGTTGCGCGGGCAAGTACAAAGGGCGCCTCAGCAAAGAGGTGGAGCGATCATTCAAAAGTGCAGAACGCTGGATTCAAACGCAATCCTTGTTCGAGCTGACCGAACCGACTTACCGGCTCAACACCACGCCGATCACGCAAGCCCGCAACGACCTTAAAGAGATTCTCGAAGACCTGTTTGTTCGTGAGTACTGGGGCCCCCGTTGGAGACTTACAGGAGAGTTTTGGGAGACGGTTGAGAAGGACGCCATCGAAAATCCGACAATATACGATAAGTGCGATCTTGATCCAGATTTTCAGCCTCTGCAAAAAGCAATCAGGGTAAGCCCGGGGGTTGGCAAAACTCGATCTGCGGCTTACGCAATATCGAAAACAGGGTCAAAAAGATTTTTCTACTCAGTACCGACCCTAACACTGGCTGATGAGATATGCTCAATTCACAAGAACTTAGGCATTGACGCTCGGGTCTTCAGGGGGCGGCAAGCCGACAATCCCGAAAGCAGCTCAGATAAAATGTGCCTGGACCTGCAGGCGATCGAGGCGGCTTTGAAACTGGGCGTCGAAGTCAGTAAGAGTTGCTGCTCAGGCACGAGCCCAGACAAGGAAAAGGCGCGGTGTGCCTTCTACGAAACCTGCGGTTACAATCAGCAGTTTGAAGAAAAGCCCCGAGTTTGGATCGCGGCACATAACATCCTCTTCCACGAGCAAGAAAGGTTGGGGAATGTCGATTTTGTCGTGATCGACGAGTCGTTTTGGCAATCAGGCATAGACCAAGACAGACGGATAATATCGATCGACCATATCGAGCAAACCGTAGATCCGCGGAGTGAACTCTTTGAATATAGAACGAAGCTCGCTAAAGCTCTGAGGATATCGTCAAGCTTAGGTGAAAAATCACTAAGACACGAGCATCTCTCTCAGGTTGGGTTAGAGCCCCATCTTTGCGTTCGCGCGTCTAAACTTGAGTGGAAGCTTTTATTAAAAGAGCGGCCGCTTTGGCCTGGCATGCCAAACAAGAAGCGAACTGAGGCGCTGCAGGCTCCGACAAATGCCCGGCATGTGCGGACTTTAATCGTTATGTGGGAAGCCGCTGGGGAGCTGCTGTGCCAGGGGATGCGCAACCCCGATGCAGTTTCCGGACGACTGACGGTTGAGCAAGCAGAGGGTGAGCATGGAACGCTGCATGTCGCCGCCGTGCGGAGCGTGAAGCGGGTCGTGAACCGATGGCGCCGCGCAAAGACACTAATTATGGACGCCACACTGCCAGATTTAGCTTTGCTGAGACCGTTCTATGAACACCTTGAAGTGCTAGCGGATATCGATGTCGCCATGCCGCATGTCTCGATGCGCCAAATTCTTGGCGCACCGGTCAGCAACAATAAGCTCTTCCGACAAGTGTCGACGAACCGAAATTTGATATCGATTAAGCGTGCTCTGTTAGCTCGCTACATCGAACTGGGCCGTCCAAATACACTCGTGGTGTGTCAAAAAAAGTTGGAGGATTGGCTCGTAGGCACGCTGCCTTCCAACATCACTGTTGCGCATTTTAACAATATTTCCGGCCTAGACGCTCATAAAGATGTCCAACTTCTTTTTGTAATCGGACGCACATTGCCGAACATCATCGACGTCGAGGCGATGGCTGGAGCCCTTAGTAGTATAGCGCCTGCGAAGACGAGACAGCCCGAGAAAGGTCCTAGATGGTACGACAAGGTAGTGCGAGGCATTCTTCGAAAAGACGGCCAGGGGGTCCGCGTGAGCGCCGACGCTCATCCCGATCCTGTAGCCGAAGCGTGCCGGTGGCAGATCGCTGAAGGCGAGTCGATACAAGCGATCGGCCGTGGTCGGGGGGTTAACCGAGCCGCTGACACCCCTCTTCATATCGAAATCTGGTCCGATCTGGTGCTGCCGGTTGCGGTGGACGACGTTCGGCCCTGGCGCGACATACCATCTGGCGCTGGAATTGAGATGCTGACGGCTGGAGTTGTGCTCGAGAAGCCGGCCGATATGTCCGCGTGCTGGCCCGAGGTTTGGGCGACGGCGGCTGCGGCTAGCGAGTGCGCTCGCCGTGAGCGCATATCGATACCCCGGGAGTGCTCGGCTCGTGCAATCTACCAACGGTCTGGCGTTGGACAGAAGACGTGGAAGGTGAGTTACGACCCGGAGGTTGTCGGCGACATCCGCACATGGCTTGAGGAACGCCTTGGACCGCTCACACGGTTCGAGGCGGTCGCTCCGCAGGGGGACTCCTGAACCTCCGGCCTCCCGGCACACGAGAGGCACATGCTTGTTTAACTGGGACGGGGGAGCACTCCAACGGGGCTCTATATAATGGCTCTATATAGAGGTTCGTTGGAGTGCTCGGGAGGATGCCGGACACCAGCATGTGTCCAGTGGTTGAAGCGCCGACGCGCCCCTGGTGTGTAACCCGCGAGAAAGCAGCGTTAGCAGGTAAGGCACACACGACCTGCAATGGGTGTGACAGCCTAAGAATCTGCAGTCTGTACCCATTGCAGCCCGCCTGCATCTCAGGTGAGAAAAGGACCCTCTTACATAGGTCTAAAGGTAAAGGCCGGTGAGATACGCCGTCTATACTGAAGCCCTTTGCATAACGGGCAAAACAGCTTGAATGCCGGGCGAGCGGCGGATGCTGCAGGTATTGGGGAAGCCGTCTGATGCTCACCTAAGCACATCGACGTGGATGCCGGCCGCCCGCCTCGCCCTGATGCAGCGTGCACCACTGGCTGCTGGCGGCCATGACGAAGAAGGCCAGCGCTGAGGAGACGGCAGCTCCGTGATCGCGGGCGAGCCTGCGGCAGCGGGCGATCCAGCCGAAGGTCCGTCTGATCACCCAGCGCCGGGGCTGGCCGGCAAACCCCTTCTGGCCCTGATCCGGCTCGCCAATCTCCACGAATCAGCGCGAGCGATCTCTGGCAAGCACCTCAACATCTTCATTTTGCACAACCGGATCGACGGCGCCGACGCGCCGGACGACGGTTCTGCTGCGCCCGCGATCCAGATGCATTCGCGCGAGTTCCGCTGATCAATCAGGAACGAAAGAGAGTGCTGTCGCTGGTCTCACAATAATTGAGACGCTGACGACGCAGGTCCAGTGAGACGACGAACGTTGGAAGATTTTTCCCGTCTGGATCTCAAGTGTCCGGCTGAAAATATAATCTTACGCATGCGCGCCAGCGTCTTTGCCAATAACATCAATTTTCATTTAGGCCGTGCGGCACCCGAGTCATCAGGACGTCTTTCCAATATCCCTCTCGATCTATCACGAATTGGTCCAAGGCGCGCGGCAAATGATACTCGAGCAGATTAAAACGAAAATTTTCACGACAATAAGTTAGATCAGCTTCTGGCACGAAGTCCCTCAACCGTGCATTACCGCCGTGCCCTGAGGATACATAGTAAGACCAGCGCGACCATATGCCATTATCACCATAAGCAGAGCCGATGTACTGTTTTTTTGTTGAGCCGTCCGTGATTAAATATATGCCCTTCGCATTTGCTAAAGCCTGCCGCCAATCGAATCTGTTTTTGGTAATAATATTTTCTAGTTCATTGAACGAGAGATTTACGCTGTCAAAGCCAGGAAATGGTCGGCCGCCATAAGGTTCGCGGAGGATTTCTCCGACTTCCAGCCTCTCGTAATGGTTCTCAAAATTCACACGCCGCTTTCGGTCTGTATATGAATAATACAGTTTCAATCGCCCGATAAACTCGCTAAATTCTTGACTCAGTTCTACTTCATACCTATCGTGATGTCTGGCCAAGACGCGAAATACCCCTCCGAAGAGCCAGCAGTTATTTTCAGGGTAGAATTTCATCAACGCAAAAATGTATTCTCTGTTGAAGTCGTTCACTGATGGCCTAAACTCCTGCCAGCCAAATAGGTTGTCATTACTTCTAACCCACTCATCGAGTGGCTCCACTTCGCCATTATGCGAGGCGAAATGAATCTTGTAGTCGGCAATAAATTCACCATCAATGCGAAGTACGTCTGACATCATAATTGGCATTTGATAAACTCGCGATGAACACCGGCTTTGACTAGTTGCTCGATCAATGAGGCCGGCATCTGAACCGGCGCAAGAAGCGTTAGACGCCGTTTTATATCGCCCCTGCGGGGCGTCTGACGAGCATCAAAACGGCAGCGAAGGTGAAGACGGCCAGCGCGAGGAGGGGTGACCTTGTGGACGCGGATTAGCCTGCGTCTGAAATGCGTTCCGCGAAGAGCGGCACCATCGTGTTGACGACGGTCCGAACAAGAAGGCTACGATCCAGGCGCGTGTTGCGCGCCTTGCAGGACGTCTTCGGAATTAGAAGGCGAGCATGACAAGCGGCCCCATGCAGTGGCGTGTCGTCGTGGTTGCGGCTCATGGGCTTGGCTACGCCGTCGAGCACGGGGCCCATAACACCAACGACATCCTCCGAGCTTGTCGCTTCTACGCGCTCATCGCCGGTGAGGCTCCGCCGAACGGGGCACTCAGTCCTCCTCCCCCTCGGCCGAAGGGCATGCACGCGGCAACATATGCTCGGCTCACCGAACGCTTGATGTGCGTCCAAGCCCGTGTCATCGGTCGACTTGGTGCACGGCTCGCGGCGCTGCAACTCGGCAAGCAGCAACCGTAGCAAGAAATCGCGAGAGAGCGGCTCAAACGGCGGGAAGTCTGCTCAACGCAGCCGAGCCTCTTACACGCCTGACCGCCGCTGTCGCCCTTCTGAGTGTGGACACCCGGCTCCGCCCGCCGCCCGCAGCTGAGCGGGCACTGTCCGAAGCGGTCGCTTGTCTTCCGGGGGACGCGCAGGCCCCGGTGTTTGCCCGGGAGGCTCACAAAGAATCAAGCCGAGGCCGCCTCAGGCTTGGGGCAGTGCGCTCTAAATAAGATCTTCAACCTCAAGCTTGACAATAAAGACCTCAAATCGGCAGTGTCGATGCAACCTGCGCGCGAAAACCGAGGGTGGCACAAATGTCGGAGGGTACGCTGCGGGAGATCGCGGCTCAGATCGCGGCCTGCGCTGGCGATGCTGTTGCCCTGGCTGCCATAGACACCCTGCTTAAACAACGCCCGGAGCCAGAGGCGCGCCGCCTGCGGATCAAAATCGCCAATTTGCGCCTCATGCTTCGCAGACCCCGCGTGCAGAGCGGCGGTTGTCTGCCGCAGAAGCCTAGGCCGCCGAGTGTTATGCGACAGCGTGGATGCCTTCCCGAGCCCTGGACCATCGTTCTTAAGCGGGTCGGACTTGGCTCGCCGGACGGACGTCCGCTTCACCGATACAGCCTCGATGACCACGAGCTTGCAGCTGTCCGCGAAGAAATCCGGCGGCGCGCCCGCTCGAATTTGGCAAACGCGGACCGGGAGACGAGCGCGCTGTTCGTGCTGTGGGCCGCCCATTGGTTTCACCGGGATTACCGGGGCGGGATCCGACGATGGGATGACCTCGGCGTTGCTCTCGGAGTGCAACTGGACGGTACCGCGGCGCGCCACCTGACGCGCCAGGGCCTCTCGGCCTGGCGCCGCCCACCACAGACGAGCGAGGCCGCGCTCCATCAGTGGCTTATGACATTGGCCGTCGAGGGAGGCTTCCCGTCCGGCGTGCTTGCGCAGGCGGAGGCTTGGGCGGCGCGATATCTTGCCCGCGTCGTCGGCACGTTGTTAGGTGTAGATCCGCTCGACGAGGACACCGCGCTCGCCGCCGCGCGGGCGCAGGAGGATCATGCGCCGCGGGCCTACCGTCAGGACGTGTTCTTCGCCCTTGCCGCCGACCTTGGGACGGCCATCGTACGGCTGCGCCGTGAGGTGGAGGCCGACACTAGGGCGCGTGGCGTGCCAGCGAGCGCCTGGCTCGACGCGACGCGGCCCGGCTGGCGCGACGCCTTGCCCATACGGGCCGGCGGCGAAACGGCTGCCCAACTCGTCGATGGGCTGCTGCAGGCCGAGGCGCTTCAAGTTACGGGCGACGGGCGGGTCGGCTGCGAGCGGGTCTTAGTGCGACGGGACGGCCTCTGGGGGCCCGCCCTCCAGCTGGCCCTGGACGGCGTGGCACACGGCGGCGTGTGCCGGATTCTGACGGGACGGCAGGAGCGGTTGCGTGCCCATCCAACCGGTCCCTTCGCACGCTATACGGCAGGCGAACTCGCCGTTTTCGAGCCGCCGACCGATCCCGAAGATGGCTGGCGCGTGCTCCCCTCGCGACGCGAGACGCTGCTGGGCGGCGTGCCTTTCACGGTGCCCGTCCAGGTCGAGCTTCGTGTCGATGGACGGCCAGTCGCAACGACGGCATGGCCCGGCGGCGAGGCCGTGCGCGGCCGCCTCGCGATCTTCGCTCCCGATGAGAGTAATGACGGCGTCCTCACCCTCATCGGCGAGGGGTCGGGCCAGTACAGGCCGGAGCCCCTCGTCGTTGCGGTGCCGCCGACCTGGGTGATCACCCCCTATGGCGAGGCTTCGAGCCGCGATGTCCTTTCCGAGCGAGCTGAGGACGGACGGGAGCTGTGGCGGGTGACCGGTACCGTCATCCTCCGATCGCCCGACGGCGACCGCTACCGCGTAGCGGCGGGTCAGGGCGGGGCCCGGCGCGACCGGCTGAATCTCGACGGACCCGAGCCGAAGGGGCTGACCAGCGCCGACCCGGACGTCGAACTATTCGCAGGACGGCTGTTGGTCCGGGTCCGCGAGGGACAGGGTGTGAGGACTGCGCGGCCGGATGAGATCCGCTGGCGGCCCGAGGAAGAGCGAGGTTGGCGTCCGGAGCCGTTCGGCACGGGTCGGATCGTAATTGCGTGGCGTGATCCCGAGACCGGCTTCATCCGCGACCACCGCCACGTCGCGCTCCTACCGGCGGGGGCGTGTCTGGCCTGTCGGCGCGACGGCGTCGGCGCGGTCTACACGCCGGAGGGCTTTACCGCCGCAGCACTCACCTCGCCGGATGCGGCGCTGGTCTTGGAGCTGCGCGGCGGCGGCGTCGGCGCCCGCTTCATAGGCCGCCCCTGCCGATCAGTGACCTTTGACCTGTCCTTCGCGGGCGGCAAGCCGCTGCGCATCAATGCGCCGTTCCCTCTCGAAGCGGGGATCGCCCGCTGGTCTGGTGCCTGCGTCCGGGGCGGCCCAACCCCTAGAATCGCAGCCCCCCTGCCTCTTTCTGACCTCGCCGACTGCGTGGCATTCGGGCGCGGGGTGAGCACCCTCCACGCGGTCCTGCTCGATCGAAACCGCCGCCCCCTGCGCGGGGGGGACGCTCGCTGGACCTTCGACGGAGAACTGCCGCTGCGCGGCGTCGCCGACGATCTGGCCGCCCTCCTTCGCCCCTTCGCTGATATCGACATCGTCGCAAGCCTCTCCTTCGACGACGGTGCCGAGCACTGGCAGGTCAGCCAGTTCGAGACGTCCCTGGTTCTACACGAGGGCTCTCTCGCGCAGGCGGCCGGATGGGTAGGAGACGCCGGCCTGCCCCTCGTGGGGCGCGCCCTCGACAATCTTCCGGTCGAAGTCTTCCTCGGCATGAGCACGGCCGAAGATCGAATTAACCAGCGGGCGCCCGCCTCGCCCGAGGGGCTAGCCGGCACGTGGCTGATCTATCTGCGCCGCGGGGACGCGGTAATCGGCCGGCCATCCATCGCGCGCCTCGGGCCGCCTCGCCCGACGGAGGCGCAGGGCCTGCCGGCGGCCGTGATGATCGCACACAATGAGGATCGGGAAGCGCTGCTGCAGCACCGCCTCACCGAGGTCGCCAACGGCGCACCAGGGACGCAGGCGGACGTCGTCTGGCTCGCGACGCTCGCCGCCGGCCTGAACGGGCTGCCGCCCGCGAGCCTCGACGTCCTGAGGCTGCTCGCGCGCTGTCCCGGTGCGCTGGCGCGCCTCGCTCTTCAAGCTGGGGAAGCCGAGCGCTCGGCCGTGCTCGACCTGGCCGATGCCTTGCCGTTCGCATGGCCGACGGTGAGCCATGCGGACTGGGCGAGTGCCGCCTCCGCCGTCGAGGCCGGGATCCTCGCACAACTCGCGGGATTAGCGGTCGACGCCACTTCGTTGGCCCGGGCCGCCGTCCGGCACGCGGCCGAAAGGCTCGCTCACGCCGAACCCCTGCTCTGCTGGCCCCTTTACGCAGCGGGTCTCATCCCACCGCCGACGGCCCGCGGGCCGGGTCTTGTGGAGGCTGCCCGCGACCACATCCGCCGTCACGGCGATCGAGTCGTCGAAAACGGCCCGTCCGGCAGCATGTTTCGCAACGCAGATGCGGGCGAACTGCCGCAAGAATTTCAGCAGCTGTTCCACCCGGCCCACCTCGAGACCCTCGATGCCCCATGCGCGGCCGCTTGTGCCGCCGCGGGGCGGTGGCGGCTGAGCGAAGACGCGGTGCGGCGCATCAAGACGGCCGCCCGCGCCGACAACCTGTACTTCGCTGCCGCCTTCGACGCCCAGTTCATGCGTCTGGCCCGATTGCTCCAATAGTGAGGTGCCCCGTGTCGTCCCCGCGTTTCACCACTCCCGTTGCCACGCTCGATGCCGTGCGCGAGCGAGCCACCGAAGCGGTGCTCGGTCAAAGCGGGCTCAATCATCCGGTCCTCGCCGCTGAGATCCGGCGCCGCTTCGCCTGCACGGATGCGGAGGCCGGCGCCCTCGTCCAGCAGCCGGTCGTCGAGGCCGCGCTGCCTTACGTCACCGGCACAGAGACCCTGGCCGCCCTCGCAGGTGACAGGCTGCATCCCGCGGTCGTCAATGCCTTGACCGCGCCGGGGCCGGACCGCCGCTACGCGTTCCCTCGCGACCTCAAACCCTACCGCCACCAGCGCGAAGCGTGGGCGCTCCTCTCCGATCCGACGCCACAATCGGTGCTCGTCACCAGCGGCACCGGCTCGGGCAAGACCGAGTGCTTCCTCGTCCCGCTCCTCCACGACCTCGCGTGTGAGGCGGACAGGGTCGGCCGCCTGAAGGGCGTGCGCGCTATCGCCCTCTATCCGCTGAACGCGCTCATCGCGAGCCAGCAGGAGCGCCTGCGCGAGTGGACAGCGCCGTTCGCGGGCCGCATCCGGTTTGGGCTCTACAACGGCGACATGCCGGAGGATGACAAGTTCACGGCGAGCTCCCCGGAGCAGGTCGGGGATCGCCGGACCCTGCGCGATGACCCGCCGCCCATCCTCGTCACGAACGTGACGATGCTCGAATACATGACGGTGCGCCATCAGGACCGGCCGCTCCTCGAGGCCTCGCGGGGCCAGTTGCGCTGGATCATTCTGGACGAGGCCCACAGCTACGGCGGCTCGGCCGCCGCCGAGATCGCGCTGCTAATCCGCCGCGCCCTCCTCGCCTTCGGCGTGACGCCGGCCCAGGTGCGGTTCGTCGCCACGTCGGCCACGATTGGCGAGGGCAAGGAGTTGCTCGGCAAGCTCCGGCGCTTCCTGCGGGACGTCGCTGGCGTGTCCGATGAACGAGTACACGTCGTCGTCGGCGAGCGGCGACTGCCGGACCTCCCGGATGCCGATGGGCCACGCAGGCTGACCGCCGATGGCCTCGGGGACGCGGGCATCCTCGCGCGCAACCCGGGCGTGCATGCGCTGATCCGTGGGCTGACCGTAGCCCCCCTGGCTTGGGAATCGTTCACGACGACTGCGCGGGCCGCCGGGGTTGAGCCGCAGGCTCTGCTGGAGGCGCTGGCGCGGCGTGGCAGCGACGGGCGCGAGCCGCTTCTGCCGCTGCGCGTCCACGGCTTTATACGCGCGGTGCCGGGGCTATGGGCATGCCTTAGACGCGAATGCGCCGGCCGACCACCGGGCGACTGGCCGTTCGGTGCCCTGCTGCACGCCCGCGCTGACGTCTGTCCGCACTGCGCCGGGCCGATGCTGGAGATCGTCTCCTGTTCGGAGTGCGGCGAGCCCTATCTCGATGCCGTCGAGCGGGACGAGCGGCTGCGCTGCGGCACTGGACTTTCCGAGAAGGACGAGTTCGCCTCGGCGAGCGAGACGGAGAGCGTGCCCGAGGCCGTAGAGGACGAGGGCGCCGCGGACGCTGACCCGGACGAGGCCGGTGTTCCGGCCCGGTCTCGGCCCGACATCGCACGATTGATCGCGGTGCGCGGCCTGCCCGGCGGCCGCCCCCTCTACGTCACCGCAACGGACGGCCTCGTTCGCGACGGCCCCACCGAGGACAGCGTGACCCTGAGCGTCCACGACCGAGGTCCCCCGGAGCACTGCCCGGCCTGCGCCGCGAGCGCGCGACCGGGTCAGACGCGGGGCACGGTGCTGCGGTCGTTCCGCTACGGTGCCCCCTTCCTGATCGGCAATGCCGCCCCCGTGCTGCTCGACGGCGTCGCCCCCCGCGACGCCGATCCAGCTCTTCTGGTGCCACCGCCGGCCGAGGGGCGCCAGTTGCTCTCGTTCACGGACAGCCGGCAGGGCACCGCCCGCTTCGCCGCCGCGCTCCAGGCCGCCTCAGAGCGCAACGCCGTCCGCGCTGTGATCTACCATGCGGTCCAGGACAGTCTGCGCCCGCCCGCGATCGACGTAACGGTGGCGGAGAAACTGGACGCCGAGATTCGCCAGCTTGAGTTGGTGATTGCCCAGGTCCCGACCCTGTCCGAAATGCTGAAGGACAAGCGGGAGCAGCGCGCGGCCCTCGCTCGACCGAGCAGCGACGGTCTGCTGTGGCGGCGCGTGCGCGACATACTCGTGCGCAGGCCCGAGGTCGAGACGTGGATGCGCCAGGTTTGGCGCCTTCGCGACCGGCGCTTCGACCAGGACGCCGAGGCGTTCGCGACCTTCCTCCTGCTGCGAGAACTAGCCCGCCGTCCCCGCCGCGCCAACGCGCTCGAACCGCTAGGCCTCGCTCGCCTGCGCTTTGCCGACATCGACCGCATGGAGGCGCGGCACCTTCCCGACGCCTTCCGCGTACGGGGACGAACGATCGCCGATTGGCGCGACTTCCTGCACCTCCTGGTCACGATCAACATCCGCAACCCCTTCGCTGTCCGAATCGATCAGGCAGACCAGCACTGGCTCATCCGAAAGGGCTTCCCGCGCATCCTGGTGGGGCCGGATCGCAAGACGGCAGCGAGCCATGAACTCGCCTGGCCGAAGGCACGCCCGGTAGGGCGCCCGGCGATCGCGGTTCGCCTGCTGGCGCAGGGCTTCGGCCTCGACGTGAGCCAAGCCGAGCACCGCGCCGAGATTGATGAGGTGCTGCGCGCCGCCTGGAGCGCCCTGACGCCGCTCCTCGCTCGCCCCGGCGAGGGCGCCCTCTACGCTCTGGACTTCGAGACTGCGCACATCGCCCCGGTGGTTCAGGCCTTTGCCTGTCCGATAAATCGCCGCCTGCTTGATACGACGTTCCTAGGCCTGTCGCCTTACGCGACCGAGCGCAGGGACCGCTCGGCCGGCGAGCGTCTGGCGCCGATTTCGATGCCGGTCCATCCGAATCCGTACCTGCTGCCGGAGCGGGGCGGGGTGGGGGTCGTTCAGAGCTGGCTCGACACCGACGAACGGGTTGCGACCCTGCGCGTCCGCGGCCTCTGGGGCGATCTTCACGACCGCATCGCGCTCGGGTCGCCCTACGCGCGGGCGGCCGAGCATTCGGCGCAGCAGCCCCCGACCCGCCTGCGGCGCTACGAGGACGCGTTCAAGCGCGGCGAGATCAACGTTCTGAACTGCTCGACCACGATGGAGATGGGCGTCGATATCGGCTCGGTCTCCTCGGTGATGATGACGAACGTGCCGCCCTCCATCGCCAACTACCGTCAGCGGGTCGGCCGCGCCGGGCGTCGCGGACAGGGGCTCTCGACGGCCCTGACCTACGCCCGCGACACGCCACTCGACCGCGAGACCTTCCGCGACCCTGTGGGATACCTCGGCCGCCGCATCGAGGCGCCCAAAGTGACGCTCGATTCACGCCGCATCGTGCAACGCCACGTCAATGCGCTCCTTCTCGCCGCATGGTTCCGGGAAGCCCAGGGGCAGGTGCTGAAGACTCGGGCAGGCGATTTCTATGGTTGTCCTACTACTGTTCCGGCCGTGCGTGACCCGGCCCCGCCCTCGACCCGGTTCCGCGCCTGGGTGGTCTTGCCGAGCACGTCGCAGGCCCACACGGCCGCCATCGAAACGCTCCTGCGCGGCTCGGCGCTCGCCGGGCATCCCAACGTTTGCGCCGCCGCCGCCGAGGCGGTCCGCGAGGCCGAGGCGGATTTCCTGGCCGAATGGGATGCGATCCAGGCACAGGCTGCGGGCCTAGATCGTGAGGCCGCGCGCAAGGCTCTCGGTATGCAGGTAAAGCGCATGTGCGGCGAGTACCTGCTGGGGGAACTGGCGGACAGTGGCGTCCTGCCCGGCCACGGCTTTCCCAGCGCGGTCGTGCCCTTCGTCCACAAGGACGATCCGGACGATGAGGCTGTCCCGCAGGGCGACCGCGACAGCGACCGCTTCCGCCGCCGCGGGTACCCGACGCGAAACCTTGACCTCGCGATTCGTGACTACGCGCCCGGTGCCGAGGTGGTGGTGGACGGCCTCGTCTACGGTTCGGCCGGCGTGACCCTGAACTGGCAGCGCCCCGCGGCGGCGGCCAAGGTCGCCGAGGTGCAGAGCATCAAGTGGTTCTGGCAGTGCACCCACTGCGCCGCCGCCGACACGACCCGGCTGTTCCCCGAGCGCTGCGCCGCCTGCGGCCAGGCGCTAGAGGGCGGGGATATCCGCCGCTTCCTCCAGCCCGCCGGGTTCACGGTCGATCCACGGGAGAAGCCGCATGCCGAGATCGAGCAGGTGCGTTTTGTGGAGCCCGAGCCCGAGCGCGTAGTGGCGCGCGGTGCCGCTTGGAAGCCCTTTCTGACGCCCGCCCGCGGGCGTCTGCGCGCGAGCCACGAGGGGCTCGTCTTTTACGCCTCCTCCGGTGAGCACGGGGCCGGATACGCCGTCTGCCTCGAATGCGGTCGTGCCGAAGCGCACGCGCACCCGATCGATCCCGCCGCAAGGCCGCTGCGCGACCATCGGCCGTTGCGGTTCACTAAGGCCGACATCGACGGCTACTGTCCGGGTAACGGGCGCGGCTTCGCCGTCCAGACCGGCCTCGCCCTGGGGCACGACATCACCACGGACGTCGCCGAGATCCAACCCGCGGCGCTCGCTTCAGAGGGTGCCGCTTGGGCACTGGCCTCCGGCCTTCGCGAGGCACTGACCCGCCGTCTCGGCATCGAGACCGGCGAGATTGGTCTCTCGGTCGTCAGGCACGTCTCCACGCTCGGCGGTGCAACCCATTCCGTCTATCTTTACGACCGCGCCTCCGGCGGGGCCGGCTTTACTCCACGCCTCGTCGAAATGTTCGAGGAACTGCTCCACGATGTGCGGGTGATCCTCGATTGCCGCCGACCGGGCTGCATCGGGGGATGCTCGGCCTGTGTTCTGGCGAGCGACCTCCATCGGCAGGCAGAAATGCTCGACCGCCGCACCGCCCTCGACTTCGTGAAGGCCGAACTTGAGGCCATCGCGGGCCCGTCGCCCGAAGATCGAATCACCGAGGGCGCCGTCCTTGCCCGCGACGTGGCCGACGAGATCGCGACCCAGGTCGTTGCGGGTGGCGAAGCCGTGATTCTGTGGCCAGCGGAGCCCTTCGATCCCGCAACCCTGGTCCGGCCCCGCCTCCTTAGCCTCCTCCAGCGCTTGCGCGAAGCGGGCACCGCGCTCACGCTCTGCGCATCGAGCGATCTGTTGGCTCAGCTCGATCCAGCCCAGCGCCTCGCCCTCCGGGATGCCGCCGTGCGGCACGGGCTGCGCCTGGCCACCGGGGACGCACCGCGCTTCCCTAACAGCGCGCGCGCGATCGCTGCCCTGTCCGGCGGGCGCATCTGGGCGTCGCGCGATGACGCCTCGGCCCGGTTCGGCGACGGCTGGGGACTCGGCGGGGACGCGCCGGTCGTCACCTTCCTGGGACGGTTTCCCGCTTGCCAGCCGTTCGACCCCGACTGTCTGTTGCCGAGGCAAGGAACGCGTTTCATCGAGCCGGGGCGCCGGCTCGACGGACCTAGCCGTGGATTGGGCGAGCGTTTCCTCGCCCTGCTCAAACCGGAGCTTGAAGCGGCGGGCCTGTGGCGGCCAGGTCAGCTCACAGCCATGAGCTACAGCGACCGCTACGTCCGCTCGCCCCTCGTGGCGCTGCTCGTCGCCCGCGTCACTACGCGCTTGTCGACGGCGCTATCCGGCTCGCAGCGGCGGCCCTTCCTCCTAACGACGACGCCTCTCAGCCATAATGACGGTCTTCCTCATCGCCTGTCCCACGACTGGCGAACGGAGACCGATCGCACCGTCGTCCTCCGTCAGCTCTTTCAGGCCGGTGGGCTCGATTTGGAACTCAAGGTCGGTCCCTGCTCGCACTCGCGGCGTCTCACGCTCAGCTACGCGGACGGTCCTGACGCCGTGCTCGTCTTCGACCAAGGCTTCGGCTTCTTGAAGCCGCAGGCATCGGCGCCCCGATACGATTTTCAAGCGACAGCACCGATGCAGGCCAAGAACCTCAACGCCACGGACGTTTCTTGCTCGTCTGACGGCGCAAGCTACATCGTGGTCGTTACGAGCAAATAGCAAGGTGCGGTGGTGCCGGCGCGGCTTGGCGACGAAAGTCAAGATGCACGCGCCGCGCTACACCACGCGCGCGGTAGTTCGTTAGCTTTGCAGCAGGTGATTTGTAATGACCTGCTTTGGGTTCAAATGGTCGATGTTCTCTAGATATTTAAACGGGGAATCCGGCCTGTGGCTGATGGCTCGCGTAGCGGATGCGTAACACAAGCCTGGATGATGCACTCAGAGCGTTTCCTGAGAACGAGCACGTCGCGCTCCGATTGTGGATCGGCGTACAAGGCGGCCCCACCCATCTCTTGCAACCAAGCCGCTAGAATCATTGCTCTTTGACGGCCGCAGGCGGGTAACGCTTCGGCGCCGATCTGCGCCCAACAGGTGCCCACTTCAGCAATGAAAGAGATATTGTCATCAATGCGTTAAATAGCATCGAAAGGTGGGGTCTGTTTGGATGCCGATCCACAAGACGAACAAAGCTGGGGTGTTTGAAGCGGCAGATCGAGGGAAACAATCGACGATCAGCGATGGCGCGCAGCTCCCATCAAGGCGGCTTCGAAGCTCGACAGTTCCGCCCCGCTTGGGCCATTATGGCCACAGCCAGGTGGCTCGGCGGAGAGTATGTGAACGCTTTTGGCGGGGGATGCGAAATGCAGATTCGGGCAGCTGGTCGATACGCGCGGGCAGAACGCCGAACATTTGAATAGCATGACCTAACTACAGTCGCAGTGTTTGCATTCGAGGAATACGGAAAGATGAAATCAAAGGGATGTAGATGCCTATTTGAGTATTCCTCGACACAAACAAATAGGTAAATTGCGTGAGTACATCTCTACAAGAGCTGCAGTCCTCTCTTTGGGATGCAGCCAACACACTGCGCGGTTCTGCGGTCGATCGAACCGATTGGAAGGGCTATATCCTACCGCTGCTCTTCTTCAAACGAATTTCAGACGTTTGGGACGAAGAGACATCTGCAGCCCGTGAAATTTATGGCGGAGCCGACCCTTCCTTATTTCCGGAAGTGCATCGTTTCGTGCTGCCAAAGGGCTGTCACTGGGACGACATTAGGGCGGTTCCAGCGAATGTCGGCGCCACTCTCCAGAAAGCGATGCAGGAAATCGAACGAGCCAACCCGGACACGCTGTTTCGCGTTTTCGGTTCGGCGGATTGGGGTAATAAGGAGAAGTTCTCGGACCACTTACTGAAGGATTTGATCGAAGGATTTTCAGAAATCGCGCTCGGCAACACTGCCGTCAGCACTGACGTGCTGGGCGACGCATACGAATATTTGGTAGCCAAGTTTGCCGACGTCACCCGCCGAAATAAGGCGGGCGAGTTCTACACCCCGCGTAGCGTCGTGCGCATGATGGTCGAGATCCTCGACCCCAAGGAAGGTGAAAGCATCTACGATCCCGCTTGCGGCACCGGCGGCATGCTTCTTGGAGCCATCGAACATGTGTCGCGCAAGGGCGGAGACCCGCGCACGTTCTATGGTAAAATTTATGGTCAGGAAAAGAACCTGACCACCGCCGCGATTGCGCGGATGAACCTTGTGCTGCACGGGATCGAGGACTTCCAGGTTGCCCGTGAGGACACCCTCCGCAACCCAGCCTTCAAAGATTCCAGCACGGGCGGCCTCGCCACCTTCGACTGCGTCATCGCGAACCCGCCGTTCTCGCTCAAAGAATGGGGCCGTGACCTGTGGGAGGCCGATCCCTGGGGCCGCGCCCAGTATGGCATCCCGCCCGATAGCTATGGCGACTACGCCTTCGTCCAGCAGATGGTCTCATCCATGGCGCCGACCAGCAACAGCCGCATGGCGGTAGTCCTGCCGCAGGGCGCCCTGTTTCGGAAAGGGGCCGAGGGCTCGATCCGCCAGGCCCTGCTGGAAAGGGATATGGTCGAAGCGGTCATCGGCCTCGCGCCGAACCTGTTCTACGGCACGCAGCTGGCTGGATGTGTCGTGACCCTGCGCCGCAGGAAGCCAGCAGTCCGCAAGAACAAGGTCCTGATCATCGACGCCTCCAGCCTGTTCCGCAAAGGCCGGGCGCAGAACTTCCTTGACCACGAGCAAAGTGACCAGATCGTCGCCTGGTACCGCGCCTATGAGGATGTCGAGGATCGCGCCAAGGTCGTCATGCTGGACGATATCAAGAAGGAAGGCTGGACGCTGAACGTTTCGCGTTACGTCCTGCCGCCTATTGGCCATGACGTGCCACCGCTGCCCGAAGCCGTCGAGGTCTTCAAGACCGCGCTGGCCGAGGCCCGCGCAGCCGAGGATCACCTGCGCACGGTGCTTGTCGAAGGGGGGTGGCTGCAATGAGAAGGCTGACCCAGCGCGAACTCGAAAGCTATCTCTGGGGTGCCTCTACGCTGCTGCGCGGGCTCATCGATGCCAGCGACTACAAGCAGTACATCTTCCCTTTGATGTTCTTCAAACGCCTATCCGACGTCTGGGACGCGGATTACCAGCAGGCGCTCGATGAAACTGGCGATAAAAGGTATGCCACCGATACCGCCAACGACCGCTTCGTGATCCCCGAAGGCGCGCATTGGAACGACGTGCGCGCGGCGCCGCGCGATGTGGGCCGGGCGTTGCTATCGGCCTTCCTGGCCATCGAGGCCGCAAACCCCGAGCGGCTGCAAGGCGTCTTCGGCAATGCGAACTGGACTGACAAGGCCCAACTTCCCGACAGCACGCTGAAAAACCTGATTGAGCACTTCTCTAAGCACGACCTCACGCTTGCCGCAGTGCCGGAGGACGAGCTCGGCAACGGCTATGAATATCTGATCAAGAAGTTTGCGGATGACAGCGGTCACACCGCGCAGGAGTTCTACACAAACCGCACCCTTGTCCATCTCATGGCACAGATGCTGGAGCCTCAGTCGGGCGAAAGCATCTACGACCCCACCTGCGGCACCGGAGGCATGCTAATTTCCTGCTTAGCCGAGGTGAAGCGGCGCAAAGGCGACACACGCACAATGGTTCTCTGTGGGCAGGAGCTGATCACCATCACCGCGGCCATCGCGCGGATGAATCTGGTCATCCATGGCGTGGATGATTTCCACATCGCCAGCGGCAACACGCTGGCCGCGCCCGCCTTCGTGCAGGACGACCGGCTGCGGACCTTCGACGTGGTTCTAGCTAACCCGCCCTATTCCATCAAGAAATGGAACCGCGGTGCGTGGGAGCTCGACTCTTGGAGCCGCAACTTCCTCGGCACTCCGCCTCAGGGGCGTGCGGATTACGCCTTCTTCCAGCACATCCTGTCGTCGCTTGATCCGAGGAGCGGGCGCTGCGCCATCCTGTTTCCGCATGGCGTGCTGTTCCGCAACGAAGAGGCCGAAATGCGGCGCAGACTGATCGAATCGGACCTGGTCGAATGCGTGCTGGGGCTGGGGCCAGGGCTGTTTTACAACTCGCCGATGGAGGCCTGCGTGGTGATCTGCCGGTCGCAGAAACCGGAGGCGCGCAAGGGACGCATTCTGTTCATCGACGCGGTGGCCGAGATTGCGCGAGAACGGTCGCAAAGCTTTCTGCGCCCCGAACATCAGGCGCGAATCCTGTCAGCCTATCACGCCTTTGAGGGCGACCCCGGCTTTGCCGCAGTGGCAGATTTAGCCGAAGTCCTGGCGGCTGAGAGCAACCTGTCGATTGCCCGCTATGTGAAGCGGCCCAAGGCGGCCGCGGGAGGAGCAGGTGCCACGCTGGCGGCGACGTGGGAGGCGTTCGTTGAGGAAGGGCGCGATTTCTGGACGGGCATGAACTCGCTGGTGGACATGCTTGATGGCTTGACGCCTGCGGAGGATGCCGATGCTTGAGCGGCCGATTTCCAGGGCTGGGTGGACGCGCGTGTCCTTTGGCGATGTGGTGCGCCTGTCGAAGGCGCGCACGGCCAATCCTGA
Source organism: Methylobacterium longum (assembly GCF_022179385.1). Taxonomy (GTDB): domain Bacteria; phylum Pseudomonadota; class Alphaproteobacteria; order Rhizobiales; family Beijerinckiaceae; genus Methylobacterium; species Methylobacterium longum. The sequence continues at coordinate 145,035 of NZ_BPQS01000004.1, read as the reverse complement.
GGCGGCCGGAATCGAGCGTGTCGTAGGGCTGGAACATATCAAGCCGGGCGACCTGCGCATTCGCCGTTGGAGTGACGTGGCCGACGGCACGACTTTCACGACGCTGTTCAAGCCAGGGCAGGTTCTGTTCGGCAAGCGCCGGGCCTATCAGCGGAAGGTGGCAGTAGCGGATTTTGTAGGGGTCTGTTCCGGCGACATCTATGTGCTGGAACCGGCGAGCGATCGGTTGATGCCCGAGCTGCTGCCGTTCCTGTGCCAGACCGATGCCTTCTTTGATCATGCCGTCGGTACCTCGGCCGGGTCGCTGTCGCCGCGCACCAACTGGACCAGTCTTGCAAGCTTCGAGTTCCTGCTGCCGCCGATCCAGGAGCAGGCGCGGTTGGCGGAGGCGCTGTCGGCCTATCGTTCAGTTCTTGAGAAACTTGACGAAGCAACGAAATCGTCGATGCTGCTTCGAGAGGCCACTTTCACAAATGCCATCTCCGACGATTCCGTTATTCGAGAGCAGGTTGGGCAACTCGCCAAGTTCAGTAGCGGAAAACTGATAAAGATTTCGGATATTCCTAAGTTTAGAAGTGGTCCAAACATTTTTCCGGTGGTCGGCGGCAATGGTATCGCAGGCTATTCAGGTCAACGACTTGCCGACGTTCCGCACCCTTGTATCGCTATAGGTCGCGTAGGAGAATACTGTGGTGCGGTTCACTTCATCGACGAGCCCTGCTGGGTAACTGACAACGCGCTTTATGTGAGGTCTCATTCAGAGCGCTTAAGATCCCGCTATTTGGAACTATGCTTGCGAAACCTTCATCTCAATGGGCACAGCACCGGTGGCGCTCAACCTCTGATGACGCAAGCAATCATCAATAGGTTCAACATCCCGGTCCCGAAGTTGCGACATCAAGATAAGATAATCTCTGCCGACTTGAATATCTTGAACAGTATAGATCATATGAAACAAAGAATTTTGTCAGCTCGGGGCTTCGGAAAACGACTGTTAATCGAGTGTTTCGATAAATGAACTTCATCGCGTCCAGCTCTGTTGAAAATCACGTGCTCGACCTTCTTGCGGGAATGGCCTCGCCTCGTCCGGCGCAGGCTGCACCCGGCCTCGCTTGCGGCGATATAATATTAGTCGGCGCTCAATACTTCCTCCGGGTAGCCTTGATGGTGCTGTTCGCCACTTCCGGGAAGCAGATTTAATGCCGATTCGCCCGCCAATCTCAGCGCAGACACAACGCAATCTCCTAATTGAGTGCGGGCATCGGTGCTGTGCTTGCGGCGAAACGGTCTCGCTCGAGAAGGCGCATATTGTGCCTTGGTCGACCTCAAAGGATCATTCCTTCGCTAATCTAGTGGTGCTTTGTAGTGTTTGCCACAAGCTTTCGCATGATCAGAAGTGGGACACGAAGACACTTGAACTGTACAAGAAAAAGCCGTGGGTGGCTCGCTACAAGGGCATTCCGTCTGATTTAGGCCCAAAACAGCTCGTAATATTGAAACTCGATACGACGAAGGACGATTACGAGAAGGACAAAGAGCGCATCCTCGTCGCGATTGCCGCAGTCATCGACGCCTCGCCAAAGGACGTGCTTACCGTGTCCGTGAAGCAGGGTAGCATTCTTCTAACCGTTGCGGTTCCAGCTGACAAAGCTGGCCGGCTGCTGAATTCGGAGGAAGCTCAATCTAGGTTGCAGGCCCTGTTGGAGCCCATCAAGGTATCTGGAATCGAATCGGGCGCGGAAAGCGCGTCGTACCAAGTCGAACCTGCCCTTCGTATCGCCAGCTTCAATGAAGGGAACACCGTTGAAGCGCATCTGCGCGACATCCTGGCTGGTCCTTTGACCTCACGTCCTCGGGAGTTTTCGTCGGGCTTGGCCCGCGTTGGCACCGGATTAAGTGGCCTCGGATGGCATTACGTTGCCCCCGCCGACCTTCCCCGCCAACCGCAGGAAGTGCTGGTTGAGTCCCACCTGCGAGACGCCCTGATCCGCCTGAATCCGGACATCGCCTTAGCCCCCCGCCGGGCCGACGACGTACTCTACCGACTGCGCGCCATTGTCATGAGCGCTCGATCGGACGGACTGGTGAAGACGAATGAAGAATTCGCGGCATGGCTACTCGGCGAACGCTCGATGCCCTTTGGCGCGAATGGTGAACACGTCACCGTTCGCCTGATCGATTTTGAGGATATCGAGAAGAACAGCTTTGCCGTCACCCAGCAGTTCACCATCCGCGCCGGCAAAACCGAAAAGCGCGCCGATCTTGTTCTGCTTGTCAACGGCATTCCGCTGGTGCTGATCGAGGCAAAGACGCCGGTGCGCGCCAGCCAAAGCTGGCTCGACGCCGCCTTGCAAGTACATAACGACTATGAACGCAACGTGCCGGAGTTGTTCGTGCCCAACGTCTTTTCGGTGGCGACCGAGGGCAAGGAATTTCGCTATGGCTCGGCCCGGATGCCGGTCGATATGTGGGGGCCCTGGCGCGACGGCGACGGGCCGCAGACGATGGGGGCAGTGGAAAAGGCCGCGGCCTCGATGCTGCAACCGGCGATGGTGCTGGACATGCTCGACAGCTTCACAGCCTTCGCTACGCAGAAGGGCAAGCACCGCATCAAGATTATCGCCCGTTATCAGCAGGTGGACGGCGTCAACAAGATCGTCGCACGAGTGGTAGCGGGCCAGCCGCGAAAGGGGCTGATCTGGCATTTCCAGGGGTCGGGCAAATCGCTGCTGATGCTGTTCGCTGCGCGCAAGCTGCGGCTGCACCCGGTGCTGAAGAACCCCACGGTGCTGATCGTGGTGGACCGCATCGACCTAGACAGCCAGATCTCGGGCACCTTCTATGCTGCCGACATGCCTAACATGGTGCGCACCGAAAGCCGCAAGGAGTTGGCCGATCTTCTCGGCCAGGATGCGCGGAAGGTGGTGATTACCACGATCCAGAAGTTCGCCGAGGCCGACGGTGTGCTGAACAACCGCGACAACATCATCGTGCTGGTGGACGAGGCGCACCGCACGCAGGAAGGCGATCTGGGCCGCAAGATGCGCGAGGCGCTGCCGAACGCGTTCCTGTTTGGCCTGACCGGCACCCCGATCAACCGCACCGACAAGAACACGTTCTACGCTTTCGGCGCAGAAACGGACGAAGGCGGCTACCTGAGCCGCTATGGCTTGAATGACTCGATCCGCGACGGCGCTACGAAAGAGTTGCATTTCGAGCCACGGTTAGTGGACGTTCACATCGACCAGAAGGCTATCGAGGAAGCCTACTCCGAACTGACGCAGGGCCTGACCGACGAGGACCGGGATCGTTTGGGCAAGGCGGCGGCCAAGATGTCGATTCTTGTCAAAGCGCCGGAGCGCATCCGCGCGATTTGCGCTGACATCGCCAAGCACTTTCAGGAAAAGGTCGCACCGAACGGCTTCGGCGCGCAGGTGGTGACCTTCGACCGCGAAAGTTGTTTGCTCTACAAGCAGGAGCTTGACCGTCACTTGCCGCCCGAGGTTTCGGACGTGGTGATTTCGGTCAACAGCGGCGAGTCGGATTACGCTCCCTTCAAGCGTGACCGCAATGTCGAAGAGAAGCTGCTCGACCGATTCCGCGATCCAAAAGATCCGCTGAAGATCATCATCGTGACGTCCAAACTGCTAACTGGTTTTGACGCGCCAATCCTGCAGACAATGTATTTGGACAAGCCGTTGCGCGACCACACGCTGCTGCAGGCGATCTGCCGCACGAACCGCCCCTATGGCGAGCAGAAAACGCACGGCCTGATCGTCGATTACCTCGGCATCTTCGACGACGTCGCGCAAGCGTTAAGATTCGATGAGGAGGGCGTGCAGAGAGCGGTGTCGAACATCGCCGAGCTGGTCACCGCCCTGCCGACCGCCTTGCAGAAGTGCTTGGCCTATTTCGCGGGCGTCGACCGCGGCCTGACCGGTTACGAGGGTCTAATCGCCGCTCAGGAGTGCATACCGAACAACGACCTGCGCGACGCCTTTGCGGCCGACTTCAGCGTTCTGGCAAGGATCTGGGAGGCGCTATCGCCAGATCCAGTGCTGACGCCTTATGAAAGCGACTATCGATGGCTAACGCAGGTTTATGAGTCTCTGAAGCCTTCCAGCGGCACTGGGCGGCTGCTTTGGCATCGGCTAGGGGCAAAGACCATCCAGCTGATCCACGAGAACGTTCATGTGGATGCGGTGCGCGACGATCTCGACACCTTGGTTCTGGATGCCGAATTGCTCGAAGCCGTCCTCGGAAACACTGATCCGGAAAAGAAGGCCAAAGAAGTATCTGTCAAGCTGGCGGGTCGTCTACGGAAGCACGCCGGAGATCCAAAATTCAAGGCACTGGGGCAGCGCCTTGAGGATCTTAAAAATCGGCATCAGCAGGGTCTGCTGCTATCGATCGACTTCCTGAAAGAGCTTCTGGCGCTAGCAAAGGACGTGGTGAAGACCGAACGCGAGACACCAGAGGAAGATGAGATAGATCGTGGCAAGGCGGCGTTGACCGGGCTCTTCGAGGAAGCCCGGAACGGAGACACGCCCGTGATGGTGAAGCGGGTCGTAGACGATATCGACGAGATCGTGCGCGCAGTCCGCTTCGAAGGCTGGCAGGCCACGCATGCGGGTGAGCGTGAAGTCAAGAAGGTGCTTCGCCAGACGCTTTTCCGCTACAAGCTGCACCAGGATGCAGAGCTGTTCGAACGCTCATTTGAATACATAAAAGAGTACTATTAGTTTACAATTTATATTGATTGAGAGGGTTCAGAAATGGATTAATTTTATAGGCCTCTGGAGTTCTTCTCAGTTGATTTGCCCCTAGCTGACTCACGTCAGTCCGTCTTATCTTCGTTGCGGATTCTAACATGTACTGGAGCGCCGAGGCCTTCCAGCGGTCGATTCGCAATTTAGCTGCTGCTACTGGCCGCTGCAGCCGCAGCACCAGCTCGATCAGCTCTTCGCGGCTCAGCCGTTCCAGTTCGCTGCGGCCCATCTCATACCATTTCCGATTGATTAGTTCGGTGTGGATTTCTGAGGCCACCAGCGGAAGAGCGTGTTGTCTCGGAGGATGTCTGGTCGAGCTTCGAGGTCGCGGCAGCGCTGCTCGATGCGGTCCTGGATCTCGGCGATCCGGTCGAAGTGCCAGTTGACGATCGGCTCGTCGACGAGGCGCCAGAGATGCTCGGCGGGTTGGAGTTCAGGGGTGTAGGGCGGCAGGTGGATGAGCCTCAGGCCGTCGGGCACCCGCAGTCCCGGCTCGGTGTGCCAGCCGGCCCCGTCGAGCAGCAGGAGGATCGTGCGCTGTGGGCCTGCGCCGGCTTCCTGCGCGAACAGGGCGAGCAGGCGCTCGAACAGCGGCTTGGAGACGCCGTTGCCGACGTACCAGTGGCTCTCACCGGTGGCCGGCGCCACAAAAGCGGTGACGTAGAGCCACTCGTAGCGGTGATGGCCAAGCGCGGTGGGCCGCTGGCCACGCGGGGCCCAGACCCGGCGAGTCACGGGCTTCAGCCCGATCCGGTGCTCGTCCGTGCAGAAGAGCGTGACCGGGCGGCCGGGCTGGCGCGCCTCTTCCTCGGCGAGCGTGGCGGCGCGTTTGTTTTGAAGGCTTCCTGCGCGTCGGGGCCGGCCGCAGCCGGGTTCTCCGGGCGCGGCGCCTGGTTCGACCAGCCGAGCGCCTGCAGCGCGTCCCAGGCCCGCTGCGGGTAGACCGAGACGAGGCCGAGATCCTGCGCCATCCAGACCGCGATCTTGGTGGTGGTCCACACGCCCCCGTCGGGCGGTGGCGTCTCCAGCCGCCTGCGCAGGCGGCCCAGGAGTTCGGGCGTCAGCAGCCGCGCCCGCGCGCCGTTGCGGCGGCGGCGATCACCCAGCGCCTCGGGACCGAACTGGTTGTAGCGGCTCGCCAGTTGCTCAAGCCAGCGCGGCACGAAGCCGGTGACGGCCGCCGTCGCCGACACCGGCTGCCCCCTGGGCCAGAAGCCAGATCGCCTGGTAGTGCCGTGCCGCGCAGGCATCCGCGCTGGTGCGGGCACGCCGACCCAGTTCCTCGACGCTCAGATGATCGGCGATATGGGCCATGTCCGCCTCCGCGAGAAGGCACACACGCTAACCCCGCGCCGCGCCAGCGGTAATCCGCCCCGAGTCGATCAGCCGGAAACGGTATCACAAGGGAATCAGCGAAATCCGACCCGCGCAAGGGCATGGGTAATTACCCGACGTGAGCTGCATGCTCGGTCGGCAGGCAAAACGCGGCAGCTTGGCAACTCGCAAAATGGTTTAGGCGAGCAATCCGCATCCATCGCCACCAGCTTCGGCAGCTCGGATTCGATTGCGCCCTCCCGAGGGACTGCGATGCCGTGCGGTGTTACGTCAGGTGTTACGTTCGGGTCAGGCGAGAAAGCCCAAATAGGGCATTTCTGCATCTAAGCCCCTGATATTATTGGTGGGCGCACTAGGGTTCGAACCTAGGACCCGCTGATTAAGAGGCAGCTACTACCAGAACCGGCTTAAGCGATCGGGCCACGCCTTCGATGGCAGGCGCACGAATGATCAAGCTTGCATGTTGCAGCTACTATCACCCAATTTCCCTTATTTCCGACGAATGCCAAATAAGGAAGCGGCGGCTAAGTGTTTGAAGTTGTTGGCGCGCCCGAAAGGATTCGAACCTCTGACCCCCAGATTCGTAGTCTGGTGCTCTATCCAGCTGAGCTACGGGCGCCTGACACGGCGGCGAGCTCTTGGCTCGCCGGTGTCAGGGGCTTCTAGAGGCTCGGATCGGGCTTGGCAAGACACCTCACGACACGGAATCGGGCGAGACGTCGGTCCCGTGCGAGACGCCCGCCGCGACCAGGGGCGGGTCAGGAAATCCGGCTCGCCGTCACGCGCTCCTCCGCGGCCCGGATCGCCTCCGGCGTGCCGACATGGAGCCACTGGCCGTCGAGCGCCATACCGAACAGCCGCCCGGCCGCGATCGCCCGGTCGAACAGCAGGTTGAGCGAGAACGCCCCCTCCGGCACATCGGCGAAGAGGCCCGGGGTCAGGATCGCCACGCCGGCGTAGATGTAGGGAGCCGCCGCGCGCGTCCCACGGCGCTCCAGGCGGCCATCCGGGTCCATCACGAAATCGCCGGCGCCCTCGTAGCCGAGGCTGGACGCGGTGGGTGCCACCAGGAGCAGCCCGTCCATGCAGCGCCCGTCCCAAGTTTCCACCAGCCTGCGCAGATTGGAGACCGATCCCTCGAGCCAGAACGAATCCGAGTTCAGCACCACGAAGGGTTGATCGCCGAGCAGCGGCAGCGCCTTGCGGATGCCTCCGCCCGTCTCCAGCAGCGCAGCGCGCTCGTCGGAGACCTGGATGACCGGCCCCCCGGCCCGGCGGCCGAGGTGAGCCTCGATCTGGTCGGCGAGGTAGTGGACGTTGACCACCGCGCGGTCGATTCCGGCCTCGGCGACCCGGTCCAGGGCGTGGTCGAGGAGGGCCTTGCCGGCCACCGCCACCAGGGGCTTCGGCACCGTGGCGGTCACCGGTCGCATGCGCTTGCCCAGGCCGGCGGCCAGGACGAAGGCGCGGCTGACGGCGGGGCGGGGCTCGCTCATGCGGTGAAGGATCCGGTGGTCAGGGTTCGGGAGCGGGGGGGACGAGGCCCGGAAGGTGTTCCGCATGCCAAGCCCGCAGCCCGGCCAGCGCCGGATGGGCGAGGTTGCGGGCGAGGTAGCCCTCGATCCGCGGCAGGTGGGCGAGGTAGCCGGGCTTGCCGTCGCGCCGGTCAAGCCGGGCGAAGATGCCGAGGATCTTGGTGGCCCGCTGCGCGGCGAGCAGCGCGTAGGCGGTGGCGAAGGCGCTGACATCGAAGGCCGGGTCCTTCCCCCGGCGCTCGCGGGCGTAGAGGCCGAGCAGCCGCAGCTCGAACTCCGCGCTGGCGTCGACCCGCGCATCCTGCAGCAGCGAGGCCACGTCGTAGGCCGGATGGCCCATCACGGCGTCCTGGAAGTCGATCAGCCCGACCCGCTCCAGCCCATCCCGATCGGGCAGCCAAATCAGGTTCGGAGAATGATAGTCGCGCAGGGTCCAGGTGGGCCGGTCCGGAACCGCCCCCGCCAGGGCCTCGCGCCACAGGTCGACGAAGTCTGCGCGCGCCGCGTCGGACAGGGTGACGTTCCGGATCGCCGGGGCGTACCAGTCCGGCATCAGCTCCGTCTCGAACAGCAGCGCCTCCGTGTCGTAGGCCGGCAGCACGTGCTCGATCCCGTCCGCCACCGGTAGAACCGCCGGCAGCGGGGTGGCGTGGAGCTTGGCGAGCAGGCGCACGGCCTCGGCGTAGCGCTCGGGGCGCGGGGCGCCGGCCTCGATCACCGGCTCGCTGCCGAGATCCTCCAGGATCAGCAGGCCCTCGGCGAGGTCCTCGCCGTAGATCTTCGGCGCCGAGAAGCCCAGCGCCCGCAGGCCGCGGTCGAGGGCCACGAAGGCGTGGACGCTCTCGGCCAGATGGACGATCGCGCTGTAGGGCTTGCCGTCGCGCACCGGCGGTCCGTCCGGCCGGGGCGGTGCGATCATCAGCACCGCGCTGGTGCCGTCGGGCTTGGTCAGGCGCTCGTAGGCGCGCGAGGAGGCGTCGCCCTGCATCAGCACGCGCTCGGCGAGATCCCAGCCGCTGCGGTCGAGGAGCCGGCGCACCGCCCGGGCCCGGTCGAGGCGGGCGCGCATGCCTCCGGAGCCGTCGATCCGGGCGAACCGCGCCTCGGGGCCGAACTCGGCCCGCAGGGACAGGTCGACGGTGAGCACCGGGCCGGCGCGGGGCGGCATCCGATCAGGCCACTCGACGAGGGTGATGGCGTCCTCGGCCATCTCGTCGAAGCCGAGCTCCACCAGCTCGTCGGAGTCGCGCAGACGGTAGAGATCGGCGTGGATGATCCCGCGGCCATCGCGGGCCGTGTAGGGCTGAACCAGCGTGAAGGTCGGGCTGGGAACTTCCAGACGCGGGTCGCCGGCGAGTTCCCGGATCACCGCGCGGGCGAGCGTCGTCTTGCCGCCGCCCAAGCCGCCGGACAGCGCCACCACGTCCCCCGGGAGCAGGAGTTCGGAGAGGAACAGCCCGAGATCCTCGGTGGCGGTCTCCTCCGGCAGCACAAATTCCCACGGGGCCGGCGGCGCGGATGCGCCCGCCGTCCCATCGGCCGTCTGCCCGTCCCGATCGTCTCCGCCCAAAGCCCGCCTCCGAGACCAGAGGGCGCATGGTCCGGAAACACGCCACGGATGCAAGCGTTTCCGATCGCGGTTGTGCGCTTCCCGACCGCCCGGTGCATCGAAAGCACGCTCCCGGTCGACCGCCGACGTCGGCCGTTCCGGCCTCGCGCTTGGCATACGGCTTGCCCGCCCGGCCCGGGCACATCGCCGATCCGGGCTGAAACCGGGTCGGAACGAGCCGATCCATCGAACAGGGAGCAAACGATGAAACGCGAGGACCTCACCGAGAAGCTGCTCGACATCAAGCGCGAGAAGGGGTGGAGCTGGAAGCACATCCACGAGGCGATCGGTGGCCTGTCGCCGTTCCTGATCACGGCGGCCTGCATGGGCCAGATGAAGCTGCCGAAGGCGCAGGCCAAGCGGGCCGCCGAGCTGTTCGGCCTCACCGAGGCCGAGGAGCGGATGCTCAACGAGGCGCCCTATCGCGGCTCGATCCCGTCGATGCCGCCCACCGACCCGCTGATCTACCGGTTCTACGAGCTCGTGATGGTCTACGGCACGACCTTCAAGGAGCTGATCCAGGAGGAGTTCGGCGACGGCATCATGTCGGCGATCGACTTCAACATGGACATGGCCCGGGAGGCCAACAACAAGGGCGACCGGGTGCGGCTCACCATGTCGGGCAAGTTCCTGCCGTACAAGTACTACGGTAACGACGACGATACGCCGGAATACGGGTTCAAGGAGGGGTGACCGTCGAGGAGGTCCGGATAATCCGGAACGCGCCCTCGTCCCGGGTTGCCGGGCGATCCCCGATCGCCCGGCCTCGAAGGCGCCCTCCGGACGGCGCGCGATCCCTGGAGAGCTCCCGCGCGGGCTACGCTCCGCCCTGACACGTCAGGATGAGGGCGCGGGTGGCCCGGGCCGCCCGTCGCCCCCTCCCGGAGAAACGGCCGGAGAAGCAGCCTCGCCGAGCCGCACTCCACCCGCCGGGACCGGCTCCCGTTTCAGGCCGCCGGCTGCCCCTCCGGCTCCAGGTAATCCTGCACCGGCCGCGCCGGCCCGCCCCGCATCAGCACGTAGAGGAACGGCACCAGCAGCAGCGTCGCGGGCGTCGCGAAGGCGATGCCGCCCATCACGGCGCGGGCGAGCGCCGCGTTCTGCTCGCCGCCCTCGCCGGTGCCGAGCGCCATCGGGATCAGCCCCAGGAACATCGCCGAGGCGGTCATCAGCACCGGCCGCAGGCGGGTCTCGCCCGCGGTGATCGCCGCCTCCAGGGCGTTGCAGCCCGTCGCCTCCCGGTGCTCCTTGGCGAAGGTGACGAGCAGGATCGAGTTCGCCGACGCGATGCCCACCGACATGATCGCCCCGAAGATCGACGGGATCGAGAAGGTCGTGCCGGTGATGAACAGCGCGAAGGTGATGCCGCAGAACGCCATCGGCAGGGCCGCGATCACCACGAAGGGGTCGCCCCAGCTCTGGTAGTTCACCGCCATCAGCAGGTAGACGGCGATCAGCGCGATGCCGAGGCCGATCTCCAGGCGGAGGAAGGCCGAGCGCATGTTCTCGATCTGCCCGCGCACCGCGATCTTGTCGGGCGCCTGCAGGTTCTTCTGCTCCTCCTGCGCGATCGCGTCGATGTCGCGCGCCACCGAGCCGAGATCCCGGTCCTGGACCGAGGCGAAGATGTCGAAGGTCGGCTGGATGTTGACGTGGCTGATCATGGTCTGCGTCGGCACCCGGCGGATGTCGGCGAGGCTGGAGAGCAGCGTCAGCACGCCCGGACCGGAGCCGGAGGTCGCGGCCGCGCGCACGAACATCGGCGTGTTGCGCAGGTCGGTGAGCGAGCTGTTGCGGTATTCGGGCGTCTGCACCCAGAGCTGGTAGGGGATGCCGGTCTTCGGGTCCGGCCAGAAGTTCGGCGTCACCTGATAGCTGCCGGACAGCGAGATGTTCATGTTCTGCGCCACCTGCTGCTCGGTGAGCCCGAGTTCGGAGGCGAGGCGCCGGTCGACGTCGACGTAGAATTGCGGCTCGTTGACGATCTGCTGCAGGTGGACGTCGACGAGCCCCTTGGTGTGCTTCAGCCGCTGGACGATGCGCTGGGCGACCTCCAGGTCCTTCTCCTTGTTCCGGCCGGAGACCTGCACGTCGATCGGTGTGAGGACACCGAAGTTCAGGATCTGGGTGATCATGTCGGCGGGCTGGAAATAGGCGATCACGTCGGGGAAGCGCTTCAGCAGCACCGCGCGCAGGCGCTTCATGTAGCCCGCCACAGGGCCGTGCCCCTCCTTGAGGCTGATGAGCATCTGCCCGTCGTTGTAGGACACGAACGAGCCGTCCGAGAACGCGAAATTGTAGTTGTTCGACGGCAGGCCGATGTTCTGGAGGACCTGATCGACCTCGCCCGGGGGGATGACCTCACGGACGGTGTCCTCGACCTCGGCGAAGACCTGCCGGGCGGTCTCGATGCGCATGCCCGTGCGCGTGCGCAGATGCAGGGTCATCTGGCTCGCCTCGATCTGCGGGAAGTAGTCCTGGCCGACGAAGGCGAACTGCACGCCGGTCATGGCCAGCACGCCGACGACGATCCCGAGGGTGACGATCCGATGGCGCAGCACCGCGTGCAGCAGGCCGACATAGCCCCGGTGGAACCGCGCGAAGCCCCGCTCGAAGCCGGCGTGGATCCGGCCGGCGAGCCGCATCAGGGGGGCGCCGACGAGACCGAGCGCCCGGGCGATCCGGCCCCGCCGGGGTGCCTCATGCTGCGCCCGGTCCTTGGCGTGCTTCTGCCGGTATTCCGGCGCGACGATCACGTCGATCAGCAGCGGCACCAGGGTCCGCGACAGCAGGTAGGAGGTCAGCATCGCGAACACGACCGCGAGCGCCTGCGGGGTGAACAGGTATTTCGGCGTGTCGGTGAGCGCGAACACCGCCGTGAAGGCCGCGCAGATCGCCAGCGTCGAGATCAGCGCCGGCTTGGCGATCCCGGCGGCGCCGTGAACCACGCTCTCGCGGAATTCCTCGCCCTCCTCGAACAGCCGGTAGGTGTTCTCGATCGCCACCGTGGCGTCGTCCACCAGGATGCCCACCGCCAGGGCGAGGCCGCCGAGCGTCATGACGTTGATGGTCTCGCCCAGCGCCGCCAGCACGGCGAGCGAGGTCATCACGCAGAGCGGGATCGAGATCAGCACGATGATCGTCGAGCGCCAGGAGCCGAGGAACAGCAGGATCGCCAGTCCCGTCAGCGCCGCCGCGGTGAGGGCCTCGTGCAGCACGCCCTCGATGGCGTTCGACACGAAGACCGACTGATCGAACAGCGGCTTGATCGACAGGCCTTCGGGTGCGGCCGCGCGGATCGTCGGCATCGCCGCCTTGACGTTGTTGACGACGTTGAGCGTCGAGGCGTTGCCGTTCTTGATGATCTGCATCAGCACGGCCTGCTGGCCGTCGGCGCTGACGACGTTGACCTGCGGCGGACCGCCGTCGCGGACGTAGGCGACGTCGCGCATCAGGACCGGTTGCCCGGCCACGACCTTGATCGGCGCGAGATTCAGGGTCTCGATCGAGGGCGGCGTGGCGTTGAGCTGGACGGGGTATTGCTGCTCGCCGATCTTGGTCAGGCCGGACGGCACCGTCAGGTTCTGGGCCGTCATGGCGTTGGTGACGTCCAGCGGCGTCAGGCCGAGCGCCTGCAGGGCGTTGAGGTCGAGATCGACCATGATCTGCCGGGGTGCGCCGCCGAAGGGCGACGGCAGGGTCGAGCCCGGCACCTGTGCGAGGGTCTGGCGGATCCGATACTGGGCGTAGTCGTAGACCTCGTTGAGGCTCTGCTTGGCCGAGGTCAGGGCAAGCTGGATCACCGGCACCGAGGAGGCGGAGTAGCGCACGATCACCGGCGGCTGCGTGCCGGTGGGCATCACGGCGCGGATCGAGTTGGTCGAGGAGACGACCTGGGCGATGGCCAGATCCAGGCTGACCGACGGGTCGAAGTAGACCCGCTGCACCGCCGTTCCCTGGAGCGTCGTCGACTCCATGCGGCGGATATTGTTGACGTTGTTGGAGATCCCGTATTCGGCGTAGGTTGTGATGCGCTGTTCCATCTCCGGCGCGGACAGGCCGGTATAGGTCCAGACCACCACGACGACCGGGATGTCGACGACCGGCAGCACGTCCTTGGGCATCACGACGATCGCGCCGACGCCGCCGAGCATCATCAGCACGGCGAGCACGTAGGTCGTGATCCGGAACTTGAGGGCGTAGAGGACGAGGCCCATGCGGTCTCCGCCGGCCGGCGGCGGGCCGGCAACTCCGCGTTGCATACCGGCGCACCGGATACCCGGACTGTTTCGCTATCACGTCCGGATCGGCAAGGGAGCAGGCAAGGGTCGGGCCGCGTCGCCGCAGGGCGGGCCCCCTTGGCGCCCGGGATGGATCGCCCGCACCCTCACGGGGAGGTGCCCGCCGGAGCGGGCCTCGAGGACGGACTCCAGGGTTCAACCGGCCGGCTGGCGGGCTCGTTCGAGCCTCCGCGCTCCGGCACCTCAGGATGAGCGTGCGCCTCGGACAAGATCGGCGCGGGGAGGCCTCGCCCGCCGGATCACCGCAGGAGCGCGGATTTGTCGACCTGCAGAGCCCCGGCGATCTCGTCGAGCGCCTTGTGCTCGACCGCGCTGATGCCGCCGAAATCAGCCACGTCCGCGCCGATCAGGAACACGTCTTGGCGCTGCTCGATCGGCCGCTCCGCGATGGCGCCGACGAGCCGCAGGTTCTCCAGGCGCCCCGCCCGGGTCTTGGCCCGGGCGATGGCCTCATAGAGTTCCTGCTCGACCCGCAGGGTGTCGTAGGATTTCTCGAGGATCGGGTTCGCGCGGATGCCGCTGATCGCCGACTCGATCTCCTCCTCGGCCACGTCCCCGTCGGCCACGATGACGTTGGCCGCGGCGGAGACCGCGGCCTGAAGGAAGACGGCGTCGCCCGCGTACGACATGATCGTGCGGCCGAACCGAAGGATGGCGTCCTGGAAAATGCTCATGCCGGCCTCCCGTCAGGTCGGAGATGGCGGACATTGTGGCCGCCGAGTCAAGATGCGGTCGAGCTTGGGCCGGGGATGCCGGCTCAGGTCGCGGGCTCGTGGCCGGGCCAGTCCCGCCCGAGATGGGCCGCCACGCGGGCCGGATCGTCGCCGACCGCCGCCACGGCGGCCTCGACCTGCTCCACCGGGACCATGAGGCGGCGTGCCCAGTAGGCCCGCTCCCAGGCGTGCGCTGTGTTGACGGCCTTCGGCTCGACCGGGTCCTGCGCGTTGTCGTCGGTCATCGGCTCCCTGCTCGCAGATGAGGGCCGAACCGCCCTCCGGCAGGGTAAACGCCGGTGGCGCCGGATCGGTCCGGATGGCGGCGGCGGGCGGCGCCCCTTCGCGGATCGAGCCCGGTCGAGGCGGTCCCCCGCCCGGGACAGGCGCGCGCCGTCCGGGAGCGGGGCGACGCCGCTCAGCAGCGCGGCGCGCACCGATCGCGCGCTGTCCGCAGCTACCCCCCTCCGTCGCTTCCCTCGGCCGCTTCGCGCCGCCGAAGGCCGGCAGGCCCGACCGGGCGGCCCGTCACCCGGCCCCGCCGCACCGCTCAGCAGCAGCGGAAGCCCGAGGTGTTGCCCACGCCGAAGCGGGCATTCTCCCGGTTGCGGAAGAACTCCACCTCCGTCATGGGCGCCCGGTCGGGATGGGTGCGGCGGATATGCTCCGCATAGGTCGCGTAATCCCCCTGCCCCACCATCAGCCGGGCGCCGTCGCAGACGCATTTCGACAGCGTCCGGAGTCGATCCCGCAGGTTTGTCTGCTGCATGGTGTTCCTACTCCGCGGCGACCATGCGGGGCTCGGTCTCCAACGCGGTCCAGCGATCGGCGCGCCACGCCTTCAGGCAGGCCGCGATGCCGAAGCCCGCGATGGCGACGACGAGGCCGATGAACAGGGCCGCCAGGACCGCGTCGATCCGGTCGTTGAGGATGATCTGGCTCATCTGATCGGCGTTCTTGGCCGGTGCCAGGATCTTGCCCTCCGCGGCGGCCGTCGCGTAGCGCTCGGCATGGGCCAGGAACCCGATCTTCGGATCGGCCGAGAAGATCTTCTGCCAGCCGGCCGTGAGGGTGCACAGGCACAGCCACGCGGTCGGGATGATGGTCACGAACGCGTAGCGCTCGCGCTTCATCTTGAAGATCACCACCGTGCAGAGGGTCAGAGCCACCGCAGCGAGCATCTGGTTCGAGATGCCGAACAGGGGCCACAGGGTGTTGATGCCGCCCAGCGGGTCGGTCACGCCCTGATAGAGGAAGTAGCCCCAGGCCCCCACCGAGATGGCGGTCGCCGCGATGCTCGGACCCCACGACGTGGTGTTCTTGAACGACGGGACGGCGAGCGCGACGAGGTCCTGCACCATGAACCGGCAGGCGCGGGTACCCGCGTCCACCGCGGTGAGGATGAAGAGCGCCTCGAACAGGATCGCGAAGTGGTACCAGAAGGCCATCATCGCCTTGCCGCCGACGGCCGACGAAATGATGTGGGCCATGCCGACCGCGAGCGTCGGCGCGCCGCCCGCGCGCGAGATGATCGTGTGCTCGCCGACGTCGGCCGCGGTCTGGGTGATCACCTCGGGCGTCGTAGCGAAGCCGAGCTTGGACACCGCGGCGGCGGCCGTCTCGGGCGTCGTGCCGACCAAGGCGGCGGGCGAGTTCATGGTGAAGTAGACGCCCGGGTCGATCACGCAGGCCGAGACCAGCGCCATGATCGCCACGAAGGATTCCATCAGCATGCCGCCGTAGCCGATGAAGCGGGCATCGGCCTCGCTGGCGATCAGCTTCGGCGTGGTGCCCGACGAGATCAGGGCGTGGAAGCCCGAGACCGCGCCGCACGCGATGGTGATGAACAGGAACGGGAACAGGCTGCCGGCCCAGACCGGACCGGTGCCGTCGACGAACTTGGTGACCGCCGGCATCTGCATGTGCGGGGCCACGAAGGCGATGCCGAGCGCCAGCCCGACGATGGTGCCGATCTTCAGGAAGGTCGACAGGTAGTCGCGCGGGGCGAGGAGCAGCCAGACCGGCAGGATCGAGGCGACGAAGCCGTAGCCGATCAGCATCCAGCAGAGCTGCGGGCCCGTGAAGGTGAAGGCCGGGGCCCAGACCGGGCTCGACGCCACCGAGCCGCCCGCGACGATCGCCAGCATCAGCAGGACGAAGCCGAGGATCGAGACCTCGCCGATCTTGCCCGGGCGGATGTAGCGCGAATAGACGCCCATCAGCATGGCGATCGGGATCGTCGACATCACCGTGAAGGTGCCCCAGGGGCTCTCGGCGAGCGCCTTGACGACGATCAGCGCCAGCACGGCCAGCAGGATCACCATGATCAGGAAGGTGCCGAACAGGGCGATGATGCCCGGCACGGTGCCGAGCTCGGCCCGGATCAGCTCGCCGAGCGAGCGCCCGTCCCGCCGCATCGACACGAACAGGACCATGAAGTCCTGCACGGCGCCGGCCAGCACGACGCCGGCCAGGATCCACAGCATGCCGGGCAGGTAGCCCATCTGGGCGGCCAGCACCGGGCCGACCAGCGGGCCCGCGCCCGCGATCGCCGCGAAGTGGTGGCCGAACAGGACGCCGCGGTTGGTGGGGACGTAGTCGAGCCCGTCATTGTGGCGGACCGCCGGGGTCAGGCGTTTGGGGTCGAGGCGCATCACCTTGTCGGCGATGAACTGGGAATAGGAGCGGTAGGCGATCAGGTAGGTGCAGACCGCCGCGACCACGATCCAGAGGGCGTTGATGGTCTCGCCCCGCTGGCTCGCCACGATCGCCAGAGCCGCGGCGCCGAGTGCCCCCACGAGGGCCCAGGGCCCATGCCTGCCGATCGCCGAACCCATGTCCCACTCCCTGACCGACCACCTCGCGCGCGGGGCCGCGGGGGCTCCGGCTGGGACTCGCGGGTCCCGGGCTACACGGGCGGTTTATCCTATTGGTCCGACGTTGACGCAAGCGATCCGAGCTGTGATGCAGCGTCGGCGGCGGCACGATGCCCGATCTGTCACGTCCGGTCTTCGGCACGGCCCCGATCACTCTCACGAACCGGCGGCCGGGTCTTGTCGCCGCCTGCCGTGAGCGAAGGAAGGGCGCCGGCGCCGACCGGGCCTGCGAGGAGCGCACAACAATGGCGAAGGTCGCATTCCTGGGTCTTGGCGTGATGGGCGGCCCCATGGCCGGACACCTCGCCAAGAAGGGTGGCCACGACGTCACCGTCTACAACCGCACCACGCCCAAGGCCGAGGCCTGGGTGAAGACCTACGGCGGCGCCCACGCGCCCACGCCCCGGCAGGCCGTCGAGGGCGCCGAGATCGTGTTCGCCTGCGTGGGCAACGACGACGACCTGCGCAGCGTCGTGCTGGGCGAGGACGGCGCGCTCGCCGGCATGAAGCCCGGCGCGATCTTCGTCGACCACACCACGGCCTCCGCCGAGGTCGCCCGGGAGCTCGCCGCCGCGGCGGACGCCAAGGGACTCGGCTTCGTCGACGCGCCGGTCTCCGGCGGCCAGGCCGGCGCCGAGAACGGCGTGCTCACCGTGATGTGCGGCGGCGATCCGGCGACCTACGCCAAGGTCGAGGGCGCGATCGGCTCCTTCGCCCGCGCCTGCCGGCTGATGGGCCCGGCGGGTTCCGGCCAGCTCACCAAGATGGTCAACCAGATCTGCATCGCCGGCCTCGTCCAGGGCCTCTCCGAGGGCGTCCACTTCGCCAAGCGCGCCGGCCTCGACGTGGAGGCCGTGCTCGACGTGATCTCCAAGGGGGCCGCCGGCTCCTGGCAGATGGAGAACCGCGGCAAGACCATGAACCAGGGCAAGTTCGATTTCGGCTTCGCCGTGGATTGGATGCGCAAGGATCTCGGCATCCTGCTGGACGAGGCCCGCCGCAACGGCGCCAAGCTGCCGGTCTCAGCCCTGGTCGATCAATTCTACGCCGAGGTCCAGGCCATGGGCGGCAACCGCTGGGACACGTCGAGCTTGGTGGCGCGCCTGGAGCGCTGAAGCGTCGCCCCGGGCCGCGGCGCGGGGGCGAGACGCGCCATACCGGCTCTTTCGTGCTCTTCCGTGAGCGCGCGGGCGGTGGGGGCACTTCCGGAAGGACTTGCTCCCTCGCCCTGTCCCCCGCCCGCACGGGAGATGAAGACCCAGCCTAGGGCCGGTGACGGGTGAGCCCGCTCCGCCCGGCGGATCGGGCTCACCCGTCACAGTAGCGCGTCGCCCGCCGCAGCCTCTGGATCGAGCCAGCGCCAGCCCGTCCCCATCTGGTGGCGGAACCACGTGAACTGGCGCTTCGCATAGGCCCGCGTATCCGCCTGCCCGCGGGTGATCGCCGCCTCCAGATCGATCGCCCCGTCGAGATGGGCGATCAGGCCCGGCACGCCGTGGGCCCGCATCACCGGCAGCAATGGATCGAGGTTTCGGGCGCGCAGACGGGCGACCTCGTCCAGGGCGCCCGCAGCGATCATCGCCCGGAAGCGGGTGTCGATGCGGGCGCGCAGCACCGCGCGGTCGGGCGCCAGGAAGATCTTGTCGAGCGTCCAGCCGGCGAGCGGGCCGGGGACCGGATCGCCGTAGAAGCTGGCGATCGGCCGGCCTGTGGCGAGAAAGATTTCCAGGGCGCGCATCACCCGCATCCGGTCGCTCGGGCGCAGGCGGGCGGCGCCCTCGGGGTCGTGCCGGGCGAGTTCGGCGTGGAGCGCTGCGGTCGGTCGTCCCTCGGCCTCGGTCCGCACCTGCGCGCGCACCGGCTCGGGGACCGGCGGCAACTCCGAGAACCCCTGCTCCAGCGCCCGGAAATACAGGCCCGTGCCGCCCACGAAGACCGGCAAGCGCCCGCCGAGCGTCCCCAGCAGCGCCGCCGCGTCCCGCGAGAAATGCCCCACGGAGTAGTTCACGGCGCCGTCGACATGGCCATAGAGCCTGTGGGGCACCCGCGCCTCCTCGTCCGGGTCGGGCCGGGCGGTCAGGCGGCGCAGGTCCGCGTAGACCTGCATCGAATCGGTGTTGATCACCACGCCCTCGTGCCGTCGGGCCAGCCGCGCGGCGAGCGCCGACTTGCCCGACGCGGTGGGCCCTGCGATGAGGATCGCGGCCGGGCGCCCCCCGGCCTCCTCCCGGTCTGGCAAGGCGTACCTCCACGATGCTGGTCGCGGTCCTGATAGCAAACCCGGATCGGCCGTCCATCACCGACGCGGTCCTGGCCGAGTCCCGCGCCGTGCTGCGGACGGAGCATCAGCCCCGGATCCTGCACGGGGAAGTCGCCGCCGAGCTGCTGGTGCCGGGCGAGCCCGCCGCGGCGGCGTCCCTCGCGGAGAGGCTGCGCACGGCCCTCGCGGGCGAGCCGGTCGATCTCGCGGTGCTTCCCGCCGACGCGCACCGGCGCAAGCGCCTGTTCCTGGCCGACATGGATTCCACCATGATCGAGCAGGAATGCATCGACGAGCTCGCCGGGACGCTCGGCCTCAAGGACCATGTCGCGGCGATCACCGAGCGGGCGATGCGCGGCGAGATCGCCTTCGAGCCGGCCCTGCGCGAGCGCGTGGCGCTCCTGAAGGACATCCCGGTCGGCGCGGTCGACGGACTGATCGCCGAGCACCTGACCCTGACCCCGGGCGGCCGCACGCTGGTGCGGACGATGCGGGCGCACGGCGCCCATACCTGCCTGGTCTCGGGCGGCTTCACCGTCTTCACCGGCCCGATCGCCGCGATGATTGGCTTCGACGAGCACCGGTCCAACGTGCTCGGCGTGGCGAACGGGCGGCTCACCGGAGTCGTCGAGTCCCCGATCGTCGGGAAGGCCGAGAAGCGCGCGACGCTGATCGCCCTGCGCGGCCAATTGGGCCTCGGGGCCGCCGAGACCCTCGCGGTGGGCGACGGGGCCAACGATCTCGACATGCTGAGCGAGGCCGGCCTCGGCGTGGCGTTCCGGGCGAAGCCCGCGGTCGCGGCCGCGGCGCGGGTCCGGGTCGAGCACAGCGACCTCACCGCGCTCCTGTACCTGCAGGGCTACGCGGCGGCGGAGTTCGTGGGGTGAGCGCTCAGCGCAGGGGGCGAGGCGGGGCGATGACCGCCCCCGGAACCGCCCGGGTCTGACGGCCGTGCGTCCCCATGAGCCAGCCCACCGTCTCGTCCTCCGCGGAGGCGCCGGCGCCTTTCACGGCCTCGATGTCGCTCCACACGATCCGGATGTCGATCTGCACGT
Organism: Methylobacterium longum; assembly: GCF_022179385.1. Taxonomy (GTDB): domain Bacteria; phylum Pseudomonadota; class Alphaproteobacteria; order Rhizobiales; family Beijerinckiaceae; genus Methylobacterium; species Methylobacterium longum. Next base: position 124,582 of record NZ_BPQS01000004.1, on the reverse strand, counting down.
GTCGAGATGCCCGTGTCGACCTGAACATCGCGGATGTGGGCCATCGTAGCGGGAGGGCAGTCGGCGACATCCACTTGCGCGTCGGCCAAGCCCTCGTCCGGCCCGGGCGGCAGCCTCGCCTTCTCACCGGGGCGGGGGCGAATTTCGGGGTATCGAAGGCGACGGCCGTCACGGATCGCGGATCGTCCGAGCCGCACCGACCCGCGGCACCCGTATGCCGCCCCGTGGCGCCGCGTCCAGGCGGCGTGCCCTGAACACAGGAAAGGCCGCCGCTCCCCGCGAAGCGACGGCCCTCGATCGCGCGCCTGACGGCACTCAGTCCAGCCCGATCGCCACGAAGCGCACGTCGCCCGTGGCGCCCGCCACCAGCAAGAGGACCGACTTGCGGCCGTCCTTCTTCAGGGTGTCGACCCGCTTGGTCACGTCCGCCGGAGTGTTGACCGCCTCCTGGCCGACCTCGACGATCACCTCGCCGGGCTGGATCCGCTTGTCGGCCGCCGTCGAGTTCGGATCGACGCGGGTCACGACCACGCCCTTCACGGTGTCCTTGATCGAGTACTTCTTGCGCAGGTCGTCGGTCATGCCGGAGAGGTTGAGACCGAGCGCCTGACGGGTCGCGCTCTCGGGCTCCGGCTGGCGCAGGTTGGCGAGCTGGGGCTTGTCGCCGTCCTCCAGACGGCCGAGGGTGACGGGCTTCGTCACCTCCTCGCCCTTGCGCATGACGACCACGTCGACCTTCTGGCCGACCGGCGTGGAGGCGACGATGCGCGGCAGGTCGCCCGAGGCCTTCACGGGGGCGCCGTTGAACTTCAGGATCACGTCGCCGACCTCGATGCCGGCGGTCTTAGCCGGGCCCTTCTCGTCGACGCCGGCCACCAGGGCCCCCCGCGGCCCACCCTTCAGGTTGAGGGCCTCCGCGGTGGCGTCATCGACGTTCTGGATGCGCACGCCGAGCCAGCCCCGGCGAACCTCGCCGAAGTCGCGGAGCTGGTCGATCACGGGCTTGGCCGTCCCCGACGGCACCGCGAAGCCGATGCCCACCGAGCCGCCGGTGGGCGACAGGATGGCGGTGTTGATGCCGATCACCTCACCGTCCATGTTGAACAGCGGACCGCCCGAATTGCCCTTGTTGATGGCCGCGTCGGTCTGAATGTAGTTGTCGTACGGTCCGGACTCGATGTTCCGGCCCCGGGCCGAGACGATGCCGGCCGAGACCGAGCCGCCGAGCCCGAACGGGTTGCCGATGGCGATGACCCAGTCGCCCGGCCGCATCTTGTCGGAATCGCCGAACGGCACGGCCTTCAGGGGCCGCTCGGCCGTCGGCTTCACCCGCAGCACCGCGAGGTCGATCTTCGGATCCTTGCCGACGATCTCGGCCTTCAGCTTGGTGCCGTCGTGCAGGATGACCTGGATGTCGTTCGCGTCGCCGATAACGTGGTTGTTGGTCACCACGATGCCGGAGGCATCGATGATGAAGCCGGAGCCCAGGGAATTGGACTTGCGCTGCTGGCGCGGCGCGTCGCTCTCGCCCCGCTCTCCGCCACCGCCACCGCCGCGGCCGCCGCGACGGTTGAAGAACTCCTCGAACAGATCCTCGAAGGGCGTACCCGGGGGGACCTGCGGCCCGGCGCGGCTGCTGCGCGCCTCGACCGTCGTGGAGGCCGAGATGTTCACCACCGCGTCGGTGACCTGATCGGCGAGGTCGGCCAGGGAGGCCGGCCCCTTGGCGAAGGCCGGAACCGGCAGGGCGGCGGTGGCCACGGACGCGCCGACCAGGATCGAGGCCATCAGCGCGCGGGCGCGGGAGCGGGGTTGCGCCTTGGCGCGGCCGATGGGCGCCCCAGGGGCGCTCGCGACGGGGTACATGATCGACCTCTTCAAGAACGCGTCTCCCGATTTACGGGCCCGCGATCCGAGATCGGGGCCCGCTCATTGTCGCGCAAGGTAGTCCGCCGGCGCCATGGCGCCAACACGCGGTCGATCAGCGCGCCGCCCCGGTCGTCGAACCGGTGGTCGCGCTCGGATCCGCGGGTCCGCGCGGGTTGCGGGGGGCCGCCGAAGAGGCCGCCGCCCGGCCCTGCGGATCGCTGAAGTAGCGGAAGAAGTCCGAACTCGGGCTGATCACCAGGCGCGTATCCGATCCCTTCAGCCCCACCTCGTAGGCCTGCATGGAGCGGTAGAAGCTGAAGAAGTCCGCATCCTGGCCGAACGCCTCCGCGAGGATCCGGTTCTTGTCGGCGTCGCCCTGGCCGCGCAGCTGCTCGGATTTCTGCGTCGCCTCGGCCAGGATCACCGTCACCTCCCGGTCGGCCTTGGCGCGGATCGTGGCGGCGATCTGGTCGCCGTTGGCGCGGATGTCGGCCGCCTCGCGCTCGCGCTCGGTCTTCATCCGCTTGTAGACTGCGGCCGAGTTCTGTGCGGGCAGATCGACCCGGGTCATGCGCAGGTCCACGATCTCGATGCCGAGCGCCTTGGCCTGCCGGTTCACGTCCTCCTGGATCTGGTGCATCAGCTGACCGCGATCCGTCTTGACGATGGCGTCGCGGGTCGAGCGGGCCAGCACGTTGCGCAGCCCGGAATTGGTGAAGCTCGCCAGGCGCTGGTTCGCCAGCTCCTTGTTGCCGACCGCTTGATAGAAGCGCAGCGGATCGAGGATCCGGTACCGGGCAAAGGCGTCCACCTCCAGGTTCTGCCGGTCGGCGGTGAGTACCGTCTGGACCGGCAGGTCGAGGTCGAGCACCCGCTTGTCGAAGATGACCACGTTCTCCATGAACGGGATCTTGAAGTAGAGGCCGGGCTTCTCCTCGCCGGTGGCGTTGAGCACGGCGCGGACGCGGCCGAACTGCAGGACCAGGGCCTGCTGCATCTGGCCGACGGTGAAGATCGAGGCGTAGAGCCCGATCGCGACGATCGCCGCGACGGCGATCAGGCCGGTGCGAAGAGCCTGTTTCATCGGGCGGCTCCCGTCTGGGTCTGGGCGCGGGGGCCGAACTCGGAGAGCGGCAGCACCGGCAGCACGCCGGCCGCCGCAGCCGTCCCGGGCTGCGTCCCGTTCTGGTCGATGATCACCTTGTTCACGGAGCCCAGAACCTTCTCCATCGTCTCCAGGAAGATCCGTTCGCGGCTGATCGCCGGGGCGGCCTTGTAGGAGGCGTAGACCTCGCTGAAGCGCGCCGCCTGGCCGGTGGCGTCGGCGGTCGCCTTGGTCCGGTAGGCTTCGGCCTGCTGGACGATCTGGGAGGCCTTACCCCGGGCCTGCGGCACCTCGCGGCTGGCGTAGGTCTTGGCCTCGTTCTGCGCCGTGTCGGCGTCCTGCTGGGCGGCGTTCACGTCGATGAAGGCGGGGCGCACCTCCGGCGGCGGGTTGACCGAGACGAGCTGCACCACCTCGATGCGCACGCCGGCGCCGTACTCGTCGAGCGCCTTCTGGACCATCTCCTTGACCTCCTGGGCGATGCTCGACTGCTCGTTGGTCAGGATCGCCTGGATGTTGCGGCGGCCGATCACCTCGCGCATCGCGCTCTCGGAGATCGCCTTGATGGTGCCCTCCGGATTCTGGAGGTTGAACACGAAGTCGGAGGCCTTCAGCGGGTTGATCCGCCACTGCACCTCGAAGTCGAGATCGACGATGTTCTCGTCGCCGGTGAGGATCAGGCTCTCGTCCGGAACGTCGCGGTTGCGGCCCTGGCCGCCGGGGCCGGAGCGGAAGCCGATCTGGATCGAGTTCTGGGAGCCGACATCCGGCTTCACCACGCCGCCGATCGGGTAGGGGAAGTTGTAGCGCAGGCCCTCGCCCTTGGTGCCGATGTAGCGGCCGAAGATCGTCTCGATGCCGACCTGCCGCGGGTAGACGGTGTAGAAGCCCGTGGCGAGCCAGATCGCCAGGGCGAGGGACGCGATCACCGCCGCGCTGCGGCCGCCCCCGAGGCCGGTCGAGCCGCCGCCACCGTAGCCGCCGCTACCGCCGCCGCCCGGGATCAGGTTGCGCAGGCGGTCCTGCCCACGCCGGAGCAGGTCCTCGAGGTTGGGCGGCGTCTTGCCGCCACCGCCACCGCCGCCACCACCCCAGGGACCGCCGCCGTTGCCGCCGGGCCGGCCCCAAGGGCCCCCGCCGCCGCTCTGATTGCTCCAAGGCATCCTAGCCGTCGTCTCCCGCCTGTCCGCGCCCGGTCCTGCTTCCGACCCGCGCCCCCTGCCTGAACGGCCACGCTCGCCCACCTAGTCCCGACCCGCCGGGTCGGCCTCGGCGCGACCCTGCCCGATCGATGGCCTAAGAGCCTGTGCGCACGCATCTTCCCGCCAAACGCGCGCTCCGCCCGAGCGCACACCCGACAGGCACCTGCGGGCGCGCGCCCCGTGCTGTCAAGGCTGGCAGGTGGGCACGCGGGGCGGCAAAGGCAACCGCGGCGGCGCGCCTCAGCGCACGCGCTCCCAGTCGATGAACGTGAAGGCGTGCTCGTCGCGCGGGCCGGCCGGATGCGCCTCGCGGAAGGCCTCGCGGAAGTGCGCCCGGTCGAAGTCGGGGAATCGCACGTCGCCGTCCGGCTCGGCCTCGACCTCGGTGAGGTGGAGGCGGTCGGCGTGCGGGAGCGCCAGCGCGTAGATCTCTGCGCCGCCGACCACCATCAGCTCCGCGCCGGACGTGGCGGCCAGCGCGGCGTCCCAGCCGTGGACGACCTCGGCGCCCTCGGCCCGGAAGCCGCGATCGCGGGTGAGGACCAGGGTCCGGCGCCCCGGCAGCGGCCGGCCGATCGAGTCCCAGGTGCGCCGGCCCATCAGCATCGGCTTGCCCAGGGTCAGGGCCTTGAACCGCTTCAGGTCGCTGGACAGGTGCCACGCAAGGCCGTTGTCGCGGCCGATCACGCCGTTGCGGGCGACGGCCACCACCAGCGCCACGCGCGGCGTCATACCGCCACCGGGGCCGCGATGGCCGGGTGCGGGTCGTACTGCTTGATGACGATATCCTCGTACCGGAACGCGAAGAGGTCGCGCACCTCCGGATTGAGCCGCAGTTGCGGCAACGGACGCGGGGTCCGGCTCAGCAGGGTGCGCGTCTGCTCCATGTGGTTCCGGTAGAGATGCGCGTCGCCGAAGGTGTGGACGAAGTCGCCGACCCCGAGACCGGTCACCTGGGCGATCATGTGGGTCAGGAGCGCGTAGCTCGCGATGTTGAACGGCACGCCCAGGAAGGCGTCGGCCGAGCGCTGGTAGAGCTGGCACGAGAGGCGGCCGTCGCTCACGTAGAACTGGAACAGGCAGTGGCAGGGGGCGAGCGCCATCCGGTCGAGATCGGCCGGATTCCAGGCCGAGACGATCAGGCGACGGGAATCGGGATTGCGCCGGATCTCGTCGAGGACCCAGGCGATCTGGTCGACGGTGCCGCCGCCCGGCTTCTCCCAGGACCGCCACTGCCGGCCGTAGACCGGACCGAGGTCGCCGCGTTCGTCGGCCCACTCGTCCCAGATCGTCACCCCGTTCGCCCGCAGGGCGGCCACGTTGGTGTCGCCGGCCAGGAACCAGAGCAGTTCGTGGATGATCGAGCGCAGGTGCAGCCGCTTCGTCGTGACGAGCGGGAAGCCCGCCGACAGGTCGAAGCGCATCTGGTGGCCGAACACCGAGAGCGTCCCGGTGCCGGTGCGGTCATCCTTGGCCGCGCCCTCGTCGAGGATGCGCCGGAGCAGGTCCTGGTAAGCGTCCATCGGCCATTCCTGCGCGTCGGCGGCCCGCACGGCAAGTTCGTCGCCGACATCTGTCCACCGCCGTCACGCCCGGCGGCGGACTCAGGCCGGCCAGAGCAGGTACGTCACCAACGCGAGGTTCGACCAGCCGTGCAGGGCGATGCCGGGCCAGAGCCGGCCGGTGCGCCAGCGCAGCCAGCCGAGCGCCAGGGCCAGGGGCAGCAGCGAGACCGGCCGGGCCAGCCCCCAGGACGAGACGTGGGCGGCCGCGAAGATGAGGGCGGTGACCAGGATCGCCGCCAGGGGGCCCACCGCGGCCTGCGCGCGGGCGAAGGCCTCGCCGCGCAGGAGCAGCTCCTCGGCCACCGGAGCCAGGATCGCCAGGTAGGCGAGCCACGCCGCCACCGCGGCCTGGCTCATGAACGGCGACAGCCGGACGTGCTGCCCGAAGCTCGCCCCGAACAGCTCGGCCGTGCCGGTGACCCAGGCGATGTGCAGCACCGGCCAGACGAGCAGAAGCGCCAGCAGCGCGACCGGCCGCATTCCGTTCAGGCGCTCGCGGTCCAGGGCGAGGCGCCGCCGCCAGCCGGTCCGGTCCTGCCACCACGCGCCGCCGAGCACGAGGGCGGCGAGGAAGACTTGGCGCAGGGCATCGATGGCGAAGGCCCGGTGGGCGAGCTCCACCGCGCCGATGAACGGGCGCTGCTCCGGGGGCAGGAACGGGTCGATCCCCTTCCACAGGTCGAACCCGACCCGCACGGCGACCAGCGCGAGCAGGCTGGCGGCACCGAGGTAGAGGACCACGAGGGCCACCAGGGCCCCGAGCTGCCACGTCGCCGTCCAGAGGCGGCCGGGAACGCCCCGGCGATCGGAGGCGGGCGCGCGCGACTGCGCACTTCCGGCAACAGCCTCGCCCGGAGGCTTCAAATGAGGCGGCGGCGCGACACGATCGGGCTTCAAAACCGGACCGATCCCCTCTATATCTCGGGTGCCGGTCGCGAGGCCGGCTATGGCGATAAACGTTCTTCGCAATAAACCTATCGGACCCGGGGGCGGTACCCGGCGCCTCCACCCGAGCCCAGGACATGCTGCCGCAAGGCGCATGATCGGAAGCCTGGGCTTCGGCGGGGGCGAAGTAGGATCGACGAGGGCGTAAAGGTTGAGCTTTCGCTCGGCATGGTTCCGCCGTTATCGGGCCTTTGCAACAGTTGCCAACGACAACTTTGCTGCGGTGGCGGCGGCCGCGTAAGCGGCTCCGAGACCGCGACTTGAAGTCCTGCCGGGTCGCACCGGACAGGCGGGGTAGGCAGGCACCTGGCAACGGAAGCCGTCACATCAATTCCTCGGTCCAGCCATCCGCGGCGGGGCGCCGGGCAGACCGGGCTAGAGCGCGACCGCAGATGGCAGACGACCTGATCCGCTACGACCTCCTGGTGCAGGACGCCCTTCGCGGCGTCGTGCGCAAGGTGCTGACCGACGCAGCCCGCGAAGGGCTCATGGGCGAGCACCACTTCTACGTCTCATTCCGCACCGAGGCGCCCGGCGTGCGAATGTCGCAGGCCCTGCGGGAGAAGTACCCGCAGGACATGACGATCGTCCTGCAGCACCAGTTCTGGGACCTGAACGTCACCGAGCATGCCTTCGAGGTCGGATTGTCCTTCTCGGGGGTCCCGGAGCGACTGCTGGTCCCGTTCGACGCGCTGTCGGGCTTCTTCGATCCTTCCGTGCAGTTCGGCCTGAAGTTCGACCTCAGCGAGGCCGGCGAGACGCCGGAGGAGGCCAATGCCGCGCCGGCCAAGCCGGGTCCGCGCGGAGCCGGCTCCGAGCCCGGCGAGGTGCGGCCCAAGAGTTCCGGGCTGGCCACGATCGGTTCGAGCCCCCCGAAGGGCCTTCCGGCCCCTGCGGCCCAGGGTGAGAAACCCGCCAAGTCTGACAAGTCCGATGAGAAGGCCCCCCGTCCCGCCGCCAAGAAGGAGGGCGAGGAGGGCAGCGCCGAAGTCGTGAGCCTGGACGCGTTCCGGAAGAAGAGCTGACCTGTCCCCGGCCCGACGCGACGGCCGGGGGGTCACACGGCGGACGACGCGCTCGCGCAGCCGAGGCCGTCGGTCGCTGAGCGGAATCACCGTGCCAAGCGCGTCAACGAGGGCCTCACGCGGGTCTCGCCCCGGCTGAAGGCGTCGGCCATCGCGACGATCCGAATCGCGGTGCTCGATCCCCGCTTAGCGGCATCCGGACTGCGTGCCGATGATGGGGGACACGGCTGCCTGCGGCGAGCGCCCGGCCTCCGATGGGTCGGCGCGTGATCCGATCCCCGCGTCCGGAGGATTGATCCGCTGACGCAAGCCTCGGCAAACCGGAGTTTCGGCCTCGCGCGTCGGCCGCGATACGGCGCCGTCCGGCACGGTGACGCTCCGGCCGAGCCCGGCCCTAGCTCCGCGCCGCGGCCTCCATCCGCAACCCGTGCTCCGGCCGCAGCGTCACCCGGTGGAGGGGCGTGACCGGCGGATGATCGGCCGGCAGGCGGAACCGCACCGCCCGGACCACGTGGGCCAGCACGATCACCGCCTCCTGGATCGAGAAGCTCTGGCCGATGCAGACGCGCGGACCCGCCCCGAAAGGCAGGTAGGCGAAGCGCGCGATCGCGTCCCGGTTCTCGGGCAGGAAGCGCTCCGGCACGAAGGCCTCCGGGTCCTCCCACAGCAGCTGGTGACGGTGAAGCACCCAGGGGGCGATCAGGACCAGCGAGCCCCGCGGCACCTTGATCCGGCCCAGCCGATCGTCCCGGACCGCCTGACGGCTGAGGAACGGCACCGGCGGGAACAGCCGCATCGCCTCCTCGATCACGGCCCGGGTGAAGGGCAGGCGCTCCGCGGCGAAATCCCCTGGCCCCGCCGCGTCGACCTCCGCCTCGATCCGCGCCTGCGCGGTGGGATCCTGCGACAGGCAGTAGAGCGTCCAGGTCAGGGAATTGGCCGTCGTCTCGTGACCGGCCGCGATGAAGGTGACGATGTTGGCCTTCACGGCCAAGTCCGAGAGGCCGGTGCCGGTCTCGGGGTCCTGCGCGGCCAGCAGCAGCGTCAGCAGGTCGCGGGGCGCCTCGCCCCGTTCCATCAGGGTCTTGCGCCGCGCGATCAGCTCATCGACCACCTCGGCGAAGAACCGCCCCGCCGGGCGGGCACGGAGGCGGCCGATCCGCGGCACGAAGTCCGGTACGCCGAACACGTCGAGGGGATCGATCGGCCCCACCGCCTCCAGGAAGCGCGTGATCGCGCGGCCCAGCGCGTCCGGATCGCTCGGAAGCCCGTGGGTGAAGATCGTCCGCTCCAGAACGTCCAGCGTGACGCGGGTCATCTCGAGGGCGACGTCGACCTGCTTGCCGGCCCGACGGGCGAGGCGGCGACCGAGGCGGGCGCCCGCGGCGTTCATCGCCTCGGAGAAGCCCTGGACGGTGCGGGCGTTGAAGATCGGCGCCAGGGTCCGGCGCTGGAGCCGCCACTCGTCGCCCTCGGCGCTGAGCAGGCCATTCCCGAGGCCCGGGGCGAGCACACGCCGCTGGAGGTCGTCCTTCCGGTAGCCGTCGGCATTCTCGATCAGCAGGTAGCGGATCAACGCCGGGTCGCTCACCACGGTGATCCGGCCCATCGCACCGTCGGCCGCCACGACCGGGAGCTTGAAATGCGCGTCCATCCAGGTGGTGATCGGATTCTTCCGCGCGGCCCGCAGGAACTCGAACAGGCCCAGCGGCTCCGTCAGCGGCGGCGGCACGGCGGGGCGAAACCGGGTGGCGGGCTCGGAGAGATCGATCGTCGCGCTCATCGGCTCCTTGTCCGGCGGAAACAGAGCTCCGCCCTTGTCGGCACGCCGGGAAAACCGGCATCGCGATTCCCCCACGGCTCATTTAAGTAGGCACCGCACTGCACCAGACGTAGAGGCCACGATGTCGCCCACCGAGACCGCCACCCGCACCGAGTCCGACACGTTCGGCCCGATCGAGGTCCCGGCCCATCGTTACTGGGGCGCGCAGACCCAGCGCTCGATCCAGAACTTCAAGATCGGCACCGACCGGATGCCGGCGCCGCTGGTGCACGCGCTGGGCCTCGTGAAGCAGGCCGCCGCCCTGGTGAATCAGGACCTCGGCGCCCTCGAACCGCGGCTCGCCGAGGCGATCGCGGCCTCCGCGGCCGAGGTGGTGGAGGGCCGCCACGACGACGAGTTCCCCCTCGTCATCTACCAGACCGGTTCGGGCACCCAGTCGAACATGAACGCCAACGAGGTGATCGCGAGCCTCGCCAACGAGCGGCTCGGGGGCCAGCGCGGCGGCAAGTCGCCGGTCCATCCGAACGACCATTGCAACCGCGGCCAGTCCTCGAACGACACCTTCCCGACCGCCATGCACATCGCGGTGGCGCGCGAGATCCAGGGACGCCTCCTGCCGGCCCTGAGCCACCTGCACGCGGCCCTCGACGCCAAGGCCCAGGCGTTCGACGCGATCGTCAAGATCGGCCGGACCCATCTGCAGGACGCGACGCCGGTCTCGCTGGGTCAGGAGTTCTCCGGCTACGTCGCGCAGGTGGCGCTGGGCGGATCGCGCGTCGCCGCGACCCTGCCGGGGGTGCTGGCGCTCGCCCAGGGCGGCACGGCGGTCGGCACCGGCCTCAACGCGCATCCGGAATTCGCCGACCGCTTCGCCGCCAAGGTTGCGGAGCTGACCGGCCTGCCGTTCACGAGCGCCGCCAACAAGTTCGAGGCGCTGGCCACCCACGACGCCCTGGTGTTCACGCAGGGCGCGCTGTCGGCGCTCGCCGCCGGCCTGTTCAAGATCGCCCAGGACATCCGCTTCCTCGGTTCGGGGCCGCGCTCCGGCCTCGGCGAGCTGTCCCTGCCCGAGAACGAGCCCGGCTCCTCGATCATGCCCGGCAAGGTCAACCCGACCCAGTGCGAGGCGCTGACCATGGTCTGCGCCCAGGTGATCGGCAACGGCACCACCGTGAGCTTCGCGGGCTCCCAGGGCAATTTCGAGCTCAACGTGTTCAAGCCGGTGATCGCCAACGCGGTGCTGCAGTCGATCCGGCTGCTCGCCGACGCGGCGGTGAGCTTCACCGACAATTGTGTGGTCGGCATCAAGGCCAACGAGGACAAGATCGCCGACCTGGTGAGCCGCTCGCTCATGCTGGTGACCGCGCTCGCCCCCTCGATCGGCTACGACAAGGCCGCCGAGATCGCCAAGACCGCGCACAAGAACGGCACCACCCTCAAGGAGGAGGCCCTGCGGCTCGGCTACGTGACCGAGGCGGAGTTCGAGCGCGTGGTCCGGCCGGAGACCATGCTGGCGCCCAGCGCCGACTGATCGTTGGGGACGGGCCGGCGCGGGCTCCCTCGCGCCGGAGGCGGGACACCGGGAGGCGATCCATGGCCGAGATCATCAACCTGCGTCAGGTCCGGAAGGCGAAGGCTCGCGCCGAGGCCGACGCGCAGGCCGAGACCAACCGCATCGCCTTCGGCCGGCCGAAGAAGGCCAAGACCCTCCAGCAGCGGCGCAAGGCAATGGAGACCGAGCGCCACGAGGGCCACCGCCTGGAGCGGAACGAGCCGGATCCCGATCCGGCGGGATGAGGCCGTCGCAGTCCGGCCGGCCCGGCCGCCCACGCCGGCGGAGTGTCGCGATCCGGCGGCGCGACGCCGCCCTTCGCCGCCCCGCGCCGGGCCGGGACGCTCCGCGCGCGAAGACGGGCCGCGCGACCCGCAGGGCCATCTCCGCATGAGCGCAGGCGTGACCAAGCGCTCCGTGATGATCGCCGGCCACCGGACCAGCGTGTCCCTGGAGGATCCGTTCTGGGTGGCGCTGCGGGATATCGCCGAGGCCCGGGGCCAATCGGTTCAGGCGCTGGTCGGGACGATCGATGCCGGGCGCGGCGGCCAGAACCTGTCCTCGGCGATCCGCGTGTTCGTCCTGGAGGCGGTGCGCGCCGGCCCGATACCGGAAACGTGAGCGCGCCCCGACCGCTCCGGACTTCTGATCCCCGGCGGCCTGTGACATCTGCGTGACAAATCCACGCAGGAAGGACAGCCCATGGCCAACCGAGAGCCGTTGCTCAAGACACTCCCGATCGCGGAGCTGCGCCCGACGCAGATGACGGTCGGCTACCGGGAGGTGGCGGAGAAGCGGCGGCGTTGGCAGGAATATGACGGCGAGAAGAAGAAGGAATTCCTCGGCGCCCACATGATGCCGACCCTGCTCGGCCCCAAGAAGCACCACTACATCATCGATCATCACCACCTCTCCCGCGCCCTGTACGAGGAGGGCGTCGAGAGCGTGCTCGTCACCGTGGTGGCCGACCTGCACTACCTCGACAAGGATGCCTTCTGGACGGTGTGCGACCACAAATCGTGGACGCATCCCTACGATGCCGAGGGCGTGCGCCGACAGTTCAAGGACATCCCGAAATCGGTGGATGCCCTCCTCGACGATCCCTATCGCAGCCTCGCCGGCGAGCTGCGCCGGGCCGGCGGCTTCGCCAAGGACACCACACCGTTCAGCGAGTTCCTGTGGGCCGATTTCCTGCGGCGGAACATCAAGGGGAAGCGCATCGAGCACGACTTCGATGCCGCGCTGGAGACGGCGATGTCCCTCGCCAAGTCCAAGGACGCCGACTACCTGCCGGGCTGGTGCGGACCGGTGACCCGCCGCCAGCACTGAGAGCCGGGGCGGATCTCAGATCCCCCAGTAGGGTGCGGCGTCGTAGTAGCGGTGGATCTGCTCCTCCCAGGCGCCGTCCTCGGCCGGATCGGTGCCCTCCGTCGTGCAGGCGGGGGCGGCGCGCAGCTTTTCCTCGGTGATGTCGACCACGTAGGCGTCCCGATGCGGCTCGAAGCGCAGCATCGACCAGGGCAGCGTGTGGAACTCCTCGCCGAGGCCCAGGAAGCCGCCGAAGCTCATCACCGCGTAGGCGACCCGGCCGGTGGCCTTGTCGAGCATCAGCCGCTCGATGCGGCCGATCCGGGTCCCGTCCGGCCGGCGGACGTCCGTCCCGATGACCCGGTCGCTGGCGATCAGGGTGCGGGGTTTCCGGGTCGCGCCCCTCCCCCGGGGGGTTGACCGATCGCCGTCATCGTCGCCTCCCTGTCCCGTCGCTGCCGAACCTGCGCACACGGCCTGGCTGCCCGAAAAACGCCCCGGCGGCAGGCGACGTTCCGGTGCGCGCCCGCGCTCGACCCTCCAGCAGGACGAACAGCCCCCGCATGCCGATGCCGCGTATCGCCCCGAGCTTCGCGCTCGCCGTCCTGCTCCTGCCCGTCGCCGCGCAGGCCCAGGACCGCGGCAGCGTCAACCCGAAGCCGCTGCCGCCGCTGGAGCATCCGGACGCGCCCTCGACGCCCGCCAAGGCCTTGTTCGGGCGCGTCACCCGGGGCTCCGCCGGGCCGGCGCACATCTACGGCTTCTACGCCAAGGGCTGCTTCTCCGGGGGCGAGGCCCTGCCTCTGGACGGGCCGAACTGGCAGGTCATGCGCCCCTCCCGCAACCGGATGTGGGGCACCCCCTATCTCGTCGACTTCGTCGAGCGCCTCTCGCAGAAGGCCGCCCGCGTCGGCTGGCCCGGCCTGCTCGTCGGCGACATGGCCCAGCCCCGGGGCGGCCCGATGATCACCGGCCACGCCTCGCACCAGATCGGCATCGACGCCGACGTCTGGCTGACGCCGATGCCCGGCCACCGCATGAGCCGGGCGGAGCGCGAGGAGACTTCGGCCACCGACATGGTCCGCCCCGACCGCCTCGACATCGACCCCCAGGTCTGGACGCCGACTCATCTGCAGTTGATCAAGCTCACTGCGGAACAGCCGGAGGTCGAGCGCATCTTCGTCAACGCGGCGATCAAGAAGGCGCTCTGCCGCGACGCCTCGGGCAGCCGCTGGATGTCCAAGGTGCGCCCGATGTACGGGCACAATTACCACTACCATATCCGGCTCTCCTGCCCGGAGGGCCAGGAGAATTGCCAGCCGCAGGGCGCGCCGCCCTCGGGCGACGGCTGCGACGACCTCGGCTACTGGTTCTCGGACGCCGTGCTCCACCCGAAGCCCCCGAAGGTGGCGCCGAAGCCGAAGCCCGCCATGACCATGGCCGCGCTCCCGGCCGCCTGCCGGGCCGTTCTGAAGGCGCCGTAGCCCGGCCCGGAGGTCCGCCGTCGCGGGCAGAGCGAGGCGCGCCCGCGCTGATCGGGACCGCCCGCGCCCGAATAATGCGCGCCTGGGTCGCAGGGTCTGCGAAGAGGGCGGGACGCTGTTCGTCCCGTCGTCCCGATGTGCTAACGCCCCGGGATGCCCCGCTGGCTCTTCCTCCTCCTCGCCACCGCCGTCGCCCTCTCGGTCCTGGGCAGCGTCCTGATCGTGCTGCGCAGCCCGAACAGCACGCCGCCGCTGACGGGCAACGTCCCGACTCCGGCAGCACCGGCCGCGCAGCCGCGGACCGGCGGCAACCCGTGAAGATCAAGCGACGACGCCGGTCCCGACCGGGCAGCTGACGCCGGTGCCGCCCAGGCCGCAATAACCCGCCGGGTTCTTGGCGAGGTACTGCTGGTGGTAGCCCTCCGCGAAGTAGAAGTGCTCCAGGGGCTTGATCTCGGTGGTCACGTTCGGGAAGCCGCGGGCGTGCAGCGCTTCGGCGTAGGCCCCCCGCACCGCCCGGGCGGTCGCCTCCTGCTCGGGATTGTTCGTGTAGATCCCGGACCGGTACTGCGTGCCGACGTCGTTGCCCTGGCGCATGCCCTGGGTCGGGTCGTGGCTCTCGAAGAAGGTCCGCAGCAGCGCCTCCAGCGGCAGAACCGCCGGATCGAAGGCGACCAGAACCACCTCGTTGTGGCCCGTCTGGCCGGTGCAGACCTCCTCGTAGGTGGGGTTGGGGGTGAAGCCGCCGGCGTAGCCCACCGCGGTCACGAACACGCCCGCGGGCAATTGCCAGAAGCGCCGCTCCGCCCCCCAGAAGCAGCCCAGCCCGAGCACGACCGTCTCCGTGCCCGGCGGATAGGGACCCTTGAGCGGGTTGCCGTTGACGAAGTGGGCCTCGGACGTGGGGAGTGGCGTCGGCCGGCCCGGCAAGGCCTCCGCGGGGCTCGGCATCACGGGACGCTTGCGGAACAGGAGCATCGGCTTGCCTTCCGGGTTTCTGGGCTCGCACCGGATATGGGGCTTGCACCAGGACCGCGGAAGCGGCCGGCGCTTCCTCTGACAGGCCGGGGGTGCCGTCGCGGTTATGAAACCTGGAGTGAGGGGCTGGACCTCGCGCACAATTTCCGGCTTGTACCCCGGTGGAAATGGCGGCCCCGTGTCGCCGGATGAGGGGCAGACACCGTATGGCGACGGGCTGGGCCGTCACGAGCCGCGTGCTGGACAATCTGAAGGCGGATTCGCACCCGGGCGATCCGTTCGCTGCCGCCGTCCGGGCGACGCGGATGCCGATGATCGTCACCGACCCGCGCCAGTTCGACAACCCGATCGTCTTCGCCAACGACTCCTTCCTGAAGCTCACCGGCTACACCCGGATGGAGGTCACCGGCCGCAACTGCCGCTTCCTCCAGGGGCCCGAGACGGATCCCGTGGCCGTCGAGCGCCTGCGGGAGGCGATCCGCCGGGAGACCGACATCCGGATCGATCTCCTCAACTACCGCAGGGACGGCTCGACCTTTCAGAACGCCCTGTATGTGGGGCCCGTGCGGGACGCGGACGGCAGGGTCAACTACTACTTCGCCTCGCAGATCGACGTCAGCGAGCACTACGCGCTGACCGCCGAGGTCGCGCGGCTGAAGCGCGAGCTCGCCGAGGCGCGGGGCGCGCGCGGCGACCGATAGGGTCGTTCAGGCTTCGAGCGCTCAGGGCTTCGTCAGGAAGCCGATCGGCTCCCGACCGGGCTGGCCGAGCCAGAGCAGCACCGCGCCGAGCCCGAGTCCGATCAGCGAGGCCGGCGCCAGGGTGAGCGGCAGGCCGAGGATGTGCCAGAGCCAGGGCGCCGCCCCCTCCACGCTGCCCTGCAGCGCGCCCGCCCTGTCCTTGAACAGGGTGGCGATCACGTCCGAGAGGGGCGTCACCCGCAGGCCGTTGTTGGCGATCGAGCGAGCGCCATCATAGACCAGCGCCACGAAGCCGCCGGCCATCAGCAGGAAACCCAGGACCCGGGCCAGGAAGCGGAGCATCGCGGGGTCAGCCTTGCCGTGTGAGCCGTGCCTGCGCCCGCCGGAGGACGCCCGCCAGGGAGTATGGGCGCGGACCGCCCGGTGCAAGCGCGACCTGCGCCCGCCGGCCCGACGCGCCCGTCCGATGCGCCCGACTGCCCCGCCGGCGCGGTGCGGTTGCCGCTGCGGTGGGCCCGTGCCACAGGATCGCGCGGCGGCGGCAGGCCGTGTGGGACGGTCGGCCTTGGACGCGCGCGTGACGAAACTCGGCCTCGTGATCTTCGATTGCGACGGCGTCTTGGTCGACAGCGAGCCCCTGAGCCTCGCCTGCCTCACCGCCAACCTCAACCGCATCGGCGTGGCGATCGACCTCGCCACCGTGCGGGCGCGCTTCACCGGCACCTCCATGGTGTCGATCATGGGGCACATCGCCCACGATTACGGGGTCGCGGCGCCCCCGGACTTCGTCGAGACCGTCAAGGCGGAGACGCTGGCGCTGTTCGATGCGGAGTTGCGGGCGATGCGCGGCGTCGCCGAGGCGGTGGCGTCCCTGGATCCGCCGGTCTGTGTGGCGTCGAGCAGCGATCCGGTGCGGCTGCGCCATTCCCTGAGCCTCACCGGGCTGCTGCCGCTGTTCGGCGACCGCGTCTTCTCCTCGGCACAGGTGGCGCGGGGCAAGCCCTTCCCCGACCTGTTCCTGTTCGCCGCCGACCGCATGGCCGTCGAACCCGCCGCCTGCCTGGTGATCGAGGACAGCGTGCCGGGCGTGACCGCGGCGCGGAGCGCGGGCATGCAGGTCGCGGGCTTCACCGGCGGCGGGCACTGGGATCACGATCCCGCGGGGGTCGACCTGCTGCGGGCCGGCGCGGCCCGGATCTTCTCGGACTTCTCCGACCTCCCGGCCGTGCTCGCCGAGGCCTGAGCGGTCCCGCCTCCCCGCCCACCGTTCGAGCCCGCCTTCCTGCCAAGGAGAGCCCGAAAATCGGAACTCCGTTCCGTTGACGGAGCACCGCGGCGCCTCCATCTTCAGGGATGCCAGTGCGGACCGAACACGGAGGTGCGTCCTTCCCGGCCGCGGTGATTTGAGGAGCGTAGCTTGCGCCGCGTCATCAAACGCTAAAGCACTGCGACGGCATCCGTGCCGCGCGGTCCTTCAGTCTGGAGGACTTCTCATGGTGAGCCGACCCACTTCCTTCGTACACGTCTCCCCGACCGCGACCTGCTCCCGCGCCCACCATCGGCGCTGTCGACGCTAGCCCGCCGACCATCACGCAGCCTTCATCGCGATTTGGCAGGGCCTCACGCCTGCCCAGGGAGTCCTAAGTTCATGTCCGATCTTCACGCAGAACTCGCGCCCGGAGACCGCCTCGACGCCGCACCGGCGCGGGTCATCGAGGTGGGCGAGATCACCGCCGGGATTGCCGTGCCGGAAGGTCGCGGCGTGCGGTTCTTCTCATCGGCGCGTGATTTCGACGGCCTCGACGGGGCCGTGTTCCGCACGGCCGAGCAGGCGGCCCGCGCGGCTCGTGAACGCGTGAGCGTCCGGGCCCGCTCGGCCGTTCGGCCGGGGCAGCGGCGTCTCCGTCGCGCCTAGGACACGGGGCGGTCCGACCCACAACCCTCGTCCCGCATGGAGCCCCCGGCGCAGGCCGCGGTGCCGCATGCGGCGATCGGGTCTGAGCTCGGAGGAGCCGCGTCGAGCGGGCTTGAACCACCGGTCACGAACCCGACGGATCTACGACGGCTTCGACCCGGCGCGCTACCGGCCGCACTCGTCGCGGGTGCGCTTCATGGCCTCCGCGAACCCGCCGAGGGCGTACTCGTCGCTCGTCGGATTCCCGCGCAGCGAGGTGGTTTTGATGATCAGCTTGGGGTTTCGCGCGCTCATCTCCGAGACGACGCGCGCCTCCTCGGCCGGGTTCTGCAGCCACGCATTCCCGTCCTTCACCACCAGACCGTAGCGGCTGGCACCGAGATTGAGGCTCGGGTCGCCCGGCGCGGCGGCCGAGCCGGGCTTCACCTGGGAGGCCGCGGGTTTCGAGGGGAAGCCCAGCATCACCGCCACCTCGTTCTGCACGTTCTCGCCCTTGCGGACGCTCACGAACAGGTAGGCGGTGTCGCGCTTCAGGGTCTTGGGCGAGCGCGTCTGCGGCTGGGCAATGGCGTAGCAGAGCTTGTTGCGGCCGTCGCCGTTCACGAAGACGTTCCAGTCGCCGAAGATCGCCACCGGCGTGGCCTGCTGCATACCGGGCGGCGTGCCCATCTTCTTCTCGGCCGGCCGCGCGCGCTCGCGACCGCGCCGGCGGCCGCGCCGGGCGGGCGCCCCGTCGTCGGCCGCGGGCGCGGCCTCCTGGGCCGACAGCGCGGTGGCGGACAGGGCCACACCGCCGAGCCCCCCGACGAGCGCCGGTGCGAGCCCGGAGGCGAACAGGGCAAAAACTCCGACCGGGAGCAAGCGGGTAACGCGAACCATCTTCACTTCCTGACGACGGGCGGCTCCCTCAGGCGCCGCACCGGGATTCGGAAGTAGTGAAGCTTGCGTAAAACGTCGGCAAGATGGCGATGCGCGTTACGCGCCGATACTGGAGGACCTTTCAGAGGGCCCGGGCTTCGGTAGCCAAGGCCGCGATGACCGCGGCGGGCACGGCCATGGGCTCCTCGGCCGGACCCGCGATCGTCGCTATCACGGTCGGCTGAGCCGGCGCGGCGCCCCTGCGGGGCGGGTCGTTGTAGGGGGTGTTGTAGCCCTTGCGCACCGCAGCCCAGTAGGACTCCCGCGTCAGGCCCGAACCCGTCAAAGCGGCATCGATCATGGCCGTGGCGTGAGCCGCGAAGTCCGGCACGTCCTCCGGGTTCAGCCAATTCTCGACAGGCATACTGCGAACTCCGATCCTAACGGCGAAGCTTGTAGCTGAGGGGACTTAGCCAGACGCTGAACGCGCGGGTCGGAATAAGGTTGCAACGCACAATTTCGATGCGGCCTGTGGACAAGGGGGATGCCGGTGCGCTCGATCCGGGGCCTGTTGGTGGCATCCCTCGTGCCGCGACCCGGCCGCAGCGGGCATCGGAGACGGCACGGGGTCCGTGCACGTCAGCGCCCCGCGGCGCTGGCCCGAGATCCGGCTGCGCGACGCGGGCGCGAGGGGCAGGCGGATCCGATCGCCCGGGGAAGCCGGTGACCCTCCGCCACCCCGATCGTGTCGGCGTGCTGCCCCCGGTCGTGCAGCGGCGCCGACCTCCCGGCAGCGATCCCGCCGCACGCGCGGGGCGGCGTCGCCCCGTCGATCAACCGCCGAGGCCCTGCCGCTCAGGCCTTCCGTTAGGCCAGCCGCGCGATCCAGGCCTGCGCCTGCTTGCGGACGTTGTCGGGCGCAGTGCCGCCGTAGCTGGTGCGGCTCGCCACCGAATTCGTGACGCCCAGCACCGCGTAGACCGCGTCGGTGATCCGCGGCTCGGCCTCCTGCATCTCCAGCAGCAACAACTCCTCGAGGCCGACGCCCTTGGCGGCGGCGACGCCCACGAGACGACCGGTGACGTGGTGGGCCTGCCGGAACGGCAGGCCGAGTTCGCGCACCAGCCAGTCGGCGAGGTCGGTGGCGGTGGCGTAGCCGGAGCCGGCGGCCCGGGCGAGCACCTCGGCGTTGGGCTCCAGGTCCCGCACCATGCCGGTCAGGGCGGCGAGGCACAGGGACAGCGCCTGGAGAGCGTCGAAGGTCCCCTCCTTGTCCTCCTGCATGTCCTTCGAATAGGCGAGCGGCAGGCCCTTCATCACGATGAGCAGGCCGGTCAGCGCGCCGATGATCCGGCCGCTCTTGGCCCGCACCAGCTCGGCGGCATCGGGGTTGCGCTTCTGCGGCATGATCGACGAGCCGGTGGTGTAGCCATCCGACAGCCGGACGAAGTTGAACTGGGCCGAGGTCCAGACCACCAGCTCCTCGGCGAAGCGCGACAGGTGGACGGCGCAGATCGAGGCCGCCGCCAGGGATTCCAGCGCGAAGTCGCGGTCGGCCACCGAATCGAGGGAGTTCGCGGTCGGCCGGTCGAAGCCGAGCGCCGCCGCGGTGGCGTGGCGGTCGATCGGGAAGGAGGTGCCGGCGAGCGCCGCGGCGCCGAGGGGACATTCGTTGAGCCGCGCCCGCGCGTCGCGGAACCGGCCCCGGTCCCGGGCCAGCATCTCCACGTAGGCGAGGCAGTGGTGCCCGAAGGTCACCGGCTGGGCCGACTGGAGATGGGTGAAGCCCGGCATCACGGTCCCGGCGTGCTTCAGCGCCGCCTGGCTGAGGGCCCGCTGCAGGTCGGCGGCCTGCTGGTCGAGGGAATCGAGGGTGTCGCGCACCCAGAGCTTCATGTCGGTGGCGACCTGATCGTTGCGCGAGCGCGCCGTGTGCAGGCGCCCGGCGGCCGGGCCGACGATTTCGGTCAGCCGGCTCTCCACGGACATGTGGATGTCCTCGAGCTCGCGCTTGAACACGAAGGTGCCGGCCTCGATCTCGTCGCGGACGGACTTGAGCCCAACCTCGATTGCGGCCACATCCTCCGCCGGCAGGATGCCGGCAGCGCCCAGCATCGCCACATGCGCCAGCGAGCCGCGGATATCCTGGGGCGCGAGGCGCTTGTCGAATCCGATGGAGGCGTTGATCTCCTCCATGATCTCCGCCGGGCCGCTCGCGAAGCGGCCGCCCCACATCCGGTTGCTCATGTCGATCCTTCCGCGCCCTGACCGTCCCGAGGGCCGAGCCTGATGCCCGGCCGCACGCCCATCCTGGCCGGCGCGGGCGTCGCCGCGCTCGCCGTCCTCGGCCTCGCCCTATACGGGAGCGGTCTCCTGCCCGGCAACACGGGCGCGGGCTCGGGGCCGTGCGCCGCCGCCAAGCCGACGCTCGCCCGGGTCGACGCCGCCGCGAGGGGCGAGGTCGCCGCCATGCAGGCGCTGCCGCAGGCCCGGCCCGCCCCCGACATCCGGTTCAAGGGGCCGGACGGCACCGAGATCGGCCTCGCCGACCTCAAGGGCCGGCTGCTCCTCGTGAACCTCTGGGCGACGTGGTGCGCCCCCTGCAAGGCCGAGATGCCCGCCCTCGACCGGCTCCAGGCGCAGCTCGGCGGGCCCGACTTCCAGGTCGTCGCCATCAACGTCGACACGCGCAACCTCGAGAAGCCGCCGGAATGGCTGAAGCAGGCGGGCATCCACGACCTCGCCTTCTACGCCGATCCCGGCGGGCGCGTGCTGCCGGTCATCCAGCGCGACACGCAATCGCCGGGCCTGCCGACCACGCTGCTGGTCGACGCGCAGGGCTGCACCCTCGGGGTGATGAAGGGGCCGGCCGCGTGGGCGAGCCCGGACGGGCTGGCCCTGATCCGCGCGGCCCTGGGGCGGACGTCCTAGTCGGGTACGGCGGGGCGCTTGCACCCGCCTCGGATGCGCGGCAAGGCCTGCCGCGATGATGTCCCCCTCCCCCGACCAGTCGCCGAAGCGGGGCCGGCGCCCGCTCTCGATCATCCGCACGCTGCTCGCCGGCGAGGCGGCGGGCGGGCTGATCCTGATGGCGGCGGCCGCCCTGGCCCTCCTCGTCGCCAACGGGCCGTTCGCCGAGCCCTACGCGCACGCGCTCCACGCCGCCCTCGGGCCGATGAGCGTGCAGCACTGGATCAACGACGGCCTGATGGCCGGGTTCTTCCTGCTGGTCGGGCTGGAGATCAAGCGCGAGGCGCTCGACGGGCAGCTGCGCACCTGGCCAGACCGGGTCCTGCCCGGCTTCGCGGCGCTCGGCGGCATGGCGGTGCCGGCCGCCTTCTACGCCCTGGCCAATCTCGGTTCCGGCACCCTGCGCGGTTGGGCGATCCCGGCGGCCACCGACATCGCCTTCGCGCTCGGAGTCCTGGCGCTCCTCGGATCCCGCGTGCCGGTCTCCCTCAAGATCTTCCTCAGCGCGGTCGCCATCGTCGACGACCTCGGCGCCGTCGTGGTGATCGCGCTGTTCTACAGCGCCGGCCTCGATCTCACGATGCTGGGGCTCGCCGCGCTGGTGCTCGCCGGCCTCTACGGCCTCAACCGGGCGGGGATCGAATCGCTTCCGGTCTACGGCCTCCTCGGCCTCGTGCTCTGGGTCCTCGTGCTGCGCTCCGGGATCCACGCGACGCTCGCGGGCGTGCTCCTCGCGCTCACGATCCCGATCCGGGTCAGCCCGGGCCGGCCGGAGGACGCGCACTCGCCCCTGCACCGGCTGGAGCATGCCCTCGCCCCCTGGATCACCTACGGGGTGGTGCCGGTCTTCGGCTTCGCCAATGCCGGCGTGGACCTCTCCGGCCTCACCCCCGAGGCCCTGCTCCAGCCGGTGACGCTCGGCATCGCGGCCGGGCTGTTCCTGGGCAAGCAGGCCGGCGTGTTCGCGAGCCTGCGGCTGGCGGTGGCGCTGGGGCTGGCCAAGCGCCCGGCCGGGGCCGGCTGGGGGCAGGTCTACGGGGTCGCGGTGCTGTGCGGCATCGGCTTCACCATGAGCCTGTTCATCGGCGGACTCGCTTTCCGGGATCCGGAGCAGGAGACCGCCGTGAAGCTCGGCGTTCTGGCGGGCTCGGCCCTGTCGGGGCTGGCCGGCGCGGCGATTCTCATGCTGGCCAAGCCGCGGACCGCGAGGGCGTAGCGGCGCCCCTGCGCCGACACCGCGCCGCCCCGGTTTGCTGCGCCGCGCTCGCGGAGACGGGCCGACCGGTCGACAGGCCGGCGGCAGCCTGCGCGATCCGCGCCTGGGTCTCGCCCCCTCCCGAAGTCCAGGCGCAGCCGCTGCCGGAGGACGCCTCCCGCACGAACCGGGATCCGCCCGGGGCGAAAATGCGCTACCCCAGCGTCGACATGCGCTTCTATCTGGGCCTCGCCACCACCTTCCACGACCCCGCCGTCGCCCTGGTCGGGCCCGATGGCACCCTGCTCTTCGCCGAGGCCGCGGAGCGCGCACTCCAGTACAAGCGCGCCCCGAACTGCGAGCCCGACCTCCCGGCCGTGATGGCGCCATTGCTCAAGGAGTACGTCCCGCCGGGCTCCGAACTCGTCGTCGCCTCGACCTGGGGGGCGCAATTCACCGACTTCCTGCGCGGGCAGGCCGGCGCCGGCGCCTTCGACCTGATGGCGCTCGCGGCCCACACCACGGCCCTCAACCGCTCCTTCGTGCCCGAGCAGGCCGAACGGGTGTTCATCGCCGATCTCCACGGCGCGCAGGAGCGGGCCGGGCACGGCACCCTGCTGGCCCTGAACCAGGAAGCGCGGATCACCGGCGCGGCGCCCCGGGCGTCGATCGCAGGGCAGCGGCGTTACCCGCACCACCTCTGCCACGCCGCCTACGGCCTCTGGGGCAGCCCCTTCGACGCAGCCACCGCCCTGGTGGTCGACGGGATGGGCGAGACCGGTGCGGTGGCGATCCACCGCCTGGAGAGCGGCCGGATCACCGAGCTGCGTCGCCACCGCGGGCGCGGCTCGCTCGGGTTCCTGTACGGGCTGATCACCGATCTCGCGGGCTTCGACCAAGTGAAGGGCGAGGAGTGGAAGATCATGGGCCTCGCCTCCTACGGCTGCCCCGATCCGGACCTCGTCGCGCTGCTGGCCCGGCTCTGCACGGTCGAAGGCCTCCGCCTGCGCTACGGCGATACGGACACGATCCGCTCCGTGGCCGCGGAGATCCGCGCCCGCCGTCCCGCCGACGCCCTGGAGAACGGCTGGGCCGACCTCGCCCGCTGCGGCCAGGATCTTTTCGGCACCCTCATGGACGCGCTGGTGGCCGAGGCCTACGCCCTGGCACCGTCCGAGAATCTCGTGATCGCGGGCGGATGCGGCCTCAACTCGTCCTACAATGGACGGGTGCTCGGCCGATCCGGCTTCACGCGGCTGCACGTGCCCTCGGCGCCGGCCGACGACGGCAACGCGGTCGGAGCCGCGTGGCTCGCCTACGCGGAGGATCATCCGGGCTGGGCCGGGCCGCCGCCGGCGCAGCGACCGCTCACCCCCTATCTGGGCTCCCCCGTGTCGACCGCCCCGATGGAGCGGCTCGCCGAGCAGGAACCCCGCGCCAGGCACGTCGGTCACGCGGAGGCAACCCGCGCGGCGGCACGGATCCTGGCCGAGGGCGGCCTGGTCGGCTGGGTGCAGGGCCGGGCGGAGCTGGGGCCGCGGGCGCTCGGCAACCGGTCGATCCTGGCGGATCCGCGGCCGGAGGGCGCCAAGGACGCCCTCAATGCCAAAGTGAAATACCGGGAGGCGTTCCGCCCCTTCGCGCCGTCGATCCTGGCGGAGGCCGGGCCGGACTGGTTCGCGGATTACGCCGACAGCCCCTACATGGAGCGCACCCTGGTCTGGCGGGACGCGGTCCGCGCCCGTGTGCCGGCGGTCGTCCACGCGGACGGCACAGGCCGGCTCCACAGCGTCACGGCCGACCGAAACCCGGCCTACGCGGCGTTGATCGGCGCCTTCGCGGAGATCACCGGGGTGCCGATCCTGCTCAACACCAGCTTCAACGTGATGGGCAAGCCGATCCTCCACGGCGCGGAGGACGCGATCCTGATGTTCTACACCACCGGCCTCGACGCCCTCGTGGTCGAGGATTGGCTGGTGGTGAAATGAGAAGCGCCGCGCCCCCGGGGGGACGCGGCGCCGATCGTGTCACCGCGCGGGTGACTTACTCGCAGACCTCGACGCGGCGGTAGGTGAACTCGCCGTCGCCCAGCCACTCCTTGCGGCGCTCGTAGTGGCAGATCGGGCCGCGACGCTCGCGCACCACGATGGTCTCGGGCTCCTCGACCACGACGCGGCGCGGGCGGTACTCGGGGGGCGGGGGCGGCGGCTGGTTCGCGCCGTTGACGAGGGCGCCGCCGACCATGCCGCCGACGACGCCGGCCGCGAGGCCGCCGACGATCGCACCCGTCTGGTCGCGGGCGGCGGCCGGGGCGACGGCCCCGAGCGCCAGGGTTGCCGCGAGGGCTGCGGCCCCAGCGCGGATCGTCGTGAAGGAACCGTTCAAGGACACGCGAAACATCTCCCGTTCGTGTTGAGGATGATCCAACACCGGGAGGATTAAGAATCCCCGAAGTGGGACGATTGAATCGTGCGCCCGTTATGCCGGTTCCGCGATTCCCGCCGGTTGCCGCGACGCGCTCCGGTCCGTGCGGGCAGCGACGGCCCCCCGGGGCAGCGCAGCATCGGAGGGCGGTGTTGCGGGCAGGCTGAGCGGGCCGCCCGTCAGAGCAGCCCGTCGAGGGATCCGACCACGACGGTGGGCGCCAGGGCCGCGTACTCGTCGGGCAGCCCCTTGCGGTTCACCCAGGCGGTCCTGAAGCCGAAGGCCCCCGCCCCCGCCACGTCCCATCGGTTCGACGAGCAGAACAGCACGTCGCCCTGCCCGACCGCCAGTCGGGTCAGGGCGATCCGGTAGGCGTCGGGATGCGTCTTGAACACCTGCGCGTCGTCCACCGACAGGACCGCGTCGAGGTGGTCGGCGAGGTTCGCCGAGGCCACAGCCCGGTCGACCATGGCGGCGTTGCCGTTGGTGAGCACAGCCGTGCGGATCCCGCGCTTGCGCAGGGCCGCCAGCACGCCCGGCACCTCGGGATAGGCGTCGAGGTCGCGGTAGGCGTCGAGGAGCCGCTCGCGCAGCCCGGGATCGACGTTCGGGTGGACCGCCAGGGCGTAATCCAGGGCCCGCACGGTGAGATCCCAGAAGGCCGCGTAATGGCCCATCAGCGACAGGGTCCAGCTGTATTCGAGCTGCTTGTTGCGCCAGACCTCGGAGAGATGGGCCGCATCCGGCCCGACCGCCTCGGCGTAGCGCTGGACCGCGGCGTTCACGTCGAACAGCGTGCCGTAGGCGTCGAACACCGCGGCCTTCACGCCCGCGAGCGGTCCTGGTGCGTCGGTCATGGCGTTCCTCTCCGGGTGATGTCGCGCGATCTTGGGGCCGGGACCGCGGGAATGCGAGCCCGGCCGGATCTCCTCAGGTCCGGCGCAGGCGCAGGCCGAAGAGGTGCAGAAGGCCGGCCAGCAGGCCGCCGTAGACTGCCGCCCCGATCATGCCGAGCAGAGCCAGGACCACGAGGTCGCGTCCGTGCGGCAGGGCCGGCACCAGCGCCTGGACGAGACCCTGGCCGTAGAGGGCCACCGCCGCCAGCGCGAGGCAGGCGAGCGCGACCCCCGCGACGGTGAGCCCGAGGGTGCGCCCCGGCGCCGTCCAGTTCCGGCGCTTGGCCAGGACGACGAGCAGCAGCAGGTTGACCCACTGACTCACCGCCGTGGCGAGCGCCAGCCCGGTGACGCCGTAGGGGCCGGTGAGCCAGAGCTTGAGGGCGACGTTCACCGCGATCGCCGTCAACGAGGCCCAGAGCGGGGTCTTGGTATCCTGGCGGGCGTAGAAGCTCGCCACCGCGCTGCGCACCAGCACCACGGCCGGCAGCGCCAGCCCGTAGGCCGCCAGCACCGAGGCGGCGCGGGCCGCATCCTCCGGGCTGAAGGCGCCCCGCTGGAACAGGGCCGCCATGATCAGGCCCGGGATGGTCAGGAAGGCCACGGTGAACGGCGCCGACAGGGCCAGGGAGAACCCCGCCGCCCGGTTCTGCGCCGCATGCGCCCCGGCGACGTCCCCGGCGGCGATCCGCCGGCTCATCTCGGGCAGAAGCACGGTCCCGGCCGCGATGGCGATGACGCCGAAGGGAAGCTGGTAGAGCCGGTCGGCGTAGTAGAGCGCCGAGACCGCCCCGACCGGCAGCCAGCTCGCGATGATCGTGTCGGCGAAGACGGCGATCTGGAACCCGGCCGCGCCGATCACGGCCGGCCCGAGCACGGCGAAGAACCGATTCAGCGCCGGATCCAGGCGCGGCACGGCGAGATCGGGCATCACGCGGGCCCGGCGGCAGCCCCACCACAGCAGCCCGAACTGCAGGAGACCCGAGACCGCGACGCCCCAGGCGGCGGCGTAGGCCGCGTTCGGGAACAGGAAGCTCACCGAGAGCGCCGCCAGCATGGCGAGGTTGAGCAGCACCGGCGCTCCCGCCGCCACGGCGAAATGCCGGTGGGCGTTGAGGATGCCCGACAGCAGCGTCACCAGCGTCATGAACAGCAGGTACGGGAAGGTGATGCGCGTCAGCGCCACCGCGAGCTGGAAGCGCTCCCCGTCCTCGGGAAAGCCCGGCGCCAGGGCGTGGACGACCCAGGGCATCGCCGGCAGGGCGAGGTTGAGCAGCACCAGCTGCACGATCAGCATCAGGGTGAAGACGCGGTCGGCGAAGCGGTGCGCCTCACCCGGCGCGCCCGCCTCGGCGAGCCCGGCATAGGCCGGCACGAAGGCGGTGTTGAACGCGCCCTCGCCGAAGATCGCGCGGAAATGGTTGGGCAGCCGGAACGCGACCACGAAGGCGTCGGCCATCGGCCCGGCGCC
This sequence comes from Methylobacterium longum, assembly GCF_022179385.1. Lineage (GTDB taxonomy): Bacteria > Pseudomonadota > Alphaproteobacteria > Rhizobiales > Beijerinckiaceae > Methylobacterium > Methylobacterium longum. Next base: position 97,336 of record NZ_BPQS01000004.1, on the reverse strand, counting down.
CAGCACCGCGGCCATCACCACGTCGCGGGCGAAGCCGGTGACCCGCGAGACCAGCGTCCAGCCGCCCACGGAGAGGATGGAGCGGATCATGGGACACGCCGCCCGGACGGTGGCGATCCGCCTTGCCGGGCTTCGGAAAGATCCGAGGCCGAGCGATCGGAACGACCCGCCCCGCGCCTCCCCTTCGTCTCGCTGCCGGGCCGAAGGGCCTGCGAAGCCGGTCGGGAGCGGGGAGCGACGGTGCCGGAAGGCGCACCGGCGCTCAGGGAGGCGGCACCACACCCTGGAGCCGGGCTCCCCCCGTCGGGGATTTCAGCCCGGCCCGACCCCTGCCGAGGCAGGGGCCGCCCGCCCCCGCGGCGGGGGGAGAGCGTGAAGAGGGTATCGTCGCGCTGGAAGAAAATAGCCGGACCCTTTTGCACCGGGTCGTCCGGCGTCGGGCGCATCAAGAGCCGGTTTCGTCGGCCATCTCAAGGGTGCCGCGGACACAGCGCCCGCGGCACCGGCGGAGACGCCTCAGGCGTTCGCCTCGGCGTACATCTTCTCCACGTGCTCCCAGTTCACGAGGTTCTCGATGAAGGCCTTGAGGTAGTCGGGGCGGCGGTTGCGGTAGTCGATGTAGTAGGAGTGCTCCCACACGTCGACGCCCAGGATCGGCTTGGCGCCGTGGACCAGCGGGTTCTCGCCGTTGGGGGTCTTCATGATCGCGAGCTTGCCGTCCTTGACGGCGAGCCACGCCCATCCGGAGCCGAACTGGCCGATGCCCGCCTGGATGAAGTCCGCCTTGAACTTCTCGGCGCCGCCGAGATCCTCATCGATCTTCTTGGCGAGCGCGCCCGGGATCGCGCCGCCGCCGTTCGGCTTCATCCACTGCCAGAAGTGGATGTGGTTGTAGTGCTGGCCGGCATTGTTGAAGAGCGGCTGATTGGTGTTGTAGGCGGCCTTGACGATCTCCTCGACGCTCTTGCCCTGGAGATCCGTGCCCTCAAGCAGCTTGTTGCCCGTGTCGACATAGGCCTTGTGGTGCTTGTCGTGGTGAAACTCGAGAGTCTCCTTCGACATGTACGGCCCGAGCGCGTCGTAGGCGTAGGGCAGTTCCGGCAGGGTGAAGGTCATGGCGTCTGTCTCCGCTTAGCAGGGGGCGGCCTCGTCCCCGGCTGGGGACCCGAGTCGAGTGCCCGCTAGGTAAGTCGGGGGCCGCGGGACGGCAACGCCGTTCCGGCCCGACCACGCGCGAAGTCGCGGGATATCGGGCCGGATCGCCGAGCGGCACGTCGAGACGCCGGCGGAACGGCCCGCCCCGGGTTCGCCCGGCGGATAATCGTTGATATCCGGTATCCCGGGTGCGATCACGACGCTGTTTTGCAATATGGCGGCTAGGCCTTACTGTGCGCCCCGCCTTGAGCGCCGGCGGTTAGCCGGCCCGTGCTAGAGAGTATCATGATCGCTGCGCTGTTCGCGCTCGCCGCCGCCATGGTCATCGGGGGCTGCGCCGCCGTGATCCAGGGCTTCCCGTATGTACGCCTGGAGAGCGGATTGGCGATGGTGATCGCCGGCTCCGTGGCGGCCTCGTCCGGCGCGGTGCTGTTCGGGCTCGGCGTGCTCACCCTCGCTTTCCGCAAGGTCGAGCGGGCGATCGGGCGGAATCCCGCGGTGCGCGCACCGGAGGCCGACGCGGGATCCGCCCACGAGGGCCGGACCCGGTTGCCGCCGGTTCTGCCCGCTGCCCCCGCCTTCCTCGTCCCGCCGGTGGTGGAGCCGCCCTTCGATCCCGATCGGTCGCGGCTCGATCCGAGCCTGGAGCCGCGGGTGGACGGTCCGCGCGAACCCGTTTCGGCCCCCGCGCGCTCCCCGTCATCCCCGTCGGCGTCTCCCCAACCGGCCTCATCCCCGTCGACTTCATCCATGCCGGTCTTGACCAAGCCCCTTCGGACGGAGCCGGAATTGCCGGTCCCGGCGCCCGTCGCGCGTGACCCGGTCGGCGAGGCCCGGCCTGAGGCGTCGATGCCCCCGAGCGCCATCGCGTCGGACGACGATCTGTTCGCCGCGCCCGAAGGTCAGCCGGGATCGAAGGCCCCGCCACTGCGTTCGAGCCTCGACCCGGTGCCCGATCCGACCCCGAAACCGGTGACGCGCACCGTGGTCGGGCGCTACGCCTCGGGCGGCAACACCTACGTGATGTTCGAGGACGGCTCGATCGAGGCCGAGACGCCGCAGGGCCGCTTCACCTTCGCGTCGCTCGACGAACTCAAGGCGTTCGTGGACGGCGGCGGCGAAGCCGGGACCCGCGGCGCCGCCTGACGACACCGACGTCTCGGGCGGGCGGCCCTCCAGCCCCCGCCCTCACCCCGAGGTGCCGCCGCGCAGGCCTCGACGGAACCCGCCGGGGATCGCGCGGCCGGCCGCGCCCTCCTTCGAGGCCCGCTGCCGCGGCACCTCGAAATCAGCGTTGGCAGGGACGGCGGCCGAACCGAAGCCCGCGCTCGCGAACCCGGCTCACACCAGCGGGTTGAGGCTGTCGTTGCGCGGAGGGATCGGCGCCCGCATGGTCAGGGCGAAGCCGCCGGGGGCGTAATCGGTCGTCACCTCGGCCTGGACCTGCGTGATCAGAACCCGCTGCAGCAGGCGCGAGCCGAAGCCCTGGCGGCTCGGCGGCTCCACCGGGGGACCGCCGGTCTCGCGCCAGGAGAAGCGCAGGATCCCGGCCGGCCCGCCCGGTTCCAGGGACCATTCCACCGCGACGCGCCCGGTGCGGTTCGACAGCGCCCCGTACTTGGCGGCGTTGGTGGTGAGTTCGTGAATCGCCATCCCGATCGGCACCGCGACCTCGGAAGGCAGGTCGATCGCCGGCCCGTCGAGGCTGATGCGGCCCTCGGCGGCGCCGTCCGGCGCCACCTCCGCGTAGGGCTTCAGCTCGTTGAGCAGGAGGTTGGCCAGCGAGGCCGTCTGCCACGTATCCTCGGTCAGGACCGAGTGGGTGTGGGCGAGCGATTTGATCCGGCCGACGAAGGCCTCGTAGAAGCTCTCGATGCTGGACGCCGTGCGCGCCGTGGAACCCACGATCGCCTGGACGGTGGCGAGGGTGTTCTTCACCCGGTGGTGCAGTTCGCGGATCAGCAGGCTCTGGCGCTCCTCCGCGCGGCGCCGGTCGGTCACGTCCGCCACCACGCCGATCAGGCGGCGCGGCAGCCGCCCGGGGGCGTCGCGCTCGAACCGGCCTGCCATGTCGATCGTCCGCCACGCCCCGTCCGACTTGCGCCGGACGCGGCCGCCGATGTACAGGATCCCGTCCTCCCGCAGCGCCGTGGAGATCGCCCGGCGGACCGCGGCACGGTCGTCCGGGTGGAGGATGTCGTTGAGGAACTCGGTCTTGCCGATCGTGCCGTCCTCGGGCGCATGCCCGAAGATCTCGTACATGTGCTCGTTCTCCCAGATCGCCTGATCCTCGAGCATGTGCCATTCGAAGATGCCAAGCTTGGCGATCGTGGTGGCGACCCGCAGGCGCTGATCGCGGGACAGGATCTCGTCCCGGGCCTCGACCCGGGTCGTGATGTCCTGAACGACGCCGACCATGCTGGCGGGCGCGCCGTCCGGACCCGGCACAGCCTGCCCGCGCACCCGCAGGATCACCGTGCGCCCGGCCACCGTCGTGGGCGTGTCGAACCCGTAGGGCTCGCGGCCGGCGGCGGCCTCGGCGATGACCGCTCTCAGGCGGGCGAGCTCCGGGTCCGACAGTCCGGTCTTCAGCTCGTCCCACGACACGGAGCGGCCCGGCGGCCGGCCCAGGATGCGGGCCGCGCGCCGCGACAGGGTGAGCAGGCCCGTCGCCCGGTCCCAGCGCCACTCCCCGAGCCCGGCGGTCGCGAGCGCCTCCCGGTTCGCCTCGGAATGGGCCGCCGCATCCACGTCGACGGATTCGACCACGAGGGTCGTACCGGAGCGGCGCACCCGCACGTCGAGGGGACTACCGTCGGCCCGGCGCCAGAACTGGAGGCCGTCGCGGAGGCCCTCGGGACCCTCGTTGAGGAGTTCGGCGGTCGGACGCCCGGCCAGCGTTCCCGGCGCCCAGCCGACCAGATCATGGAGGGACCGGTTCGCGGCGACGATGACGGTCTCGTCGGCCGACAGCACGACGAGGCCGATCGCGGCATCGTCGAAGCCGGTGCGATACGGATCGTGCGCCGCCGGATCCTGACCCACCCGCTCATTCACTCGGAAGAACCCTCGAACGCGCCACGGCGCGCCCCCGCAGGAGTGAGCCCTCTCCCCCGGCGCGATCCGGGACCGCGACGGCGTATCAGGATGGCCTTCGAGCGTGACTGTTGCAAGGCGTTCCGCCGGGTTGCGGCGCCCGGCCCGCCCGCGCTCACCGCGGCAGCCGGACGAAGTCCAGGTAGGTCGGACGCCGTCCCGCCTCCAGCGCCTTGGCCTCGTAGCGCGTGCCGGGCCAGCCCGGGAATGGCTGCGTCCAATCCCGGACGCTCCGCGCGGTCCATCGCAAGGTCGGGCAGCGCGCCGCCCGTGCCAGCGTCCAGCCGGCATAGTCGTCGATGTCGCTGGCGAAGCGGAACAGGCCGCCATCCTTCAAGACCCGGCCGAACTCGGCCAGCGTGCCCTCCGAGACGAAGCGGCGCTTGCGCTGGCGCCGCTTGGGCCAGGGGTCGGGGTAGAGCAGGTAGATCCGCTCCAGGCTGGCATCCGGCAGCCGCGCCAGCAGGGCGGTGACGTCCTCGTCGCGAATGCGGATGTTGCGCAGGCCCCGCTCCTCGATCGCGGCCAGCAGCTTGACCACGCCGTTGACGAACGGCTCGGCCCCGATGAAGCCGATCCCGGGATGAGCCTCCGCCTGGGCCGCGAGATGCTCGCCGCCGCCGAAGCCGATCTCCAGCCAGATCGCCTCGGGCGCGGCCGTCAGGTCCGGGAAGAGCGTGCGCGGGTCGAGGGGCCGGTCGTCCGGCGGCAGGTCGACCCGCAGGGCCGGCAGCAGGTCGGCGAGCCGCCGCTCCTGCTGGCCGCGCAGGCGCTTGCCCTTGCGCCGCCCGAAGAAGGCGCGCTCCGGCTCCTCGGCCGTCGGTGCGGCGGGTCCAGAAAGGTCAGACATGGTCACGGGGCGCCGTCGAAGGGCTTGCGCATCTCAAGCGGGGTTGCTCCGCGGCGGGGGACCTGCGTCCCGTGCCGGTGTCTCGCGCCGTCATTCCGGGGCACCGATGGCCGGCCCGGAAACGGAGATCGCTGTTCGAACACGGAGTGCGGGCGCGCCCGTGTCGGGACGCGGCTGCGCAGGCCCGTAAGAAGAGGGCATCCCTCAGCTCGATCCCGCCTCCGAACCGGAGCCGCAGTCCGGCCCCTCTCGGATGGCATGTCCGTCAGCCGAGGAGGCCGCGCCGCGGCTGCCCCGGCCCCGGGACCGAGCCGAGGACGGGTGGACGCCTGCGCGTCCCGCCATCCTCAAACCCGTCAGGCGGGTCCGGGACGGCCCGACGCGACCACTGCCCTCAGGCCAGCGCCGACTTCAGCTTGTCGGCGAGGTCGGTACGCTCCCAGGAGAAGCCGCCATCGGCCTCCGGCGCGCGGCCGAAATGGCCGTAGGCCGAGGTCCGCGCGTAGATCGGCTTGTTGAGGCTCAGCGCCGTGCGGATGCCGCGGGGCGAGAGGTCCAGGGCGTCCATCAGAACAGCCTCGAGCCGGGCCTCGTCCACGTTCCCGGTGCCGTGCAGGTCCACGTAGATCGAGAGCGGCTTCGAGACGCCGATCGCGTAGGCGAGCTGGATCGTGGCGCGGCGGGCGAGGCCGGCGGCCACGACGTTCTTGGCGAGGTAACGCGCCGCATAGGCTGCCGAGCGGTCGACCTTCGTCGGATCCTTGCCCGAGAAGGCGCCGCCGCCGTGGGGCGCCGCGCCGCCGTAGGTGTCCACGATGATCTTGCGGCCGGTGAGGCCGGCATCGCCGTCCGGGCCGCCGATCACGAACTTGCCGGTCGGGTTGACGTGCCAAGCGGTGCCCTCGTTCACCCAGCCCTCCGGCAGGGCCTTGCGGATATAGGGCTCGACGATGGCGCGCACGTCGGCCGAGTCGAGGGACTCGTCGAGGTGCTGGGTCGAGAGCACGATCTGGGTGACCTCGACCGGGCGGCCGTTCTCGTAGCGGACCGTGACCTGGCTCTTGGCGTCGGGGCCAAGCTTGGCGGCCTCGCCCTGCTTCGCCTTGCGGGCGTCGGCGAGGTCCTTGAGGATCTTGTGAGCGTAGAAGATCGGCGCCGGCATCAGCTCGGGGGTCTCGTCGGCCGCGTAGCCGAACATGATGCCCTGATCGCCCGCGCCTTCGTCCTTGTTGCCGGCGGCGTCGACGCCCTGGGCGATATCGGCCGACTGGGCGTGCAGGTGGATGGCGACGTCGTTGTTCTTCCAGTGGAAGCCCGACTGCTCGTAGCCGATGTCCCTCACGGCCTCGCGCGTTAGGGCCTCGAGGTCCTTGAAGGTCACCGAATCAGGGCCGCGCACCTCGCCGGCGATGACGATCCGATTGGTGGTAGCGAGCGTCTCGACGCCGAGGCGCGCCTCGGGCATCGCCGACAGATACGCGTCGACCACCGTGTCGGAAATCCGGTCGCAGACCTTGTCGGGATGCCCCTCGGACACGGATTCGCTGGTGAAGAGGTAATTGGAACGCGGCATCGGACGGACGGCCCCGGCTTCACAGGCACGCCGGTGTGATCACGGCGTTTGACCCTTCATGGGGTCGGGGTTCTCGCACCCAGCCCCACCAGGGTCAAGGCGGAGCACCGGACGATTCCGTTAAAACGAACAAACCGGTTGGGAAATCGCCCGGCTCACCCGGGAGGGGCGCGGACCGTCAGCCGCTGAGCTTGCTCTCCAGCGCGCGGATCGCGGCCGCCACATCCCGGCGGGCCTCCTCGGAGAAGTTCTCCATGATGTGCCGCCCGACGATCTCGGCCAAACCCTTCAGGCTCCCCTCGCCGAGGGTGGGCTGATCCGGCTCGCTGAAGCCCGGCGCGACGAAGTCGTCGCTGCGCGGCATGCCCTTGAAGAAATAATCCATCGGCACGCCGGTCATCCGGGAGAAGATGTCGAGGTGGACGGCACTGATCCGGTTCGTGCCCTTCTCATATTTCTGTAGCTGAGCCGCAGACATACCGAAGCTCTGCGCGACGCGGCGTTGCGTGAGGGACGCCTTGCGTCGCTGCTCGGCGATGCGCTGCCCGACATAGACGTCGCGCTGATCGGTTTTCTGACCCGCCATGAAGAGCTCGTCCACCCCCGTGCAGTGATTCCCTCTGGCAAAGCTTAGCGCCGCACAGGGGCCTTGTCACCGGCGCGGGCGCGGCACGGTGAACGATTTCCCGCGCCGCCGGGGCGGGGGCAATCACAAGAAGGAGGTGTGGTGTCCCCGGCAGGGCTCGAACCTGCGACCCCAGGTTTCATACCACTTCGGCTTTCGCCGCCGCGCCCGAGCGGGACGCGTTCGTGGTCTGGACTATCCCTTCACCGTGGGCGGGGCTCGCGCCCGGCCGGTAGGTGCCGCCCGTCTAGTCTCTACACCTTCCCGCGGAGGGCGGGCTTGGCTCGGGATCGGCAGGGTCCCGGGCGTCACAGCACCGGTGCCTGGAGCTTTCCCCGACTTTGAGCGGATCCGCCGCGCGGTTTCCCAGCGCGGCGCCCAATTGAACCTGTTTAGGAAACCTGTGCTCTGTCCAGCTGAGCTACGGAGACGACCGTCCGCTGCATAGCACCCTCCCCGCCGCAGGCCAACCGCGCCCGGGTACGTCCTGGTCGAAGGCCGGCTGGACGATGCGGGCGTCCCGCGCATGATGCGCCCGGAGCAGGCGATGCCGGCGCCGTGCCGGGGAGCGCCGCGGTCCGGCGCGTCGGAATGCCTGGCCGGATCGACCCACCGCGACGTGCTGGAGGATGTCGGGCCGCGCGGCGAGATCCGCCTGGCGTCGGGCACCCGCGCGGTCCTCGACTCCCTGCGCTGGCCCGACGCGCCGGAGGCCGCCGCGGCGGCGCGGGCTTGGCTGGAGGGATGGCGGGGCGCCCCGGTCACCCTGGTGCCCCGCTGGCAGCCCGACCGCTGGGACCGGGTGCGGGCGGATATCGAATCCGAGGACGGCGCCGCGGATCTCGCCGGCGGCCTCATCGGGGCGGGCCTCGCCGTCGCGGATGCCGGCGAGGCCGATGCGCTCTGCCGCCCCGCGTTGCGCCTCGTCGAATCCGCCGCGCGGGCGCGTCGGCTCGGCCTGTGGCGGGAGCCCGTCCTCGCCGCCATCGACGGCCCGGGGCTTCGGGACCGCACGGGCCGCTTCGCGATCGTCGAGGGCCGCGTGCGCCGTGTGGGCGAGCGCAGCGCCCGCACCTATCTGGATTTCGGGCCCCGCGGCACCGACGCGCTCACGGTCACCGTATCGAAACGCACTTGGCGAATGGTGCGCGCGCGTGGTTTGAGTGCAACCTCGCTCGAAGGCCGGCGCGTGCGCGTGCGCGGTATCCTGGAGGTCTGGCGCGGCCCGACCCTGGAGATCGCCGCCGATGGTATCGAGGTCCTGAGCGAGCCGGAGCGGCCGGAGGCCGAACCGGAGGGGGAACAGGGGCTGCGGCGCTGATCGCGATGGGCGGGATCACGGGGCAATTTCGATCGACCGGGCGACGCCTGGGCGGCGTGGCGGCACTCTGTGCCCTCGCCGGCCTCCTCGGCGCCTGCGTGGCGGACCAGACCGGCGCGACCGTGCAGCCGGCGGTGGTTCGGGTACCCGCGGAGGCACCGCGCACCACCGGGCGCGAGCGGGCCGCGGATTCCGATCACCTGAAGCTCGTCGCCTCCTTCGGGGGCGAGGCGCGGGCGCCCGGCGTGACGCGGATGCTCACGGAGGTGACCGACCGCCTCGTCAAGGCCAGCGACCGGCCGGACCAAGCCTACGCGGTGACGCTCCTCGATTCCCCCGTGGTCAACGCCTTCGCGCTGCCGAACGGACGGCTCTACGTCACCCGCGGGCTGGTGGCGCTGGCGAGCGACACCTCGGAGGTGGCCGCGGTGCTGGCGCACGAGATGGCCCACGTCACCCTCAACCACGCCACGGCCCGGAGCGAGCTGGAACTGCGGTCGGCCCTCGTCAGCCGCGTCGTGGCGGACGTGCTGAACGACCCGGATACCGGGGCGCAGCTCCAGAGCCAGTCGCGCTTCGCGCTGGCCCGCTTCTCCCGCGAACAGGAGCTGGAGGCGGACGCCACCGGCGTGCGCACCCTCGCCAAGGCGGGATTCGACCCGTTCGCCGCCGGCCGCTTCCTGGCCGCACTCAACCGATCGACGGGGCTGAAGGGCGGCAGCGCTGCCGCGCCCGACATGCTGGCGACCCATCCGGGCACGGCCGAGCGGATCACCCTGGTCACGCGGGCGGCCCGCCGCATCGGCGCCCCCGGCATCGGGACCGACGACCGCGCCTCCTACCTCGCAGCGGTGGACGGGCTCGCGTACGGCGACAACCCGCGCGACGGCGCGGTGCGGGGTCACCGCTTCATCCATCCGGGTCTCGGCATCGCCTTCGAGGTACCGGAGGGCTTCGCCCTGGAAAACACCCGCTCGGCCGTGCTCGGCACGACGCAGGATGGCAGCCGGCGCCTCCTGTTCGACCAGATCGACGCAAAGGAGGGCCAGACCCTCGACGCGGTGCTGAAGGCGAGCTGGAACGATGCGTTCGACCCCGCCGGTTTCGAGTCCCGGGAGGTCGCCGGCCACCCGGCGGCCTTCGCGCTCTCCCGCGGCAAGGACTGGACCTTCCGCCTCGCGGCGATCCGGATCGGCGATTCGACCTATCGGATGATCATGGCGGGCAAGGGGGCGGCCGATCCCGACGCCGCCTTCCGCCACTGGACCGCGACGCTCGCGCCGGTCTCCCCTGACGCGGTGGTGCTGCGCCCCCTGCGGCTGCAGGTGGTCCAAGCGACGTCGCCAGGCGCCGAGGATCTCGCCCGCCGCATGGCGGTGCCGGATCGCGCCCTCGACCGGTTCCTCGTCCTCAACGGTTTGGAGCGGGGGGCCCAGCTGGTCCCGGACCGCAGCTACAAGATCGTTGCGGAATAGCCGCCCTGCGCATCTGCGGCTTGTGCCGAGCGCGGCCCCGGGGATCCTTCCGGAATCGTTCAGGGAGAACGCCGTGATTCGATTCTTCTACAATCTCAGCCCCAACCCCATGAAGGTCGCCCTCTGCCTGGAGGAGATGGGGCTGCCCTACGAGCCGGTGCCGGTCGACACCCGCAAGGGCGAGCAGTTCGAGCCCGCCTACGGGGCGGTCAACCCGAACGGGAAGGTGCCGGCGATCATCGACGGGGACGTGACGGTGTTCGATTCGAACGCCATCCTGCTCTACCTCGCCGGCAAGACCGGCCAGTTCCTGCCCGAGGGCGAGCCGGTCCGGGGCGAGATGCTGTCCTGGCTGATGTTCGTGGCCACCGGCATCGGGCCGTTCTCCGGTCAGTGCGTGCATTTCCGCCACTTCGCGCAGGACGGCGGCGCCTACGCCACGGAGCGCTACACCTTCGAGGCGCGTCGCCACTGGGGCATCCTCGACGAGCGGCTCGCCGGCCGCGCCTACGTGTTGGGCGAGACCTACACGATCGTCGACATGGCGGTGTGGGGCTGGGCCCGGATGGTGCCGTTCGTGCTGGGCGAGGACGCCTTCGCGGGTTTGCCCAACGTCAAGCGGCTCCTCGACACGATCAACGCCCGGCCGGCCGCGCAGGCCGCCGAGGCGCTGAAGGGCCGCCACGCCTTCAAGGCCGAGATGGACGTGGAAGCCCGGGGCTTCATGTTCCGCGCCGCGCGGGGCGCCGCCTGACGGGACCGTCGGCCGCCCCCTCAGTGTGCGGGGGCGGTCACCGTGAGCATCGGCAGGGTGATGGAGAGCGTGTCGCCCGACAACCGCGCGGTGCCGAACGTCAGGCAGGCGGCGAGGCCGAGACACAGGGCGAGACCGAGCAGGGAGGTCTCGAAGCCGCGGTATACCCAATCCATGGCGGTCCCCTTTCGCGAGGAACCGCCAGGATGCGCCGAACCGGTTAACGGAACGGTGCGCCCCCATTCATTCGTCACAAGCCGGAAGCGACCAGGGCGGCCCCGGCGGCGATCAGCGCAACGCCGGCCCAGGCTGCCAAGCTCAGGGTCTCGCCCAGCAGGCCGGCGCCGAGGAGCGCCACCAAGACGACGCTGAACTTGTCGAGGGGCGCGACCCGGGCGGCGTCCCCCAGCGACAGCGCCCGGAAATAGCAGAGCCACGACGCCCCGGTGGCGAATCCCGACAGGATCAGGAACACAAGGCTGCGGCCGGAGATCTGTGCCACCCCGCCGGCTTGACCCGAGGCGACGACGACGGCCCCCGCGAAGACGAGGACGACCGCGGTGCGCACGACAGTCGCGACATCCGACGGGACACCGGAGACACCGACCTTGGCGAGGATCGCGGTGAGCGCCGCGAACACCGCGGCGGCGAGCGCCCAGAAGCGCCAGGATTGCAGCAGGTCGGTCACGGGGATCGGTTGCCGTTCCGGTGTGCGGCGCTCGGAAGCGTCATCGTCCTAGGCGCGCGGAGCGAAGCAACGCGGCAGCGCCCCGTCCCCGCTGTCACGCTGTCCGGGACCGCGTCGCCGCGTGCGACGGCGTCCGGATCGATCGGGCGATCCGCGCGGGTCCACGATGCAGGGGCGCCGCCGCGCTCCGGGCACGGCGGCTGGCCTTCGATCGAATCCTTGCCAGATCGTCAATGTTTCCCGTGAAACACGCGTGCCTCACAGCAACTTGTCGATAGTGATCGGCAGGTCGCGCACCCGCTTTCCGGTGGCGTGGAAGACGGCATTGGTGATCGCCGCCGCCGCGCCGACGATCCCGATCTCGCCCAGCCCCTTCACGCCCAGCGGGTTCGCCTTGTCCTCCTCGTCCACGAAGATCACGTCGATGTCGTAGATGTCGGCGTTCACCGGCACGTGGTACTCGCCGAGATTGTGGTTCATGAACCGGCCGATGCGGTGGTCGAGCATCGATTCCTCTTCGAGCGCCGAGCCGATCCCCATCACCACGCCGCCGAGGATCTGGCTGCGCGCGGTCTTCGGGTTCAGCACCTTGCCGGCCGCGATGGCCGAGACGACCCGGGTGACCCTGACCTGCCCCAGTTCCTCGTCGACCTTCACCTCGGCGAATATCGCCGAGTGGGTGTAGGCCTCGTATTTCTGGTTGAAGTCCTTGTCGGGCCCGGCCTGTTCGACCGCCTCGACCTTGTCGATTCGGGCCGCCTGCAGCACCTCCACCAGAGAAACGCTGCGGCCCGGATCGCCCGCGACCGAGATGCGGCCGTCCGCGAACACGGCGCGGTCGACGTCGACATTGGCCAGCGGCGAGTTCTCCATCGCGCGGGCCAGCTTGAACACCTGTTCGCCGACGTTGCGGCAGGCCTTCATCACGGCGGTGCCGGAGGAGGCCGCCGTCCACGACCCGCCGGCGACCGGCGCCTCGGGCAGGCGGGTGTCGCCGAGCTTGGTGGTCACCGCATCCATCGGCAGGCCGAGGGTGTCGGCGGCGATCTGCGTGAGGATCGTGTAGGTGCCGGTGCCGATGTCGCCGGTGGAGTTGCCGACGGTGAGGCGGCCGTCGGGCGTCAGGGTCGCGATGGCGCTCGACTGCATCATCATCGATTCCCAGATGCCGGTGGCCACGCCCCAGCCGACCAGCTCCCGCCCGTCGCGCATGGAGCGCGGCTCGGGATCGCGCTTGGCCCAGCCGAAGCGTTCCGCGCCCTGCGTGAAGCAGCTCTTCAGCTCCTTGGAGCCGAAGGGCTTGCCCTGAGCGGTGGCGTCGGACTCGGCGTAGTTCCGGAGCCGGAGTTCGATGGGATCGAGCCCGGTCGCGTAGGCGAGCTCGTCCATGGCGGTCTCGATGGCGAAGACGCCCGTGACCGCGCCGGGGGCGCGCATGTCGCCGGGGGTGGCGGTGTCGAGCTTGGCGACCCGGTAGGTCAGGGCGACGTTGTCGCAGCGGTAGAGCACCCCCGACCAGTTGACGATCACCTCTTGGTAATCCTCGAAGGTCGAGGTGCCTTGGACGGCGTCGTGCCGCAGGGCCGCCAGCCTGCCGTCCGGCCCGGCGCCGAGGGCGATGGTCTGTAGCGCCTCGCCCCGGTAGGTGAAGGACCACATCTGGTCGCGGGTCAGGGTGACCCGAACCGAGCGCTTCAGCTCCTGGGCGGCGAGCATTGCTAGGAACGCTTGGTACTGCGGGCGCAGGCCGGAACCGAAGCCGCCGCCGAGATAGGGATTGAGCACCCGGACCTGATCGGGCTTCAGGCCGAACACGTTGACCAGGTATTGGTGGCTGTTCGAGACGCCCTGGATCTTGTCGTAGACCGTGTAGGTCCCGTCCTCCTCCACCACCACCGTGGTGGCGTGCGGCTCCATCGGGTTGTGGTGCTCGTTGGCCATGCTGTAGCCGCCCTGCACGCGGATCGGCGCGCTGCCGAACGCCTGGTCGGCGTCGCCCCACGGAGCCGGCGGCGGCTTGATGCCCTCGCGCTTCATGGGCGGATCGTAGGCGTCGCCGCGCACCGCCTTCAGGTCGGTGACGGGCTCCTGCCGCTCGTAGCTGATGCGGACGAGCGAGGCCGCGTAGCGCGCCGTCTCGAAATCCTCGGCCACCACCAGCGCCACCGGCTGGCCGCTGTACACGATCAGGTCGTCGTAGAGGGCGCGGAACGGCGAGCCGGGGGGCGCCACCGCGTCCTGGAAGTTCTTGTCCCGCCACGCGGTGCGCGGCCGGTTCTCGTGGGTGATCACCTTGAGGACGCCCGGTACCGCTTCGGCGGCACTGGAATCGATCGCCGCGATCCGCCCTTTGGCGATCGAACTCGACACGACCGTGCCGTAGGCGAGACCGGGCGCGGCGAACTCGCCCGCGTACTTGGCGAGGCCCGTGACCTTGGCGGGGCCGTCGATGCGGCTGCGCGGAGTGCCGACGAAGGTGTCGCGGCCGGTGGAGCTGAAGGTCTGCGTCATGGGGGGCCTACTGGATGCGCTTGTCGCTGAGCGACTGGGGCGTGCCGGCTGCGGCCTGTTCGAGGCCGCGCACGATGGCGCGCCGGGCGAGATCGATCTTGAAGCCGTTCTCCGATTGCGGCTTGGCCTCGGCGACGATGAGATCTGCGGCGGCCTGGAAGCTCTGCCGGGTGGCGGGCTTGCCTTCGAGCAGGGCCTCGGCCTCGCGGTTGCGCCAGGGCTTGTGGGCGACGCCGCCCAGAGCCAGCCGGGCCGTCTTCACCCGGTCGCCGTCGAACTCCAGGGCCGCCGCCACCGAGACCAGCGCGAAGGCGTAGGACAGGCGGTCGCGGAGCTTCAGGTAGGTGTAGTGCTGCGGGAAGCGGCTCTCCGGCAGGTCCACCGCCACGATGATCTCGCCGGGGGCGAGGTTGGTGTCCTGCTCCGGCGCGTCGCCCGGCAGGCGGTGGAACTCGGAGAACGGGATCGACCGGTCGCCCTGCGGCCCGCTCACCTGCACGGTGGCCTCCAGGGCGGCCAGGGCGATGCACATGTCGGACGGGTGGGTGGCGATGCAGTGCTCGCTGGTGCCGAAGATCGCGTGGATGCGGTTCATCCCGCCGATCGCCGTGCAGCCGGAGCCGGGCTCGCGCTTGTTGCAGGGCGTCGCCACGTCGTAGAAGTAGTAGCAGCGGGTCCGCTGGAGCAGGTTGCCGCCCGTGGAGGCGGCGTTGCGCAGCTGCGCCGAGGCACCGGCCAGGATGGCGTTGCGCAGCAGCGGGTAGCGCTCCGCGACGCGGTCGTCGTACGCCACCTTGGCGTTGGTGGCGAGTGCCCCGATCCGCAGGCCGTTCCCCTGATCCTCGATCCGGTCGAGGGGCAGGCGGGTGATGTCGATCAGCCGTCCCGGCTTCTCGACCTCGTACTTCATCAGGTCGATGAGGTTGGTGCCGCCCGCGATGAAGCGGGCCCCGGCGCCGAAGGCCTGCACGGCCTCCGCCACCGTGCCGGCGCGGACGTAATCGAAGCGGTTCATCGGGCGCCTCCCTGCATGACGTCCTCGATGGCGTCGACGATGTTGGTGTAGGCGCCGCAGCGGCAGATGTTGCCGCTCATCGCCTCGCGGATCTCGTCCCGGGTGTGGGCGTGGCCCTCGTTCATCAGGCCGACCGACGAGCAGAGCTGGCCCGGGGTGCAGTAGCCGCACTGGAAGGCGTCGTGCTCGATGAACGCCTCCTGGATCGGGTGGAGGGCGTTGCTGCCCGCCCGGTCGCCGAGGGCGGCGAGCCCCTCGACCGTGGTAATCTCGGCGCCGTCCTTCATCACCGCGAGCGTCAGGCAGGAATTCACCCGGGTGCCGTTCACCAGCACGGTGCAGGCGCCGCACTGGCCGTGGTCGCAGCCCTTCTTGGTGCCGGTGAGGTCGAGGCGCTCGCGCAGCAGGTCGAGGAGCGTGGTCCAGGGGGTGACCTGCAGCTCGCGCCGCTGCCCGTTGATCGTCAGCGTGATGCCGATCGGCGTATCCGCCGACACCGGCGGCTGGTTCTCGAGGCGCATGATGTCGTCCAGAGTCTGGGCCGGCCGGGGCCGGGCGGGAACGGATCGGTCCGGGGCGGCAACCGGGAGGGACGTGCGGGCGCCGGCCTGAGGCTTCGGTCAATAACCATTCCAATCTGCGCCTGTTCCGGGGCGCGCTGCCTCGAGAGCCGATCGCCGGCGCCACCGCGAGGCGGTTCGGGATCCAGTCAACCCGGCCTCCGACGTTGCCGCCCCTGCCCCGCCTCGGCTAACCCTCGTTCCCGCACAGTTCCCGCAGAGTCCACGCCGCACCCCGGAGCCCCCGATGGCCGCGCTCGACGCGATCCTCAACGACATCGACACGGACCTGGAGAACGCCCTGGAGCGGCTGTTCGCCTTCCTGCGGATCCCGTCGATCTCCACCGATCCCGCCTATGCCGGCCAGTGCCGCGCGGCCGCCGCCTGGCTCGCCCAGGACCTGACCGCGCTCGGCTTCGCGACCTCCGTCGAGGAGACCTCGCTCCATCCGGTCGTGCTGGCCCACAGGCCGAAGCCCGGGGCGCCCCACGTCCTGTTCTACGGCCATTACGACGTGCAGCCGGTCGACCCGCTCGATCTCTGGACGACGCCGCCCTTCGAGCCGCACATCGCCGAGGACGGAAGGGGCGGCAAGACGATCGTCGGGCGCGGCGCCTCCGACGACAAGGGTCAGGTGATGACCTTCGTGGAGGCCTGCCGGGCCTATATCACCATGCACGGCGCGTTGCCCTGCGGCGTCACGATTCTGATCGAGGGTGCCGAGGAGAGCGGCTCGCAGGGCCTGCCCGAATGGGTCGCGGCCAACCGCGACCGGCTCGGCTGCGACGTGGTGCTGGTCTGCGACACCGGCATGTGGGACCGGCAGACCCCGGCCATCACCTCGTCGCTGCGCGGCCTCGCCTATTTCGAGGTGAAGGTCACCTGCGCCGACCGCGACCTGCATTCGGGCTTCTTCGGCGGCGCCGCCCGCAACCCAATCCACGTTCTGGCGAAGATCATCGCCGACCTGCACGATGCCGACGGGCGGGTGACGATCCCCGGCTTCTACGAGGGCGTGCACGAGCGCCCGCCGGAGGTTCTGGAGCAGTGGCGCGACCTCGGCCTGACGCCCGAGACGCTGCTGGGGCCGATCGGCCTCAAGGAGCCCGCGGGCGAGCGCGGCCGGATGCCGATCGAGCTGGTGCAGTCGCGCCCGTCCTGCGACGCCAACGGCATCATCGGCGGCTATACCGGCGAGGGCACCAAGACGGTGATCGCGTCCACGGCCTCGGCCAAGGTCTCGTTCCGCCTCGTGGACGACCAGGATCCGAAGCGGCTGGCCGAGGCGTTCGAGGCCTTCGTGCGGGCGCGCGTACCGGCGGACTGCACGGTCGAGGTCATCACCTACAAGGGCTCGCGGGCGATCAGCCTGCCCTTCGACATGCCGCAGCTCGGGGCCGCCAAGGCGGCGCTGCAGGACGAGTGGGGCGTGCCGGCGGTGACCGTCGGCGCCGGCGGCTCGATCCCGATCGTCGGCGACTTCAAGCGGATCCTCGGGCGCGACACCCTGCTGATCGGCTTCGGGCTCGACGACGACCGCATCCACTCACCGAACGAGAAGTACGACCTGACGAGCTTCCACAAGGGCACGCGCTCCTGGGCGCGCATCCTCGCCGCCCTCGGCCAGGGCTGATCTCAGCGGGCGGGGGCGGCCCGCATCTTGGCGTCGATCCAGGTCCAGAGGGCGCGGATCTCCCCGGCAGCCGGGCTGCCGGGGGCGTATTCGGTGACGCCGAGGCCGGTCGCCAGGGCATCCTGGTGGTCGACGCGGTGGATGATGCCGGGCTCGGCCAGCACCCCCAGCGCCCGCAGCTGCGCCGCGTAGGCGCTGGTGCGCGGCGAGGGCGGCGGCGGACACTGGTTCAGCACCAGGGCCAGCCGATCCCGCAGCCCGAGGCCGACCAGCGCCTGAAGCGTCGGGCGGGCGGCCACGATGTCGAGCCGGGACGGCCGGACCGGCATCAGCACGAAGTCGACATCCCTCAGGGCGGCCGCGAGCCCGGCCGAACTGCCGGCGGTGTCGAGGATGGCAAGGGTCGTGCCCTGCTCCGCGAGGAGGCCGAGGATCTCGGCGAGTTGACCCATCTCCCAGGGTCGCACCCGGTCGACCGCGACCGACCCTTCCTTCCGCAAGGCCCCCCAGCCCGCGAGCGATCCCTGCGGATCGAGGTCGAGGGCCGTCACGTGCTCGCCCGCCTCCGCGGCGGCGATGGCCAGGGAGGCCGCCAAGGTGGTCTTGCCCGTGCCGCCCTTCTGCACCGCCACCGCCACCACCCGCAGCGGCCCGGCGGCGTGCCGCGGCGCGGTGTCCGGCGACCTTCCGGATCCTTCGGGATCCATGCGCGTCCAACCCCTCCGAATTCCAGGCCGGGCCACCGCCGACTCGCGCGTGGCGCGATCCAGCGGCGGCGATCGTAGGCCGGGCATCATGACGATGAGATCAGGCACATCGGACGGCCGCACACGGCCGCTCAGGTATCGACGGGGCCTTTCCGGGAGCAGATTCGCGGACGCACCGTCCGCAACCGGACGTCGACGCCTCTCTCATCAGCGCCGCCAGGGCCCGAGAACCACCGCCGCCGCGACATGCATTGACTTATACTGCTCGCGCTTTAACGCGCAGCCCACAGCCAGGTCAAGTCGCGGCCAGTATCGTCAAGATACTCTGACGATGACTGCATCCATGGCCCCATGCTTCGTGATGATTTACGCTTAGTATTATAATTATCGATATATCTGCGAAGCAATATCGGAACTCGGTCCGTCATGGCCGATTCCGGCCCGGGATCCGGAACAGCTTCGGCGCGCCCCCATCGGACTGGCAGGAGTTGAGCCGCGGCGGCTTCGGCGGCCGGATGGGATCACCTGCGCCCTCCGCGCGTTGGGGCGGCACCGTCCGGACGCGGGCCGATCGGATCCGCGGTCCGCGAAACGTCGGTTCAGCCACCTTGCGACAGGACGCGCATGCCCCTCGATCGCCGCCGCCTGATCGGTTCCAGCCTCGTCGCCCTGGCGGCGGGACCGGCCCGGGCCGGAACCCCGCCGGGCCGCGAGCCGCCGACGAGCCGTCCCGCCGGATCGCTGGAACTGGCCATCGCCGCCGATGCCTCCTCCACCCCCACCGGTCTGGCGATCGCCCGGGGCGGGCGCATGTTCGTGATGATGCCGCGCTTCACCGGGGCCGAGCCGGTCACGCTCGGTGAGGTCCTGCCGGACGGCTCGGTGAAGCCCTACCCGGATGCCGCCGCCAACCGGCCGGATCCGAAGGCGCCGCACGCCACGCTGTTCCACGTCCCCAACGGCGTCTTCGACCGCGACGACACCCTCTGGGTGCTGGATGCCGGCCTGCCCGAGGGCAAGGGCACGCCGGTGCCGGGCGGCGCCAAGATCGTGGCGATCGACATCGCGCAGAACCGGATCCTTCGGTCGATTCCCCTGGAGGCGGGCGTGGTGGCGCAATCCTCCCTGAACGACCTGCGGGTCGACCGGCGCGACGGGCGGTCGCTGGCCTACGTCACTGATCAGGGCCAGGCCGGCGCGGGTGCGATCCTGGCGGTCGACCTCGACAGCGGCCGCGTGGTGCGGCGGCTCGACGGCCACCCGAGCACCCGGTCGGAGGACGGCCTCGTCAAGTTCGTGGAGCGCCGGCCGGTGATGGAGCGCAAGGGGGACGCGCGGCCGAAGAGCCCGAAGGGCGGCGCCAACGGCATCGCGCTCAGCCCCGACGGAACGCGCCTGTACTACGCGCCGCTCATGAGCCGGCGCCTCTACGCGGTCGATACCGCCGCCCTGCGCGACCCGGACATCCCCGAGGCGACGGTGGCGGCCGCGGTCCGGGATCTGGGCGAGAAGGGCATGACCGGCGGCCTGACCACCGACGCCAAAGACCGGGTCTATCTCAGTCTGCAGGAGCACAACGCGGTCGGCCGCCGCCTGCCGGACGGCACCGTCGAAGTGCTCGCCGCCGACGACAGGCTGATCTGGGCCGACACATTCTGGATCACCCCCGACCGATGGCTCTACATCTCCGCCGCGCAGGTCAACCGGCGGCCGGAATTCAACCGCGGCGAGGACCTGCAGCGACCGCCCTACGCGATCCTGCGGATGCGAATCGACGCCAATCCCGTCATCTAGAGCGCTCTCCACCGGGGCGGATGCCGGCTCGGCGCGGGGGCGCGCGACACGACAGGGGCTGCAGCCGGCCATGGCCGATCTGTCTCAGGATCCGGACTTCTTCGCCGTGCTCACCGGCAGCTACGCGCGGCGGCTCGGCGCGCCGCTGGTGCCGGAGGGTGCGGATGCCGGCTGGCTCTACCGGCAAGCCCCCTTCGCGGTCCTCGCCCACGACGGCGGTGCGGACCCGCGCTTCACCTACGCCAACCGGACCGCGCAGGCCTGCTTCGGCTACACCTGGGCGGAGCTGATCGGGCTGCCGTCGCGCCTTTCGGCGGAAGCGCCCGAGCGCGCCGAGCGCCAGCGCCTCCTCGACGCGGTCGCCCGCGACGGCTTCACCGGCGGCTACTGCGGCCTGCGCATCGCCAAGGGCGGCCGGCGCTTCTGGATCGAGCGCGCGGTGGTCTGGCAGCTCGACCGCGACGGCGTGACGATCGGTCAGGCGGCGACCTTCGCGGAATGGCGCGACGCGTGAGCGACCGGACCTCCAGTCGCGGGTCGGCCACCCGTCACCGGCGCCCGGCGCGCATGGCCCGATCGCGCGATCCGGCCTCCCGCCGGAGCCTTCCATCGAGGCGGCCCGCGGGGCCGTCGCGCCCGGGAAGCGGCCTGGAGGGGCTCCCGATCGCGTCGCGTCACGGGACACGGCGGCGTCCCGGACCCTGGTGATCCCGCATTCCCTCGGATCGTGAGGTGCCGGGCCGCAGCCGCGAAGGACCCTCTGCAGGCCGCCAGCGCCCCGAACGGCGCGCTGGCCGACATCCGCGCTCGGCACATCCGGATCCGGAGAGGGACGTCACCCGGGTCGTCCGGCGCGGAGCATCCGGCCTCCCGCAGGCACCCTGCCCCGTCGCGGGATGGAGGGCACGTCATGCTCAGGAAGACGACGGCCGCCGCACGGTGCCTCGCCAGTCTGTGGGCGGTCACACCGGTCCTGGCGGCGCCGGGGGGGAATGCCGCAGGGCCAGCGCGACCGGATGTCCCTGAAGGCCACCGAGCACGCCACGGCGATGCGGCGGAAGGAGAACGGGCCGGCCCGCGCGGACGTCGACAGGGTGATCGAGAACCGCCGGTGAGCCCGACCCGCCGCGCGGGCGGGCTGCGGCGCCCGCGGAGGCCCACCCGCGCAGACCCACCGCCGCGGTTTCCGGCGGAGGTGCGAGAGCACACGGCGCGGCCGCCGCGCCGTGCAGCGCGCCGTCTAAAGTCGAACGCCGCCGGCGGCGGCCGCTTGTTTTTCCCGATCGCGCACGACACTTGCAAGGCACAAGCTGAATCTCTTGGCTAACATCTGGTCTGGCCGATGACTTTAGGACGAATAATTCTCGCGGCACTCGTATGGAGTGTTCCGACCTATGGCTGGGCCCAGGCGTCACCTTCGAAGATCAACGATTGTACGTTCCTGACGGATCCGACCGATCTGCGGTACTGCCTCTTCATCGAGCAAGGTGGCAGGCCGGCATTCCCGTTAACCATCTTGGCGAACGGCGAAGATCCGTCATCAATGGGCGCTTATTACAGGCGCGGAGGCTATCATCTGACCAGTCCGTCCGACGCCGCCCCGCGCGCAAGACCTAAGGTGAGGGTTCGCCTCGGCTTTGCTGAAAGCGCGACGATCCCGCAGCAGCCTTACTTGACCTCATCTGCCACGTCGGATCGCCACCGCGTACACATCGAGCAGGTTTCCGGCTTCGAGGCGGCGAGGACGGGGCGTTTCCCCGATCGCCGCGGCGATGTCTTCATCCGGCAGGTCGGCGCGCGCTAGAGACGGCGCGCACGGCGACCTCGATCGGCCTCTGGGCGCTGACGGCCCGGACGCGAGGCCGGCGGACCCGCGCCCCCCTCGGCGTAATCGTTCGACCGGCGGTGTGCGGCCCGCCGCATCCGCCAGGTCCGCCGCGGGCAGGAAGAGGCGGCGTCCCTCGCCCCCTCGGTCAGGCCCGCCCCTCCTGCACAGCATGGCAGGCCACGCCCTCGAGGAGCAGCGGCACCTCGGCCCGGCAGCGGTCGTTCGCCAGCGGACAGCGCGGGTTGAAGGTGCAGCCGGGCGGTGGGTCGATGGGATTCGGGATCTCGCCCGAGACCGGCACCCGGGCGCGGCCGACATGGGCGAGGTCGGGCACCGCGTCGAGGAGCATCCGCGTGTAGGGATGGCGGGGCGCGGCGAACAGATCCTTGGCGGAGGCCACCTCCACGAGGCGGCCGAGATACATCACCCCCACCCGGGTCGCCATGTGGCGGACCACGGCGAGGTTGTGGGAGATGAACAGGTAGGTCAGCCCAAGGCGGTCCTGCAGGTCGCGCATCAGGTTGAGGATCTGCGCCTGCACCGAGACGTCCAGCGCCGAGGTCGGCTCGTCCCCTACCAGGAACTCGGCCTGGCTCGCGAGCGCCCGGGCGATCGCCACCCGCTGGCGCTGGCCGCCGGAGAATTCGTGCGGATATTTTTTGGCGTCGTCCGCGTGGAGCCCGACGAGGCCGAGCAACTCGGCGACCCGGGCGCGGATCGCGGCCTCGCCGCGGATCAGGTTGAAGGCCCGGATCGGCTCCGCGATGATCTTCCCCACCCGCCAGCGCGGGTTCATGGATGCGTAGGGGTCCTGGAAGATCATCTGGATGCGGGCGCGCAGGCGCTGCCGGGCGGCGGCCTGGCGCGGATCGGTCATCGACACGCCGGTGATGCGCACCTCGCCGGCGGTCGGCGGCAGCAGGCCGACCACCATCCGGGCCACCGTCGACTTGCCGGAGCCGGATTCACCCACGATCGCGAAGGTCTCGCCCTTCTCGATCGCGAACCCGACCCGGTCGACCGCCGTGAGGAACTTCCGCGGCTCGCGCTCGATCACCCGGTTGAGCCAGGGCTTCGAGACGTCGAACTGGCGGCGCAGATCGGTGACTTCGACGTAGGCGCTCACGCCGCGCGCTCCGCTGCATCGTACAGGTGGCAGGCGACCCGGCTCGCATCGACCGGGATCGGCTCGGGCCGCTCGACGCGGCACCGGGCGAAGACCTTCGGGCAGCGCGGGTTGAAGGCGCAGCCCTTCGGGATGGCGGTGAGCCGCGGCATCGATCCGGGGATCTGGCTCAGCCGGTCGGCCTCCTGCGACAGGGTCGGGATCGCCCCCATCAGGCCGACCGCGTAGGGGTGGTGGGGCTTGGCGATCACCGAGGCGACCGGGCCGATCTCCGCCACGCGGCCGGCATACATCACCGCCACCCGGTCGGCGGCCTCGGCGATCACGCCCATGTCGTGGGTCACCAGCATCACCGCGGTGCCGTGCTCGCGACACAGGCGCTTCAGCAGCGTGATGATCTGGGCCTGGACCGAGACGTCGAGCGCCGTGGTCGGCTCGTCGGCGATGATCAGCTCCGGCTCGGCGGCGAGGGCGAGGGCGATCACCACCCGCTGGCGCATGCCGCCGGAGAATTCGTGCGGGTAGCCGTCGATGCGCCGCCCGGGCGCCGGGATTCCGACCTCGGCGAGCAGGTCGATGGCGCGGGTGCGGGCGGCCCGGCCCGACAGGTCGGTGTGGGTGCGCAGGGTCTCGACGATCTGGTCGCCCACCCGGAACAGCGGGTCGAGGGAGGTCAGCGGATCCTGGAAGATCATGCCGATGCGCTTGCCCCGCACCCGCCGCATGGCCTCGGGGGAGAGGTTGTCGATGCGCTCGCCCCGCAGGCGGATCTCGCCGCCGGCGATCCGGCCGGGCCGGTCGATCAGGCCGATCACCGCCGACCCGGTCACCGACTTGCCGGCCCCGGACTCGCCGACGACCCCCAGGATCTCGCCGCGGCCGATGTCGAAGGAGACGCGGTCGATGGCGGTGAGCGGTCCGCGGCGGGTGTCGAAGGCGACCGTGAGGTCGCGCACGGAGAGGATGGTCTCGCTCATTGCAGCTTCGGATTGAGCGCGTCGCGCAGCCAATCCCCCAGGAGGTTGATGGCGATGACGAGCCCGGCGAGCGCCAGGCCCGGGAAGGCGACGATCCACCACTCGCCGGAGAACAGGAAGCGGTTGCCGGTGCGGATCAGCGTGCCCAGCGACGGCATGGTCTCGGGCAGTCCGGTGCCGAGGAACGACAGCGTCGCCTCGGTGATGATGGCGAGCGCCAGGTTGATCGTCGCGATCACGAAGACCGGGCCGGTGACGTTCGGCAGCACGTGGCGCACCATGATCACCGGCGGTGACAGGCCGATCAGCCGCGCCGCCTGGACGTAGTCCTTGCCCTTCTCGACCATCACGGAGGAGCGCACGGTCCGGGCGTACTGCACCCAGAAGGACAGGCCGATCGACACCACGATCAGCCCGATCAGCGGCCCGACGTCGAGGGCGCTGCCGAAACTCGCCTTGGCGACGCCGTCCACCACCAGGGCGATCAGGATCGCCGGGAAGGTGAGCTGCACGTCGGCGACCCGCATGATCAGCGTGTCGAGGAACCCGCCCGCGTAGCCGGCGATCAGGCCGAGCGCGATGCCGAGGATCCCGGAGGTCAGCACTCCGAGCCCGCCGACGATCAGCGACAGGCGCAGGCCGTACAGCACCGCCGAGAGCACGTCCCGGCCCTGGTCGTCGGTGCCGAGATAGTAGGGCGCTTGCCCGTCGGCCTGCCAGATCGGCGGCAGGTTGGAGTTGATCAGGTCGAGCTGGGCCGGGTCGTAGGGGTTCTGGGGGGCGACCAGGGGGGCCGCGAAGGCGAGTGCGACCATCAGGACCGTGGCGATCAGCGCCGCCACAGCGGTTTTCGAGCGCAAAAAGTTCGCCAGCAGGTCGGAATCCCGCCAGCGCGCGAGCCGCGAGGGCTTCGCCTCCGGCAGCGGCACCGGCGGGGC
This sequence comes from Methylobacterium longum, assembly GCF_022179385.1. Taxonomy (GTDB): domain Bacteria; phylum Pseudomonadota; class Alphaproteobacteria; order Rhizobiales; family Beijerinckiaceae; genus Methylobacterium; species Methylobacterium longum. The sequence continues at coordinate 72,710 of NZ_BPQS01000004.1, read as the reverse complement.
ATCGCCCGCGTCGAGATCGTATCCGCTCATCGCCGCGCCCTCACGCCGCCCGCCCGGTCGAGAGCCGCAGGCGCGGATCGACCACCGTGTAGAGGATGTCGACCACGAGATTGATGGTCACGAAGATCAGCGCGACGAGCAGCAGGTACGCGGACATGATCGGGATATCGACGTTCTGCACGGCCTGGACGAAGAGCAGGCCCATGCCGGGCCACTGGAACACCGTCTCGGTGATGATCGAGAAGGCGATGACCGAGCCGAGCTGCAGCCCCGCGATGGTGATCACCGGCACGAGGGTGTTCTTCAGGGCGTGCCGCAGGTGGACGGCGCGGGTGGTGAGCCCCCGCGCCCGGGCGAAGCGGATGTAATCGGTGCGCAGCACCTCCAGCATCTCGGCGCGCACCAGGCGCATGATCAGCGTCATCTGGAACAGGCCCAGCGTCACCGAGGGCAGGATCAGCGCCTTGAGCCCGGAGGCGGTGAGGAAGCCGGTGGTCCACCAGCCGAGCCGCACCGTGTCGCCGCGCCCGTAGGAGGGCAGCCCGCCGAGCGTCACCGAGAACAGGTAGATCAGCAGGATGCCGATCAGGAAGGTCGGCAGGCTGATCCCGATCAGAGAGACCGCCTGGAACAGGCCGGCGATCCAGGAATCCCGCCGAAGCGCGCAGTACACGCCCATCAGGATCCCCACCACCAGGGCGAAGACCGTGGCGCAGAAGGCGAGTTCCAGCGTCGCCGGCATCCGCTCGGCGAGCAGCTGCGAGACCGGCTGCCGGAACTGGTACGAGATGCCGAACTGGCCCCGCACCACGTTGCCGGCGTAGCGGACGAACTGGACCAGCACCGGATCGTCGAGGCCGAGATCCGTCCGGATCTGGGATCGCTCGGCCACGGTGGTGTCGGGCCCGACGATCTGGTTCACGGGGTCGCCCGCGAACCGGAACATCGCGAAGGCGATGAGCCCGACGACCGCGAGCACCGCGGCCGCCTGGATCACCCGGCGCAGCAGGAAGGCGAGCACCCCGCGCGCCTACTGCGGATCCTTCGAGACCCAGTAGAGCAGCAGCAGGTTGTCGGCGCGCTGGGTCAGGTGGACCTTCTTGGAGACGCCCCAGGCCAGCGCCTGCTGGTGCAGCGGGATGTAGCCCCAGTCGGTGTTCAGGACGTCGAAGCCGTCCTTGATCAGGGCGTCGCGCTTGGCCTTGTCGGTCTCGGATTCGACTTTGTCGGCGATCTCGTCGATCTTCGGATCGCAGTAGCCCGCGAGGTTCCAGCTGCCGCGGCCCGACTTGTCGCCGGGCTTCCGGCAGCCGACGATCTCGTAGAGGATGTTGTGGCTGTCCAGCGAGGACGGGGTCCAGCCCAGCAGGTAGAACGAGGTGTCGTAGGCCGGGGCCAGCACCTTGGCGAAGTACTTGGCCTTCGGCTGCGCGTTCAGGTTCACCTTGACGTTGATGCGCGCGAGCATCGAGACAACCGCCTGGCAGATCGCCTCGTCGTTGACGTAGCGGTCGTTGGGGCAGTCCATCGTCAGCGAGAACCCGTCCGGGTAGCCCGCCTGCGCCATCAGCTCCTTGGCCTTCTTGAGGTCGGTGGCCGGGCGCTTGAACTCGGCGCCGCGGTCGTAGAGGGCCGGGGCGATCATCAGCGCGGAGGGCACCGCCTGCCCGCGCATCACGCGCTTGGCGATCGTGTCCTCGTCGATGGCGAGGTAGAACGCCTCGCGCACCTTGATGTCCTTGAACGGATTCTTGCCCTTGACGGAGGAGTCCTTCAGCTCGTCCCGGTCCTGGTCCATGCCGAGGAAGATCGTGCGCAGCTCGGGACCGGCCATCACGGTGGCGGTGCCGCTGGCGTTGACCCGCTGCTGGTCCTGCAGCGGCACGGGATCGATCCAGTCGACCTCGCCGGAGAGGAGCGCGGCGACGCGGGTCGCCGGGTTGGCGATGGTGGTGAGCACCGCCTCGTCGAGGTTGGACTCGACCTTGCCCCAGTAGCCGGGGAACTTCTTGAACACCGTCTTCACACCGGGCTGGTGCTCGGTGATGACGAACGGGCCGGTGCCGTTCTCGTGCAGGGTGGCGTAGCTCGGGCTGGTGGCGCTGGGCGGCGTCGGCTGGACGACGTTGTTCTTCTCGGACCACGTCTTCGACATGATCACCCAGGTCGGGAACTGGGCGATGGCGATCGGGTTCGGCTTCTTCAGCACCATGTCGACGGTGAAGTCGTCGACCTTCACGAACTCGGCATCGGCCGGGACGTTGGTGGTGAAGTTCGAGCCGGAGGCCCGGACGCGCTGGGCGGAGAAGAGCAGGTCGTCGGCGGTGAACGGCGTCCCGTCGTGGAACGTGACGTTCTTGCGCAGGTGGAAGCGCCAGCGGGTCGGCTCGGGCGTCTCCCAGGATTCCGCGAGGCCGGGGGCGAATTTCAGGTTCTTGTCGAGGGTGACGAGGGACTCGTAGGCCGCCTGCTGCATGCCCTCGGTGAAGCTCTCCTTGAGGGAGTACGGATCGAGGGATTTCAGGTCACCCTGGAAGGCGAAGCGGAAGACGTTGGCGGCCTGTGCGGGCAGCGCGAACGCCAGGGTCGCGACCGCGGCCGCGGACACGCCGCGGGCGAGGGTCTTCAGGGCTGAACGGGACAAGCGGATCTCCGAGACCGTGAATGCGCCACCGGCCGGCAGCCCCGGCGGTGTCCACCGCGGCGTCAGCAAGCTTCGGACCATCCGTATACAAGACGGCGGCCGAGCCTGTCGCGGGTGAGTGACGTTACACGTCCTCCAAAACGCGTTTTCCCCGCTTCATCCCATGTTGGCTGGACGGCCCTGGCGCCGCGGCATCGCGCACGCAGCGACGTGCGCTTCCCCCTCCCCCGCGGAGGAGGCGGGAGGACGCGGTGTTCCCCGGTGGCGCTACGGAGGTCGTCCCCAGCGCCTCACTCCGCCGCCACCCGCGTGGGTTCGCGCCGCGTCTCCGCCTCCGCCCGCTCGCCCTCCGCCACCGCCTTCCGCCGGAACAGGCGCATCACGGCGACGAAGAAGACCGGCACGAAGAACACCGCCAGCACGGTCGCGGTGATCATGCCGCCCATCACGCCGGTGCCGATCGCCTGCTGGCTCTTCGAGGCGGCGCCGGTGGCGATGGCCAGCGGCACCACGCCGAAGATGAAGGCCAGCGAGGTCATCACGATCGGCCGGAACCGGAGGGTCGCCGCCTCGATGGCGGCCCGCACCACCGAGGTCCCGGGCTTCCAGAGATCCTTGGCGAACTCGACGATCAGGATGGCGTTCTTGGCCGAGAGCCCGATGATCGTGATCAGGCCGATCTTGAAGTAGACGTCGTTGGGCATGCCGCGCAGGTACACGGCCGCCACGGCGCCGATGACGCCCAGCGGGATCACCAGCATGACCGAGACCGGGATCGCCCAGCTCTCGTAGAGCGCGGCGAGGCACAGGAACACGATCAGCACCGACAGCGCCAGCAGCAGGCTCGCCTGACTGCCCGCCTGCTTCTCCTGATAGGATTGCCCGGTCCAGGCGTAGCCGAAGCCCTTGGGCAATTGGAGCATCAGCCGCTCCATCTCGTTGATCGCATCGCCCGACGTGTAGCCGGGGTTCGGCTCGCCGGTGAAGCGGACCGACTGGTAGCCGTTGAAGCCGACGATCTGGCTCGGCCCCATCCCCCATTTCAGCTCCGCGAAGGACGACATCGGCACCATCGTGTTGGTGGCGTTCTTCACCGCGTAGTTGAGGATGTCCGACGCGTTCATGCGCTGGAGCTGCTCGGCCTGGACGTAGACGCGCTGCATCTTCCCGCGGTTCGGGAAGTCGTTCGGGTAGACCGAGCCGAGGTTGAGCTGGATCGTGGCGTTGATGTCTTCGAACCTGACGCCGAGCGCGGCTGCCTTCTCGCGATCGATGACCAGCTCCGCCTGCGGGGTCGGCGGCAGGCCCTCGATCTTCACCTTCTGGAGGATCGGGCTCTGCGAGGCCAGCTTCAGGAGCTGCTCCTGGGCCGACAGCAGGGCCGCGTAGCCGCGATTGGCCCGGTCCTGCAGGCGGAACGAGAAGCCCGCCGCGTTGCCGAGATTGTCCACCGGCGGCGGCTCCTGGGCGTCCACGGTGGCGTCGCGGTAGGTGCTGAGCGCCGCGTTCGTGTTGGCGACGAGGGCGGCAGCCGAGTTCTTGGCATCGCGCTCGCTCCAGGGCTTCAGGGTGACGAAGGCCTGGCTGGTGCTCGGCGCCTGCCCCGAGAAGGAGAAGCCGTTGAGCATGGTCACGGTGGCGACGCCTGCTTGAGCCAGCAGGTGCTCCTCGACCTTGCGGACCGCCTCCTGCGTGCGGTTGTAGGAGGCGCCCGGCGGGGTCTGGATGTCGACCGTGAAGAAGCCCTGGTCCTCAACCGGTAGGAAGCCCTCCGGCAGGTTGACGAAGGCGTAGGCCGTGCCGGCCACGAGCGCGACGTAGACCAGCATTACCCGGCCGGATTTCCGGATGAACGCCGCGGTGCCGCGGCCGTAGCGGGCGGTCTCCCGGTCGACGAACCGGTTGAACAGCCCGAACACGCCGCCCTTGGCGTGGCCGTGCCCCTTCTCGATCGGCTTCAGGAAGGTCGCGCAGAGCGCCGGCGTCAGCGACAGGGCGAGCAGCGCCGAGAACGCGATGGAGGTCACCATCGCGATCGAGAACTGCCGGTAGATGATGCCCACCGAGCCGGGGAAGAACGCCATCGGGATGAACACGGCGATCAGCACCAGGGTGATGCCGATGATCGCCCCGGTGATCTGCCCCATGGCCTTCTTGGTGGCCTCCTTCGGCGGCAGCCCCTCCTCGTTCATGATCCGCTCGACGTTCTCCACCACCACGATGGCGTCGTCGACCAGGATGCCGATGGCCAGCACCATGCCGAACATGGTGAGCACGTTCACCGAGAAGCCCGAGATCCACATCACCGTGACGGTGCCCATGAGGGCGATCGGCACCACGATGGTGGGGATCAGGGTGTAGCGGATGTTCTGCAGGAACAGGAACATCACGAGGAAGACCAGCACCACCGCCTCGACCAGCGTGTGCAGCACCTTCTCGATGGAGGCCTCCACCGCCGGGGTGATGTCGTAGGGGATGTCCCACTTCAGGTCCGGCGGGAAGAACTGGGACAGCTCCACCATCTTGGCGCGGATCGCCCGGGCCGTCTCGAGCGCGTTGCCGTCGGGGGCGAGGGTCACCGAGATGCCGGCGGCCGGGCCGCCGTTCAGCCGGGTGGAGAACTGGTAGGCGTCGCCGCCGAGCTCGATCCGGGCGACGTCGCGCAGGCGCACGTTGGAGCCGTCGGAATTGGCCCGCAGCACGACCGCGCCGAAATCCTCGATGGTGCCGAGCTGGCCCTTCACGATGATCGGCACGGTGAGCGCCTGCCGGGTCGGGCTCGGCTGCGCGCCGACCGAGCCGGAGGCGACCTGGACGTTCTGGTTGCGGATCGCGTCGGTCACATCCGAGGCGCTGAGCGAGAGGCCGCGCAGCTTGTCGGGATCGACCCAGACGCGCAGCGACCGCTCGGTGGAGTACAGCGTCGCGCGCCCGACGCCGGGGATGCGCCGGATCTCGTTGATGACGTTGCGGATCAGGAAGTCGCCCAGGCCGACCTCGTCCATCGACCCGTCCTTGGAGACGAGGGTGATGATGTTGAGGGTCGCGGCCGAGGCCTCCTCGACCAGGATGCCCTGCTGGCGCACCTCGGCCGGAAGGCGCGCCTCCACGCGCTTCAGCCGGTTCTGGACCTCCACGGAGGCTAGCGCCGGGTCGGTGCCGGGCTGGAAGGTGGCGGTGATGTTGACCGAGCCGAACGAGTCGGTGGTCGACTCGAAGCTCATGATGTTGGCCGCGCCGTTCAGCTCATCCTCGATGAGCCGGGTCGTGCCGATGTAGAGGCTCTCCACCGAGGCCCCCGGATAGGCCGTGGACAACGCGATCGAGGGCGGTGCGATCACCGGGTACTGCGCCACCGGCAGGTTCGGGATGGCGAGCGCGCCGCCGAGGCAGATGAACAGGGCCACCACCCAGGCGAAGACCGGGCGGTCGATGAAGAAGCGTGCCATGATCGGGCTTCTCCAGGCTCAGTGGCGCTGCTGGACGGCGGCGGCGCGCGGGGCGACCTCCGCCTTGTCGCCGGGCGCGTCGGGGGCCTCGTCGGCATCGTGCTTCGGGCCGGCCTCGCCGTGGACCGGGGTCTGGTCGAGGGGCTTCACCTTGGCGCCCACGGTGATCTTCTGGAATCCGTCCACCACGACCCGCTCGCCGGCCTTGAGCCCGGAGCGGATCAGCCAGTTCTGCCCGACCACCGGCCCGACCTCGACCGGCTGGCGCATGACGGTCTCGTCGGCGCGCACCACCCAGACCTCGGCGCGGCCGTCGTCGGTGCGCTGGATCGCCTGCTGCGGGACCGCGATGGCGTCGGAATCGATGCCCTGCTTGATCCGCGCCCGCACGTACATGCCGGGGAACAGCTCGTCGTGCGGGTTCGGGAACTGCACCCGCAGGGTCACCTGGCCGGTGCTCGGGTCGGCGGTCACGTCCGAGAACAGCAGCCGGCCCGCCAGCGGGTAGAGGGAATTGTCGTCCATGATCAGGTGGACGTTGGCGGTGTTGTCTTCGAGCCGCGCCAGCTCGCCGCTGGCGAGGTCCCGGCGCAGGCGGTTCAACTCGCCCACCGACTGCGTGATGTCGACGTAGATCGGGTCGAGCTGCTGGATCGTGGCGAGGGCCCCGGTGGAGCCCGGCTCGATCAGGGTTCCCTCGGTGAGCAGCGCCCGGCCGATGCGGCCGGTGATCGGCGCGCGCACGTCGGTCCAGCCGAGGTTGAGCTGCGCCCGGTCGCGGGCCGCCTTGGCGCCGGCGACCTCGGCTTCCGCCTGCTTCTTGGCCGCGAAGGCGGCGTCGTACTGCGCCTGGCTGGCGGTGGCCCGGGTCAGCAGCTGCTCGAGCCGGTCGGCCTGCTGGCGGGCGAGCACGAGGGCGGCTTCCTGGCGGGCCAGCACGGCTTCCGTGCTCGCCAGCTCGACCACGTAGGGGGCGGGGTCGATCTTGTAGAGGATGTCGCCTTCCTTGACCTGGCTGCCCTGCTCGAACAGCCGCTTCACCACGAGGCCCGAGACCCGGGAGCGGACCTCGGCGATCCGCATCGGCGCGACGCGGCCCGGCAGGTCGCGCAGGTAGGGGATCGCCTGAGGCTCCACTTTGACGAAACCGACCTCGGGCACGGGCGGCGTCGGCGCGGCGACCGGCTTCGGATTGCAGGCCGCAAGGCCGAGGAGGAGCAGGGCCGCGGGCACGACTGCCGTCGCGCGGGCCGAGGCGCCGAACGAGGCGCGGAACGAGGAGAGGGTTCTGGCGGACAGAGTGCGGGTCACGATTACCGACGCTCCTGAAAGCATGCGTCTGCTGGGGCTGGCGCGGAGCGTGGGCCCGCGCATCATCGAGTCAGATCCCGGGACCGGTCACGAGGCCGGTCGGACGAAGATCGGAACAGGCGCGCACGCCTCCCGGCCGCGAGGCCGGGGCGCGCGTCAGGCCAAGCGTGGAGGCCGGTGCGGCGAGCCGTCCGGCGCGGACGCCGGAACGCTGTCGGACCTGTACTCGAACGATGCGGAGACCGTGTGACGGGGCCGCGGCGCCTCGACCGGCGGGCGCGGCAGCCCCAATTCGGTGAGGATCTCGCAATCGGCGGCGCAGAGATCGGTGCGGCCGAAGACCGACCGCTTGGCCTCGGGCTGCGCGTCCGGCGCTCCCGACAGAACCGACAGGCGCGGGCCCGCGACGGCGCAGGCGGGTCCCTCCGGCCGCGGGGCCTCAGCCCGTGCGGGCGCGGCGGCCAGCGCCGCCGTCGCGAGGACGAGCAGCGCCAGCGCGGCGAGGCCCCGGGCGAGGCGGTCCGGCAGGCCCGCGACGCGGCGAGCCAGAAGGGCGGCGGATCGGATCACGGCCCTGAGATAAGCATGGCTGTCGCCGCGCGCAATCACCCACGGCGTCGCGCCGCCGGCCGGGTGTTGCACGCAGCACACAGCCACGTCCGGAAGTGCGCATCCTGGCGGACCGGCCTCAACCTTGCCGTGAAGTCCGGGCCGGCTCGCCCGACGAGCACGGGGCCGCCGCGAAGGCCCCGCCACGACGGACGGAGGATAGAGACCATGTCGAGACGGATCGCGCTATTGGGGCTCGCGGCCCTGCTGCTCGGGAGCGCCCCGGCGGCGGCGGCCAACCCGCTGGACCGGGGTCCGATCGCGGACTTCCTCAACATCTTCCGCAGCCAGGCGATCCCCCGCGAGACGGTGGCGTGGACCGGCAAGGAGAAGCCCGGCACCATCGTGGTCTCCACCCGCCAGCGCCGGCTCTACTACGTGCTCGGCGGCGGCGCGGCGGTCCGCTACGGCGTCGGCGTCGGGCGGCAGGGCTTCTCGTGGTCGGGCACCAAGACCGTCACCATGAAGAAGGAATGGCCGGACTGGCGCCCCCCGCAGCAGATGTTGGCCCGCCGCCCGGACCTGCCGCGCTACATGGCGGGTGGCCAGGACAACCCGCTGGGCGCGCGCGCCATGTATCTCGGCTCCTCGCTCTACCGCATCCACGGCTCGAACGAGCCCGAGACGATGGGCGCCGCGGTCTCGTCCGGCTGCATCCGCATGACCAACAAGGACGTGGTCGATCTCTACGACCGGGTCCGGGTCGGCACCCAGGTGGTCGTGCGCGACTGATCCGAGGCGGAAGCGGCACCCGCGGGGCTCCACGAGATCCCCATCGTCGTCGCGGAGGGGCCGAAGCGCTGGAGGGCGCCCGCCTCGTTGCACCGGCCCCTCTCGGGCGTGTGCGTCAGCGTTCCTGGCGCTCGGCCTTGAGCACGACGATCGCGGCCAGTCCGGCGGCGGCAGCATCTTCGGCAAGCCCCCGCGCCCGGCCGGGCCCGGTGCGCGAGTCGCCTCCCCGCGCCGCGCGGCTCAGCAGCGTCCCGGCGACCGCGCCCGCCAGCCCGGCCAGAACCCCGTAGGCGGGGCGGCTTCGACTCCCGGTGAGGGCCCAGCCGCCCGCCGCGCCGATGGCCAGCCGGACCGCGAGGGAGGGCGGGATCCGCCGGTCGGGCGCGAACGGCATCTTGTCCCCCGCCATCTCGGCAAGGGCCGCCGTCGTGGCGAGGGTCCGTGCTCCGGAACCGCCTGGGATGAGAGCACCCCGCGTCCGGCCGTCCGCGGCGGCCCAGGTCAGGGCGGCGCAGGCCGACATGCTGCGCATCCCGGCCACGAAGCCCAGGCCGAACGCCGCTCCATATCCCTGCATCGCACCCGCTGCCTCTCGCCGATCCACGCAGATTGCAAACCGGCGGTGGTCCTCGTGTTCCCAGGCGTGCCGGCCGGGACCGCCGGGATGCGGCGGGCGCGCCCTCGCCTGCCCTGTTTCGGCCCGGCGCCTTCGGCTACCATGGCCGCATGACTCGCCGTGCCGCTTCGCGTCCGCTCCGCCGCCGTGCCGCCAGTCTCGGTCTCGGCATCGGCCTGCTTCAGGCATCGCCGGCCGCGGCCCAGGCCCTCCTCTGGCCCGCGATCGGTTTCGCGCCGCTACCCTCCTTCGCATGGCCGCAGCCGGCCGAGGATGCGGACGGCCGCTGGACCGGCTCCTACGCGCGACTCTCGACCGGGTACGCGGTGACCACCACCCGCCATTCCGGCAGCTACGCGGGCCCCACGCTCGGCTTCGAGGGTGGCCGGATGTGGCAGGAGGGCTCGATCCTCTACGGCCTCAGCGGCGGATTCGACTATCTGGCCGGCCTCGACGGCAACCTGACGCCGGCCTACGGGCGCCGCTCCTATGCCCGCGATTTCGCCGGCACCCTGGAGGTGAAGGTCGGGACGCTGCTGACGCCGGACGTGCTGCTCTACGCCAAGGGTGGCGGCGTGGCCCTCCGCGAGACCCTGCGCGTCGGGCCGACGCCGTCGACGCTGCCGTTCACCCGTCAGGACATCGCGGTGCGGCCGGTGGCGGGCGTCGGCGTCGCGTGGGCCGTCACGGACCGCCTCTCGCTGGCGGTCGAGGCGGGCGTCGTGGGGGGCGTCGTGGGGGGCGGCCTCCGCTGAGGCGCCGGGCTCCGGTCAGCCGCCGTCGCGCCGCCGTGGCGGCGGGCGGCGCGGCGGCGACCGCGAGTTTGGATCCCCTGCGAGGGCCGCCAGCGTCGCGAGATCGGGCCAGCCGTAGGCGACCTCCGTGAACCGGCCCAGGGCGCGGAGGCCCGCGTCCCCGTCGAGCTGCGTGCCGCCGACGCTCTCGTAGAAGCCGCGGCCGACCGCGTTCTCGCGCAGCACCCAGAGCCCGGCGGCGCGGTACTCCGCCCGCTGCAGTCGCGTCGCCATCCGCGCCATGAGCGCCGGTCCCACCCCGCGGCCCTGAGAGGCGCGCAGCACGTAGAGGCTGCTGATCTCGCCGTCGAAGCCCGCCGCAGCCAGAACCGCGGAGCGCTGGGCATTGCACGTGCCGAACCCGACAGGCCTCCCGCCGCGTTCGGCCACATAGGCCGCGCCGCCGGGCGTCGCCGGCGGGTTGCTGAGGAGCTGCGCCCACCACGCCTGCCGCACCTCGACCGTGAGGGCGGAAATCATCGCGTCGGGCAGGAGGCCGGCATACGTCTCGTGCCAGGCGGCGACGTGGATCGCGGCGATCGCGGCCGCGTCCTCCGGCGCGGCCCGCCGCACCGTCACGGCGCCCACGCGCGGGGCCTTGGTCGCCGCCATGGGCTTCAGGCCCGCGCGCCGGACCCCGGCCTACTTCGGCACGAACGCCCAGTAGTCGAGGTCGAGGATCACGGCCGGATCGTAGCCCTCGCCGGCGCGGTCCGGGAAGGCGCCGCAGGGCTGGTTCTTGGTGGCGACCGTGCGCAGGCGCAGGAGCCCGACATCGGCGCGGCCGACATCGGCGGTCGCCAGCACCTCGGTCCAGGCATAGACCGTATCGCCGGCAAACAGCGGCGCCACGTGGCGACCGGCATTGATGCCCGCGATGGCGAACACGTTGGCCAGCCCGTTGAAGCTGAGCGCGCGCGCCAGCGAGATCACGTGGCCGCCGTAGATCAGCCGCCGGCCGAACCGGGTCTCCTTGGCGGCCAGCCCGTCGAAATGCACCTTGGCGGTGTTCTGGAACAGGCGCGTGGCGATCTGGTGCTCGGCCTCCTCGACGGTCATGCCGTCGACGTGGTCGATCTTCTCGCCGACCGCGTAATCCGCGAAGCGATGCGGGCTGCCGGCCAGATCCGTGTCGTAGGCGGCGGCCGAGAGCGGCGGCAGGGCGCCCGCGAGATCCTGCGGATCGACCACCTTGGCCAGGGTCGGCACGTGCTCCTCGGCGATGGCCGCCGCGGGATCGCGCTTGCGCACGAGCACCCAGCGGCAATAGCTCAGCACGGTCTCGCCGCCCTCGTCCGAGCCCACCGAGCGCACGTAGACCACGCCGGTCTGGCGGTTCGAACTCTCCTTGAGGCCGATCACCTCGGAGACGGTCGACAGGGTCTCACCCGGATAGACCGGACGCCGGAACCCGCCCTCGGCGTAGCCGAGATTGGCCAGCGCGTTCAGGGACACATCCGGCACGGTCTTGCCGAACACCATGTGGAAGGTGAGCAGGTCATCGAGCGGGCTCTTCGGATAGCCGAAGGCGCGGGCGAACGCGTCCGACGACTGGACCGCGAAGCGCGGCCCGTAGAGGCCCGTGTAGAGCGCCACATCGCCCACCGTGACGGTGCGGGGGGTGGCGTGACGGATGGTCTCGCCGAGGCGAAAATCCTCGAAGAAGCGGCCGGGATTGGTCTTCACAGGCGTTCGATCCTACTGCGTGTAAACGTAGGCTGCGGGCACAGCGTATTCATGCAGCAGACGGCTGATGAAGAGCAGCAGCAGGATGAGGATGATCGGCGAGATATCGACGCCGCCGAGATTGGGCAGCAGGTTGCGGATCGGCCGCAGCACCGGCTCGGTGATCCGGTAAAGGACCTCGCCGATCTGCGCGACGATCGGATTGCGCACGTTCACCACGTTGAAGGCCACGAGCCAGCTGAGGACCGCGCTGGCGATGAGGACGTAGATGAAGAGCTGGACGACCGTGTCGAAGAGCCAGATCAGGGCATTCATGCGGGTTCGCGCGCTCTCCTCGGGGCGCCCGCAACCCTGCGCCGGAGCGGCGCGTGGCGGGCGACGTTGAAACAGGAATTGACAGGCTGAGCCGCCCGCGCCTACAAGGCCGGCGCCTCGACGGGGCTGTAGCTCAGATGGGAGAGCGCCGCAATCGCACTGCGGAGGTCAGGGGTTCGAATCCCCTCAGCTCCACCAGGCTTTCCTGGTGAAAAGTCAGCGCCCGACGCTCGGCAGCGATAGTGCTGCGGCGGCCGGGACTTAGCGGGGCCCACGGGGCTTCCTGCGATCCTCCGGGGCGATCTCGCGACCGGCTCGGGGCCGAGATCGATCGCCGATCCGCAGCCGCCATCGTCGCTTCCCGGGACGTCCGCCCGCGGCCGGTCGGAGACTGGTTCTGTCGTGAGGACGCGGCGCGGGTTCGATGCCCGCGACGGGCGGTGGCCGCCCATAGGTTGGCCTCGCATCGCCATGGCTGAGGCCAGCGTCGCGCGTCCAACAGGGGTGCGGGTCAGCGGGGCGGCCCGGCCTGCGCCTTCTGCTCGACGACCGGGCTCTCGGCAGCCGCGTTGACGATGACGGCTGCATCCTCCGGCAGCAGGAAGCCGTCCGCGACCGCCGCGCGGGCCGCGACGCGGACCTTGTTCACGTAATCCTGCTGATCCGCGTACCGTTCGGCCAGGGACGGGTGCCTGCCGTCGCGCGCCGCCTGAGTCGACGCGAACGGCTGGTACGCGCCGACCAGCGAACACGTGAAGGTCGTCAACGGCGCGTTCTGGCCGCCGTGCACGCCCAACGGTACCGCGATGTCCGGCAGACGCACGCCGCCGATGGGATTCCCGTCCGCGTCGCGCTGCGGCACCTGGACGACGGCCGCGGGGAGGTTTTTCGGCGCCTGAAGGACGCTTGGGTCATCCCTGGCGGGCTGGAGCGGCATCAGCCGCGTGGCGGGGGGCGCCTCGTTGCGTGCGGCCCAGTCGTCCAGCCGCTGCAGCGTCGCGCGGGCGACGGGCGCCCAGTCGAGCCGCCCCGGCGGCAGGTCGCAGGCCGGAGCCTTCACGACGGTGACGTGCGAGGCGCCGGCGACATCGTACATCCGCACGCTCGGCGGGAGCGGCAGGTCGGCGGTGCCGTGCGCGCCGCTCCGGCCGAGGGAGGCGCGCAGCGAGCTGTAGTCGACCGTCGAATTGAGCAGCATCATCTTCGGGGGGACCTCGCCCCGGGCCTCCACCGCGGCCACGATCGCGCCGATTGTGAGCGGGCCGTCATGGACGCCCGGGTAGTCCGGATCGGCGAAGTTCGGCGTCTTGTCGGCGCTCGAGTCCGGCCCGGTGCCCGATCGCAGGATCGGCAGCAGCCCGGCGCCGGAGACGAAGACGTGCAGGCCGTCGAACACCCGGCGCCCCTCCGCGACGTTGAAGCCGTGGAGCAGGAACGTCTTCAGGAAGCGGCCGTCCTGCGACTTGCCGGTGGCCAGCGTCCGGCTGATCGTCCCGGCCAGCGGGTTCGGCGTCCCGGCCGTGTCGGCCGCGGCATGTGCCAGGAAGTCGGCGGCATCGCGCACGATGGCGAAGCCGACGCCCTCGACGAAGCGCCGCGTCCCGTCGGCGTCGGTGAAGGCGGGCAGATCCGCCCCCTGTCCAAGCTCCCAGTACACCTCGGCGACGGCGAAGCCGCGATCCTCCAGGAAGCCGGTGCCGGCATCGAGGGTGCCGGACGGCATGGGGCGGGTGCGCGGGCTGTTGTAGAGCGCATTAGCGTAGGCCTTGCCGCGATTGGGCACGTCGACGAGCAGCGCGCCATTGCCTGCGGCGGGGTCCACGGGGATGAACAGGATGATGCGCGCGCTGTAGGCGACCTGACCGGCGGCCGTGCGGGTCGCCTTGCCGAGATCGGGAATGTCGGAGGCGTCGGGCGCGAGCTCCCCGGCGATGCGCCCATCCAGGCGCACGTAGTCGCCGGCCTTGAACGAACCGTAGGCCTGCCGAGAGGCGATCTCGAGCCGTGTAACCTTGGCCTGCGCAGCGCCGCCGGCGAACGCGAGGACGAGCAGCGCGGCCGCGCGCAGAAGGCTTTTCATGGCGTTCCCCTGTTCCGCACAGCTTGGCGCGACGGCTCGCCGATGGCCAGCGGTTACCGGGCGACGGTCGAGAGGGCCCTGGGCCGGTGATGGCGGCGCCCTGGCGAGAACCGGCCTCGAAGCCCCGGCGGCCGACAGGCCGGTTCGGGCGTCCCAGGATCCGGTCCCGGCCCATGTCCGGCATCGTCGACGGCGCCCTGCCCTTCGAGGAGGGATCAGAGGGCGAGCACGCCGTGAGGGCGAGCCGTCTTCAGGGACCGAGCGCCCGGGACGGGCTTGCCGCTCGGAGCTCCCGAACGAATGTCGCGTCGGTCTGCAATCTGCTCCGGCTTCGTCACAATCGCGCGAGCGCGCCCGCCATCGACTGAGCGCGCACCCGTCTCCGCCCCGAAACGATCCCGGCCGTCGCACCCCGGTCGAAGGGCCGGCCGCAGCGCAACCCCGCAGGGGAGCGGCGCGGGCCCTGCCCCGCCCTCGCCGCCGGTACGGTCGTGCAGATCAGGCCTCCGGGCGGGGCGGCATCCGCAGAGGGGATGAGGACGGGCGCCCCAAGGGCGGACACTGGCGGACGCGACGGGATTGTCACTGCAGATTATATACAATCTAAGGCGGGAACGGCCCGCGCTCCCGCGATCGGGGCAAGTGGGTTCCGGACTGTCGATGCACACGCTCTTCACGACCGCTGGGCTTCATCCACGAAACAGCTTCACGCTCTGGCGGGAAACACTGTTCGACCAGTGCGAGCCCATCGAACAACAGCGTCTCGACGACTCCCCCTTCGCGGCGCGTCTGGAGATCGCCGAAATCGGCCCGCTCGTCATCAGCCGCATCGCGCAGAGATCCGTCCGGAGCGAGGCGACACCCACCACGCTCCGGCGTCGGCGGTCTGAGGGCATGGTCTGCGTCGCCTTCGTGATCGCCGGCGGCACGACGAGCCTTCAGGACGACCGGTGCTCGGTCCAGGGGCCGGGCGACATCGTCGTGCTCGACCAGCGACCCGGCGTCGTCGCGTCGGACGCCGACAGCCAGTACCTGTTCTTCGAATTGCCCCGTTCGCGCCTGGAGAGCGTCCTGGGCCCGACCCGGCTCTACACGGCGCTCACCCTCGAAGCCGATGCCGGCTCTACATTCCTGGCGCAAACGTTCTTTCGCGACCTGATCGGCGTTCGCGACCGGCTCGACGCGGAGGCGGCCGCCCGCATGGCCGAGATCGGCACCGACCTGATCGTGGCCAGCTTCGCCGATCGACTGGCCCGGGAGGTCCCCCGTACCGTCCACGGCAGCGCCACGGTCCAGCGCGCCAAGGCCTTCGTCGAGGCGAACCTCGCGGACCCGAGCCTCGATCCACCGCAGCTTGCCGCCGCGGTCGGCGTGTCGCTGCGCCGGCTACAGGAGTTGTTCCACGAGCGCGGCCGGCACATCTCCGAATACATCTGGGACCGTCGTCTAACGGTCGCCGCCGAGCGCTTGGCCGATCCGGACGGCTTCGCAGTCCCGATCGGGGTCGTGGCGTACGAGTGCGGCTTCACCACCCAGGCGCACTTCTCCCGTCGCTTCAAAGCTCGCCACGGCCTGAATCCGCGTGACTACAGGAGCGCTGCCGTGCTGGCGGATCGCTCAGGCCGCGGCTCCGCGAGCGGTCTGGGCGCGGCCTGAGCGATCCGTCATCGAGGAAGGCACGGCCCGTCGGCCGGAAGCCGCGGGCAGCCGGCCGATGCCCGTCCCTGGACAGGCCCGACGCCGTTCAGCCGGCCCGGCCTGGGATGAGACCGGGCCGGACGACCCCGTCCGCTCGGCGCGCATGCCGCTCGGAGGCGGGCCGGCAGCACTCCAACCGCATCGGAAGCGCGCCGAGGCCACGGGCGTCCCCAGATCGGAGCATCGTCAGAATACCGCGTGGTCGCCACGCTCCGCGGCCGCCTCGCCGCGGATCACGCGGGCGTAATAGTCGAACAGCGTCTCCGACCCCGTCGAAGGGGTGGCCTGGGCATCGTATCGCCCCGTCACCGGATCCAGCACGAGCATAGATTCGGTCGCGTAATAGCGGCCGATCCGCGCGAGTTCGGCCTTGGCGGCCAGGGCCGGCACCCATCGTCCGATCGTCGCCAGCACCGTGACGATCACATCCAGCAGCCTCACCGGGACGTGCGTGAAGCGCGGCTCGCGCCCCAGGAGGGCGAAGAGCCGCTCGCCCTGCGCCTTCGGCGTGATCGCTTCGCCCGGCCCGCCGATCGGCAGCACGCGGTTGCGCCGCTCCCGGTCGTCGAGGCAGTCCGCGAGGTAGCGGCCCAGATCGTCGTCGCTGATCGGCTTGCAGGCCGTCAGAGTTCCGTCGCCGAACACCAGGAACGGCTTGCCGCGCTTCAGGCGATCGATCTGCCCCGAGAGCGATTTGAAGAAGGCCGTCGGCCGTACGATCGTGTAGTCGAGCCCCGAAGCGATCAGCACCGCTTCGAAGGCCAGCTTGGCGTGCTGAAAGGCGAGGCTCGGCTTCTGCACGCAGATCGCCGACAGGAGCACGACCTGCGTCACACCGGCCGCCCGGCCCGCGTGAAGGGCGTGCACCTGCGCGCCGTAATCGATCGCCCAGGCGTCGTCGGGCAATCCGGTTCGCGACGCGAGGCACGAGACCAACACGTCGAACCGCTCGCCGCGGATACCGTCGCGCGCCAGGGACAGGGGATCGGCCAGATCCACGATCCGCTCGGTGGCGCCCGCGACGCCGGCGGTGCCGGCAGGACGCCTGACGAGGCAGACGACCGCATGACCGCGGGACACCAGCGCCCGCACGGTTGCCCGACCGATCGTGCCGGTCGCCCCCAGAACGAGGACGCGGCGTTGTCCCGCCCCCTCCGATCGCTCCGCCGTCATGATCGCTCCATCCCGACGCTTCGCCCTCCGCGCGCGGCGCCCCCACCCTGCGGCGCCCCGCCGGAGGGCCCGGGCGGGGCTACGCGGAGGCCCGCAGGGTGATCCGCGTCAACTCCGAGGGGCGGCCGAGCCGAAGCGCGAAGCCCGGCCACAGCGCGGTGCCGTTGCTGACGTAGAGTAGCATGCCTCCGACCCGGTACGCCCCGGAGACGAACCCCGCATTGCCCCGCGCCACCAGCCTGTCCAAGCCGCGGATCATGCCGCCATGGGTATGCCCGGACAGTTGCAGCCTCACCCCGTGGGCGGCCGCCCGCGCGGCGTTCGCCGGCTGGTGGTCCAGGAGCACCACCGGCGCCTCCGCGGGCGCGCCCGCCAGCGCGGCGGCGAGGTCCGGCCTCGGGTGGCCCGTGGCGCGTGCCGAGCGGTCGGTGACGCCGGCCACCACGAGCGCACCGCCACCGCGCCTGAGGACCATGTGGGCGTTGGCCAGCACGCGGATCCCCAGGCCGGCGAGGTGGCGCATCCAGGCCCCGTAGTCGAAGAAGTACTCGTGGTTGCCCGGCACGGCCCAGACGCCGTCCCGGGCCCGCAGGCCGCGCAGCGGCTCGACGTCGGTCCGCCGGGCCGCGAGCGAGCCGTCGATGAAGTCGCCGGTCACCACGACCAGATCGACCCCGAGGGCGTTGGCACGCGCGACGACGGCCTGCGCCCATCGCATCGGGAACAGGCGGCTGATGTGCAGATCGGAGAGGTGGAGGATCGTGTAGCCGTCGAAGCCGAGGGGCAGGTCCGGTATCGTCACGGCGACCTCCTTCAGCGGCGGCACGCGCACGGCCTGCGACACGGCCGCTGCCGCCAGCGCCACGGCCGCGAGGGCCGCCGCGTAGCGCGCTTCGAGGGGGATCGCCCATCCGCTTCCGGGCAGGACCCCGCAAACCAGCGCCGCGGCATCGAGGGCGAGGAGCATCGGCGCCGCCAGGGCGAGCGCACCGAACGCCCAGTTGAACAGGATGACGACGGGGCGCGGGAACTCCGGCGCGAAGACAGACCCCGAGGAGAGGCGGCTCCAGAGGTGATACTGGGACGCCGCGAGCAGGAGAAGGGTGACGCCGAGCTTGAGCGCGAGCGGCCACGGGCTCGGCCACACGACGCGTGCGGCGACGTAGAGGGCAGGCAGGCTGGGGATCAGTCGGATCATGGGCCGCTACATGGCGAGCGGCATCCGTAAAGCAAAGCTTGCGCCCTGCCCCCCCGGGCGCGGCTTCCATCGCGTCTGCCGCGGTACTCATCCGATGTCGGACTGTCCGGACGGCACCGGTGCGTCGTCCGCCGCGACGCCGAGGCGGCCCACGATGCTCGGCCGTTCGGCAGGACCAGGACGCCGACAGGCGCGAAGGTTGTCGGTTCCCCGGCCGGTCAGGGCGACCTTCGTCCGGCGCAGGCTGCGGGTGCCCTGGCCAGCGGGCTCCAGGCCGGACGACGCGCGTTCCGATCGAAACCGTATACATTGTTATAAGCCGCAGTGTAGATTTACAGCACTAATTCGAGAGTAAATCTTGATCCGGCGCCATAGGAGTGCTCAAGACCATCCGGACATATGCCGACCGAGTTCCTGTCTTTACGGATCATTGAACGCGTAGAGCCATCGGTCGCATGACAAACTACGAGAACAGATGTCGGTAGAAAACCACTGTGAAAAAATATCGTTCACCCTGAGACAAACCGGAAGTTGTGATACCGATACTGAGCGGAGACCGAATCAGGCCTGTCTTGCGCCGAGAGACCGCGACATCGCGGAGCGCAGAAGCTGTCACGGGCTGCCGCAGCTCGGATCGATCGGATTGCCCGATCGGCGTGCGACTCGAAGGCGTATCGACCATGATGATCGCTTTTCCCGCCCTGCTGATGGAGCTGACTTTGGCGGTGCCGGTGGCCGACCGGATGCCGGTCTTCGATGTCGGACCAAGCTGTCGGGCGGCCACGACGCTGATGAGCCTCGATCCCCGACGGCAGAAACTCTGCCTCGCCGACGAGGCGTCGGCGCGCGCCCAGGTGGCCAAGCAATGGGCGCGCTTCCCGTCCGGCGACCGGACACGCTGCACGGCGGAAGCGCAGCTCGACGGCCTGCCCAGTTATGTCGACCTGCTCGAATGCCTGACCCTCGCCCGGGAGGCCAAGGCCGAGGACACGTGGTAGCCGCGGCGGAACCGCGACCCAGGATGGTCCCGCAGCGATCTCAGGGTAAGGGCCAGCCCGTGCCGATCGTGCCACAGCTTCCAGGACTCGCCCGCCTCCTGCTCGGGGCCGCGGTCGCGGCGCTGGCCGCCGGGTGTCGCGACGCCAACCAGTACGTCCCGCCGCCGCCGCCGAGCGTCTCGGTCGCGCAGCCGGTGGTGCGCACGGTGACGCGCTACTTCGAGCTCACCGGCAACACCACGGCGTTCGCGGCGGTCGATCTCGAGGCGCGGGTCCAGGGTTTTCTGGAGGCGATCACCTACACGGACGGCGCCGTGGTGAAGAAGGGCGCGCCGCTCTTCTCCATCCAGCGCAACACCTACGAGGCGCAGCTCAAGCAGGCGCAGGGCGCCCTGGCGGCGCAGCAGGCCGCCCTGGCGAACACGCAGTCCGAGTACCAGCGCCAGTCCACCCTGGGACGGCAGGAATTCGCCTCGCAGGCCCGGGTGGAGGACGCGAAGACCAAGATGGACCAGGCCAGCGCCGCCGTCATGGAGGCGCAGGCCAACCTCGACATCGCCACCATCAACCTCGGCTACACGCAGGTCTCCGCACCCTTCGACGGCGTGGTCACCAACCACCTGGCGGATGTCGGGGCGCTGGTCGGCATCAGCGGGCCGACCAAGCTGGCGCAGCTCGTGCGCATCGATCCGCTCTACGTCTACTTCAACGTCAGCGAGCAGCAGGTGCTGCTGGTCAAGCAGCACCTGCTGGCGACGCAGCGCGGGCTGGGCGACCTGTCCAGGATCCCGGTCGAGATCGGCCTGCAGACCGAGACCGGCTACCCGCATACCGGCAAGCTCGACTACCTCGCGCCGCAGGTCGACCCGTCCACCGGCACGCTGATGGCCCGGGCGCTCATCGAGAACGGCGACCACGCCCTCCTCCCGGGCCTGTTCGTGCGGGTCCGGATCCCGGTCGGCCGCGACGACAAGGCCCTGCTGGTCCGCGACGACGCCATCGGGACCAACCAGCAGGGCAGCTACGTGCTCACGGTCGGAGCCGACGACACGGTCGCCCAGCGGGTGGTGACGCTCGGTCCGCGGGACGGCCGCTACCGGGTGATCGCGACGGGGCTCGCGCCCGGCGACTGGGTCGTCACGGACGGAATCCAGCGGGCCATCCCCGGGGCCAAGGTCGCGCCCCAGAAAGTGGCGGTGGCCTCGTCAGACCCGGCGCCGCCTCAGCGGTGAGGCCTCGGCCCACGGTCCCGGCAGAGCCGAGGCGGCCGAGGATCCGAGGCGCCGATCCTCCCGGCGACCGGCGATCGGCATGCAGACAACCGCAGTCCGCCGATCCGGCGGGCCGCTCCTGAGGGGCCGGCACCGAGGGCCAACGGCATGATCTCGCGCTTCTTCATCGAGCGGCCGGTCCTGGCCAACGTGCTGGCCCTGGTCATGGTGCTGATCGGCGCGGTGTCGCTGCTCACCCTGCCGGTGTCGCAGTATCCCGACGTCGTGCCGCCGACGGTCCAGGTCACCACCCGCTATCCGGGCGCGAGCGCCCGCACGGTGGTCGACACGGTGGCGCTGCCGATCGAGCAGCAGGTCAACGGCGTCGAGGGCATGCTCTACATGCAGTCGACCAGCGCGAGCGACGGCACCTACACCCTCACGGTCACCTTCGCGATCGGGACGGACGGCGATCAGGCGCAGGTCCTGGTGCAGAACCGCGTCGCGATCGCGATGTCGTCGCTGCCGCAGGCGGTCCAGGTCCAGGGCGTCACGACCCAGAAGAAATCCACCGCGGTCCTGCAATTCGTGACCCTGTTCGCCCCCGACGGGAAGTTCGACAGCCTGTTCCTGTCGAATTACGGCGTCATCAACGTTCAGAACGAGCTGGCCCGGCTGCCCGGCGTCGGCAACGTCACGGTGTTCGGCGCCGGCCAGTACGCCATGCGGATCTGGCTCGACCCCGATCTGGTCCAGGCCCGGGGGCTCACCCCCGAGGCCATCATCAACACCGTGCAGCAGCAGAGCCAGGAGGTCACCGCGGGTGCCGTGGGGATGCCGCCGGTCCCGGCCGGCCAGGATTTCCAGTACACCCTCAACGTCAACGGGCGGCTCAACAACGCCCCGGACTTCGAGAACATCGTCATCAAGGCGGACGCGCAGGATGGCGGCCGCATCACCCGCCTGCGCGACGTCGGCCGGGTCGAGCTCGGCGCGCAGACCTACAGCCAGTCCTTCACGCTGAACGGACAGCCCGCCGCCGGCATCGGCATCTACCAGCTGCCCGAAGCGAACGCGCTCACGGTGGCGAGCGCGGTCCGCACCCGGATGACCGAGCTCGCGAAGACCTTCCCGCCGGGCCTCGTCTACGCCATCCCGTTCGACACGACGGCGTTCGTGCAGGCCTCGATCCACGAAGTCTACAGGACGCTGTTCGAGGCCGCCGTCCTGGTCCTGATCGTCATCCTGGTCTTCGTGCAGGACTGGCGCGCCATGCTGGTGCCGGCGACGACGGTGCCGGTGACCATCATCGGCGCCTTCGCGGCCATGGCGGCGATGGGCTTCAGCGTGAACCTCTCGACGCTGTTCGCCATCGTGCTGGCCATCGGCATCGTGGTGGACGACGCCATCGTGATCGTCGAGGGGGTGTCCCACCATATCGACGAGGGCCTCTCGCCCCGGGCGGCGGCCGAGAAGGCGATGGAGGAGCTGTTCGGCCCGATCATCGGCATCACCCTGGTGCTCATGTCGGTCTTCGTGCCGGCCGCGTTCCTGCCCGGCCTGACCGGGCAGCTCTACAAGCAGTTCGCCCTGGTGATCGCCGCCACCGCGCTGATCAGCGCGGTCAACGCCGCCACCCTGAAGCCGACCCAGTGCGCCCTGTGGCTGCGCAAGCCGGTGCCGCCGGAGAAGCGCAACGCGTTCTACCGCGGCTTCAACCGCGTCTACGGCGTCCTCGAGAACGGGTACGCCCGGCTGATCGCCCACATGGTCCGGCGCAGCGGCCTCATGGTCGCCCTGGCGCTCCTGCTGATCGGGCTCGCCGGATGGGGACTGACCCGCCTGCCCACCGCCTTCCTGCCCACCGAGGATCAGGGCTACGTCCTCATCGGCGCGCAGCTGCCGGACGGGGCCTCGAAGGAGCGCACCGACGCGGTGATGCAGCGGATCAGCGCGCAGGCGAAGGCGATGCCCGGCGTCGACAACGTGCTCACCATCAGCGGCCTTTCGGTCCTCGATTCCAACGCCACCCTGCCCAATGCCGGCGTCGCCTACGTGGTTCTCAAGAACTGGGACGTCCGGGCCAAGGCGAAGGGCCAGGACCTGCGCAGCCTCTACGAGCGCTTCAACACGATGCTGGAGGGCGTGGAGGACGCCGCGACCTTCGTGCTCATCCCGCCGCCGATCCAGGGCATCGGCAATGCCAGCGGCTTCACCCTGCAGGTGGAATTGCGCAACGGCGACTTCGACTATCCCCTGCTGGAGAGCCTCGCCCGGACGATCGTCGCCAACGGGAACGCGCAATCCGGTCTGCGGAAGCTCAACACCTCGTTCCGGGCCGGCGTGCCGCAGATCGCGATCGCGGTGGACCGGATCAAGGCCGAGGCGCTCGGCGTGACGGTCGGGCAGGTCTTCTCGACGCTCTCGAGCTATGTCGGATCGTCCTACGTCACGCAGTTCAACAAGTTCGGCCGGACCTTCCAGGTCTACGTGCAGGCCGCGCCGGATTACCGGCTCCGCCCCGAGGACGTCGAGAACCTGAAGGTGCGCGCCGGCAACGGGGCGATGGTGCCGCTCGGCACCGTCGTGGAGATCAAGTCCGTGCAGGGCCCGTCCCTGATCAGCCTCTACAACCTCTACCCGACGGCCACGATCGTGGGCGGGGCGGCGCCGGGCTTCAGTTCCGGGCAGGCGCTGGACCTGATGCAGCAGATCGCCGCCAAGGTGCTGCCGCCCGGCACGGGCTACGACTGGACGGCGATGTCGTACCAGGAGAAGGCCGTCGGCGCGCAGATCTACCTCGTGTTCGGGCTCGCCATCCTCCTCGTCTACCTGGTCCTGGCCGGCCAGTACGAGAGCTGGATCCTGCCGCTGGCGGTCCTGCTCGGGGTGCCGCTGGCGCTCCTGGGCACGGTCGGGGCGCTGCTGCTGCTCGGCGTCGCCAACAACCTCTACACGCAGATCGGCCTGATCCTGCTGATCGCGCTGGCGAGCAAGAACGCCATCCTGATCGTCGAGGTCGCCCGCGAGAAGCGGCAGGCCGGCCTCGACATCGCGGCCGCTGCCGTGGAGGCGGCGCGGCTGCGCTTCCGCCCGATCCTGATGACCTCGTTCGCCTTCATCCTCGGCGTCCTGCCCCTCGTCACCGCCTCCGGGGCCGGGGCCGCGGCCCGCAAGTCGATCGGCATCACCGTCTTCAGCGGAATGCTCGCCTCGACCTGCCTGGCGGTGCTGTTCGTGCCGTCCTTCTACGTCATCCTGCAGCGCATCGAGGAGCGCCGCGCGCGGGGCCGGCAGCCCCTCCAGGGCGGCATGCCCTCGTCGGCCGCCGAACGCATCTGAGGGCGATGGGACCGCGCGGCCGGTGCAATCAGGCGGCCGCGGGCGTCCGGCCACGCAGCTCGCCCCGCACCCGACGCAGGGCATTCGAGAACCGCGCCGTCAGGCGCGAGAGCGGCGAGCGCCACAGGCCGAACCCGTCGTCGCACAACGGGTCATTGACGACGGGACTGCCGTCGCGGCCGACCAGCACGTTGCCGACATTCGGATCCAGCGCGCGCGGAGACGCGGCGCGCAGGCTGGCCACGTAGGCCTCGTAGCCGGGCCACGCAGCCCTGAAGCTCTCCCGGACGCCGTCGAAGCTCGCATGGTCGACCGCGGGTTCATGGGCAGGCCACGCCGCCTTGAACCGGTCACGGACGCCCTCGTCCAGCACGACGCCCGGATGATCCACCAGGACGGCGTGGGCGTAGGCCAGCCACCACGTATCGGGCGTCGGATCCGTCAGCCGTGCGCTGACCGTCATCAGCGCACCGCAGCGGCTGACGTGGAGGTCGTGGACTCGGGGCGCGTGCGGGCCGTCGGAACCCGCGAACCCTCTGCGGAGGAGGGCCACGTAGTCACCGAAGCCGTCGGCCTTGCGGGCGAGGCGAACGACGATGTCCGGGTGGTTCGGGTGCGCGTGGACGGAGCCATGGTAGCCGTAGCCGATCTCGGCCCAGCCGGCGGCGATGAGCGAGGCGTGCGCCTTCGCGGCCGAGCGTTCGACAATACCCAGGGCGGCCAGCGAAGGGCTCGACATCCGGAGCCGGTTTCTGAAACGAAGCATCGCAGCCCCTCCTTCCTGCCGATCGGTGATCCGACGCGACGCGCCCTCAGAGGCTGCACAGGCGCAGCGTCACGGGGGCGGCCGGACGGGCAGGTCCGGCGCAGGTCGGGACGACCCTGTCGATGTCGGGAGCGGCGTGACGCGACCGTCACATCACCGTCATGCAATGAGCTGTGCTCGTCAGAAGTTCAAGTGCTGAGCAAGTTTAAACCGTGGGACGACTTCCGTGCGCCGTCCTGACGCATCGTCCATCAAGCTGCTTTCGCCCGCGCGATGAGTTTTCGCGCGAGGATGCAATCGGCTTCGCGCAGTCCAAGTTCCGGGTCGGGTCGGACATGCCGGCCGGCATGAGCGGCGCCGACCTCGACGTCGTCGAGGACGAGGTACTCCGTGATGCCGTTCCGGCCTGCGTGCTCGGCGATCTCGTCGCCGCGTCTGGCCTGCTCGGCGGGAAGCATTCCGCCCGTCCCGGCATCCCGACTGGTGGGCAGGATCGCGGTCCGCCAGTCGGGGTGGAAGCAGTTCACCGGCAGGCCGGCTTCGACCAGGGTCGGACGACAATCTGCGATCCGCCAGGTCGAGGACACGACGACCCACGCGTCGAACTCCCGCACCAGGGCGGCCACCCGTGCAACCTGGACCGGATTCAGTCTGTCCGTGCCCGCCTGCCGCTGATAGCCGACCGTCGTCACGACGCCGTCCACGTCGAGATAGAGTGTCGGTCGTTTCCCGCCCCTTCGTTCGTCCAAGAGGCCGATCCCGTCCGCTGCAGCCATCCTGTGCCGCCGCTGCACGGCTACAGCGCAACGCTGTGGCCGTCCAGGGCGGATCGGGCCGACCCGCGGGCGGACCAGGACCTCTGCGCCAGCAGCCGGCGCGACGCGTGGCCCCGGTCCCGGGGCGAACGCCGGCACGCCCGCGGCTCCAAAGGCGGACGCGCTCCTTCCGGCCCCGGCCGGCCGCGCGGCGGGTCTTCGGGGCTCGCCGGAGGCGGGGCCATGCCGGCCTTCCGGGACGCTCGGCTCGGGGCCGGAACCGGACGCCGGCGAAGCCACCGTCGCGCCGTGCCCCCTGCGTCCCACGGGGGCCGCGAAGGGCCGCGAAGGGCCGATCGTCAAAGCCCTTGCCGCTGCGCGCTACGCGGCGACGGGCCTGACCACGACGTCCTCGGGGTAGACGAGGGTTGCCATGACGCCGGACCGGATCTGAGCGAAAACCTCGTCGAGATCACCGATCCTCTGCATCAACACGGCACACGACAGGGCGACGACCTGCGGGGTGCACTCGGCCCCGTCCGCCAGGAACTCGCGGATCGCATCCATGTAGGACGCGTTCGCATCCGCCTGCCGCGGGGCGCTCAGGACATGCGCGCAATCCTGCCGCAAGGAGGCAAGCTTGCCGTCCACGACCGAGACCCATTGCCGATCATGGTCGTAGATGAGCCAGCGCACGGATCCCGCAGCCACGGGGGCGAGACCCGCGAGATAGCGCCGAGCGGCCGCGTCATCGAACATGGCGTGAGCCTTACCGTCCGCCGTCCGAAACACCAACGCGTGGTGTAACCGTTTCGGAGCCCGGCCGATCTGCCTCGATCTGCGCCGAACGGGTCATGGGCAGGCGGAGCAGCGACGTCGGCGCCCGCCGCATCGCGGCTCGACGACCGGCAGGCGGGCACCGCGCAACGGCCGAGGCCGGTCGATGGCGGCCCGCCCGCCACCCCGTTCGAGGTCCGCGGACGTCCGGCTCCGGTCGCCAGGTCTGGTTCGGGGCCGGAAGCGGACCTGGCGGCGCCGGCCGCCCCATCAGACGGTCGTGGCGGCCCGTCGCCGTCGGGTCGGCTGGATCATCGCTTCCAGCTCCAGCAGCCTGTTGAGTTCCGCCTCGGTGAGCAGCCCCTCCTCCAGCACGAGGCCGGCCACCGACCGGTTCTCCTTCAGCGCGCGCTGCGCGACCCGCGAACTCGCCTCGTAGCCCAGGGTCGGAGCGAGCGCCGTCACCAGGCCGATCGAGCCCTGAACGAGGGCGCGGCAGCGTTCCCACAGCCGCCGTGAGCATCCGCAGGGAGGAGTGCACGCAGTAGCCGATCGTGGGCTCGAAGGCGTTGAGCTGGAGTTGCCCCCCCTCGGCGCACAGCGTCACGGTGAGGTCCTGCCCGATCACCCTGTAGGCGACTTGGTTCACAACCTCCGGGATGACCGGGTTGACCTTGCCCGGCATGATCGAGGACCCGGGCTGCACGGCGGGAAGCCGGATCTCCCCGAAGCCGGTGCGCGGTCCCGAGGATAGCAGCCGCAGATCGTTGCAGATCTTCGAGAGCTTGACCGCGACGCGCTCGAGGGTGGCGGAGAACAGCACGAACGCGCCGAGGTCCGAGGTCGCCTCGATCAGGTTCGAGGCGAGCACCATGGGCTGGCCGCAGACGCGGCCGAGCTCTTCGACGGCCAGCGCCGCGTAACGCGGGTCTGCGTTGATGCCGGTTCCGATCGCCGTGGCCCCGAGGTTCAGCTCGCGAAACAGCCCGACGATCTCACCGATGCCCCAGAGCGCGTCGGCCGGAACATCGCCGTCACCGAGCAGGTCGTGCTCGGAACGGTCCTGGCGGTCTCCAGCTCCACGGTCCGCACGGTGGCGACCGCGAGCGCGGTGGGCGAGCCCGTCCGGACCGACGCCTCCGCGGCCGTCGTCCCCGTGTCCTGGGTCGTCCCCGTGTCCTGGGTCGTGCTGGGACGCTTCGTGGCCATGAGATCGCTCCCTCACGGAACGCTCGGCCTGTCGTCGCCGGGACCGGCTGGCCCGACCATTGTCACGTAGGCCGGGCTGCACATCCAGAAGGTCGCGCTAACCGGCCCGATGCGCCGAAACGGCGCTGTTGCCATGGATGAGATCGCGGCCGGCGTAGATGCCGCCGACAACCTCGAGGTCGAGCCGCTCCGCGTCGCGGCGGCGAACCGCGTCCATGATCGTGCCGGCGATTTCCGGATCGGCCCCGACCGTCAGGAGCGCCCGCTCGCCCAGGGCCAGCGCCGACTCGGCCGTCTCGCGGATCTGGTAGGCCACGCCCGCCTGGATCAGCGCGACCGCGTGTTCCCGGTCGCGGGCACGGGCGAGGACGGGTACCAGGGGAAACTCAACCTTCGCGATCTCGGCGATGCGCCTGGCCATCGCGGGGTCGTCGACGCAGATCAGGATCGCCCGGGCCGTCTCGGCACCGGCCGCACGCAGGATGTCGAGCCGCGTGCCGTCGCCGTAATAGACCTTGAAGCCGAATCCCTCGGCGATGCGGATGTTCTGGGCGTTCGTGTCGATGATCGCGACGGCGCATCCCTGCGCGATCAGCGGCTGGCTGGCGATTTGCCCGAAGCGGCCGAACCCGACGATCAGGGCGCTGCCGACGAGATCCTCCGGGGCCTCGAGGCCGGCGGTCGACAGCGCAGCCTTGGGCCCGAGCCGGTCGAAGGCAATGACCATCAGCGGCGTGAGCGCCATCGACAGGATGACGGTGGCGGTCAGGACCGCGTTGGTGGTGCCATCGATGATGCCCGCACCCGCCGCCGCCGCATAGAGGACGAAGGCAAACTCACCGCCCTGCGCCATCAGGGCCGCGCGCTCCAGCGACTCGGCGTGCGACGCGCGCAGGGCCCGCGCCACGCCGTAGATGAGCAGGGCCTTCACTGCCATGTAGGCGACGACGCCTGCCAGGATCAGGCCCGCGTTCGCGGCGATCACGGTCAGGTCGAGGGACATGCCGACGCCCAGGAAGAACAGACCGAGCAGGATGCCGCGGAACGGCTCGACATCGGCCTCCAGCTGGTGGCGGAAGCTGGATTCGGACAGGAGGACGCCGGCCAGGAAGGCGCCCATCGCCATGGAGAGGCCGCCGAGCTGCATGGCGAGCGCCGAGCCGAGCACGACGAGGAGCGCCGCCGCCGTCATCACCTCCCGGGCCTTCGCGGCGGCGAGCAGGCGGAACAGGGGGTTGAGCAGCCAGCGCCCTGCGGCCACCAGCGCGGCGACCGAGGCCAGGGCGATCACGACCGCGACGGCGCGCCCCGTCCCGCTCGCCTCGGCCCCGCCCGGCGCCAGCAGCGCAACGACGGCGAGGAGGGGGACGATGGCGAGATCTTCCAGGAGCAGGATCGCGACGATCCGCTGCCCCTTCGGGGTGGCGAGGGCGCCGCGCTCTTCCAGAAGCTGCATGACGATCGCGGTCGACGTCAGCACGAAGCCGGTGCCGGCCACGAAGGCCACGGTGACCGAAAAGCCCAGGGCGATCCCGACCAGCGTGAGGGCGGCGATGCAGGCGCCGACCTGGGCGAGACCGAGCCCGAAGATCGCGCGGCGCATGCCCCAGAGCCGGGAGGGCTCCATCTCCAGTCCGATGATGAAGAGGAACATCACGACGCCGAGTTCGGCCACATGGAGGATGGCGTGGGCATCCGTGAACAGGCCGAGCCCGAAGGGGCCGATGGCAAGCCCCGCCACGAGGTAGCCGAGGACCGAGCCGAGCCCGACCCGCTTGAAGAGCGGAACGGCGACGACGCCCGCCGCCAGAAGGGAGACGACTTGGACGAGATCGCTTCCCGGGCCGGATGCGTCGACAGCCATGGTGTGTTCCGTTCTCTGGACGGGCGACGCCGCCGCCGGGCAGGCGGCGGGACGAGATCAGCCGTGTGCCCACGGAGCCGGCCCACGGGACCGGAAGCGAAATCCGGACCCGACCCCTCGGGGCCTTCAGGGATAGCGGACCGGCTGGGGATCCTCGGGCAGCGGGATGAACTCGGCGTCGTTCGGCACCGTGTCGAACCGGCCCTGGCGCCAATCCTCCTTGGCCTGCGCGATCCGCTCGGGTCGCGAGGAGACGAAGTTCCACCAGAGGTGGCGTGGCCCGTCCATCGGCTCGCCGCCGAGCACCATGAAGCGGGCCGCCTCAGTCGCGCGGACGCTGATGCGGTCGCCGGGCCGGAACACCAGCAGCTGGCCAGGGCCGAAGCCGTCGCCGGCGATCTCGATCACCCCCGCGACCGTGTAGATCGCGCGCTCGTCGTAGGTGGGATCCAGCGGCAGCACGGCGCCCGCCTCAAGGGCCACGTCGGCATAGACCATCGGGCTGGAGGCGCGCACGGGCGAGCGCGCCCCGAAGGCCTCGCCCGCGATCAGTCGGACGGTCTTGCCTTCGCCGGTCAGGACCGGCAGCGCCGCGGCATCGTAGTGCTCGAAGGCTGGCGCCGTCTCCTCGTCCCGGGCGCTCAGGGCGACCCAGCTCTGGATGCCGAACAGCTTCGAGCCGGTCTGCCGGAGGTCCGGCGCGGTGCGCTCGGAATGCGTGATGCCGAGGCCGGCCGTCATCCAGTTCAGCTCGCCCGGCCGGATCGGCAGTTCGGTCCCGAGGCTGTCGCGGTGCATGATCTCGCCGTCGAACAGGTAGGTGACGGTGGACAGCCCGATATGCGGGTGGGGCCGCACGTCCATCCCGGTACCGAGCAGGAACTCCGAGGGTCCCATCTGGTCGAAGAAGATGAACGGCCCGACCATCCGGCACTCGGTCGAGGGGAGCGCGCGGCGCACCGCGAAGGAGCCGAGGTCGCGCGATCGCGGCACGATCAGGGTCTGGATCGCGTCGCAGCTGAAATGGTCGCCCGGGACCGGATCGTCCGCACTGTGCCAGCTCATCGCTCTCGCTCCTCGTTCGACCGATCCCGGCCCGGTGAGACAGGATGCGCCCCGACGGCGCGTCGATGGAAGCACCTTGCGCGATTCCATGTGTCGCGGGAATGGAAACCATCGAAACGCAAGGTTTCCATTTTTGCGTATCATGCCGGCATCCGGCCGTCTTCGGACGCGTTTCGGCCCGCCCCCGAAGGAGCGCCTCCGGGATCTTCCAACGCGTGCCGGGCCGTCAGTCTGCGTCCGGCGACGGCCCGTTCTCGAGGGACTGCGGTCCTGCAGCCTCCACATCCCGATCCTCCGGGATGCCCTTCCTGCGTCGTCCGCGACCCTGATCGCACAGGCGGGGCGCGGGGGGCCGGCCCGCGAGCCGTCGCGAACGCAGCACGCCGAACCCGTCCTGCCGACGCGCGGCGGTGTCGCCTGCGCGCCGGAACATGGATCCCAGCGGTGTGCTCCGGACCCACTCTCGGATCGGCGCGTTGATTGAGATGCACGCCCAGCCCTCCTCCGCTTCCGACCCCGAACGCCTCGCCCTGACGGAGTCGGCTCTGACAGCGGCGGATAGCCTCTGGCGTGCCGAGATGCGCCGGACCTACGGGCCGGACGGGGTGCTGATCTACGCCTTCGCCCCGGAGGGCCAGGGCGATCTCGGCACGCCGCTCCGGCGGACCTATGAGGCGCGCCGGGTCGCGGTCGCCCTGTGGCGGCACGAACGGCAACGGCCGGCGCGGTGCTCCTGAGACGGGGCGTCCGAAAGGCCGGCGGTCGCCGATACCCTCAGGCACAGTTCCGGAGACGCGCTCGGCGCACGCCTACTTGTCGGGCCGCTTGAGCAGTGAGGGACCCCATACGAGGCAGAAGGCCTGCGCGAGGTAGGCGCCCTGAAACGTGGCGTTGATCTCGAGGCCGCGCTTCAGGACTTTGAAGAGGGGTCGCGTCTCGACGGCGCCTTCGAGCCCGACCGCGACGGCGAGAATCACGGAGACGACAATCACGCTGAACCATCCGAGCCAGCGCGCGCAGACCATGCCAATGGTCGCGACGACAATAAAAATCATACCCGCGCTGCCGGCCCCAGACTGCTTCCCCTGCACCTACCTACGCAGTTCAGATGGGGCCGGAAAGGCGCGATCCGCGCACGCCCTTGAATGCTGCGCTGCAGCAATAAATTTTCGCGGCGCGCCTTCAGCTCAAAACAAGTGTAGCCGCGAGATATGAAACGACCGTCAGCAGTGTCGATCCGAGCAATACGACACCGATGCGCGCAGAAAGCGCAGAGGACGGAGGCAATGCTTTGTACCTCCGGCCGACCGCGCGAAGGAACGAAAGAAGAGCGCTCGGATCGGAGGGATCTTTTGCAAGCATGGCAAAACAGAAGCGAAGAGGTTGCGCCGCTCGGTTTGTTTCGGGCGAAATCAAACCTGAGGATAGGCGTAACCGCATGACCCCACGATGAATGCGACAATTCGCACATCCGGATACGGTTCTGAGCATCCGGCTCGCGCCTGACGAGCACCCGGCACGGCATCGGTGTCGCCCCGAAAGAGACGGCTGACCGGGCGAAAGGGTTCCCGATCGGGCGTGCGGTTGACCCGGCACGGGTGCCCTCGGCGCCGCGCGGCATCCCGGTACACCGGGAGCGCGGTCTGTGCCGGCCGCAGAAGGCGATTCAGGAGACGATCCACCGTCATCCCGGGCCGGCAGGGCGCGCCCCCGGGCCGGCGCGGGCATCAGCCACAGGCCTTGCCATTCGGGAGGACCACCTCGTTGTAGGTCGATTTGGCCGGCTGGCCGCCCCGCACCGGCCAAGGCACGGCGGCCTTGAACGTGAACTGGTTGTTGGCCCCGCCCACCAGCCGCATCACGCCGCTCCCGAACAGGGCCGGGTACGGCACGCTCACTTCGGCCAGGACGTAGCGCATCCCGGCGAGTTGGAAGCCCTCCGGCACCTTCAGGTCGGTTGCCGCCCCGACCGATCGCGCGGTGCCGGTGGCCGTGGCGTAGCTCGAACAGACCTGGGGCTGCTGTCCGGCCCCGTCGGCGGCCACACCGAGCGCGCTGACCACGATCTTGGCCGCGGTGCTGGGATAGGGTGCGAGGACGAGCTTGGCCGAGGCGACGATGTCGGTCATCGTCGCCGCCGCCATCGGAGTCTGCGCGTCGCCCTGGGACGTGAGGTCCGCCACCGCGCGCGCCAGCAGCGTGACCTTGCGGTAATGGTCGATGGCCCGCCCGAACTCGGTCACGCCGAAGAGCAGCGCCAGCATCACCGGCAGAACCAGCGCGAACTCGATCGCGGAGGCGCCCCGGACGTCATCGCGGAGGGAGGACGGCCTGCGGGGGCGACAGAGCCCGCGGTGCATCGGCCGCGTCATGGATCAGCAGCCCTGCCCGGATGCGGTGTCGTACGGCTCCGTCCGGAACACCGCCGTGGACTGGAGCAGACGCGCCCCGTCGCTGAAGCCGGGCAAGCCGGCATAGAGGAAGCTGAACGCGACGCGGTACTTCACCGCCGCGGTGAAGACCACGATCGCACCCGGCTGCGCGCACGCGTAGCTCGTCCCGAACCCCTTGGCCCAGTCACCGGTCTTCGAGTCCAGGGGCGTCGGCATGCTGCCGCCCGCGAAGGAGCCGCTCAGGGCGACGTTGAGCTTGAGCGTGCTGCAGTCGAACGCGGTCGCGGCCTGGGCGGCGTTCGCGCCGCACATGGAGGTCTTCATGGCGGCCAGCAACGTGCCGGCATCCGTCTGGCCGGTATTCGCCTTCTGAAATTGGCCCGTGTAGATCGTCCGGCCGGCGCGCTGGAGCGCGTAGTCGAGGTTGCGCGCGGTCCAGACCATCATGGCGGTTTGCAGGATCACGGCGAGCAGGCTGAGGAACGGCGTCGCGACCAGCGCGAACTCAACCGCCGCCGCACCGTCCTGCTTCCGGGCGAGGCAGGCGAGCGCCGAACGCGCCCTCGCGGCCGCCCGATGGTCCGAATCTCTGCGACGGGGCGTCATCCGCGACACTCGACGGTGAAATTGTTTCCGGGACGGGGGCCGCGGGGGCTCTACTCGACGATCCGGAGCTTCTTGTCGGACACCTTCACCAGGGTCGGACATGAGACGACGACGCGGATATCGTCGTAATCCCTGTCACTGCCCGCACTGGGCGGCCGGTCCTCCCAGCCATAGTACATGTACTTGCCGTCGCTGCAGCTCGCGGTCGCCGTGGCGGGATCATGCGTCGTGTGGCTGTTGGGCAGGATCCCGCCATCGGACTTGCTCTTGCACTTGCTGAGCGTGTCGCAAACGATGGTCTCCAGGATCGGGTTGGAGGCCATGTCCATGGTGGTCAGGCTACCGTTCGTATTGATGCGGTACCCTTTCATGTTCATAGACTGCACGCGCAAGCCGGTATCGATCTTCGTGTCGGTGTAGTACTCGTAGGTCTCCTGTTTCGGATCATCCCAGAGCGATCGATTGCTGCGGGCATTGCGCACGTTGTGCAGCATGTAGCTCGGAGCCTCGTTGGCGCCGCAGGTCGGCAGAGCGGCCTTCGTGTAGTCGGTGGGCGGCGATCCGTTGTCGGCGATCGCCACCACGCCGCGCCGCCCCTTGTCGGCCTCCGCCTGCCGTTTCGGATCCGATGAGTAGCAGTACATGTAGATGCGGTTGTAGTCCGCGGCCTCGGGGGACAGCTGACTGAAGGTCGGCGGGTTCGTCTGGAAGACCGGCGCGACCCGGTTGACGGTCGTCGCGGTGCCGACGGTGATCTGCCGGGGCATCCCGGGCAGAAGATGCAGCAGGTTCGTCTTGAGCGTCGTCGAGATCGTCACCCGGTAGTTCGCGCCATCGATCCAGGTGCCGTTGACCTGGAACCCGGTGGTGGAATTGGCCGAACCCAGGCGGGCGGTGAGCTGCGCCCCCGCGAGGCGCAGGCCCTCGGTGGCCGCCGCCACCGTGTCGGCGTTGGCGACGAGCAGTGCGGTCGCGTCGGCGACGCTGGACTCGACCGCACGGACGCGCACGGCATTGCCGTAATCGATGACGAGCCCGCCCGCGCCCAGGAGCAGCGGCAGGCTGAGGCCGAAGATCATCACGACGTTGCCACCATCGCCCTCGGCGAACGGATGGAGCCAGCGCGGCATGCGTCCCCGCATTCGAGACCTCCCGGCACATCCGCCGCTCCACGAGCTGGCGCACGGCACGCGACATCACGTAGGCGCGATCAGATTAAGGTCAGGTTGTATTGTTGTTTTAGGCTCGCTTTCCGAGACGAGATCTGCCTTTATTAGGTTATATTTGGTTAATAAAGATCGGCTACGTACAATAATAGACACTGAATAGACCACCACAGAAGCCTCAGCGATCCAATACCCCGTACCGGCCGGCCGCCACCCCGGGATCGCATCCCGGCGGTCGACATCGCGCGCCCGCGCCGTATGGTGCCGCGCAAGCGGACGGCGACGGCGCCGGACCGCATCCCCGATGCGACTGGATTGCGCATGCGCCTCGCGACTCTGCTCTTCGCCTTCTGCCTCGTGCAGCCGGGAGCCGTGCTGGCTCAACCAGCTCCCAACGCGGCGCCGGATCCCGCCCTTCTGAAGGTCGCCCGCGAGACGGTGGCCCAGATGCAGGGGGACCGCGCGGCCACGCTCAGCTCGATGGCCGCGCCGATGGTCGGCATGATGCAGCAGATCGGCATCAAGGAGGCCGAGAAGGCGCAGGTGCTGGTGCAGGAGGTCGTGATGCCGACCCTGGCCGCGCATTACGATGAACTGCTCGACATACAGGCCCGCGGCTTCGCCACGGTGCTCGGCACGGACGACCTGCAGGCGATCGCCGCGTTCTACGCGACGCCGGCCGGCAAGCACCTCGCGGCGGCCCAGCCGCAGCTGGCTCAGATCCAGCTCGCGGGCATGCAGCACTGGATGCAGTCGGTCGCACCCGAGATGCAGGGCAAGCTCGTCAAGGCGGTCCAGGATCACGGATGGGGTCCGGGCAGCCCGGCCAAGCCGCGCTGATCGGCCCGGGTTCAGGATCCGGGCGCAGCGGGCCGCACGACGGTCCTGCACCGCCGGGCCGGTTCGAACGTGGGCGCGGGGGACTGGCGGCGGTGCGCGCCGCTGGCGCGTCGCCTCAGTCGCGTGCGGCTTCGGTGCTCGCGCGTTCGACCAGCGCCCGCAGCGCGGCGCGCCCCTCCACGGCGAACCACGCGCGCAGCATGCTGGTGGTCTCCGGCTGGTCCTCCGCCCGCTCGCGGAACAGGTCGGCGCAGCGCGCAAGCTCGCGCTCGACGAACAGATCGAGGTAGGAAGCGCCCCTGGTCCGCGCGAGGTCGGCCAGCGCATCTTCGAGGACACGCTGCATCATCTCGCCGACCATGGCCGAGATGTAGACAGCCTCCGCGCTCCCCTGCTCAGGCTCCGTCAAGCCGTCCTCCAGCCTGCCCGGCCGCGACCCTGATCATACCGCGCGGATAAATGAGATGGGCCCCGAGGCCGAAGCCCCGGGTTCTGTTGCTAGGCGCGCCCACGCCCCGGAAGATTACGCCGCGAGGCGCATCTCCATGCCGACGTTGTCGTTGGCATTTAGAGTTTTGGTCAGGTGCCCGGAACAGGGGTTGCCTGCGCCGAACCGGTCGAGTCCTTACCGAAAGTCGCATCTTATCCTGCCGAGGCAGGACAGAACTCGCGATCCCTTTACCGTCCAGTCGAACCTGTTTCGCCCCCAGCAGAAGCACCCCGGTAGCGCGCCGTCCGCAGAGCCGGACGCTCGCCCTCATCCCCACGCGGTATCGGGGCAGGATGCTTCTGGTGGAGGCGCCGGGTACCGCCCCCGGGTCCTGAAACGTTATTATGAACCGGTCATCAACCTCGCGATCATCCTACTCCAGAAACGGCGCCTGGGTCTACAGGCCTGGGGGCCATTTCCTCCGGCCCGGGCCGCAGCGGCACCGTCCGCGGGGCGGCGGTCCCGATTCTGAACGCCGGTCCCGCCGCCGGTGAACGGCTCGCTCATCCGGACGGGCTATCCCGGTCACGAGCCGCGTTGCGTATCGGCTCGGCTCACCGCTGGTGAGATCGGACGCTCCCCCGCCCCGTGAGCAGATCGGGGCGGGGCCGAGCAGCGCAGGCGCGTGCCGCTACAGCCAGCGCTCGTCGACATCGGTGGCGTTACGATCGGCCAGGGGCTGCGTCTCGTCGCCGTGGGCGAAC
The DNA here is from genome assembly GCF_022179385.1 of Methylobacterium longum. Lineage (GTDB taxonomy): Bacteria > Pseudomonadota > Alphaproteobacteria > Rhizobiales > Beijerinckiaceae > Methylobacterium > Methylobacterium longum. The sequence continues at coordinate 36,219 of NZ_BPQS01000004.1, read as the reverse complement.
ACCACGACATCGCCCGGGCCGACGTCGCGGGTCGCGTAGAAGTCCCAGCGGCGATGGATCACCCGCGGGCCGCCGAAGATCCGGTAGGCGTTCCAGTAGCGGTCGTCCCGGAAGCCGACGTAGTGGACGCAGCGCACCGCCATTGGCCTCAGTGCCGCCGCGCGGCCCACCGGCCCGCGACACGCCGGGCCAGCCAGGGCCGGAGGGGCAGGGACAGCCGGTAGGCCAGTTCGGCGAAGGGCAGCACGGGTCGGACGCCGAGCACGCGCAGACCGACCACGCGGCCGAGCCAGCGCCAGCCGGGCAACGCCAGCCAGAGGCGGGCGAACGCCGCCGCGCCGGAGACCAGCCGCCCGTCCGCGGCCCGCACGTGGAAGCGCCGCAGGGCAGCCTCGCGGTCCAGGCCGGGCCCGAGCGTCGGCGCGGGCGCGGCCCGTCCGACATCCACGAAGTGGAGCCGCTCGGCGCCCGCACATTGGCGATAATGGTCGATCTCGGCCCGGCAGAGCGGGCAGCCGCCGTCGTAGTAGATGCTGAGAGGCTGCTCGGACGGGCCGTCACTCATATCCGCACCGGAGTCCAAGGCCTCACTGGGCGGGCGCGCTCAGGACCAGCTTGCCCTTGAACGGCGCATCGGCGTTGCGGTTGCTGGTGCAGGCATACTCCTCCTGACCCGCCTTCATCGTCCGCAGGCGCAGCGTACCCTTGCCCTTCTGCTTGACGGTGTATCCTTTCTCGCTGGCGACATGCACGAGGTCGCCGTCCGCGTGCAGCACCAGGCCGTTCTCGAACTGACCGGGCGCGGTGATCGTCACCGGTGCGTCGGCGCTGCTCACGATGTTCAGCGCCACGTTCGTGTCGGCGGGGAGGCGCAGTTCGGCCGGCTCGCAGATCGGCTTGCCGTCCTTCATGCTGATCGTCAGCTCCACGGGCGGCATCGCGTCGCTCGCGGGCGGCGCCAGGGGCTTGCCCTGTGCCAGGGCCGGCCCGGCGACGAGCAGCGCGAGCAGCGTCGCCGATCCACGAAAGACGTTCAGCATATGAGACAATCCCGACGAGGTGGGTCGGCGCCGATGGCCGACCGCATGGTCAGGAATGGCCGGGCGCGGGGCGTCGTTCCGGGGCGCAACGCCGCAGCGGCGCGGCGGAGGCCCGCCTCGCGCCGGTCCCGCCCGCGTTTCGCCGGACCACCGGACGGCCGAACGTCAGCCGCCCTGCAGGGTCTCGGCGAAGTCGTCCGGGATCTCGCCCCACTGGCCGAGGATCGTGACGCCTTCGAGTTCGCCGGTCTCGTCGTCGGCCACCACCTTCAGCGCCGCCGCACCCGGCATCCGCTTCGCGAGGTTCTCGGCCTTCTTCAAGGCGCCGCTCTCGGTCTGCGCCGGCTCCTGGCGGGCCGGCCGCAGCCGCTTCCGATGCAACTCGAAGGGTTGCACAACGAACGCCGTCTTCATCGCCATCTTGGCCTCGCCTCCGAAACGGTCGCCGCAGGGAGCGGCGACCTCGCGCCCCGTGTCCGGTCGTCACCCGCGCCGGGCACGTCCACCGAGGGCGCCCGGACGGACCGAATCGTCGCCGTGCGCCGCCCGGTCTTCATCGGTTCTGACACGGCGGAGCCCTGGCTTCACCATTGCCGGATTGTCGCGCGACCGATGGCGGACACCCGAGCACGGTCGCGGGAGCCTGGATCAGTTGCGCAGCGGCTGGGCGTCGATCTGTAGCCGATAGATCGTCGTTGGGAACTTCACCGCCGACGTCTCGCCCCCGTTCATCGTCGGCGTGCGGTTCATCTGCGCCGCCGGGATCCACAGGCCGCCCTGCTCGTCGATCCACATGGCGTCGACCCAGACCAGGCGCGGATCCTCGATGAGGGTGCTCGTGGTCCCGTCCGGCGCGATCTTGAGGATGCGCAGCCCGTCGGTGTCGCTCGCGTAGATCGTCCCCGCGGCGTCGATGGCGGTTCCACCGGTCGCCACGGTGGGGGCGAACAGCCTCACGTGCCGGGCGCGCTCCGCATCGCTCACCGCGGCGTCGTCCAGGAAGCGCGTCTCGATGCTGTAGAGCGGTCCGGTGCAGGCTTGGTAGTAGAACGTCTTCCCGTCCGGAGAGACCTCAAGCTGGTCGGCGTGGATGAAGAGCAGCTTGCCCTTGTCGTCCCGCAGCACCCGGCCCTGGCCCGTGAGCGGGCGCTGCGCGATCGTCGACCGATGGCCGTCGAGCACGCGCCTGAGGCCACCGGTGTCGAGGTCGAGCACGAGCAATCCGGGCTGGCCGGCATCCGTCAGGTAGACGTTGCGGCCGTTGAAGCGGAAATCGTCGATGAAGCTTCGATCGGTGGTCGCCGCCTGCAGGGGGTAGACGCGGCGCACCGCGTTGGTGGCGAGGTCGATCTGCACGAGCTTCGCCCCCCCGGGAAGCGGGGCCTCGCCCATTCCGCGCGCGCCCTTGTCGACCACCCAGAGGTCGCCCTCAGGGCCGATGCGGATGGCGTTGACCGCCACGAACGCCTTGGCCGGGTCATCGCCCTGCTTCCACGCGTTCCACGCCGCGTCGGGAAACGCGACGGGCTTGCCGTCGCGCCACTCGCCCAACTCGATGCCCTCGCCCTTCGTCTGTCGCTGGAACGGCGAGAACAGGCGGCCGTCCTTCGACCGCGTGAAGCCGTTGAAGACCAAGCTGTCCGATTGCAGCATCGGCTTGAGCGCGTCGGGACCGATCCGGGCGTCGGCCGCGCGGCCGGGCGACGCCAGGCACCCGGCGAGCAAGAGAGCGAGGATGGAGAGAAGAGCCATGGGATCACGCGCGTGCGAAGGCGGGGTGCTCCGCTGCAAGACGTGAAGCGCCGACGGTGTTCCCGATCCGCGCGTCCGGCGGGATGATCCGGTGCGGGATGACTGACGCGGGATGAACCGCGCGAAGGCCGTCCGCGATTTGCCGACCCCGGCCTGCGACGACGGGTCCGCGGACGCGGGGTCGCTCAGCGCCTGCGGCGCGGCACATGGCGGCAACAGCCGCGGGCCCCCTAACGCCCGACCGCGTCAGGCCTATTCGTGCGCCATTCACACCCATCCACCGCACTGGGAAAAATATCCCGCATCGAGGTTGAACCGATACACCTTAAAGGCTTTGTTCTCTATCTGTTCCGATGCGATCGTCGGGCAGTTCCACTCCGTTCGCGCCCCGTCGGCAACGCATCATCGCGCCATCCGAAACCGTTCGAGATACAGGACTATTTTCTTGCTTCGCGTCCTGAGGAGGGTTGTCATGAGCGATGGGGGCAATGAGTTGCGGCGCCTGTCGGCGACGTGGTTGAACACCATCGCGTCCGGCGTCGTCACGGCGGGGTCCTGCGGCTCGCTGATCGCCTACAGCTTCGGGCCGCGCCCCGGCATCACCGCCCTTCAGGTCCTCGCGGTTCTGGCGGTTACCCTGACCACGGGGGCAGTCCTGCATCTTCTCGCTCGCGCGCTCCTCAACAGGTGTTGAAGCGCGGGCGGAACAGGGATGCCCCATCATGGAGGACGGGGTCACGGGACGCATCGGATTCGGCCGGGGGAACAGCGCGATCGCGGATCCCGTTCGGTCGGCCGGGTTCGCCAGCAGGGGTACCGCCCGGACACCGCAGGTGCCAGCCCGTGTCCCGGCCGTCCCCGCGACGGGCAGGCGCGTGCGACGCCGCGCAGTTGGGGGACGTGCCCGGGCCGTGACGCCGGACACCGGACGCGGGGGAACGAACCGGGCTGCCGCGGAGCGGACCGACGCGGGGTCGAGGCCGACGGATGCCGCATCCGGGCCGTCCGGATCCCGCCCAGCGCGTCGACCGCGGTCGTCAGGGTCCGGCGCCAGGCAGGGCGGAGCCGTGGCGGTCCGAGGGGTTCTCGGACGTGTTGACGAGGGAGCTCTCCGGCGCCGGGCAGGCCGCCGGCATCGGCCGCGGAGCCCGGAGCGCAGGCGGACGGGCGTGCCCGCCCCGCGGCGGCGCGCTCCGGCGTCCGGATCGGCCCTCAGGCGCAGGGATGGCGATTGGCCTCGCTGTCGAGATAGGTCGACCATTCCGAGAGCGTCGTGAGCTGCGAGCCGAACATCCGGCTGACCTGATGGAAGCCGAGGGCGCGGTAGCTCTCGAACTGGCTCTCCGAGAACCACTGGTTCGCGGTGCTCTCGTGCGGGAACGCGGGGCTGGTCGCCCCGTAGGCGCGCACCTCGGCGGGAATGTCGTCGAGGAAGCTCGGCTTGATGTAGATCAGCGAGGCCGGATCGCGGGCGTCCGGGTAGATGATCGTGCCGCGGGCGTAGCCGAGCGCCCCGGCCCGCTTCCCGTCCCGCTCGATCGTCGCGCGGGGCAGGATGCGCATCTCGCCCATCTGCACCTTCGCGAGCCCGTCGACCTCCGCCTTCCGGATCACGTTGCCGAGGTCGAAGAACGTGCAGGCCTCGTCCTGGCCGGCATCGATCACCACGATCCGGGCGCAGCGGCGCCGCAGCATCTCGTAGAGGCCGAGATTGTCGAAATGGCCGCCATCCGACAGGTAGATGGCCTGCCGCACGTCGGTGCTGCGGCCGCCGAGTTCGCTCAGGAGCGCCAGCACGGAGTTCCTGGGCTTGGCCAGCCGGAGATCCTCCCGCCGCGCGACGGCGGGATTGGGCAGCCAAGCCCCGAGCCGGACGTTGAACAGCGTCATCAGGAACGCGATCAGGCGCGAGGAGTGGTAGCCCCAGTTCGGGCTGACCGCAGCCCCCGAGATCGTCAGAAGGCCACCGAGGAGCGGTCCCCGGCCGTCGCTCACCCGGTCGCTGCCGGTCTCCATGCCGGCATACGCCGTGGTCCGGATGTAGGCCCCGCGCGGGCCGTCCCGGCGCGGCGCGGCACGTCCGGCCTCCGCGCGATCGAGGATCGCCGAGCCGCAGGCGAACGGGGTCGCGGTGAACGGGGCGGCCTTCCGCTCCGCCCACTCGGTCCGCAGGATGTCGGTGAGGTTCAGGGTCATGTTGACCACGGGCAGCAGCCGCCGCTCCGTCCCGAGCTCGGCGATGCGCGGACTGTCGTCCTCGTCGAAATCCGTGAACGGGTCGGCGTCGCGGCGCGCGCGGGCGGAGCCCAGGAAGCCGCGGGTCAGGCGGTTGCGGTAGACCCCGTGCATGGAGAAGCGGTTGACGTTGACGCGGCCGAACAGGTGGACCGCACCGGCGAGTACGATCGCCACCCCGAGGTTGAGGATCAGGATCATCCCGTAGGGATTGATGGCGCACTGTGCGGCGGCCTCCGCGCGGTCGTAGGCCGCCCGGGGGATCGGGCAATCGCCCCACCAGTCGTGGGTATCGCCGAGGAAGCGGCCCAGGCACCACCCCAGCAGCGCGAACAGGCTGATGCCGAAGACCGCCGCCATCGCGCTCAGGCCGATCATCAGGAGGTCGTCCATCCGCCCCTTCGCGGCGAGCGCCTGCGTCCGGGCGAACACCTGCTTGCCCAGGAAAGCCGCGGCCGGGCCGGTGGCGAGGGCGCCGAGGGCGCTGAACAGGGCCGGAAGCTGTGCATCCTCGCGGCCGAGGGCGACCGCCGACACGATCAGGCAGCACAGGCACAGGACCGTCCAGCCCGCGGCGGCGAGCAGGAGTTGCCCGTCGATCCGCGCCACCCACTCCCTGTCGAGGTCGGCCCGTTCGGCGCTCCTGCGGAAGCCGATGAACACGACGCTCTGGAAGAGGTGGATCAGGATCAGGATCGGAGGCGCCAGCACGGTCAGGGTCTGCGAGACCTGGGCCTCCCCGGGCTTGAAGGCGGTGACGTCGCCGCCCACCAGCCAGCCGATGCTCGATCCGGCGCAGACCATGACGAGGGTGGTCGAGACGAGGCTGGCGGCGATCCACGGACCCATGTTCCGCTCGTACAGCCACTGACCCGGATGGCCCTTGAGCTTCTGCCAGCCCATTCCGCAGAGGTAGCCGGCCGCCTGCACGACGAAGTACGCGATGCCGAGGATGTACAGACTCTCGTTCGGGACCGGCAGCCCGTGCTCGAACAGCGCGCGCAGGGTGAACGGCAGGGCCAACGCCCACAAGCAGGTCGGCGCGAGGATCCAGCCCGCGATGAAGGCCGGCGACGCGTAGGCCGTCACGCCGCCTCTCAGCGGCCGGTGGCTCGGCAGCATGCGGCAGGCGTTGAAGGTCGCCACGAGGAGGGCGGCGCTGCCCAGGATCAGGGGCAGCCACAGCGTGCTCCGGCTCGCCGCCTCGAGCGCCGTCCGGTAGGTCAGCAGCGCCAGAGGGATGAACAGCAGCAGCGGGAAGATGATGAGCCAGTTGAGGAACGTGTTCCTGACATAGAGGACGATGCCGGCCCAGGTGTCCCGGGACAGGAGCCCGACCTCCGGCGTCAGGTAGTTCGTGTAGCGCCTCAGCTTGGCGAAGACCTCCCGGCCCGATCCCGCGAGGCGGCGCTCCGCCTCCGCGAGGCCCCCGCATTCGCGGATGAAGGTCTGCAGCCAGCCGCCGGCGAAGCCGCCGCCCGAGACCGTCGACAGGTAATGGAACTCGCCGAGCATGCGCCGGGCGGCCAGAGCCTGCACGGCACCCAGGCAGAAGGTGGCACTGCGGATTCCCCCCCCGGACAGGCAGAGCGCGGACAGCCGGGCCTCGTCCGCCCGAGCCCGCAAGGGCGTGGCGTCGCCGGGCGGGCGCGGCCCGCAGAAGTGATCGAGCTCCTCCTGGAGCGCCTGCTCCGTATCCAGCAGCCAGCCCCCGTCGCGCGTCGTCAGGGCCGGCAGGCCGTAGGTCGGCGCCTCTGCGCGGCCGGCGCCTCCGAGATCCGCGTCCATCGTTCCTCCGACCACGCGCGCCGGTCCCTGACCTTGCCAGGAGCCGCCAGACCAACGGGACGTCCAGAATAGATTCTCAATTTTCGTCTTTGCGGTATTTACGTCTCTCGACCTCTATTCATCCGTATAAGTAGCCATATGTAATAATTTGTTCGAAATTTTATAGCGCCTTCGATGCGCAATCATCGGATTTCAAAATTTTGGTTGATGACATCTTCGCATTTATCGGCCGCATCAAAGGATATGGGCCCGCAGCATGGTCCCGCAAATCAATTCTCGGATCATCATCCATTTGAAGGACGCGCCAATCTCGGCCGTAGCCTACTTAAGTCGCGAAGCAACTCGGCAGGTGTCGGTTTCGGCCAGGCCCAGGATGCGTCCGGGACCTGCGTCGGGGGGCATGGGGCGGCGCGCCCGCCCGGCGGCGCCCTGCGCGCGGGCCCGCACGCGTCCGCGCCCCGGAGGGCTCCGCCACCGGCGCCGGGATCGTCTCCGGACCCGCCCCTCCCGCCTGGAGCACCGACATGGCGTCGTTCAAGGAGTACCGGGACGATTACGAGCGGATCTGGGAGTCGCTCCAGATCCGCCCCGAGAAGGCGGAGGCGGCCCGCAAGCTGGCGCAGCGGATCGCCGCCGGAAAGCCGCGCTACCAGGAGGTCGAAGCCCGCACCGGCGTGCCGTGGTGGTTCATCGGGCTCTGCCACTACCGGGAATCGTCCCTCGACTTCGAGACTTATCTCGGCAACGGGCAGCCCCTCGACCGGCGGACCACCATCGTCCCCAGGGGACGCGGCCCCTTCGCGGGCCCGAATGCGTTCGCGGACGGGGCGGTCGACGCCCTGCGCCTCGAGGGCTTGGTCGGCGTGAGCGACTGGAGCGCCGCGCGGGTCCTGTATCGGCTCGAGGGCTTCAACGGCTACGGCTATCACGGCAAGGGAGTGAACTCCCCCTATCTGTGGGGCGGCTCGACCGCCTACGGGCCGCCGGGTGCGCGGGGCGGCAAGTTCGTGCGCGACCACGTCTTCGACCCGAACGTGGTCGACACGCAGCTCGGCACCGCCGTGATCCTGAAGGCGCTCCTCGACCTGGACCCGACCATCCAGATCGACGGACGGAGCGCCGGCCGGAGCGCCGGACCGCACCCCGCCGAGATCGACCCGACGCGCGAGCCGGACGACGAACTCGCCGACAGCACGCTGTGGGTCCAGCAGGCCCTCAACCGCCTCGGCGCGGCGCCCCGCCTCGTCGAGGACGGGCGGAACGGGCGCCGGACCATGGCCGCCGTGGCGCAGTTCCAGGCGCAGCGCGGCCTCGACGACACCGGCATCGCGGACGCCCGTACCGTCGCGGCCATCCAGGAGGCCCTGCGGCCAGCGGCGGATACGGGGGTGCTGGCGCGCATCGAGGCGCTCGAGCGGCAGGTTGCCCGGGGCACGGCCGCGCCGGCGCAACCGGCGCCGGTGCAACCGATGATCGTGACACCCGCGACCGTCGCACCGTCCGTCGACCTCGCGGCGCGGCTCGAGGAGCCGTTACAGGCCCTGCGCCAGCAGATCGACGCCCTGCGCCGGCAGTTCGACGGGGCGCGGCTCACCGCGGGACCACCGCTTCCCGGGACGGCGCCGCAGCCGGTTCCGGGGGCGGGCCTGGGGCCGGTCAACGGCGCGCTCGGGCAGACGATCGGGCACCTGCTCAACGGCAAGAAATCCGCCCTCGGCATCATCGGCGCCGTGGCGACGCAGATCCTGGCGCAGGTCCCCGCGACGACGGGCCTGGGCCAGGTTCTCGCGCAGCTCACCCCGGCCTTCGGGCTCAGCCCCTACACGATGCCGATCTTCCTCGGCCTCACCGCCTGGGGGGCGCTCGGTAAGCTCGAGAAGTGGACCGCCGCGGCGGCCAAGTCCGCACCGCAGCGCGCACCGCAGCCCGCGCCTTAGCCCGATCAGAGTCCGGCCTACGGCGTGAGGCCCGCGGCGGTCAGCGTGCCCCCGAGGCGCGGATAGACCCTGAGAGCGTTGCCGGCGTAGATCTTCGCCCGGTCGCCGTCGGGGAGCGCCGCGGCCTCGACGTAGCGCTTGGTGTCGTCGTAGGCGTGGCCCGTCTCGGGATCGATCCCGTTCACCGCGCCCACCATCTCGGAGGCGAACAGCACGTTGTCGTGCGGCACGACCTTGAGCAGCAGGTCGATGCCCGGCTGGTGGTAGACGCAGGTGTCGAAGAACACGTTGCGCATCAGCTCCGACAGCGGCGGCCGCTTCAGGTCCTGCGCGAGCCCGCGGTAGCGGCCCCAGTGGTAGGGCACCGCGCCGCCGCCATGGGGGATGATCAGCCGCAGCGTCGGGAAGTCCTTGAACAGGTCGGAGGTCACGAACTGCATGAAGGCGCTGGTGTCGCCGTTGATGTAATGCGCGCCCGTCGCATGGAAATTGCGGTTGGCCGAGGCGCTAACATGGACCATGCCGGGCACGTCCAGCTCGACCATCTTCTCCCAGAGCGGGTACCAGAACCGGTCCGAGAGCGGCGGATCGGACCAGTAGCCGCCGGACGGGTCCGGATTGACGTTGCAGCCGACGAAGCCGAGCTGCGTCACGCACCGCTCCAGTTCGGCCGTGCAGTTCTTCGGCGACACGCCCGGCGTCTGCGGTAGCTGGCAGACCCCGACGAAGTTCCTGGGATGCAGGCTCACGACGCGGTGAATCATGTCGTTCGACACGATCGACCAGTCGAGGCTGGTGCGGGCGTTGCCGATATGGTGGCCCATCCCGCCCGCCCGGGGCGAGAACAGGGCCAGCGAGATGCCCCGCTCGGACTGGAGCGTGAGCTGCCGCGCGCGGACGCTGTCGCGCACCGCGTCGTCGCTGACCTTGAGGTCGGCGGGGGACGGGGCCTGCGCGGGATCGTTGATGGCGTCGATCTGGCGCTTGCGCCACGCCAGCATGGCGGGCGGCTCGGTGGTGTAGTGTCCGTGGCAGTCGATCACGAGGCCCGCATAGCCCAAGGGCTCGGCCGCGGCGGCGGCGGGAAGGGCCGTGAGGGCCGCCGCGCCCAGGCCCGCGAGGCGGCGCATGAAACCCCTTCGCGGGAGGCAGCAGGGGCAGGCGGCCCCCGCGGCCGGGTCGGAATCGGCGATCATCGCGGGCTTCCTGCCGGCTGGCCCGCCGCTTGGCCGACCGCTTGGCCAACCGCTTGGCCAACCGCTTGGCCCGCCGCTTGGCCGGCCGCTTGGCCGGCCGTCTGGCCCTCCTGCAGCGCGGCGCGCTTGCGCAGGACCATGTCGCCGCGGAAGAGGAATTTCTGGGCGCGCTTGCCGGTATCCACCTCGGTGGTGAAGACGTTGCCCTTCGAGTCCACCGCGAGGTTGTGGACCCAGTGAAAGTCGCCCGCCATCCGGCCGTTGCGGCCGAAGCGGCCGAGGATCTCGCCGGTGTCGCGGCTCAGGGTGCGGACCTCGTTGTTGGCCCCGTCGGCGTTGAGCAGGTAGCTCTGGCGCTCGTCCGGCCACAGGGCGAGTTCCCAGACCGAGCCGTTCGCCCGGGTGTTCTTCTCGACGAACATCTCCTTCACGAAGCGGCCGTCCTTGTGGAACACCTGCATGCGGTTGTTAGTCCGGTCGCAGACGTAGACCAGCCCGTCGCGGGCGATCTGCACGCAGTGGACCGGGTTGCGGAACTGGGTCGCCGGCTCGGCCGCGGGATCGTAGGCCCCGAGCTTCTCGTCGGTGGGCGGCTTGCCGTAGGCGCCCCACATCCGCTTGAACGCGCCGGTCTCGGCGTCGAACACGATGACGCGGTGATTGTAGTAGCCGTCGGCCACGTAGAGCTCGTTCGTCTCGGGATCGACCATCATCCCGGCCGGCTTGCCCAGGCGGGTGGTGTCCTGGCTGTCGGTCTGCGGTCCCTGCTTGCCGATCTGGAGCACGAAGCGGCCGTCCGGCGTGAACTTCAGGATCTGGCCGTCGGTGTCGCCGTTGCCGGCGAGCCAGACGAAGCCCTTGTGGTCGATCGTGATGCCGTGCTCGTTCTGGGGCCATTGATAGCCCTCCCCGGGCCCGCCCCAGGACCGGATCAGGGTCCCGGCCTGATCGAATTCGAGGACCGGGGGGGCCGGCTTGCAGCAGCGGGTGCGCGGCGGATCGAGGCTCGCCGCCTTCTCGTCGTCGGTGAGGGTGCGCGGGCGCTGGATCACCCAGACATTGTCCTCCGCGTCGACCGCGACGCCCGCGGCCTGACCCATGATCCAGTCGTTGGGCAGGCGCTTCGGCCAGGCCGGGTCGACCTCGAAGCGGAGCGGCTCCTCTGCGGCCGCGCCGACGGTGAGCCCGAGCAGGGCAGCGACGACCAACCCGCGCAGCATGCAAGCCTCCCTGATGATTCTGTATTCAGTTCTTGTGCCGGGATCAGACGCCGCGGGGCGCCACCCGTCCACCGGGTGGACGGGAGCGGCCGAAGCTTTGCGCTACGCTTTCGGCAAATTGTTCGCCGGCCCTGGTCAACGACGTGCAGGAGACAGAACGCGAGGACGCTGACCCCGCCGCGGATCGACCCGTCGCGTCCCGCCGCGGCGCACGGGGATGCGCGAGCGACGCGCGATCAGCGGACGCCGGCGACGCCTGCTCCCTCGCGCAGCTGCGCGCCGCCGAAGACCGGGGCCGAGCCGTCGCGGAACGCGGGGTCGAAGGCGTGCTCGGCGTTCATCGCCGGGGACGCGCCCTGCGTGGCGGTGATCCGGCCTGCCCGTCGGGCATCCCGAGCCGGAGCCGTCTTGGCCGGCGTTGCGGGTGTGGCGGAGGGGGCCGATCCCATCCGCGCCGGGCGGGGCGCTCTTGCGGCTCGTGCAGCGCTCCGGACTGCCCGGGCCGCACGAGTTCCCGTGGCCCGCGGGCGAGACCAGGGCCGTGCCGCGGGCATCGTGGCGTCCACCGCCCGCACCGCCCCCTCGGGGCCGGTCGGGACCCTGATCCTGATCGGCCGGATCAGAGCGTCCGCGACCGAAGCTGCGTGACCACGATCTCCGCCAGGATGACGACACCGAAGATCGCCGCGAGCACCACCGCCACCTGATCCCAGTAGAGCAGGTTCAGCGCGGTATCGAGGGCGACGCCGATGCCGCCCGCGCCGACCAGGCCGAGCACGGCCGATTCCCGGATGTTGATGTCCCAGCGGAACAGCGCGATTGACCAGAAGGCCGGCTTCACCTGCGGCCAGTAGCCGAGCAGCAGGGTCGAGAGCCGCCCAGCCCCGGCGGCCTGCAGCGCCTCGATGGAGCCGCGGTTGGCTTCCTCCAGCGCCTCGGCGAAGAGTTTGCCGGTGAAGCCGACGGAGCGCAGGGCGATGGCCAGCGTGCCGGCGAGCGGCCCGGGCCCGAACACCGCCACGAACAGCAGCGCCCAGACCAGGGAATTGACCGAGCGGGACGTCACGAAGACGAACTTCGCCAGCAGGTTCAGGGCCAAGCTGGACGTCACGTTCCGCGCCGCCAGCAATCCGATCGGGACCGCGATCCCGATCGCGATCAGCGTGCCGAGCGTCGCGATGTGCAGCGTCTCCACCAGGGCCCGGAGGGTCGGGCCGACATAGCCGAGATCCATCGGCCACATGCGGCCGAACAGGTCGGCGAGCTGGTCGGGGGCGTCGTAGAGGAATTCCGGGATCACCTCGATGGTGCGCAGGCTCGCCACGAAGGCGGCCACCGCGAACAGGGTGAAGGCGAGCCGCGCGAGACGCTTCAGCGGCGTGAAGCGCTGCCAGCGGCGGGGGGTCGGGGCGGCGGAGGCGGCGGCGCTCACTGGAACACCCTGCGTGCCCAGCCCGACACGATCTCGGCCACCATGATCAGCGTGACGATGACGATCAGGATCGCCAGCACGACGTCGTAGTCGAAGCGCTGATAGGCGGTGAACAGCGTCGCGCCGATGCCGCCGCCGCCGACGATCCCCACCATGGTGGAGTTCCGGAGGTTGGAATCGAGCTGGTAGGTGGCGAAGCCGATGAAGCGCGGCAGCACCTGCGGCTGCACGCCCATGATCAGGGTCGACAGGAAGCCCGCGCCCGTCGCCCGCACCGCCTCGACCTGCTTGAGGGAGATCTCCTCGATCGCCTCGGCGAACAGCTTGGCGATGAAGCCCACCGAGGCGACGATCAGCGCCATCACGCCCGCGAGCGCCCCGAAGCCGATCGCCTTCACGAAGAGGATCGCCACGATGATCGGGTGGAACGAGCGGCACAGGGCGATGAGCGCCCGCATCGGCCACGTCACCCAGGGCGGCATGAGGTTACGGGCCGCCAGGAAGCCGATCGGCAGCGCGACCGCGATGCCGATCACCGTCGCGATCACGGCGATCTGCAGGCTCTCGGCGATGCCGGACTGGATCAGCTCCCAGCGCGAGAAGTTGGGCGGGAACATCCGGGCCAGGAACTGGCGGCCGTGGCCGAGCCCGCTGGCGAGGCGCTCCGGCTCGAAGCCGAGCTGGGTGGCGGCGTAGAGCGCGTAGAGGGCGAGGAGCGCCCAGCCGGCGCGCGCCGTCCAGTTCGGGCGGAAGGCGACGTCGCGGGAGGCGCCCGAGGGATCCGGTCCGGTCCGCGCGCTCATTCGAGCCAGTTCTCGCCGCCGTAGATGCCGCGCAGGTCGCGCTCGCTCAGCCGGTCGGGCGGACCGTCGTAGACCACGTGCCCGCCCGACATGCCGACGATGCGTGCCGCAAACCGCTGGGCCAGCGCCACGTTGTGGATGTTGACGACCACCGGCACGCCGCGCTCGGCCGCGAGCCGCGACAGGATCTCCATGATCTCGACGGAGCTCTTCGGGTCGAGGGACGAGGTCGGCTCGTCGGCGAGCACGATCTCGGGCTCCTGCATGATCGCCCGCGCGATGCCGACGCGCTGGCGCTGCCCCCCGGAGAGGGCGTCGGCCCGGCGCGTGGCGAAGCCCGAGAGGCCGACCGCGTCGAGCAGCTCGAAGGCTCGGGCGATGTCGGCCTCGGGGAAGCGCCGCAGCCACGCGCGCCAGGCCGGCACGTAGCCGAGGCGCCCGCAGAGCAGGTTCTCCATCACGGTGAGCCGTTCGACGAGGTTGTATTCCTGGAACACCATCCCGATCCGGCGGCGCGCCCGGCGCAAGCTGCGGCCGGAGAGCTGGGCGAGGTCCTCGCCGCGGAACAGGATCTCGCCCGAGGTCGGCTGCACGAGCCGGTTGATGCAGCGGATCAGGGTGCTCTTGCCGGTTCCCGACGGGCCGATGATGGCGGTGAGGCCGGTGCCGGGCACCACGAGGTCGATGCCCTTCAGGACCGGCTGTCCGGGCCGATACTCCTTGGTGAGCCCGCGGATGACCAGGGCGCGCGGGTCATCCGCCCGGACGTCCGCGCCGGGTCCGGCGGCGGTCTCGCGCAGCGCGGATCCCGCCATCACGGCTTGCCCGCGCCGTCCGCCTTCTTGCGCGCCGCCTCGGCCTCGCGGGCGGCCTCCCGCTCGTAGGCGGCCTTGTTGTAGGGCGTGCCCGAATCCTCAGCGACCTTGCGGACGATCGCCCAGTCCTTGAGGTAGGTGATCGGCGCGAAGCGGTCGTCGCCCTCGAAGTCCTTCACCATGTCGGGCGGGAAGCGGAAATCGTAGAAGCACTGCTTCAGCTTCTCGGCGAGTTCCGGCTTGAGATCGTGGGCGTAGGCGAAGCCGGAGGTCGGGAACTTCTCGCTCTTGTAGATCACCCGGTAATCGTCGCCCTTGATCGTCCCGCGGGCGACCATGCGGTAGAACACGTCGGAGGCCACCGGGGCCGCGTCGTAGTCGCCGGTGCCGACGCCGAGCGCCGACTTGTCGTGGCCGCCCGAGTAGATGAGCTTGTAATCCTCGCCCGGCTTCAATCCCTGCTCCGGGAACAGCGCCTTGGGGGCGAGATTGCCCGAGTTCGACGACGGGGCGGTATGGGCCACGCGCTTGCCCTTAAGGTCGGTCAGCGTCTTGTACGGGCTGCTCGCCTTCACCACGACGATGAGGTTGTAGCCCTCGGAGCCCTTCTCGGTGCCCTTGGCGGCGAACGGGACCGCGCCGGCCATGTTGACGGCAAAGCCCAGCGGGCCCGTCGAGAAGCCCGCCACCGTGAGCCGGCCGGAGCGCATCGCCTCGATCTCGGCCGAGTTCGACTGCACGGGATAGTAGACCACCCGCTTGCCCGTGCATTGCGACAGGTAGGTGGTGAACGGCTTGAAGGAATTCTCGTAGACCGCCGGATCCTCGACCGGCGTGTAGGCGAACACGATGACGCTCGGGTCGCGGGTCTTGGCCGGCACGTCCGCGACGAGGTCCTTGTTGGCGTCGCAGTAGGCGTCGTCGAGCTGGCCGCGATTGGCGCACTCGTCGGCCAGGGCGGGCGAACCCGAACCCAGTCCCCAGAGCAGCGCCAGGGCTGCACCGCATCGGGCGAATGTCACGCGGTTTCCTCCATGCGGAGCAAGGCCTTGAGGCCCGCTCCGCGCCGTTGCCGCTCGATCCGGGCCGAGCTTGAGCCGGCAAGCTTGTAGGCGTCACATTCCGGCTCGCGCAAGGCCGCGGGCACCGGGGCCCTTGAGAGATGCGGCGCGGTGACAGGTCCTGTCACGCCGCCGCCCGACCGGCCTTCAGGCGGATCCGCCGTCAGACGAAATGCGTCGGCAGCGCCAGGCCCTGCGCGTACTGGACGAGCGCCAGCGCCAGTCCTGCGATCATGGTCCACGCCACGACGCGGTCCGTGCCGGTGAGTCCGGTGGTCATCATCTGAGTGGCCATGTGACGTCTCCCCATCGCGGCAACCGTCGCTCGGCTGCTTCGGAGCGGCGTTATGGCCAAGCTCATTTGCGCGATGATTGCGTCGACTGTTTCGTCCGCCACGCGCGGGACCGATCAGCCCCGCCGGGCGAGACGGCCGCGAACCCTTCGCCGCCCGACTCCCCGCCGGGCAATCCGCCGAGGCTCCGCGCGGACGGTCAGTACAGCCCGACCGCCTCTTCCGGGAAGCGGACCGAGAACACGGCCCCGAGGCCGGGCCCCGCGCTCTCGGCCGTCGCGCGCCCCCCATGCAGCTCGGCGATGCGCCGGACGATCGAGAGCCCGAGGCCCGTGGAGTTCTCGCCGCCGGTGGGCTTCGCCGAGAGGCGCTGGAAGCGCCCGAACACCCGGGTCGAATCCTCCGGCGACAGGCCGGGGCCGTGATCGGCGACCGCGCAGACCAGCTCCGCGCCCCGCGGGCCCGGCTCGCGGCTCACCCGCACGGTGATCGCGCCCCCCTCCGGGCTGTACTTGATGGCGTTGGAGACGAGGTTGTCGAGGGCCTCCCGCAGGCGCTCGGCGTCGCCGCACAGGAACAGCTCCTCCGGCCCCTCGCAGACGAGGGTCTGGCCCTTGGCGTCGGCCAGCGGCCGGTCGGCCTCGCACACCTCCCGGGCGAGGCCCGCGAGGTCCACCGGCTCGCGCCGCAGGCTGATGTCGAGGGCGTCGTTCATCGCGTCCGCCATGAGGCTGTCGATCATGGCGGTCAGGCCCTTGGCGCTGGTGCGCACGTGCTCGATCTGCGCGCGCATCTGCGCCCGGTCGCCCTGGAGGTCGATCAGGTCGGACAGCATCTCGGCGCGGCCGAGGATCACCGCCAGCGGGTTCTTCAGGTCGTGCGCGATGGTGCCGAGGATCTCGGTCTTGAGGCTGTTGGCCCGCCGCAGGTCCGAGCGCTGCAGGTCCAGCCGGCGGTTCGCCCGGATCAGCTCGGCGGTGCGCTCGACCACCCGCCGCTCCAAGTCGGCGTTGGTCTGCTGCAGCCGCTCGTAGAGGATGACGTTGTCGAAGGCGATCGACAGCCGGCTCGTGAACAGCGCGATGAGCGAGCGGTCCGTCTCGGAGAGCTGCCGGTCGGCCTCGATCAGCGCCACGATCTCGCTGCCGCTCGCGGTGTGCAGGTACAGGGTCGACCAGTGCTCGCCGAAGCTGTGGCGGCGCTCCGCGAAGGCCCGCTCGACGAGGGGCTGCACGCGCTCCTCCAGCGGCCAGGCCGGCTCGCGGCCCGCGTAATGTCCGTAGCAGCCGGACCCGGCCAGGACGCAGAAGCGCTCCTGCGGGGCCGCGGTCTCGCGGAGCACGAGGATGCCCGCGCAGGCCACGTTCAGGAGCGAGGCGACCTGGGTGAGAACGCCCTCGGCCAGCCGCTGCATCGACTTGTGGTCGAGGAGCATCGGCGCCGCGTCGATGATGATCTCCAGCCCGCGCCGGGTCTCGTCCAGGCGCTTGAGTTGCTGGTAGGCGCGCAGGGCCGCGGTGAGGCTGGTGAACAGCTTGTCGGCCGTCAGCTCGGTCTTGGCCTTGTAGTCGTTGATGTCGTAATCGACGATGATCCGCCGCTCCGGCGCCTGGCCGGGCTGGCCGGTCCGCAGGATGATCCGCACCGTCTCCTGCCGGAGGTCGCGCCGGATGTAGTCGACCAGCTCCAGCCCGGCATTGTCGGTCTCCATCACCACGTCGAGCAGCACCACCGCCACGTCGCGGCGCTCGGCGAGCAGCACCCGCGCCTCCGCGGCCGACCGGGCGGTGAGGATCTCCAGGCCGCGCCCGTCGAGGGTGTAGCTCGCCAGGGCGTAGCGGGTGCCGTCATGGACCGCCGGATCGTCGTCGATCACGGCGATGACCCACGCCCCCGCGCTCGGCGGCGCCTCATCGAGATCGTCGGGGATCAACGTGAGGGTATCGTCATCCATGGCTATGGCCTGAAATGCCGTTCGAAACCTGACGAGTACGCTAGCAATCGTGTTGAAAGCTTGTCACGCTATCGTATGCCGATACGATTCCTGCATTCGTTCCAAAGCGGAACCGGAAAGTGCGCGCAGCCGCGATGAGCATTCCAGAATGGCCAGCGCCCGCGGCCGCCCGTGGCGGCGCGGCGGTCCCCTCGATCGCCGTGGTCGATGACGAGGCGGCGACCCGCGAGATGGTCGGCGATTACCTGAAGCTCCACGGCTTCGGGGTGGTCCTGTGCGACGGCGGGCGCGCGTTGCGGGAGCACCTCGCCCGCCACAGCCCGGACCTGATCGTGCTCGACCTCAACATGCCGGAGGAGGACGGGCTCTCGATCGTGCGCGACCTGAAGGCCCGGACGGCGATTCCGATCATCATGCTCACCGCCACGGCGAGCGCCATCGACCGGGTGGTCGGGCTGGAACTCGGGGCCGACGATTACCTGCCCAAGCCCTGCGAATTGCGGGAGCTGGTGGCGCGGGTGCGGTCGGTGCTGCGCCGCGTTCAGGCACCGGGCCACGCGGTGGCCGCGGCTGCCCCGGGGCCGGAGCCGGGACGCCGAATCCGGTTCGGGACCAAGTGGCTGGAGCTCGACGCCCTGCGCCTGAGCGACGATGCCGGCCTCGAACAGGCGCTGACCCGCTCGGAATTCGATCTCCTGAAGGCGTTCGCCGACCACCCGCGGCGGGCCCTGTCGCGCGAGCGCCTGCTCGACCTCGCCGATGCCCGCGATCCGGACGCGTTCGACCGCGCCATCGACGTGCGGATCAACCGCATCCGCAAGAAGGTCGAGCCGGACCCCGGCAATCCGCGCTACATCCGCACCGTCCGGGGCCTCGGATACATATTTCGCCCCGAGGGCGACTGACGGGCGGCAGCGGAATGTTGCCTCGTTGCGCGAGAACGCAACATTTCAGCCGGCAGACCGGGCGGGACGCAATAACGGCGGCACGGAACACGTCTATCAGCGTGGCAGACTCGAGGGCCGCGGGCGCCCGGAGGACAGGCCATGCGACATGTGATCGGAACCTCTTCGGCCGCGGCAGCCGGCACGGTCTGCGTCCTGATGCTCGTCGGCCTGGTCGCCCCGGGCGGGGGCGAGCCGGCGGCGCGCGGGGCGCAGACCTCCGCCGCCTCGCCCCGTGACGGCGCTCCCTGTGCGGCGGCCTGGCCGTATCCGCCGGGCTCCTGTGCGGGGGCCGGCGCCGCGGAGAGTCCGGCGCCCCGCCGCGTCCGGCTCATCGCGGTCGATCCCGCGCCCCGTCCGCGGTGAAGGGCGGAGGCCGCCATGCCGCATTTCAGCGACGATCCCGGTTCCGGCGAAGATCCCGACCTGCTGCTCCGGCTGCAACTCATGCTGCGTGGCCGCCACGCCGCGCCGCGGCGCCTGCCGACCCGTGAGGAGCGGTTCGGCGTGCCGACGCCCCGCGATGGCGCGCGCGACCCGCAGGATGCCGTCCTGGCCGCCCCCGAGCCGCGACCCGCCGGATCCCGGCCCCGCTGAAACCGCCCGCCGGGGATGGTTCCGCCGCCCTCCCCGCCCGCGCGGCGCAGCGACCCGGCGGCGCCGAGCCGGCCGCCGACCGGGGACGCGCCGGAGCGCCGCCGGATTGCTCCGCGCAGGGGCACGGCTTTAAGTTGCTGCCGGACCCCTATGGCGGGACGCGGATGCGGGTTGGACCCAAGATCGCCCTGGTCGGAGGCGTGCCGATCCTCGCCGCCGGCGCGATCGCCATGGCGGGCTGGCTCCTCCTGGCCCAGGAGGAGCGCGCCCGCGGCGGGGCGGTGCTGGTCGCCGACGTGTACCACGACCTCGCCACCGCGCGCCTCGTCCGCGACCAGTACGCCGCCGCGGACGCGCAGGACCGCCCCCCCTACGCCGCGCGCTTCGCGAGCCTGACGGCGCGGGCCGAAGCTGGCCTGGGTCGGCTCGCGGGCTTCGCCCGCATCGACGCGCAGCGCGCGCGCATCGCCTCGGTGGAGGAGGCCCTGGCCCGCTACCGGGGCCAGATGGAGGCCTTCATCCGCCGCACCCAGGAGAATGACGGCCTGATCCGCGAGATGACGCAGCGGGCCGACACCCTGATCGACCTCACCGACCGGGCGCGCCTGCGACAGCAATCCTCGAACGCCGACCTCGCCCGCTCGCTGGCCGAGAAGGTCGAGGCGCTGCGAGTCGCCCGCGGCCTCGTCGTTCACCTCAACACGCTGCGGGCCCGGAGCGCGGAGAGCGCGGTGCTCGCCGCTCAGGCCGGCGCCCAGAACACCGGCCCGGCGGCAGACCCGGCCGGCCCCTCGGTCGCGGAGGCCGAGGCCCAGCGCGCGCAGGCCCGCGTCCGCACCGCCAGCCGCGACCTGGCGGCGGCTTTGCGGTTCGACGGCCGGGCGGCCGAGGCCGAGGCGCTCGACGCGCTGAGCGCGGAGACGGCGGGGCAGAGCCCGGATCGCGGCGCGAAACTCGACGGGTGGATCGAGCGCACCCTCAAGATCGAGACCTCCGGCCAGGAGAGCCTGCACGACGAGGTGGCTCAGCTCCTGGCCTATTCGGTGGAGGCCAACGAGATCGAGCAGGCCACCCAGAACGTCGCCATCGGCACCCTCAAGCTCGGCCCGCGCACCGCCGGCGCCCTGCTGCACCGGGATGCCGCCCTGGCGGAGCGGATGCGCGAGGCGGGGGAGCGCCTCGCCCGGAGCGCCAACGCCCTGCCGATCTCGCCGCTGATCCAGGCCGAGATGGTGCAGGCCCTCGACGGCTGGCGGGCACGCCTCACCACCACGATCGGCGGCCTGCGGCAGCAGAACGCGATGATCGTCGCGATGGACGGGCTCGCTGCGACGATGATCGACAGCGCCAAGGCCCTCAACGACGCCTTCGTGGGGGATGCCGACCGGTTCGGCATCTTCATCCAGCGGATCCTCCTCGCCGGCGCGGCCGGGCTGCTGCTGTTCGGCGCCCTGGTGGTGATCTTCGTCGCCCGCTCGATCCTGGTGCCCCTGCGCGCCCTCCAGGGCGACATGGTGATGCTGACCGCCAATCCGGCGGGCGCGGCCGTGCGCGGCACGGGGCGCCGGGACGAACTCGGCGACATCGCCCGCGCCACCGCGGTCTTCGTCTCGGAGATCACGCGCCGGGAAGGGGCGCTGCGCCGCGCCAAGGATCAGGCCGACGTCGCCCTGGTCGAGCTGCGCCGGACCCAGGACAACCTCGTCCGGGCCGAGAAGCTCGCCTCCCTGGGGCAGCTCGTGGCCGGCGTGGCGCACGAGATCAACACGCCGCTGGGCATCGCGCTGACCACCGGGACGCTCATGAGCGACGAGGCGCGCACCTTCCGGACGGGCCTCGCCGCCGGCACGCTGTCGCGCTCCCGGCTGAACCACTTCGTCGACCGGGTCGAGGAGGGCGCCACCCTGCTCTGCACCAACCTGACCCGGGCCGCCGATCTCGTCCAGGGCTTCAAGCAGGTCGCGGTGGACCGCGTCAGCGACGAGAGCCGCAGCGTCGAACTCGCGACCTGGCTCGACGATCTGCTGGCGAGCCTGCAACCGATGCTGCGCAAGGGCGGCCACGTCGTGGAGCGCGCCTGCCCCGCCGGCCTCGTCATCGGCACCAATCCCGGCGTGCTGGCGCAGATCGTGACCAACCTGATCGCCAACGCGGTCGTGCACGGTTTCCGCGCCGGCCAGGCGGGCCGGATCACCGTGGCGGTGTCGGAACGCGCCGACGGCCTCGTGCGGATCGAGGTCCGCGACACCGGTCAGGGCATCCCCCCGGAGCACCTCGACCGGATCTTCGATCCGTTCTTCACGACGGCGCGCAGCGCCGGCAGCACGGGGCTCGGCATGCACATCGTCCACAACCTCGTGACCGCCAAGCTCGGCGGCCGCATCGCGCTGACGAGCGAACCCGGCCAGGGGACCACCGTGCAGGTCGAGTTTCCCGCCCGGCCCGCGGCGACGGCGGCCCGGCCGCTCCCCGTCGCGATCGGGACGCCGTGAGACGCGCCGCCGGTCACCGGGCCGGGCTCCTCGCCCTCGCGGCCGGCCTGCTGGTCAGCCCGGGTCCGGCGGCGTCCCGCACCTTCGTGTTCTGCTCGGAGGGCAGCCCGGAGAGCTTCGATCCCGCCCGCGCCACGACCACCACCACGATGAACGCGGCGTGGCAGGTCTACAATGCGCTGGTGGAGTTCGCGCCCGGCACCACGACGATCCGCCCGGCGCTCGCCGAATCCTGGACGGTCTCGGAGGACGGCCGGACCTACGTGTTCACCCTGCGGGACGGCGTGCGCTTCCACGCCAACGCGCGCTTCACCCCGACCCGCCCCCTGAACGCCGAGGATGTGGTGTTCTCCTTCGCCCGGCAGCGGCGCCCCGGACCCGACGGCGCCGCGCAGGGCTTCACCTACTTCCACGACCTCGGCCTCGCCGACCTGATCGAGGCCGTCGACGCCCCGGACCCGCGCCACGTCCGCTTCCGGCTGCGCGAGGCCGACACCACCTTCCTGGCCAACATCGCGCAGGCCTTCGGCGCCGTCCTGTCGGCCGAGTACGCGGCCGCCCTCGCGGCCGGCAACGCGTCGGACGACCTCGCCCGTGCGCCGATCGGGACGGGCCCGTTCGTGTTCGAGGGCTACCGGCCCGACCAGGTCCTGCGCTACCGCGCCTTCCCGGATTACTGGCGCCGCGCGGCGGACGAGGGCGAACCGGGCGAGCGCCCCGACGGCCTCGTCTTCGCGATCACGCCGAACGCGGCGGTCCGGCTGACCAAGCTGCGGGCCGGGGAATGCCACGCCATGGCGTTCCCGGCCACCGGCGACCTCGACGCGATCCGCGCGGAGCCGGGCCTGAGGCTGCTCGCGCTCGCCGAGCTGAACGTGGCCTACCTCGCCCTCAACACGACCCGCGCGCCCTTCGGCGACGTCCGGGTGCGGCGCGCGGTCAACCTCGCGATCGACCGGCAGGCGATCGTGGCGGGCGTCTACGGCGATGCCGGCATCCTGGCGCAGGGCCCCCTGCCGCCGGGGATCTGGGCCCATGACGGGGACCTGCCGGATACCCCCTTCGACCGCGCCGAGGCCCTGCGCCTGCTGGCGGAGGCGGGACTCGCCGAGGGCTTCGACGTCGAACTCTGGTATCCGCCGGTCAGCCGGCCCTACAACCCGAACGGCCGGCGCGTCGCCGACATGATCCAGGCCGACCTCGCGCGGGTGGGCATCCGCGCCCGCCCGGTGACGCGCGCCTGGAACGCGTACCGCGCCGCCCTCTACGGCGGGGAGCCCAGCCTGATGCTCTACGGCTGGACGAGCGACAACGGCGACCCGGACAACTTCCTGAACGTCCTGCTCGGCTGCAAGGCCGCCCAGACCGGCGGGGCCAACCTCGCCCGCTGGTGCGACCCGGCCTACGACCGGCTGGTCGAGGCCGCCCGCCGCACCGGCGACCGGGAGACGCGTCTGGCCCTGTACCGCCGGGCCCAGGTCCTCGTCCGGCAGGCGATGCCCTGGGTCCCCCTGGCCCACACCAAGGTGCATCTGGCGCTCCGCAACGACGTGCTCGGCCTGACGATGGATCCCCTCGGCCGCCACCTGTTCGAGACGGTGCGGTTCCGCGCTTCCCGGTGAGGCCAGCTCACTTCTTGGTCCGCTGCTGGAAGACCCGCAGCACCTGGTTGCCCCGCGCCACGGCGTCGTCGAGGGCCTCCTGCGGCGACTTCGCCCCGTTCAGCGCCGCCTCCAGCTCCTCCGCCCACAGGTCGCGGATCTGCAGCATGTTGCCCAGGCGCAGGCCGGCGGTGTTGCGCGTCGGCGGGCGCCGGGTGAGTTCCTGCACGGCGACGTGGAGCTGCGGGTGCCGCTCGAAGAACCCCTCCGCCACCGCGTCGGCATAGGCGCCGCGCGTGGTCGGGATGTAGCCGGTGTTCCGGTACAGCGCGGCCTGCTGCCGTCCCTCCATGAGGAAGGCCAGGAACCGGGCGACGCCGCGGTACTCGTCCGGCGTCTTGCCCTGCATCACGTAGAGCGAGCCGCCGCCCAGGATCGCGTTCTGCGGCTCCGCGACCAGGTCGGGGTAGAAGGGCATCGGCGCGACCGTCCAGTCGAACCGGGCCGCGGTGGAAACCTTGCCGTACAGGCTCGACGAGGTGAGGAAGATCGCGCAGTCGCCCGAGACGAACCGGCCCTCCCCCCGGTTGACGCGGTCGTTGTACTCGAACACGCCCGCCCGCTTCAGATCGACGAGGTTCTGAAGGTGGCGGACCTGGAGCGGGCCGTTGAAGACGAGTTCGGCGTCGTAGCCGTCGAGGCCGTTGGACCGGGTCGCGAGCGGCCGGTCGTGCCAGACGGAGAGCTGCTCGAGATGCACCCAGGTCGGCCAGGCCGAGGACAGCGCGCACCGCTTGCCGTCCGCCGCCTTGATCCGCCGCGCGGCCTCGAAGACCTCCGGCCAGGTCGCCGGCAGGCGCTTGGCGTCGAGGCCCGCCTGCCGGAGCCGGTCCCGGTTGATCCACATCACCGTCGAGGAGACGTTGAAGGGCAAGGACAGCATCCCGCCCTCGGCATCCAGGTAGTTGGTGGCGACGACCGGCAGGAAATCCTCCGGCCTCGCCGAGAGCCCCGCCTCCCGCATCACGGTGGCGACGGGCCTGACGGCGCCGATCGCGGCCGCCATGGTGCCGTTGCCGACCTCGAAGACCTGCAGCAGGTGCGGGGCCGCGCCGGTGCGGTACGCCGTGATGCCGCTGCTGATCGTCTCCGCGTAGGAGCCCTTGTAGACCGGCACGACCCGGTAGTCGGGCTGCGACGCGTTGAACGTCTCGGCGATGCGGGTCACCAGCTCGCCGTTGGGCCCGTCGAGGGCGTGCCAGAACTGCAGCTCGGTGAGGGCGGCGGCCGGCAGCGGGCGCAGCGTGAGGATCAGGCCGGCGAGCGCGCCGGCGATCCGCCGCCGCAGGCGGCCGACGCCGTGCGGGGAAGGTTGGGTCGCGCCGCTCATGCCAGCCGCTCCGGGAGCCACAGCCGCAGCACCGTGCCGGCGCCGCTCTGCAGTTCGACCCGCCCCTGGAGGCGGTTCACCACGAGGTTGTGGACGATGTGCAGCCCCAGGCCCGTCCCCCCGCGGGCGCGGGCCGTGGTGAAGAACGGGTCGAACACGCGGCCGAGATCGGCGCCGTCGATGCCGCGCCCGTCATCCGCGATGGACAGGCCGATCCCGTCCGCGGTCCGGAACCCCGTGATGGTGATGCGGCCGCCCTCCCGGTCCTGGAAGCCGTGCTCGATCGCGTTCTTGACGGCGTTGGTGACGACCTGCGCCAGGATGCCGGGGAGCGTGTCGACGACGAGGTCGGGCGGGCAGGCCACGACGAAGACGTGCCGGCCCGGCCGCGCCAGCGCCCGCAGGCTCTTCAGCAACTCGTCGATCCAGTCCGCGAGGTTCAACGCCCTCCGGTCCTCGATCGCCTGGTCGGCCGCCACCTGCTTGAAGCTGTAGAGCAGGTCGGCCGCCCGCATGAGGTTGCTGGTCAGGAGCTGCGCGCCCTCCCGCATGCGCCCGGCATACTGGGTCAGCCGCGAGCGGGAGAGCTGGTTGTCCCCGACCATGCGCTCGAACGCGGCCGAGTCGGACTGGACCTGCGTCGCGGTGGTCAGCGCGATGCCCAGCGGTGTGCTGATCTCGTGCGAGACGCCCGCGACGAGCTGGCCCAGCGAGGCGAGACGCTCGGCCCGGATCAGGTCCTCCTGCGCCTGCCGCAGGGTCACCAGCGCGTCGTCGGCCCGCTGGGACGCGTTGCGCCGGTCCGCCTCCCGGCGGCGGATCTGCTCCAGGAACGCGTTGGTCGCCCGGGCGATGTCGCCGAGTTCGTCCCGCCGGGTGAGCAGGTGGTCGTCCCGGCCGATATCCTCGGGGGCGGGCGCGGCGGCGGCGGTGACGATGCTGTGCTGGAGGGCGTGCAGCGGCCGCGTGATCGAGCGCGCCACCGCGGCGGCGGCCCCGATCCCGAGGCACAGGGCCCCGAGGGCCCCGACGATCAGGAGCTGCCGGATCACGCTGCCGAACTGGTCGGCGTCGTCGATGAAGGCCCGGCTCAGGGTCTGGGCGTTGGCGCTCATGGTGGCTGCCCGCCGGTCCATGTCGGCGATGGTCTCGTTCTGCTCGCCGATCTTCTCGATCGTCGCGGCGAGCTGCGTGCGCCACCCGTCGATCGCCCCCGCCATCTCGTCCCGGATGCTCACCGGGATGAGCAGCGTCCGGGAGGTGCCGGACAGATCCGCGCCCGCCGCCAGCACCCGCGACGCCTCGGCGGTGTCCCGGCGCGCCAGCGCCGCATCCGTCCGCCGGGCGAGGCGCAGGGCCGTGAGGGCGATATCCTGGGCGGAGAGTTCGGCCTCGTTCGACAGGACGGAGTGGCGGATGAGGAGCGCGACCTCCTCGTACAGGCGGCTCTGGCGGGCGACGTTGACCTGGACGAGCTGGTCGCACCACTCGACCAGCACCCGGCCCGCCTGGGTGGCGCGGGTCAGCTCGAACCCTTCGGAGAGCACGCGGTTGAGGTCGTCCTCGGTCCGGCTCCGGTCGCGGTAGGCCTTCAGCAGCTCCGTCGCCCGGTCGGCCGCCCCGGCCTCGCCGTCGACGCGCAGGACCCGGCGCAGCCGGTCGCCCACCGCATCGAGCTGCCGCAGGTCGCCGGCGAGTTCGTCGAACTCGATCGGGAAGACCGGCCGGCCGATGCGCGCCCGGTTCAGCTCCGCCGTGCTGATCGCCTCGTGCAGCTCCCGCAGCGCGGTGACGACGCCCTGGTTCCGCTCCAGCTCGGTGTCTTTGACGGCCAGGACCGCGATCAGCTGGGCGTTGTCCTGCTGCTGGCGCCGGCGCGCGACGTCGGTCAGCGCCACCAGGGCGTCCGCCCGCCGGGCCATGTCGGCGATCGTGGCGTTCGCGGTCCGCTCCGAGAGGAGGAGCGCGCGCATCCGCGTCACCTGCGAGGTCAGGTCACCCGTCACGGTCGCCACCAGGGCCGACTGGCCGCGCGTCCGCGCCAGCCGCTCCAGCCGGTCGAGCTGCCCGGCCGCCGTCGCGGCCCGCTCGTCGAAGCGGCGCTCGGCCTCGTCCCGCCGCTCGGGGCCGCCACTGACGGCATCAGCCCGCGCCCGGTTCATCGCCGTGAGGGTCTGTGCGGTCTCCGTCGCCACCACGGCGCCGGCTCGGGCGCGCTCGGCCTCGCGGAGCAGGATCCAGGCGCCCAGCGCGATCGCGGCCGCGACCAGGATCGGGATCGCCCCAACCACGAGGACGCGGCGGGCGATGCCGGAATGGCTGAACCCGCGCATCATCGCGCCCCGCATCGTGCCCCACACCGCGTCCCGCGCCCCGCCACCGTTGCGGCCTCCAGATCCGTCGCCGACCCCGCGACGACACATTCGGTTATTGTGGCATCCGCGCGATGACTTCCCGAGAGCGATGAAGCAACACAGGACGCAATATTCCCGCAGCACGGCCCCCGTAGATACCGCCCCGCACAACGGTCCTCGAAGGCCGAAAAAGGGGAAACACCATGCTCGACGTCATCGCCCGCCTGCTGCTCTCGGCCGGCCTCATGGTCGGCACCACCTACCTGCCGATGCTCTCGCAGACCGTCACCGCCCTGCCGGCCGGCGCGCAGGCCTCCGCGATGCCCCCCCGGGCCTGCAGCGCGAAGCCTGCCGCCCTCGGCGCCCGCGCGCTCGCCTGCCTGGGCTGACCGGTCATGGACGCACTGCCGCTGGTCCTCCTCGTGGGCGGGAATATTCTGCTCGCCATTCTGCTCCCGCTCCTCGTCTGACCGCGCGGCCGTCCTGATCCACGGGGTGTCCGGAAGGCCTCTCCGGGACGAGCCGGTCGAACCGCCGCCGCCGCGGGCGGTTGCCCCTGGGCGCGGCCTCGGCTAGCCGAACGGTGCGGTCGGCTCGCGCCGCGCTCCGCGACAAGGTCTGCCGCCGGCCGCCCATGCCCGAGATTCCACGCCTCGCACCGGATCGACGCCGCGCCGCGGCCGTCGCCGTGGCGCTGATGGTCGGCCTCGGTGATCCGCGTCCGGGCTGGGCCCTCGAGCAGCCGGACAGCCCGCCGCGTCCCGCGCGCCCGTCCCGGCCGGCCGCGCCCGAGTTGGCCGCCGCCCTGGCGGCCTACAGGACCTACGTCGTCGCCCAGGCCGACGCCTTCGTGCGCGAGACCGCGCGGTTCGTCGCGGCGGTCCAGGCCGGGCAGCTCGCGGAGGCGCGCCGGCTCTACGCTCCGGCGCGCGCGCCCTACGAGCGCATCGAGCCCGTGGCGGCCTTGTTCCCCGACCTGATCAAGCGCCTCGACGTGCGCGGCGACGAGTTCGAACTGCGCGAGCGCGATCCCGCCTTCGTGGGCTTCCACCGCCTGGAGATGGCGCTCTTCACCCACGGCAGCACGGAGGGGCTCGGCGAGGCCGCGGAGCGCCTCGCCGCCGAGACCGTGATCCTGCGCGACCGGGTCGCCGGGCTGGCCATCCCGCCCGCCAAGGCGGTCGGGACCGCCTCGGCCCTGATCGAGGGGATCGCCGCCACCAAGATCAGCGGCGAGGAGGAGCGCTACAGCCGCACCGACCTGTGGGACTTCCAGGCCAACATCGAGGGCTCGAAGGTGGTGTTCACGCTCCTGCGCCCGCTGCTGGCGGACCGGGATTTCGTGGCGCGGGTCGAGCGCAGCTACAAGCGGGTCGAGGACCTGCTCGCCCGCTATCGCAGCCCGGACGGGGGCTTCCAGAGCTACGACAACCTCACGGCCCGGGACCGGAATGCCCTCAAAGGGCCGATCACCTTGCTGGCCGAAGATCTGTCGACCCTGCGCGGTCGGCTGGGAATCGACTGACAAAATTGCCAAGGCGCCGCCCTGTGGTCTTTATTCGAGACAACAAGCGGTAGAACGATCAGATTTCGTCGAGCGATGATGCATTCCCCTGCACCGGTCTCCACCCGCCGCCGGTTCCTCGGCGGCCTCGGCGCGGCCGCGCTCCTCGGCCCGGCCCGGGCCGAGGACGCGACGCCGACCACCGCCACGGAGGGGACCCTCGTCGCCCAGCCCTTCTACGGGCTCCATCAGGCTGGGATCGTGACGCCGCAGCCGGCCGCCTCCCTGTACGTGGCCTTCGACGTGCTGGCCGAGCGGCGCGGCGAGCTTCCCCACCTGTTCCGGACGCTCTCCGAGCGCCTCGCCTTCCTGACGCAGGGCGGCACCGTGCCGGATGTCCACCCGCAGCTGCCGCCGCGCGATTCCGGCATTCTCGGGCCCACGGTCCTGCCCGACAACCTCACCGCCACCCTCTCGGTCGGCGCGAGCCTGTTCGACTACCGGTTCGGCCTGGCGCGCGCCCGCCCGCGCCATCTCGGGCCCATGGAGCGCTTCTCCAACGACGCCCTCGACCCGGCCCAGTGCCACGGCGACCTGCTGATCCAGTTCTGCTCGAACACCGCCGAGACCAACATCCACGCCCTGCGCGACGTGCTCAAGGCGACGCCCGGCCTCCTCGCGCCCCGCTGGAAGATCGAGGGCTTCCTGCCGCCGCACGTGGTGAAGACCATGGGGGCGGATACTGTCCGCAACATGCTGGGCTTCAAGGACGGCACCGCGAACCTCGACGTCCGGGATCCCCGGCTGATGGACCGCTACGTCTGGGTCGGGCCCGGGCAGGAGGAGCCGGCCTGGGCGGTCGGGGGGAGCTACCAGGTGGTGCGGATCATCCGCACCCTGGTCGAGCGGTGGGACCGCACGCCCCTCGGGGAGCAGGAAGCGATCATCGGCCGGCACAAGGGCAGCGGCGCGCCGCTCAAGCGGGGCCACGAGCGCGACGTGCCCGACTACGCCGCCGATCCGGACGGCGAGACCGTCTCGCTCGCCGCCCATATCCGCCTCGCCAACCCGCGCCTGCCCGGCACGGAGGGCAGCCTGATCCTGCGCCGCAGCTACAACTACTCCCGCGGGCTCACAGCGGCCGGCCAGCTCGACATGGGCCTGCTGTTCGTCTGCTATCAGGCCGATCTCTCCGCCGGCTTCGTCACCGTGCAGAACCGCCTCTCCGGCGAAGGCCTCGAGGAGTACATCCGCCCGATCGGCGGCGGCTACTTCTTCGCTCTGCCCGGAACGCCCCGACCCGGGAATTACCTGGGGGACGGGCTGCTGGCCGCCGTGTAGGCCGTTCGAGCCGCGCCCGCGCGCCGGCCGCCGGCCTGCACCGGGCCGCGATCCCGGCCCGGGAGGGCATCGTCCCGATGCCGTTCCCGCGCGGGGAGACGCGCTTCGGAATCGCCCGTCCCGGGGACCGATCCGTCCCCGCCTCCTGGCCGGGAGGCCGATCATGCGGGCCCGGTCGTGGCGCTTTCTTAGCGAATGGCGGGCGATGAAAGGCGGATCCGTCCCGCAACCGGACCACGCGCATGCAGACCGTCGGCTCCGTACTCGACAGGCGCGGGGGCCTCGCCCCCGGCTTCGACCTGCTCCGGATCGTCCTGGCGGTGTCGGTCGTGATCTGGCACGGGCGCGCCATCGTCAACAACGAGATCACCCGGGTCGACGGCTTCTTCGAACTCGGCAGCTACGGCATCATCGCCGCCTTCTTCGGGCTGAGCGGCTTCCTGATCACCGGGAGCGCCCTGCGCCTGCGTCTGCGCGACTTCCTCCTCAACCGGGCGCTGCGGATCCTGCCCGCCCTGGCCGTGGAGATCGTGCTCAGCGCCGTCGTCCTGGGGCCGGCGTTCACGGTGCTGCCGCTGGCGCACTACGCCGCCGACCCGCAGACCTACCGGTACTTCGCCAATATCCTCGGGCTCATCGTCTACACGCTGCCGGGCGTGTTCGCCCACAACCCCACCGACGTCGTCAACGGCTCGCTCTGGACCATCCCGCACGAGATCGCCTGCTACGCGCTCATGTCGCTGTGCGTGCTGACCGGCCTCCTGCGGCGGCCGAGGCTGGTCGTCGGCGCGGCCGCCCTGATCATCCTGCTCGGCTTCATCCTCGGCGTCGTCGGCACGGGCGAGCCCGCGAGCCTGCCGGCGCGCCTGGCCGACAAGCTGCTCGTCGACAAGGCTTCGCGCCTCTACGTGGCGTTCCTCTTCGGGATCGCGGCCTATCTGTATCGCCACCGCCTCCCCTACGATCCGCGCCTGATCGGCGTGGCGGCGCTCGTCGTGGCCGCGGCCGGCGCACTCGACCTGACCGCCGTGACGGCGGTGCCGGTCTTCCCGTTCCTGAACCTCGTGGTCCTGCCGGCGCTGGTCTACCTCACGGTCTGCCTGGGCGTGACGGACCTCTGGGTGCCCACCCTGCTGCGGCGCGGCGACTATTCCTACGGGATCTACCTGTACGGCTGGCCGCTCCAGCAGGCGCTGGTCGCCCTCGTGCCCGTGCGCAACACGACCCAGCAGGTCCTCCTGGCGCTGCCCTGCATCGTCCTGTTCGCGATGGCGTCCTGGCACCTGATCGAGCGGCCTGTCCTCGGTCTGCGGCGGCGCTTCTCGTTCGTCGCCTCGCGCCGGCTGGAGACCGGCGGGGTGCGGCCCGCCGAGCCCGCCCCGGGTCTCGGACCGGCGCGCTGAGCGGGTCCGGGCCCTCCTCGCTGGAGGGCGCGCCGCCGTCGCGACATCCGCGGACGGCCTCATCGCGGGTCTGTGGGGCCGGCTTCCGACAGCGCTGCGGGGCCGGCGCCCGGGGTGACGGCGTGGCCACCCGCCGGCGCCCTCAGCCGGGGATCACGTCCGGGGTCCCGACCCGGGATGCGAGGAAGGCCACGCCCACGTCGCTCGCGCGCCGCCACGCCACGCGCACCGCGTGCGGCTTCGGATCGGCGCCGATGCGCAGATCGAACATCCGGGGAACCGGCACGCCGGCCGGGAAGCTCAGGCATGCGCCGATGTTCGAGACGTTGAGCACCAGGCACTGCACCTCTGCGGCCGCGCTCGGGAAGGCGGCGTGCCCCGGCAGTGCGACCTTGGCCCTGAGCTTCGCGCGGCGCTCCTCCATGGTGTCGTCCCCCGTGGCGATCCTTCGCGGCGCAGTGTGACGGAACCGCCTTAACAGGCTGCTGCAGAGCCCTGCCCCCTGGACGCGGCCGGGCGGCCCCGTGATCGTCCCATCCGGACCCCGCTGGCCTGATTACTCCCCAGCCCGAAACGGAGACCGTATTGATGCGCTGCTCGTACCTACGTAGAAAATAGATACTGGGTATTCGGAGGTCGCGCGCTCATCGGGCCGTGGCGAGGGTGGCTATGTCGCGCGTCTTCGTCCTCCTCTCGGGCTGGCTGATGATCGTGGCCGCGCTGTCAGCCGCCCCACCTGCCCAGGCTCAGCAACCGGGGACGGGGCGGTTCGCCCCGACTCCCGATATCAAGAGCCTCCAAGACCAGTCTCCGTCTCCGAATACCCCACCATCCCGGATACAGAACGGCGACGGCCTCCGGGAGGGCGGCAACCGGACCGAGGTGCGGTTCGGCCTGATCGCCCCGTTCTCCGGCGCGAACAAGGAATTCGGTCGTCAGCTCGCGCTCGGTGTCGAGGCCGCGTTCAGCGCCGTGAACGAGGCCGGCGGGATCGGCCCCTACCGCCTGAAGCTCATCACCGCCGACGACGGATACGAGCCGTCGCGGACCCCGGATCTCGTCAGGCGCATGGCGGAGCGGGACGGGGTCGTGGGCTTCGTGGGGAATTTCGGCACCCCGACCGCGGCGGCGGTCCTGCCCTGGGTGCTTGATCACAGGCTGCTCTTCTTCGGCGCCTATACGGGCTCGGACCTCGTCCGGGCCGTGCCGCCGGATCGCTACGTCTTCAATTACAGGCCGAGCTACGCCGAGGAGACCGAGGCCGTCGTCCGCTACCTCGTGAACGTGCGCGGGCTGAAGCCGCGCGAGATCGCGGTCTTCGCGCAGGACGATCCGTTCGGCGAGGCCGGGTATGCCGGGGTGGTGAAGGCGCTGCGCACGCTGCAGGGGCGTTACGAGCCGCCGCCGCAGAAGCTCACCTACAAGCGCAACACCATCGACGTGGCGGCCGCGGTCGCCGCGCTCCGGGCGCGCAAGGTCCCGCCGAAGGCGGTGGTGATGGTGGCGCTCTATCGCCCGGCGGCCGAGTTCATCAAGCTCACCCGGACGCTCTACCCACGGATGATCTACACCGACGTCTCCGCCGTCGGTGCCACGGCCCTGGCCGAGGAACTCGCCCTGATCGGCCCCAAGGTCGGGGAAGGCGTGCTGGTCACCCAGGTGGTCCCGGCCGTGGGCGGCTACTCGAAGGCGGTTCTCGATTTCAAGGCTCAGTTGGCGAAGTCCTCTCCCGGGGAGAAGCCGGATTACGTGTCCTTCGAGGCGTATATCGACGCGAAGATCGTCATCGAGGCGGTCCGCCGGATCGCCGCCGCGCCGGGCGCGCGGATCGACGGCGACCGCCTCGCGGACGCCCTCGAGGGGATGGGCACCTTCGACCTAGGGCTCGGGACACCGCTGAAGTTCGGCCCGAGCGAGCATCAGGCCTCGCACATGATCTGGGGCACGCAGCTGGACGAGACCGGGAAGTTCGTCACCGTGGGCCTGCAATAGGTCCGCCGCCGGCCGACGTGTCCACGGGAAAACCCCGGTCCCGCGGAACGGCGCGGGCGCGTCCGCGCTTCACCGCCAGCGTCAGGGAGAAGAGCATGACCGAGAAGAAGGGTCACGGCAGCACGACCGCCAAGAAAGCCAACGCGAAGGCGAGCCGCGAGGGCAAGTCGAACCCGCGCACGTCGTCCAGCGCACAGGCGGAGCTCGGCAAGAAGGGCGGCAAGAGCGGCGGGAAGAGCGGCGGCAAGAGCACGTAGACGCGGTCGCCGCCGGGAGGGCCGCTCAAGCGGCCGCCCGGTCCGCGTAGCGGCGGCAATGGCGCAGGTAGCCGACCTCGTGGCGGCCGGCGAGTTCGACGACGCTCGACCACAGCCACGACGGGGCCTCCGCGCCGCCGGCCGCCCCCTCCAGGATCGCGGCGCGCCACGTCCCGCGAGCCCCCTCGTCCATCTGCCGGCCGTGGGCCTTGCCGACCACGAAGGCGAGGTAATGCGCCGCCCGCACCGCCTCTTCGCGGCTGAACTGGTCGACGTCGAGCTTGAGGTCCTGCGGGGCGAGCTCGCGCATCACCACGGGCTTGCCGAGGAGCCGCACCGGCAGCATGCGCGCACCCAAGTTCGGCGCGAGCGCCCGCGCGCCGGCGACGACGCGCTCGGCCGGATCCGCCGGCATGTCGGCATCCGGGGTGGCCGGGGCCGCGGGCTCGACCGCCTCCTTCAGATCGACCAGCGCGATGCTGCGCCGGCCGCCCGGCTCGACGATCCGCACGAGGGCGGCGTAGCGCAGGAAGCCCAGGGAGCTGCAGCCCTTCATCCAGTAGGCGGCGTCGACCAGGCGGACCTCCGACCCGTCGTCGCGTCCATTCAACTGCAGGACGAGTCGGCGCACCGCCTCCTGGCCGAAGAGCTCGTCGAGGGCCGCCCGCTCGGTGCCATCGAGGGCCCAGAACTTGCGCCCGAGCGGGATGGAGGGCTCCACGTCCTTCAGGCGCTCCCGGGCGAGGTGCTTCCACCGGCGGCCCAGGGCCCGGCGCCGGACGGTGCGGACCGCGTCGGGCTCGGGCGGTGCCGCGGTCCCATCGGGCCCCGACAGGCCCAACGCGTAGCCGCGGACCATCTCCTCCAGCATCCGGGCGGTGACGATCCCCGGCAGGTCCGAACCGCGGGCGGCGCTCGCGAGCGACAGGCCGAGGCGGATCAGATCGTGCGCGGGATTGCCCACCACGGTCTGGTCCAGGTCGCGGATCTGGATGTCGATGCGCCCGTCGGCGTCGGCGAGCGGACCCAGGTTGCCGAGGTGGCAGTCGCCGCAGATCCAGATCGGCGGCCCCTCCGGCAGGGTGCCCCGGGTGAGCCCGTCGAGCCATTCGTAGAACGCCACGGTGTTGCCGCGGACATACGCGTGGGCGGACCTCGCCATCTTCTGCATCCGCTGCCGCTCCAGGACCACCGCGCGCTCGTCGCGACCGAAGCTTCGGATCTCGGGCATTCCGTCCACCTGCTCACGCATCGCCGCGGCCTCGCTGCCGCCCCTGCCAACGCGTGAGAACAGGCAGGCAACACGCGTCGTTTCGTCTCTGCTGTGGATTACCGGGGCAGCGACTTCGTGGGCCGGGGCCGCTCACCAGCCGGGATGGTTGCTCAGGGGCGGCGCCCGGAGGATCGACCGGTCGATATCGAGGATGTCGCGGTGGCCGCACAGGGCCATCGTCATGTCGAGCTCCCGGCGGATGATGTCCAGGCACTGGGTGACCCCGGCCTGGCCATAGGCACCGAGGCCGTAGAGGAACGCGCGGCCGACGAACACGCCCTTGGCGCCGAGCGCCACCGCCTTCAGCACGTCCTGTCCCGAGCGGATGCCGCCGTCCATCAGCACCTCGATGCGGTGGCCGACCGCCTCGGCGATCTCCGGCAGGATCGCGATCGAGGAGGGCGCGCCGTCGAGCTGACGGCCGCCGTGATTCGAGACGACCAGCGACTCCGCCCCCGTCTCGACGGCGCGCATCGCGTCCTCGACGTCGAGGACGCCCTTGAGGATCAGGGGGCCCTTCCAACGGTCGCGGATGCGGCGGACGTCGTCCCAGTCGAGACGCGGATCGAATTGCTGCGCCGTCCAGGACGAGATCGAGCGAGTGTCGGCCACGCCCTCGACGTGGCCGACGATGTTGCGGAACGTGCGCCGCTCCGTCTGGAGCATGTGCCAGCACCAGCGCGGCTTGGTCATCAGGTCGAGGAGGGTCGCGGGGGTGAAGCGCGGCGGCGCCGACAGGCCGTTGCGGATATCCTTGTGCCGCTGGCCGAGGATCTGGAGGTCGAGGGTCAGGACCAGCGCCGAGCAGCCGGCCGCCTTGGCGCGGTCGATCAGCCGGTCGTTGAAGGCGCGGTCGCGCATGAAGTAGAGCTGGAACCAGAACGGTTTGGTGACGTGCTCGGCCACGTCCTCGATGCTGCAGATGCTCATCGTCGAGAGCGTGAACGGCACCCCGGCGGCCTCCGCGGCCCGCGCGGCCAGGATCTCGCCGTCGGCCCGCTGCATCCCGGTCAGGCCCGTGGGCGCCAGCGCCACCGGCATCGCCACGGCCTGGCCGGCCATCGTGGTGGCGAGCGACCGGTCGGTCATGTCAACCGCCACGCGCTGGCGCAGCTTGATCGCGGCGAAGTCCGCCTCGTTCGCCCGGTAGGTCGACTCGGTCCACGAGCCGGAATCGCAGTAATCGTAGAACATCCGCGGCACGCGCCGCTTGGCGACCCGCCGCAGGTCCTCGATCGTCGTCACGATGGTCATGGCGGCCTCACGCAATCAGGAAATGGCGACGGTCGCGGCCGGGGCTCGCATCCCCCGCAGACCCGTGCGGCGGCCAGCCGACGCGGCGCGGCCCGCGATGGTCTACCACCGCGCCGGATCGGGGAATACCGGGGCGTCGCGCCTCATCGCGCCTCATCGCGCCATCGCCCCGCGCCCCATGGCGACCGCGCACGAGAACGGCCGGCCGGGTTTCCCCGGCCGGCCGCTGGTATGTGGCGCGCCCGGGATGGGCGCGCGATCGGCGTGCGATCAGCGCAGGAGCTGAAGGAC